>NZ_SOFS01000045.1 GCF_004402235.1 Cryobacterium glucosi
GTCCCGGCTCCCGCGGGCCGGCGAGCCGGGCGGGCGGCCCTGGCGGACCGGGTGCCGCCGGCTCGGGCGTCGGGCCGCGGACCGCCGCGAACGCAGGCAGGGTCGACGAGAACGCGCCCGTGGTCTCCTTCCCGTTCCACGTGCTCCCGTTCCGCGAGTTCACGGTCACGGGGGCGGGACGCGCGATCGCGCCGGACTACCTCGGCGTCGCCCTCACCGAGCTCGCGACCCGGTACGGCGACGCACTCCCGCCGGTGTACCTCACGAGCCTCGGAGCGAGTTTCCCTGACCAGGTCGACAGCCGCGGCGCCGTCGACGACCCGGCCAGGATCGACTACCTCGCCGAACACCTCGTGGCCGCACTCGACGCCGTTGCACCGGGCAAGCCGGCGGCGGGGGTGAGCATGCGCGGGGCCTTTGTCTGGTCGCTGCTCGACGGCTTCGAGTGGACCGCGGGCTACACCCAGCGTTACGGCCTGGTGCGGGTCGACTTCGCAGACCCCGAGCGGAAGCGCACGCCGAAGTCCTCGTACCGCTGGCTCCAGAAGGTGCTCGCCGCCCGCTGACCGGCGTCCGGTTCCCGCCCGTTCCCGCCCGCCGAAATCCGCGGCGGGGGATGGGTCAGGGGGTGCGGCGGCGGAGCGTGATCGAGCCGACGACGACCGCTCCCACGATCCACGCCCCGATGATGAGCAGTTCGCCGCCGATGTACGCGGCGTCCTGCGAATTCGAGGCGACCGCCTGGAGGGCGTCGATCGCGTGCGAGAGCGGAAGCCAGTCGCTGATGATCCGCAGGGCGTCCGGAAGCTGGTCGCGGGGGAGGAAGATACCGCCGAGCAGGATCTGCGGGAACACGAGCGCGGGCATGAACTGCACGACCTGGAACTCGGTGCGGGCGAACGCGCTCGCGAGCAGCCCGAATGTCGTGCCGAGAACCGCGTCGGCGACGGCGACCGCGAGAAGCAACCAGACCGAACCGGCGATCGTGAGGCCGCAGACCCAGACCGCGTACCCGACCGCGACCGCGGACTGCAGCACCGCGAGCAGCCCGAAGGCGAGGGTGTAGCCGAGGATGAAGTCGCCCTTGCCGAGCGGCATCGAGAGCAGCCGTTCCAGCGTCCCGGTGCGGCGTTCCCGCAGGGTCGTGATGCTCGTCACGAGGAACATCACGATGAACGGGAACAGGGCGATCATCGCCGGCCCGATCCTGTCGAACACGGGCGTGTCGGAGAAGATCCACGCCACCAGGCCGATCAGCAGGCTCGGGACGACGAGGAGCAGCACGATCGTGCGGGGGTCGTGCCGGATCTGGGCGAGCACCCGTCCGGCCGTTGCGAGCGTACGGCGCGGGTTCACAGCGCACCATCGAATCCGGTCGACCCGGTCCCGGTCGGCCGGCCTTCGGACGACGGGTCATCGGCTTGCGGGTCTTCTGGCGACGGATGCCGCCGGATCAGGCTCAGGAACGCCGCCTCGACGTCGTCGGTCGCGGTCGACGCGAGCAGCCCGGCCGGGGTGTCGTCTGCGAGGATCTCACCGTCCCGCATCAGGAGCAGCCGGTCGCAGCGGCTCGCTTCGTCCATGACGTGGCTCGACACGAGCAGGCTCGTCCCTCCGGCCGCGAGCCGGTGGAACAGCTCCCAGAGCTCCACCCGGAGGACCGGGTCGAGGCCGACGGTGGGTTCGTCGAGCACGAGCAGCTCGGGGGACCCGAGCAGGGCGCCGGCGAGCGACACCCGGCTGCGCTGGCCGCCGGAGAGCGAACCCGCCAGCTGGCCGGCATATCTTCCCAGGTCGGTCGCGTCGATCACCCGGTCGACATCGCTCGCGGGGGCGCCGAGCACCGACCGGAAGTACCTCAGGTTCTGCCGCACGGTGAGATCGTCGTAGACACTCGCATCCTGCGTGACATAACCGACCCTGTTCCGGAGCGAGACGGAGCCGGCGGGGCGGCCGAGCACGGTGACCTCCCCGGACTGCACGAGCTGGACGCCGACGATCGAGCGCATCAGGGTCGTCTTGCCGCATCCGCTCGGCCCGATCAGGCCCACGACGAGGCCACGGGGCACCGTGAGGCTCAACCCGTGCAGCACCGGATGCCTGCCCCGGCGGGCGAACAGGTCCGTCACGTGGACCGCGGGCGCAGACAGATGGCTCATGCCTTTGATTATTCGCCGGTTCGGCCGGAAAGAACCATGGATCGGGGGTGTTTCTTGGAGTCTGGTGGGAAGCGGATGAGAGTGTCAGGCGGCGTCGTTATGATGGCACCATTGTTCGTATGCCGCCGCGGCCCGCTCGCTCGCACCGCTGAAATACAAGGAGACGCTGCCATGGAATGGCTCATCCCGCTACTCATCGTTGTTGTGCTTGTCGTCATCGTCGGAATCTACTTCTGGGCGACGTACAACTCCCTCGTGACCCTCAAGGTGCGGGTGGACGAAGCGTGGAGCGACATCACGGTGCAGCTCAAGCGGCGTGCCGACCTCATCCCGAACCTCATCGAGACGGTCAAGGGCTACGCGGCGCACGAGAAGGCGGTCTTCGAGAACGTCGCCAAGGCCCGCGCCGAGTCGATCAGTGCGACGACCCCTGCGGATGCCGCGGCCGCCGAGAACCACATGCAGTCCGCCCTGCGCAGCATCTTCGCGGTCGCGGAAGCGTACCCGCAGCTCCAGGCCAGCCAGAACTACCTGCAGCTGCAGGCTGAGCTCGTCGACACCGAGGACAAGATCCAGGCGTCGCGCCGCTTCTACAACGGCGGGGTGCGGGAGCTCAACACGAAGATCCAGGTCTTCCCGAACAACCTGATCGCGAAGAACCTCGGATTCACCCAGCGCGACTTCTTCGAGGTCACCGACTCCGCAGCCATCGCGGAGCCGCCTCGCGTCCAGTTCTAGCGGCAGGCCCAGATGTACAGTGCGATCGCGCGGAACAAGCGCAACACCGTTTTCATCATCATCCTCTTCCTGGGGATCATCGCCGGCCTCGGCTGGATTGCCAACGCCGTCTACGGTCGCGGCGGCTACGGCATCCTGATCCTCACGATCGTCGTCGCCGCGGGTTACGCCCTCGTGCAGTACTTCGCGGCCGGGCGCCAGGCGATCGCGATGAGCGGCGGCATCCGGGTGAACAGCAAGGCGGAGCATCCGCGGCTCTGGAACACCGTCGAGAACCTGTCGATCACGACCGGAACGCCGATGCCGGAGATCTACATCATCAACGACCCCGCGCCGAACGCGTTCGCGACCGGGCGCGACCCGCAGCACGCGATCGTCGCCGCGACGACGGGCCTGCTCGCCATCATGGATGACTCCGAACTCGAGGGCGTGATGGCCCACGAACTCGGGCACGTCCGCAACTACGACATCCGGGTGTCGATGGTCGTGTTCGGCCTCGTCGTCGCGGTCGGCTTCATCTCGGACATGTTCCTGCGGATGGCGTTCTTCGGTCGCAATAACAACAACAACGGCAACCCCGTCGTGATGGTCTTCGGCCTGGTCGCGATGATCGTGGCACCGCTCGTCGCCAGCATGGTGCAGCTCGCCGTCTCCCGGCAGCGCGAATACCTCGCCGATGCCACGAGCGCGCTGACGACGCGGCATCCGGATGCCCTCGCGAGCGCCCTCGCCAAGCTCGAGACCTACGGGCGCCCGATGCAGAAGCAGAACACGTCGATGGCGCACCTGTGGATCGCGAACCCGCTCAAGCCCGGCATGATGGCGAAGCTGTTCAGCACGCACCCGCCGATCGAGGACCGGATCGACCGCCTGCACGCCATGGGCAACAAGTTCTGACGACTGCGCTCAGGCGAGGAGGGCGGCGAGCGCCGGCGCGAGGGTACCCCGCTGCGCGACCGTGATCTCGGTGAGTCCCTGCCAGAGGGCGGTCGCGCGCAGCACCGGCGCGAGGCGTTCTGCGGTGTCGGCCGGGGCATCCGCTTCGGCCCAGGCCGCCTGAACGCGCAGCACGCCTGCCTGCCGGTCGTTCTTGAGGTCGACGCGCCCGACGAGGGTGTCGCCGAGCAGGATCGGCAGCGAGTAGTACCCGAAGACCCGTTTCGGTTCGGGGGTGTAGATCTCGATCCGGTAGTGGAATCCGAACAGGCGGAGAGCCCTGGCCCGGTCCCAGACCACGGGGTCGAACGGCGAGAGCACCGCCGCGGCGTCCAGGGACCGCGGCAGCCGGGCGTCCCGGTGCAGCCAGGCGGCACCGGGCGTGCCACCCGGGCCCCAGCCGGGCACGACGACGGGGATCAGCTCGCTGGCGTCCTCGAGTTCATGGATCGCGACGAGAGTCGCCGGCGTCTTCAGGCGGAAGTAGTCGGCGAAGTCCTTCGCCGTGCCGATGCCGTGCGCCCGCGCCGACCGGCGGACGAGTTCGCGATGTGCATCGTCCCGGTGCACCCGGCGGGCCAGCAGCTCCTGGGAAAGAACCTGTCCAGGCAGCGCGTAGACCCGCTCGAACCGGCTGCGGCCCGCGGTGACGACGTCGCCCCAGCGGAACAGCGTCTCGAGACCGCTCTTGACGTCCGACCAGCCCCACCACGGGCCGCTGCGCTTGTTCGCGTCGTGCTCGATCGCACTCGCCGGCAACGGGCCCTTATCGGCCAGTTCCGCGAGCAGCCAGTCGAGCATCGGCCGGTTGCCCTGCGACCAGCCGCCCGGCGTCCGCGCCGACCGCTCGCGGAAATCGTCCATCCGCCAGGCGAACAGCGGCCAGCTCTCGAGGGGCACGAACGAGGCCTCGTGCGCCCAGTACTCGGTATAGCGGGCCTGCTTGCCGACAGCGAAGGTCAGCCGGTCGAGCTGCGCCTTGTCGTAGCCGCCGAGCCGACTGAACGCCGGCAGGTAATGGCTGCGCTCGAAGACGTTGACCGAGTCGATCTGCAACAGGCCGAGCCGCGTCACCAGGGCGTCCAGCTGGCGGATGCCCGGGGCGGCCGGGACGGGACGCCCGAATCCCTGGGCGGCCAGGGCCACGCGCCTGGCGAGTGCGGGGGAGAGGGACTGGACCATTCCTCGACCCTAGCGAGGACCGGGGACAGTGACTGCCTCCGATTGCCTAGACTGGTCCGATGACGGAATCCGCGGGTAGGCCGGGCTGGAGCGCACTCCTCACCGGGCGGCGCAGACGTGCCGCCCCGATCGGCCGGGAGCCCGGCAGCGGGCCAGGCACGGGAGCTCGCACCGCGGCCGGCGAACGGGCCGGAGCGGCAGCGATCGCCGTCGTCTCTGCTCCGCCGAACGGCGTCGATGAGAACGTCCCGGCGGGAATCCGGCTCGCCGGCGCGTGGTCGTGGCGGCTCCTCGCCGTCTTCGCCGTCATCGCCGTCTTCCTGTTCGTCGTCGTGCAGCTCCGGCTCATCGTCATCCCGCTGCTCATCGCCGTGCTGGTCTCCTCGATCGTGGCGCCCTTCGTCTCCTTTCTCGTGCGGCACCGCTGGCCCAAGGGCCTGGCCATCGCCGTCGCGGTGCTCACCACTCTCCTCGTCCCTGCCGCCCTGATCACGCTCGCGGCGACCCAGCTCGCCGGCGGCCTCTCCGGCCTCAGCGACCGGCTCGCCGGCTCCTACGGCGACCTCAAGGCGTTGCTGCTCGCGTCACCGCTGCACCTCACGGAACCGCAGATCAACGACTACCTGCAGCAGGCGCTTGCGGCGATCCAGGCCGACAGCCAGGTCTTCCTGAGCGGCGCACTCTCGCTCGGCACCTCGCTCGGCCACGGTCTCACCGGGCTGCTGCTCACGCTCTTCAGCCTGCTCTTCCTCCTGATCGACGGCCCCGGAATCTGGGCCTGGATCGTGCGGATCTTCCCGAGGCGGGCACGGGCGGCGATCGACGGCGCCGGGCAGGCCGGCTGGACCACCCTCGGCAATTTCGCGAAGGTGCAGATCCTCGTCGCCTCGATCGACGCCCTCGGCATCGGGCTCGGCGCGTTCCTGCTCGGCGTCCCGCTCGCCATCCCGATCGGTGTCCTGGTCTTCCTCGGTTCCTTCATCCCGATCGTGGGCGCCGTCGCGACCGGCGCCGTCGCCGTCGTGATCGCTCTGCTCTTCAACTCCTGGCCGATCGCGCTCGCCATGCTCGGGGTCGTGCTCCTGGTCCAGCAGGTCGAAGGGCACGTCCTCCAGCCACTCATCATGGGAACGGCGGTCAAGGTGCATCCGCTCGGCGTTGTGCTCGTCGTCGCTGCGGGTTCGTTGCTCGCCGGGATCCCGGGGGCGCTCTTCGCGGTTCCGGTCGCGGCCGTGCTCAATGTCATGATCAACTACATTCAGGGCGGCAGTTGGCGTGCCGACCTCCCTGACGTTCCGCGGGGTACCGGATCGCCGCTGTGGCGGACCGTCCCGCAACGACCCGGCTTCACCAGGACCAGAAGAAATCCGTCCAGCACGACCACTACCGAAGGCACCCCATGACCAACCTGTCCCTCGTCGGGCCGAGCCTCGCCGAGTTCGAAGCCGCCCGCGCCGTGGTCTCCCAGGTCGCCGCCGTGACCCCGATGGAAGGCTCCCGCTACCTGAGCGCGGTCCTCGGCGCCGAGGTGCACCTCAAGTGCGAGAACCTGCAACGCACCGGTTCGTACAAGATCCGTGGAGCGTACAACCGCCTCTCGAAGCTCACCGACGAGGAGAAGGAACACGGCGTCGTGGCGGCCTCGGCCGGGAACCACGCCCAGGGCGTTGCGTTCGCCGCCCGCGAGCTCGGCATCAAGGCCACGATCTTCATGCCCGTCGGCGTCGCCCTGCCCAAGCTCCAGGCCACCAGGGACTATGGCGCGCACGTCATCCTCCGGGGCAGCACGGTCGCCGAGCCGTTGCTTGCCGCCGCGGCGTACGCCGCGGAGACCGGTGCGATCCTGATCCCGCCGTTCGACCACGCGGACGTGATCGCCGGCCAGGGAACGCTGGGCCTCGAGATCCTCGACCAGGTTCCCGACCTGCACACCGTCGTCGTCCCGATCGGCGGCGGCGGACTCATCTCCGGCGTCGCGAGCGCGCTGAAGCAGAAGGCGCTCCTCGACGGTCGCACGATCCGGATCATCGGCGTGCAGGCCGCCAACGCCGCCGCCTACCCGCCATCCATCGAGGCAGGGAAGGCGATCGAGGTGCCGATCCTGCCGACGATCGCCGACGGCATCGCCGTAGCGAAGCCGGGGCTGCTCAACTTCGAGATCATCAGGGACGTGGTCGACGAGATCGTCACCGTCACAGAGGACGACACCGCCCGTGCGCTTCTCGTGCTCCTCGAACGCGCGAAGCTCGTCGTCGAACCGGCCGGCGCCGTCGCGGTCGCAGCCATCCTGGCCGGCAAGGTCACCCCGGATGGCCCCACCGTTGCGATCCTCAGCGGGGGCAATATCGACCCCCTGCTGATGCAGCGTGTCATCAGCCACGGCCTTGCGGCATCCGGTCGGTATCTCACCCTGCGCATCATGCTGCCGGACCGCCCCGGACAGCTCGCCCGCATCTCCGAGCTGCTCGCCGAAGCGCACGCCAATGTCGTCGAGGTCCTGCACACCCGGCACGGCGTCGGACTGCAGATCAGCGAGGTCGAACTCAACGTCAGCGTCGAGACCCGCGGCCCCGACCACCGCCAGCACGTCGTCGACGTACTCACCTCGGCCGGTTACGACCCCCAGATCGACTGAGGGTCGCGTCGCGGGACGACTGTGGCCGTTACGGTCGACTGCGGCCCGTGCACGGGGCGCAGTCGACCGTAACGGCCACAGTTGCCGCGGATGCTGCTAGTCGCCGCCCCAGGTTTCGACGGCGAAGATCTCCACGGCGATTTCCTTGCCGTTCGGGGTGGTGTAGCTCGTCTTCGATCCGACCTTGAGGCCGAGGATCGCGGCGCCGAGCGGGCTCTGCTCGCTGTAGACGTTGAGGTCGCTGTCGCCGGCGATCTCGCGGCTGCCGATCAGGAAGCGCTCCTCGTCACCGGCGATGGTGGCGGTGATCACGGTTCCGGACTCGACAACGCCCTTGCTCTCGGGGGCGTGGCCGACCTCGGCGTTGCGGAGCAGCACGATGAGCGTGCGGATGCGCGCCTCCTGCTTGCCCTGTTCGTCCTTCGCCGCGTGGTACCCCGAGTTCTCCTTGAGGTCGCCCTCTTCACGCGCGGATTCGATCTTCTTCGCGATCTCGATCCGGCCGACGGTGCTCAGGGCCTCCAGCTCGGAGGCGAGGCGGTCGTACGCCTCCTGCGTCAGCCAGGTGACGGTGGTTTCAGTAGTCATGGGTGGGTCTCCTCCTCATGCTCGAGTCATGCGTGTGGTACCGGATGTGCGTGATCGTGCGGTGTTGTGTGCGTGATTCCGGGCGGATCGCAGCAGGAAAACAACGCTCGCCCCGGCGAAGAACGTCGGGGCGAATACGTCAGTCTAGGTCAGCCAGCACCGGTAAATCAATCCGGTG
This sequence comes from Cryobacterium glucosi, assembly GCF_004402235.1. Taxonomy (GTDB): domain Bacteria; phylum Actinomycetota; class Actinomycetes; order Actinomycetales; family Microbacteriaceae; genus Cryobacterium; species Cryobacterium glucosi. The sequence goes on from NZ_SOFS01000045.1 coordinate 8,417, forward strand.
GTGGCGGGCTCGCTCGTCAGTAGCTGCTCCGTGAACGTACGTGAATACTGGTCACTCGGCGGCAGGTCGATCACCTTCCACCCTACGACCGCGAAGCTCTGGTTGAGCGCCTCGACCGCGCAACTCGCCGGTGACCCCACCGGAATCGAGGCCTCGAAGGTCACCGTCACGTTCCGGTCGTCCTGGACGACGTTGCGGATGTCCCTGGTTTCGAGCAGGGGCTGGGAGGCGCCGAGCCCGACCCAGACGACCCAGCCCACCAGCACGACGGCGAAGGCCCCGGCGGTGATCCACAGGGACCGACGGTCGCGCAGGCGCCGGTTCGGGGCGCGACCGTACCGGGAATCCAGGGTGCCCTCGCTGCGGGTACCGCTGTCGACGTTCCTGCTGCCGGTCACTCAGACTCCACACTCACGGTTCAACGATTAGTCTTGTCCCTAGGTTATCCGCCATTTCTGAGGAGTCCGATGACACTGCGCCTCCTGGCCGTTCACGCCCATCCCGACGACGAGTCGAGCAAGGGGGCTGCGAGCTATGCGTACTACCGGAGCCGCGGCGCCGAGGTCATGGTCGTGAGCTGCACGGGCGGAGAGGGCGGCAGCATCCTCAACGACGCCCTCGCAGACACGGCGATGGCCGAGCGAGACATGGCCGGCCTGCGCCGACGGGAGATGCGCCAGGCGCAGCAGGCCCTCGGCATCGAACACCGGTGGCTCGGCTACCAGGATTCCGGCATGAACGAAGACGGTTCGGTCCCGCCGAATTCCTTCTCGACCATCGACCTCGAGTTCTCCGCGGAACCGCTCGTGCGGATCATCCGCGAATTCCGCCCCCAGGTCCTGATCACGTACGACGAGAACGGCGGATACCCGCACCCGGACCACATCCGCTGCCACGAGGTCTCGATGGCCGCGTATCGCGCCGCCGCGGACCCCACCCGGTACCCGGGTGACGGGGAACCATGGCAGATCGACAAGCTCTACTACGATCGCATCTTCAACCTCGAACGCATTGATGCCCTCTTCCTGCTGCTGAGCGTCAAGGAACCGGAGTCCCCGCTGCTCGAGCCGCTCGGGGAGGCCCGCGACTGGATGAAGAACTACCCGGCCCTGGCGACGACCCACGTTCCGGTCGGCGACTTCCTGGACGCGAGGGACGCGGCGCTGCGAGCCCACGCGAGCCAGGTTTCCCCCACGAGCAGCTTCTTCTTCTGGCCGAACGACCTCATCCGTGAGGCGTGGCCGTACGAGGACTTCCAGCTCGTCGAATCGAAAGTTGAAACGGTCATGCCTGAATCAGATCTGTTCGCCGGTATCCGGGACGAGGCATGAGCGCCGTCCTGCTCCCGCACCTCGTCGACGCGGTGACGGGCTTCATGCTCGCCAACACGCCGCCGCCCGAATTCAACCCCGACACCGTCACGCCGGGGCCCGCCGGCTTCCTGGCGATCCTCTTCGTCGTGGTCGCCGTCGTGCTGCTCGGCTTCGATCTGGTCCGCCGCATCCGCCGCACGACGTATCGCGCGGAGATCGCCGAGCGCCTGCAGGCGGAACTCGCTGCCCGCGTCGAGGCGGAGACGCACCCGGGTGAGGCATCCACCCCGCGGGAGACCCAGCAGCCTCAGGGGTAGAGCGGATGCGTGGCGATGATCAGGATCGCCGCCCAGTGGCAGAGGAACGCGACAACGGTCAGGCTGTGGAAGATCTCGTGGAACCCGAAGACCCCGGGAAACGGGTTGGGCTTCTTGAGCGCGTAGATGACAGCGCCGACCGAGTAGCACAGGCCGCCGATCATGATGAGGGTCATCATCGCGGCGTTCGCCTGGAAGAAGTCGACGATGAACATCAGTGAGCCCCAGCCGAGAAGCAGGTACAACGGCACGTAGAGCCAGCGCGGTGCGGTGATCCAGAACACCCGGAAGGCGATGCCGAGAAGTGCGCCGCCCCAGACGAGGGAGAGCAGGAGCACGGACTTCGACGGCGGTAGCGCGAGCACCGTGATCGGCGTGTAGGAACCGGCGATCAGCAGGAAGATGTTGGCGTGGTCGATGCGCTTGAAGACGAGCTTCGTGCGCGGCTTCCAGTTGATGCGGTGGTACAGCGCCGAGTTACCGAACAGGAGCAGGGAGCTGATCACGAAGACGAGGCAGCTCCACTTCGCCGCGGGTCCCTCTGCGAGGGACAGAAGCACGATCCCCGCGACGATCGTGACCGGGAAGGTGCCCGCGTGGATCCAGCCGCGCCAGGTGGGCTTGAGATCCTCCGGCCGGGGCACCTCCGACTCGAGCAGCGGCAGCTGCGGGATGAACTCGTCGTCGGGCGCCTTCAGCGGCTGTCGTGCGGTTGCGTCGTCCCCGGTGCTGCTCTCTGCGGCCATGCAGCCAGAATACGACAGCGAACATGCCGGAAGAAGCACGGGCTGCCCGAGTGGGCTAGCGTAAATACGTGCAGAAGAGGCAGGTCCCCTTGGCGCGCGACATCCTCTACCGGTTGTACGAGCGCCGCCTTCGTCGCGGGCTGACGCCGGAGAACCTGCCACGCCACGTCGCGATGATCATCGACGGCAACCGCCGCTGGGCCCGGCAGCTCGGGCTCGAGTCCGCCGCACACGGCCACCGTGCCGGCGCGGCGAAGATGCGGGAGTTCCTGAGCTGGTGCGACGACCTCGGCATCTCGGTGGTCACGCTCTACCTGCTCTCCTCGGACAACCTCACCAACCGCCCGAGCGAGGAACTCTCCGAGCTCACCAAGATCATCGCCAAGCTCGCCGAAGAGCTCTCGCGCCAGCGCAACTGGCGGGTCCAGCAGGTCGGCACGAAGAAGGGCCTGCCCGCGCCGCTCATCGCGGCGCTCTGCGACGCCGAGACCCGCACCGCGGGCAAGAAGGGCATGCACATCAATCTCGCGGTCGGCTACGGCGGACGCACCGAGATCACCGACGCCATGCGCAGCATCGTCGCCGCGCACCTCGAGAACGGGCACACCCTCGCGGACCTTGCCGAGACGCTTACTCCCGAACTCATCGGCCAGCACCTCTACACCGGTGGCCAGCCCGACCCCGACCTCGTGATCCGCACCTCCGGTGAGCAGCGGATCAGCGATTTCATGCTCTGGCAGAGCGCCCACAGCGAGTTCTACTTCGTCGAGGCGCTCGGACCCGACCTCCGCCAGGTCGACTTCCTGCGCGCCCTGCGCGACTTCGCCAAACGCCAGCGCCGCTTCGGAAGCTAGGAGACCGGATGACCGAGATCGATGCCTATGCCGCGGGGTTCGTCGAGGAGCCCGGTTACCTCGACTACGGCCGCGTCGGACCGCTCTCGGCGACGGTGGTGGCCGAGAGCCTCGGCCAGACCGAGATCCTGTCCCGGGCCCGCTTCGGCAGCCTCGACCACCTCTTCCAGCAGGACGAGCGGATGCGCGAGGCCGTCTCCGCCGTGACCGGTTTCCGGGCCGACCAGGTCGTCTGCGAGCCGAACACGACGACCGGCATCATGCAGGCCATGTTCGGCCTGACCGGGGGCGTGCTGCTCTCGCCCGGCGATTTCCCCACCGTCCCCTTTGCTGCCGTGCGCGCGGCTGAGGCCCTGCGCGTCGTGACCCCGATCTGGCTGGGGACCGAGCACGGCAGGGTGACCCCGGGCGAGATCCGCGAGCAGCTCACGCCGGCGACGGTCGCCGTCGCGGTCTGCCTCGTCGACTCGCGGACCGGATTCCGGGTGGACCTCGACGGCATCCGCCAGGTGATCGGCGACCGTCTGTTGATCGTTGACGCGATCCAGGGCTTCGGTGTCACCGACGCAGCCTATGAGATGGCGGATGTCGTCGCATCCGGTGGCCAGAAATGGGTGCGCTCGGGCTGGGGCACCGGTTTCCTGGCGCTGAGCGACCGTGCGGTCGAACGACTCGTTCCGGTGTTCTCGGGCTTCGCGGGAACGGACGTTGCTGAGCCGTGGGACGAGGTGCTGCCGCCGAGCCACAGCGCCCGCGCATTCCGGGTCAGCAATGGAGACGCGATCGCGCAGGCGCGGTTCTCCGCGGCTCTCGAAGAGATTGCCGTGACGGGCATTCATAACATCGAGGCCGCGGTCGCGGACAACGTGTCGCAACTGATCGACCTCGCCGACGAGTACGCGGTACCCGTGGTGTCGCCGAGGGATGAACGCGAGCGGGCCGGGATCCTCGTGCTCGAGCCCCCTCCCGCCCAGCTCAACACGCTCACGATCGCCCTGCACAACCACGGGATCACCGCAACGACCCGCGACGGCCGGGTGCGACTCAGCGCCCACGCCGTGCTCAGCGTCGACACCGTGGACATGCTGCGCGGGGCATTCACGTCGTATGCGACGGCGGCCATTTACTGAGTCCCAGATGCCGCGCCCATTAACGTCTGGTGACAATGTGTGTGTCGCACTTCCGATATTCACCGAGTGTAAGTAGCGTCATCCCCATCAGGTACGGCGCCTGATCGAGACGGCCACATAAGTACGGCTCGAGAACCCCCGTGGCCAGCTCGCCAACACAATCCGCGCCTTTCGAGGCACGGGGTGGGAGTGGTTGTGACCGCTAATCAGACCGACTATCAGGGTTCGAACCAGACGGCTTCCGACATCAAGCAAACCGAGCGCACCTTCGTGCTGGACACCTCGGTCCTCCTGTCGGATCCCAAGGCGATCTTCCGGTTCGCCGAGCATGCCATCGTGCTGCCGGTCGTCGTGATCGCCGAACTCGAATCCAAGCGCAACGACCCGGAGATCGGGTACTTCGCCCGCCAGGCCCTCCGGCTCCTGGACGAATTGCGTGTCAAGCATGAACGCCTCGACTTCCCGATCCCGGTCGGAGAGGGTGGCAGCCTGCGTGTCGAGCTGAACCACTCCAACATGTCGGTGCTCCCCTCGGGCCTGCAACTCGGCGACAACGATTCGAGGATCCTCGCGGTCGCGATGAACCTCGCCAACGACGGCCTCGCCGTCACGGTCGTCTCCAAGGACCTGCCATTGCGGGTCAAGGCGGCATCGATCGGCCTGCTCGCGGATGAGTACCGACACGAGCTCGCGGTCGATTCCGGCTGGACGGGGATGGACGAGATCACTCTCGGGTCGAACCAGATCAGCGAACTCTACGACAACGAGGTGCTCAACACCCGTCTGGTGCAGGACATGCCGATCAACACCGGCCTCGTGGTCCATTCTGACCGCGGCTCGGCGCTCGGCCGGGTCACCGGTAAGGGCGAAATGCGGCTCGTGCGCGGCGACCGGGACCTGTTCGGACTCAAGGGCCGGTCGGCCGAGCAGCGCCTGGCGATCGACCTGCTGCTCGACCCTGAGATCGGGATCCTCTCCCTGGGAGGGCGAGCGGGGACGGGGAAGTCGGCGCTCGCGCTCTGTGCGGGACTCGAAGCCGTCCTGGAACGCCAGCAGCATCGCAAGATCATGGTGTTCCGCCCGCTCTACGCGGTCGGCGGCCAGGAACTCGGCTATCTGCCCGGTGACGCGAGTGAGAAGATGAGCCCGTGGGCCCAGGCGGTCTTCGACACCCTCGGCGCGCTCGTGTCCGAGAACGTGCTCGAAGAGGTCCTCGAGCGGGGGATCCTCGAGGTCCTGCCGCTCACCCACATCCGGGGCCGTTCGCTGCACGACGCGTTCGTGATCGTCGACGAGGCGCAGTCGCTCGAGCGCAACGTGCTGCTCACCGTGCTCAGTCGCATCGGGCAGAACTCGCGGGTGGTCCTCACCCACGACGTCGCCCAGCGGGACAATCTCCGGGTCGGCCGCTTCGACGGCGTCGCATCCGTGATCGAGACGCTCAAGGGGCATCCGTTGTTCGCCCACATGACGCTTACCCGCTCGGAGCGCAGCGCGATCGCCGCGCTCGTCACCGAGATGCTCGAGGGCAACGACCCGAACTGACCCCGCGATCCGGCGAAGGTGCCCTTTCCGGTCGAGAGTGACCCGCGGAAAGGGCGCCCTCGACCGGAAAGGTACCGGGGCTAGGCGGTGCGCGCGGGGGGACGCGTCATGCTGAGCAGGTCCAGGGCCGTGTCGAGCTGGGCCAGGGTGACTTCGCCGCGTTCCACGAAACCGAGGTCGATGACGGCCTGGCGCACGGGGACGCCGTTCGCGACCGCGTGCTTGGCGACCTTCGCCGCGGCCTCGTAGCCGATCACCCGGTTGAGCGGCGTCACGATGGCGGGGGAGGAGCCGGCCAGGGCCTTCGCCCGGTCGAGGTTGGCCTCGAGCCCGTCGATGGTCTTGTCGGCGAGCACCCGTGTCGCGTTCGAGAGCAGGCGGATCGACTCGAGCAGCGCGGTGCCCATCACGGGGATGGCCACGTTGAGCTCGAAGGAGCCAGACGCGCCCGACCAGGCCACGGTCGCGTCGTTGCCGATCACGCGGGAGCAGACCATCAGCACGGCCTCGGGGATGACCGGGTTGACCTTGCCGGGCATGATCGAGGAGCCGGGCTGAAGATCGGGGATCTGCAGCTCGCCGAAGCCGGTGTTGGGGCCGGAGCCCATCCAGCGCAGGTCGTTGCAGATCTTGGTGAGGCTGACCGCGATGGTGCGCAGGGCACCGGATGCGTCGACGAGGCCGTCGCGGTTGGCCTGCGCTTCGAAGTGGTCGCGCGCTTCCGTCACGGGAAGCTCGGTCTCGGCGACCAGGAGCTCGATCACGAGCTGGGGGAAGCCGGCGGGGGTGTTGATGCCGGTGCCCACTGCAGTGCCGCCCAGGGGCACCTCGGCGACGCGGGGGAGGGCGCTGCGGATGCGCTCGATGCCGAGCCGCATCTGGCGGGCGTAGCCGCCGAACTCCTGGCCGAGGGTGACCGGGGTCGCGTCCATCAGGTGGGTACGGCCGGCCTTGACGGCATCGGCCCAGAGCACCGACTTGGCCTCGAGGGCGACGGCGAGGTGGTCGAGCCCGGGGATGAGGTCGTCGATGAGCGCGCTCGTGACGGCGAGGTGCACCGACGTGGGGAAGACGTCGTTCGAGGACTGTGAGGCGTTGACGTGGTCGTTCGGGTGCACCGGGCGGCCGAGGGTGCGGGTGGCGAGGGTCGCGAGCACCTCGTTCATGTTCATGTTCGAGGAGGTGCCGCTGCCGGTCTGGTAGACGTCGATCGGGAACTGGTCGTCGTAGAGACCGGTGATGACCTCGTCTGCTGCTCCGGCGATCGCCTCGGCGATGTCGCCGTCGAGCACCCCGAGCTGCGCGTTCGCGAGGGCGGCGGATTTCTTGATGCGGGCGAGGGCCGAGATCTGCGCGGGTTCGAGGACGGAGCCGGAGATCGGGAAGTTCTCAACGGCCCGCTGGGTCTGGGCGCCGTAGAGGGCGTCGACGGGAACCTGCACCTCGCCCATCGTGTCGTGTTCGATTCGGTAGCCGGCATCTGCGGTTTTTTGCACCACTGTGTGTAAGACCTTTCGATTGGGAGACGGTACTGCCCGGGCTGTGGGATCAGACGTTGCCGACGACGACGTCGGGAACGGCCCGGCCTTCGAGCAGTCGGTAATTGGCGCCGACGATAGCCAATGTACCCGCTGCGACGGCGTCGCTGATCAACTCGGACTGTTCCAGGAGCTCGGTCACGGTGTCGCGCAGGTGTTCCCTGCCGACCATGAGTGCATCGATGCTCCCGGGTTCGGTCAGCGTCGCATCCGTCGCCGCGACCACCCGGTGCACGGCGGGCACGATCTTCTCAATGATCCGGCCGATGTGCACGGGCAGGGGAGCCGCCCCGGGCGCCTGCGCGTCAACGGCGGCCTGGACCGCGCCGCAGCCGTCGTGGCCGAGCACGAGGATGAGCGGGACCTTGAGCACGGCGACCGCGTACTCGAGGGAGCCGAGCACGGAATCGGAGATGACCTGCCCGGCGTTCCGCACGACGAAAAGGTCGCCGAGGCCCATGTCGAAGATGATCTCGGCGGCGAGACGCGAGTCGCTGCACCCGAAGAGGGCCGCGGCCGGGGTCTGCGCGGTCGCGAGCTCGGTGCGCCGGTCGACGTCCTGGCGCGGATGCTGCGGCTCGCCGTCCACGAATCGCTGGTTGCCGCGCTGCAGCCGGCTCCACACCGCTGCCGGGCCCACGGCGTCGCCCGGGGCCGCAGCCTGGCTGATGAGCACGTCTTTGCCCTGTCCGGTCACTGGGTCACCGCCTGTCCGTTGGCACTGATCTGGGCGGCGATCGCGGTCGCGACCGCCGCGAATTCGTCTTCGTCTGCCGTTCCGACGAGCAGGTAGCTGCTCGTCCCTGCGCTCGTCACGAGGGCGTATTCGAAGTTGCCGCGGTCCTTCTCGGCCGCCGGGTTCCGGTAGACGTCCCAGGTGACTCCTGCGAGGGTGAGCGTCTGGGCTGCGGGGGCGTCGTTCAACTGCTGCCCGATCCAGGTCGGATTCGCGCCGAGGGCCTGGGTGAGGCCGATGAACTCGTTGCGGGGGGTCAGCAGGCCGATGTACCAGGACGGGATCTTGTCTGTGCCGCCGAGACGCCACTGGGCGGCATTCGCCCGCCAGCCATCCGGGAGCTCAGGGACCACAAGCGGCTCGTCGATCCCGACCTGCACCTGGCTCGCGACGGCGGCGAAATCGACGGTGCGGTCGACGGGCCCGTCGCTGCGCGGGACGAGGAGGACGAGAACGAAGACCGCACCGAGGGTGGCGAGGAGGGACAGGACCAGGTTGTTGACGGTCTTGCGCGACCGGTAGTTCCGCGAGTTCGTCGCGAGGCGGTCCGCCGTCTCCTGGGCGGTCTCAGGCCTGCCGAGCTCGGCGACGACCCGGGGCGGGCGCTTCGTGGTGGTCATTCGGTGCCGGGGCCGGTCGAGGGGGAGGCGGAGTCCAGTTGGCGCGCGCGAGCGGCGTCGAGGCGGGCCTTGGCTCCGATCAGCCATTCCTCACAGCGGCTCGCGAGTTCCTCGCCGCGTTCCCACAGGGCGAGGGACTCTTCGAGGGTCGAAGAGCCCTGTTCGAGGGCGCTCACGACCCGTACGAGTTCGTCCCTGGCCTGCTCGTAGCTCAGGGTGGAGATGTCGGCGGGAGCGGTCATGGCGTCCATTCTATTGAGTCCTGGCTGTCGTTTTCGGCCCGGTGGCCGGGTCAGCTGCAGGGTCCGTGGCCGGGTCTGCGGCCGACTCGGCGGACGGGCCCGCTGTGGCCGCGAGGGTTCCCGCGCCGAGCGTGATCCTGAGCCGGGTACCGTCCGGAGCATCGGCGGCGGCACGCAGCACGTGGCCCTCGCGCACCTGCACGATCGCGTAACCGCGATCGAGGGTGCCCTGCGGGGACAGCGTGCGGAGCCTCGAGCGGAGCTCCGTGACGACGCCGGCGGATGCCTCGACGACGCGTTCCACTAGCTCCGTTCCCCGGGCGACGTACCGGGTGAGGTCCTCGGCACGGGAATCGACGATCCAGGCCGTGCTGCTGAGCACGGGGCGTGACCGGAGCTGGCCGATCCGGTCGACCTCGGCGGCGAGGATTCCGGTCAGCCGGGTGCTCAACCGGGCCCTGGCCTGCTGGACGCGGTTGAGTTCGTCCGAGACGTCGGGAACGACCCGCTTGGCGGCATCCGTCGGGGTGGAGGCCCGGAGGTCGGCGACCTCGTCGAGCAGGGGCCGGTCGGCCTCGTGGCCGATCGCACTGACCAGGGGGGTGGCGCAGGCCGCCGCGGCGCGGAGCACGCGTTCGTCGCTGAAGCCGAGCAGGTTCTGGAAGTCGCCGCCGCCGCGGGCGACGATGATGACGTCGACGTCGGGGTCGGCATCGAGGCGCTGGATCGCGGCGACGACCTCGGCCACCGAGCGGTCGCCCTGCATGGCCGCGTACGCGAGGTGGAAATCGACGGCGGGCCAGCGCAGCTGGGCGTTGCGGATGACGTCCTTCTCGGCGTCGGAGTCCTTGCCGGTGACGAGGCCGATGCAGTGCGGCAGGAACGGGAGCGGTTTCTTGCGGGAGGTGGCGAAGAGGCCTTCGGCCGCGAGCTGCTTGCGGAGACGCTCGAGGCGTTCGAGCATGTCGCCGAGGCCGACGTGGCGCAGGTCGAAGACCTGCATGGTGAGTGTGCCGCCCTTGACCCAGTAATTCGGTTTGACCAGTGCGATGACGCGGTCGCCCTGCTTGAACTCGTCGCTCAGCCGGGCCTTGACGGACGACCACACGGTGAAGCCGACGGTGGCGTCCTCGCTGAGGTCTTTGAGCTTGCCGTACACGTTGCCGCCACTGACGCCCCACTGGGTGATCTCACCCTCGACCCAGGCTGTGCCGAGCCGCTCGATGTAGCCGCGGATCTTGTTCGCCAGCAGGGCGACGGGCCACGGGGCCTCGAGGGTGGGTGGTGCATCGGTCATGAATCGTTCCTCCCACGGCCTGTCCAGCCACGCACCCATAGAATGAGCCGGTGACTATCAGCTCGGATTCAAGCGTTATCGGCCTCGGCATGCCCCGGATTCCCCGGGCACGCAACGTCCTCAAGGATACCCCGGTGGATGGGCCGAAACGGGTGCTGCTCGCTGCCCCGCGCGGCTACTGCGCGGGTGTCGACCGGGCCGTCATCGCGGTCGAGAAGGCGCTCGAGCTGTACGGAGCGCCCGTCTACGTGCGCAAGCAGATCGTGCACAACGTGCACGTCGTCTCCGAACTCGAGAAGCAGGGCGCCATCTTCGTCGACGAGGTCGATGAGGTGCCCCGCGGCTCGCACCTCGTCTTCAGCGCCCATGGAGTGTCGCCGGCCGTCGTCAGCGCGGCCGCTGCGCGGGGGCTGCGCGCGATCGACGCGACCTGCCCGCTCGTCACCAAGGTGCACCGCGAGGCCGTGCGCTTCGCCCGCGATGATTTCGAGATCCTGCTGATCGGCCACGAAGGACATGAAGAGGTCGAGGGCACGGCAGGGGAGGCCCCGGAGCACACGACCCTCGTGGGCAGCCCGGACGAGGCCGACACGATCGTGGTGCGCAACCCGGAGAAGGTCGTCTGGCTGTCGCAGACCACCCTCAGCGTCGACGAGACCATGGAGACCGTGAGCCGGCTGCGCGCCCGGTTCCCGCTGCTGCAGGATCCGCCGAGCGATGACATCTGCTACGCCACCCAGAACCGGCAGGTGGCGATCAAGAAGATCGCCGAGGCCTCCGACCTCGTGCTCGTCGTCGGTTCGGCGAACTCGTCCAATTCGGTGCGCCTCGTCGAGGTCGCCCTCGAATACGGCGCCCGCGCCGCCTACCGGGTCGACTTCGCGAGCGAGGTCAAGCAGGAGTGGCTCGACGGCGTCGCGACCGTCGGAGTGACGAGCGGGGCGTCCGTGCCCGAGGAACTCGTGACCGAACTCCTGCGCGACCTCGCCGGCGCCGGCTTCGGTGACGTGCAGGAAGTGAAGACCGCCGAGGAGGACCTGCTGTTCTCGCTCCCGAAGGAACTGCGCAAGGACCTCGCGGGCAACAACGACGCACGGGCCCTCGGCGGGCGAGTGACCCGGGTCGAGTAGCGCCGATCACCGTGGGGCGCCGGTGGGGGCTCCCGCGCGGATGCCTACGGCTGGCTGTAGAAGTCGATCAGCGTCGGGTCGGTGGTCACGACGACCATCATGAAGGCGAAGATCACCACGAGCGCGATCACCGCGCCGATCACCGGGACGTAGAACGCCCGCTTGCGGCGTGAGATGAGCAGGATCGCCGCGGCGGCGGTGAGCAGCCAGACGATCGCTTCGGTGATGCCGCCCGCCGTGACGAGCCCGGCGACGGAGGAGTCCGGCACGTAGGTGCCGAGGTGGGACTGGGTGTAGAGCATCTGGATGGCGTCGGGGAGGGCGTTGAGCACCCCGATCGACATGAAGGTCGCGGCGAGGCCGAGCGCGAGCAGGCCGAGGGTGACCCGCCGGTCCCAGGCGGGAACATCGGGCTTGGCCGGTCCGGTCAGCGTCCCGAGCGACGGCGAGGAGACGGCGGAGTTCGGGCCGCCGGTGGGCGAGCGTGGTGTCGTGATGCCCGGATCCCAGCTCCAGCCTTCAGGGGCCAGCTCCCCGTAGCGGGGCTGGGGCCGGGGGTCCCGGCGGGGGCGGTCAGGGACGTTTTCGCTGGGCACGGGGGAGCCGTTCGACTAATTTGCGGGTGAGGAAGGCGACGGGATGCGTCTTCATATAGGTGAGGTGCGCCCGGAGACCGGCTACTTCGCCGGCCAGGGCATCCCGGGCGGCGGCGGTGGCGACGAGCTCGGCCGTCGCGGCGTCCCGTTCGGCCAGGGCGGTTGCTTTGTCAGCGGCGAGGAGGTCCGCCTCGAGGCGGGCCTGGGCGGCTGTGACGAGGGCGGCATCCGTGTTCTTGAGCGCCTCGTTCTCGGCGGCGATCCGGTTCGCGAATCCGAGGATCTCGTCGGGTGGAGTTGCACGCGTGCGGATCGGCGCGGTGTTCCGCGGCAGGAAGGCCAGGGGGATCGCGACTCCGACGTACTGGTAGACGTGGCTGTCCGTGGCCTTGAGGAGGTCGAAGAACGTCTCGTCCGCGGTGAGTCCGAGGCCGGCAAGACGTTCGGTCACCCAGCGTTCCGGATATTCCGAGACGACGGGGTCCTCCTCACGGATGCCGTAACCGGCGGCCGTGAACATGTCTTCGATCTCGAAGGCATCGTAGAAATGCAGGTGAGTCTTGTCGAGCAGCCCGGTCTCCGTGTAGGTGAACCGGCCCTCGAGCAGGTCCAGCCGTACGGAAAGGTGACCCATGTTGGGAATCGAGTAGACCACGACTCCGCCGGGCCGCAGCAGGGCGCGAATGGCCACGAGGGTCGCGCGCGGGTCGGGCAGGTGTTCGAGGACGTCGGCGAACAGGACGACGTCGAAAGCTCCGAGCCCGGCGACGGCGACCGTGTCGCTCACGTCGAGCACGTAGGCCTCGGAGATCTTGCCCCGCGCCTCGTCGATGTCGACCGGATTCAGGTCGACACCGACGACGGTGCAGTTATTCATCTGTTCCAGGGCTTCACCGAAATTTCCGGCCGAGCACCCCACATCCAGCACCCTCGATCCTTCAGGAATGAAGGAGAGCATGTTGGACCAGCTGTTGTTACGGGTTCCCCGCACGAACAGGTGGCTGGAGTACGCCGATGTTTCGCCCATTGGATGAATTTACTCCGGATTAGCTCTCCGAGTGTCCAGCGGAACCGAGCTGCTGGGTGGCTTCGACGACGCGGGCGGCCATCGCCGTCTCGGCGACCTTGCCCCAGGCGCGCGGGTCATACAGCTTCTTGTTGCCGACTTCGCCGTCGATCTTGAGGACGCCGTCGTAGTTCTTCAGCATGTAGCCGGCAACGGCACGCGTGAACGCGTACTGAGTGTCGGTGTCGATGTTCATCTTCACGACGCCGTTGGCGACGGCTTCGGCGATCTCGTCGGCGGTCGAGCCGGACCCGCCGTGGAAGACGAGGTCAAGCGGCTTCGGGCCGGTGCCGTACTTGGCGGCGAGGCCGTCCTGGATCTCCTTGAGGAGCTCCGGGCGCAGCTTGACGTTGCCGGGCTTGTAGACGCCGTGGACGTTGCCGAAGGTCAGCGCGGCCATGTAGCGGCCGTCTTCGCCGAGGCCGAGGGCGTCGATCATGGCGCTCGCGTCGGCGAGGGTCGTGTACAGGTTCTCGTTGATGTCGCCCTCGACACCGTCTTCTTCGCCGCCGACGGCGCCGATCTCGACCTCGAGGATCGCGTTGATGTTCTTCGTGCGCTTGAGGATGTCCTTCGCGATGACGAGGTTCTCAGCGAGCGGGATGGCGGAACCGTCCCACATGTGCGACTGGAAGATCGGGTTGCGCCCGGCCTTGACTTCGGCTTCCGAAGCGGCGATGAGGGGGAGGACGAAGTCGTCCAGGGCGCCCTTGGGGCAGTGGTCCGTGTGCAGGGCAACGGTAACGGGGTAATTGTCGGCGACGGACTGCACGAAGTGAGCCATGGCGAGCGCACCGGATGCGCGGTTCTTGACCGTGTGGCCGGCGAAATAATCGGCGCCACCGGTGGTGACCTGGATGATGCCGTCGGAGCCGGCTTCAGTCAGGCCCTGCAGGACGGCATTAATGCTCTGGGAAGACGCAACGTTGAACGCCGGGTAAGCGAAACCCTGGGTCTTGGCTTTGTTGAGCATCTCTGCATACTGGTCTGGGGTTGCGATGGGCATGTTTCTGCGTCTCCTCGGTTGTACAGATTCGGTCTTCCCATCCTACCGATGGCGGCTGGATGGCTGGACGGGAAACATCAGCCGTTCCCGCTGGGCGGGCGCTAGGCTCTTAAACGGCAGCGCTGGGCGACCGGCGCCGGCCCAACGCTGGGCCTTGCCACTGCCGCACTCTTCGTCCGGGAAGGACCATCTGTGAACAGCCCCGAAATCGCCCCCAATTTCACCCACCCGGACCGAAACCTGGCCATGGAGCTGGTGCGCGCGACCGAAGCCGCGGCTATCCGCGCGGTGCCGTTCATCGGCCGCGGAGACAAGAACGCGGCTGACAAGGCCGCCGTCGACGCGATGCGAGTCTTCCTCGGTACCGTCAACTTCGATGGAGTCATCGTCATCGGCGAGGGCGAGAAGGACAAGGCCCCGATGCTCTTCAACGGCGAGCACGTCGGAAACGGCACCGGTCCGGCCTGCGACATCGCCGTGGACCCCATCGACGGCACGAGCCTCACGGCCGAGGGGCGCCAGAACGCGCTCTCGGTGATCGCCGTATCGTCCCGGGGCACGATGCTCGATGCCTCCTCGGTGTTCTACATGGACAAGATCGTCACGGGCGCCGCCGGCTTCGGCGTCGTGCACCTGGACCAGCCAATCGGCGACAACCTGCGCGCGCTGTCCCAGGCCACCGGCAAGCCCATCGGCGAGATGGTCGTCGCCGTGCTCAACCGTCCGCGCCACGAAGGCCTGATCGACGCGATCCGGAGCGCGGGAGCCGGCACCCGTCTCATGTCCGACGGCGACGTCGCCGGCGGCATCAACGCCGCCCGTTACGGCACCCGCATCGACATGTGCGTCGGTATCGGCGGCAGCCCGGAGGGCATCACGACGGCGTGCGCGCTCAAGGCACTCGGCGGCTTCATGCAGGGCCGACTCGCCCCCAAGGACGACGCCGAACGTGCCAGGGCCATTGCTGCCGGACTCGACGTCGACAAGGTGCTCGACCTCGACGACATGGTCTCGGGAGACAACACCTTCTTCGTCGCTACCGGCGTGACCGACGGCGGTCTCGTCGACGGCGTGCGTCGTAAGGGTCCGATCATTCGCACCGAGAGCATCGTCATGCGCGGCAAGTCCGGCACCGTCCGCCGGGTCGTGGCCGACCACCTCGCCGCCAAGTGGCTGTAGCCCGCGGGCACTGACCTCGCACTGACCGCACCCCCGCATCTCCCTACAACAATCGCCGTTTCGGCCGAGTACCCCCGTTCTTCGGGAGACGCTCGGCCGGAACGGCGATTGTCGTATTGCGCCCGCTCAGTCCGCGCGGTGGGCGGATGCCTCGAGTCCTGCCTCGGCGAGTCCCGCGGCTTCCAGTTCGGTCACGAACTCCCAGGCGACGAGTTCCCGCGGGGACTCCTCGACGCCCGCCAGCGGGGCGAGCACTTTGGACTCGTCGAGTGCGTTGAGCTTGCGCGCCGTCGGCAGGACCTGGCGTTCCATCGAACCGACGAAACCGTTGTAGTCCTTGACGGTGCGCTCGATGGAGCGCCCCAGCTTCTCGATGTGGGTGGCGGTGACGGCCAGCCGGGCGTAGAGCTCGCGGCTGAGGTCGAAGAGCATTTTCGCGTCGTGCGTGAGCACATCCTGTTGCCAGGTGAACGCGACGGTCTTGAGCACCGACCAGAGCGTCACGGGGGAGGCGAGCGCGACCCGTTTGGAGAAGGCGAACTCCATGATCGAAGGGTCGGCTTCGAGAGCGGACGACACGAGCGACTCGCTCGGGATGAACGCGATCACGATCTCGGGGGAGGCCTCGAGGCCCTGCCAGTATGCCTTGCTGCCGAGGGCGGTGATGTGGTCGCGCACTGCCTTCACGTGGGCGCCCAAAAGAGCCGTGCGCCGTGCGCCCTCCGCACCGGTGGCCGTCGCCGGGATCTGGCTCGCCTCGAGGAACGCCGTGAACGGCACCTTGGCGTCGACGGCGATGTTCTTGCCTCCGGGCAGGTGCACGACCATGTCAGGCCGGCCGGCGCCCGCGTCTGAGCTGATGCTCGACTGCACGTCGAAATCGACCCGCTCGATGAGCCCGGCGGCCTCGACGACGCTGCGCAGCTGGGTCTCGCCCCAGACTCCGCGCGTGTTGTTGGCGCGCAAGGCGGAAGCCAGTGACTCGGCGGTGCTGCGCAGGCGCTCTTCGGATTCAGTGGCACTGCGGAGTTGCTGGCTGAGCTCGCCGTGCTGCAGGCTGCGCTGGGCCTCGAGTTCGGAGACCTTCAGCTGCATGTCGTGCAGGCTTTCCCGCACCGGGGCCAGGGCCTGCAGGACCTTGCTCTCCCGCTGTTCGCGTTCGGTGCGGGCGGCGGCCTCCTCGCGGTGCCGCTCGTCGAACTCGCGTCCCCGGCGCTGCGCCTCGGCGAGTTGCTCGCGGAGGGCATCCGTCGTGGCCTGCACCGAGGCCAGTTCTTCACGCAGGATGGCCGAGACGGCGGCCTCGGAGGACCGCAGTTCGGCGAGGTCGACCTGGTGGCGGGCTTCGAGAACGGCGGGATCGACGGTGGGCGTGGCTGCGCCGTCCCGGGCGGCGCGGCGTTGCAGCACGATGACCGTGCAGAGGGCGCCGAGTACGGCGCCGAGGGCGATGCCGAGAAGGAGGGTGAGCCAGGGATCCATGTCTCAACCCTGCCAGTGGCCACCGACATTGGCGTCGCGGCAGGCGGGAACCCGCCGAGGAGGGTTCACCGGTCTGGCGACCCGGTGAGCTGGGAGCGCGTCAGGCTTCGAGCGCGAGCGCGAGAGTCAGCATTTCCGGGTCGTTCCGGGTGGTCCGCGACACGACGAGGTGTTCCCGGTTGATCCGCTGCGCGAAGAATCCGAGGTACGGCAGCTGGATGATCGTCGTGAGGCCGCCCTGTCCTGCCGTGACGAGCGCGGGGATGACGCGGTTCTCCGGCAGGGCGCCGAGCGGTGCGGGCATCGTCGTGCGCCACATTCCATAGGCTTCCTGGTCGATGCCGGAGTTCCAGAAGTCCGAGGGCCAGGTCGAGGTCGATGTCGCCGCCCACAGCTCCGCGTCGGTGAGGGTGTCCAGGAGGCGCTGGATCTCCTCGTCCGGGATGCTCACGGTCGGTTCGGCCACGTCGAAGTGGGTCCAGGCCCGCCGCCACTCGGCCAGCCAGCGCTGCACGGCGGCGTCGACGTCGAGGTCGGCCGGCCGGCGCGAGGTACCCGGGTCCGGCTCCGAATCCAGGCGCGGAACGCTGTCGATCTCGAGGTGCCAGGCGCTGCGCACGAAGAGCAGGAAGGTCAGGGGCGACCAGCACTCCTCGACGTTGATCTGCATGTCCTGGGGCCAGGGGCTCAGTGGCAGGTCTTCGGAGTCCACGATGGCGGCCCGGATCGTCTTGCTGCTAGCTCAGGGCCATCGGCCCGTGGACCGCGGCCTTCGCTGCGATGGCGACGGGCCCGATGGCTCCGACCGCGACCTTGGTGATCCGGGCCAGGTCTTCGACCGTGTCCGCGCCGTGCCGTTTCGCCGCGTGGATGATGATGGCGGCGCACGCCTCCGCGTCGGCGAGGGCGTCGTGGTGCGCGAAGTCCTCGAAACCGGCCGCCATCGCGGCGACCGGGAGCCGGTACGAGTCGAGGTGGTACGTGCGGCGGGCGACCTGCAGGCTGCACACATAGCTGAAGTCGGGCACCGGGAGTCCCGCGACCGTCGAGGCGGTCTTGATGACGCCGAGGTCGAAGCCGGCGTTGTGGGCCACGAGGGTGTCACCGTCGGCGAAGGCGACCAGTGCCGGGAGCTGCTGGGCCCAGGTCGGGGCGCCGAAGACATCCGCCGGGTAGATGCCGTGGATCTTGATGTTCCACTTCAGGAACTCGTCGTGCCCGGGCGCGGGCTGGATGAACCAGCCGACCCGATCGGTCACGAGCCCGTCACGCACCTTCACGAGCCCGACCGAACACGCGGAGGCGCTTGAGGAGTTGGCGGTTTCGAAGTCGATCGCGGTGAAGTTGAGGGGCACCCCTTCATGCTCTCACGGCCCACCGACAGGCCCGGCGGGGCCCGCCCGGTACGATGGATTCTCGTGGCTCTTACTATTGCAATCGTCGGACTGCCCAATGTCGGCAAGTCCACCCTCTTCAACGCGTTGACCAAGAACAACGTGCTCGCGGCGAACTACCCGTTCGCCACGATCGAGCCGAACGTGGGGATCGTGAACCTGCCGGACTCCCGGCTCGCCGCGCTCGCCGCGATCTTCGGCAGCGAACGCCTGCTCCCGGCACCGGTGTCCTTCGTCGACATCGCCGGCATCGTGCGCGGCGCGAGCGAGGGCGAAGGCCTCGGCAACAAGTTCCTCGCGAACATCCGTGAAGCGGATGCCATCGCGCAGGTCATCCGCGGATTCGCCGACCCCGACGTGGTGCACGTCGACGGCGCCGTGAACCCGGCCGGCGACATGGAGACCATCAACACCGAGCTCATCCTCGCGGACCTGCAGACCCTCGAGAAGGCAATCAGTCGTTTCGAGAAGGAGGTCAAGGGCCGCAAGATGCCTCCGATCGTGCTCGAGACCGCGCTCAAGGCGCAGGCCGTGCTCGACGCCGGCCAGCCGCTGTCGTCCGCGAAGCTCGACATCGAGCCGATCCGGGAACTCGGCCTCCTCACCGCCAAGCCCTTCATCTACGTGTTCAACGTCGACGAGGCCGTGCTGCAGGACGCCGAGAAGCTTGCCGTGCTGGCCGCCCTCGTCGCCCCGGCCAACGCGGTGTTCCTCGACGCCAAGCTCGAGTCAGAGCTCAGCGAGCTCGACGCGGCCGACGCCGCGGAGATGCTCGCCTCGACCGGCCAGGCCGAGAGCGGTCTCGACCAGCTCGCCCGCATCGGCTTCGACACCCTCGGCCTGCAGACCTACCTGACGGCGGGCCCGAAGGAGACCCGCGCGTGGACGATCCACAAGGGCTGGACCGCCCCGCAGGCCGCCGGAGTGATCCACACCGACTTCCAGAAGGGCTTCATCAAGGCCGAGGTCTTCTCCTTCGACGACCTGATCGCCGCCGGCTCCATCGCCGAGGCCCGCGCCAAGGGCAAGGCCCGTATCGAGGGCAAGGAATACGTCATGCAGGACGGCGACGTCGTGGAGTTCCGCTTCAACGTCTAGCCTCCGGCATCCCAATTTCTGAGCGACGACCGGCAGAGGTGCCGGTCGTCGCTCTTCCGTTGTTGGCGTCGCGCGGATGGCACCCGAACCGCGCAGGAGACTCCGAGCGCGAAACAGCCGGGCGAACTTTCTTCGGCCCGTAGGATTCACACCATGAGCTCCGGCCAGGTATTTGCGCTCCTATGGGGACCGTTCGCGATTGCATTCGGAGTGACGTTCATCGTGAAGCGCGCTCGGATATCGGAGTTGGCGAGACGCCAACGACGCCAGCAGGGCCTCCGCGTATCGCAGCGAACTCAATCACCCGCACTGATGGCGGTGAGCGGCGCACTCCTCGTGGTTCTTGGTACCTGCGTATCAATCGGAGCACTCACAGGGCAGATTCGGTGAGTGATCACAACGGACTCGGTTGGCTCACTTCACCAAACGGTCGAATAGTAGCGGCGTTGTGGAACATGTTGATCTGTGCGGCCATCGTCGTGGTTTCGGTTGTGATGGGGATGACCCGGACCCCGACCGCATTCATCCTGACAGCTCTCGGCCTCATCATGGAGTGGCAATTTGTGCGCGGATATCTGCGCGCGCGGCAAGCGAAAGTGGCCGAAAAGTAACCGGTCGCGGTCTGCGCTCGTCCGGTTGAGATCCGCTTTCGCGTTAGGCTCGTGCTCCTTGCGATAGTCATCGCAGCAGCATCCATCGAAGGAGACCACCGTGCCCGTCATCGCCATCATCGGAGCCGGACCGGGACTCGGAGCCGCCGTCGCGCGAAGGTTCGGGCGCGAAGGCTTCTCTATTGCCCTGATCGCCAGGAATCAGTCGAAACTGGACGCCATGGCAGCCGAGCTGGCCGCTTCCGGCTTCACCGCGAGGGCGTACGCAGCGGATGTCCTCACGCCGGCATCGCTCGAGGCGGCCCTTGCGCGTGCCGAAGCGGAGCTCGGAGCCATCACGGTGTTGCAGTACAGCCCGCTCCCGTCCCGCGACTACCTGAAGCCGGTTCTCGAGATGACTCCGGAGCTGGCTCTGGAGGCACTGCAGTTCTCGGCCCTCGGGCTCATCCACGCGGCGCGTGCGGTGCTCCCGGCAATGCGGCTGGCGGGGAGCGGCAGCATCATCCTGATCAACGGCGGAACCTCTGTGAAGGCCCGCGCCGGCTTCGCGGGAACCTCGGTGGCCTTCCCTGCCGAGAGCGCCTACGGCGAGATGCTCCACGATGCCCTGGCGGATGAGGGCATCCGGGTCAGCCAGCTGGTGATCCCGGGCGGCATTCCCCGGCTTCAGTTGGCCAACGGCATCGACGGCGTCGCCGATCGCATCTGGGACCTCCACGCCGTCGCCGGACCGTTCCGCACCATGCTCATCCCGCTTGAGGACGGCCGGGAGTAGGGCGGTAGCTACCCTGCCCGCGACCGCAGGTATCGTCCGGGTGAAGGCTCAGAGTGTGGGCAGACGGGAGAGCGCCGTCAGGAGCGGTTCCTGCTGTCCGGCCAGACAGACCCGGATCCAGCCCTCGCCGGCGGATCCAAAGGCGGAACCCGGGGCGACGGCCACCCGCTGAGTGAGCAGGAACTTCTCCGCCCACTCGGCGACGTCTCACGCTGTCGTTCTAGAGTTCCTTCGTCAGCCCGCCGTCGATTCTGAAGTCGGCACCCGTGACGTTGCCGGCCCGCCCACTGGCCAGCAGGAGCACGAGGTCCGCGACTTCCCCTGGTTCGGTGAAGCGGCCGGTGGAGAATCCGCCGCCGGCTTCGATGATGCGCTTGCGTGCCTCGTCGGGGGAGACGCCCATGGCCTTAGCGACCGTCGACGCCACCCCGGTTTCGCCCAACCACAGCGGCGTCGAAACCGGCCCGGGGCTGACCGTGTTGAAGCGGATGCCCCGGTCACCGAACTCCTTGGAGAGCGCCTTCGAGAGGTTCCAGACCCCTGCTTTCGCGACGGAATAGTCGATGACTCCGGGGTCGGGAAGGTAAGCGTTCACGGAAGCGATGGTGACCACGGTTCCGCCTCCCCGCTCGATCAGCCGGGGAATGGCCGCTCGGGTCGTGCGCACAACGGCCATCAGATCGAGGTTCAGGGTGTTGAGCCAGTCCTCGTCGGTCACGTCGAGGAATCCCGTAGTGCGCGGTGTGAGCGCACCGACGTTGTTGACGAGGATGTCGAGGCCATCGGCGGCTTCGGAGATCAGCTTGTCCGGGCCGGTCGGGGTCGACAGATCAACCGCAACGAATCGGACAGCGTCGCCGAGAGCGTCGAGTTCGGAGGACGACGATCGGGAGCCTGCGATCACCTGCGCTCCCTCGGCGACGAGCGCGGTGGTCACCGCGAGTCCGATGCCCTTGCTGGCACCCGTGACGACGGCTGTCTTTCCGGCAAGATCGAGATTCATGTTCGGGTTCCTCTGCTCGAAGGTCGAATGGTGAATGTCGTTGAGATGATGGGAGGGGGGTTCCGGCATCCGTGGATCCACGGAACCACTGTTCATTCCACTGTGCAATGGGGCGCCCAACCGCCGGAGCCGAAATCCCACATCAGTCGCGATTTTGGCCTATGCGGGCCGGGACTCTGGGTGCGCTAGCCTTCTGGCTAGGTTGATCAGCAAGAACTCGGGGGAATCGACATGGTGCACGACCTATCCGGACTCACCACGGCAAGGCTCGCCGGAATCCTGGCGCTGGGCCTCCTGCTGTCCGGATGCTCCAGCCAGCACGCGGATGCGCCGGCGCCGGGTTCGACCGCTTCTGCCGTTCCGATCGCCAGCACGATCCAGCCCACCGCGGCGCCTACGTCTGCACCTACGGTGACCGCAACAGCGGCTCCACTTAAACTGAACGACCCGAGCTCGTGGATCATCGGCTTCTCCGGTGTCGGACCGATGGTGCTCGGGGCTGATCTGACTTCGACCAAGGAGTCGATGACCGCCTTCAGCCAGACCCTCTGGGACGAGTGCCCCTCACGTTCTGTCGTCACTTTCGCCGAGGCCGGATCTCCCAGCTTCGTCATCGCCGATCAGGGCGGCGACGGCATCATCCAGCAGGTTGTCGTGCAGACCGGGGAGAGCGCTGCTGGCTCCGCCACGTCGTCGGCGCGGACGAGTGCGGGAATCGGAATCGGTGCCACGCTCGACCAGCTCACGATCGCGTACCCCGCGATCACGTACCAGGATGCCGGCACTCCCATCGCCCAGTACGCACGGGCCAGCGGAGAGGGGAAGTGGATCCATTTTGTGGTGCTGGAGGACAAGGTGAGCCAGATCATCGTGTCGCCATAGGCCGGCATCGCTAAAGAACTCTGCGGCTAGTTCGATACTCTGAAGGCGGATGCGGCGCTAGCGTGGGCGGCACCACAAACGAAGAGGGGCCGCATGTCGTACATTGTCGACTTCGTGAACGTATCGACCGTCGGACTTGAATCGTCGCCGGTGATGGACGCGCTCGCCGGCTTGCGGGCCAACGAGGCGCGCTACTTCAAGAACAAATACGATCATGTCTTCACCGTCAGCCCTGTGAGCGATGCCCCGGACGTGCTCGAGTGGGTGAGCCGCATCCTCAAGGAGGAGCGTGACATCGTCATCGCCTCGAGCCCGCTCGAGGTGACCGCCTTCGAAGTCGAGGGAACTCGGATGGCCTACGTGTTCTACGAGTCCGGATTGTCGATCAACGTCATGTACGGCATCGAGGACGGTCAGAAGCGAGCCGTCGGGTTCAAGCTCGCCGACGGCATGGAGGTGCCCGAAGAACTGGCCACTCGATTCAAATTCGCACGGCAGAAATCGAAGCTGGCCGGCGTCATCCGAGGTTCCTACTTCGTGGTCAAGGGCGAGTACTGAGTTCCCGACCCGTCGACGTCGATAGTCCGTGGCGCACCTGTGGCACTGTCCGGACGAGTGTGGCTTAGTCGCCGGCTTGTCCTCAACAAAGTGCTTCTGACCGGGTTTTCCACAGGTGATTCGTGGGCGTGCGGATGCCTCAAGAATGTCGGTGGTCGTCCGTAGAGTGACCGGTATGACAACTGAAAATACCTCAGAACCTCAGCCCGAAAGCACGGCGGAACCCCCGCCCGGGACCCCTCCCGAGAGTCCTCCCGACACCTACCTCAACCCCCGGCATCTCAGCCTGGTGGAGCCGTCCCTCGCCGATTTCTATGACGCGATCCGGGAGGCGGACCGGGAGATGAACCGGGCCGCCGCGAAGCGGGCGGCCGCGATCTACACCGCCCAACGGGTGCTCGCCGATGTCGGCCGGGCCCGGGCGGAGGCCGCAGAACGCGCCGGTGGCCCGCGCCCGCCGTGGTCGCCGGAAGAAGCCACGAAAGAGGAGTTCACGTGCGAGGTCGGCGCTCTGCTCCGGTTGCCGCGCCGGACGGCGGAGACCCTGATTGAAGCCAGCCGCACCCTCGCGGAGGACCTCCCCGTGACCCGGGAGGCCCTCGCGACCGGGGTGATCAGTTACCGGCACGCCCAGGTGATCATGGAGCAGGCCTGGGGCATCCGGGTCGATGATGACCCGGAAGCGTCCGCGCGGGCGCGTGCGGTGTTCGAGGAGGTCCTCGTGCCCGACGCGGAAGTGCTGACCGTGGCGAAGCTCGCCGACCGGGCCCGGAGGGTGCGGGAGCGCACCCACCCGGAGACCATCACCGCGAGGCACCAGAAAAGCGTCGAGGACCGGCATGTGGTGTTCCAGGCCCTCAACGACGGCATGGCGTCGCTGTACCTGACCGGGGATGCCGAGAAGGTGCAGGCCGCCTACCACCGCACCCTCGACACGGCGCTGACCCTGCAGGGCCCGGAGGAAACCCGCACGCTGACCCAGCTGGCGGCGGACGTCCTCACCGACGTCCTGATCAGCGGGGTCACCCCGGACGGACTCGGCAAAGGGGTGGCCGCGCAAGTCAACGTCACGGTCCCGGTACTGACCCCGCTGGGGAAGAGCGAGGAGCCCGGGTACCTGGCCGGGTACGGGCCGATCGACCCCGACACCGCGAGGCGTCTCGCCGCCGGGGCGCCGAGCTTCACCCGGCTACTCACCCACCCCGAAACCGGCGTCGTGCTCTCCATGGGACGCGACACCTACAAACCACCGGCCGCGCTCAAGAAATGGCTCGAGGTACGGGATGAAACCTGCACCTTCCCCGGGTGCCGCCGCTCCGCCAAACGGTCCGACCTCGACCACAGTGTGGAGTGGCAGCACGGCGGGGAGACCGACGCGATGAACCTCGCCCACCTCTGCCCGTATCACCACGCGGTGAAGAGCTACACCCGGTGGACGCCGAGACACCTCGGCGACGGCCGCATCGAATGGACCTCCCCGGCCGGGTACAGCTACATCGTCGAACCCTCCGCGGATATGAGACCACCCCGGAAACCCAAACCCGAACCGAAACCACCGGTCCCGATCGTTGACGTCTGGAACCTTGACCCCGCACCCGACGACCCCGACGACCCGACACCGTTCTAGAACGGACCTGGGCCGACGCCGTCTAGCGACGGCGACGGCGCCGACTGCGGATGAGGTACTCGGCGACCGTCAGGTTCAGGACCCAGGCGGCACCCATCAGGACCGCGCGGGAGGGCTCGTCCTGCGCCCCGAAAAGGATCGCCCCCGGGATCAGCAGCAGCGCCTGCGTGCCAGCGGCGACGGCTATCGCGTAGGCCCGAGTCATCCACTCGCCGTGCCTGACGAAATCGCGGCGCAGGATCGCGCGGATACCGAGAACGAGGCTCACGGCCATCGCCGATCCGAAGAAGAGCCGAATCACGCCGAGGGCGATGCCGTCACCCGGCGGGTGCGGGTAGAACACCACCATCCACAGGCCGGACAGCGCGGAGAGCAGGCCGGCGGGGATGAGGATGACTCCCGCGATGCGGTGCCACCTGCTCGCCCGGCGCCGCAGGGCGGGAACGAACTGGAAGGCGCCGAGGAGGCAGAAGACGGTCACGCTGACGATGTGCGTGACGATGTGCGTGACGACGGGCATGGGGGAGTCGAGGAACCGGACGTTGTGCTCGGTGGCGGTGGAGCCCCCCGTCAGCTCGGTGAGGCGCGCAGCCCCGGCGAGAATCGGGATGAGGCTCAGCAGGATCAGTCCGGCCGGTGCGAGCCATTGCGGCCGCGGAGTTCGCGTGCGTGCCCGGGTGCGATCAGCGCGAGGAACCGCGGCAGCCGGCCTGTCCTGCGTTGCACCGTCTTGTGTCGGCCTGTCCCGTGTCGCCTTGTCCCGTGTCGACGTGTCTCGAGTGATCTTGTGGTTCGTCACCGGTCACTCCTTGTCAGGACGTTGACGGAGATCAACGTGGCTCCGAGGTCTGCGACCCGTCTCAGTAGCCCGTGCAGGGCGGCCTGGTCCACGACCGGGCCGGTGAGGATCGTTGTCCCGTCGTTCGCCTCGGTCAGCCGGAAGCCGTCGAACCAGTCGGTCCAACAGGCATCCAGCTGCCCCTGAAGCCGGATCTCGTAGGTGTCGAGTTCACCGCGCCCGAGGGGCGCCACGTGTCCGTTTTTCATGTCATTCCTCCTCGGTGGTCCGGCGAATCCGGGTCAGACCGTCGGCGTCGTGTCGAGCCGTGCAGGGTTGACCGCCGCGGGCGCCGTCGTTGTGCGCAGGTTCGACCACAGGGAGTACCCGAGCCAGATCAGGGCCAGGCCCATGGGGATGGCGGCCATCCGTTCGAGGGTGTGCGGGAGCAGTGCGCCCGCGATGGGCGTCACGGCCGCTGCGACGATCAGAAGGATGCCGGCCCCGCGTGACAGGACACGGGCGCGGAGGATGGAGATGCCGAACAGCAGGGCGCCGACGACGTAGAGCAGACCGCCGACCTGGGGGAGCGCCGCGAGGGGGCCGAGGTCGTTCACGGCCGGGTAGCGGCCGAACAGTCCGACGATGTCCACGGCGAGCTGGGGGGCTGCGGTCGCGACCAGCGGCGCGATGAGGGCTTCGGTGAAGTTGAAGGATGCCTGCAGGATGAAGAAGAATCCGAACATCAGGTAGGCGATCAGGCCGAGCAGCCCGAACTTCTGCACCTGCCGCAGGTAGATTCCGGTGAGACCGATCATGGCCAGAACGGCCATGCCGAAGCTGAGGACGTGCACCGTGATCCACATCTGAGTGGAGAGCGAGGCGACCACGTCGGCCGGGTGGACGAACTGGATGATGATGTAGATGAGCCCGGAGAGTGCGGCCGCTCCGGCGGCCGCGCGGGTGAGGGTGGATGTCGTGATGCTCATGAGAGGCTCCGATGTTCTGCGTGACCCAGGCGGTTGCCTGAAGACACCCTGAATCTAGGGAGACATGTGATGACGGGGCATCACTCCACGTGGTGATCCCTGTGGTGATTGTCAGACGAGGCCGAGCTTTTCAGCGCGACGGATCGCATCCGCCCGGTTGGTGACCTCGAGTTTGCCGAAGATATGCCGGGTGTGGGTGCGGAGGGTGTTCACGGAGACGTACAGTTCGCGGGCGATCTCGGGCCCGCTCAACTCTGTCGCCAGAAGCCTGAGCACGTGCAGTTCGCGTTCGCTCAGCGTTTCGGCGAGCGGCCGGGCGGATGCCCCCGGATCGTCCTCGCGCACGAACGCCGCGCTGAGGCCGCGAGCATAGTCGGGGGCGATTCCCTCGTCGGCTGCCGTTCGGAGAAGCGCGGCCATCGGCTCGCCCTCGTCCAGGAAGAGCCGTACGTACCCCTCTGGTTCCGCCTGCGCGAGGGCGCGCGCGAGCGGGCGGAGCGCCAGGTCGGTGTTGCCGGCTGCCGCGTGCGCCAACGCCTGCAGGACCAGGATCTCGTTCACCCGGCCGGCGCGGCCACCGGCATCCGCCGCTTCGAGCAAGCGGTCGAGCAGGGCCGCTGTCGCGTCGAGGGAGCCGGCCTGTGGATCGGACGTGTGCCGTGCGATCGAGAGCCTCGCCAGCGTGAGGTGGTCGAACTCGCGCAGGTAACCCGGCGCATCCGTTGTCGCGAGCCCCTGGCTGTCTGCCCAGCCCTGGGCATCACCGAGCCGTCCCTGCTTGACCCAGAGCCGGGCCTTCATCGCGGCAAGAGGCCGCACCTCCGGGAAGAACCCGGGCCGGTACAGGCGCTCCGCGGCGCCGAGCGCGTCAAGGGCGTCGTCGAGTCGTCCCTCCGCCTCGTCGATCCGGGACATCGCGGCGAACCAGCGATACCGGTTTTCGGGCAGGGACGCCCGCTCGCCGAGTGCCTGGCCGATCAGTAATTGCTCCCGGGCGGCGGGCAGGTCGGAGCGTTCACGAAGGAGCTCACTGACGGCGACGTGGAGGTCTGCCGTCGACTGGGGAACCGGCTCTCCCTGTTCCGCCGCGAGGCGCAGGGCATCCTCGCAGGCGCGCTGGGCGTCTCGCAGCCGCCCCTGTTGGATGAGGAGGTCGGCCATGACGATCGTGGTGCCGAGCATGTCGGCCAGGTTGCCGGATCGCCGGAGGCTCGTCGCGACCTCGCCGAACGCGTCGACCGCGGCGCCGAGGTCGCCGACGGCCCAGGACGCCAGCCCGAGAAAACCGGATGCTGCGCCGCGCCCGAAGTGGTCGTCGGGGCCGGTGAGGTCGAGGGCCCGGCGCGCCTGCACCTGGGTTCCCGCGACGTCGCCGCGCGCCTGTGCGACCGCGGCACGGTACAGGGCGATCGTGACGGGGAGTATCCGCAGTTCCTCGCCTGCTGCCGAATCATGGGTCGGCGTGCCGTCGTCCGTTGGTGCGCCGAGCGCGCGCTCGGCGTCCGCCAGCAACGGTTCGACGGCATCCACATCACCGGACACGAGCAATGACCAGGCGCGGTAGACGCCCAGAACGGGCCTGCGCCTGATGACGTCGCCCGGAAGCAGCGCGAGCCAGCCGAGCAGGGTCGCATCCTGCCTGCTCTTGCGCACGCCGGGCACCGTCGACTCGATCACCCGGGCGGCCCGCCCGAAATCCCCGGCGGCCAGGGCCTGAGCGACCGCATCTTCCGGCAGCCCATTCTGTTCGAACCACTCGCTGGCGCGCCGGTGCAGGTCCGGTACCCGGTCGGGACCGTCCGCAAGCACGCGAGCCGTCAGCACGTCGGCGAAGAGGTGGTGATAGCGATACCACTCGCGCCGGTCGTCGAGGGGGACGACGAAGAGGTTGTCCCGCTCGAGGGCCGCGAGCATCTCGCCGCTGTCGGAGCGACCGGTGACCGCGTCGCACAGGGGAGCGCTCAGTCGGCCGAGGATCGCGGTGTCGAAGAGGAAGGCGCGGACGTGATCGGGCTGGCGGTGCAGCACCTCTTCGGCGAGGTAGTCGATCACGAACCGGTGACTGCCGGTGAAGCCCTGGATGAAACCGCCCACGTCCGAGCTGTCCCGCATGGACAGTGCCGCAAGCTGGAGGCCTGCGATCCAGCCCTCCGTCCGGGTGTCGAGGGCGGCGACGTGCGCGGGGGAGAGCCCCAGGTGCATGACCTCGTTCAGGAACGCTGCGGCCTCATCGGGAGTGAAGCGCAGGTCCGCGGCACGCAACTCGGTCAACTCGCCCCGCGCGCGCAGCCTGGCCAGCGGCAGGAGCGGGTCGGAGCGACTCAGGATGGCCAGGTGCAGGTTCGGCGGCAGGTGATCGATCAGGAACACGAGCCCGTCGCGGATCGTGCCGTCCTCGATGAGGTGGAAGTCGTCGAGCACCAGGACCATCGGGTGCTGTGCTGCCGCCACGTCATTGATGAGCGCGGCCATCGTGCCCTCGATCGACGAAAGCGGAAGTGCGTGTGCATCCGCGGCGACCGCGGGATCGGCTCGGTGCAGGGCCGCTACGAGGTACGTGAGGAACCGTGAGGGATCGTTATCGCTCGCGTCGAGCGAGAGCCAGGCGACACGAGCGCCGGGTTCACCGGCCACGGTGTCGGCGATCCACTGGCTCGCCACCGTGGTCTTACCGAATCCGGCCGGCGCCGACAGAAGAGTCGCCCGGTGACCGGCGCGGAGCCCCTCCCGCAAACGCGCGATGAGGCGGGGGCGGGAGACGGCGTTCGGTCGGGGCGACGGGATGAAGAGCTTCGTGGCCAGAACGGGCAGGGGCGATTCGCTCATTCGCTCATCAGAGCACCTCGGCCGGCTTTCGGCAACAACGGCGCCGCGTCACGTGGCGGGCACGGCGGCGACATTGAGCGCCTCGATGTCCGCATAGAGTCGTTCCACCTCCGTGCGCGCCGCCGGGGCTGCGGCTTCGGCCGCGTCGAGGTCGCTCTGACGCTGCGACTGGTCTGCCTCCCTCGTCGCGAATTCGGCCAGTCTGCCGGCCAGATAGCTACCATACGGCTCACCGCCCGCGGTGCCGCCGGAGTCTGCAACGTAGGTGCGGGCGCGGACCTCCGGGGAGAGAGCGTTGTACTCATCGGCCTGCCGGTTGTACCAGGCGCGGTCGGCGGCCAGTTGCGCACGGTCGGCCTGCAACTGCGCGCCCGCGTCCGCGTTCGCCTGTTCCCGGATGGCGAGGGCATCCGCTTTCGCGCTGTAGTCGGCCTCCAGGCCGTCCCGGAGGGCGCGGTCGGCGTCGTGGATCGCGACGAGCGCACCCCGGTCGCGGAAATAGCGGGCGTAGTACGCCTCGAGCGCCGGGTCGACCGCATCGGCGATCTCGGTCCCGAAATACGCGAATTCCTCGGTAGACCGGTTCTCGGCCGCCGACCCCACCGAGGAATCGACGCTGGCCTGAATCGGGTCGTCCGCCGCAATGGTGGACCAGCGCTTGTCGAGGAGCGCGTCGAGGCGCGCCTGCTCGCCGGACGTGAGCCGGGCGTACGCGGCGTGCAGGAACTCGTGGGCAGCCGTCACCACGATCTGGTCGGCCAGCCTGGCGTCGGTGGGGCGGAAGATCGCTATCCGTCCGAAGTGTTCCCCGAGACCGTAGAAGCAACCGACGGTCGCGAAGTCCCCGTGGACGGTCCCATCCGGTGTCCCTTCGCAGGCCTTGCGAAAATCACCGCTGTCGAGGAGCTGCGGACGTGTGGTCAGGAAGATATCCCTGCCTTCGTCACTGAAGCCGATCCGGTCGGCGATCGGCGAGAGATCCGCCGAGAGCGAGTACGCTGCGGCACCAGCGAGCGGGCTCGACGGGAGGTAGGTGGCGGCCAGCGTCACACCGGCGACGGTCCCGAGCACGATTCCGAAGACGGTGCCCCGCAGTCGCCACCGGGGCGGTCGCCGCGCCGGGCGCGGGGCCCAGTCCTGGCCGGATTCGAAGAGCGTCACCCGCGGAGTATGACACGCGCGCGTGAACCAGGAGGCATCCGCTCCGGTCGGCTCGCCCCGCATACCCCGAAGGCGGGGTACCGTCGCCGATGCACCCTGATCGGCAAACCGCGCCAGCCGTTTCGGGCGCGGGCTGCCGAAGCGGGCACGCTGATCACTCCGGCAGGCGCTGTCGCTGCCGCTGGTTTCTCGCGGCGTCGACCGCGCGGCCCTGTCCCGCCGGTGCCACAATGGCGGAATGACGCTGCACATCACCGGCGACGACGCCTCAGACGCCCTGCTCAGCGAAGACCCGTTCGCCCTCCTGGTCGGGATGCTCCTGGACCAGCAGGTACCGATGGAGACGGCATTCGCCGGGCCGGCCAAGATCCGGGACCGGATCGGCACCCTGGATCCCGCGAGGATTGCGGCATTCGACGCCGATTTCTTTGTCGAAGTCTTCCGAACGACGCCGGCCGTGCACCGTTTTCCCGGCTCGATGGCCGGACGGGTGCAAGCGCTCGCCGAGGTCGTCGCGCGGGACTGGAACAGCGACGCCTCCGCGATCTGGGCCTCCGGGGCCCCCGACGGCGCAGAGGTGCTCCGTCGACTCAGGGCGCTGCCCGGTTTCGGCGAGCAGAAGGCGAAGATCTTCCTGGCCATCCTCGGGAAGCGATTCGCTCTCGCCGCGCCGGGCTGGCAGGAGGCGTCTGCGCCGTACGGGCAGGACGGCTCGCACGCATCCGTTGCCGACATCGTCGATGCCGAGTCGCTCGCGCGGGTACGGGAGACCAAGCGGGCGGCCAAGGCGGCCGCGAAGACGACGGCCTAATCTCGTCGTTACGCCGTTACGGCCATTACAGGAGGCGGATGCCGGTGGCCGGCTGAGTCCGTGTCAGCAGTAGAACTGGCCGAGGCCGGCGGGGGCCGCGATCGCGGACAACACGCCCCCCTGCCCGACGAGGGCAGCGCCGCCGTACGGCTTGCCCTCCGCGTTCCGGCCGGCGACCTCGAAGACGAGGGGACCGGTGCCGTCGTTGTACTCGTCGATCTTCTGGTCGGCGGGGAGATTCGCGGCGCTCGCGGAGACATCCGTGCCGACGACGAGCCCCGTGCTGGACTGCACGGTCACCCCGGCGGCGCCCACCTGCGCGGAGCGGGCCTGGACTGTCCAGGTGTAGAGCGGCGGGCTCTCGGTGTCTGGAACGTTGACGAGGAACCCGGCGGCCCAGGAGTACGTGGTTGCCGCCCCCGAGCAGCCGGTCTCGGGGTCGGCGCGGGCCACGGTCGGCGCGACCCCGATCGCCGCGGAGAGGAAGGCGACCATGGCCGGGGCGCCGTCGGAGTACGGGGTCGTCGCGATCGTCGCGCCGGTCGCGTCGATGGTGCTGACGGTGAGCGCGCCGATCGAGAGGCGGGCGGCGCTCGCCGTGGCTGTGGGCGCAGGCGAGACCAGCGCAGGGGAGGGGGACGGGGTTGCGAGCGGGGACGAATCGGCTGCGGTGCCCCCCGTGGCCGGCCCGGCGCATCCGCTCAGCAGGAGCGCGGCGGCACAAGCCGCAGCAAGGAACAGGACCGGACGTCTCATCGTGCATCCCCCATCACAGGGACGACGAAAATCACCCCTGACCAGAAGCTTCGCACGTCTTCCCTCTCCTGTCACTGTGAGGGATCCAGCCCGGACCGGTGGGAAGGATCGGTTCCGGGATCGAGACACGCGGCGCCTGCTGCCGGTCACCACGATCGCCGACGGCGAACGGAAGCCCAGTACCGGTAGCCGCGGACATCCGCTTGTCGATACAGTCGAGTTCTTCGCGCCGGACGACCGATAGGAACGATTGTGGACCTGACCCACCTCAACTGGCTGGCGATTCTGGCCGCCACCGTCGCCGCCTTCATCGCGGGCGGCATCTGGTTCGGCCCGAAGACGTTCTTCCCGCTCTGGTGGAAACTGATGGGCAAGGACCCGGCGGCGGTGCCGGGCGCCGCCAGCAACATGGCCGTCGTCTTCGGTGCGACGGCCGTCGCCGCGTTCGTCGAAGCCGTCAGCGTCGCCGTCGTGATCTCGTTCGTCGCGCCCGCCACTCCCGGTTTCGGCCCGCTCCAGGGCGCACTCACCGGCTTCCTGCTCGGCATCGGGCTCGCCGCTGCCTCGTCGCTCTCGCACCGGCTCTTCGCCGGGGCTGGATTCCGGGTCTGGCTGATCGAGGTCTCGAGCGACGTGCTCAATCTCACGATCATGGGCCTGATCATCGGGAGCTGGCGCTAACCGCCTGTTGCTCGACCCCGCTCGACTACGGTGGGGAAGTGACCGATACCCTGCCCCCGTGCCCCGAATGTTCCAGCGACCTCGCCTACGAGATGGGCGCACTGCTCGTCTGCCCGCTGTGCGGGCACGAATGGGCCGCGGCCGACGTGAGCCTGACGGCCGACCCGGGTGACGCATCCGCCGAGCGCGTGATCACGGATGCCTTCGGAACCGTTCTCGCGGACGGCGACACCGTCACCGTGATCAAGGACCTCAAGGTCAAGGGCAGCTCGACCGTGGTGAAGGTCGGCACGAAGGTGCGTGGCATCCGCCTGGTCGACGGCGTCGGCGACCACGACATCGACTGCAAGATCGACGGCGTCGGAGCGATGCAGCTGAAGTCGAGCGTGGTCAAGAAGGCCTGACCCGAGGCCACGCAAGGTCACGCGACGACCGGTCAGTCCTCGACGCTCGTGACGCCTCCCTCCTGGGCCCCCGGAGCCTGGGTGCCGGCGGACGGGGCACTGACGCGCGGACTGATGTTCTGATTGACGCGGAACACGTTGTCCGGGTCGTAGACGGCCTTCACTTCCGCGAGCCGCTCGTAGTTCGGCCCGTAGTTCTGCGCGATCCTGCCCTGATCGTCGGCGTCCATGAAATTGATGTAGCCGCCGGGCTCGGCAAAGGGGTGCAGCGCCTCCCAGTAGTCCCGAACCCAGCGGATGTTCGCCGCATTGTCCGCGGGGTCGTGCCACATCCCGGCGATGACCGGCGCGAAGTCCACGTTCCGGTAGGGGAATGCCGTCGCCCCCGGTGCGACCCGCTGCACCGCCCCGTCGATCGGGTAGTAGTGGTTCGCGGACTCCATGCTCGGGATCCGGCTGCCGAAGTCGACGGCGACCCGCAGCGCGTCATCGCTCAGGGAGGCGAGGAAGTCCGCCTTCCAGTACGCCTGCATGCCCTTCGGCAGCATCGGGTCGAACAGACCGTTCAGCACGGGGTACGGGAGCGGCCCGACAAACGAACCGGCGACGGGCGCGGCGTCGAGGATCGGCTGCCAGCGCTTCTCGCCCTCGTCGAGGGGTCCGGTCCAGGCGCCGACGATGACGCAGACGGGTTGACCGTGCCACTGCTCGGGCAGGAACGGCACCGGCGGTCCCTGGTGGAACCCGAGGAACACGCCGAACTCCTCCGGGGCGTTCGCGATGAAGTCCCGGTAGAAGCGGCCGACGGTGTCTGCCTCCGCCGCGGGGTAGATCACCAGGCCCCCGTAGATGGTGGAGACCGGGTGCAGCCGGAACTCGAGCGAGGTGACCACTCCGAAGTTACCGCCCCCGCCGCGCAGCGCCCAGAACAGGTCCGCGTTCTCGGTTTCACTCGCCACGAGGAACCGTCCGTCCGCGGTCACGACATCGGCGGAGAGCAGGTTGTCACACGACAATCCGAATTGCCGCGAGAGGTACCCGATTCCGCCGCCGAGGGTGAGCCCGGACACGCCCGTCGAGCCGATGATCCCGCCGGTCGTTGCGAGGCCGAAGGCGTGGGTCGCGTGGTTGAAGTCCGCCCAGGTCGCCCCGGGCCCGGAACGTGCCGTTTCCGCGGCCGGATCGACCCGAACACCGGTCTGCGCGACGAAGTCGATGACGAGGCCGCCGTCGACCGTGCCGAATCCGGGGGCGCTGTGCCCGCCGCCGCGAACGGCGACGGGGAGTTCGTGTTCCCTGGCGAACGCGACGCTCGTCATCACGTCGGCGACCTGCGAGGGCCTGACGACGACGGCCGGACGTTTGTTGATCATCCCGTTGTAGACGGCTCTCGCGTCGTCGTACCCCGGGTCGTCAGGTCCGATCACGGATCCGCGGACTCGTTCACGCAGAGAGTCAAGGGTGAAGGGTGCCATGATTCCTCCTTTGGACGGCATGCCCGGAACCGGTCCGGGCCCTCACGGCGTCCGTAGTACACCCATCGCGGGCCGTGGTCAAGGCACCGCAGGAGGGTGGGAATCAGGCCCGTCGGCCGTCCCTACTTCGTGCCGTCGACGACCGGCGACCACACGGCCCTGGCGCCGGAATCGCCCACGACGACGACCGAAACGACGGATCCGACGCTCGTCAGGGCCACTGCGACAGCGAGTACGACTGTCAGGGCCGTGCGGGTTCCCGGGGAGGGGATCCGGGCGCCGTACTTCTGCCCGGTCCCGAAATACCGGAACCACAGCCACTGGGCCGCAGCCACAAGAAACAGCCCGAAGACCCACGGCCGCACGGTCTCGCCGATGGCGACGTGCGCCCCGCTCAGCGCGGTCGGGGTGATGATCTGCGCCAGGGCCTCCCCGGCTTGCACAGTCAGCAGGGTCGCGCCGAGCGCGGCGAACGCGAGCAGCGGCGTGACGATGCCGAGCCGCCGCCGGGCGGCCGGCCAGACCAGAGTCAGGATCGTGCACAGGGCGGCAAGAGGGATCAGGATCACGCTCGCGTGCACGAGAAGTGGGTGCAGGGGAAGCCCGGCGATCACCCAGTTCATGCGGAAGCCATCCGCTGGACGGACTCTGAATCGATTCGCCGTGGTTCTCTGATGATCGTGCCCTTCCTCGGGGTGGACGAGACCACCCTATCGGGCGGGCCGGTCACGCCGCTCAGCGGGACTGGCGGCGCCCCTTGGGCTTCGGCGCGCCCTTGACCGCGGGCGCCCGGCCCTGGCCCTTGGAGGCTTTCGCCTTGCCTCCGGCCTTCGCGGGCTTCTGCGGGGCTGCCGCTGCAGCGGGCTTCCGCACCACGGGACGCGCGACCTCGAGCAGCTCGAGTCCGGCGCTCGTCAGGGTGGGCACGTCGTCGACGGTGACGAACAGTTCGCCGCCGACCTCCTCCTCGAGCTTCCTGATGGAGATCAGGAGGGTGGCGCGGGTCATGTTGAGGGTCTTCGCCGCGGCACCCCAGTTAGTGGCTTCGGCGGTCGTGACGAAACGCCGGAGCAGGGTGGTGTCCACAAGAAAGCCCTTCGAACTGCCGCCGTGCCGGTCACGGGACAGTAACAGGCTACGCGGTGCCGGGAGAACAGGTGCAATGAGACCATGGAGTAATGACCGCAACGCTCGTGGCCAAGGGCCTCGCCGGCGGGTACGCGCACCGTACCCTTTTCGATTCACTCGACCTCACCGTCGCGCCCGGCGACGTCGTCGGGGTGGTCGGGGTCAACGGCTCCGGCAAGTCGACGCTGCTGCGGCTGCTCGCCGGCCGGCTCGCCCCGCAGGCCGGCAGCGTCGGACTCTCCCCGGCGGATGCCTTCGTCGGCTGGTTGCCGCAGGAGCCGGACCGCAGGCCGGGCGAATCGATCGCGGACTACATCGGCCGCCGCACGGGCTGCGCCGACGCGAGCCGCGAGCTCGATGCCGCCGCCGCCCTGCTCGCGGGTGAGGCGCCCGTCGGCGATGGCGGCGCCGGCAGTCGCCCCGACGGACGCGATCCCGGCGACGTCTACTCCGCTGCCCTCGATCGCTGGCTCGCGAGCGGCGCCGCCGACCTCGACGAGCGGATGCCCGCCCAGCTCGCCGACCTCGGACTCAGCCTCGCCGCCGACGCGGCGATGACCTCGCTCTCCGGCGGTCAGGCCGCCCGGGTGGGCCTGGCGGCCCTGCTGCTCAGCCGCTTCGACGTCGTGCTGCTCGACGAGCCCACGAACGACCTCGACCTCGACGGACTCGAACGGCTCGAGGCCTTCGTGCACGGACTCAGGGGCGGGGTCGTGCTCGTCAGCCACGACCGGGAATTCCTGGCCCGCTGCGTCACCCGGGTGCTCGAACTCGATCTCGCCCAGGGCGCCAACCGGATCTTCGGCGGCGGCTACGACTCCTACCTCGAGGAGCGCGAAACCGACAGGAGGCACAAGCGCGAACACTATGAGGAGTTCGCCGAGAAGAAGGCCGACCTCGTCGGCCGGGCCCGCGTCCAGCGGGAGTGGTCGAGCCAGGGCGTGCGCAACGCGATGAAGAAGTCGCCGGACAACGACAAGATCCGGCGGAAGGCATCCGCTGAATCGAGCGAGAAGCAGGCGCAGAAGGTGCGGCAGATGGAGAGCCGGATCAAACGCCTCGACGAGGTCGAGGAACCGCGCAAGGAATGGCAGCTCGACTTCACGATCGGCGAGGCGCCGCGGTCGGGCGCGGTCGTCGCGACCCTCAACGAGGCCGTCTTCCGCCGGGGCGGGTTCACCCTCGGGCCGGTGTCGCTGCAGGTCAACGCGGGCGAACGGATCGGCATCACCGGGCCGAACGGCGCGGGCAAGACAACCCTGCTGGGCGCCCTCCTCGGCCGCTCGGTTCCGGACAGCGGCACCGCGAGCGTTGGCGCGAGCGTACGGATCGGCGAGATCGACCAGGCCAGGTCACTGCTGCTGGGTTCCCGGCCGCTCGCCGAGGGCTTCGAGGAGCTTGTGCCCGACCTCTCGACGGCGGAGGTACGCACCCTGCTCGCCAAGTTCGGGCTCAAGGTCGATCACGTCACCCGGCCGGCCGGCGAGCTGTCGCCGGGGGAGCGCACCCGCGCGGCCCTCGCCCTGCTCCAGGCCCGCGGCATCAATCTCCTCGTGCTCGACGAACCGACGAACCACCTCGACCTCGCCGCGATCGAACAGCTCGAGCAGGCCCTCGAGAGTTACGAGGGCACCCTCCTCCTGGTCACCCACGACCGGCGGATGCTCGCCACGGTCCACACCGACCGGCACTGGAAGGTCGTCGCAGGCACCGTCACCGAATCCTGACCCTCGCGCTCCGGGAGGGGAGGGGCTTGGTCCGCGGGCTCGAGCGTGGTTGGGTGGGCGGGTGACCACTCTGCCGATGTTCCCGCTGGGCGCGGTGCTGTTTCCGCACATGCCACTGCACCTGCGCGTGTTCGAACAGCGCTACCTGGTGATGATGGCGCGGGTGCTCGACGCCGAGACCGCGGTCTTCGGCGTCGTGCTGATCGAGCGCGGCCAGGAAGTCGGCGGCGGTGAGCACCGGTTCGGGATCGGGACGGTGGCCAGGATCACGCAGATCGAGGCCCCAGAGGGGTTCGTCGGCGTGGTCGCCCACGGCGAGCGGCGCATCGAGGTGCTCGAGTGGCTCGACGACGACCCGTATCCGCAGGCGAGCGTGCGCGAGCTCCCCGAGCTGGAGTGGGACGACGAGCTGTTCCCTCTGCGGGAGCGGGCCGAACGGGTGGTGCGCCGGGCGCTTGCGCTCGCGAGCGAATTCACCGAGCAGCCCTGGGCGCCCGACGTCGAACTCTCCGGCGACCCGGCTGTCGCGGCCTGGCAGCTCGCGGCGATCGCGCCGGTCGGCCCCCTCGACCAGATCGAGCTGCTGCGGTCGGAGTCGATGGAGGCCCTGCTCACCCGGCTGGTCGAGGTCACCGACGCGGTCGCCGACTCCTTCGGCGCCTGACCGGGGTGCCCGGCGAGGCAGGATCCGGCGCCGGCGTGCTGCGCGATCGGGCAGGCCGGAGCCGGTCCCAGTGGAACTCCGGCTGCTAAGCTGCTCGCGAAGCGGTTGAGCCCGACCAGGCGCGCCGTCCAACTGAATACCGGGCCGACACGGCCGATGCGGGAGAGTCCGGCGCCTCGGCGGCCGGACACCGAAGGAGCAATCCTCCCCGACAATCTCTCAGGTACTCGTACCGCATCGGACTGGCCACTCTGAAAAGTAGTCGCAGCACAATGCGGCTCGCCCATGGTGAAAGTCACGTCCCGACCAGGACGCGGCGAAGCTCTCAGGCCTGACGACAGAGGGGGAGTTCCCACGGGGTCGCCACGACCCCGAGAATCTCGCTCGGCCGCGGCCGACCTGCCTGGAGAACTCATGACCCCGGATCTGACCGAACGGTATTCCCCGCTGCACCAGGCGCACGTCGACGCCGGAGCCAGCTTCACCGACTTCGCCGGCTGGCAGATGCCGGTGCGCTACTCGAGCGATCTCGCCGAGCACCACGCGGTGCGTACCGCCGCCGGCCTGTTCGACCTCTCCCACATGGCCGAGATCCGGGTGAGCGGGGCGGATGCCGCTGCGTACCTCGACTACGCCCTCGCCGGAAAGCTCTCCGCGATCGCCCTCTTCCAGGCGAAGTACAGCCTGATCCTGAACGCGGCAGGCGGCATCGTCGACGACATCGTCGTCTACCGCACCGGGGAGACCGAGTTCCTCGTGATCGCCAACGCCGGCAACCACTTCCCGGCGCTCGAGGCCCTCACCAAGCGCGCTGCCCGTTTCGACGTGACCGTGACCGACGAGAGCGACGACACCGCGCTCATCGCCGTCCAGGGCCCGAACTCCCTCGCCATCCTCCAGGCGACCGCCGGTCTCACGGCCACCGACGACCTCGGCGCCCTCCGCTACTACCGGGCCATGACGGGCACCTTCACCGACGTCCCGGTGCTGATCGCCCGCACCGGGTACACCGGGGAGGACGGCTTCGAACTGTACGTGCCCATCGATCGGGCCCTCGCCCTCTGGAATGCGCTCACCGCGGCCGGCGCCGACCACGGCCTCGTGCCCGCCGGACTCGCGAGCCGCGACACCCTGCGCCTCGAGGCCGGCATGCCGCTCTACGGCCACGAACTGAGCGAGGCGACCTACCCGGCCCAGGCCGGACTCGGCCGGGTCGTCAACCTCGCCAAGGAGACCGACTTCATCGGCCGCGCCGCGAGCGAAGAGGGGCCGCAGGCGGGGTCCGCCGTGCTCGTCGGACTCGTGTCCGCGGGCAAGCGCGCCGGCCGCGCCTCCTACGACGTCTTCCGCAGCGCTGACGCGCACACACCGGAGGGGATGATCACGAGCGGCGCCCTCTCCCCGACCCTGGGACATCCGGTCATGATGGCGTACGTCTCGCCGTCGATCGCCCGGCTCGGCACCGAGGTCTTCGTCGACGTGCGCGGCACACGCATCCCGGCGACCGTGACCGCGCTCCCGTTCTACTCCCGCAAGCCCTGACCCCGAGGGCATCCGCCCACGCACTCCCGGCGGCGATTCTCGCCGGCACCCCTCCAGACCAGCACGCACTGCCCGTTGTTCCGCCGAAAGGACACCCCATGACCGACCAGACCACCCTCCAGTACACCGCAGAACACGAGTGGGTCCTCATCGAGGGCGACACCGCAACCGTCGGAATCACGGCGTACGCGGCAGAGAAGCTCGGTGACGTCGTCTTCGTCGAGCTGCCCGCCGTCGGAACAGGCGTCATCGCCGGCTCGATCGTCGGCGAGATCGAGTCCACCAAGTCCGTCGGCGAGCTCTTCGCGCCGGTCAGTGGCACGGTCACGGCCACCAACGACGGTGTCGTCGACAGCCCCGAGCTCGTCAACAGCGACCCGTTCGGAGAGGGCTGGCTGATCAAGGTCACGTTCCTCGAGCTGCCGCCCCTCCTCAGCCACGCCGAATACTCCGCCCTCACCGGCGAATAAGCTCCCAGGAAGCAGGCAGCGCCAGATGACCAAGCACCTCAGTCCCACCCTGACCGCCCAGGCCTCAGCCCAGGCCACCGAGCGCCCGTTCACCGAGCGGCACATCGGCACGGATGCCGCGGCGCAGGCCACGATGCTCGCCCGCCTCGGCTACGACTCCGTCAACGCCCTCGTGGCCGCCGCCGTTCCCGCCTCGATCCACGTCGACGCGTTCCGGTCGGAGTCGGACACCCTGCTTCCGCCCGCAGCGAGCGAGCGCGAGGCGCTCGCGGAGCTGCGCGCCCTCGCCGGCCGCAACACCGTACAGCGCTCGATGATAGGGCTCGGCTACTACGACACGATCACGCCGGCCGTGATCAAGCGCAATGTCCTCGAGAACCCGAGCTGGTACACGGCGTACACCCCCTACCAGCCCGAGATCTCCCAGGGCCGGCTCGAGGCGCTGATCAACTTCCAGACGATGATCGCCGACCTGACCGGTCTGCACACCGCGAACGCGTCGATGCTCGACGAGTCGACAGCCGTCGTCGAGGGCATGCTCCTCGCCAGGCGCGGCTCGAAGTCGCCGTCGCACCGGTTCCTCGTCGACGCCGACGCGCTCCCGCAGACGAAGGCACTGCTCGCGAACCGGGCCGCCGCGCTCGGGATCGAGCTCGTGGAGACCGACTTCGGCACGCCCGGCGCCGACGCGGAGCCCGCCGCCGCCGGTGACGCCGATGCCTCCGCCGGGCTCGGCGACTACTTCGGCGTGTTCGTGCAGTACCCCGGCGCGACCGGGACGGTCTGGAATCCTGCCGCCGTGATCGAGGCAGCACACGCCCAGGGCGCTCTCGCCGTCGTCGCCGCCGACCTGCTCGCGCTCACCCTGATCATGTCGCCCGGCGAACTCGGTGCTGACGTGGCCGTCGGCACGAGCCAGCGCTTCGGCGTGCCGATGGGCTTCGGCGGTCCGCACGCCGGCTACCTCGCCGTCCGCAAGGGCCTCGAACGCCAGATGCCCGGGCGCCTCGTCGGCGTGAGCGTCGACGCGGCCGGCCACCCGGCCTACCGCCTGTCGCTCCAGGTGCGCGAGCAGCACATCCGCCGGGACAAGGCAACCTCGAACATCTGCACCGCCCAGGTGCTCCTCGCCGTCATGGCGGGCATGTACGCGGTCTACCACGGCCCGGACGGGCTTCGCCAGATCGCCCGCGGGGTGCACGAGAACGCCGGCCGGCTCGTCGCCGCACTCCGCGCCGCGGACGTGACGGTGCTGAACGACACCTTCTTCGACACCGTGCGGGTCTCGATGCCGTCCCGTGCCGCCGAGATCGTCGCCCGCGCCTCGGGCGCCGGCGTCAACCTCTACCAGGTCGACTGCGACACGATCGGCATCAGTGTCGACGAGACCACCACCCGGAGCGACCTCGCCGCGGTGCTCGGCGCGTTCGGCGGAACGGATGCCTTCGGACACGTCGACCTCGAGGCATCCGTCACCGGGCTCCCCGAGGAGCTCGCCCGCACCACGACGTACCTCGAGCACCCTGTCTTCAACACGCACCGCTCCGAGACGAGCATGATGCGCTACCTCAAGCGCCTCGCCGACTACGACTACGCGCTCGACCGCGGCATGATCCCACTCGGCTCCTGCACCATGAAGCTCAATGCGGCGACCGAGATGGAGGCCGTCAGCTGGCCCGAATTCAGCGGAATCCACCCCTTCGCCCCACGCGACGACGTCGACGGCTACCTCGAACTCATCCGGCAGCTCGAGACGTGGCTGACGGATGTCACGGGGTACGATTCCGTGTCGCTCCAGCCGAACGCGGGGAGCCAGGGCGAACTGTCCGGGCTGCTCGCCATCCGCGGCTATCACCTCGCCAACGGCAACGCTGAACGCACCATCTGCCTGATCCCGTCGAGCGCGCACGGCACGAACGCGGCATCCGCCGTGCTCGCCGGCATGAAGGTCGTCGTCGTCGCGTGCGACGACCTCGGGAACGTCGACCTCGACGACCTGCGCGCGAAGATCGCCGAGCACGCCGACAGCCTCGCCGCGCTCATGATCACCTACCCCTCGACGCACGGCGTCTACGAGCACGAGGTCGGCACCATCTGCCAGGCCGTGCACGCGGCCGGCGGGCAGGTCTACGTCGACGGCGCCAACCTCAACGCGCTGCTCGGCTTCGCCCGGTACGGCGACTTCGGCGGCGACGTGTCGCACCTCAACCTGCACAAGACCTTCTGCATCCCGCACGGCGGCGGCGGACCCGGTGTCGGCCCGGTCGCGGCCAAGGCGCACCTTGCGCCGTTCCTGCCGGGCCACCCGCTCGCCCAGGACGCGGAGCACTACCTGCGCGGCGGCGCCACCGTGGGCGCAATCGCAACGGGCATCGCGACCGGCACCGTCGGAACCGTCGTGCACGGCGGCGGCCCGGTCTCTGCCGCACCGTACGGGAGCCCGGGCATCCTGCCGATCTCGTGGGCCTACGTGCGCATGATGGGCGCGGCCGGCCTCAAACAGGCCACCGGCGCTGCGGTGCTCGCCGCCAACTACGTCGCGAAGGGGCTCGAGGGCGCCTACCCTCTGCTCTACTCCGGGGAGAACGGTCTCGTCGCACA
Organism: Cryobacterium glucosi; assembly: GCF_004402235.1. Taxonomy (GTDB): domain Bacteria; phylum Actinomycetota; class Actinomycetes; order Actinomycetales; family Microbacteriaceae; genus Cryobacterium; species Cryobacterium glucosi. Next base: position 51,175 of record NZ_SOFS01000045.1, read on the forward strand.
CGAGTGCATCCTCGACCTGCGCCCGCTGACCGCCGCGACGGGCGTGACCGTCGACGACGTCGCCAAGCGCCTCGTCGACTACGGCTTCCACGCGCCCACGATGAGCTTCCCTGTCTCGGGCACGCTCATGGTCGAACCGACCGAGAGCGAGGACCTCGGCGAGATCGACCGCTTCATCGAGGCCATGATCGCGATCAAGGCCGAAGCGGATGCCGTCGCCGCCGGCGTCTGGCCGGCCGACGACAACCCTCTGCACAATGCCCCGCACACGGCGCAGTCAGTGATCGAGGGGGAGTGGGAGCACGCCTACGACCGCGCGACCGCCGTCTACCCGCTGCGCAGCCTCATCCGGGGCAAGTACTGGCCGCCGGTCCGCAGGATCGACAACGCCTTCGGAGACCGGAACCTGGTCTGCGCCTGCCCGCCGCCAGAGGCCTTCGCCGACTAGCAGCATCCGCTGCGCCCTGACGCGTCCGTAGCCCGGCCGCGAGAGTACAGTTTTGGCCCTTAAATCATCGACTTAAGGGCCAAAACTGTACTCTCGCGGAAGGAAATCGGCGGTACTACGGACGGGGCGGGACGGGGACGGGCCGCGGGGGAGCGTGCGGTTCAGGTGGCGGGAGCCAGGAGGGCGGGCCACCAGGACAGCGCGAGGGGGTAGCCGACGAAGGAGACCACGTCGAGGATCGTGTGCGCCACGACGAGCGGCGCCGTGCGGCCCCAGCGGGTGTAGCACCACCCGAAGACGACGCCCATGGCCGCGTTGCCGACGAACGGCCCGATGCCCTGGTACAGGTGATAACTGCCACGGAGAAGTGCGGATGCCGTGATGATCGTCCAGGTCGACCAGCCGAGCTCCCTGAGCCGGGTGAAGAGGTACCCGACGACGATGAGCTCCTCGCTGAGCGCGGCGCGGAGCGCGGAGAACAGCAGGATCGGGATCGTCCACCAGAACGTGTCGATGGGGGAGGCGACGACCGCGACCGTGATCCCGAGCGCCCGTCCCGCGAGGTAGAGGCCGAGACCGGGGATGCCGATGGCGAGCACGAGCAGGACACCGCCCGCCAGGTCCCGCCGCGGCTGGGTCAGGTCGAAGCCGAGCCGCCGGAAACTGCTGGCCCCGGGCCGCCAGAGCAGGTAGAGCACGAGGGCGACCGAGAACAGCTCGAAGAAGATGCCGAGGAACTGGTAGGTGAAGTCGAGCCATTCCCGGGTCGACTGCGAGCCGTTGATGGTCGTCGACTGGTTGCCGAGCGGGGTCGTGTCGGTCAGGCGCGCGATGATCGACACGATCGAATACACGGCGGATGCCCCGAGCGACAACCCGAGGACGATGACGACTTCCCAGGCCAGTCGCGCCCGATTCACGCCCCTGGTCCCCGCGGGGACCACGCCGGAAGAATCCCTGCCGCTGGTGCTCATCAAGCTGGTGCTCCCTCCGCTGATGGTTACTCGGCCGGCTTCATCCGGCAGGCCGGGGTCCCGCCGGGCAGGCGGTGCCGGTTGCGGGCCACCACCCGGTAGCCGGCCTCAGCGGCCCACGACCACGGCGGCACGGTGCCGAGCCAGCCGAGGAAACGCAGGCCGGGAGCCGGCTGGTGGCGGAGCAGGGCGGCCACTGCGGCGGCACCGCCGAACCGCGCTCCAGCGGAATCGACGAGCCAGACCCGGGAGCGGGCATCCGTCTCGGTCAGGCCGAGCGCCGGAAGATCGGACCACTGGTACGGCGACGCATCCGGCATTGCCGGCAACAAGCGGCGCATCCAGCCGACGGCGGTCGTGCAGAATGCGCAGTCGCCGTCGAAGATCAACACAGTCGCGCGCGCGGGGATACCAGCAGTCATCCCCCTATCCTCGCATCGATGCCGGCAGGGCGTGGCGGCGAGCGATCCCGGCAGAGCGGCGCGAGTTTCGGCGAAAGAACGTCCATCTGCGCAACATGTTTGCGCAGAATGTTTCGTCGAGGTAACGATTCGACTCATGATTGTGCTTTTGGCTCAACGAATACTTAGGGTCAGAAGTATCTGAGGCGTCTTCGCGGTCCCGAATCGCGCGGCGTTTCCCTGCGCACTGGAGGAAAATTGAAAATCAGGAGACTGGGCATTCCCATCGCTCTGGCCACAGCGGGAGCGCTCATGCTCTCCGGTTGTGCCAGCGGCTCGACGACGCCGGCGAAGACGGGTGACGCGAAAGCCATCATCTCGACCAACGGCAGCGAACCGCAGAACCCGTTGATCACGACGAACACCACCGAAACCGGTGGCGGCAAGATTATGACCTCGATCTATGCCGGACTGGTGTCCTACGACGCCAAGGGCGAGGGCAAGAACGAGGTCGCCAAGTCGATCTCGGCCGACGACGCACAGCACTGGACCATCACGCTCAACACCGGGTGGAAGTTCACCAACGGTGAGGCCGTCACGTCCAAGTCGTTCGTCGACGCCTGGAACTATGGTGCCAAGTTCAGCAACACGCAGAGCGCTTCCTACTTCTTCGACGACATCGAGGGCTTCAGCTACGACGCCGACACCGAGCTCACCGGGCTCAAGGTCGTCGACGACACGACCTTCACCGTCACGCTCGCCTCGCCGGAGGCCGACTGGCCGCTGCGCCTCGGCTACACGGCCTTCATGCCGCTGCCGTCCGTCGCATACGCCGACATGGCGGCATTCGGTGAGAACCCGATCGGCGACGGCCCGTACATGCTGGCCAAGACCGGCGCGTGGGAGCACAACGTCAAGATCGACCTCATCACGAACCCGGAGTACAAGGGCCTGCGCACCCCCGCAAACGGCGGCCTGAGCATCGTCTTCTACTCCTCGACGGATGCCGCATACGCCGACGTGCAGGGCGGAAACCTCGACGTCCTCGACGCCGTCCCCGACTCCGCATTCGCGACATACCAGACTGACTTCCCGGAGCGATTCGTGAACCAGCCGGCCGCGATCTTCCAGGCGTTCAACATGCCGTACTACCTCGAGCACTGGAGTGGCGAAGAGGGCAAGCTGCGTCGCGCGGCCATCTCGATGGCCATCGACCGCAAGGAAATCACGGACGTCATCTTCCAGGGCACCCGCACCCCCGCGACCGACTTCACCTCGCCGGTCATCGCGGGTTACTCCGACTCCCTCGACGGTTCCGACGTGCTGAAGTTCAACAAGGAAGAAGCCGTCAAGGACTGGGCGGCCGCTGACAAGATCTCCCCGTACACCGGCACCTTCGACATCGCGTACAACGCGGACGGCGGACACGCCGCCTGGGTCGACGCCGTGGCCAACAGCATCAAGAACACCCTCGGCATCGACGCAGTCGGCAAGCCGTACGCGACCTTCAAGGCCGCTCTCGCCGACCGCAAGGCGCACAAGCTGACCGGTGCCACCCGCGCCGGATGGCAGGGCGACTACCCCTCGATGTACAACTTCCTCGCGCCGCTGTACCAGACCGGTGCCGGCTCGAACTACGAGCAGTACAGCAGCACCGAGTTCGACACCCTCCTCAAGGAGGGTTCGGCAGCGAAGTCCGTCGACGACGCGACCGCGAAGTACGTGGCGGCCCAGGAAGTCCTGCTCAAGGACCTTCCGACCATCCCGCTCTGGTACTCCAACGTGACCGCCGTCTGGTCCGACAAGGTTGAGAACGTCGTCTTCGGCTGGGATTCCGTGCCGCTGTACAACGAAATCACCAAAGGCTAACTCCACAAAATAAGACCCAGTTTCATGCGTAGCGATGCCCGGGGCACTCAGTCCCGGGCATCGCTCGCTAGACTCGACCAGTGATTGTGATCCTTATGTCCGTTCGTTCCAGCGCGGGAACCTGATGCTCTGGTACACCGGCAAACGCCTGCTCCAGATGATCCCGGTATTCTTCGGCGCCACCTTCCTCATCTACTTCATGGTGTTCTCCCTCCCCGGAGACCCCATCGCTGCACTCTTCGGTGACCGGCAACCGGCACCCGGCGTGATCGAACAGCTCCGCATCCAGTACCACCTGGACCAGCCGTTCATCGTGCAGTACCTCATCTACATCGGCGGGTTCTTCCACGGAGACCTCGGCACCACGTACTCCGGTCGTGCCGTTTCCGACGTGATGGCCGCCGCCTTCCCGATCACCGCCCGGCTCGCGCTCCTCGCGCTGTTCTTCGAGTCCGTCGCCGGTATCCTCGTCGGCCTCGTCGCGGGACTCCGCAAGGGCAAGCTCTTCGACGCGAGCGCCCTCGTGGTCAGCCTGCTGTTGATCAGCGTGCCGACGTTCGTGATCGGCTTCATCCTGCAGTACGTGTTCGCGGTCAAGCTCGGCTGGGCCCGCACGACGGTCAGCAGCGAGGCGCCGCTCTCCGAGCTGGTCCTGCCGGCCATCGTGCTCGCATCCGTCTCGTTCGCGTACATCGTGCGGCTCACCCGGGCCAGCGTCTCAGAGAACCTCGGTGCTGACTTCGTGCGCACCGCGACGGCGAAGGGGCTGTCGCGACGCCGCGTCGTCACCGTGCACGTGCTGCGGAACTCGCTTGTCCCGGTCGTCACCTTCCTCGGCGTCGACCTCGGCTCCCTGATGGTCGGCGCGATCGTGACAGAGGGCATCTTCAACATCAACGGTGTCGGCGGCACCGTCTACAAGGCGATCAAACTCGGCGAGGGACCGACCGTGGTGTCGTTCATCGCCGTCATGGTCGTGATCTTCGTGCTGGCGAACCTGCTCGTCGACCTGCTGTACGCAGCCCTGGACCCGAGGATTCGTTATGCCAAGTAACCGGAACACGCAGCCGCACTTCGTCGCGGCTCTCGACGACACCCCCGTCGCGGCGGTCGACCGCCTGGACGAGACCGAGAAGGCCCGCAGCACGTGGGCGGATGCCTGGGAGTCGCTGCGCGGCAAGCCCAGCTTCTGGATCTCCTCCGTCCTCATCCTGCTGATCGTGATCGTGGCGCTCTTCCCCGGCATCTTCACGCAGGTGCCGCCGGACCAGAACTGCCTGCTCGCCAACAGCAACAAGGGCCCGGAAGAGGGACACCTGCTCGGCTTCACCCGCCAGGGCTGTGACGTGTACTCACGGATGATCCACGGCACCCAGGCCTCCGTCACCGTGGGCTTGCTCGCAACCGTCATCGTCACGCTCTTCGGCGTGGTCGTGGGAGCCCTCGCGGGCTACTACGGCGGCGTCTTCGACGCGATCGTCTCCCGGATCGGCGACATCTTCTTCGCCGTCCCGACCGTCCTCGGTGCCATCGTCCTGATGTCGGTCCTCCCGGACCGCACCCCGGTCACGATCGCCCTGGTGCTGTCGATCTTCGCGTGGCCCCAGATCGCGCGGATCATGCGCGGTTCCGTGCTCTCGGCCCGGAATTCCGACTACGTCACGGCGTCCATCGCCCTCGGCGTCTCGAAGTTCCGGATCCTCGTCCGTCACGTCGTTCCCAACGCGATCGCCCCCGTGATCGTGATCGCGACGGTCTCCCTCGGCACGTTCATCGTCGCCGAGGCGACGCTGTCCTTCCTCGGCATCGGCCTGCCCCCGCAGATCATGTCCTGGGGCAATGACATCAACTCGGCCCAGACCTCGATCCGGACCAACCCGCAGGTGCTGATCTACCCGGCCATCGCCCTGTCCATGACCGTGCTCGCCTTCCTGATGCTCGGCGACGCCGTGCGCGACGCACTCGACCCCGAATCGAGGGCACGCCGATGAGCCAGACCGTGATCGAACCAGTGACCACCGCCGTACGCGACGAGAATTCCCCGCTCCTCGAGATCCGCGACCTCGAGGTCGGCTTCCAGACCCAGCACGGAGTCGTTCCCGCCGTTCGCGGCGTCAACCTCACCCTGTACCCGGGCCAGACCCTCGCGATCGTGGGCGAGTCCGGTTCGGGCAAGACCACGACGGCGCAGGCGATCATCAACCTGCTCGCCAACACCGGCAAGGTGACCGCCGGCCAGATCCTGTTCGAGGGCCGCGACCTCACCACCCTCAAGGCCAAGGAGATGCAGGACGTCCGCGGGCGCCTGATCGGGTACGTCCCCCAGGACCCGATGTCGAACCTCAATCCCGTCTGGAACATCGGCTTCCAGGTCGAGGAGGCGATCCGTGCCAACGGGGTCGCCCAGGGCAAGGCCGCGAAGCTCCGCACGATCGAGGTCCTCAAGGAGGCCGGGCTCAGCGACGCAGAGGACCGGCTCAAGCAGTATCCGCACCAGTTCTCCGGCGGCATGCGGCAGCGCGTGCTGATCGGGATCGGCCTCTCGGCCCGTCCGAAGCTGCTGATCGCCGACGAGCCGACGTCCGCGCTCGACGTGACCGTCCAGCGCCAGATTCTCGACCACCTCGCCACCCTGACGCGTGACTACGGCACGTCCGTGCTGTTCATCACCCACGACCTCGGCCTCGCCGCCGAGCGTGCGGAACAGCTTGTGGTGATGTACAAGGGCAAGGTCGTCGAATCCGGGCCCTCGCAGGAGATCCTGGCCAACCCGCAGCATCCCTACACGCAGCGTCTCGTCGCGGCGGCTCCGAGCCTCGCATCGCGTCGGATCCAGTCGGCCAAGCATCCCGTCGTCGCCGCTCCCGCCACGTCCGTGGCAGGGGCGAACGACGATGTCCTGATCAAGCGCGCCAGGGAGCGGGAAGATGCCGCCCCGACCAAGGACCTCATCTCGGTCGAGGGCATCTCCAAGATGTACCGGATCCGCACCAAGGGCCTGAAGTACAACGACCTGCTCGCGGTCAACGACGTGTCCTTCGGCATTCAGAAGGGCACCACGACCGCTCTCGTCGGCGAGTCCGGCTCCGGCAAGTCCACCGTCGCCAAGCTCATCCTGCAGCTCGAGACCATCACGAGCGGCCGGATCGAGTTCGACGGCCAGGACGTCGCCGGCCTCAAGGGCGCGGACCTGCTCAAGTTCCGGCGCCGGGTGCAACCGGTCTTCCAGGACCCGTACGGCTCCCTCGACCCGCAGTACAACGTCGGCAACACGATCGCAGAGCCGTTGCTCGCGCACAAGGTCGGCACGGCGAAGGAACGACAGGAACGGGTGCGCGAGCTCCTCGACCAGGTCTCCCTGCCCTGGGCCTCCCGGCACCGCTACCCGAGCGAACTCTCGGGCGGCCAGCGGCAGCGCATCGCGATCGCAAGGGCGCTCGCGCTCAAGCCCGACGTGCTCGTGCTCGACGAGGCGGTCTCCGCCCTCGACGTACTCGTGCAGGGCCAGGTGCTCAACCTCCTGACCGAGCTGCAGACGGAACTCGACCTGACCTACCTGTTCATCACCCACGACCTCGCCGTGGTCCGCCTCGTCGCGGACAACGTCTGCGTCATGCAGCAGGGCCGGATCGTCGAGGCCGCAACGACGGACGAGGTCTTCGACAATCCCCGCCAGACCTACACGCAGGAGCTGCTCGCCGCGATCCCTGGCGGCAACTTCGAGTTCGGGCGCTAGACCGGACCGGCCGGCTTCAGCGCCGGGAAACGGGGCGGGGACTGCGGTCCCCGCCCCGTTCGTCGTCCAAGCGGATGCCCGGAACACCCCGGAGACGCGGCCGCAACGGGGCTCCCAGCCTCCCGGCAGGGAGAGTGCGGTAGGATTATCCGTTGGGTCGGACCTTGACCACATACATCCATTCTTCGCCGCATCCGTTTGTCCGCGGCATCATTCTTCGTAAGGATTCACTTCATGGCGATTGCCACGCGCAATAACCTCCGAAATGTCGCAATCGTCGCCCACGTCGACCACGGCAAGACCACGCTGGTTGACGCGATGCTCCAGCAGACCAACTCGTTCTCGGACCACTCGCACGTGGACGAGCGCGCGATGGACTCGAACGAGCTCGAGCGCGAAAAGGGCATCACCATCCTCGCCAAGAACACGGCGATCTCGTACAAGGGCATCCACGCCACCGACGGCCCCATCACGATCAACGTGATCGACACCCCCGGCCACGCCGACTTCGGTGGCGAGGTCGAGCGCGGCCTGTCCATGGTCGATGGTGTCGTTCTCCTCGTCGACGCGAGCGAGGGCCCGCTGCCGCAGACCCGCTTCGTGCTGCGCAAGGCGCTCGAGGCCCACCTGCCCGTGATCCTCCTGGTCAACAAGACCGACCGCCCGGACGCGCGCATCGAAGAGGTCGTCGCGGAGAGCCAGGACCTGCTCATCGGCCTCGCGAGCGACATGGCCGACACGCACCCCGACCTCGACCTCGACGCCATTCTCGACGTCCCCGTCGTCTACGCGTCCGGCCGTAACGGCGCCGCGAGCCGCAACCAGCCCGAGAACGGCCAGCTGCCCGACAACGCCGACCTCGAGCCGCTCTTCGAAGCGATCCTCGAGCACATCCCGGCCCCCGTCTACGACGACGAGCACCCGCTGCAGGCCCACGTCACCAACCTCGACGCCTCGCCGTTCCTCGGCCGCCTCGCGCTGCTCCGCGTCTTCCACGGCACGATCCGCAAGGGCCAGACCGTCGCCTGGATCAAGCACGACGGTTCGGTGCACAACGTGCGCGTCACCGAGCTCCTGATCACCAAGGCTCTCGACCGCTACCCGACCGAGAGCGCGGGCCCCGGCGACATCGTCGCCGTCGCCGGCTTCGAGGACATCACCATCGGTGAGACCCTCGCGGACCCCGACGACCCCCGCGCGCTGCCGACCATCACGGTCGACGAGCCCGCCATCTCGATGACGATCGGCACCAACACCTCGCCCATCATGGGCAAGGTCAAGGGCCACAAGCTCACCGCCCGCATGGTCAAGGACCGTCTCGACCGCGAACTTGTCGGTAACGTCTCCCTGAAGGTCGTCGACATCGGACGCCCGGACGCCTGGGAGGTCCAGGGCCGTGGCGAACTCGCCCTCGCCATCCTCGTCGAGCAGATGCGCCGCGAAGGCTTCGAGCTCACCGTCGGCAAGCCGCAGGTCGTCGTGCACCGCGTCGACGGCAAGATCCACGAGCCGTACGAACACCTCACCATCGACTCGCCCGAAGAGTACCTCGGCGCGATCACCCAGCTCCTCGCCGCGCGCAAGGGCCGCATGGAGAACATGGCGAACCACGGCACCGGCTGGGTCCGGATGGAATTCATCGTTCCGTCCCGCGGCCTGATCGGCTTCCGCACCCAGTTCCTGACCGACACCCGCGGTACCGGTATCGCCAACGCGATCTTCCACGGCTACGAGGCCTGGGCCGGCCCGATCATCACCCGCAACAACGGCTCGATCGTCGCCGACCGCAACGGCGTCGTGACGCCGTTCGCGATCATCGCCCTGCAGGAGCGGATGTCCTTCTTCGTCAACCCGACCGAAGAGGTCTACGAAGGCATGGTCATCGGCGAGAACTCGCGCGCCGACGACATGGACGTCAACATCACCAAGGAAAAGAAACTGACCAACATGCGTCAGTCCACCTCCGACACCTTCGAGTCGATGACGCCGTCGCGTCAGCTGACGCTCGAGGAGTGCCTCGAATTCGCCCGTGAAGACGAGTGTGTCGAGGTGACCCCCGCGATCGTGCGTATCCGCAAGGTCGAGCTCGCGGCATCCGCTCGCGCACGCAACGTCTCGCGCATCAAGAAGCAGGACGCGAACTAGTCCCACCTTGTCGGCGGCGCCGGCGGTTACGCTCTGGTAGACCAGAGCGGCACCGCCGGCGCCGTTTGTTTTGCCCCACGACTGAGGAAGAGAAGAAGATGACGACACCCCTCCTGCACGCCCGCGTCCTGGCGACGATCGCGCTTGCCCTGGTCGGCGGCACGCTGCTGACCGGATGCAGCGCCGACGCCGCGCAGAAGGCCGTGAACGGGGCCGTGCAGGGTGCGACAAACGGAGACGTGAGCCTGGGCGGCGCGCTCCCGGCCGGCTGGCCGTCCGAGGTGCCCATCGTCGACGGCGAAATCCTGTTCGCGTCGGCCCAGAAGGGTGACAAGCCCGGCTGGACCGTGACCGTCAAGGCAACCGCCGCCGATCCCGTAGCCGAGGCCACCCGGACCCTGACGGCCGCCGGTTTCGTGGCCGGGAGCGACGTCTCGGCGACGGTGGGCTCCGCAGGTCTCGTCTCGATGAAGAACGACCACTACGCGGTGCTCGTCGCTGGAAACACGGACGGCCTGCTCTATACGGTCACGCCGGTCTCCTGACCGCCGGGCCCCGAACGGCGCCTGCCCGCCGAATTCCTCAGGGGGCGACGTCGATGAGGACCTTGCCAACCAGGCCGGCCTCGACGGCGGCGTGCGCGCCCGCGGTGCTCTCGAGGGGGAAGCGGTGCAGGGGCAGGCCGGCTTCGGCACCGACGTGGAGGGCGCCGTCACCGATGGCCGAACCGATGTCGGCGGCTGCGGCGTCGAGGAGGTCCTGGCCGAGCGTGTAGAGCAACTGGAACTGGTAGCGCACGTTGAGGGTCATCTGGGAACGGATGTCGAGCGCGAGCGGCTTTCCCGTCGTCGCGTACACCGCGATCGAGCCGCGGGTGCGGATCACGGCCGTGTTGAGGACCGCATTCTGCGCGGGAGCGACTTCGACGACAAGGTCGACGCCTTCGGGCGCCAGCGCCCGGATGGCGCGGGCGGCATCCGCCTCGCGGTAGTTCACGACGTGGTGCGCGCCGGCGGCGGATGCGAGTGCGCCCTTCTCCGCGCTGCTCACCGTCGTGATGACGGTCGCCCCTGCCCAGCGGGCCAGCTCGATGGCCGCGTGGCCGACCGCGCCTGCGCCACCGGCGACGAGCACAGTCCGTCCGGTGAGTGCACCGGGGGAGAGGCGCCGGGGTCCGTCTTCGGCGACGGTGAGCGCGCGGTGCGCTGTCATGGCCGGAACGCCGAGGGTCGCGCCGAGGTCGAAGCTCGCCGAGTCCGGCAGCGGGTACACCCGTTCGGCCGGGAGCACGGTGAAGTCCTGGGCGGTGCCGCCGGAGGCGAGTCCGTACGCGGCGATGGCCGTCCAGACCCGGTCGCCGACGTCCAGGCGCTCGACGCCCGCGCCGACGGCGTCGACGATGCCGGCGCCGTCCTGGTTCGGCACGACCTCGGGGAACAAGAGCGCTTCGCCGGGCCGGCTGCCCGCGCGCGACTTCCAGTCGGTGGGGTTCACGCCCGAGACGAGGATGCGCACCCGTACCTCGCCGGGTCCGGGTTGCGGAAGATCGCGTTCGACGAGACGGAGGACGTCGGGGGTGCCGGTTTCGCTGTAGACGATTGCTCTCATGCAGGTTCCAACGCCCCGGCGGCGGAAAAGGTTCCCGCGGCGGCACGGAATCGGCGGAACGAGGTCAGCGGCCCAGGAAGAAGTCGGCGAGCAGCGGGGCCAGCACGGCCTGGTCGACGTCGTGACCCTGGCCGGGCACGGTCAGCACCGTACCGTCGGCGACGCAGGACGCCACGGCCACGGCTGCACGGGCTGCCCAGGCCGGGCTCCTGCCACCGGCGAGTGCCAGCGTGGGTGCCGTGATCGCGGTCAGGCGTTCACGAGGGGGCAGGCCGTCGCCCGTCAGGGCGAGTTCGTGCGGCAGGGTGGGGGCGAGGTGGACGAGTCCAGGCCAGAACAGTGCGGACGTGATGGAGCGCACGGCCGCGTCGTCCATTCCGGTGATGCGGAGGAAGAGCGCCGCTGCGGCAGCGGGGTCTCCGGCGTCGAGGGCGGCCTGGAGGCCGAGGTCGTCCGCCGGGGCCGGGTGCTCCGGATCGGCGGTGTATGGCGGCTCGTAGACTGCGAGCCGGGTGATGTGCACGCCGGCGGCGGCGGCCTCGATCGCCAGGATCGCTCCGGAGGAATGGCCGTACACGCCGGCTGCGCCTCCGGCCACGGCGACGAGGGCGGCCAGGTCCTCGATTTCGCGTTCGACCGCGTACGGCCCGGATTCCGGGCTCTCGCCCTTGCCGCGCCGGTCGAAGGTGTACGCCGTGACGTGCTCGGCGAGCAGGGTCACGAGCGGATACGGGGAGGACCGGGTGTTGAAGGCACCGCCGACGACGATGACCGGGTCCCCGGAACCGAGGCTGTCGTACGCGATCCGAGTGCCATCGGCCGACCGGACGAATTCGGGCATCTGTGGTCTCCTTTGGCGACGGTGCGGCGGGTTCAGCGCGTTCAGCGGGCTCAGCGGGCGGTGGCGGCCATCTTCACGGCATCGACGCGGGGGGCGACGACCGGACGCCCGGCCCGGTTGCGGGCGCTCGACACGAGGAAGATCGTGAGCACCGTTCCGGTGTATGCGAGCCAGACCAGCAGCGAGAGCCAGGTGGTCTCCGGCGAGAAGTTCAGAGTGCCCTTCAGCAGCGTGCCGTACCAGCTCTCCGGCGGGATGGCGGCGCTCACGTCGAAGGCGAGGTTGTGCTCGCCGGGGAGGATCCCGGACTCCTGCAGGTCGTGCACACCGTAGGAGAGTACCCCGGCCGCGACGACGATCAGGATCGCCCCGCTCCAGGTGAAGAACCGCGCGAGGTTGATCTTGAGCATGCCGAAGTAGATGAGCGCTCCGAGGCCGACCGCGCTGAGGATGCCGAGCGCGGCCCCGATGAGCGGCAGCGTGGTCTCGCCGGTCGACTGCACGGCGGCCCAGATGAACAGGGCCGTTTCGATGCCCTCCCGCCCGACGGCGAGGAAGGCGATCAGAACGAGGCCGACGCCGGTGCCGACGAGGGAGCGGTCGATCGTGCCGCGGAGGTGGCCGCTCAGGTCGCGGGCCGTGCGCAGCATCCAGAACACCATCCAGGTGACCAGGCCGGTCGCGGCGATGGAGAGCGTGCCGGCGATGGCCGGTTCGGCCGATTCCGGAAGGCTCGCGGTGCCGAAGGTGAGCACGGCGCCGATCGTGAGGGCGAGGAGCACGGCGAGGCCGACGCCCGTCCAGAGACGGCCGAGCAGGTCGCGGCGGGCGATCTTCACGAGGTAGGCGACGAGAATGGTGACGATGAGGGCACCTTCGAGCCCCTCTCGGAGTCCGATCAGGTAGTTGGCGAGCACGGCACTCCGGTTCTGGTCTGGATACTGATGCAGCATCACGATAGCACGGGGATGGTTAGCCTACCCTTACCGATCGCTCCACGATCCTGAGAATCCGCGAGGGTTGCTCCGAGACCCCCGGACGGTCCGCGAGAGCGCACTTGTGGCCCTTCTCACCGCGTTTTCAGGGCCACAAGTGCGCTCTCGCGGCAGGAAGGGCGGGCGGATGCGCCGCGGCGGCGGTCAGGCGAAGAGGGCGGCGCCGAGGTAGCTGCCGCGGGCGGCGCCGGGCGGGACGGCGAAAAGGGCTGAACCGACGTGCCGGACGTACTCGTTCATGGCGTCGTGCCGCGCGAGGGCGAGCTGCACGGTCGTGAACTGCGAGGGGCGGCGCTGGTAGCTGATGAAGAACAGCCCGGCCTCGAGCCGGCCGAGGTCGTCGTTGCCGTCCACGAAGTTGTAACCGCGCCGCAGCATCTGCACCCCCTTGTTCTGGGCGGGGTGGGCGAGGCGCACGTGTGAGGCCGGGTCGATCAGCGGGGCGCCGTCCTTGCCGGTGCCGGCGAAGTCGGGCTCGGTGAATTCGGTGCCGCCGGAGAGCGGGGCGCCTTCGCCCTTGGTGCGGCCGAACACGGTTTCCTGTTCGCGCAGTGCGGTGCGGTCCCAGGTCTCGATCGTCATCCGGATCCGCCGGGCGACGAGGTAGGAGCCCCCGGTGAGCCACGCGGGGCCGTCGCCCGAGCCGACCCAGACCTGGTCGTCGACGACGGCCGGCTGTTCGGCCTTGATGTTGGCGGTGCCGTCCTTGAACCCGAAGAGGTTGCGCGGGGTGGCCTGGCTCGTGCTCGTCGACGAGGTGCGACCGAAGCCGAGCTGCGACCAGCGGATCGCCGCGCGACCGAAGGCGATCCTGGACAGGTTGCGGATCGCGTGCACCGCGACCTGCGGGTCGTCGGCGCAGGCCTGGACGCAGAGGTCGCCGCCGCTGCGCGCGGCATCGAGCTGGTCTCCTGGAAAGTGCGGCAGGTCGACGAGGGCGTCCGGGCGAGCGGATGCGAGGCCGAACCTGTCCTCGCCTGCGCTCGTCGCAAAGAGCGTCGGGCCGAAGCCGACCGTGATCGTCAGGCCGGCCGGAGGCAGCCCGAACGCCTCGCCGGTGTCCTCTGGCGGGGCATCGTACGGCCCGTCGACGGCCCCGTACCGGCCGATGTCGTGACCGGCGGTCAGGGCGGCGGCCGCGGTCGTCCAGTCCTGCAGCAGGGAGACCAGGTCGGCGCGGCTGGCTCCTGGGGTCAGATCGAACGCCGCGAAGTGCAGCCGGTCCTGGGCGGGCGTCACGATGCCGGCCTGGTGATCCTGGTAGAACGGGTAGACGGTGCTTCCCGCTGCCGGGGCGCCCGCCGCTGCGAGGGCCTGGACCCCGCGGTCAGCGGCGATACCGATGCCGAGGCCCGCGACGCCTGCCCCGGCGAGGCCGAGGAGGCCGCGCCGGGAGATGCCGCGCGGGGCTTTCGCTGGCGCCCCGACGGCGGGCGCCGTCCCCGACGCGCTCGCGCCGGCATCCGCCTGGTCGTCCCCTTCCTCCCGCGAGAGCGGAGTTTCGGCCCCTTCGGCGCGCGGGAAGGGGCCATTTTTCCGCTCTCGCGAATCGCCGCCCTTCATCACAGGACGAGAGCCGCGGTGAGCCGGCCGAGGGGTTCGGCGAGGGCGTTGACCTGGTCGGCGAGGCCCTTGACGGTGCCGGTGGACAGGTCGGTGTACAGGACGAAGCCGTCGCCGACTCGCTGGGCGTCGAGGAGGCTCTGCAGGGCGGTGAAGCGGGTGTCGAGGGTCGCGGCGAGGGCGGCATCCTTCTGCACGAGGACGTCCCGCACCCCGGCGTAGAGCACCCGGGCGCCGTCGACGTTGGCCTGGAAGTCCCAGAGGTCGGTGTGTGACCAGACCTCCTCCTCGCCGGTGACCTTGCCGCTCGCGACCTCGTCGAGGAGACCGATCGCGCCGTTGGTCTGCTGGGAAAGAGTGAACGTGAGCGGCTGCACCTTCTCGTTCAGGGTCGCCGTGTCCGTGACGAGCAGCCCGGCAAGGCGAGCGCGCTCGGCGGCCGGGTATGCGGCGAAGCCAGCTTCGGCCTCGGTCGGCCAGAGGTCCTTCTCGATGGCGTGCCAGCCGGTCCAGTCCTGGCCCTCTTCGAGGTCGGCCTCGCGGAGGTCGAGCTTCGGATCCAGGTCGCCGAAGGATTCCGCGACGGTCTCGACCCGCTCCCAGTGCGCGCGGGTGGCCGCGTAGAGTCCGCGGGCGGTGTCGTCGTCGCCGGCGGTGTATGCGGCGGCGAACGCGGCGGTCCCGGTGACGAGCTGGCCGATCTGGTCTTTCACGTAGGACGCATAGTTGGCGTTCGCGGTGTCGATGCGCGCGCTGAGTTCGGCGTCGCCGGGGGCGTTCGTCGCGGCATCCGCAGCGCTCGCCGGAGTCACGGTGAACGGGGCCTGGCCGATGCCCGCACCGGTCATGCCGGGCTTGCACGCCGTGAAGTAGCTGCCGGCGCTCAGGTCGACGACGAGGGTACGGCTGAGGCCGGGGCCGATGTTCTCCGCCTCACCCACGATGCGGAGCTGGTCGTCGCCGAGGAGGTAGAACTCGGTGACCTGGTCTCCGGAGTTCGAGACGGTGAAGGTGACGTTGCCGGCCGGGGCCTCCGCTCCGGACACGGTGCACGCCGTCGCGCTGCTGTCGACGGTCAGGGCGGCGTGCGCGGCGCCGGGCGCCGAGGCGTTCGGGACGCAGCCGGTGAGGGCGAGCAGGGAGACGAGGCCGAGGGTGACGCTCCCGGCGAGGGGGAGGATTCGGGGCTGCATGGAGTCCTTAGGGGTGGTGGGGCGGGAACATGGTCCGCGGCGCGGATGCCGGGCGCGCCCGGTGTGCGACGGGCGGGCGAGGGAGCCCGAACCGATTCGAACCGAGCCGATTCGAACCGAGCCGATTCGAACCGAGCCGATTCGAACCGAGCCGATTCGAACCGAGCCGACGGGAGTTTTCGGGTTGCGGAGCGATCAGGCGCTTGCCAGCACGGTGTCGGGCAGATCCTCCGTCGAGGTGGTTCGGGTGCGGCCGCGGTGGACTGCGCGGGCGAAGAAGGTGAGCGTGGTTCCGACGTAGGCGACCCAGACCAGGAGTTCGAGCCAGGTCGTCGCGGGGGAGAAGTTGAGCGTTCCCTTGAGCAGGGTGCCGTACCAGCTGTCCGGCGGGATGGCGGCGCTCACGTCGAAGGCGATGCTGTGCAGGCCCGGCAGGACGCCGGCCTCCTGCAGGTCGTGCACGCCGTAGGAGAGCACGCCGGCCGCGACGACGATGAGGATGCCGCCGGTCCAGGTGAAGAATTTCGCGAGGTTGATCCGCAGCATCCCCGAGTAGATCAGCCAGCCGAGGCCGGCAGCCGTGACGATGCCGAGGAAGGCGCCGAGGAGCGGCAGGGTGGTCTCCCCGGTCGCCTGCACGGCGGCCCAGAGGAACAGCGCCGTTTCGATGCCCTCCCGGCCGACGGCGATGAAGGCGACGACGACGAGCCCGATGCCGGAGCCGAGCAGGGACTTGTCGATGCTGCCGCGGAGGTGGCTCGAGAGGGTGCGCGCGGTGCGGAGCATCCAGAACACCATCCAGGTCACGAGCCCGGTCGCGGCGATCGAGAGCAGTCCGCCGATCGTCTCCTGGGCCGCGAACGAGAGGCCGTATGTGCCGTAGGTGAGCAGGGCGCCGATGGCGAGCGCGAGGAGCACGGCGAGTCCGACGCCCGCCCAGATTCGCGGCAGAACGTCCTTCCGCCCGATCTTGACGACATAGGCGACGAGGATCGTCACGATGAGTGCGGCTTCGAGGCCCTCACGGAGGCCGATCAGATAGTTTGCGAGCACGGTTTCCTGGTCTTCGGGAGCGGTTGAGTTTGGTAAGGCTATCCTTACTCGAGCGACTCTACCGGCGGTCGGCCGCGAATGTCCAGTTATTATTCTGAGGTGGGTGTCCGCCAATCCGACCCTGGGGAGCTCATCGATGGTCATGTCCGGCAGTGCAGAACGCATCGTCTTCGTGCACGACCGTCCCGGCGACGAGGCCTGGTTCACCGGCGGGACCATTGCCCGCCTGCGCGGCGATGACGCAGGGGTCGTCGTGCTCTTCGGCGCCCGGGCGCCGGGTGACACCGGTGACAGCACCTCGGGGGCGAGCTCCGATGTGCGTGCGGCACTCTCCGCACTCGGCGTCAGCGACTGGCGTGTCCTGCCCCCTTCGACAGACCCCGCCGCGGCCGTGCGCGCCGTGCTCGACGAGGTCCGGGCGACGGCGATCGTGATCGGCGCCCGCAGCGAGCTGCTCCAGGCTGCTGCAGTGGATGCCGCGCACGCCTCCCGGGTGCCGGTCTTCGTGAGTCGCGGGGTCACCGAGGCCATCGGGCAGCGGATCGTCGCGATCGACGTCAGCGACCACATTGAGCAGAAGCTCGCCGCCCTCTCCGCATACCCGGACCGCTGGACCGTTGACGGACGCGTCGTGACGGCCGTCCGTCCCGGGGACCCCGCCGGGTCGGTCACGGGAACCGAAACCTACCTGAGGGCCACACCGCCGCCGGCCGCGCCCGCAGGCCGGGCCGCGGCATCCGCCGTTCAGGCACCGCAGCCCGGAGCGGACCCGGAGGGCGCGGCGAAGCAGCCGTCCCCGGCGGACCCGGCGGACCCGACGGACCCGGCGGACCCGACGGACCCGGCGCCGGCCGGCGCCTTCGCGACCGGAGCGCTGCGCGCCGTCGCGAGCCTCTTCGCTCTCGCCGCCGGCGTGGTCTTCGGGGTGCTCGGCACGGTGGCGCACCAGGCCACACTCGTGCTCGGCCCCGTGACCCTGCCCGTCGGCCTCGTTCTCGCGACACTGGCTGCGAGCGCCCTCCTCGTCGGCCTCCGGCTCGTGCTCGACGACCGGGTGGTCGTGCTCGCGTGCACGATCGGCCTCGTCGGATCGATCTTCCTGTTGTCGCTCAAGAGCACGGGCGGTTCCGTGCTCGTGCCCGCCGGACTGGCCGGCACGCTGTGGACGGTGCTGCCGACCCTCGTCGCCTCGCTCGTGCTGGCCTGGCCGCGGCTCCCGCAGCGAAGGGGCCGGTCGGGCCAGGGCGCCTGAGCCACGACGCCTGAGCCACGACGCCTGACCCGGGGCGCTTGACCTAGACTGGACGTTCAGCTCGTGAAGGGAGCTCCCCGCTCGTGACCTATGTCATTGCCCTGCCGTGTGTCGACGTGAAAGACCGCGCCTGCGTGGACGAATGCCCGGTCGACTGCATTTACGAGGGCGACCGTTCCCTCTACATCCACCCGGACGAATGCGTCGACTGCGGCGCCTGCGAACCGGTCTGCCCCGTTGAGGCCATCTACTACGAGGACGACGTCCCCGAGCAGTGGGCCGAGTACTACAAGGCCAACGTCGAATTCTTCGATGACATCGGGTCTCCCGGCGGCGCCGCGAAGGTCGGCGTGATCCACAAGGACCACCCGATCATCGCCGTCCTGCCCCCGCAGGTCTGACCGGTCGTGCTCAAGCCGCTCCCTGACTACCCGTGGGACCAGATGGCGCCGTTCGCGGCCCAGGCCCGCGCGCACGCCGACGGCATCGTCGACCTGTCGATCGGCTCGCCCGTCGATCCGACCCCGGACGTCGTGCGCACCGCCCTCGTCGCGGCAACGGATGCCCACGCGTACCCGCAGACCGTCGGCACGCCTGAGCTGCAGGCCGCGATCGTCGACTGGTATGCGCGTCGTCGCGGGGTCGCCGGGCTGACGCCGGCCAACGTGCTCCCCACGATCGGTTCCAAGGAACTCGTCGCCCTCCTGCCCTTCATGCTCGGCCTCGGCGAGGGCGACACCGTCGTCCACCCGCTCGCGGCATACCCCACCTATGCGATCGGCGCCGCGATGGCCGGATGCGACGCGTTCGCCTCCGACGACCCGGCCGCGTGGCCGGCAACGACGAAGCTCATCTGGCTGAACAGCCCGGGAAACCCCGATGGCCGCGTGCTGTCGGTGTCCGAGTTGCGTGCCGCCGTCGCGCGCGCACTGGACCTCGGGGCCGTCATCGTGTCCGATGAGTGTTACGCCGAGCTCGGCTGGGCGGGACCCTGGGCGTCCGAGCCGATTCCCAGCATCCTCGACCCGCGCGTGATCGGCACCGACCGGCGCAACGTGCTCGCGATCTACTCCCTCAGCAAGCAGTCCAACATGGCCGGCTACCGCGGCGCCTTCGCGGCCGGCTGCGCCGACGTGCTCGCCCGCGTGCTCACCGTGCGGAAGCACGCCGGCCTGATGCTCCCGCAGCCGCTCCAGGCCGCGATGGTGGCCGCCCTCGGCGACGACTCCCACGTTGCGGCCCAGCGTGAACGGTACCGGGGCAGGCGAGCCGTGCTGCTGCCGGCGATCGAGGCCGCCGGGTACCGGATCGACAGGAGCGAGGCCGGCCTCTACCTGTGGGCGACGAAGGGGGTCGACTGCTGGCAGTCGATCGCCGAACTCGCCGGCCTCGGCATCCTCGCCGGACCGGGATCCTTCTACGGGGACGGGTACCCGCAGCACGTTCGATTCTCGCTCACGGCGACGGATGAGCGCATCCACGCAGCCGCCGCTCGGCTCCGGTCGCTAGAGTAGCAACTGCCCACGGTGTACCCGGAGCGGGTAACATCGACATTCTTGTGGCACTCCTCCGGTGAAACTGCCGAAAGTTTGGCGGATGCAACAGTGGGTGGTGGGGCCGATTAGGCTGTATCCGCTTGGACGTCTCTAGCCACACCGGTGTGCCATGGCGGCCACCCCCAGTCCGTAAGGCAGTGATTCAGTGACACTCAGTGATATTCAGGGAGG
Source organism: Cryobacterium glucosi (assembly GCF_004402235.1). Lineage (GTDB taxonomy): Bacteria > Actinomycetota > Actinomycetes > Actinomycetales > Microbacteriaceae > Cryobacterium > Cryobacterium glucosi. The sequence continues at coordinate 70,980 of NZ_SOFS01000045.1, forward strand.
CGCCGTGAGCGACGTCGTACAGCGAACACCGTCCATCGACCCCTTGGGGGCGACGCTCGCCTTCCCAGGGGGCATCGCCGAGTTCCCGATCGCCCACGGGACCGAGGGCCCCTCCGGCATCGATATCTCGACACTGACCCGGCAGACCGGGCTCGTCACCCTGGACTCCGGCTTCGTGAACACCGCGGCGACCCGTTCGGCGATCACGTACATCGACGGCGGCAAGGGCATCCTGCGCTACCGCGGCTACCCGATCGAACAGATCGCCCAGAACTCCAACTTCCTCGAGACCGCGTGGCTGCTCATCTACGGCGAACTGCCGAGCGCAGGCGAGCTCGAGGCCTTCGACAAGCGCATCCGCAAGCACACCCTGCTGCACGAGGACATGCGCCGCTTCTTCGACGTGCTGCCGTTCAACGCGCACCCGATGTCCGTGCTCGCCTCCGGCGTGTCCGCGATGGCCGCGTACTACCAGGACTCGCTCGACCCGAACGACCCGGACCAGGTCGAAATCGCCACGATCCACCTGCTCGCCAAGCTTCCGGTCATGGCGGCGTACGCCCACAAGAAGAGCGTCGGGCAGGCCTTCCTCTACCCGGACAACTCCCTCGGCTACGTCGACAACTTCCTCAAGCTCATCTTCGGGACCCTCGCGGAGCCGTACGAAGTCGATCCGGTGGTGAGCAAGGCGCTCGAACGCCTGCTGATGCTGCACGAAGACCACGAGCAGAACGCCTCGACGTCGACCGTGCGCCTCGTCGGCTCCACCGAGGCCAACCTCTTCGCCTCCGTGTCCGCCGGCATCAGCGCTCTCTCCGGTCCGCTGCACGGCGGCGCGAACGAGGCCGTGCTCAAGATGCTCGGCGAGATCAGGGCCTCCGGCGAGAGCGTGGAGAAGTTCGTCGAACGGGTCAAGAACAAGGAGCAGGGCGTGCGCCTGATGGGCTTCGGCCACCGGGTGTACAAGAACTACGACCCGCGCGCGACCCTCGTCAAGGAGAGCGCCGACGAGGTGCTCGCCGCCCTCGGCGTCAAGGACGACCTCCTCGACATCGCCAAGGAGCTCGAGCACATCGCCCTCAACGACGACTACTTCCGCGAGCGCAAGCTCTACCCCAACGTCGACTTCTACACCGGCGTCATCTACAAGGCGATGGGCTTCCCGACGAGCATGTTCACGGTCCTCTTCGCCGTGGGCCGCCTTCCCGGCTGGGTCGCGCACTGGCGCGAGATGAACGCGGACCCGACGACGAAGATCGGCCGCCCACAGCAGTTGTACACGGGCTCCCCGGCCAGGGACTTCCCCCGCCGCTAGCTGCACACCCGCAGAACGACGGATGCCCGGCACGCGATCGCGTGCCGGGCATCCGCTTTCGTCGGACCAGGGTCAGGCGTGCAACTGCTCGTTCAGGACGATGCCGTTCCCGCTGCGGGCGAGAACCTCGACGGCGCCCGACATCGAGTTGCGTCGGAAGAGCAGGTTCGGCACCCCGGACAGCTCGACGGCCTTCATCGTCTGCATGCGGCCGTCCGCGGTGCGCGGCTGGTCGGGCAGGGATACCTTCGTGCCTGCCGTGACGTAGAGGCCGGCCTCGACGACGGAATCGTCGCCGATCGAGATGCCGATGCCGGAGTTCGCGCCGAGCAGGGCGCGTTCACCGATGCGCACGCGCTCGGTGCCGCCGCCGGACAGGGTGCCCATGATCGAGGCGCCGCCGCCGATGTCAGCGCCGTTGCCGACGACGACCCCCTGCGAAATGCGCCCCTCGACCATGGAGACGCCGAGGGTGCCCGCGTTGAAGTTCACGAAGCCCTCGTGCATGACCGTGGTGCCGGGGGAGAGGTAGGCGCCGAGGCGGACCCGCGAGGCGTCCGCGATCCGCACCCGGTCGGGGGTGACGTAGTTCAGCAGCGGCGGGAACTTGTCAACGCCGCTGGCCTGGATGCCCGCGCGCTGCAAGGCCGGGCGCAGCCGGTCGAAGTCGGCGGGCAGCATCGGGCCGGCGTTCGTCCACACCACGACGGGCAGGTGGCCGAAGATGCCCTCGAGGTTGATGCTGTTGGGCCTGACGAGCAGGTGCGAGAGCAGGTGCAGCCGCAGGTAGGCATCCGCAGTGCCGGCCGGCGGCGCGGTGAGGTCGATCTCGATCGTCACGGTCTCGAGGCGCACGGCACGCCGCGGGTCCGCCCCGGCGAGTTCGGTGACCGAGGCGGGCACGATCCACCGGTCGCGGCCGGCGGGCAGCGAGCCGAGCAGGGGAGCGGGGAACCAGGTGTCGAGGACCGTGCCGTCCTCGGCGACGGTGGCCAGGCCGTAGCCCCAGGCGGTGGTGGGGACGGCGGACTGCGGGGACTCTGTCTCGGTCATTCCTCTAGATTAGTAGGGTGCCTTCGACCCCCCAGCCCGTGTCCGTGCCCGCATCCCCGCCGGTGAACCCGTACGTGAACCCCGCACCGGATGCAGCGGGCGCCCGCCGCGCCGGCCAGCTCGACCTCGCCGCGTCCTCCGTTTCGATCACGCAGGCGATCTGCGACATCGAGTCCGTCTCCGGTGATGAGACCCCCCTCGCGGACGCCGTCGAGCAGGCGCTCACCGGATTCGCGCACCTCGAGGTCATCCGCGACGGTGACACGGTCGTCGCGCGCACCCGCCTCGGCCGCGACCGGCGGGTCATCATCGCCGGCCACCTCGACACCGTCCCGGTCAACGACAACCTGCCGACCCGGTTCGAGACCGTCGACGGCGTCGAGCACCTGTGGGGCCGCGGCACGGTGGACATGAAGGCCGGCGTCGCCGTTCAGCTGAAGCTCGCCGCCGAGCTCACAGACCCCGGCCTCGACGTGACCTGGATGTGGTACGACCACGAGGAGGTCTCCGACGAGCTCAACGGCCTCGGCCGGCTCGCCCGGAACCGCCCCGACCTCTTCGAGGGCGACTTCGCCATCCTCGGCGAACCCAGCAACGGCCAGGTCGAGGGCGGCTGCAACGGCAACCTGCGGTTCGAGGTGCGCACCCACGGGCTGCGCGCGCACTCCGCCCGCAGCTGGGTGGGCGAGAACGCCATCCACAAGGCCGCCCCGATCCTCGCCATCCTCGCCGGCTACGAGCCTCGCGCCGTCGAGGTCGAGGGCCTCGTCTACCGGGAGGGCCTGAACGCCGTCGGGATCAGCGGCGGCATCGCCGGCAACGTCATCCCCGACGAGTGCATGGTGCACATCAACTACCGCTTCGCCCCGAGCCGCAGCTCCGCGGAGGCCCTCGAGCACGTGCGCGAACTGTTCGCCGGGTACGAGATCACCGTCGTCGACCGCGCGGAGGGCGCACGCCCGGGACTCGACGCCCCGCTCGCGCAGGAATTCCTCGCCTTCGTCGGAGCCGAAGCCCGGCCCAAGTACGGCTGGACGGACGTCGCCCGGTTCTCCGCCCTCGGCATCCCTGCCGTCAACTACGGGCCCGGCGACCCGCTCAAGGCCCACGCCGACGACGAGCGCGTCGCCGTGCACCAGATCACGGACTGCGAGGTCGCCCTCCGGTCCTGGCTGACCGCCACCCCGGGCCGGAAGCTCTAGCCGTGGCCGCGGAGGCCCCGCCTCGTCCTCCGAGGGGGAGACCGCCGCGCTCGCTGCGCGGGACGTCGCCAACGCCGCGGGTCCCGCCGTCCCAGGCGGCGCAGCGGATGCTGCCGGCCCGCTGGCGGGCCCGCGCCCGGCTGGCCCCGTGGTGGGCCGGTGTCGCCGGCATCTGGGTGCTGTCCCGCGTTGTGACGACCACCCTCGTCCTGATCCTGGCGCGCGTCCAGGGCGCGAACCCGTGGACCGGCGCCAGCCCGGGGTACTTCGACTTCGCCAACATCTGGGACGCCCGCTGGTACAACATCGTCGCCGTGTCCGGCTACCCGGCGGTGCTGCCCGTCACGAGCACCGGCCACATCGGCGAGAACGCGTGGGCGTTCCTGCCCGGTTACCCCGCCGTCGTGCGCGTCCTGATGTTCCTCACAGGGGCGCCGTGGGCGCCGGCCGCCGTGGTCGTCTCGCTCGCCTTCAGCCTCGGGGCCACCCTGGTCTTCTACCGGCTGATGCTGCGCGTCCAGGGCCGCGGCACCGCACTGTTCGCCGTCGTGCTGTTCTGCGTCGCGCCCCTGACCCCGATCCTGCAGTTCGGCTACGCCGAGGCGATGTACCTCTTCTTCCTCACCCTCGCCCTCCTGCTGCTCCTCGAACGGCGCTACGTGCTGCTGTTCCCCGTGGTCGCGGTGATGGCGTTCACCCGGCCGAGCGGCCTCGCCTTCGCCCTCGCACTCGGGTTCCACATCGTGCATCGCTGGCTGACCCGTCGCAGCGACCCGTTCCCAGCGGCAGAACGCCTCACCGCTGCATCCGTCACCGTCTTCAGCGCCCTCAGCGGCTTCGCCTGGCCGCTCATCGCCTGGATCGCGACCGGCTCGGCGACCGCATACACCGACACCGAGCTCGCCTGGCGGTCCTCGTACATCGGTTACCAGGAACTCGTGCCCTTCACAGCCTGGTTCCAGGGCGGGATCTGGTGGCTCGGCACACCGCTCGGCATCGTCGTGGTGCTCGCGCTCGTCGTCGGCTTCGCCGTCCTGCTGTTCACTCCCGCGGTCCGCCGGCTCGGCGTGGACCTGAGATTCTGGCTCGCCGCATACGGGCTCTACCTCTTCGCGGTCTTCTTCCCGCAATCGAGCACCTTCCGGCTGCTGATGCCGATGTTCCCGGTGCTCGGCGCGATCGCGCAGCCGAAACGGCTCTGGTACCGGATCGGGATCGTGGTGCTGTGCGTCCTCGGCCAGTGGGGGTGGCTGCTGATCTGCTGGGGCGTCGACGGTAAGGACTGGACGCCGCCCTAACCGTGCGCGACCGCCTTCGTTACCCGCCCGGACCTCGTGAATTTTCGTCTCGGGCCGCGATGGTCGATAATAGAAGTTCAGACGAATGAGTGGAAGGGGAGTTCATGGCGGCCATGAAGCCACGGACCGGAGACGGGCCAATGGAGGCTGTAAAGGAGGGGCGCCTGATCATTGTGCGTGTTCCGCTCGAGGGCGGAGGACGACTCGTCGTCTCTGTGAACGACGCGGAAGCCAAGGAGCTTCACGATGCACTCGCCGGCGTAGTACGCCCGGTTGCCTAGCGTCGGAGATCACGTCTCCACCTCGTAACCGAGGAGAATTACGGATCGGCCGTGCAGCCCTGCTGCACGGCCGATCTTTTTCGTGCCGTTGCGCTACGCGCGGAGCTTGGTGATCTGCAGCAGGCCGTCGCCGACGGGCGACAGGGCGCTGATCACGGCGGTCGAGCCGCTGATCTCGCTCAGCAGGGTGCGGAAGCCGGTGGCGACCTCGTCGCGCTGCGCCGGGTTCGCGACGCGGCCGCGCCAGAGGGCGTGGGCCACGAGCACGGTTCCGCCCGGCCGGGCCAGCCGCAGCCCGTGCTCGACGTATTCGATGACCGACTGCGGGTCGGCGTCGATGAAGACGATGTCGTACGAGTTCTCGTTCATCCGGGGGAGGACATCCGCTGCCTTGCCCGTGATCAGCCGTACCCGGTTCGCCGGGATCTTCGCCTCCGTGAACAGGGCGCGGGCGTGCTGCTGGTGGTCGACCTCGGTGTCGATCGAGGTGAGGGTCGCCCCTGGCGCCCCGGTCAGGAGCCAGATGCCGGAGACGCCGGCCCCCGTGCCGACCTCGAGGATGCTGCGTGCTCCGGTCGCTGCGGCGATCACGGCCGACTGGGCACCGACCGCCGGGGAGATCGCGTCGATGCCGAGCTCGAGCGACTGCTGGCGCGCCCGGATGACGGCCTCGCTCTCAACGACAGAGTCGTCGGAAAACTTCCAGTTCAAATCTTTGTCAGACACGGTGCAACTCCAGTTTTGTATGGGTCCAGCTTAAGGGGGCTCCCCGCCGGTCGGCGGAGGCCCCGCCGCGCGTTATCCTCAACCTATGCTTGGTTTGACGTTCGAGAAGCTCCTCCTGGTCGGGATCGTCGCCGTCTTCCTGCTCGGACCCGAGAAGCTTCCCCACTACGCGGCCCAGCTCGCCCGGCTCGTCCGGCAGCTCCGGGACCTGGCCAACGGCGCCAAGGAACGCATGCGCGACGAGATGGGCCCCGAATTCGACGACGTCGACTGGAAGAAGCTCGACCCGCGGCAGTACGACCCGCGCCGGATCATCCGTGAGGCCCTCATCGAGGATGAACCGGTCAAGGAGCAGTCCGCCGTCGTGTCCCGGGTGTCGCCGAACCCGAACGGCGCATACCTGTCCAGGAAGCGGGCGAAGGAGAACGCCCTCGCGCCGGCGGAACCCGCTCCGTTCGACTCGGAGGCCACGTAGCAGCACCCGACAACGGCCGTCCGCTCAGGCACGGGCCGGCACGGGCCGTTCGGCGCCGAGCTGCGCCGCGAGAGCGTTCGCCGATGCGCGCAACCGCAGCGTGAGCGCGCCGAGTTCGGCTGTCCCCCACTCCCCGATCACGGCGACACCGAGGGCGGCGATCACGCCGGGCGCCCGCACCGGGACCGCGAGGCACGCGTTGCCGTGGGCCGCTCCCTGGTGCGTGCCGCGGGCATCCGCCGGGCGGGGGAGCGTGACCGTGCCATAGAGGTGCGTTGCCGTGTGTGTGCCGGCGGGCGTGCCCGCGTTCGTCACGCTCGCCGGGCCTGCCAGGTGCGCAGCGTTCGAACCGTTTGCGGCGTATGCGGCATGGGCAGCGTGCGCGGCGGGGATGCCACGGGCGTCTGGAGCCCCCGGCGCGGCGTGGGCCCCCGGCGGACGGCCGTGCGCGGCGAGGAAGTCGGCGCGCTGCTCGCGGCTGAGCTGGGAGAGGATCTGGCGGCCGAGTGCGGAGGCGTACGGGCTGGCGCTGAGCCCTGTCCACGGCTCGGATCTCGGGGTGCCCGCGGCGTCGACGATGTCGATGAGGCCCACCCTCCCGTCGCTGAAGCGCGCGAGGTACGCCGTCGCGCCGTTCTCCCCGGCAACCTGGCGGAGGGTGTGGCGCACCCGGGCGAGAAAGACGCCGGCGTCTGCGTCGCGGAGGCTCGGGAACCGGAGCCCGAGGACGAGGCCGTCGGGCTCCGTGCCGAGATAGCCCTCGTGCACGAGGGTCCTGGTCAGGTTGTACGCCGTGCCGAGGCTGAGCCCCGAGGCCTGGGCGACCGCCTTGACGGGCATCGGCCGGGGGGCGCCCGAGACGATGTCAACGATCCTCAGGGCGCGCTGGACCGAGGAAATGAGGGTGCGGTGTTCCAGCGCCATCCCGCTCCTAACCTGTCGCCCGCGACTGTTCGGAACAGGATAGACAGACTCGCCCGCGCCGGATAGAGCCATCCGGGTCGTTCTGGCTCCTAGGCTGTCATCACGCGAACGAAAGGTCGGGGATGGCGAAGAAGAAACCCACACCAGGCAGGATCCGCAAGGCCGAATACAACGCCGAGCTGCGCAGGCTGCAGACGGAGCTCGTCGCCATGCAGGAGTGGGTGCGCGAGTCGGGCGCCCGCATCGTCGTGATCTTCGAGGGCCGCGATGCTGCGGGCAAGGGCTCGGCCATCAAACGGGTCACGGAGTACCTGAATCCGCGGATCGCCCGGATCGTCGCGCTGCCGGTGCCGACAGACCGTGAGCGTGGCCAGTGGTATTTCCAGCGGTACATCGAGCACCTGCCGTCGACGGGGGAGATGGTGCTGATGGACCGCTCCTGGTACAACCGGGCCGGCGTCGAACGCGTGATGGGGTACTGCACCCCCGACGAGTACCGCCGGTTCCTGCACCAGGCGCCCCTCTTCGAGCGGATGCTGGTCGAGGACGGGATCCTCCTCGTCAAGTATTGGTTCTCCGTATCCGACCACGAGCAGGAGGCCCGGTTCCGCTCGAGGCTCAAGGACCCGATGCGGCGCTGGAAGCTCTCGGAGACCGACCTGCTCTCGATCACGAAGTGGGTGGACTACTCCAAGGCCAAGGATGAGATGTTCGTGCACACCGACATCGCCGAGGCGCCCTGGTGGGTCGTCGAGAGCGAGGACAAGCTCGCGGCCAGGCTCAACATGATCAACCATCTGCTCTCGATCGTGCCGTACGAGCACCGTGAACCGCCGCGGGTCTCGATTCCGCATCGGCCGCAGGGCGCCGACTACGAGCGTCCGCCGCGCGAACTCAACCGCACCGTCCCCGACCATGCGGCTACGCTCGGTGGAGCCGGTGACGCGTCCGGATAGCAGCTGCTAGGCGGCGGGGGATTCGTCCGTTAGAGTAAGCCATCCGGAGGGGGAGCTCATGGGTACGTTGTTGTACGGCAGTCCAGGAATTGTGGTCAGTTTTGAGGATCGTGCCCTGATGCACCTGCAGATCGTCATTACGACGAAACTGCGGCGCAGGGAGGGCTTCATTTTTTCGTGGACGGAGTCGGCCGATGACGAGACCGAGAGCGGGCGCAGCGCCATCTGGCTCGATGCCAGCAGCACACTCTATTACCGCTATTCGGTCAGCCGGGTGCCGAACATCAACCGGGACTGGATCGAGCGGCTGATGGTGTCGGCGAACAGCGCGGGCGGCCTGTTCTTCTCCGTGGAACCGCCGCCGGTCGTCCCTGTCCTGAAATCACGATCCTGACACTCGTTCCACGACCGTTCGCTCCTGGCTCTCCTGCTCGTTCCTGACGCACTCACGTTTCGAAGACACCGTCGCTGATGAAGGGTATCCGTGTTAGTCCGATCCCTGGCCGCCCCGTGGGAGGCCGGACTCTCCCCGGCCCAGTACCAGCTCATCTGTTATTTCGTGGGGATGGGCGCCCTGTGCTTCTTCGTGGGTTTCCTGCGGGCCTGGGTGACCCGGGGGGAGGTCGGCGCCCGGTACCGGACCGCCGTTGTCGCGCGGCTCGGCATCATGAGCGCCATGTTCCTGTCCTACCTCGTCCTCCTGTCCGGTCTTCTCTTCGGGTATACCCGTGAAGGCGCGGAGTTCGTGCCCAACGGGCTTGCGCTCCTCACCTTCGGCGTGCGCTACGTCGAGTGGTCGGTTGCGGTTCCCCTCGTCGTCATCGAGCTCCTCGCCGTGTGCGTCGTCCTCGGCGGCGTGGCCCGGCGCATCCGCCTGATCGCGATGGCCGGCGGTTTCTTCATGGTGTTCCTGGCGTACCTGGGCGCGATCGTCGCCTCGGGGGGCACGGATGCCGCCGCGCTCGTCGGGTGGGGGATCGCCGCCGGAGTGTTCTGGCTGGCGACGACGGCCCTGCTCGCGAGCGTGGTGCGGCGCTCCCTGCCCGTGCTCACGGTGGATTCGGCCGCACTGCTGCGCTCCGCGACCATCCTGCTGCTGTCCTCGTGGGCGGTGTACCCGATCGTGTACGCGATGCCGCTCGTCGGCTCCGGTGGGACGCTCGTCGTGGTCATGCAGATCATGCTCACCGTCGCCGACATCGTCGCGAAGATCTGGTTCGGCGGCGTGCTCCACCGCGTGGCCAAGCTCCGGACCGCGGAGGACGTCCGTGCGGGCCGTGACGTTCACCCGGAGGCGATCTGGATCTCCTCGGTCAAGCAGTCTGACGCCGGCAAGCCGCGGGAGGTGTACCTCGCGGCCGGTGCGGCCGTGCACGTGCGGCGTCCGCAGCCGCCGACGAGTACGGCCGCGCCGACCTCGCAGCCCGAACTGTTCGCGGACCCGCAGCCCGAGCTGTTCGCCGACCTCGAGCCCTAGCGTCGTCCCGACCCTGAGGTGTCGCACATCGACGTTCGCGGGCCGTGTGAACGTCGATATGCGACACCTCACGCCCGGGCGCGCGGCGCGGTGACCGGCGTTATTTGAGGGAGACGCCGAGGCTGCGGCCGGAGAGGCCGCGGGCGCGGGAGAACAGCCGCTCGGCGACCGCGTCGATCGCGAGGGCCGCCGGGTCGAGCGGGTCGCTCAGCACGACCGGGCGACCGTCGTCGCCGCCGGTGCGGAGCGGAATGCTGAGAGGGACGCTCGCCAGGAGCGGCACCGGCGTGTCCTGGCCGGCCGAGAGTCGCCGCGCGACCTCGGCTCCGCCTCCGGCGCCGAAGAGCTCGAGCAGGCTGCCGTCGGGCTGGAGGGCGCCGGACATGTTCTCGATCACGCCGAAGATGGTCTGCCCGGTCTGGCGGGCGACGACGCCGCTGCGTTCGGCGATGTCCGCCGCGGCGGGCTGCGGGGTCGTCACGACGATGACCTCGGCCTGGGGCAGCAGCTGACCGATCGAGATCGCCACGTCGCCGGTCCCTGGCGGGAGGTCGAGCAGGAGCACGTCGAGGTCGCCGAAGTAGACCTCGGTGAGGAACTGGGTGATCGTCCGGTGCAGCATCGGCCCGCGCCAGGCGACCGCGACGCCGCCGTCCTCCACGAACATGCCGATCGAGATGACCTTCACGTCGTAATTGATCGGCGGCAGGATCATGTCGCCGACCCTGGTCGGTTTGACCGCTGTCCCCTTGGCGCCGTCGACGCCGGGCGTGACGAGGCCGAGCAGTCCGGGAATGGAGAAACCGTAGACATCCGCGTCGACGACGCCGACCTTGAGGCCGCGGCCGGAGAGCGCGACGGCGAGGTTCGCCGTGATCGTCGACTTGCCGACGCCGCCCTTGCCGCTCGTCACGAGGTAGACCCGGGTGAGGGAACCCGCACCGAACTGCGTCGTGCGCGCGGCCGCGCCGCCGCGGAGTTTCTCGGTCATCGTGCGGCGCTGCTCACGGGTCATCACGCCGACCGACACGGTCACGTGTCCTGGACCGGCGACGGACTCTGCCGTCTCGAGCACGTCCCGTTCGATCTGGCGTGCGGCGGGGCATCCGGCGATCGTGAGCAGCAGGTCGACGGTGGTGTGCCCGTTCCCGGTGTGCACCCCGGCGACCATGCCGAGCTCGGTGATCGGCTTGCGGATCTCCGGGTCGATCACCCGGGAGAGCGCAGCGCCGACCCTGGCGTCGATCCCGGCGGGGTCGGCGGTTGCCGTACCCGGTGCCAGGGGCGAGTCAGCGGCCAATCGGGGGTCGCTCCTCGATGGTCCTGGCGGATGCCGGGGGTGAGGCGGGCGTTGCCGGTGCGGCTGATGGTGCGGGTACGGCTGACGCAGCTGGTGCGGTTGTGGGTTCGACGCCCCGTGCCGTCGCCTGCGCCGTGGCGGTTGCCCTGTCCTGGCCTGCCTCGCGGTCGTGGTCGTGGTCGTGGTCGATTTCCCGCTCGCGGTCGCCCTTGCGGGAGCGTTTGCGGCTGCGCTTCTCCTCGTCCTCACGCTGTTCGAGGTTCTCGAGCAGGGCGCGGAGTTCGCTGCGGAGGAAGTCGCGGGAGGCGAGGTCCTTCATGCCGAGGCGGAGGGCGACGACCTCGCGGGCGAGGTACTCGGTGTCGGCGAGGTTGCGTTCGGCGCGCTGCCGGTCCTGTTCGAACTGGACCCTGTCGCGGTCGTCCTGACGGTTCTGCGCGAGCAGGATCATCGGGGCGGCATAGGAGGCCTGCATCGAGAGCACGAGGGTGAGTGCGATGAAGCCGAGCGCGACGGAGTCGAAGCGCCATGCGACGGGGGCGAGGGTGTTCCAGCCCATCCAGAAGAGAACGAAAAGCGTGAGCCCGAGCAGGAACCACGGGGTGCCCATGCCGCGGGCGATGGCCTCTGTCAGCCGGCCGAAACGGTCGCTCGACGGCCGGTCGCGGTTGCGATTGCGGTTCCTGGTTCGCGACAGGGGAGCGACGCGCAGGCCCTTGGGCGAGTCGAGGCGTTGATCCGAGCGATCACTTCGGGCCATTGCCGGTCCTCCGTCCGTGTGGCAGCGGGATGCTTCCCGTCTTCAGCTCGCTGCGGGCGGCTGCCCGGCGGCGTACATCGTCATTGCCGTCGTGACTTCGCCAGTCGTCTGGCAACAGGTAGTCGAGGACATCGTCAATTGTCACCACCCCGACGAGTCGGTGGTTGTCGTCGACAACGGGAACGGAGACGAGGTCGTAGCTCGCGAGGATCCGGGTGACCTCCGCGGCCGAGGTGTCTGCGGTGACGGGGTCGAGACCCTGGTCGAGCAGCGTGCCGAGGCGCTCGTGCGGCGGGTAGCGCAGCATCCGCTGGAAATGCACCATGCCGAGGAAACGGCCGGTCGGCGGCTCGTACGGCGGGAGGGTGACGCAGATCGCAGCTCCGAGCGCTGGCGCGAGGTCGTGGCGGCGGATCAGGGCGAGGCCCTCTGCGACGGTCGCGTCGGCGGAGACGATGATGGGCTCCGTCGTCATCAGGCCACCGGCCGTGTCCGGCGCGTAGGTGAGCAGGAAGCGCACGTCGTCGGCTTCCTCCGGCTCCATCAGGTCGAGCAGCTGCTCGCCGTGTTCCTCAGGCAGCTGGGCGATGAGGTCGGCTGCGTCGTCCGGTTGCATGTGGTCGAGCACGTCGGCGGCGCGGGCGTCGCCGAGCCGGGTGAGGATGGCGACCTGTTCGGTCTCCGGCATCTCCTCGAGGACGTCGGCGAGGCGGCCGTCGGGAAGCTCGCTCGCGACCTCGTGCATGCGCTCGGGCGGAAGGTCGAGCATCGTGTTGGCGAGGTCGGCGGGCTTGAGGTCGGAATAGGTCGCGATGAGCTGCTCGGCGGACTGGGCCTGGCCGACGGTGGTCTTCTCGCGGACGTCGCTCCAGGTGGCGAACGTCGTCGCGCCCTTCGCGAAGAGGGACACGCTCGCCTTGGGACGGCGGACGAAGAGCTGGGCGATCTCCCAGGCTCCCTGCTTGGTCTCCTCGATCGACACGTCCTCGACGGTAGCCTCGCCGGAGCCGTCGTTGAAGATGACCTCGCGGCCCAGGAGCTCGGCAATGACGCGGACCTCGCCGCCGCGCTGTTCGAAGCGGCGCACGTTGATCAGGCCGGTCGTGATGATCTGGCCGGAGCCGATGCTCGTGACCCGGCTCATCGACACGAAGACGCGGCGCTTGCCCGGGATTTCCACAATGAGTCCGACCGCGAGGGGCGGATCGTCTTTTCGGTAGACCACGAGCACGTCACGGACCTTGCCGACGCGGTCGCCCGCGGGGTCGAAGACGGAACACCCGGCCAATCGGGCGACGAAGACTCTGGTGGCAGTCACGTTACAAATGTAGGCCACCTGCGGCCCTTCGGCGTGCTGTGGAAGAATGGCGGCATGAGCAATCAGAACCCTTTTGGCAATCGCGGTCCGGCCCTGTTCCCCGTTTTACCCAAGGGCGAGGTGCTCGCGACCTATGAGACGTATGCCGAGGCGCAGGCCGCAGTCGACACCCTGGCGAAGGCTGATTTCCCGGTCAAGCAGCTCTCAATCGTCGGCAACGACCTCAAGACCGTCGAGCGGGTCACCGGGAAACTGACCTGGGGACGCGTCGCCCTCGCCGGTGCGGCCTCCGGCGCCTGGCTCGGAATCTTCTTCGGCCTGTTGTTCTTCATCTTCTCGCCGACCGGGGCTGGACTGCCCTTCGTCCTCGCTGCGGTGCTGATGGGCGCCGGATTCGGGATGCTGTTCGGTGTTGTGAGCTACGCGCTCAACCGCAGGCGCCGGGACTTCACCTCGACGATGCAGGTGATGGCGAGCAACTACCAGATCATCGTCGAGGCCGCGCTCGTGAACAAGGCGCGCAACCTCCTGCACGGCACAGTGGAACCCGTCGCGGTCAGGTCCGTCGATCCGGAGCCTGCCCAGCCGGAGCCCACGGCCCCGGCGGCCCGTCCGGACCAGCCTGCCCCGCCGTACGGCCAGTTCGCCCCTCCGGCGGTCACGCCCGCCCCGGAAGCCTCGCCCACCGCATCCACCGACTAGCCGCAGCTCCACAGCCCACGCAGGCTCGCGAAGGCGGGTGAATCGTCGGTTTGACCTCGTGAGAACGACGATTCACCCGCTTTCGCGGCGGGTGAGGCGGGTCAGGCGGTGAGAGAGGCGATCCAGGCCTCGACGTCGTCGGCGGTGCGGGGGATGCCGACGGACAGGTTTTCGGCGCCCGTCGCCGTGATCAGCACGTCGTCCTCGATGCGGACACCGATGCCGCGGAACTCGAACGGCACGGTGAGGTCGTCCGGCTGGAAGTACAGGCCCGGTTCGATCGTGAAGATCATCCCGGCCTCGATCACGCCGTCCAGGTACATGTCGCGCCTGGCCTGGGCGCAGTCGTGCACGTCGATGCCGAGGTGATGGCTCGTGCCGTGCACCATGTACCGGCGGTGCTGCCCGTTCTCCGGCTTGAGCGCCTCCTCGGCGGTGACAGGGAGCGTGCCCCACTCCGCGGTCCGGCGGGCGATGACCGCCATGGCTGCGGCGTGCACCTCACGGAAGATCGCGCCGGGCCTGGCCACGGCGAACGCGGCATCCGCTGCCTCGCGCACGGCCTCATACACGCGACGCTGCACGGGGGAGAAGGTGCCGTCGACGGGGAGGGTGCGGGTGACGTCAGCGGTGTAATAGCTGTCGACCTCGATACCCGCATCGAGCAGGATCAGGTCGCCCGGGTTGAGCGGGCCGTCGTTGCGAGTCCAGTGCAGGATGCACGCGTGCGGGCCGGAGGCCGCGATCGTGTCGTACCCGACCGCGTTCCCGTCGGAGCGGGCGCGGGTGTTGAAGACGCCCTCGACGAGGCGTTCGCCGCGTTCGTGGGCGCTCGACCGGGGCAGGTCGCGAATGACGTCCTCGAAGCCCCGCCCGGTGGCCGCGATCGCGAGGCGCATCTGGGCGATCTCGTAGGAGTCCTTCACGAGGCGCAGCTCGGACAGGTCGCGGGCGAAACGGTCGTCCGTTTCGTGCTCGCCGTTGACCTCGAGGCTGAACGGAGTGTTCGTGGCGTTGTCGCCGAGCACCTTGTCCGCGGCGAAGCGGAGGCGGCCCTCGTCGACGGCCACGGTGAACGCCGGGTCTGCCTCGCGGATGACGAGCGTCTCGGAGTCGACGACCGTGAGCACAGAGTCGAGGTCGGCGATCCCGCGCACGGTGATGGCGAGGTCGCTCGCCACCTGGGCGATGGAGGGGCGCGGGCCGATCCAGAACTCGCCGATGTCCGCGTTGGCGTAGAACTCGTCGGAGTCGCGTCCGGCGCGCTCACGGAAGTACAGCGTCGCGTCGTGCCCGGTCGTCGTCGGCTCGAGCACGAGCACGGCTCCGGGCTCGGCGTCGCTGCCCCAGCCGGTGAGGTGCGAGAAGGCGGAGTGGGCGCGGAAGGCGTAATCGGTGTCGTTCGAGCGCTGCTTGAGGCGGCCGGCCGGAACGATGAGGCGCTGCCCCGGGTACATCGCGGACACGCGAGCACGCCGTGCCGCTGCGAACGGCGCCTGCTCGCGGGCCGGCGGAAGCGTGTCGACGCGCTCGGCCCAGCCGCTCGAGATGTAGGACTTGAAGCCGTCCGACCCCGGCGTCGTCGAACGGTTCTCGTTCGGGCGGGGCTTGGCGGTGACGGTGGGCACGGTTTCGGTGGAATTGGCCATGGCCCCATTGTCCCATTGCCCGCTGGATCTTCGGCGAGAGCCGCCGGGGCGAGGGGAGGGCGGGCACCGGGCGGTGGGCGGTCCGTGCGCAACTAGCATGGGGTCATGGCAGGCGAACGGCAATTCAGGGGTCCCATCGACCTGCACGCGCACTCGAGCGTTTCAGACGGCACGGAGACCCCCTCCCAGCTGGTGCGGGCCGCTTCCGCCGCTGGTCTCGGCACCGTCGCGCTGACCGACCACGACTCCACGGCAGGCTGGCACGAGGCGGCCGCAGCTGCCCGCACCGCCGGCATCACGCTCATTCCCGGAATGGAATTCAGTACTCGGGTGTCGTCTGCGAGCGTGCACCTGCTGGCATATCTTTTCGACCCTTCGGATGCCGGAATCGTCGCGGAGACAGCGCGGGTGCGGCAGGCCCGCCTCGTCCGCGCCGAGGAGATGGTCGAGAGGATCGGTGTCGACTACGCCCTCACCTGGGATGACGTTCTCGCGCAGACCACACCGGATGCGACGGTGGGCCGCCCGCACATCGCCGACGCCCTGGTCGCCCGGGGCTTCGCCCTCACTCGGAGCGAGGCCTTCGCGGGCATCCTGCACTGGGAGTCCGGCTACTACCAGCCGCACTACGCCCCCGACCTGCTGCGCGCCGTCGGCCTCGTCGTCGCGGCGGGGGGAGTGCCGGTCATAGCGCACCCCGCGACCCGCGGAGCGGGCGACGTCATCCCGGAGGCCAGGCTCGCCCGCCTCGTCGAGGCGGGGCTTTTCGGGCTCGAACTCGAGCACCGCGAGAACAAGACGGCCGCGAAGGCGCGGCTCTATTCGCTCGCGACCAAGTACGGTCTCGTCGTCACGGGGTCGAGCGATTACCACGGCGAGGGCAAACCGAACCGTCTCGGGGAGAACACCACGACGCCCGAGGTGCTCGACCGCATCCTGCAGCAGGCGACCGGCTCGGAGCCCGTCTTCGCCTAGGGCCCCGCGAGGTGTCGCAGATCGAGGTTCGCGCGCTGCGGGAACCTCGATCTGCGACACCTCAGCGAGCTACCCGCCGCGGATGCTGTCGGTCGCGGCACGCAGAAGGGCGCGCCCGCAGAAGCGGGCGCGCCCTTCTCTGTCGAAAGTGGCGGCTGGAGGCCGGAGCGGCTAGTTGACGCCGCCGGCCGCAGGAGCCGAGCGACGCGAACGGCTGCGTCGGCGCGGTGCGCTGTTGCCGTCGTGGTGCTGGGCTCCGCCGCCGTCGTGGGTGCCCGCTGCGGGGGTCACAGCAGGGGCGTCGGGGTTGGTGGACTGGCTGACACGGGTGCGGGTGCGTGCTGCAGCCGAACGGCCGGCGTCTGCGGTGCGACCCGAATCCGAGCGTGCCCCGTCTCCGCCGCGGCCCGATCCGCCGGAGCGGCCGGCGCCGCCGGTGCGCCCGGCGCCGCCGGTGCGCCCGGCGCCACCGGAGCGACCGTCCGAACGGCCGGAGTCGGAGTGACCGCTTCCCGCGGCGTGCTCGCGCACGGGCGAGATGCGCAGGCGCCCCTTCGAGCCGACCGGGATGTTGAGGTCGGAGTACAGGTGCGGTGAGGACGAGTACGTTTCGACGGGGACCGGAACGCCGAAGTCGAGTGCGGTGTTGATCAGCGTCCACTTGTGCATGTCGTCCCAGTCGACGAACGTGACCGCGATGCCGGTCTTGCCCGCGCGCCCGGTGCGCCCGACGCGGTGCAGGTACGCCTTCTCGTCCTCGGGGATGGTGTGGTTGATCACGTGGGTGACGTCGTCGACGTCGATTCCGCGAGCGGCGACATCCGTTGCGATCAGGATGTCCTTCTTGCCTGCCTTGAACGCGGCCATGGCGCGTTCGCGCTGGTCCTGGTTGAGGTCGCCGTGGACGGCGGTCGCGTTGAAGCCGCGGTCGCCGAGTTCCTCGACGAGCTTGGCGGCCGCGCGCTTGGTGCGGGTGAAGATCACGGTCTTGCCGCGGCCCTCCGCCATCAGGATGCGGCCGATGACCTCGTCCTTGTCCATGCTGTGGGCACGGTAGACGATGTGCTGGATATTGGCCTGCATGAGGCCTTCGTCGGGCTCCTGCGCGCGGATGTGGATGGGCCGGTTCATGAACCGGCGGGCGAGGGCCACGATCGGGCCGGGCATCGTCGCGGAGAAGAGCATGGTGTGCCTGGTCGACGGCGTCTGGGCGAAGAGCCGCTCGATGTCGGACAGGAAGCCGAGGTCGAGCATCTTGTCCGCCTCGTCGAGGACCATCTCGCGCACGTTGGCGAGGCTGAGCAGGTGCTGGCTCGCGAGGTCGAGCAGGCGGCCGGGGGTGCCGACGACGATCTGGGCGCCGGCCTTGAGCTGCTCGATCTGGCCCTCGTACGCCTTGCCGCCGTAGATGGACACGATCTTGGTGTTGCGGTTCTGCGAGGCCATCTCGAGGTCCTCGCTGACCTGCACACACAGTTCGCGGGTCGGGACGACCACGAGCGCCTGCACGCCGGGCTCGGGGTCGAGTCCGAGACGCTGGATGAGGGGGAGGCCGAAGCCGAGGGTCTTGCCGGTGCCGGTCTTGGCCTGGCCGATGATGTCCTGCCCGCTCATCGCGAGCGGGATGGTCTGGAGCTGGATCGGGAACGGCTCGAGGATGCCTTTGCTGGCGAGAGCGTCAACCAGGTCCTGGTCGATATTGAGTTCGGAGAAAGTCACGAAAGTTTGCCTGTCATTAGCTGGAAACGAAAGATGCGCCCGTCTTCTGCCTCGGGCACCAGCCACCGATCCACGCCGATGGCTTGTCTCACCTTACCGGGAGCTGTCTGGGAAGCAGCCGAAGCCACGCGGGCGCGGTCGGTGTCGGGCCGCGCGGATGCCGCAGCTCTGTCCTAAGCTGGGCTGGTGTTCTCCTGGTTTGATGGGCGCGCCAAGCGCGTCGAGATTATCCCCCGGCTCACCACCCGGGGGGAACGTCCATCGACCACGAAAGTGGACATCAAGGACCTCACCCCCGAACTGCTCCCGTTCCTGGGCCAGTCCGCATACTTCGAGCTCGGCGTCTTCGAGAGCCTCGCCCGCGCCGTCGCGATCGCGCCAGACCTCGCCGCCAAGCAGGCGCTCAGCACCGCCGCCGGGCGCGCGCTCTCCAAGCACCAGGGCCTCGTCGCCGAGATCCGCCGTCGCGGAGCGGAACCCGCCGACGTGATGGCGCCGTTCGTACCGGCCCTCGACGCCTTCCGTGCCGAGATCAGCGGCGCCGACTGGACCGAGCTGCTGCTGAGCTGCTACCTCGCCGGGGGCCTGCTCGACGACTTCTTCATCCGGCTCTCCGACGGGCTGCCCGGTGAGGTCGGCCCGCGGGTCGCGCACCTTCTCGGCGAGGATGCCGGGACCGCGATCCTCGCGACCCAGCTCGCGGCCGCGATCGCAGCGGATGCGCCGCTCGCCTCGCACCTGGCCCTCTGGGGCCGCCGGCTGGTCGGGGACACCCTGCTCATCGCCCGCTCCGCGCTCGCGTTCGCGGGCACGCCTGACCCGTCCGGCGTCGTTCTGGCAGCCGGTCCCACCGAGGAGCGCATCGAGCCGGTCTTCACCGAACTGATCGCCGCGCACACCCGGCGAATGGACGGCCTCGGCCTCACCGCCTGAGCATGCAGCGGTGAACCCGCGTTCGAGCGCGGGCGGTGCGCCGCTGCGCGGGTGGCGCACCGCACGCGGAACGGCGGTGAACTCGCGCTCGGCGCGAGGGAAGCCTAGGCGCGGCCCGGGCGACCGGTGCGCATCAGCTCGTGCAGCATCCGTGCGTCACCGTCGACGCGTGAGCGCGCGAGGGTCGTGCCTGCCGCGACGGATGCCCCGCCGGCGATGATGAGGGTGGCCCACCAGATCCAGCCACCGTCCCAGGCCCAGCCGAACCACGTGAGTGCGACCCAGACGACCATGGCGACGATCGTGCCGATCGCGGGCAGCAGCACGGCACCGTGGTTCGTGCGCCCGGGCAGCGCGTACCGTGCCGCGAGGCCGAGGACGGCCCCGCCGAGCGCGGCGAAGAGGAGTTCCATGCCGGTGTTACGCGACGAAACCGACGCGACGGGACTCCTCGGAGCCCAGCTCGACGTAGGCGAGGCCGATCGTCGGGACGATGAACACCCGGCCCTTGCTGTCGGCGAGCTTGAGGTACCCGGTCGAACCGGAGAGGGCGGCGGCTACCGCTTCCTCGACCTCGGTCGCGGCCTGCGACGTCTCGAAGCTGATCTCACGGGGAGAGTTGAAGATGCCAATGCGGATATCCACCAGATGCGCCTTTCGTTGCCTAAGCGCCCAGATTACGACAGAACGGCGGGGCAGCCGGACAACGTTCACTGTCGGCGCAACCCGCTAGCTTTGAAAACGTGACCAGCCCCGGAATTCCGACCCTCGACCGCGACGTTTCCGCGCCTCCCTTCCCCCTCGACGGTTCCCAGCGGGCTGCCCTCGAGCTGGCCGACGGGGTCTCCGCCGCGCTCATCGGCGCCCCGGGCACCGGGAAGACCACGACCCTCATCGAGCTCCTCGCCGAACGCGTCCTCGAGCGCGGGTATGCGCCGGGGGAGGTCCTCCTGCTCGTGCCGACCCGGGCGGGCGCCACCGTGCTGCGTGACCGGCTTGCGCTCCGCCTCGGCGTCCCGACCAACGGCCCGCTCGCCCGCACGGCGAACTCCGTCGCGTTCGAACTCGTGCGCGGAGCAGAAGCCGCGGCCGGCGGCCCGGCGCCGACGCTGCTCACCGGTGGCGAGCAGGACCAGATCATCGCCGAACTCCTCCAGGGCGACCTCGACGACGGCAACCCCGTCGATGGCAGCGGCGACTTCGGCGGCGTGCGTGACCGTGACGGGGTCCGTGACGGCGACGGGGCGGGTCCGTCCGGCCCGGCCTGGCCGCCCACCCTCGACGCGGGCGTGCGCCGGCTGCGCGGGTTCCGCACCGAACTGCGCAATCTGATGATGCGGGCCGTGGAATACGGGATCACCCCCACCCGCCTCGCCGAGCTCGGTGCAGCGACCGACCGCCCGGAATGGATCGCGGCTGCCCGGTTCATCCGCGGCTACGACGAGGTCAAAGACCAGAGCCGGCCCGGCCAGTACGATTCCACCGAGCTCGCCGGCTTCGCCGCGGCCGTCGTCGCCGCAGCGGCTCCCGGGTCCGCGGGAGCCGCGACCCTCGGCACCCTTGCAGGCCTCCGCCTCATCGTCGTCGACGACGCCCAGGAACTGAACAGGGCCACCCTCACCCTGCTCGCCCAGTTCGCGGCGCGCGGCGTCGCGATCGTGGCCGCCGGCGACCCCGACATCACGACGGGCTCGTTCAACGGCGCCCACGCGGATGCCCTCGGCAGGCTCGCCGACTACCTCGCTCCGGGCGCACCACGCGTCACGACCCTCGTGCTCGACACCGTCTACCGGCATGGACCCGCCATCCGGGGCGTCGTGCGGGAGATCACCCACCGGATCGGGACCGCGTCCGCGGGCACCCAACGCCGGGCCGGGAGCGTCGAGTCCCCGTCCGACGTGCCCTCAGTCGAGTCCGGCACCGCAGACCCAGGAGCCGCAGAGTCGGGCGTCGCAAAGTCCGGCACCGACGCGGCCGGCACCGAAGCATCCGCCGCCTCTGTCGAAACCCTCCTCGCGGCGAGCCCCGCCGACCAGCTCGCGCTCATCGCCGGGCGGCTGAGGGAACGGCATGTGCTCGACGGAGTGCCGTGGGGCCGCATGGCCGTGGTCGCGCGGAGCGGTTCGGCCATCCCGGCACTCGCCCGCGGCCTCGCGGCCCTCGAGGTGCCCACCCAGGTGCCCTCAGCGCAGACCGCCCTCCGCGACGAATGGGCGGTGCGTGCGTTCATCCTCGCCCTCGACGTCACTCTCGGCCGCCGTCCCCTCGACGCCGAAGCGGCGACCGAACTCCTGCGCGGCCCCCTCGGTGGCCTCGACCCGATCACCCTGCGGCGCCTCCGCGCGGCGCTGCGCCAACACGAACTCGGCCAGCAGGAACTCGGCCAACAGGAACTCGGCCAACAGGAGCCCGGCGAGCCGGCAACCGGCGCGACCCCGAGCGCCGCCCGTACCCGCAGTGCCGACGAGCTTCTCGCCGCCGTGTTCGCGACGCCGTCGCTGTTGTCGGCGATCGACAACCGCACCGCCCGCCGCGCGGCGAGTTGCGCGGAGAGCCTGCTCGCCGCATCCGTCGAATACGAGGCGGGGGCCACCATCGAGGAACTGCTCTGGGGCCTCTGGCAGCGCAGCGGCCTCGCCAGGGAATGGCTCGAGCAGTCCACCGGAATCGGCATCATCGCCGACGAGGCCAACCACAACCTCGACGCCGTCGTAGCCCTGTTCTCCGCAGCGCAACGCTACGTCGAACGCACCCCGGCGGCCCCGCCGGTGCTCTTCCTCGAACACCTCGTCGACACCGACGTCCCAGAGGACACCCTCGCCCCCCGCGCCCTCGGGGACGCCGTCACCGTCTCGACCCCGAACGGGCTGATCGGCCGCGAGTTCGACCTCGTCGTGATCGCGAACGTGCAGCAGAACGTCTGGCCGGACCTGCGCATCCGCGGCTCGCTGCTCGGTTCGGGCGATCTCGCCGCCCTCGCTTCCGGACGCGACCCCCGAGGCGGCGACGCGCGCACCGAGGTCCTGCACGACGAGCTGCGCATGTTCGCCCAGGCCGCGAGCCGGGCCCGGAGCGAACTCCTCGTCACGGCCGTCGACAACGAGGAGAACGAACCGTCGGTGTTCCTCAAGCTGCTGCCGCGGCCGACCCCGCCGGCCGGGGCTGACGGCACCGATCCCGCCGGGCGCTACCCGGTGTCACTCCGCGGTCTCGTCGGCCGGTTGCGCCGCGACCTCACCAGGGGCGTCGCGGCGGGCGCCCTGTCCGAACACCCCGAACGGTCGGAGCGCGCAACGGATGCCGCGGCAACCCTCGCGAGGCTCGCCGCGGCAGCCGTGCCCGGTGCTGACCCCGGCCAGTGGTACGGCCTCGCGGGCCCCAGCACGCTGCAGCCCCTCAACGACCCGACGGCCGGTGACGAGCCGGTGCGGGTCTCCCCGTCGAAGATGGCCGCTGTCGAGACCTGCCCGCTGCACTGGGCGATCGGCCGGCTCGGCGGCGGCAGCTCGAACACGGCCGCGAACCTCGGCACGATCATCCACGCGGTCATGGAGGAGTCGACCGACCGCCAGCCGGAAGCACTGTGGCAGGCGGTCGACGAGCGCTGGGGCGAGCTCCGCTTCGACGCGGAGTGGCAGTCCGAGGTGCAGCGCGCCGACGCGCGCGTCCTCACCGACCGGCTCGCCTCCTACCTGCTCGACTTCGAACACGCCGGCGGCGAACTCCTGAGCGCCGAGGGCAGCTTCGGGTTCGACGTCGACGGCGCGTGGCTCACCGGCACCGTCGACCGGGTCGAACGCCTCGCCGACGGCAGCGCCGTCATCGTCGATCTCAAGACCGGGCGCGGAGACCCCGTGAGCGACGCGGGCGTGGCGGAACACCCGCAGCTCGGCGCCTACCAGCTCGCCTTCCAGGAAGGCCAGATCGAGGGCGTCCCCGCCGGGACCCCCCTCGCGGGAGCCCGCCTCGTGATCGTCTCCTCCGGCACAGCTAAGCAGAACTACCGCAACCCCACCCAGACCACCTTCACCGCGGAACAGCTCCTCGCCTTCCGCACCAGGGTGGGTGCCGACGCGGCGCTGATGGGCGGGGCGACCTTCGTCGCCGAGCTCGCCACACACTGCCTCGACCCGCGCTCGCACGGGGCCTGCCGCATCCACATCATCGGGCAGGTCAGCTCGTGAGCCAGAACGGAACGCCCGTGCCGCACGACCCGCATCGTCCGCAGAACCCGGTCAGCGCCCTCGAGATCGCCGGCACGCTCGGCATGTTCCCGCCCACCCCGGAACAGCAGGCGGTGATCGAGGCCCCGCTCGCGCCGACCCTCGTCGTGGCCGGAGCCGGCAGCGGCAAGACCGAGACCATGGCCAACCGGGTGCTCTGGCTGCTCGCCAACGGCCTCGCCCGCCCAGACCAGGTCCTCGGCCTCACCTTCACCCGCAAGGCGGCCGGCGAACTCGCCGAGCGCATCGGCGACCGCATCGCGCAGCTCGACGCCAACGGACTGCTGCCCGCGCCGGCTCCGGCCGCGGGCGCAGAGACCACCGGCGAGCTCGTCGACTCCGGCCTGTTCAACACCCCGACCGTGTCGACGTACAACTCCTTCGCGAGCCGTCTCTTCACCGACAACGCCCTCCTGCTCGGCCGCGAACCCGAGTCCGTCCTGCTCACCGAGACGAGCGCGTGGCTGCTCGCCCGCCGCGTCGTGATCGAACACGGCGACCACAGGCTCGTGCCCTGGGGCAAGAGCCTCGACGCCGTGACGGATGCCGTGCTCCGGTTCAGCCGCCTGCTCGCCGAGAACCCGCCTCCCCTTACAACGGGCCTGGCAACGACCGGCCTGGCAACAACGGGCCTGGCAACGACCGGCCCGGCGGGCGCCCCCGGCCGCGCCGGGCACGATCTCGCCGGCCTCGCCGCCGGCTTCGCCTACCTCGAAGACCTTCCATACGGCAACCCGCGCAAGAAGGTCCCGTACACCTCCGTCGTCGACTCACTCGCCGCGGTCGGGCCGCTGCCCGTGCTCGCCGAACTCGCCGACTGGTACGACCGGGAGAAGCGCCGGCTCGGCCTGATCGAATTCTCCGACCAGGTCGCCCTCGCCCTGCAGGTGAGCCAGCGGGTTCCGCGGGTCGTCGCGGGGTACCGCGAACAGTACCGGGTGGTGCTGCTCGACGAGTACCAGGACACCTCCGTGCTCCAGACCGAACTCCTGCACACCCTCTTCGCCAGGCATCCGGTGATGGCCGTCGGCGACCCGCACCAGTCCATCTACGGCTGGCGCGGTGCGAGCTCCGCGAACCTGCTCGCCTTCTCCGCCGACTTCGACCCCGACGCCCGCTCGGAACGCCGGGTCACCCCGTCCATGTCGCTCTCCTTCACCTGGCGCAACCCCCGGTCGGTCCTCGACGCCGCGAACACGCTCGTCGCCCCGCTCAGCGAGGTCCTGCGCCGCCGGACGGACGGCATCCAGGTCGAGACGCTCAAGGTGCCGGACGGCACCCGGCCCGGCGCTGTCTCCGCACAGCTCGCCGAGACGGCCACCGACGAGGCCCAGGCCGTTGCCAGCTGGTTCGCCGCCCGGCTCGGCGCCGGCAGCGACAAGTCCGGCGCCATCCTCTTCCGCGCCCGGCGCGACATGGACTTCTTCGCCGGGGTCCTCCGCGCGAACGGCGTCCGCGCCCACGTGCTCGGCCTCGGCGGGCTGCTCTCCACCCCGGAAGTCACCGACGTCGTCAGCGTGCTCAGGGTCGTGCACGATCCCTCGGCGGGAAGCGAACTCGTCCGGTTGCTGAGTGGTGCCCGGTTCCAGGTCGGCCCGCGCGACCTGCAGCACCTCGCGGCCGTCTCGCGCTGGCTCGCCGCCCACGACTGGGCGCAGAAGGCCGTCAGCCGGGAGCTCACGGAGAAGCTCCGTGCGTCCGTCGCCGACGACGAGGGGGCCTCCCTCGTCGACGCCCTCGACTTCGCCGCGGCGGCGCCGCCCGGTCACGGCCAGCTCGCCGGCTTCACCGACACCGGCCGTGAGCGGCTGCGCGCAGCAGGCAAGCTGCTGGCCTGGTTGCGCTCGCGGGCCGGTCTTCCGCTGCTCGACTTCGTGCGCCTCGTCGAACAGGAGCTCCTCCTCGACGTCGAACTCGTCGCGAACGAGAACAACAGCCTCGGCCTCGCGAACCTCTACGCCTTCCACGACACCATCTCCGACTTCCTCGCGAGTGACGAGCTCGGCACCGCCGCGAGCTTCCTGCGCTGGCTCGGCCGGGCCGAACTCGCCGACGACAGGGGACCGCGCGCCGAGGTGGCCGAACAGGGCGCCGTGCAACTCCTCACCATCCATGGCGCGAAGGGCCTCGAGTGGGACTACGTCGCGATCCCGAACCTCACAGACAAGAGCCTGCCGGCCCCCGCGCGCGAGGTCACCGGCTGGATCCGCTTCGGCGAGCTGCCGTACCCGTTCCGCGGCGACCACGCCGAACTGCCCCAGCTCGACTGGACCGGCCACGACAGCCAGCTGTCCTACGACCTCGCCTTCCAGGCGTACAAGGCGGACCTCGCCGGCCGCCACGACGACGAGGAACGCCGGCTGATCTACGTCGCCACCACCCGGGCCAGGCACGAACTCCTGCTGACCGGTTCGTTCTGGGGCTCTGGCTCGACCGTGCGCACCCCGAGCCGCTACCTCGTCGAGCTCGCGGAGGCCGGCCTCATCGACCCCCTGCCAGAGGAAAGCGCCAACGCCGAGAAACCGGCCCCGGAGGACGGCCTCACGCCGGCCTGGCCCTTCGACCCGCTCGGCACCCGCCGGGCCGTCGTCGAAGCGGCCGCTTCCGGGGTGCGCGCCGCCGCGAACGATCCGGACACCCTGGCCCGCGAGACACGCTGGTCCCACGTCGTGACCCTGCTGCTCGAGGAACGCGCCCTCCGCCTGGGCGCAGGCACGGTCGCACCGCTGCCCGCCCGCATCCCCGCCTCGCGGTTCAAGGACTACGTCGACGATCCCGCCGGGGTCGCCGCACAGGTGCGCCGCCCCATGCCCGAGCGGCCGTACCGGGCCACCCGGCTCGGCACCCTCTTCCATTCCTGGGTCGAGCGGCGGGCCGGCGGCCTCCTCGGCGGCGACCGGATCGACGCCGGGCTCTTCGAAGCAGACACCGACACGGATGCCGATGCCTTCGATCTCGACCTCAACCAGAACCAGCCGCTCGAGCAGGCCCAGCTCGAACGCCTCCAGGCGACCTTCGAACGGTCGCCCTGGGCCGGCCTCAAACCGGAGGAGGTCGAAATCGAGATCCATTACGTGCTCGCCGGCCAGGTCTTCATCTGCAAGCTCGACGCGGTGTACCGCACAGGGACGGGCTACCAGGTCGTGGACTGGAAGACGGGCCGGGCGCCGAAGAACGCAGCGGACCTCGAACTCAAGCAGACGCAGCTCGCGCTCTACCGCCTCGCGTACGCGACCTGGAAGGGGATCGACCCTGACGAGGTCGACGCGGTGTTCTATTTCGTCGCCGACGACACCGTGGTCGCCCCCGAGCGGCTCTACTCCGAGGCGGACCTCGTGGCGGCGTGGTCCTCGGTCGTGTCCCGCACCTCGGCGCCGGTGCCGGTGTCCGTGCCGTCGCCCACGACGTCGATCGCGCCGGTGGTGTCCGGTTCGTCGGCGAACTCGCCGGTCTCGAAGTCGGACAGCGTGTAGGCATCCGTGTGCATCGCGGCGGCCGGCGCGCGCTTCACCGCGGCGTACGGGGTCGCGGCGAGCAGGCTCTCGACCTCGGACACGTTCAGGATCGGGCCGGTCTTCGGGGACAGCGGGTGCGAGGTCGCGTGGTGCACGTTCTCGACGAGCCCGTCGAGCATCGCGACGGCGTCATCGACGATTCCCTGGTTGCGGGTGTCGGTGCCGTGCAGCAGCCAGCGTGCGAGCTCGAGCTCTGCGTAGAGCATCGCCCGCTGCGTGATGCGCGGGTCGTTGCCCTGGCGCACGCCGCCGTAGGATGCGATCGCCGCTTCGCCGGCGGCTCCCCGGGAGGCGAGCAACCAGTTCAGGTCCCTGGCCGGGTCGCCGACGCTCAGCGCCGCCCAGCCGAGCACGGCCGTCACGGAATCCTCGCCGATCAGGAAGGACTCCGCGGACAGTGAACCGTGGATGACGCAGGGCAGGAACTGCCAGAGCGCGTCGTCGTCGGTCGCGAGCTCCCAGCGGCGGAGCAGGGCCGCCGGGAGGTACCCCGTCGCCTCGGTGCGGCCGATCAGGTCGATCACCTCGGTGCGGCAGTCCTGGGCGCTGCGTTGTGTGAGCCCGGCATCGCTCACCACCGCGGTCGGCAGGCCGTGGATGGCCGCGATGGCCCGGCCGATCGACCCGGAGACCCCGGCGTGTCCGGTGAGGGCGTCCGCGTCGAAGGTGTCGCCGGGCAGGAACTCGTAGACGACGGCGCGCGTCCCGCTGAGCGGGGCCTGCCCGACGAACTGCGGAACGTCGAACGGCAGGCGGCTGCGATTGCCGACGGTCAGGGCGCGGAGCGCGACGAGGTCCGCGGACTGCTCGGTCTCCGCGGCCTGGGAAAGCGGCACCCGGATGATCAGGGAGCGTCCGTCGCGGTCCAGCAGGACAGCGGAATCGTATGCTCCGGGCGCGCCGGAGGAGCGCCCGCTGGAGCCATGGCTGCGGGCCTGGACGACGTCGAGACCGGGCACGGCTGAAGTGGCGAGCGCGGCTAGAGTGAGATGGGATCTGGCCATGCCTACTAGGTTAGGTCGACTTCCCCTCGGTGTGGTCGTTCGCCACGCCTCCACATAACTTCGGCAGTCACGCCAGAGTCCGAAGGGTCTTCATGCCGTTCACGTTCACCTCCCAACTGCCGCTGTCCCGCCACGCCGTCGACAGGGACCACCTCACCCGGGCCATACCCGGACTCTTCGACGAGCTCCGGGCGGATGCCTCCACGCGCGTCCTCCCGCTCTGGCGCGGGTCCACCCTCCTGGCGGGAACGCCGGGTGCGGCCCCCGCAGGCACCCACGAGCTCGCCGCAACCGATACCGGAAGCCGCCGGCCCCGGCTGCGCCTGTTCCCGCCCGCCCTCGTCGCGCAGACCCCGATCGAGCTCTACCTCGGCAGGTCCCTCGCCGACGAGGGCGCGGAACCCGCGGGCACCCGCCTGGTCGCCGTTATCCTCGACGACGGCGCGGCCGCGACCCTCGAACCGGACGAGTCCCTCTGGGTGCCGCTCCGCACTGTCGCGAGCGCCCTCTCCGACCGCGACGCCGGCCTCTTCACCGAAGCGCTCGCGCTCGCGAACTGGCACGCCTCGCACGCGCACTGCCCGCGCTGCGGCGCCGCAACCGAGGTCGAGGGCGGCGGCTGGAGCCGCCGGTGCCCCGTGGACGGCAGCCAGGTGTTCCCCCGAACGGACCCCGCCGTGATCGTGCTGATCACCGATGCCGACGAGCGCATCCTGCTCGGGTCGAACGCCCTGTGGGAGAACAACCGCTATTCCCTGCTCGCGGGCTTCGTCGAACCGGGGGAGTCCCTCGAGGCGGCCGTCATCCGCGAGATGTTCGAGGAGTCCGGCCTCCGCGTCACCGACCCGGTCTACCTCGGCTCCCAGCCGTGGCCGTTCCCCGCCTCGATCATGTTCGGCTTCACCGCGCGCCTCGCCGACGGCCAGCAGCCGGACGGTGTCCTGCCGGACGGTGACGAGATCCTCGACCTGCGCTGGTTCAGCCGCTCCGAACTGGCCGCGGCCGGCGACAGCATCATCCTGCCCGGCCGCTCCTCGATCGCACGCGCGATCATCGAGCAGTGGTACGGCGGACCGATCGACTTCGGCCCCGACCTGGTCGCCGGATGGCGCTGACCCCCGAGACGCTTCTGGCCGGCCTCGACGACCAGCAGCGCATCGCCGCGGAGGCCCTCGTCGGGCCGGTGTGCATGCTCGCGGGCGCAGGCACCGGCAAGACCCGCGCGATCACCCACCGGATCGCCTACGGGGTGATGACCGGCGCGTACGCCCCGAACCGGGTGATGGCGCTCACCTTCACCTCGCGGGCCGCCGCGGAACTCCGGGGCCGGCTGCGCCAACTCGGCGCCGGCGGCGTCGCGGCACGCACCTTCCACGCCGCAGCGCTCTCCCAGCTCAACTACTTCTGGCCGCACGTCGTCGGCGGCCAGGCGCCGCGCATCCTCGACGGAAAGGGTCGGTTGCTCGGCCACGCCGCCGAACAGCTCAAACTCCGGCTCGACACCGCGACCCTGCGCGACCTCGCCGCCGAGGTCGAGTGGCGCAAGACCACCGGGCTCAGCATCGAGGACTACGCCGCCGGCATCGCCAGGCGCAGCCTGCCCGGCCGGCTCGACGCCGACCAGGTCGTGGCGATGCACGAACGCTACGAGCGGCTGAAGGATGAGCGCAAGCAGATCGACTTCGAGGATGTCCTGCTCGCGATGGCCGGGATGATCGAGTCCGAACCCTCCGTCGCCCTGCAGGTGCGCGAGCAGTACCGGTTCTTCGTCGTCGACGAGTATCAGGACGTGTCGCCGTTGCAGCACGACCTGCTCGCCCTCTGGGTCGGGCCACGCAGGGACCTGTGCGTGGTCGGCGACGCCAGCCAGACCATCTATTCCTTCGCGGGCGCCCGCAGCGACTACCTTCTCGACTTCCCCAAGCGCTGGGAGGATGCGACGGTCGTGCGCCTCGAACAGAACTACCGGTCGACGGGGGCGATCGTCACGACCGCGAACCAGCTGATGCGCGGCCGCACCGGGGCGCTCACCCTGCGCGCGCACTCGGCGGAGCCGGGGGTCGAACCGAGCGTGCACGAGTACGCGAACGACCTCGCGGAGGCACGCGGGGTCGCCCAGCAGATCCTCGAACTGATCGAATCCGGCATCCGGCCGGAAGACATCGCCGTGCTCTACCGGGTCAACGTGCAAGCCGCGGCGCTCGAGACCGCGCTCGGCGACCTGTCCATCAGCTACCAGATCCGTGGATCGAAGCGGTTCTTCGACCTCACCGAGGTCAAGCAGGCCGTGATGCAGCTGCGAGCGGCATCCGTTTCGATCGTGGGCGAGCCGCTGTTCAAGTCGGCCAGCGACGTGCTGCGCTCGCTCGGCTGGAGCCAGACAGCGCCGGAGGCCGCCGGTGCGGTGCGGGACCGCTGGGAATCGCTCAACGCGATCATGGGGCTCGTCGACCAGGCCGCGCCCGGAACGACGTTCCGCCAGTTCACCGACGAACTGATGGAGCGGCAGGCAGGCCAGCACGAACCGACCGTCTCGGCGGTGACCCTCGCGACGCTGCACTCTGCCAAGGGCCTCGAATGGGACGCCGTCTTCGTGGTGGGGCTGTCAGAGGGGCTCGTCCCGATCAGCTACGCGGGTACCTTCGAGCAGATCGACGAGGAACGCCGGCTGCTCTACGTCGGCATCACCAGGGCACGCCGGCGACTCGCCCTGAGCTGGTCCGCGTCCGGGCACCAGCAACGGGCACCGAGGGAACGATCGCGGTTCCTGACAGAGCTCGGCATGCGCAACGCTCGTGCGGCCGGTGGACGCGGCGCGTGATCCTTCCGCTCGCGGCGTCGATCGACAGGGAGACGCCCGCGAGCGCCGAGTGACCGGACAGCACACGATCCTGCACGATCCCCGCAACCCGGACAGCGACCTCGAGGCCACGACGCGCTGACTCCGTCGGCGCAGGCCGGTGGGCCAGCTGGCTCGCCATCGCGGGCCAGGCCGGGTCGGCGTCGACCCTGGCCTGCTCGAGGCAGAACAGGCACGGGCCCAGCCCCGGCTCCACGAGCGGGCCGATCCGCACCTTCCGGTCTCCGAACACGACCGGCAGGTGCGGCACGTCGCGGTTCAGCCAGCGCCGGTAGCGCGCCGGCTCGATCGCGAACCGGCCGATGATCACCGCGAGGTCCGTGTCCGCGGGGGCGGCGGCATCCGCGCCGGTGCCGCTCGCGGTGCTGAAACGGATGCCGGTGCCGTAGCCGGAATCGTAGGCGACCCGTGCGCTTCCGCCGACACCGTCGTCGAGTTCGTGGGTGTCGAGCCCGAGGTCGTCGAGGAAGGAACGGAGCCGCGCGGCCGTCGTGCCGCGCCCGTCGACGGACACCCAGTGCCGGAGCGCCGGCGTCGAGGACTCCGGCCCGAGGTCGTCGAGCAGGACCGGGCGGAGCGCGGCGAGGAGGGCGGAGACGGATTCTGCAGTCGCCCCGCCCGTGCGGCCGAGCATGACGGCGCCGCTGCGGGGCACCCCGGACCGGAGCGCGTCGATGACGCGTTCGAGGCCGGGGCCGGGCACGCGGAGGCGGAGCGCCGGGTGGTCGACGCCGAGCTGGATGGTGTCCGGCGAGCGCCAGACGAGCGGATACCGGGGGTCGAGTCGAAGAGTCATGCGCCGATCCTGCCGGATTCGCATCGAGCGCGAGCGATTCATCCACAGGCCCGGCAGGCTCCCAGCCTCAGCGCCGGCATTCGCCCTAGGCTCTGACCATGACTGCCAGACGAGCACTCGTGACCGGGGCGACCGGCTACATCGGCGGGCGGCTGGTTCCGCTCCTCCTCGACGCCGGATTCGAGGTGACCGTGCTCGTGCGCTCGCCGCAGAAGCTCACCGACGTCCCCTGGCGGGACCGGGTGGACATCCGGGTCGGCGACCTCGCAGACGCCGACGCCGTGGACGCGGCGTGCGCCGGGATCGACGTCGTCTACTACCTCGTGCACGCGATGGGCAGTTCGGGCGACTTCGAGCAGGCCGAGGCACGGGCCGCCCGCACGGTGGCGTCGGCAGCTGCGGCGGCCGGCGTGTCGCGGATCGTCTACCTCGGCGGGCTGCACCCGGACACCGAGACCCTCTCCCGGCACCTGCGCTCCCGGGCCGAGGTCGGACGGATCCTGCTGGCCTCCGGCGTGCCGACCGCCGCCCTGCAGGCCGGCGTCGTGATCGGCAGCGGCTCGACGTCCTTCGAGATGATCCGGCACCTGACCGACGTGCTGCCGTACATGCCCGCACCGAAATGGGTACGCAACAAGATCCAGCCGATCGCCGTGCGCGACGTGCTCTACTACCTCGTCGCCGCGGCGGACCTGCCAGACTCCGTCAACCGAACCTTCGATATCGGCGGTCCCGACGTGCTCCGCTACGGGCAGATGATGAACGGCTACGCCCTCGAGGCGGGACTTCGCCAGCGCCCGATCGCCTCATTGCCGGTGCTGACCCCGTGGCTCGCCTCGCAGTGGGTCAACCTCGTCACCCCGATCCCGCGCAACCTCGCCGTGCCGATCATCGCCTCCCTGCAGAACGACTGCGTGATGGGCGAACACGACATCGACGGGTACATCCCCGTCCCCGACGGCGGTCTCACCGGGTACCGCACGGCCGTGCGGCTCGCGCTCGGGCGGATGCGCGACGGCGACGTCGAGACCAGCTGGCGGAACGCCTCGATCGAGGGGGCGAGCAGCAACCCGCTGCCGAGCGACCCGGAGTGGGCGGGGCACCTCGTCTACACCGACGTTCGTACGAAGCACACCCCCGCGGCGCCCGCCGAACTGTGGCGCATCATCGAGGGCATCGGCGGCGACAACGGCTGGTACTCATTCCCTCTCGCCTGGGCCGTGCGCGGCTGGGCGGACAAGCTCGTCGGCGGCGTCGGGCTCCGCCGTGGCCGGCGCGACGCGGAACGGCTGCACACCGGCGACGTGCTCGACTTCTGGCGGGTGGAGAGCCTCGAGCGCGGGCGTTTCCTCCGGCTCCGTGCCGAGATGCGGGTTCCCGGGCTGGCCTGGCTCGAGATGACCGCCGAACCGGCCGCGGACGGTGGCTCCGTCTACCGGCAGCGTGCCGTGTTCTTCCCACGCGGCCTCGGCGGCCGGCTCTACTGGTTCTCGATCCTGCCGTTCCACGGGATCATCTTCAGCGGGATGGCCAACCGCATCACGGCCACGGCCGAAGCGACGTCTGCGCCCCAGCCCGCTCGCTAGAGTGGGGGCATGCGCCGATTGGCTCGATCCCTGTTCGTCACCATCCTGGGCGCGTTCGCCCTCCTCACCCTGTCGGTGCCTGCGGCGGCCGTCGCGGCCGCGCCCCTGGGGCAGCCCGCCGTCTCCGTGCCCGGCGGCGTCGACGACTTCAGCTTCGACTCGATGCACTCCGACTTCGTGCTCAGCCGGTCAGCGGACGGGCACTCCGCGTTGACGACGACGGAGACCATCGTCGCCCGGTTCCCGGACTTCGATCAGAACCACGGCATCCGTCGGTCGATCCCGAGCCACTACGACGGGCATCCGACCGGGATCGACCTTGTGAGCCTCACCGACGAGAACGGTGCCCCGCGGCCGAGCGACACGAGCGAGAGCGACGCCGGCGACTTCTTCATCGTGACGAGCGCAGCCGACGGCTACGTGCACGGCGCGCAGACCTATGTGATCACATACACGCAGCGTGACGTGACCCTCGTTCCGACGGATGCGCAGGATGAGGAGTTCTACTGGGAGGTCAACGGAACCGGCTGGGCCCAGCCCTTCGGCTCCGTCTCCGCGACGCTCACGGTCGACCCTGAGCTCACCGGCCGGCTGACCGGCCAGGCCAGGTGCCTCCAGGGATCGACGAATTCCTCGGCCGACTGCTCCGAGATCAGCACGGATTCGAGTGCGGCGGCGACGACCGGAACCCGGATCAGCGCGAGCAGCGGCAGCCTTGCCGCCCATGAGGGACTCACCCTGGTCGTCGGCTTCACCCCGGGTACCTTCGTGCCGAGGGACAACTCGTTCTTCGCGAGCCCGATCCCCGCCGTCGGCCTCGCCGGTGCCGTGCTCGCGCTCGTCTGCGCCGCCCTCGCGATCGCCCTGCGGGCGACCCGCTGGCGCAATGCGCCCGGCCGGCCCACGATCATCGCCGAATACCTGCCGCCGAAGGGTGTCAACCTGCTCCAGGCCGGCGAGGTGACCCGCACGTCCACGAAGGCCATCACCGCCCAGTTCCTGCAGTTCGCCGTGCGCGGCAACGTGCGGGTGCTCGAAGGCTCCGGGCCCAAGCACTACCTGCTCGAGCTGCGGGACACCCGGGGCGTCGACGCGACGGAGCTCTCCATGCTCGGCCACCTCTTTCCCGGGCTCAAACCGGGCACCCAGCGCGACCTCAAGAAGAAGAGCACCAGCCTCACCACCGCGCTTCAGGGCGAACTGCGGGCGACCCGCCGGGCGGCGATCCCCACCGGTTTCCGTGAGAAGAAGGGCGGGTCCCTGCGTTCCGCGCTGCTCGGCCTCTCCGTTGTCGGCGGCCTCGTCGCCGTTCTCGGCGGCGTCGTCGGTCTCGCGCTCGAGATCGGCGGGGCGTGGCCGTTCCTCGTCCTCCTCGCCGGGCTGATCGGCGCCATCACGACCGTGTCACTCGCGTCGAGCATCCGCCCGCTCACCGCAGCAGGGGCGGAACTGCGCGATTACCTCGAAGGAGTCAGGTTGTACATCGGAGTCGCCGAGACCGACAGGTTGCGGGTGCTGCAGAGCCCCCAGGGCGCCCTGCGCTCGCCGTACCGCCCGGAGCCGGGGAGCCCGGAAATGATGGTCGACCCCGGGCAGCCGTTGCAGGTCCTCAAGCTCTACGAGCGCCTGTTGCCGTTCGCCGTGCTGTTCGGGCAGGAGAAGGACTGGTCGGCCGTGCTCGGTGAGTACTACGCGCAGAGCCGGTCCCAGCCGGACTGGTACTACGGCACCGGTGCGTTCAACGCCGGGTTCTTCGCGGCGAGCCTGAGCGGCTTCGCGAGCTCGACGACGTCGGCGTGGTCGGGCACCGCGTCCAGCTCCTCGAGTTCCGGGTTCGGCGGCGGCGGGTCCGTCGGCGGCGGAGGCGGCGGCGGCGGGGGAGGGGGCGTCTGATGGGCACCCCGGTCGCACCCACCTTTTCCCGGGCAGCTCTCGCGCCCGGCCTGCTCGGCGCCATCGCCCTGCTTGCCGGTCTCGCCCTGATCGACGCCGACAGTTTCATCATCATCCGGTACACCGTCAGCATCCTCGCCCTCATCCTCTGCGTCTTCGCCGTGCAGGGGAAGGCCTGGTGGTGGCTCATCGGCCTCGCCCCCATCGCCGTGCTGTGGAACCCGATCTTCGTGATCGGGTTGAACGGGCAAGGCTGGGTGGCCGCACAGTATGTCGCGGCGCTGCTCTTCATCGTCGTCGGGGTGCGCGTCAAGGTCCCCGTGCACTGAGCGTCGTGCGGGGTGTGTCATCGGGCGGATGCGCGGGCGTAGACTACAGGTGCGTCGAAACCCGGTCGTCGTCTCGACCTCCCCGGTGTAGTACCGAAGCGGTCTGCAGCACAATCGTTTCGTTGGCTCGGCCCGGTTCTTTCGATTGATCGCTCTGGTGTCCACGGATGCCGCACGACGTCGCGCGTGGATCACGCTGCCACAGCCGCTGTGAAGTTGGAGAAGAATGGCATACACCCGCCACCAGGCCCCAGGCTCGAACAACCATGCCCCGGCCGGAGGCCGCGCCAGGCAGCGCGCACGCTCGAGGGACGACGACGCCCCGATCATCCCGATCCTCGCCCGCAAGGTGCGCGAGGTCGAGGCCAAGGCCCAGTCGGGCACCAAGCTCGGGCCGACGAACCGCACGAAGTACCAGGTCATCGCGCTCCTGATGCGCGAGGAACGCGCCAGGGTCAAGGGCGACCGCGAACTGACCGACGCGAACAGGGCAGAGCTGCTCAAACGCCTCGACGGCATCGCGCAGATCCTCGCGAAGACCGCGGCCCGCGACACGAGCCTGATCACCCTCCTCGAACCCGACGCCGGAGTGTCGACCGTCGCACAGCGCTTCCGCCGCGACTGGCTCCTCGAATCCGGGGCGGACCTGAGCCCGGACGAACTGATCATCACCCGCGAGCCCGAGGTCAAGCCCGATGAGCCGGAGAACCAGGTCGTCCCGCAGTCCGTGCGGGCGCGCCAGCTCGCGAACCCCTTCCTCGCCCCCGATTTCAGCGCCGTCCAGGCCGCTCCCGTCATCTCCGGGCGCCGCCTCGCCAACTGGGAACTGATCGGCCCGCTCTTCAAGTCCTTCGAATACGGCTCAGGCGGCCAGGCCGCGAGCATGGACCTGCCGGAGGCGCCCGTCATCGACCGGCTCTCCCCGCCCGGCATGGAACTCATGCGGCACCAGTCCCGCTTCATCGAGAGCGCACGGCTCGGCCATCGCAGTTACCTGCTCGCCGATGAGCCTGGTCTCGGCAAGACCGCGCAGAGCCTGCTCGCGGCATCCGTCGCCGGCGCGTACCCGCTGCTCGCCATCGTGCCCAACGTCGTCAAGATGAACTGGGTGCGCGAGGTCGAGATGTGGACGCCGCAGCGCCGGGCGACCGTCATCCACGGCGACGGCGACACCCTCGACGCCTTCGCCGACGTCGTCATCGTGAACTACGACGTGCTCGACCGGCACAGGGCCTGGCTCGGTACCCTCGGCTTCAAGGGCATGGTCGTCGATGAGGCGCACTTCATCAAGAACCTGCAGTCGCAGCGCTCCCGCCACGTACTCGCCCTCGCCGAGCAGATCCGCCGCCGCACCCCCGGCGGCAACCCGCTGCTGATGGCCCTGACCGGCACCCCCCTGATCAACGACGTCGACGACTTCCGCGCCATCTGGCAGTTCCTCGGCTGGATCGACGGCGACAAGCCGACTGCGAAGCTGATGGCCCGGCTCGAGGCCACCGGCCTCACCCCGGCGGATGCCGGTTTCTACTCCGAAGCCAGGGCCGCGGTCATCGACATGGGTATCGTGCGCCGCCGCAAGGTCGACGTCGCGACGGACCTGCCCGCCAAGCGCATCGCCGACCTGCCGGTCGAGCTCGACGACGACCTCGGGCGCTCGATCCGCCAGGCCGAACGGGAACTCGCAGCCCGTCTCGTCACTCGGTACCACGGCCTCGTGTCCGCGCGCCATCCCGGCCGCACGGCGCCCAGCCTCGACGGAGCCCAGCGGGCCGCATTCATCCGCGCGGTCGCCCACGCCGAGCTCGAGGAGTCCAAGGGCCAGACGACG
This sequence comes from Cryobacterium glucosi, assembly GCF_004402235.1. GTDB lineage: Bacteria > Actinomycetota > Actinomycetes > Actinomycetales > Microbacteriaceae > Cryobacterium > Cryobacterium glucosi. Next base: position 108,077 of record NZ_SOFS01000045.1, read on the forward strand.
GGCGAGAACGTGTTCACCATGGTGCGCAAGATCGGCCAGGCCAAGGCCGGGCTCGCCGCAGACTACGCCGTGCAGCTCGCGCACTCGGTCGGCAAGGTCGTGTTCTTCGCCAAGCACATCGACGTCATGGACACCGCTGAGCAGATCTTCGCCAAGCGCGGCATGCGCTCCGTCTCCCTCAGGGGCGACCAGACCGCGCTCGCCCGCCAGGCCGCGATCGACTCGTTCAACAACGACCCGGGTGTCGCCGTCGTCGTCTGCTCGCTCAGCGCCGCCGGCGTCGGGGTCAACCTGCAGGCGGCCTCGAACGTCGTGCTCGCCGAGCTCAGCTGGACGGCCGCGGAGCAGACCCAGGCCATCGACCGGGTGCACCGCATCGGCCAGTCGGAACCGGTCACCGCGTGGCGGATCATCGCCGCGCACACGATCGACGCGCGCATCGCCGAACTGATCGGCAGCAAGCAGGGTCTCGCGGCCCGCGCGCTCGACGGGGTCGAGGGCGAGGCCTCGTCCGAGGACTCGATCCAGGCCAGCGCCCTCGTGTTCCTGCTCACCCAGGCACTCGACGGGGAGCTGTAGCCCGCACTCCCCGGCGCGGATTTGAGTCTGGCCCCGATTCGGGACCATCATTAGGGGTTGGTGCAGGCGCCGACATGAGTACTTGAGCATGAAGGAGCAGTCACAGATGAAAATTGGTATCCTCACGAGCGGTGGAGACTGCCCCGGGTTGAACGCGGTTATTCGCGGTTCCGTCCTTAAAGGTGTCCGCGTTCTCGATGATGAATTCATCGGAATCCGCAACGGCTGGCGCGGGCTGGTGCAGGGGGAGTTCATGACCCTCGATCGCCACAGTGTGCGTGGATTATCCCGTCAGGGCGGCACCATTCTGGGCAGCTCGCGCACGAACCCGTTCGAGGGCGAGAACGGCGGACCCGTTAACATCCAGAAGATGATGGATGCCGAGGGCATCGACGCCATTATCGCGATCGGTGGCGAGGGCACGCTGACCGCAGCCCGCCGCCTCACCGACGCAGGCATCCGCATCGTCGGCGTGCCGAAGACCATCGACAACGACCTCGAGGCCACCGACTACTCGTTCGGCTTCAACACCGCCGTCGAGATCGCGACCGAGGCCATCGACCGCCTCCGCACCACCGCAGAGTCGCACGGCCGCTGCATGATCGTCGAGGTCATGGGCCGCCACGTCGGCTGGATCGCCCTGCACTCCGGCATGGCCGGCGGAGCACACGCCATCCTCATCCCCGAGCAGAGCCAGACCATCGAGCAGATCTGCGAGTGGGTCCTCAGCGTCCGCGACCGCGGCCGCGCGCCGGTCCTCGTCGTCTCTGAGGGCTTCAAGCTCGCCGGCATGGAGGAAGCACTCTCCACCAAGGGCCTCGACGCGTTCAACCGTCCCCGCCTCGGCGGCATCAGCGAAATGATCGCCCCGATGGTCGAAGAGCGCACCGGCATCGAAACCCGCGCGACCGTCCTCGGCCACACCCAGCGCGGCGGCTCCCCGTCGGCATACGACCGCGTGCTCGCCACCCGCCTGGGCATGGCCGCCGTCGACGCGATCCACGCCGGCCAGTGGGGCTCCATGGTCTCGCTCAAGGGCACCGACATCGAGATCGTCAGCATCGCCGACGCCACGATCGGCCTGAAGACCGTCCCGCAGGCACGCTACGACGAGGCCGCCGTCCTCTTCGGCTAGATCCGGCACCATCACCCGATCGCATCCCTGAGGGGTCGCAGATCGACCTTCGCAGCACACGGGAAGGTCGAATTGCGACCCCTCAGCGTGTTACAAGGTCGATTTGCGACCCCTCAGCTGGTGGAACCGGGGAGGAGAGGGTCAGGCGAGTTTGGCCTGGACCTGCGCGAGCGAGGGGTTGGTCGCGCTCGACCCGTCCGGGAACAGGACCGTCGGCACGGTGCGGTTTCCACCGTTCAGGCTCATCACGAGCTCACTCGTGCCGTCGACTTCTTCGACGTTGACCTCGGTGTAGCCGACGCCGGCCTTGTCCAGCTGGGACTTCAGCCGGGAGCAATAGCCGCACCAGTTGGTCGTGAACATGGTGATGGTGCCCGATTCGGGAACGAAATTCATAGGCGCAGCCTAACAAACCCCGCCGTTAAGCTGGGTCCATGACCCTGCCCCAGGTGTGCGTGTGCTACCTCACCCGCGAATTGCCCGCCGGAGGCACCCAGGTGCTCCTCGGCCGGAAGAAGAAGGGCCTCGGCCTCGGCAACATCGTCGGCCTCGGCGGCAAGCTCGAACCCGGTGAAACCGCGGTGGATGCCGCGGTGCGCGAAATCGAGGAGGAGTCCGGACTCTCCGTCGCGGCATCCGCTCTCACCGCCCTCGGGGTGCTGACCTACCTGTTCCCGCACCGGGAGGCATGGAGCCAGGAATCGTCCGTCTTCGTATGCAGCGACTGGAGCGGCACTCCCCGGGAATCGGACGAACTCAACCCGGTCTGGTTCGACGTCGCAGCGCTGCCCCTCGACGAGATGTGGGACGATGCCAGGCACTGGCTGCCTGGCGTGCTCGCTGGCGTGCCCGTGCGCCGCACGTTCACCTTCGGCGCGGACCTGGCGACGGTGGTCGCGAGCAGCTGAGCGGGCAGCCGGGCGGGCGGCTGGGCGGGCAGGGGCCGCCGGTGAACGGCGTCTGAACGCGAGCAGTATTCCCGCTGAATTGACCTGACCTCCCGGGAGTGTCAGGATCGTTAGGTCGCTTGTCCGTCCGGCGTCCGGGAAGCAGCGCGGATTCGGCTGCACCCTGTTGCAGCCGAACAAGAAAGCCTCCGGTGGATCTCACCCTGATCGTCGCGCTCGTCATTGCGCTGTCCCTCGTCTTCGACTTCACCAACGGCTTCCACGACACCGCGAACGCGATGGCGACGCCCATCGCGACCGGGGCGATGCGGCCAAAGGTCGCCGTCGGCCTCGCAGCCGTGCTCAACCTCGTCGGCGCATTCCTCTCCACCGAGGTCGCGAAGACCGTGTCGGGGGGCATCATCCGCGAGGGCAACGGCGGGGTGCAGATCACGCCGCAGATCATCTTTGCCGGGCTCATCGGCGCGATCGTCTGGAACCTGATCACCTGGCTCCGCGGCCTGCCGTCGAGCTCGAGCCACGCACTCTTCGGCGGCCTGATCGGCGCGGCCATCATCGGCATCGGCGTCCAGTCGGTCGACTTCACCGTCGTCTTCGCGAAGGTGATCCTGCCCGCCCTGATCGCACCGGTCACGGTCGGTGTCGTCGCGCTCGTCGCGACCAGGCTCGCCTACTTCATCACGCGTCGTGACGCAGGCAAGGCGGACGGCCGGGGTGGCTTCCGGTACGCGCAGATCTTCTCGTCCTCCCTCGTCGCCCTCGCCCACGGCACCAATGACGCGCAGAAGACGATGGGCGTGATCACGCTGACCCTCATCGCCGGCGGATTCCAGGCGGTCGGCAGCGGCCCGCAGTGGTGGGTCATCTGCACGTGCGCGCTCGCCATCGCGATCGGCACGTACACCGGCGGCTGGCGGATCATCCTCACGATGGGCAGGGGACTCACCGACGTCAAGCCCGCCCAGGGCTTCGCCGCGGAGACGAGCACGGCCGCGACGATCCTCGCCTCGAGCCACCTCGGCTTCGCGCTTTCGACCACCCAGGTCGCCTCCGGCTCCGTCATCGGTTCCGGCCTCGGCCGCCGCGGGGCGACCGTGCGCTGGGGTATGGCCGGCCAGATCGCGCTCGGCTGGCTGCTGACCCTGCCCGCCTCCGCGGTCATGGGCGCGTTCGCCGCAGGCTTCACCCTGCTCGGGCCGATCGGGCTCGTCATCGACCTGGTCCTCGGCTCGGTCATCGTCGCCCTGCTGTTCCGGCAGTCGCGGCGCACCCGCATCACCCACGACAACCTCCACGACATCGACGACGCCGCCCTCGTCGTGAAGATCAAGAAGACGCCCAGGCGAATCGCGCGCCGCGACCGGAAGAAGGTATCGCTGTGATCGACTGGGGCGCATTCTTCGTCGTCGCCGGGGCTTCGCTCCTCTCGTCGACCCTCGTCGTGAGCCTGTACTCCCTCGGACTCCGGCTGCTGACGAGTGCCGGCCGCGCGCTCGTGGTGGATCCGGCGTCCTTCACCGGCGCGATCACGGTGCTCACGCCCAAGCGGGCGGCCAAAGAGGCCAAGCGGCGGCGCAAATCGGCGACCGCGAACCCGCTGACCGTGTTCCAGAAGCGCCTCGCGCTCGTCGGAGCCTATGCCTGCTTCTCGGTCAGCGTCGCGGCCGTGCTGTACGGCGTCTACCTGATCGTGCCCGCGCTGCACCGCTGACCGGATGTCGCACGCACGGTCCGCGTGACCGGTCGCGCGTGCTCGGAGCGGCTCCCCGGTCGGGGCTCAGGCTCGGTTATGTCGGAGAATTTCGCGACCCGCGGCATCCGCTGCCCGGGGATGCGGCGTGTCGCGAAAAACTCCGACGTTGCGTCGAACGACGGTGTCGCGGGTCAGCGGGTCAGCGGTCGGTGCGGCGGAGCCGGCCGTTCACGGTCATGGTGTGGTAGATCACGATCGCGGCGACCGTGCCGAGCGCGATGCCGTTGAAGCTCAGCGAACCGGCGGTGAAGGTGTAGTCGGCGATGCCGATGATGAGCGCGGTCGCGGCCGTGAACTGGTTGACCGGGCGGCTGAAGTCGACCTTGTTGTCGAGCCAGATCTTGACGCCGATGATGCCGATCAGGCCGTAGAGGGCGGTCGTGACGCCGCCGAGCACCCCGGCGGGGATGGTGTTGATGACCGCGCCGATCTTGGGGGAGAGGCCGAGCAGCACGGCGACGAGGCCGGCGACCCAGTACGCGGCGGTCGAGTAGATCCGGGTCGCGGCCATCACGCCGATGTTCTCGCCGTAGGTCGTCGTGCCCGAGCCGCCGCTGAACCCGGCGAGCATCGTCGCGAGCCCGTCGGCCATCAGGGCGCGCCCGGTGAACCGGTTCACCTTCGCATCCGTCATCTGGGCGACGCCGCGGATGTGGCCGACGTTCTCGGCGACGAGCACGAGCACGACCGGCAGGAACGCGGGAAGCACCCCGAGCACGGCGGCGTTCTCGAAGGGGTTCGTCGGCAGCGTGAACGGCGGCAGCCCGATCCAGGCGGCGTCGTTGACCTTCGAGAAATCGACCTGGCCGGAGAGGACGGCGGCGAGGTAGCCGACCGCGACACCGATCACGATCGAGAGGCGACCGAGGATGCCGCGGAACAGCACGGTCGAGAGGATGACCGCGGCCAGGGTGATCACGGCGGTCAGGGGTGCGAGGGCGAAGTTGGCCTTCGCGACCGGGGCGAGGTTGAAGCCGATCAGGGCGACGATCGCGCCGGACACGACGGGCGGCATCAGCGCGTCGATCCAGCCGGTGCCGGTGACCTGCACGACGACGCCGATGATCGCGAGCAGCGCGCCGACGGCGAGGATGCCGAACAGGGCGCTGCCCATGCCCGCCGTCGTGACGGCCGCGGTGATCGGGGCGATGAAGGCGAACGAGCTGCCGAGGTAGCTCGGCAGCTTGTTCTTCGTGATGATCAGGAAGAGCAGCGTTCCGACGCCGGAGAAGAAGAGGGTGGTGCTCGGCGGGAAGCCGGTGAGCAGCGGAACGAGGAAGGTCGCACCGAACATCGCGACGACGTGCTGGGCGCCGATCCCGATCGTGAGCGGCCAGTTCAGGCGCTCACCCGGCCCGACCACGTCCCCGACCCCGACCGTTTTTCCGTCGCCGTGCAGGGTCCAGGGCAGTGCCATTGTCGCTCGTTTCGTAGTGGGACGTATTCCGATCGTAGTGAAGAATTAGGATCGGACAGTGACCCGAACCGTTCAGCCTGCCCACGACGACTCGCTTGACGCGGCACTGACGGTGCGGATCGGGACCGGCCTGGTGCGCGGGATCCGGGTGCGGGGCGTACGCGCCTGGCGGGGCATCCCCTATGCCGCTGCGCCCGTCGGACCGCTGCGGTTCCGGGCCCCGCAGCCGCCGGCGGCCTGGCCGGGCGTGCGCGACGCGACCGACTGGGGACCCGTCTCCCCGCAGAGCCACAAGGGACAGTTCAACGGGGCGCGCCCGGACATCCCGCAGGACGAGGACTGCCTCAATCTCAACGTGATCGCCCCTGACGCGCCCGTCGACCCGGGCGCACTCCGCCCGGTGATGGTGTTCATCCACGGCGGCGCGTACAGCGTCGGGTCCTCCCGCGAGGTGCCCACCCAGGGCGAAGGCCTCGTCCGGCGCGGCGGCATCCTCTACGTGAGCCTGAACTACCGGCTCGGCGCTCTCGGCTACCTCGACTTCAGCAGCTACTCGACGCCGGAACGCCCGTTCGAGAGCAATCTCGGGCTGCGGGACCAGGCCGCCGCCCTCGCCTGGGTGCGGGACAACATCCGCTTCTTCGGCGGCGACCCCGATGCCGTGACGCTCTTCGGCGAGTCGGCAGGGGGCAATGCCGTGACGACCCTGATGACCGTCCCGAGCGCCCACGGGCTCTTCCAGCGCGCGATCGCGCAGAGCGCACCGCCGAACGCGGTGTATCCGCCGGCGCTCACGGCGGAGTGGGCGCGCGACTTCGTGAGCATCCTCGCGGCACGCGCGACAGCGGACGGCATCGCACGCGTACCGGAGCACGCCGGCCAGGACGCGCTGGCGGACGCCCGCCCGGACGCACTCGGCCAATCCCGTGCGCTGCTGCTCGACGCGTCTCCGGCCCGGCTCGCCGCCGCGACGATGGAGCTCACCGTTCGGGCGCCCGACCAGTACCCCGGCACGATTCCGCTGTCGCCCGTCATCGACGGCGACTTCCTGCCCGAACGCCCGCTCGACGCGTTCCGGGACGGTCGCGCGGCCCGGATCCCGCTGATCATCGGCACCAACGCCCGCGAGGGTTCCCTCTTCAGTGGACGGATCGATATCCTCGCTTCGACGCCCAAGCGCATCCGTGCGATCTTCGCCAACACCAAGAAGAAGGCGAGGAAGGCGCTGAAAGCCCAGTACCCCGGCATCCCGGCGCTGCGCCCCGCCCTCGACTTCGGCGGCGACTTCTCGTTCTGGTACCCGAGCCTCAAGGTCGGCGAGCGCCAATCCCGCTACGCCCCCGTGCACTTCTACCGTTTCGACTTCGCTCCGCGACTCGTGCGGACGATGGGACTCGACGCGACCCACGGCCTCGAACTGTTCCCGCTCTTCGACCGGCTGGACGGCTGGTTCGGCCGGGGCATGACGATCATCGGCGGCCGCCGTGAGTTCAAGGCGATCGGGGCGCGCATGCAGGGCTGGTGGCTCGGCTTCGCGACAACGGGCGAACCGGATGCCGCGTGGCCGCTCTACGACGAGACGCGCCGGCTGACCCTCATCATCGACGCGGCCGACCGGGTCGAGTCCGATCCGCTGGCCGAGCGGCGGCTGGCGTGGGGAGCCTTCGTCCCGCACGTCTGAGGTGGGAGGCGGTGGCGCATACCCGGGACCGCATCTCAACGCGCGTAAGCTGGAAGCTGAGAATCAGCCGCGACGGCAGCCTGGAGAACCCCATTCCTGTTACACAGACCGACACGCCCGCACCACTCCGCACCAGTGTGAAGGGGCGTATCGACCGCTACTTCGAGATCACGACCCGCGGCTCGAGCTGGGGCCGTGAAGTCCGCGGCGGCCTCGTCACCTTCGTGACCATGGCGTACATCGTCATCCTCAACCCCCTCATCCTCGGCGGTTTCAGCGCAGACCAGGCCTCGGTCGACGTCGTCGGTGGCTGGCTCCCGAACGCCCAGGTCGCTGCGGTCACCGCGCTCACCGCCGGCGTCATGACGATCCTCTTCGGCGTGATCGCCCGGCTGCCGTTCGGCTTCGCCGCCGGCCTCGGCATCAACTCCTACCTCGCCGTGAGCGTCGTCGGCCAGGTCACCTGGCCGGAGGCGATGGGCCTCGTGCTCATCAACGGACTCATCATCGTGCTCCTGGCCTCGACCGGGCTCCGCGAAATGATCTTCAACGCCGTTCCGCACCAGCTCAAGATCGCCATCACCGTCGGCATCGGCCTGTTCATCGCGTTCATCGGCCTTGTCGACTCCGGATTCGTCCGCTCGAGCGGGACCGCGAGCCCGCCCGTGCAGCTCGGCGACAACGGGTCGATCGTGACCCTGCCGACCACCGTGTTCGTGATCGGCCTGCTCCTGATCGGCGTGCTCGTCGCGCGCAAGGTCAAGGCCGCCATCCTGATCGGGATCGTCGCGACCACGGTCATCGCCGTGATCCTCGAGGCGATCTTCAAGGTCGGGCCATCTCTCGGCACCAACGCGTACGGCTGGAACCTCAACGCCCCCGTGCTCCCGACGACCGCGGTCTCCCTGCCCGACCTGAGCCTGCTCGGCCACGTCAGCTTCGGCGCCTTCGACCGCATCGGCGTACTCGCGGCGCTCATGCTCGTCTTCACCCTCGTGTTCACGAACTTCTTCGATGCAATGGGCACCATGACCGGCCTCGCGACCGAGGCAGGCCTCGCGGACAAGAAGGGCAACTTCCCCCGGCTGAAGTCGGCACTGATCGTCGAGGGTGTCGGCGCGGTGCTCGGCGGCGCGACGTCGGGCTCCTCCAACACCGTGTTCGTCGAATCGGGTGCCGGCATCGGCGAGGGAGCCCGCACCGGGTTCGCGAACATCATCACCGGGCTGTTGTTCCTCGCCGCGATGTTCTTCACCCCGCTCACGCAGATCGTGCCCCTCGAGGTCGCCGCCGCGGCGCTCGTGATCGTCGGCGCGATGATGGTCTCGCAGATCCGCTTCATCGACTTCAGCGAGTTCTCGATCGTCTTCCCGGTGTTCCTCACGATCATCGTGATGCCGCTGACCTACTCGATCGCCAACGGGATCGGCGCCGGCTTCATCAGCTGGGTCGTCGTGCGCTCGTTCTCCGGCAAGGCGCGCGAGATCAGCCCGCTGCTCTGGATCGTCGCGGTCGGCTTCCTGGTCTTCTTCGTGCGTGGCCCGATCGAAACCCTGATCGGCGGCTGACCCCCGACCGGTCCGGGGCTGATCCGGGGGATAGCCCCATGGTCGGCGGCAGGCCGGCTTCGTACTCTGGAAGAGAGCCGTGAACCGCGGCCGTATTCCAAGGAGAGTCCAGAATGTCCACCCTGCATCCCGACCAGACGACACCGCCCGCCGCGTACCCGGCCCCGCCGGCGTACGCGTACGCGCCGGCCGCGCCGGAAAGACCAGCGAGCCCGCTCGCGCTGACGAGCCTCGTGCTCGGGCTCGTCTCGATCCTCGCCGGCTGGACCTTCGTGGCCCCGATCGCCGGCCTCGTGACCGGCGTGCTCGCCCTCGGCCGGGAACCGTACGCCCGCACCATGGCCCTCTGGGGCATCGTGCTCAACGCCGTGATGCTCGCCGGCGTGTTCCTGCTGCTGGTGCTCGGGCTCATCTTCGGGCTCGCGTTCCTGCCGTTCCTGCCCTTCGCCCTCGCCCTCTGAGCGCAGCCCGCGCTCTGAAACGGATGCCGGTCGCGGGCTTCGGGGACGACGGGGTCGCGCTACTGTGTCAGCGTGTCCATCCGGGAGAGACGCCGCGGGGTGCACCGGCCGGCCGGCGTCATCGAAAGCGATGCGCGCGACGATCCGGCAGCGGCGCTCGACCGGTCGCTCCCTGACCGGGACTGGACCGGCCTGCCGCCGGGGGCCAGGGCCTTCCGGTTCGAGGCGCCGAGCGGTTCCCTCGCGGCGCTCGCCTGGGGCGAGCCGGGGCATCCGCGGGTGGTGCTCGTGCCGGGTGCGACCGGTTCGAAGGAGGACTTCGTGCTGCTCGCACCGATCCTCGCCGGAGCCGGCTACTTCGTGGAGAGCTACGACCTCGCGGGGCAGTACGGGTCGGCCGGCGCGGGGCCTGGAGCGGGGCAGGGATATGACTACCGACTGTTCACCGCCGACCTCGTGGCCGTCCTCGACGCCGGGGCGACGCCCGCACACGTGCTCGGGTACTCCTTCGCCGGGATCGTCGCGGAGATCGCGCTCGCCACGCATCCGGAGCTGTTCGCGAGCCTCGTGCTCCTCGGCGCCCCGCCCCTGGCCGGCCAGGCCTTCCGCGGCGTGCGCTGGATCGGGACGCTCAGCTGGCTGCTTCCCGCGCACACGATCGCGAGCCTGATGGTCTGGGGGCTCGTCACCAACCGCAACCATGCGCCACCCGGCCGGCTCCACCTCGTGCGGCTGCGTTTCGAGGACACGATCCGCCGGAGCGTCGACGAGATCATGGAGCTGATGAAGAACGCTCCCGACCTGCGGGCGGACCTCGCGCGGAGCCGGGTTCCGTTGCTTGTCGCCGTCGGCGAGCGGGACCTCTGGCCGCTCGAGCTGCACCGGGCGTTCGCCGGGCGGATCGGCGCCCAACTCCGCGTGTATCGCACCGGCCACAGCCCCTGCGAGACGACGCCGCACCAGCTCGCCCGCGACCTGCTCGCCCTCTACGCCCGCTCCTGAATCCCACCGGGCTCCTCGGATCGAGCGCGGGGCATCCGCCGGTGCGCGAGTGGCGCACCACAGGCGCAGCGGCGGAACTCCCGCGCCCGGCGCAGATGCACAGCGCTCAGGCTCGGATGCGGCGCGCCCAGGCCCGGCGGGCCAGCCGCAGCCGCCAGGGCGACCCTTCCGGCCAGTGCAGGGCAAGGGTGCGGTACGCCCAGTCCAGTCGCCTGGCCACGCCGCGCCAGGTGTCGAAGGGCCGGGCGGAGATCCCGACCCTGAGCGTGGCGTCGAACCGCACGGACACCGAGGGCGGCAGGTGCAGGCTCAGGTCGAGGTCGTCGTGCACGTCGTTCCGCTCCCGGTGCACGAGAGTGCGCACCTCGGCCCAGACCGTGCGCCGCATCACGAAGTTCGATCCGAAGATCGGCGGCTGCGCGAGCCACAGCCCGATCAGCCGGAAGTACCCGCCGAGGTACACGAACCGCCCGAGCGCGGCCACGAGCCGCGGGCAGTCGTAGAAATCACCCGGCCCCGTGACGACGTCGACGAGGGGCTCGAGCGTGAGGATCCGCTCGACGCGCTCGATCCAGTCCGGCGGTGGCACGGAGTCGGCGTCGAGCCGCGCGATCAGGTCGCCGGACGCCGCGTCATAGCCGGCGGCGGCGGCCGGCCAGATCCCCTGCACCGGTTCGACCACGAGAACGGCGCCGGCCGCTCGGGCGACGCGCGCCGAGGCATCCGTTGAGGCGTTGTCGACGACGATGATCTCGTCGGCCGGCCGGGTCTGGTCCCCGAGTGCGGCGAGGACCGCCTCGAGGAAGACCGCGTCGTTGTAGCAGGGGATCACGACCGAGACGCAGGTCACGGTGCCCCCTCTCGCCGCGCCGATTCGGGTCGGGTACGGACTCGCCGCACATGCTACTCCCGGCCCGCCCCAGGGGGCGTCAGAGGGTGCGGCAGTGCGTGGTCAGGAAGCCGATCTTGTCCACGGTGATCGTCACGGTCGAGCCGTCGTGCAGGAAGACCGGGGGAGTGCGGCTGTAGCCCGCGCCGCCGGGGCTGCCCGTGGAGATGAGCGTGCCGGGCAGCAGCGTCGAGGTCTGCGAGAGGTAGGACACGAGCTCTGCGACCGACCGCATCATGTCGCCGGTCGAGGCATCCTGCAGGATGCGCCCGTCGACGTGGGTGGTCAGCGTGAGGTCCTGCGGATCGGCGATCTCGTCGCGGGTCACCACGACCGGGCCGGTCGGGGTGAAGCCGTCGAAGGACTTGCACCGCGACCACTGCGCCTCGGAGAACTGCAGGTTGCGGGCCGTGATGTCGTTGACGACCGTGTAGCCGAACACGTAGTCGAGGGCGTCACGCACCGACACGTTGCGGGCCGGGCGCCCGATGATGACGCCGAGCTCCGCCTCGTAGTCGACCTGGGTGGCGACCTCCGGGGCCCACGAGATCGTCGACTCGTGGCCGGTGAGGGAATTCGGCCAGAGTGAGAACACGATCGCGCCGGTCTCGGTCCGCAGCTTGAGCTCGTCGGAGTGGGCGGCGTAGTTGGCGCCGATCGCGATGATCTGCGGCGGCCGCAGCACCGCGGATGAGTAGCGCAGCTCCTCGAGCGGAGTGAGCGTCGCTCCGTGGGCGACCGCGTTCTCGCTGAGGGCGCGCACCCGGTCGTACTCGCCGCTGCCTCGTTCGATCAGGTCCTGCAGGTCGCGCGGGGCGTCCTCGAGGATCTCGTCGAGGAAAAGCGCGGATTCCGCGAACACCGCTGCCAGGCGGGGCGTGGACTGGCCATCAACTCTGAGGTGCGCAAACTTCACCTGCCTAGAGTAGCCGTCAATCGGGAGAGCTACGCCGCAGCCGGCCCGGGGAGCGCGGCGGCCCGCCAGAGGTGCATTCCGGCGTAGCTGCGCCAGGGCGCCCAGCCGGCGCCGTGGGCCGCGAGGGCGCGCGGGTCGCCGGGGAGGCCGAGCCGGGCTGCGCCCTGGCGGAGGGCCAGGTCGCTCGTCAGGAGGATGTCCGGGCTCCCGAGCACGCGCATGGCCACATAGCCTGCGGTCCACGGTCCGATCCCGGGCAGCGCGGTCAACGTCGCGGTCAGGGACTCCCGGGAATCCGCCGTCGACAGGGTGAGCTCTCCGGTCGCGAGCGCTTCTGCGACGCCGAGGATCGCAGCGATCCTCCTCGCCGGTCCGCGCAGCACGCTGTGCCCGTCGGCCGCGATGCGTTCGGCCGTCGGGAACAGCCGGTCCAGGCGCGGCGCAGGCTCGTCGCCGGTTGCGGGCGCGGACGGCTGCGCGGGCGCCTGCCCCGGCAGAGTCGCCTGCCCCGGCACGGGAAGCGGCAGGGGCGCTCCGAGCTCCGCGCACAGCCGCGCAAGCGCGGTGCGGGCGGACGCGACGGAGACCTGCTGCCCGAACAACGCCCGGAACAGGGTCTCCTCCGGATCCATGCTGCCGGGCAGGCGGATGCCAGGGACCGCGCGCACGGCCCCGGCCAGGAGCGGGTCGACGGAGAGCGCGTGGTTGATCGCCTGCGCGTCGGCGTCGAGGTCGAGCAGCCGCCGCACCCGGCTCACGAGCGGGGCGAGGTCGTCGAGGCTGTCGAGCCGCGCCGCGCAGGCCAGCTGGGGCGCGTCCTCGGTTCCGGCGAGGCTCAGCTCGACCGTCGCGGCCCCGTGCGGCAGGCGCAGCGTGCGCGCATAGGTACCTGGGCCGGCCACCTCGACCCCCGGGATGGCCCGGGCGCCGAGAAACGCCAGCACACCGGCACCGTCGAACGGAGCCCGCGCGGGCAGCAGCAGGCGGATGCCGGTGCCCGGCCCTGCGGGGATGCCGGGGTCCGCGGCGGCGCGGCCGGCGGCATCCGCCCGGTCGGTCACGAGGAACGGGGACCGCCCGGATGCGGTCGGTCCGGTCGCGTGCCCGTGCCCGGGCGCGGACCCGGCCGCAGCAACCAGTGGACCGGGGGACCGCGGGGCCTGGCCGTGCGCGGTGGCGGTCGCCTCG
>NZ_SOFS01000034.1 GCF_004402235.1 Cryobacterium glucosi
GGAGCTGACCGGTACTAATAAGCCAATAATTTGATAACACACCAGTTTGAATTAGCTGCAAGCGTCCACTATGTGGTTCTCGACGTACGGTCGAGAACAACCCCGGCATCGCCCTCACAGGCAGTCGGGGTCTATAACTGAAAAATATAGAATCGATCCATCGAAAGATGTTTCGGCGGCTATAGCGAGAGGGAAACGCCCGGTCACATTCCGAACCCGGAAGCTAAGACTCTCAGCGCCGATGGTACTGCAGGGGGGACCCTGTGGGAGAGTAGGACACCGCCGGACTTAACTTAGAAACACCAGAAAAGCCACCCCACGGGGTGGCTTTTCTGCTTTAACCCGCACACTACAANTACAACCACCAGCCAGCCAGCCAGCCAGCCAGCCAGCCGGCCCGCCCTGCACTGGCCCCGCTACGCCCCAGGCACGCCGGGCGCGTAGCGGCGCAACTGGCGCGCAACCCGCGGAGGTCAACGGGAGCGGTCAGCGGGAGCGGTCAGCGGGAGCTCAGGGGTCAGCGGGCGGGGACGGCGTCGAGGGCGTCCAGGTCGTTGTCGAGGTCGTCTGTTGCCGTCAGGACCTCGCCGTTGAGTACCTGGAGCGACCAGTCGGTGTCGTCCAGGCTGGCGACGGTCAGGGCCGCGTTGGTGATGGTGCCGACGAACTCGCCGAGGGCCTTCATCAGGGTCAGGCGGATCAGCGTGCCGTGGGAGACGACGATGATCCGGGCCCCGGGGTGCGCCACGGCGAGCTCACGCAAGGCCTCGAGGCCGCGCGCGGCGACATCCGCTTCGGACTCCGCGCCGATGAAGCCGCCGTTGCCGGTCGGACCGCCATCGATGCGCAGGGCGTCGAGCTCAGGGCCGGCGCTCAGGCCCTCTGCGGGACCGTAGTTGCGTTCCACGATCTCCGGGATGCGGCGGGTCACCGTGAGGCCGAGGCCGTCCGCAATGAGGTCGGCGGTTTCCGCGGCCCGGGACAGGGTCGAGGAAACAATGAAGTCCCAGTCGTAGTCCGCCAGGTGGCCGACCGCCTCGGCGGCCTGCGCGCGCCCGGTGTCGTTCAGCGGGATGTCCGACAGACCCTGGATCCGCATGGCGGCATTCCAGTCGGTCTGGCCGTGGCGGATAAGGGCGAAGGTCGTTGGTGAAGTCACTACTCCATTGTCCCCCGGCCGGGGACCCAACCGGGAATCGCCCAGGCGGCCCGGACCCTGCCCGAACGCCTGCGACGCACGGCAGGGCTACGCCCGGCTCTGGGCGGGTGGAGACTGCGCGGGTTGACGCCGGGTCAGGCGGCGACGCTACGCGAGTTGCTCGCGGCCAGGCGGCGGGAGAGCAGTGCGGGCGAGGTGACGGGAGCCACGACCATGCGCCACAGCGTGACGAGAGACCAGCCGAACATCACGATCAGGAGGCCGTTGCGCGCCGTCAGCAGCACGAGCGCCGACAGGTCGCCGTTGACGAGGGGCATGTAGAACACCGGGAAGATCAGCGTGGTCAGAACGCCGATGGCGACCATCATGTACGCCGGCGCGCGCCAGGCGTGCCAGCTGTGGCTGACTCCGACGATGACGACGGGCGCGAGCCACAGCATGTACTGAGGGGACCCGACCTTGTTGAAGATGATGAAGGCGCCGACGAGCGCGAGCGACCCGACGAGCAGGAGCTGCGAGACGTCGTGGTGACGGCGCAACGCGACCAGCATGAGCGTGACGATCGCCCCCATGGCGATGAACATCAGCGGATTCATCAGGGAGGCGACGAGCGTTGTGCCGGGTCCGCTGACCTCGCGGGTGGCGATCGCGTAGTTCTGGTAGATGAACGTGTTCGGGTGGCCGAGGGCGGCGAGCCAGACCCAGGGGGTCGTGATCGGCGCTTCGAGCTGCATAGCCCGGTCGGACTGCATCGTGACGAAGCCGGTGATGTACTTGAGTCCGCCGAGAGCGAAGACAGTGCCGACGACGCCGGCCGTGACCGCGATGCCCGTGAGGATCACCGTGATGCGACGCCGGGACGCGACAACGACGGCGACAACGACGGCCGCCGGCCAGACCTTCACCCAGGTGGCGATGGTGAGCAGTGCTGTGGCCACGATCGGGCGACGGGCGAGCAGGACGAGACCCATGATCACGAGCGGGGCGGTGAGGCCCTCGAGCCGGAGCAGGCCGACGGGGCTCAGGACGAAGCTGATCACGAGGAAGAACCAGGCGGAACGGTAGCCGCTGATCTTGCGGCCGGCATCCGTGAGCACCATGACGGCCAGGGCGTTCAGCGCGGCCGTCATCAGGAACCACATCAGCTGGTACAACAGCGGACCGCCGAGGCCGGCGAACACGATCGGGAACAGGGCGCCGATCGGGTAGACCCACTCGACGTTGATGCCCATCCAGACGTGGTGCACGAGGCCCTGCTGGGCCCAGGTGCGGTAGAGGGGCAGGTCGCCGAGGACATTGCCGGTCAGGATCGCGGGGAGGAGGGCCAGGAGGAAGACGACGTGGATGGCGATGAAGCCGATCACGAGGGTGCGGGGGGTTTCCAGCCACAGGCGGCGGGCGGGCGTGAGAACGCGTCGGACCCGGTGGTCGACCTGGTCAAGAATGTAGGACATTTCACTCACCTCTGCAGACGGCCAAAAGCCCGGGAGGGCAGACTTCATCCAAATTATAGGTTTGTGCGCTGGGTTGCAAGACAGTTCTGCCCGGTTACCGGCCCTTCCTGCTGAGAGAGCTCACAGACTGATGGCGGTCAGGCGAGCAGTTCGCGGATGTCCGCGGCCGTGAGCGCGGTTCCCCTGGCGCCGTCGGCGGAGAGCACGCTGTCGAAGAGGCGTGCCTTGGTGGCCTTGAGTGCCATGACCTTCTCCTCGATCGTGTTCTTCGCGACGAGCCGGTAGACGAACACATTCTTGGTCTGGCCGATCCGGTGCATCCGGTCGACGGCCTGCGCCTCGGTCGCGGGGTTCCACCAGGGGTCGAGCAGGATGGCGTAGTCGGCCTCGGTCAGGTTGAGCCCGAAGCCTCCGGCCTTGAGGCTGATCAGGAACACCGAATTGGTACCGGTCTTGAACTCGTCGATCACCGCAGCCCGGTTGCGGGTCTTGCCGTCGAGGTAGGAGTAGCTGATGCCGGCGGCTTCGAGCCGGTTGCGGGCCCGGCCGAGGTACTGGGTGAACTGGCTGAAAATGAGGGTGCGGTGCCCGCCGGCGACGATGTCTTCGAGCAGTTCGAGGAGCGCGTCGAGCTTGGTTGAGGGGATCCCGTCGTACTTGGCGTCGTAGAGGCCCGCGTCGAGGCTGAGCTGGCGGAGCATCGTGAGGGAGCGGAAGATCTCGAAACGGTTCGCGTTCAGGTTCTCGATCAGGCCGAGCACCTTCTGCCGTTCCCGCTGCAGGTGGGTGTCGTAGACGGCCCGGTGCCGGGGGTTCAGGGTCAGCTCGAGCACCTGTTCCTGCTTGCTCGGCAGGTCGCCGGCGACCTCCTCCTTGGTGCGGCGCAGCATGAACGGGCGGATGCGGCGGCGGAGCTGGGCGAGCCGTTCGTCGTTCGCGTCCCGCTCGATGGGCTTCTGGTAAAAGTCGGC
The DNA here is from genome assembly GCF_004402235.1 of Cryobacterium glucosi. Taxonomy (GTDB): domain Bacteria; phylum Actinomycetota; class Actinomycetes; order Actinomycetales; family Microbacteriaceae; genus Cryobacterium; species Cryobacterium glucosi. The sequence goes on from NZ_SOFS01000034.1 coordinate 3,585, forward strand.
GAAACGGGTGGGGCTCGGGAACAGGCCGGGCGCGGTGATCGACAGCAGCGACCAGAACTCCATCAGGTTGTTCTCGAGCGGGGTGCCGGTGATCGCGAGCTTGAACGGCGTGTCGAGGCGACGGGCGCACTGGTAGGCCCGGGAGGTGCGGTTCTTCACGAACTGGGCCTCGTCGAGCAGGAGACCCGCCCACGGCACCGCGTTGTACTCGTCGAAGTCCAGGCGGAACAACGTGTACGAGGTGATCACGACATCCGCTTCGGCGTGCAGGGCCGCGATGCCCGTCGCCCGTTTGCGCGAGGTCTCCGTGACGGATGCGACGCGCAGGTCCGGCGCGAATCTCGCGCACTCTGCGGCCCAGTTGGAGACGACGCTCGTGGGCGCGACGACGAGGAACGGGTGCGCGGGAGCGTCCAGGTCGCGTGCGGCCACCGCTCGGCTGATCAGGGCGATCGCCTGCAGGGTCTTGCCGAGTCCCATGTCGTCGGCGAGGATCCCGCCGAGCCGGTGGTCATGAAGGAAGCCGAGCCACTCGAAGCCCGACTGCTGGTAGCTGCGGAGGGTCGCGTGCACGCCGTCCGGCAGGGGGAGTGTCGGTACCCGTTCGACGTCGGTGAGGCCGGCGACGATGTCGCGCCAGCCGGCGGCCTGGCTCGTGACGACGCCGAGTTCCTGCAGTTCCTCCCAGAGATCCGCCTGGAAGGGGCTGATGCCGAGGGAGGTCGCGGATGGTTCCTGCAGGCTGCGGGCCTCCTCGATCAGTCGGCGCAAGGTGTGCAGTTCGGGCCGGTCAAGGCTGAAATAGATGCCGCTGGGCAGGATGAGGATGTCCTGGCCGGTGGCGAGTGCCCGGAACAGCACGTCGAAGGGCACGTCCTCTCCGTCGATCGAGACGGACACCGCGAGATTGAACCAGTCCCGGTCGTCGAGGCGCTCGCTCGTGCCGACGCTGATCACCGGGGCGGTGTCCGCCGCCCGGTAGTCGACCACGACGCCGCTCTGCACGACGACGACGTCGGGGAGTACTTCGAGCCGCGGCACGACCCCCTCGAGGAAGTCGATCATGCCGGCGCCGGTGAGTTCGGAGTGCCCGGACAGCCGGGGCACCCCGCCGCGCCGCGGGGCGAGCTCGGTGAGGGGTGCGAGCAGTTCGTCGACGGAGCGGAGGATCCGTGCCTCGGCGGCGGAGTCCCGGTAGCGGTGCTCTCCCGGAGCCGGCCGCAGTTCGAGGTCGTATTCCCCTGCTGGGGTTTCGGTGCTGGTGCTGGTGCTGGTGGCGGCCGGGCCCGCCTGGTAGCGCCACGCCCAGTTCAGAGCGATGCGCGCATCCGCCTGGTGGCTGATCGTGAGCGTGAGCGCGGGGCGCGGGCTTTCGGGCAGCTCGAACGAGTCGTCGCGGCTCGTGACGAGAGCGCGATCGCGGAGGTACGGGTAGAACTCGGTGAGGAAGTCGGGCTCGTCGTCGGTGGGCACGTCGATCGACTGACCGGTGACGGCGAGGTTGCGCAGCTCCCTGCTGACCTCGACGGCGAGCGGGGCAAGAGTCAGCCGGCCGCCGGTCGGGTCCCCGGCGGGGGCGTCCTGCCAGGTGTAGATGCCGTGCGCCGGGTCGCCGGTGAAACCGAACCGGCCGCCGGGCAGCCGGCGCTCGTCGAGCACGACCGTGGGGGTGAGGGCGAGACCGGCCATTGTGCGGCGGATGTCGAGCTCGAGTGATGCCGGACGCTCGTTGATGTGGACGGGATCCTGGGCGCCCGAGGTGGAGATGAGCGGGATGCCGGCGGCCGTCGCCTCCTCGAGCAGGCCCCAGAGCGCCCGGTCCGGGAAGTCGTCGAGCTGGATCCACTGCGTCGCCGAGCCGTAGTACGGGCGTCCGGCGAGGTGCAGGGCATAGATCGCGGAAAGCACCCGCCGCTGGGCGCGCTGCGCGGTGCCCGCGGTCTGGGCGATGTTGTCCCAGGTCAGGGCACCGCGGATCCAGCGGCCCTGCTTGCCCAGCAGCATCGGCCGGGCGGCGAGATGCCGTCCGCCGGACTGGAAACGGGAGTTGACCGGGGCGAGCACCTGGAACTGCAACGCGAGTTCTGTCCCGGTCTGCGTGGCCGCTTCACCGGGGGTGGGCAGGCCGCCGAGCGCGCTGCGCCAGCGCGGAACCGTCGGCGTCGGCGGCGCCGCGGGGACGCGCGGAGACTGGAGTGCATACAACGCCGGCGGCGCGGACCGCCTGCGGAAGCGGTCGACGTCGCCCTCGTCGACCTCGATCGAGCCCGGGTTGCCGCCGTTCCGGCTGGTGACGAGCAGGGCGGCGACATGCTTGCAGTTGGTTCGCATCGGGCAGGTGCAGAGCCCGGTCGCGCGCACCGCGACCCCGGCAGGATTCAGGATGAACGAAATGGTCACCGTGTACGGCGTGCGTCCGGTGCCCCGGACCTTTCCGATGAGCCTGGTGCCCGAGTCGTCCCAGACTTCGGACAGGACGTGGCCGTTGCGCGCATAACGTTCACCGCGCGAAAAGGCCTGGCTTCCGACGAGGAGGGCGATCTCGTGTGAGCTGAGAGAGTGAGCCATAAGGGGGAAGAGGGTTCCTTAGAAGGTCGAACCCCATTCTCCCACGGTGTGGCCGGCAGCGGAGGCGGCGGCGGCCTCCGCTGCCGCTCAGCGGGCGAGGCGGGCGGCGGCGCCGGTGGGGACGACGACGAGCGGCACCGGAAGGGCGTTGAGCATCCGGTGGGCGGTGATGCCGAGGAAGATCGTGGTCGGCTGGGCGAGGCGGCTCGAACCGACGAAGGCGACTTCGTCCGTTCGCCACTCGATGGCCTCCACCGCGGACTCCACGTTCTCGCCGACGGCGACCTCGGTCGTGATGGCGCCCGGAGCAGACGATCGCGTCGAGTAATACTCGAGCACCGATTCGAGATGCGCCGTGCTCTCCGCGGTCCGGGCCGCCTCGACAGCGGGCGTCGACTCGCCGTGCTGGGCGCGCCGGGAGTCGACCTCGACGAGGGTGAGGAAGCGCACGTCAACGCTGAGGCCCTCCGTGAACGCCAGCAGCGAATCGAGGAGAGTCGACCAGCCGGGCCGGGTTCCGATCGCGCAGGTGATCCGGGAGATCTGCGCCGGGGCGAGGTACCCGTGCGGCGCGAGGGCGACGGGTACGGGCGAGGCGTGCAGGAGGGCGTTTGCGACACTGCCGATCGTGTAGCGACCGCGGATGCCGTGGCGTGAGGCTCCGACGACGATCCGGTCGGAGTCGAATTCCGTGACGGCCCTCAGCAGCCCGTCGGAGGTCGCATCCGCCCAGATCAGGTGCGTCGTGGCCACGATGTCGGCCGGCACTCTCGCCGCGGCGCCGGCGAGCCACTCGAGGCCCTGCTGTTCGAGGAGTGCCTCGAAGTCGGAGCCGGAGGCGCGCAGCCGGGAGGGCGCGATAGTGGAGTGCGGCAGCACGAGGCACAGCCGCAGCTCGGCTCCGGTCAGCCGGGCGAGGGCGACCCCGAGTTCGATGGCATCATTGCCGCGATCGGTCGCTTCGTAGGCGACGACGTAGCTCGCTGTCCTGGTCACGCTGGATCTCCCTGGGTTCTCGGTGAAATGTCGGTGGGGCTGGTTTGTGCGCTTCGTGGCCGGTGCTGCTCGGTGCTGCTCGGTGCTGCTCAACGCTGGTCAGTGCTGGTCGTGATGCTCATGTCCGTGCGCGTGTCCTGCGGCACCCGGCTGCACGTCGAGGGAGGGGTTGCGGTCGAAGAAGCCGACCGGCTTGAGCCAGAATGACACGGTGTCGGCCGGCATGACGGGCCACTCCTCCGGGCGGGTGATGTGGTGGATGCCGAAGACGTACCAGAGCACGATGTCGGTGTTCCGCACCGGCCGCCCGGCGCGGGTCCACTCGGGCAGGCCGTGGTCGACCGCGCTCTGGTTGACGAACTCGCCGCAGGGCCAGCGCTGCGTCTCGTCTCCGGGGGTGACCCACACCGTGTGCCCGATCACCTGGGCGCGCTGGAACACCGGCGAGGAGGGGTCGAAGAACGAGGGAATGGCGCCGCCCGGAACGAGCTTGTACGACACCGGGGTGCCGAGCCCGTTCAACGTCGCCTCGTTCACGACCTTCCAGCTGCGTTGGGTGGCCCAGTCATAGTCGTCGAAGCCCTCGGTCTCGATCGGCGTGTTCCGCTGGGTGAGGGCGAGGCCGAGCGGATTCGCTTCGTCGATCGGCTCGACGCGCGTCTCGGAGCGGAACACCGTGTTCTCGGTCCCGTCGATGTCGAGGTCCATCCGGGCGACGATGAAGTGCTGGTGGAAGGGGGCGTATGTGCGGGTGTCCACAAGGGTGCCGTTCGGATGCGGGTGGCCCGCGTCGAGGCTCGTGACGACCATGATCCCGGTCGCGCGCACCTCGCACTCCATATTGCCGTCCTGGTAGAAGCGCCAGTAGACGAGGTATTCGTAGTTCGCGACGGTGACGTGGAAGGAGACGACGAGGCGACGCATCCGCCGTACCTCCGATCCGCCATCGTGGTCGACGTGCTTCCAGAGCACGGCGTTGTCCTCTTCGTGGATGCAGATGGCGTTGGGAATCGAGTACGGTTCGCCGGCGCTGTTGTGCAGCACGGCGTCGAGGTAGCGGATCTCGCCGAGGCAATCGCAGCCCAGTTCGAGTGAGGTCGTCATGAAGCCCAGGCCCCACTCGCCGATATCGAAAGCCGTGCGACGGAAATGATCGACGCTCGGATCCCGGTAGGGCACGACCATTTCGGCGAAGGAGAGCCGGTTGGCGATCGGGCGGACGCGCTCGCCGTCCCGGTAGCTCACCTCGTGCAGCGTCATGCCCTCCCGGTAGTTGAAGCCGACCCGGAGCGACCAGTTCTGCCACTCGACCCGGTGGCCGGTGACGGTGAAGCTCGGCCCCTCTGCCTGCACGATGTCGAGCGGCCTCAGCGGAGGCCGCCGGCTCAGGTCGCGGATGCGAGGAGGGATGAGATGCGGCACGTATTCGCCCATCACGGCCGGGCGGTCGACCGCGAACGAGTCCTCGACGTCGAGGAGTTCCATCGTGTTGACGTCGATCACGAAGTGCAGTCCGCTCACCGGTCCGGCATAGGGGTTGGCGCCCGCCTCCGCGCGCACCCAGACGTCGGACCAGCCGATCCTCCTGCCCCGGAATCGCTCAGGGATGACGGCGTCACCGTATGTCCAGGTGTCGATGAAGACGTTGTCGAGATCGGTGATGTCCCGGCTGGCGAGGGCGGCGACGACGTCAGGGTGCGCGCGGAGAGCCGCATCCGCTTCGTCCCACTCGTCGACCGTGAAGTTGGCCTGCACGCCCGGCACCGTGGTCCAGTCGAGCAGGGCGTCTGCGCTGAGGGAGACGACCGCCACCCAGGTGCTGTTCTCGGCCCGGTTCAGCACGACGAGCCGGGCGAGGCGCTCGGGCACCGCACCGGCACGATCGAAGGCGGACCTGGCGTGCCGGCCCGGCTCGACGAGTTCGATCGAGGCGAAGCGCCAGCCCGGTCCGACACCGCGCTCGCGGCCGACGATGGCAGCGGCCGCGGTGAACTCGTCGGCCGTCAGCGGGTCGAGGGGATGGAAGGTCATCGGGGCTCCTCATCATCGAAGGCGTGTCTCGGCGGCGCTGTCGCCTGCCGCCGTTTGCGGTCATTATGGCACCGGTACCGCCGGACGCGAGTGCTGGCGCCGAGCGTCGCCAGCCTCTAAACTTGAGTCGACGCGACTCAGCTTTGTTTGTCGGCGGGCTGTCGCACGAGAGAGAGGAACTTCCCATGCAAGCAGGCCAGCAGCCGCCCCAGGAAGAGGCGAAGTCTGCGCTCGAGAAGTACGGCGTGAACCTCACCGAGATCGCGAAGAGCGGCAAGCTCGACCCCGTGATCGGGCGGGACGCCGAGATTCGCCGCGTGAGCCAGGTGCTCACCCGCCGCACCAAGAACAACCCGGTGCTGATCGGCGAACCCGGTGTCGGGAAGACCGCCGTTGTCGAGGGTCTCGCCCAGCGGATCGTGGCCGGCGACGTGGCCGACTCGCTCAAGGGCAAGCAGCTCGTGGCGCTCGACCTCGCCGCCCTCGTGGCCGGGGCGAAGTACCGCGGCGAGTTCGAGGAGCGGCTGAAGGCCGTGCTCAAGGAGATCAACGACGCCGAGGGTCAGATCATCACCTTCGTCGACGAACTGCACACCCTGATGGGTGCGGGCGGCGGGGAGGGCTCTGTCGCGGCATCCAACATGCTCAAGCCGATGCTCGCCCGCGGCGAACTGCGCCTGATCGGAGCGACGACGCTCAACGAATACCGCGAGTTCATCGAGAAGGACGCCGCCCTCGAGCGGCGCTTCCAGCCGGTGCTCGTCGACGAGCCGAGCGTGGAGGACACGGTCGCGATCCTGCGCGGCCTCAAGGAGCGCTACGAGGCGCACCACAAGGTGTCGATCGCGGATGCCGCTCTCGTCGCGGCCGCGTCCCTCTCGAACCGGTACATCACCGCCCGGCAGCTGCCGGACAAGGCCATCGACCTGATCGACGAGGCCGCGAGCCGGCTGCGGATGGAGATCGATTCCGCCCCCGTCGAGATCGACGAGCTGCGCCGCAGCGTCGACCGACTCAAGCTCGAGGAGCTGGCCCTCAAGAAGGAGAAGGACGACGCCTCCCGCCAGCGGCTCGAGAAGCTGCGGGCCGACCTGCTCGAACGTGAGGACACCCTGAAGGGGCTGCAGGCCCGGTGGGACAAGGAACGCGCCTCGCTCAACCGGGTCGGCGAGCTCAAGACCCGACTCGACACCGCGCGGAGTGAATCGGAGCGGGCCCAGCGCGAGGGCAACCTCGAACGCGCCTCCCGGCTGCTCTACGGCGACATCCCCGTGATGGAACGCGAACTCGCCGCCGCCGAGCAGGCAGAGTCCGACGGACCGCGGATGGTCAACGACCAGGTCACCGCGGAGGACATCGCCGCCGTCGTCGCGATGTGGACGGGTATTCCCGTCGGTCGCCTGCTCCAGGGCGAGACCGAGAAGCTGCTCAACCTCGAGGGCGAGCTCGCGCACCGGCTGATCGGCCAGAAGCGCGCCGTGCGCGCGGTCGCAGACGCGGTGCGCCGCAGCCGGGCCGGCATCTCCGACCCCGACCGGCCGACCGGCTCGTTCCTGTTCCTCGGACCGACAGGCGTGGGCAAGACCGAGCTCGCCAAGGCGCTCGCCGAGTTCCTCTTCGACGACGAGAAGGCCATGATCCGCATCGACATGAGCGAGTACGGCGAGAAGTTCTCGGTGTCCCGCCTGGTCGGGGCGCCTCCCGGCTACGTCGGCTACGAGCAGGGCGGGCAGCTCACCGAGGCGGTGCGCCGGCGCCCGTATTCGGTGATCCTGTTCGACGAGGTCGAGAAGGCGCATCCCGAGATCTTCGACGTGCTGCTGCAGGTGCTCGACGACGGGCGCCTCACCGACGGCCAGGGCCGCACCGTCGACTTCCGCAACACCATCCTCGTGCTGACGTCGAACCTCGGCTCGGCGTTCCTGATCGACCCGACGCTCAGCACCGAGCAAAAGGAGGAAGCCGTGCAGCTGCTCGTGCGGCAGACCTTCAAGCCGGAATTCGTGAACCGGCTCGACGACATCGTCGTCTTCCAGTCGCTGTCGATGGAGGACCTCGGCCAGATCGTGGAGCTCATGATCGACCGGCTCGAGAAGCGCCTCGTGGAGCGCCGCCTCGAACTGGCCGTGACGCCGCGGGCGCGCACCTGGCTCTCCGAACGCGGCTACGACCCGATGTACGGCGCCCGCCCACTGCGGCGGCTCATGCAGACCGAGATCGACGACCGGCTCGCGACCGCGATCCTCTCCGGCAAGGTGCGGGACGGTGACACCGTGCTCGTGGACCTCGCGGCCGATGGCGACTCCCTCACGGTCGCGCCTGCGCCCGCTGTGCCGGTGCCGCCGCATCCGCTCGACGAGGCCGACCTCTAGAGCGCCGGCCCGTATCATCGCGAGAGCGGGTGAGGCGTCGTTTTCGCACCCTGAAACCGACGATTCACCCGCTTTCGCGGTCAGCGGAACGGGGGCTGGGCGACGGCGTGCCGGCGAGGTCGGGAACTAGGCTCGGAGCATGCGTGCAACTGTGATCTATGGCGAGCGGGACATCCGCCTCGAAGAAGTACCCGACCCGATTCTCTCGACCGGCGGTGACGCGATCGTGCGCGTCGTCGCAGCCTGCGTGTGCGGCTCCGACCTGTGGCCGTACCGCGGCGTGCAGCCGACCAAGGAGCCGCACCGGATCGGCCACGAATTCGTCGGCGTTGTCGAGGAGATCGGCGCAGACGTCACCACGATCAAGGTCGGCGACTTCGTCATCGCGCCGTTCTACGACTGCGACAACACGTGTATCAACTGCCGGAACGGCGTGAGCACCTCCTGCCTGCACGGCGGCTGGTGGGGTGCTGACGACCGGCTCGGCGGCTTCGCCGACGGCGCCCAGGGCGAGCGCGTCCGCGTGCCGCACGCGGACGGTTCCCTCGTCGCGACACCGTCCCAGCCGACGGATGCCCAGATCCCGGGCCTGCTGACCCTCGCAGATGTGATGGGCACCGGGCACCACGCCGCGGTCTCCGCGGGAGTGACCCCGGGCAGCACCGTCGTCGTCGTGGGTGACGGCGCCGTGGGCCTGTGTGCGATCCTCGCCGCGAAGCGCCTCGGGGCCTCACGGATCGTCGCCATGTCCCGGCACGCCTCGCGGCAGGTCGTCGCGCGCGAATTCGGCGCGACTGACATCGTCGAGGAGCGTGGCGCCGAGGGCGTCGCGAAGATCCACGAGATGTTCGACGGCATCGGCGCGGACTTCGTGCTCGAGTGCGTCGGAACCAAGGAATCGATGGAGCAAGCTGTCGCATCGGCCCGACCCGGCGGAATGGTCGGTTACGTGGGCGTGCCCACCGGTGGCCCGATTGCCATGCAGCCCCTCTTCGGCCGCAATGTCGGGATCAACGGCGGCGTCGCATCCGTGCGCGGCTACATCGAGGAACTGCTGCCGGAGGTGCTCTCCGGGGCGATCAACCCGGGCCGTGTCTTCGACCTGGAGCTGCCGCTCGCCGACGTCGCCGAGGCGTACGCCGCGATGGACGAGCGCCGCGCGATCAAGGTCCTCCTCCGCCCCTAACCCGCCCGGAACCCGCCGCTCGCAGCCTTCCTGGCCGCGAGAGTACGAAAAAGGCCCCCTCACTTCGCGTGAAGGGGCCTTTTTCGTACTCTCGCGGGGGAAGCGGGGTGGGTCAGTCGTTGGCGAGCAGGAGCTCGGTGAGGGGCTTGCGGGTGCGCGGCGCGATCTCACGGGCGTAGAGCTCGGGGGAGAGGGCGTCGACGTCACCGAGGACACCGAGGACGGTCACCGAGACGACGGCGAGGTCGGACGTGAGGCCGAAGGCCTCGGCGATCGCCGCGCCGTCGATGCCGCCGAGCTGGTGGGTGTACAGCCCCTCTTCCTGGGCCTGGATGGTGAGGTGCGCGACCGCCTGGCCGAGGTCGTAGCGGGCCCACGGGTTCTCGCGGGTCTCGTCGATCGGCAGATGCGCGATGTTCACGATGAGCACGGACGCGGCATCCGCCCAGGACTTGTTGAAGCCCATCAGGCCCTCGTATACCTTGGCGAAGCTCGCGGTGCCGCGGCGCGCGACGATGAAGCGGGCCGGCTGGATGTTGCTCGCGGACGGGGCCCAGCGGGCGGCCTCGAGAAGCGTGGTGAGAGTCGTCTCGTCGATGACCGCGGTCGGGTCGAAGCCGCGCGGGCTCCATCGTCCGGAGAGCGCGGGGAGAAGGGGCGACGTCGTGTCGGCGGCGCGGCTGAGGGGGTCGGTGATGAGGGTCATGTGCCCGTCTTTCGTCTGGAGCGTGTGGGTGTCCGGGGCAACGTTGACCCGCTCTCTTCAACGCGCGCGCGCCGCGTCGTTATTCCATGCACACGCATACTGCGCGGCCGTGTGTCGCTTTGTGTCGCGAAAGCGGGTGAATCGTCGGTCTCAGCGCGGGATAACGACGATTCACCCGCTTTCGCGGGTTGGGCCGGGCCGGGTGGCGGGTGGGGCGGGCGTTAGGCGGGGGTGGCGGCGATGAGGTTGTCCCGCACCTGGCGGCGCAGCACCTTGCCCATCATCGAGCGGGGGAGCTCCTCGACCTCGACGATGCGCCGCGGCACCTTGTACGCCGAGAGCCGGGTGCGGCAGTACTCACGCAGGGCGTCGACGTCGAGCGCGGCGCCGTCGGTGAGCACGATCGCGGCGACGACGTCCTCGCCGCCGTTCTTGCTCGCGATGCCCACGACGGCGGCGTCGGCGACGTCGGGGTGTGAGAGCAGAGCGGCTTCGACCTCGGACGGCGACACGTTGAACCCGCCCGTGATGATGAGTTCCTTGATGCGGTCGACGATGGTGACGAAGCCGTCGGCGGAGACGCGCACGATGTCGCCGGTGCGGAGCCAGCCGCCCTCGAGGAGCACCTTGGCGGTCTCGCTCGGCTGGTCCCAGTAACCGGAGAAGACCTGCGGGCCGCGGACGAGCAACTCGCCCTCTTCCTCGACACCGCGGTCGATCGACGGGTCCTTCGGGTCGACGACGCGGATCTCTGTGCTCGGGAACGGCACTCCAACGGTACCTGGGCGGCGGCTCGGGCCGATCGGGTTTCCGACGGCGATCGGCGAGGCCTCGGTCATGCCGTACCCCTCGACGAGGAGCCCGCCGGTGGCGGACTCCCAGCGTTCGACGATCGAGACGGGCAGGCTCATCGCGCCAGAGATCGAGAAGCGGATGCTCCGCAGGCTCACGTTCCGTTTCTCGGCAGCGGTGACCAGCCGGTCGTAGATCGGCGGGACCGCGGGAAGGAAGGTCGGCGGAGTGTGCTTCGCGGCGTCCAGCAGCAGGTTCTCATCGAACTTCGGGAACAGTACGAGCCGGGCCCCTGTCGCCATCGCGAAGGTGAGGCAGAGGGTGAGGCCGTAGGCGTGGAACATCGGCAGGACGGCGTAGAAGACCTCCTGGCCGGGGGTGAGACCGGGCACCCACGCCTCGCCCTGGAGCGCGTTGGCCCGCAGGTTCGAGTGGGTGAGGATCGCGCCCTTCGGGGTGCCGGTCGTGCCGCTGGTGTACTGCAGAACCGCGGTGTCGCCGAGGGCCGGTCGCGGGTGGTTGTGGCGGAGCTTGCGGGCGCGCACGAGGGAGGACCACTCGATGGCGTCCTTCGGCAGCTCGGAGACGGTGAGTGCGTCTCGCGAGGACCGGGCCTGCTTGATCGGCAACCGCAGGGCGATGCGCTTGACCAGCGGCATCGCATCCGTGAGGTCGACGGCGACGACGGTGCGGAGTCCCAGGTCGGCCGGGAAGTCGCGCACGGTCGCGTAGACCTTGTCCCAGACGATCGCGACCCGGGCGCCGTGGTCTTCGAACTGGTGCCGCAGCTCGCGCTCGGTGTAGAGCGGGTTGTGCTCGACGACGATCGCGCCGAGGCGCAGCACGGCGTAGAACGCGACCACGTGCTGGGGGCAGTTGGGCAGCACGAGAGCGACCCGGTCGCCGGGCTTCACGCCGAGGCGCATCAGCCCGTTCGCAACGCGCGAGATCTGCTCCCCGAGCTGGGTGTAGCTCGTGGTGCCGCCGAAGAAGTCGAGCGCGATCGCGTCGGCGTAGAGCCGGCAGGAGGCCTCGATCATGCCGACGAGGGTGTCGGAGGGGGCCGGGATGGTGTTCGGCACCCCGGGGGCGTACGAGCCGAGCCAGGGCTTGTTGGCGAAGGCGTTCATCGTTCGGCCGGTTCGGGGGTTTGCACGGTGTCCCGGTCGCTCGCGAGCGCGCGAGCCGACCCGAGTTCGACCTTGAGGGCGGCGACGAAGGCGTCGATGTCGGCCTCCTCGGTGTCGAAGCCGCACATCCAGCGCACCTCGCCGGTCGCCGGGTTCCAGTCGTAGAAACGGAACGCCTCCCGCAGGCTGTCGGCGACGCCGGGCGGCAGCACCGCGAACACGGCATTGGACTGGGTGGGCTGGCTGAAGGAGACGCCTGTGATCGAGCCGTCCGCGATGCCGTCGTCGAGGGCGGTTCGCAGTTTCGTGGCCATGGCGTTCGCGTGGCCGGCGTTCCGGAGCCAGAGGTCGCCGTCGAGCAGCGCGATCAGCTGTGCCGAGATGAACCGCATCTTCGAGGCGAGCTGCATGTTGAGCTTGCGCAGGTAGACCAGGCCGGCGGATGCCTCGGGGTTGAGCACGACGATGCACTCGCCGTACATCATCCCGTTCTTGGTGCCGCCGAAGCTCAGCACGTCGACGCCGGCGTCGCGCGTGAACGCGCGGAACGGGACGCCGAGCGCCGCGGCCGCATTGGAGAGGCGGGCGCCGTCCATGTGCAGGGTCATGCCGTTCGCGTGCGCGTGGTCGGCGATGGCCCGCACCTCCTCGATGCTGTACGCGGTGCCGAGCTCGGTGGTCTGGGTGATCGAGACGACGAGCGGCTGGGCGCGGTGCTCGTCGCCCCAGCCCCAGGCCTGCTGGTCGATCAGCGCGGGGGTGAGCTTGCCGTCGGGGGTGTCGATGGTGAGGAGCTTGATGCCGGCGACCTTCTCGGGGGCGCCGCCCTCATCCGAGTTGATGTGCGCGGTCGAGGCGCAGATGACGGCGCCCCAGCGCGGCAGCATCGACTGCAGGCCGACCACGTTCGCGCCGGTTCCGTTGAAGACGGGGAAGGCCTCTGTGCCCTCGCCGAAGTGCCGCGCGAACACCTCCTGGAGGCGCTCGGTGTACACGTCTTCGCCATAGGAGATCTGGTGGGCGCCGTTGGCCCTGCCGATCGCCTCGAGGATCTCGGGGTGCACCCCGGAGTAGTTGTCCGAGGCGAAACCGCGCGAGGAAAGGTCATGGAGTTGAGTCACCCCTCCATCCTTGCGCATCCGGCTCCGCCGCCACTGTGAGATGTGCTCGCGGACCGGCGCCCGCGCATCCGCTCAGCCCCGGAGCGCCTCGCGGAAGGTGACCCGTGCCCCCATCCGGAGGAGAGAATTCGCGTAGATGCGGGAGCCGATCAGGATCACGAGGGCGGTCGAGGCGAGCAGGATCGCGAGCGAGAGCAGCGGCTCCCACCAGGCGGCGGTGCCGAGGAAGATCCGCATGGGCATTCCGACGGGTGCCGAGAACGGAATATAGGACATGATCGCGAGCACGGTGGGGTTGTCGTTGAACAGGATCACCAGGAAATAGGGAATCATCACGAGGACGAGCACCGGCGAGGTCGCCGAGCCGACGTCCTCCTGCCGGGACACCATCGACGCCGTCGCCGCGAACAGCGAGGCGAGCATCACGAACCCGAACGCGAAGAACACCGCGAACCAGACGAGCGACGGGCCGATGTCGCCGAGCAGGGCGTGCTGGCCGGTCACCGCCATGCCGATAGAGACGAGCAGGCCGATCGCGACGATCTGCCCAAAGGCCATGATGCTGTTGCCGACGACCTTGCCGGCGAGGAGCGCCCGCACCGGGATGGTCGTCATCAGGATCTCGACGACGCGGGTCTGCTTCTCCTCGACGACGCTCTGCGCGATCGTGGAGCCGAAGGTGATCGCCGACATGAAGAAGACGAGCCCGAAACCGATCGCGACGAGGTAGACGAGGCCCTCGCCCTGTTTCGATGGTTCCAGAAGGGTCACCTCCGGGCGGAGGCTGAGGACGCCGATGACCTCGAGCGGGGTCGCGGAGAGGGCGATCACCCGCAGGGGCAGCGGATAGCCGGCCTGCGATTCCGCCGGCACGATCGCGGCGGTCACCGTGCCCGCCCGCACGAGGGCCTCGGCGGCGGCGACATCGTCGGCCTCGACGGCGGCCAGCGTGCCGGCCTGGCGCACGACCTGCGCGGCGGCGGACCCGACCACCGCGACCTTGGGCAGGGTCTGGTTCTGGCTCGCGATGCCGCCGGCCACGACGGACCCGATCGAGACGAGCAGAAGGATGCCCGTGGAGATCAGGAAGGCCTTGCTGCGGAGCCGGGCCACGATCTCCCGGGTCGCCACGAGCCAGACGCTCTGCCGAAGCGTCGGCACCGGATACCGGTCGGCCGTTCCCGATGGAGTGCTCACTGCACGACCTCCTTGAAGATGGAGGCCAGGCTCGGGCGTTGCCGGCTGAAAGCGAGGACCGGGCCGCGCTCGAGGGCGAGGCGGAGGACGGCCTGGCTCGCGGCATCCGTCTGGGCCTCGAAGACAGCGAAACCGCCGCTCACCTCGAGGACGTCGACGCCGGGCACCGTGCGGACCCAGCCGGCGTCGTCACCCGTGCGGATCTCGAAGCGCGGGCTGCTGTGCCGCTCGCGAAGTTCCTCGCGGGGGCCGTTCGCGCGGATCTCGCCGCCGGCGATGATGACGAGGTCGTCGCAGAGGCGTTCGACGATGTCGAGCTGGTGCGAGGAGAACAGCACGGGGACACCGCGAGCGGCATAACTGCCGAGCACGCCCATCACGACCTCGACCGCGAGCGGGTCGAGTCCGGAGAACGGTTCGTCGAGGACGAGGAACTCGGGGTCGTGCACGAGGGCCGCCGCGATCTGCGCACGCTGCTGGTTGCCGAGGGAGAGCGATTCGACAAGGTCGCCGCTGCGCTCGCCGAGGCCCAGGCGCTCGAGCAGCTCTGCGGCGTTGCGCCGGGCGGATGCCGGGGGCAGCCCGTGCAGGCGGGCCAGATAGACGAGCTGCTCGCCGATCTTCATCTTGGGGTACAGCCCGCGTTCCTCGGGCATGTAACCGAAGCGGCGGCGGTCATCCGCGGTCAGCGGAACCCCGCCCTGCCGGACGTCGCCGGAGTCGGACGACAGCACGCCGAGGATGATCCGCATCGCGGTCGTCTTGCCTGCGCCGTTCGCGCCGACGAAGCCGGTCAGTCGGCCGTCGGCGATGTCGAAGCTCACGTCGGTCAGCACCTGCCGGGTGCCGAACCGCTTACTGACGTGCTCGATCGAGAGCATGCCCCTCCTCCGTATGCTTGCCCACGCTAGCGCGCCTCTCCGCTACCTGTCGCCGGTTCGGACAATAGTGGCCGTGACACCGGCCGCAGTCGTCCGCAGCGGCAACACCTGTCGGGTGGCGCGGTCAGCCGAGGGGGATGTGCGTGTTGTTGACGGATGCCGCCGGCACGTCCCAGAGGGAGACGACCCGTTCGGCGAGCTCGGGTTCGAGGCCGTCAAGGGCGCGGACCACGAAGACCGCGGTCGCGGCGGTCTGGCCGCTCGGTGGGGCCGCCTTCGCGAAGCCGTGGCCGACGGCGCGGGTCCACGTTTCCGCCGCCGACTTCGCCGCGGCGTAGTTCGCACCGCCGGGGGCCGGCACTTCCACCGAGACAGACGAGACGATGGCGAGGCGACCGGTCGGCGACGCGAGCAGGTCGGCGTTGAAGGCGCGGCTCGTGTTGCGGAGCGTGGTCACGATATTCCGGTGCAGGAATGCCCAGTCCTCGTCCGACTGGCCGGCGAGGCCGCCGCCGCCGCGCCAGCCGCCGACGAGGTGAATGAGCCCGTCGATCATGCCGTGGTCTGCATGGACGCGTTCGGCGAGGTCGGTGACGGCGGCGAAGTCGGCGAGATCGCAGGCATAGGGGAAGGAGCCGGGCACGCTCCCGACGAGTGCATCGAGGCGTTGCCGGTTCGACCCGACGACGATCACGCGGGCGCCCGCAGCCGCGAGCGCCGCGGAAACGGCCAGCCCGGCGGCACTCGTCGCACCGGCGACGAGCACGGTGCGGCCGGCGACGAACCTGCGGGCGGCATCCGCTGCTTCGGTCATCGTCGGCCGCCCCGCCTAGTCGCGCCCGGTGATGCCGGCCGTCGACTCGATGACGGCCTTCATCTTCTTGTCGAGCGCCTCGAAGAACATCGAGAGCGGGAATTCGTCGTCGAGCACGAGGTCGGTGTACCCCTTCGGAGGTCCGGCGAGCACGTCGAGCGGGAGCCCGCGCGCCCAGGCCGAGGCCGGGTTCGGCGTGAGCGTCTCGGCGATCATCGCGTACGCGGCGAGCCAGTGCGCCTTCTTCGGCCGGTCGATCGAGGCCCAGTAGAGTTCGTCGATCCGGGCGCCGAGTGCGATCACGACGTCGGGGACGGCGTCCCAGTCGAGGCTGAGCGCAGTGTCCGTCCAGTGCAGCACGTGGTGCTGGTGCATCCACGCGAACAACAACTGGCCGCCGAGGCCGTCGTAGTTGCGCACCCGGCTACCGCTGATCGCGAAGCGGAAGATCCGGTCGAAGATCACCGCGTACTGCACGAGGCTCGCATGCCTGCGGGCCTCCGGGCTCGCGTTGTCGTCGCGCGCGATCGTGACCGACTCGCGGAAGGCGGTGAGGTCGCAGCGCAGTTCCTCGAGGGAGTAGAGGAAGAACGGCATCCGCTGCTTGATCATGAACGGGTCGAACGGGAGGTCTCCGCGCATGTGGGTGCGGTCGTGGATGAGGTCCCACATCACGAAGGTTTCCTCGGTGAGGTGCTGGTCGTCGAGAAGCGCCGCGGCCTCGGTGGGCAGCTCGAGGCGGGTGATGGCGGATGCTGCACCGACGACCCTGCGGAAGCGCGCGGCCTCCCGGTCGGCGAAGATCGCACCCCAGGTGAAGGTCGGGATCTCGCGCATCGCGACCGTCTCGGGGAAGAGCACGGCCGAATTGGTGTCGTAACCGGGTGTGAAATCGAGGAACCGGATCGGCACGAACAGCTTGTTCGTATACTCCTGCTCGAGTTCGGCGACGAACTCCGGCCAGATCACCTCGACCAGGACCGCCTCGACCAGACGGTTCGTGCTGCCGTTCTGGGTGTACATCGGGAAGACGACGAGGTGACGGATGCCATCGGTCCGGTGCAGCTGCGGCTGGAACTCCATCAGGGAGTCGAAGAAGTCGGGCACGCCGAAGTCTTCGGCCGCCCAGCGGGCGAAGTCGCGGCCGAGCGCCGCGAGGTAGCCGGCGTCGTGCGCGAAGAACGGGGCGAGTTCCTCGATGGCCGAGCGAATCACGGCGACGTGGCCGGCGGCATCCGCCCGGTCGGCGGGCTCGGGGACCGAACCGTCCTTGGCCTGGATGGCCTGCATCGCCGTGGCAGCGGCCTTCAGTCGCAGCCACGCCGGGGTGGTGGCGACGTCTGTGCCGACTGCGGTGCCGAGGTCCGGCGTGTCCTCGAGAACCTCGGGCTCACCGACCAATGCTTCTGCACTGTAATTCGACATGGGAACCTCCCGTCCTCGTGAATGCCGCGGTCGCGGCGGTGTGTACGCGCTTCTCTGCGCGAGCCCCCAGCGTATCCGGGGACAGACGGCGTTTTCATGCGGGCTGCCGCAGTGAATCGCCGTGTTCGGCCGGTTTCGCGCGTGAATAAGCCGCGCAGTGCAGCCCGGTACCGCCCACGGGCGCTCCCGATCTCCCTCGGTCCATCCTGAAACGATTCATGTTCCCTGCGCTCGAAGCGTCGGTCAAAACCGGTGCTGAGATGTGCACAAAGATCGTGTACGTTGCTAATGATGTGTGAAAACCCACACGACTTTCTCAGCCGGCCCACACGGTCGCCCTGAGTCGTGCCACCGGAGACACACGTTCTTAATCCACACCCAAAGGAGTCCAAGGTGGCGTCGAAACCTGCTGCAGAGATTATTCAAAGTATCGGAGGTGCCGGAAACGTCGTGGGTCTCACCCATTGCGCCACCCGGCTCCGCTTCCAGCTCAAGGATGCATCCGGTATCGACCAGTCGGCCGTCGAGGCGATTCCCGCCGTCCTCGGCGCCGTCCCCCAGACGGGCGACCGCTACCAGGTCGTCATCGGTGGCGCGGTTGAGACCGTGTACAACGAAATTATGGCCCTCCCCGAAATGAAGCGGATCAGCTCCGGCGGATCCAGCGAGGGCGACTCCGTCGCCGATATGAAGGCTGCGGGGAAGGCAAAGGGACCGCGCGGAAAGTTCGCCGCCCTCGACACGTTCTTCGAGGTCCTGTCCGACTCGTTCCGTCCCATCCTCGGTGCGCTGCTGGGCGCGTCGCTGTTCATCACCTTCATGGCCTTGATGGCGACCCTCGGTGTCATTCCGGCCTGGAACGCGCCCGGCGTCACCCTTGATCCGTCGTGGCAGTTCGTGAACCTGATGTGGCAGGGCGTCTTCGTCTTCCTGCCGCTGATGGTTGCATACAACGCCTCCAAGCGGATGGGCGCCGACCCGTGGGTCGGCTTCGGCATCATGGCCGTCGTCATGCTCCCGGGCTTCACCGCCCTGGGGAAGACCGATGGTGCGGAGTCCGTCTTCGGCGGCCACGCATCCGTCGTGCAGATCTTCGGACTGCCGCTGACGGTGTTCGACTACAGCTCGCAGGTGTTCCCGCCGCTGCTGATGGCCGGAGTGCTCGCCGCCCTGACCGTGCTCCTGAAGAAGATCATTCCGTCCAGCGTCCAGCTGATCTTCGTGCCGTTCATCAGCATGCTCATCATGATCCCGCTGACCGCCTTCCTGATCGGCCCGATCGGTGTGTACGGCGGAGCCGGACTCGGTAACTTCCTCAAGTCGATCAACGATTTCTCGCCGTTCATCTTCGCGGTCGTCATCCCGCTGGCCTACCCGTTCATGGTTCCGCTCGGCCTGCACTGGCCGCTGAACGCGATCATGCTGCTCAACATCCAGTCCCTCGGGTTTGACTTCATCCAGGGCCCGATGGGCGCCTGGAACTTCGCGTGCTTCGGCGCCACTGCCGGTGTGCTCTTCCTCGCCATTCGCGAGAAGGACCGCCTGATGAAGCAGACCGCGACGGGCGCTCTCGCTGCCGGTCTCCTCGGCGGTATTTCCGAACCCTCCCTCTACGGAATCCACTTGCGGTTCAAGCGCATCTACCCGCGCATGCTCATCGGTTGCCTCGTCGGTGGCGTCATCATCGGACTCGGCGGCGGCGTCAAGACCAGCGCATTCGTCTTCACCTCGCTGCTGACCATCCCCGCGTTCGACAACATCCCGCTGTACACGATCGCCATCGCTGCAGCCTTCTTCACCGCGATGATCCTCGTGATCCTCTCCGGCTATCAGACGCCGGAACAGAAGGCGGAAGTTGCCGCCCAGGTTGCGGCCGACGAAGCCGAAACGAGCAAGAAGTCCGCACACGTCGCATCCGTCGCAGCACCGGTTGCCGCCGGTACTGCAGGCGCAGGCGTCGCCACTGCGACCAGCGCCGGAACGGCCACCGCCGTCGCCACCCTGCTCGCCACGATCGGTTCGCCGGTCGCCGGTATCGTCGTTCCGCTCGCCGAGGTCCCTGACCCCGTGTTCAGCAAGGGAATCGTCGGCCCCGGCGTCGGGATCGACCCGACAGAGGACACCGTCTACGCCCCCGCTGCCGGCAAGGTCCTCGTCGCCCAGCCGACCGGTCACGCCTTCGGGCTGCTGCTCGACAGCGGCGTCGAACTGCTCATCCACGTCGGTATCGACACCGTGAACCTGGCCGGCAAGGGCTTCGACGTCAAGGTCGCCGCCGGCGACCGCGTCGAAGCCGGCACCCCGCTGGTGGTCTTCGACCGCACGATCATCGAGGACGCGGGCTACTCGCTCGTCACCCCGGTGCTCGTGACGAACGCCCGGAAGTTCGGGCCCGTCGAGCAGGCTGCCTCCGGCCACGTCCAGGTCGGAAGCCCGCTCCTGACGGTCGCCGCTAAGTAACGGTCGTCATCAGGTAATACGCATCACGTTTCACCGCACAAGGCGGGCAGAGGATTCTCTGCTCGCCTTGTGTTCTTTGTCAGGAGCGCTCAGGGGCGGATGCCGCGCGCAGTCGCCAGAGCGAGGTCACCTCTGCGGCCCTCGCCGCGTGCAGCGGGTCGTCGGCGTCGGCGGCCTTCCGGTGCACGGGCTTCGTGTCGAGGCGTGCGACGACCTCGAGACCGGCGTCGTCGAACTGGTCGAGCAGGGCGTCCCTGGAACGCAGCCCGAGGTGCTCGGCGATGTCGGAAAGCACGAGCCAGCCCTCGCCTCCGGGTGCGAGATGCCCGGAGAGGCCGGAGAGGAAGCCCTGCAGCATCTGCCCGTCCGGATCGTAGACGGCGTGGTCGGTTGCGGTGACGGCGGCTCCGGGGATCCACGGCGGGTTGCAGACGATCAGGTCGGCGAGTCCGGACGGGAACAGGTCGGTGTCCTCGATCGTGACCGACGTCGTGAGGCCGAGCCTCGCAACGTTCTCGCGCGCACAGGCCAGCGCGCGCGGGGACGTGTCCGTGCCGATCACGCGATCGAAGCCACGGCCGGCGAGGATCGCGGCGATCACGCCGGTGCCGGTGCCGATGTCGAAGGCGGTGCGGGAGGCATCCGTTGCCGCGCTCGTGCTCCCGGTCGAGGCCGTCGCGGGGAGCGGCGCGGCGAGCACGAGGTCGAGGTATTCTCCGCGAACGGGCGAGAAGACGCCGTAGTGCGCGTGGATGCTGCCGCCGAGCGCCGGGACGACGACGCCCCTCACCCGCCACTCGTGGGCGCCCATCACGCCGAGCAACTCGCGCAGTGACGTGACCGTCGCGGCACGGCCGGCCGGGCCGTAGGTCTCGAGGCAGGCGGCTCGGGCATCGGGCGCGCGCCGCAGGGCGATCGTGTAGTCGGCGTCGAGCGGAATGAGCACGAGGCCGAGCAGCCGGGCGCGCTCGTGGGCGTCGGCCCTGGTCCGTTCGAAGAGGGCCGCCGGGCCGCGGCGCGGCGGATGCGTGCGGCGGCGCGCGGTGTCGATGTGGTCGATGCGGCGGGCGAGTGCGCCGAGCAGCTGCCGGGCGTTCTGGAAATCGCCGGCCCACAGCATCCCGGTGCCCGACTTGGCGAGGCGGTATGCCGCGTCCGCGGTCATCCGGTCGTCGGCGACCACGACGGTCTCGGGTGCCGGCCAGTGGTTCTCTGAGTGCCAGCCGGTGAGCGGGGGCGACGGATGCGTGAGATCGGTGGGCTTCAGCGGCGTGCGGGACATGGGGTCCGCTCCTGTGACACGACACGTGGTGGCTGGGCCTCCGACGCTCGTGCGCGTGGGACTCGTCCCCCCGGACGAGTGCCGGCGGTCTCCCCTGAGTATCGCAGCGTTCGGAAGGGAACGGGGCTGGCGAACGGGGTTGTGCGGCAGGGGTGTTGACAGCCGGGAGGGCAGCCACCTAGTATGGAAACGATTCCATGGAATCGTTTCCACGACGCAGGGCCCAATCACACAATGAGGTGAGCATGATGAACGCGATCACGATCCGCGAGGTCGCAGCGCTCGCCGGCGTCTCCGTCGCCACAGCCTCCCGGGTGCTCTCCGGCAACCCGGCCACCTCGCCGACCTCGAGGGCCCGCGTCGCCTCGGCCGCGGCGGAACTCGACTTCCGGCCGAACGCCCAGGCCCGCGCGCTGCGCGGAGCCAGGACGAACGCCCTGGGCCTCCTGGTTTCCGACGTGCGGAACCCCTTCTTCGCCGACCTCGCCCACACCGTCGAACAGGCGGCCAACCTGCACGGCTACGTGACCCTGCTCGGCAACGCCAACGAACGCGCCGACCAGCAGGACCGGTACCTCGACACCCTGATCTCGCGGAGGGTCGACGGCATCATCCTCGCCCCCGTCGGGGAGGGGAGCGACAGCATCCGCTCCCTCATCGCCCGTGAGATCCCCACCGTCTTCGTCGACCGCACGATCGCGGGCATGGACCTGCCGAGCGTGACGACGGATGGAACCACCGGCATCCGCCAGGCCGTTGAACACCTCGCTGCGGCCGGCCACACCCGGATCGGTTATATCTCGGGGCCGCAGGCCAGCTCGACCGGGCGAGACCGGTTCGCCGCCTTCACCCGGTGCGTCACCGAGAACGGGCTGAGCGCCGACCCCTCACTCGTCTACTTCGGCGACTACCAGGCGGCCAGCGGCTCGGCCGGCGTGCACGCCCTGCTGGGCCTCCGCGAGCCGCCGACCGCCCTGATCGTTGCCGACAGCCTGATGGCCGTCGGCGCCATCGCCAGCCTGCACGACCGCGGGGTGCTTCTCGGCGTCGACCTCGCCATGGTCGCCTTCGACGACGTCGAGTGGTTCGCGCTGCTCAACCCCGCACTGAGCGTCATCTCGCACAGCGTCGCCGACATGGGCCGCACCGCGGTGGACCTGCTGCTGCAGGTCATCGACGGCGGCACCCCTGCCTCGGTCGTGCTGCCGAGCGAACTGATCGTCCGGGCGTCGTCGGCACCGGCCGGAACACCGGGAACACCGCCCCGCCCGCCCACGCCGCCCGCGGCACCCCCAGCACCCACAGCCAGTCATAACAGCGTAAGGACGCACTGAAATGAATCCACAACCCCTGGTCACCCTGCAGAACGTGGGCAAGACCTTCGGCCAGGTGACCGTCATCAAGGACGTCACCGTGAGCGTCTACGCCGGCCACGTACAGGTGCTCCTCGGCGAGAACGGCGCCGGGAAATCCACGCTGATCAAGATGATGGCCGGGGTATACCAGCCCGATTCCGGCGACATCGTGGTCGACGGCGCCGTCGTGACGCTCCCGACGACCCGCGCGGCGGAGGACCTCGGTATCGCCACCATCCACCAGGAACTCAACCTCGTGCCGACCATGAGTGTCGCCGAGAACGTGATGCTCGGGCGGATGCCGACCAGGCACGGCATGGTCGACCGGCGCGCCCTCCGCAACCGGGCGCGTGCCGCCCTCGCCCTGATCGGTCTCGACGTCGACGTGGACACCCCGGTCGGCGAGCTCGGCATCGCCAAGCAGCAGCTCGTCGAGATCGCCAAGGCGCTCAGCATCAACGCGCGCATCCTCATCCTCGACGAGCCGACAGCCGCACTCACCCGGCACGAGACCCAGGCGCTCTTCGCCGTGATGGCCGACCTCCGGCGCCGCGGCGTCGCGATGCTCTTCATCAGCCACCACCTCGACGAGATCGCCGAGGTCGGCGACACGGTCACGGTGCTGCGCGACGGCGAATTCGTCGCCGAGGTGCCGGCCTCGACACCGGAAGCGGAGCTGGTGCGGCTCATGGTCGGCCGCAACATCGAGGACCAGTTCCCCCGGCGCGCCCCCGTGCTCGCCGAACCGGCCGAGATCCTCGCGGTCGAGAACCTCAGCGCGAGCGGCTCGTTCAGCGACGTGAGCTTCACCGTGCACGCCGGTGAAGTGCTCGGGATCGCCGGACTCGTCGGCGCCGGTCGCACCGAACTGATCCGGGCGATCGCGGGCGTCGACCACTACGACTCCGGCGCCGTTGTGGTGCGCGGGCACCGCCTGCCGAAGGGCAACATCCCGGCCGCGATCGCCGCGGGCATCGGCCACGTGCCCGAGGACCGCAAGGGACAGGGGCTCGTGCTCGGGGCATCCGTCAACGACAACCTCGGCTACGCGACGCTCGCGTCGACCGCACGCCTCGGGCTCGCAGACTTCACCGGCCAGCGCCGCAGGGCCCAGGCCGTCGCCGAGAAGCTCCGCATCCGGATGCACACCATCGACCAGCCCGTCGGCGCACTGTCAGGCGGCAACCAGCAGAAGGCCGTCTTCGGCCGCTGGATCATCGCCGCCTCGACCGTGCTGCTGCTCGACGAGCCCACCCGCGGCGTCGACGTCGGCGCCAAGGTCGAGATCTACGAACTGATGAACGCGATCACGGATGCCGGTGGCGCGATCGTCATGGTCTCGAGCGAACTCCCCGAGGTCCTCGGCATGAGCGACCGCATCCTGGTGATGCGGGACGGCCGGATCGCCGGCGAGCTCAGCGCCGCGGACGCCACCCAGGACGCCGTGATGACCCTCGCCGCCCGGGAAGCGGGCAGCACCGAGATCGACGCCATCGTCGACGACATCGAATCCGACGAACCGATCAACGAACCGATCAACGAACCGATCAACGAACCGATCAACGAACCGATCACCACAACGACCGACGGCGACCTCGCCGCCGTCACCCGCGACAACGCACCGACCCACGAGAAGGAATGACACCGATGTCCACGACTACCCTGGCCCCGGCGCGCCGCCGCGTCGACTACAAGAAATTCCTTGCCAACAACGGAGCGCTCGTCGGCCTCGTCGTGTTGTGCCTCGCCCTCTTCATCGCCACCCCGGACTTCCTGACCGGGCAGAACCTGCTGAACATCGGCATCCAGGTCTCCACCGTCGCCGTGCTCGCGTTCGGGATGACCTTCGTCATCGTCGCGGGCGGCATCGACCTGTCGGTCGGCGCGGTCGCCGCCCTCGCGGCCATGGTGTCCAGCTGGCTCTTCGTCGCCGCCGGGCTTCCCGGCTGGTTGACCCTGATCGGCGGGCTCGTCACCGGGCTCCTCGCCGGGATGGTCAACGGCCTCGCGAACGCCTACGGCAAGCTGCCCTCGTTCATCGCGACCCTCGCGATGCTGAGCGTCGCCCGCGGCCTCACCCTCGTCATCTCCGACGGCCGCCCGATCAAGACAGCGGCCGAGGTTTCCTTCCTCGGCGGAAACCTCGGACCGGTCCCGATGCCGATCGTCGTGCTCCTGCTCTCAGCCGTCGTCGCCTCCTTCGTGCTCAACCGCACCGTGATCGGGCGGTCGATGTACGCGGTCGGCGGCAACGCCGAGGCGGCGCGCCTGTCCGGGCTGCCGGTCAAGCGCATCCTCGTCACCGTCTTCGCCCTCGCCGGCCTGTTCGCGGCGCTCGCCGGGCTCCTCCTCGCCGGCCGGCTCGACTCCGCGCAGCCCCAGGCGGCTGCCGGCTACGAGCTCGACGCCATCGCGGCCGTCGTCATCGGCGGCGCATCGCTCTCTGGCGGCCTCGGCAAGATCTCGGGCACCTTCGTCGGCGCGCTCGTGCTCGTCGTGATCCGCAACGGCCTCAACCTGCTGAACGTCACCTCGTTCTGGCAGCAGGTCGTCATCGGCCTCGTGATCGCCCTCGCCGTCGGCGTCGACGTGCTGCGCCGCAAGACGCGCAACAGCTGAGCACTATTCCTCCACACCCGCACTTTCTCCCTTTCCCTCCATCGCTCAAACCAAAGGAACACACAATGAAGTCGTCCTCTTTCCGCAGAATCGCCGCCGTCACCACCGCAGCCGCCCTCATCCTCGTCGGCACGACCGCGTGCGGCCGGGGCGGTGGGGACTCGGCATCCGGCACCAAGATCGTGCTGGCCGTCTCCACCCTGAACAACCCGTTCTTCGTCGAGCTGCGCGACGGCGCCCAGGCCGCCGCGACCGCCGCCGGCCTGCAGCTCAACATCGTGGATGCCCAGAACGACTCGGCGACCCAGGCCAACCA
Source organism: Cryobacterium glucosi (assembly GCF_004402235.1). Lineage (GTDB taxonomy): Bacteria > Actinomycetota > Actinomycetes > Actinomycetales > Microbacteriaceae > Cryobacterium > Cryobacterium glucosi. The sequence continues at coordinate 28,836 of NZ_SOFS01000034.1, forward strand.
GCTCGCCACGGCCGCATCGAGCGGGGCCAAGCTCGTCATCGTCAACCCCGTCGACTCGGATGCCGCCGGCTCGGCCGTCAAGGCGCTCAACACCGCGAACATCCCGGTGATCGCGGTCGACCGCACCGTCAACGGCGCAACCGTCGCCTCCCTCGTCGCGAGCGACAACGTCGCCGGCGGCAAGCAGGCCGCGGTCGAGCTCGCGACCGCGATGGGCGAGAAGGGCAGCGTCATCGACCTGCAGGGTGTCTCCGGAACCAGCGCGAGCCGCGACCGTGGCGCCGGCTTCGAAGAGGGCATGAAGGCCTACCCGAACATCACCGTCGTGGCCAAGCAGACCGCCAACTTCGACCGCGCCACCGCACTCGACGTGACGACGAACCTGCTCCAGGCCCACCCCGAGGTGACCGGTGTCTTCGCCGAGAACGATGAGATGGCCCTCGGAGCCGTGCAGGCGCTCGGATCCCGCGCCGGGACCGACGTCAAGGTCGTCGGCTTCGACGGAACCACCGACGGACTCGCCGCGATCACAGCAGGCACCCTCGCCGCCACGATCGCCCAGCAGCCCGCCGAACTCGGCAAGCTCGCCATCGAACTGGCCGTCAAGACCCTCGCCGGCGAAAAGGTCGACGCGACCGTCCCCGTCGAGGTCGTCACCGTCACGAAGACGAACGTGGGCGACTTCACCAAGTGAGCTCCTTCACCCCCACCGCTGACGGCGGCCCGATCGTCGTCGTCGGCTCGATCAACGTCGACCAGCTCATGGTCGTCGAGCGCCATCCCGCGCCAGGGGAAACCCTGATCGCGCGGTCGATGGAATTCCTGCCGGGCGGCAAGGGCGCCAACCAGGCCGTCGCAGCGGCCCGGCTGGGCGCGCACGTCAGCCTCGTCGGCGCCACCGGGAGCGATTCCGTCGCCGGGCTCACGATGGCTCTCCTCGAGCGGGCCGGCGTCGACCTGTCCGCCGTGTCCGCCATCGACGGCCCGACCGGCCTCGCCCTCGTCACCGTGGCCGACGACGGGGAGAACACCATCGTCGTCGTCCCCGGGGCGAACGCCGCCGTGGGGGCGGATGTCGTCGGTGACGCCGCCGACCTCATCGCGCGGGCCGCCGTCGTCGTGCTGCAGGGCGAGATCCCCGCCGCCGGCATCGAGGCGGCCGTCCGCCTGGCCACCGGCCGGGTCGTGCTCAACCTCGCTCCCGTGATCGCCGTCGACCCCGCCACGATCCGGCGGGCCGACCCGCTCGTCGTCAACGAGCACGAGGCCGCACTCGTCCTCGCGCTCGTCGACCCCGGCACGGACATCCCCCGTGGGGACGCCGAGCTCGTGGCCAGGCTCCGCGCCTGGGGCGTTCCCGCCGTGGTGCTGACCAGGGGAGAACAGGGTGCGATCTGTTCCGATTCCCTCGGCACGACCACGGTTCCCTCGCCCCGGGTCGCAGCGGTCGACTCCTCCGGCGCCGGCGATGCCTTCGTCGGGGCGCTCAGCGGACGGCTCGCCGCCGGCTCCAGTCTCCTCGACGCCGTGCGCCTCGCGGTCAGGGTCGGCGCGTTCGCGGTGCGCACGCTCGGCACCCAGCAGTCGTATCCCGGCGCGGACGACGAACTCCCCGAGGTGGAGAAGTGAAGCGGACCGGCATCCTGAATGCCGACCTCTGCGGCGCCCTCGCCAGACTCGGGCACACCGACCTGGTCCTGGTGGCCGATTGCGGCATGCCGATCCCGGCGGGGGTGCCGGTGGTCGACCTCGCTCTCGTCCACGGCATTCCGCGGTTCGAGCAGGTCCTCGATGCCCTCACAAGCGACATGGTGTTCCAGCACTGCATCGCCGCCGAGGAAGCGAAGGGCGCCCCGGCGGGTGCCTGGCTGGCCGAGCGTTTCGACGGGATCGAGTACATCAGCCACGAGGATCTCAAGGCGCTCTCCGCGTCTGCCAAGCTCTTCATCCGCACGGGCGAGGCCACGCCGTACGCGAATGCGGCCCTGGTCTGCGGGGTGTCATTCTGAGCCACGGCTCTTGAGATCGACGTGGTCCGCCGAAACGGCCACACTGAAGGGGCCGGGGAAATCTCCCCGGCCCCCTTTTCTCACCCCATCGGTTGCGCCCGGCAGAGGATCACCGCATGAAGTTCGTTCTGGCACCCGACTCCTTCAAGGAATCGATGACCGCGGCGGAGGCCGCGGCCGCGATGGAACGCGGCATCCGTTCGGTGTTCCCGGATGCCGTGTGTATCGTCGCGCCGATGGCCGACGGCGGGGAGGGAACGGCAGACGCCCTCGTGACCGCGCTCGGCGGCACCCTCGTCACGGCCGAGGTGCAGGATGCGCTCGGACGAACGGTTCCGGCGACCTATGGGTTCGTGGCCGCCGAGGGCCTGGCGGTCGTCGAGATCGCCGCGGCCGCCGGCATCCACCTCGTCGCGGTCGCCGACCGTGACCCCCGGATCGCGAGCACCTTCGGGGTCGGCCGGCTGATCGTTGACGCGCTCGACCGCGGCGCACGCCGGTTCATCGTCGGGCTCGGCGGATCGGTCACCAACGACGGCGGGGCGGGCATGCTTCAGGCGCTCGGCGCGCGGCTGCTCGACGTCGGCGGCGCTGAGCTGCCCCGCGGAGGCGCAGCCCTTGCCCGCCTCGCCCGGATCGACCTGTCCGGGTTCGATCCGCGACTCGCGGACACGTCTTTCCGGATCGCGTGCGACGTGACCAACCCGTTGCTCGGCCCGAGCGGGGCCAGCCGGGTGTTCGGACCCCAGAAGGGTGCGGATGAGTCGACCGTGGCCGAGCTCGACGCTGCCCTCGGCGTCTTCGCGTCCGTCGTCACGTCGATGACGGGCCGCGAGGTCGCCACGGTCGCCGGCGCCGGCGCCGCCGGCGGGCTCGGAGCGGCCTTCCTCGCCTTCTTCGACAGCACGATGCAGCGCGGCGTTGACGTCGTGATGGAGGCCGCCCACCTCTCCGAGTCGATGGCGGGCGCCGACATCGTGTTCACGGGGGAGGGCAGCATCGACGCCCAGACCCTCGGCGGGAAGACCCCGCTCGGCGTCGCGGAAACCGCGGCCAGGCACGGCGTGCCCGTGATCGCCTTCGCCGGCCGGGTCGGGGAGGGTGCCGAGGCGCTGTACGGGCACGGGTTCGCCGCTCTCGTTCCGATCGTCCTGGGCGTCTGCACCCTGGCGGAGGCGCTCGCCGCCGGCGCGGCCAACCTCGAGAAGGCCGTCGCGACCACCTGTCGCCTGCTCACGGTTCCGCAGCACTCCCGGCCCTGACTTGTGGCATCCGCAACTCGAGGGGACTAGGTGCCGCCGTCGGCGGTGAGCCGGGCCGCGGCGGGCAGTGCGGCGGCGGAATCGAGGTAGTGGCCGCCCGCCGAGAGCGGCTGCCGCGGGAGCGCGCCCGTGGGTTCCTGCGCCAGGTCGGCGGCCGTGAAGCGATAGACGAGCGGATGCCCGGTCGGAAGATTGAGCCGGTGGATCGCGTGGTCGTCGAGGCCGTCCAGCAGCGCGCAGTAGGCCCGGAGCGAGTTCCCGTGGGCGACGACGAGCACGGTCTGGCCGAGGCGGAGGCGCGGAACCACCTGTTCGGCGTGGAACCGGCCGACCCTCGCCATGACGTGGCTGAGCGCCTCGGTGCGGGTGAGCGCTTCGGCAGGGAGCCCGCGGAACAGGGGCGATTCGCGCGCGGCCGCGAAAGCCTCGTCGTCGAGGGGGGGCGGAGCGGTGTTGACCGACCTGCGCCAGGCCAGGAACTGGGCCTCGCCGAATTCCGCCCGCACGTCGGCCTTCGAGCGACCGGTCAGGGCTCCGTAGTTGCGCTCGTTGAGCCGCCAGTCGGCCTGCGGGGCCGCTGGGTGTTGTCGCAGCTCCTCGACCAGGATGTCGGCCGTTCGCCGGGCCCGCTGCAGGGCTGAGGTGAACACGGCGTCGGGGTGGAGGCCCGCCGAGGCTACCAGCCTGGCGGCGGACCGGGCCTCTGCCGCCCCCAGATCGGACAGCGGCGCGTCGAGGATCCCGGTGAACAGGCCGGAGGCATTCGCCGTGCTCTCGCCGTGCCGCAGGAGCACGAGAGTGCCGGGAGTGCGGGTGCTCACTGGCCTGTCCTCTCGGCGTTCCGACCGGGACGCTCCTGTCAGGCTATCGCCCGGCCGTGCCCGGCGCGGTCGTGCTGGGCACGGCCGTTCCGGGGCGGACGGCTCAGAAGTCGAAGCCGCCGCCGAAGTCCCCGCCGCCGAAGTCGCCCCCGCCGAAGTCACCGCCGGTGTCGGACCCCGTGTCCGCTCCGGCTTCCGTGCTCGTGTCGCTCGCGGAGTCCCCGCCGGAATCGGTCCCTGAATCGCTCGCTGCGGCATCCGTCGCCCCCGGGTCCGGCAGGAACGCGCTCACGAGCGCGGACCCGATCACGTAACCGGCGACCGTGCCGAGGATGGTGCTGCCGACCATGCCGCCGAACCCCAGGCCGCCCTGGCCCTGGCGGCCGAGGGTGCGTTCGAGGGTGCCGGGCTCGCGGAGCTCTGCACGGGTGGCGGCCTTCGCGAGCGTCGCTGGCGCGGCGTCGGCCGGGCGTTCGCTCGGCGTGGCGTTCTCGGTGAGGCGCTGGAAGAGCAGGTCGCGCTGCTGGTCGGTGAGCTTGGCGAAGGCCTCGGTGTGCACTTGCTCGATGGTCTCCGGCGGCGCCGTGCGCAACAGGTACTGGTAGCGCTCGACGGCGATCTCGTCGTCGGTGCGCTGCGGGACGGCGCCACGCGTGGTGGGCGCGGTGCGGGCCTGTGCCGTGCTGCCCTGTTCGTCGCGGCCGAAGAGGCGGTCGAGGAATCCCATGGTGTGCTCCTGGTCAGTCGTCTTGTGAGTCGTCGATCGGTTGCGTCCACGATGCCAGCCGGGGCTGGGTATGCACTGGGCTTCCGGGGCGCTCCCCAGGATGGCGGCTCCCGGACCGGCGGCGATGATGAATGATGGAGGCATGACTCGAACCGTTTCCGGAGCCCGCGTGCTGATCACCGGCGCTGCCAGCGGCATGGGCCGCCTCTACGCCGAGCGGGCCGTCGCAGAGGGGGCGCGGGCGGTGATCCTGTGGGATCGGGACGCCGCCGCTCTCACCAGGACGGCCGCTCGCCTCTCCGAGGGGGCCACCGGCTCGACCGCGGTGTTTCCGTACGTCGTCGACATCGGAGACCTGGGTGCGATCGCGCAGACAGCCCAACGCGTGCGCACGGAAATCGGAAATCCGGACATCGTGATCAACAACGCCGGGATCGTGCGCGGCGCCTTCTTCTGGGAACACGACAACGGCGACGACACTCGCCCCACCATGCAGATCAACGCCCTCGCCCCGATGTACATCGCCCGCGAGTTCCTGCCGGGGATGATGAGCACCAACGGCCGGGAATCGCGGATCGTGAACATCGCCTCGGCGGCCGGCCTGCTCTCCAACCCGAGGATGAGCGTGTACGCGGCCTCGAAGGCCGCCCTGATCGGCTGGAGCGATTCCCTGCGGCTCGAGCTCGTGCAGCAGGGTTTCAGCCGGGTCAAGGTCACCACGGTGTCGCCGAGCTATATCTCGACCGGCATGTTCGACGGCGCGCGCGGGCCGCTCCTGACTCCCATACTCACACCGGAATACGTCGTCGACCGGGTCTGGCGGGCCATGCTCGCCGGGACTCCGCAGGTGACCATGCCGTGGACGGTCGGTCTGTCGAAAGTGTTGCGGGGCATCCTGCCGCTGCCGGTCTGGGATCTCGTGGCCGGCCGCGTCTTCGGCGTTTACAACACCATGGACGACTTCGTCGGGCGTCGCTGACCGTCCGGGCGGGTCAGGGCAGCAGGACGATCTTGCCGCGCGGATGCCCGTGCTCGCTGAGCTCCTGGGCTGCGGCCGCCTCGGCGAGCGGGAAGACCGCCGCGATCTCGACATCGAACCGGCCGGCGGCCGCCAGCTCGGTTGCAAGTCGCAGGCCCGCCGCCCTGAGCTCGACCTGCTCCGGGGTGAGCGGAACCGGGCTGCCGCCTGACCAGGCCTGGATGCCGAGCTCCGCCGCCTTCCGGCCGACCACGATCGTGCCGATCCTGCTGCGGTCGGCGACGAGCGCGAAGGAAGCCTCGAGGGCCTCGTCGGTGCCCGCGGCATCCAGGACGACGTCGACGCCCCGGGGAGCCACCGAACGGATGCGATCGACGAGACCGGGCCCGTACACGACCGGGATCGCGCCGAGTTCGGCCAGCCGGGCCTGGTTCGGCTCGCTCGCCGTCGCGATCACGGTCGCGCCGTCGAGCAGGGCGAACTGGATCGCGGCCTGTCCGACGCTGCCAGAACCGCCGTGGATGAGCAGGGTGTCCGCCGATCCCAGTCCGAGGGAGCGGAGCGCCTGGTAGGCCGTACCGGCCGGCACTCCGAGGGCCGCGGCCTCCGCCCAGCCGAGTCCGTCCGGCTTGCGAGTGAGCTGCGCGGGGGTCGCTGTCAGGTGGCTGGCATAGGCGCCAGCGGCGCCGAGCACGATCACGGCGTCCCCGACCGACCAGCCGGTCACGCCGGCGCCGACCTCGACGATCCGCCCGGCGGCGTCGGAGCCCGGCCGCCTCGGCGTCGTGATCGGGCCCGTCGGGCGGATGGCCCTGCGGATCTTCCAGTCGATCGGGTTCACGCCCGCCGCCCGGACCGCGACCACGACTTCGCCGGCGGATGCCCGGGGCTCGGCCACCTCGACCAGCTCGAGCACCTCGGGTCCGCCGAATTTGCTGTACTGAACGATCTGGGCCATGGGGTCTCCTCGAGTCGGTGGAGGGCGGAATGACAACCCCCTCCCGCATTTTGACACCTCTGCGCCTCCGCAATAGTCTGGGCATCAGCTTGGAAACGTTTCCACTTGACGCAGTCCCGGCAGGGCAGGGGGTGCAGTGATGGTCACGATCACCATCAAGGACGTTGCCGCGCTCGCCGGCGTCTCCGTCGCGACGACGTCCCGGGTGCTCTCCGGAAACCCCGCCACCTCGGCGGACGCCCGCTCCCGGGTGCAGGCGGCCGTCGCGGAGCTCGACTATCGGCCGAACGCCCAGGCCAGGGCGCTCCGGTCCACCCGCACGCACGCGATCGGCCTGCTGGTGCCGGATGTCCGGAACCCGTTCTTCGCGGACCTCGCCCACACGGTCGAGCAGGCTGCCCTCGTGCACGGCTTCGTGACGCTGCTCGGCAACGCGAACGAGCGGAAGGACCAGCAGGACCGGTACCTCGACAACCTGATCGCCCGGCGCGTCGACGGCATCATCGTCGCGCCGCTCGGTGACGGGAGCGGCAGCATCCGCTCGGTCGTCGGACGGGAGATCCCGGCCGTCTTCATCGACCGCACCATCGAGGGCATCGACCTGCCGAGCGTCACGACGGACAGCGACACCGGGATCCGGGAGGCGGTCGATCATCTCGCCGCGCTCGGGCACACCCGGATCGGCTACATTGCCGGGCCGCAGTCCACCTCGACCGGCCGTGAACGCTACGCGAGCTTCGTCCGGGCCGCCGGCGACCGGGGCCTCAGCCTCGACCCAGCGCTCATCGTCTTCGGCGACTTCCAGCCCGAGAGCGGCTCGGCCGCCGTGCGCACCCTGCTCGCACTCAATGAACCGCCGACCGCGCTTCTCGTCGCGGACAGCCCGATGGCGTTCGGCGCGATCGGCGCGATCCAGAAGCTCGGCCTCCGGATCGGCACCGACGTCGCCCTGGTCTCCTTCGACGACATCGACTGGCTCGCCCTGCTCGATCCGCCCGTGAGCGTCATCGCGCACAGTGTCGCGGACATGGGCCGGATCGCCGTCGACATGCTCAGGACCGTGATCGACGGCGGCACGCCGGAGTCCGTGCGCCTGCCCAGCCGGTTGATCATCCGGGGCTCCTCCGCGACCCCGGTCGATCCCAGTCGATCCCGCTAGGCTCTGCGCGTGACCGAATCCTTCCGTTCCCTGTTGCGCTCCCTGCCGGACTTCCCGGCCTCCCTCCCGCCCTTCGACGCGAAGGCCGCCGAGTCCGATCCCGCCCTGCTCTTCCAGGCCTGGCTTGCCGCCGCCCTCGCCGCCGGGGTGCCGCAGCCGCACGCCTTCAGCCTCGCCACGACGACCGCTGCCGGCCAGCCGTCCTCACGGATGCTGATCCTCAAGAACATCGACGAGGCCGGCTGGCACTTCGCGAGCTCCGCGACCTCGCGCAAGGGCCTCGAGCTCAGTGAGAACCCGAGCGCGGCGATGAACTTCTACTGGCCGCAGCTGGGCAGGCAGGTGCGCGTTGTCGGTTCGGTGATCGAGCTCTCGGCCCGGGCATCCGCGCAGGACTGGGACGAGCGCCCCGGCGCCGACGGCCGGCCCAACTCGAGCTGGCGGCTTTACGCGCTGCAGCCGAGCGAGATCGAGTTCTGGCAGGCGAGCGCCGACCGGAACCACGTGCGCTACCGGATCGAGCTGTCGAAATGACCACCGCTTCTCCGAAGAAGTCGCCGAAGAAGCCCGGCTGGACCGCCGCGGACATCCCCGACCTCCAAGGCCGTACGGTCATCGTCACGGGAGCGAACTCGGGGCTCGGATTCGTGACGGCGTCCGAGCTGGCCGGGCACGGGGCATCCGTCACCCTCGCCGTGCGTGATCTCGCCAGGGGCGAAGACGCAGCGCGGCGCATCCTGGCCGGGCTGCCGGCCGACCGGGCGGCGGATGCCGCGGTGCAGGTGCGCGAGCTCGATCTGTCCAGCCTCGCCTCGGTTCGGTCCTTCGCGAGTGCCTGGCTCGCCGAGCACCCCGAAGGACTCGACGTCCTCGTCAACAACGCGGGCGTGATGAACGTGCCGGAGCGCCGGACCGTCGACGGATTCGAACTGCAGTTCGGCACCAACCACCTCGGCCATTTCGCCCTCACCGGGCTGCTGCTGCCCGGCCTCCTCGCCCGCGCCGCGGCGGCCACCGCCCCGGACGCGGTCACCGGCCCGGACACCGGCCGGAAGGCCCGGGTCGTCACACTCTCCTCCGCACTGCACCGGCGCGGCCGGATGGACTTCGACGACCTGATGGGCGCGCAGAAGTACAGGGCCTGGGCTGCCTACGGCCAGAGCAAGCTCGCCAACCTGCTCTTCACAAGCGAACTCCAGCGCCGGGCCCACGCGGCAGGGGCACCCCTGCTCGCCCTCGCCGCCCACCCCGGGTACGCCCGTACGAACCTGCAGTCCGTCGGCGCAACCATGCGCGGCAACAACAACGGCTTCGAACGCCGACTGACGGATCTCGCCAACCGGGTCCTCGCCCAGCCGGCCGAGATGGGGGCGCTGCCCACGCTCTACGCCGCGACCGAGCCGGGACTCGCCGGCAACACCTTCGTCGGGCCGGACGGCTTCGGCGAGCAGCACGGCCACCCGCATCCGGTCGGGCGGTCCGAACGGGCCGGCAACCACGCGGATGCCGTGCGCCTGTGGTCGGAAAGCGAACGCCTGACCGGGGTCACCTTCGATCTCGGCTGACAGCGCGCCCGCGTCACGGCAGGGGGGCGGCGACACGCGACGGTGTCGCTGCGCTGACCCGTCAGCGGAGCGACGAGATGCCGAGCGCGATCTGCTTGAGAGCGCGGATCCGCTGCTCGTAGCGGGCAGCGAGCACGATCAGCAGGGTGCCGCCGATGCCGAGCCACAGCCACCAGGCGACGGCCTCGTAGGCCAGCGCGATCCACGGCCACAGCTGGGCGAGACCGTGCACGAGTAACACCACGGCGCCCAGCACGAACGGCGCCTGCAACCGCTGCCACAGGCCGGCCAGCAGCACGGCGACCGCGAGTACTCCGAGCCCGACGACCCGCCAGAGCGGGCTCTCGGTCACGTCGAGCAGGAGCGACGGACCGAGCAGCACGAAGAGGCCCGGTGCGAGCCACGGCCAGCTGCGCGCGGACGGCGTCGCCTCGAGGTGCAGCCAGCCGCTCGTGACGAGCGCGAGGGCGAGCGGAACGCTCACGATCTCGATCGGGTGCGGCACGCCGTGGCCATAGCCGGCGAGCACCGCGACTCCGCCGGCGGCGATGGCCAGCCACGCGACCCAGCGGCCGGCCCGGCCCGGGTCGAGCTGGAACACCGTGACGTGCACCGCGGAGAATGTCCAGGCGAGCAGCACGACGCGGATCGTCGCGAGAGGCGCATACCCGAGCGCGGCGACTTCGGCCCCGAGCACGCCGGCCATCGCCAGGATCACGAGACCGTAGCCGAGCGCCGACGTCGCGGCATCCGTGGCCGGCACCTGTCGCGGGCCGGTCCGCACCGGGCCGGGCGTCGAACCGGTGAAGCGAATGCCGTCGCGCGCATCGCCGTCGACCGGGCCAGTCGGTGGGTGGTCGCCGACGGCCGCGGCGAGACCGGCGACGGGGCCGCGGCGGGCCGCGGCCAGGAGGGCGATCCCGGTCGCGGCCACGAGCACAGCCGCGGGCAGGAGCCAGCCCTCGAGCCGGGAATCCGGCCCGGCCGGGACGGTGTCGAGGAGCGGGCTGACTCGGTTCAGGGCGGTGAGCAGCACGGCGACGAGTCCGGCGGAGACGGCCGGCCAGGCCAGCGGACGCCACGCCGGTGTCGCTGTGAGCGTGGCGCCGGCGATCGCGAGTGCGCCGCCGAAGGTGAGCACGAGGATCGGGCGGAGCAGGGACCCGTCCGGTGTCGGCGGGATCGTGGCGCTCGGGAGCACGGCGAGCAGGAGGCCGGCCTGGATCCAGAACCGGGTCGACCGGGCCGCGCCCGAGTCCGCGGCCGTGGCCGGGACGGGGCTGTGGAACTGGCCGGCGGCGAGGAGGCGCCCGCCGACGATCACGAGTCCGACCGGAACCGTCACGATCTCGAGCGGAACCGGGACACCGTGCAGGTATCCGCCGAGCAGTGCGACGCCGGCGCCGCCGAGGGCGGCCCAGGCGAGAGCGCGGCCCTCCCTGGTGCGGTCCCACCGGATCAGACCGACGTGCGCTGCCGCGCAGGCGAGGGCGAGCAGCACGACGCGCGGAGCGGCGAGCGGGGTCTCGTCGGGGGCCGCTGCGGCGAGGCTGAGGACCTCGGCGAGTGACCCGAAGGTGACGGCGACCGTGAGCAGGCCGTATCCGGTGCGCACGGCGAGCCTGGCCGTGAGGTGGGCGTCACCGGGACCCGAGGCGTCCCCGAGCATCCGTCGCCCGGAGCGTGCGCTGAGGATGCCGGCGACAACGAGAACCAGCAGTGCGGGCAGGAGCCAGGCCTCGATGAGGAGCCCTGCGTCTTCGGTGGAGCGGAGGAGCGCCACGATCCGGCCGCCGCTCGTCACGAGCAGCCCGAGGGTGCCGCTCGCCGCGGCCGCGGCGAGGTACCCGGACCGCGGCGGGGTCCAGCGCAGGGTGCAGGCAGTGAGCAGCAGCGCGGCCGAGACGCCGGTGACCGCGAGCGGGCGGGCGAGCGGGCCGGTCCCGGCGACAAGCGCGACGGGCACGAGCGCGACGAGCAGCCCGGCGAGGGTGAGCCAAGCGGCGACCGGGCTCCCGGCCGTCCTGCGGTCGACCAGTCCGAAGCGGCGGATGAGCGCGGCCAGCACGAGCAGGACCGCCGCGACGGGCAGCACGTAGGGTTCCACGGCCTCGGTGCCTGACCGGGAGAGGCCGAGCCAGAGGCCCGCGATTCCGAGGCAGAGCGCCACCCAGCCGAGGTGCCGTCGCGCGGAGTGCGAGCCGAAGAGCCCGTCGGGGGTGATCGCGGCCAGGAGCGCGGCGAGGCCGGCGAGGAGGAGCGCGACCCAGCCGAGCGGGCGGCTCGTGGCGATCGCCGTGATCGTTGCCGGGCCGAGCACGAGCAGTGCGCCGACCTCGAGGGCGAGCCGGTCGGAGTGACCGCGGGACACCGTCCCTGGCGACGTGCGTAGCGCGAGCGACCCGAGCGTGAGCCCGAGGGCGCAGCACAGGATGGCGGCGGCCGGCGCGGCCACGTCGGCGACGGTGGCGGGGGCATCCGCTGCCCGGAGCACGGCGCCGAACAGCAGGAACAGCACCGGGGCGATCGCGACGATCGCGGTGAGCCGCTCGATGGGAGCGGCGGCGCGGTTGCCGCGGAGCGTGAGCCAGAGCACGGCGGCAGTGAGCAGCAGCACAGTGTGGATGATGCCCGCTGCCGGTTCGGGCTGCAGCAGGACGGCGCGACCGGTCGGGTCGAGGGCGGCGGCGAGGTCCCCGACGGGCAGGGCGAAGGCCAGGATCGTGGGGGCGAGCAGGGTCCGGAAGGCCCAGCGGCGCTCGGTGGGCTGCACCCAGCGGGGCAGCGGCACCGCGAAGAAAAGCTGGAGGAGCGCGGTCGCGAGGGTGAGGCCGCGCAGCTGGTCCACGAGCAGCACGGTCGCCGGCGGTCGGGCGCCGAGGGTGAGCGCCCACGGCGCGACGACGGCGGCGAGCAGGGTGAGCAGGAGCGCGCCCGCCAGGAGCGCGCCGCGTCCCTGTTCCCGCCCGCTGTGCGCGGGGCGGTCGGGGGTTCCCGCGATGTGGGTTTCCTGGACGTTGCCGAGCAGGCCGCGGGCGACGACGAGCGCGAGGATGCCGGTGGCTGTGCCGATCCACCAGGTGTCCGACCGCGCCCAGCCGACCAGGAAGCCGAGGGAGACGCTCACGATGACGAGGGTGAGCACGATGGGACGGAGGGAACCGAGCGGCAGCCGGTCGCGCTGGTGCGCGAGCAGGGCGAACAGCGCGCCGCCGCCGAGCAGCCCGAAGAGCAGGGTGACCAGCCATACCGAGCCGGGGAGCTGCCCCGCGAACGGGACCGCGAGCACGAGAGTAGCCGCGAAAACCGCCGCGACCAGGCGCGTGCGAGCGTGCAGCAGCCCCCCGGCGTGCCAGATGACGGCGGCCAGGGCGCCGGCTGCGACGAGGGCGCTGAGGGCCCAGAGACTGTTCGGGCCGACCGGGTTGTCCAGCTCGTCGAACCAGGAGAGGAGCGGGTTGAACGGCCTGCCCGGGTCGCTCGCGAACACAGTCAGGCCACGCACGAGCGCGACGCCGAGCGGCCACGCGGCGCTGGAGACCGTCGCGAGGGCGAAATAGCCCGCGGCGAGGGCCGCCGTCAGGGCCGCGACGCGCTCGGCGGTGCGCCGCGGACCGGCGGCGCGGTTGGACACGAGCTCCAGGCCGAGCGCGAGGGTGAGCGCGACCAGCAGGGGCGCCGTGACAAGGAGCGGGATGCTGGTGGTGCGGATCGCGACGATCAGGGCGATCAGGGCGAGCGCGAGGGCCGCGACGGCCGAACAGAAGCAGGCGAAGGCGAGCGAGCCTGCGCCCGGGCCGGCCGGGGCAGAGGCTGAGGCGACGGATTGGGCAGGGTCGGCCGGGGCCTGGGCCGGAGGTACCGCGCGCACCCCGAGGATCGTGACGGAGTGCACGGCGGCGACGAGCGCGACCGCGCCGAGCAGCCAGAGCGGGGAGAGTTCGCTGCCCGTCTCCACGAACGGGGCCGTTGCGAGGGCACCGAGCAGCGACACGACGGCGAAACCGAACACGATCGCCCGCTCGGGCGCCCGGTCGGCGCCTGGCCAACGACCGACCGGCGCGGCGGCGCCCTTCGGCGTCGACGCCCGGGTGAACCGGTGGATGAGCGCGCCGACGGATGCCCCGAGGCACGCGAGGTAGACCCGGGTCAGGTCGTCCTGGCCGACCGCCGCGGCGGAGACGAGCAGGCCGAGCCCGGGCGCGGCGGCCGCGAAGCCGGCGACACTCGCAACCCGCAGCCCGGATACGGCGTGCCAGCCGAGGAACAGCCCGGTGCACACGAGGAGCGTCACCCCCCAGTAGCCGTCGGACTCCGCCGCGCCGAGCCCGAAGAGGTCGTTCTGCCGGAGGGACCAGGCGTCGAGCAGCACGAGCACGACCGCGAGGGCGCCGATGCCCTCCGCCGTGACCCCGAGTCCGCGGCGCTTGAGCACCGCGGCCGTGACCAGCGCCCCGGCCGTGAATGCCCCGACGATGAGGGAACGCACGAGGAGCCCGGCGAAGATCCAGGCGACCGTGAGGAAGAAGATCGCGGCGACCGACACGAGAGTGACCCCGACCACGAGCAGCAGGATCTGCACGCTCGACCGTTTCGGCGGGAGCGAGGGGTCCCGCGGCGCAGGTGCGGCCTTCGGGAGTGCCTGCCGCGGCGGGGACTGGTGGGCCGGCGTGGACAGCGCCGGCGTGGACAGCGCGGGCGCTGATCGGGAGGGCGTCGGCGTCGCGTGCTCTGACGGAACCGGCACCGATGGCGCGGTCGAAGCCCAAGCCGCGATCGGGACCACCAGGGGAGCAGTCGCCGGCGGTTGGGGGAGCCAGGACAGGGGAGGCGCCGGAGCCGGCGCGGTCGGCGTGTGCTGCACCTGTTGGGCGGCGGCCCGGGCCCGGGCGGCGTCGAAACGCAGGCGCCCGATCAGCGCCACGCGCCGGTCGAGCAGTTTCGCGGCATCCGTTGACACGGCCAGCAGCTCGGCGGCGACCGGATGCCGCAGGTCGAGCCCGCAGGACGGGCACCCGTATGGCGCGAGCGGGGTCTGGCAGGCCGGGCACAGGGTCGTGTCGGTCAGGTCGCGGAGCGAGCCGGGCCAGAGCACCGTGCCCGCGTGCTGCGCGAATGGATCGGGTGCGGCTGAATCGCCGCCGGCCGGGTCTGACATCGTTGCCCCTCGCTTGATGTGGACTGCCCCCACAGGTTAGCGTGTCGCCGCCCGCTGGCGGGATGCCCCGTTCGGCCTGTGGACAACCGCTCCCGTCTCCGCCCGCGCCCCCTGTCGTTCCGCGAGAGCGGAGTTGTGGCCCCTAAACCAGCGTTTTAAGGGCCATAACTCCGCTCTCGCGGGAGTGCGAGCGGATGCTCCGGGCGGGGCGGGGCGGGGCGGGGCGACGGGGGCTAGAGGCCGTTCGAGGTGAGCCAGTCGAGGAGTACCCGCTCGAACTCGTCAGGGAGTTCGACGCTCGGCAGGTGCGCGGCGTCGCGGAAGGTGCAGCCGCTCGCGAAGGGCAGCGTCGACAGCAGGTACTCGTACTGGGCGAGCGCGGGCGTCACGTCGAACTCGCCGACCGTCACGAGCGCGGGAACCTCGATATCGATCACCCGGTTGCTCGCGGGCGGTTCGAGCGGGATCGGGATCGGGTTCTCCTCGGCGTGCACGACATTGACCCGGTTGAGCGCGTAGGCCGTCGACACGAACTCGGGATCGAGGGCCTTCTCGTCCCTGGTCGTGCCGATCGCCCACAGCGCGACCTCCAGCCGGGCGAGCCGGTGCCAGTCACGGGCGTCGAAGGCCTCGTCGAGTTCGTCGAACCGGGCGTCCTCGAGCTCGGTGAGCTCGACTTCGGGGAAACCGCTCGGGCCGGACCCGATCGTGACGAGCCCGGCGACCCTGTCCGGGCTCTCGAGGGCGATGTCGATCGCGATCGACCCTCCGCGCGAGCAGCCGACGAGGGTCGCGGACGCGATGCCGAGATGATCGAGCAGCGCGACGGCATCCGCCCGGTTGGAGAACGCGACGTTCTCGGTCGTGGTCTGCCCGAAGCCGCGCGCATCGAACCGCACCACGAAATGCCTGGCGGCGAGGGCTGCGACCTGGGGGTCCCACATGCGCAGGTTCGCGATGCCGGCGTGCAGCAGCAGGATCGCCGGCGACGACAGCGCACCTTCGGTCTCGTAGTACATCGACGCACCCGGAACGCTGAGATGAGGCATGCTTCGAGCGTACGGCTGTGGCGTGACCGCTGGCAAGACTCGCGCTCTCCTGCAGCAGAACTGTCCCCTAATCTGGGAGTAATGAGCGGCGTCCTGGTCGGGTTCTCCATCATCGGATTCGTGATCCTGGTGGGCTACCTCATCGAGCGTGCGGGGTTCGCTGGCCCGACGGCCGGGTTCGTGCTCAATCGGGTCGCCTTCTTCGTGGCGATGCCCGCGCTGATGTTCACCGTCCTGAGCCACACGGATGTCCGGGTGCTGTTCTCCTGGTTCCTCCTGACCACCCTGTGCACCGTCCTGGTCATCGTCGTGGTCTACCTCGTGGCCAGCCGGTTCCTCGTGCGCCGCAGGGCGATCGGTGGGAGCCGGCGCCGGGACCGCGTGGCGGAAACCGCGCTCGGCGTCGCGGGAGCCGGCTACGTCAACGCGAACAACATCGGCCTGCCCGTCGCGATCTACGTGCTCGGCAGTGCGCACTACGTCGCCCCGGTGCTCCTCCTGCAGCTGCTCGTCTTCGCGCCGATCCTGCTCGGCATCCTCGACGTCGCGACGAGCGGCCGGGTCTCGGTCGGGTCGATCCTGACGCAGCCGTTCCGGAACCCGCTGATCCTCGCCTCCCTGTCCGGTCTGATCGTGGCCGTGTTCCGGATCCCGATCCCGGACGCCGTGTTCGCACCCCTCGACATCCTCGGAGGGGCCGGTGTCCCGATGGTCCTTCTCTCGTTCGGCATGTCACTGCACGGCGACCGGATCCTGCGACCCGGCTCAGGGAGGAAGCAGGTCGCGCTCGCGGCGACGCTCAAGGTGGCCGTGATGCCGGTCGTTGCCTGGGCCTTCGGCCGATTCGTCTTCGGGCTCGGCCCCGCAGAGCTGTTCGCGGTCGTGACAGTCGCAGCCCTGCCGACCGCGCAGAACGTCTTCAACTATGCGGCCCGGTACGACCGCGGCATGGTCGTCGCCCGCGACACCGTGCTCGTGACGACGATCGCCGCCATCCCGGCGTTGCTCGTGATCGCGGCCCTGCTCGCGCCGGCCGCCTAGAGCTGCGGGTGGTCTAGACCTGTGGGCGGCGGTAGGCGGATGCCGGCGGCCGGGTCAGCCACGGGCGGAGCCACCGCGTGATCCACGGCATCACGAGCAGGGTCATCGTGGGCGCCATCACGAGGGTCGTCATCAGGATGCGGGGCACGATCGGGTAGCCGCCCCACTCGGGGATCGCGAGTGTGACGAGGAAGGTGAAGACCACGTTGGTCGGGAAGAAGCCGAGGCCGATCGCGACGGTCTGCTTCCACTGCGAGGGCTGGTAGATGCCCGAGTCCGCGCCCTCCTGCGGGGTGTCGAACCAACCTTCGATGCCGGTGCGTTTCTGCACGCGCGAGTCGAGGATGTAGTCGACGCCCTGGGCGAGCCACTCGGCGCGCTCATCGGAGCCTTCCCAGGCATCCAGTGAATCGGAGTTGTCGAAACGGTAGAGCATGTGCCAGCTGAGCGAGTCCGCGCTCGTGCGCACCCAGCCGGAGCCGAGGAAGCCGGGGAACGCGCTCGCGAGGTCCATGCCCTGCTGGGCCCAGTGGGTCGCCTCGGCTATCCGGGTGGGTTGCACCCGGCGCGTGATGGAGACGGTGACGGAATCGGACGGCCCGGCCGCCGCCGGATTGCCGTCGTTCCCCGGCGATACGGAAGACATGCTTCCAGTATCCCCGACGGTCGCGGCATCTCGCCCGAAAGGGTCAGAAGATCATCGGGCGGTCGTCGTCCTCGTCGTCGAGGGTGAGGTCGACGACGACGGGCACGTGGTCGCTCGGTGCGTCACCCTTGCGTTCGTTCCGGTGGATGCTCGCGGCGGTGACGAGGTCGGTGAACGCCGGTGAGCCGAGGATGAAGTCGATGCGGAGGCCCTCGTTGCGCGGGAACCGCAGTTGCTTGTAGTCCCAGTAGGTGAAGCCCTCCGGCACGAGGGTGCGCACGGGGTCGGTCAGCCCTGCGGCGGCGAAGGCCTCGAATGCGGCCCGTTCCGGCGGTGAGATGTGCGTCGACACCCCGGGGACCAGCGTCGGGTCGCCGACGTCGGAGTCGAGGGGGGCCACGTTCCAGTCGCCCATCAGCGCGAGGGCGAGATCGGGGCGGGCGGCGAGTTCGGCGCGGGTGTGCTCGTCGAGCTTCGCGAGCCAGTCGAGCTTGTACGCGTAGTGCGGGTCGTCGAGCGCGCGCCCGTTCGGAACGTAGAGGCTCCAGAGCCGCAGGTCATTCACCGTGACCCCGAGCGCACGGGCCTCGAGCGGCAGCCCGGGGCCTTCCTGGCCTTTCAGGAAGCCGGGCATGCCGGGGAAGCTCGTTGCGACATCCGTCACGGGGTGCCTGCTCGCGAAGGCGACGCCGTTCCACTGGCTGAGGCCGTGGATGGCGAGCTCGTAGCCGGCCTCCTCGAAGACGTCGGAGGGGAACTGCTCCGGCTTGCACTTGATCTCCTGCATGGCGAGCACGTCGATGTCCTCGCGCACGAGCCAGTCGACGACACGGGCGGAGCGGGCTCGGATGGAGTTGACGTTCCAGGTGGCGATGCGCATGCGCCCAGCCTATTTGACGGATGCCGGCTTCGGGCCGACCTGCGCGGCCAGCGCCGCGAGCACGTCCGCCGGGGTCGCTGCCGACTGCAGTGCGGCGCGGAAGGCGGGCTTCATCAGGGCGCGGGACAGCTGGGCGAGCACGGTGAGGTGCTCGGTTCCGGCCGCCGCCTCCGGAACGGCGATCAGGAAGATCAGCGTGGCCGGGGTGCCATCGGGCGCGTTCCAGGCGACGCCGTGCCTGCTGCGGGCGAAGGCCAGGATCGGGGCGCTCACGCCGTCCGATTTGGCGTGCGGGATCGCGATGCCGTCTCCGACGGCCGTGGTGCCGAGCTTCTCGCGGGCGAGGGCCGCCTGGATGACGACGCCTGCGTCGGTGACGCGGCCGGTGGCGCCCATCCGGCCGACGAGGGTGCGGATCATCGCGTCGCGGTCGGTCTCGGCGGCGTCGAGCACGATCGTGTCTTCGTCGATGTAGTCGAGAACCGTCTTCGGTACCGGGGCCGGGGCCGGTGCCGGCACTGCCTGTGGTGCCGTCGAGACGGGTGTCTCCGCGGCGGCCTGCCGCGTGTGGCGTTCGGCCCTGCGCGCGGACATTCCGAGGAGCAGCAGGGAGACGAGGGCGGTGACGACGGCACCGATGAGCAGGGCCGCGAAGTACATCGGCACCCCGGAGACGGCGCCGAAGACGGCGACGATCGGTCCGCCGTGCGGCACGGAGTCGGTGACCGCGAAGAGGGCTGCGATGCCGCCGGCGACGGCTCCGCCGAGCATGTTCGCGGGGATGACCTGCAGCGGCTTGGCGGCTGCGAGCGGGATGGCGCCTTCTGTGATGCCGAAGAACCCCATGAACAGGGCGGCGATCCCGGCCTCACGCTCCGGCTTGGAGAAGTAGCGGCCGCGGATCAGGGTGGCCAGGCCCATCCCGAGTGGCGGGACGGCGATCGCGGCGGCGACCATGCCCATCGGGGCCGGGTTCCCTGTCGCGATCAGGGCGCTGCCGAAGAGGAACGCGGTCTTGTTGACCGGGCCGCCCATATCGAAGGCGACCATCGCGCCGAGGATCAGGCCGAGCACGATCGCGCTGCCGCCCTGCAGGCCGGTGAGGAACGTGCTCATGGTGGAGAAGACCCAGCTGATCGGCTGGCCGAGGGCGAGCACGAAGGCGCCGCCGACGATCACGGTGGTGAGCACGGGGATCACGAGGATCGGCATGATCGGCTTGATGTACCGGTGCACGGGGATCTTCTTGATGCCGAGGGCGACGAAACCGACGAGGAACCCGGTGACGATGCCGCCGATGAAGCCGGCGCCGGACTCGGAGTGGTAGAACGACCCTGTCGTGGCGATCCAGCCGCAGATCATGCCCGGCGCGAGCCCGGGCCGGTCGGCGATCGCGTAGGCGATGAACCCGGAGAGGATCGGCACCATCAGGGTGAAGCCGAGCACGCCGATCTGGTTGATCGTCAACCAGAAGCTGCCCTCCGGGATGACGAGACCCTTCGGGGTCGCCTCGCCGCCGAGGGAGAGCGAGATGGCGATCAGCAGCCCGCCGACCACGACGAACGGGATCATGTAGGAGACGCCGTTCATCAGGGCGCGGTACAGGGTGCCGCCGACGTCTGACCTGCCGGTGGTCGGGGCGGGGGTATTCCCGGCCGAGCCGTCGGGTCCGTCGGCGGCCGCTGACGGCGCGGCGGCGAGGGCCTCCCGGATCAAAGCGGCAGGGCGGTGGATGCCGTCGGCCACCCCGACGGAGATGATCCGCTTGCCCGCGAAGCGTGACGGGTCGATCCTGGTGTCTGCCGCGATCACGACGGCGTCGGCACGGTCGATGTCGGCCGGGCTGAAGGCGCCTTCGACGCCGACGGAGCCGTGCGTCTCGACCTTCATGTCATAGCCGAGTTCGGCCGCAGCGGCCGCGAGCTTCTCGGCAGCCATGTAGGTGTGCGCGATGCCGGTGGGGCAGGCCGTGATCCCCAGGATCAGGAGTCGATGTGGTGCTGTTGTCGCGGTGAGGGGTTCGGGCATGGCTCGAGAGTCCTTCCGGGCCGAGGTCGACCGGAATCTCCGTGAACACCGCAGCTCAATTTCATAAGCTTAACTAACTTTATTTCGCCCCGCGAACGAGGGTGGCTCGTGAGGTGTCGCACATCGACGTTCACGTGACGTGGGAACCTCGATCTGCGACGAGTCGGGAAGAGCCGGGACCTCCGGGCGGTTGCGGGACGTGACAGGATCGAAGGATGAGCGGAAAGCGGGACCGGTGCGCGGCGAACTGAGCGTTTTCGCCCTCGAGGGGATCCCCGAGGTCGCGGCGGGCGCCGACCTCGCCGGGCTGATCCTCGCCGCTGCAGAAGTCGCGGCCGCCGGAGTCGCTGGGGGCACCCTGCTGCGTGACGGCGACATCCTCGCGGTCACGAGCAAGATCGTCTCCAAGGCCGAAGGCCGCCTGCGCGCGGCGGCCGACCGCGAGCAGGCGATCACCGACGAGACCGTGCGCGTCGTCGCGACCCGCGCGTACCCGGGTGGCGTGACCCGCATCGTCGAGAACCGGCAGGGCCTCGTGATGGCCGCGGCCGGCGTCGACGCGAGCAACACCCCCGAGGGCTTCGTGCTGCTCCTTCCGGCCGATCCGGATGCCTCCGCCCGCGCCCTCTGCGCCGCGGTGCGGGCACGCACCGGGCTCCGCCTCGGTGTCATCATCACCGACACCGCTGGGCGCCCCTGGCGCGAGGGCCAGACCGACATCGCGATCGGCGCGGCCGGCGTCGCCGTGCTCGACGACCTGCGCGGCACGACGGATGCCGCCGGCAAACTCCTCAACGTCACCGCGCCCGCCGTCGGCGACGAGATCGCCGGCGCCGCCGACCTCGTCAAGGGCAAGGCGAGCGGCAACCCGGTCGCCGTGATCCGGGGGCTCGGCCGGCTGGTCCTGCCGCTCCCGGCCGCTGACCCCGTCACCGCCAGATCGGGTGTTGTCGATCGCGGGGCGGCTATTCTGCTGCGCCCGAGCGAGACCGACATGTTCCGGCTCGGCAGCGCGGAGGCCGAGGCCCTCGGCTACACCAGGGGCTACGCGGCCGGACTGGCCGCCGGACTCACCGCCGCGGAAGCCGACCTGCCGTGAGCTGGGTGGTCGTGGTTCCGGTCAAGGGAAACCCTGGCGCGAAGACACGCCTCGGCGGCGCCGGCCCGGACCGTGCCGAGCTCGCCGACGCGTTCGCCCTCGACACCGTTGCTGCCCTCGCCGCAGCCGCCCCGGTCCTTGCCGTCTTCGTCGTGACCGGGGACACCGTCCTCGGCGCGCGACTCGCCCGCCTGGGCGCGCACATCGTCGCCGAGGTTCGGGACCCGGTCGACCCGCTCAACGCCGCGATCGACGTGGGACTGGCCGCGGCCGCTGCGGAGTTCCCCGCTGCGCACCGCGCCGTCATCACCGGAGACCTGCCTGCCCTCACCGCGGATGACGTCGAACGGACGCTCGCGCTTGCCGCCCACCACGAGCGGTCGATGGTGCCGGATGCCGACCGGACCGGCACCACGACCCTGCTCGCGCTCGCCGGGGTGCCGATCAGCCCGCGTTTCGGCTCCGGCTCACGCGCGGCGCACGAGGCGGCCGGGCACGTTCCGCTCACGCTGCCGGCCGGGTCCGGAATCCGCCGCGACGTCGACACCCCGGCCGACCTGGCCCTGGTCGAACGACTGGGTGCCGGACCGTACACATCCGCCCTGCTCACCGCAGCATCCGCCGCCCCGCAGGACTCGGCCCAGCAGGAGTCGCCCGTCCCACCGCCCGCAGCCCTGGTTCCGTCCCCCGATCGCCCCCTCGAGAAATGAGCATCATGCTTCCTCTGAAACTCGGATACAAGGCCTCCGCCGAGCAGTTCGCCCCGCGTGAGCTGGTCGAGATCGCCGTCGCCGCCGAGCGGCACGGTTTCGAATCGGTCGCGGTGAGTGACCACTTCCAGCCCTGGCGGCACACCGGCGGCCACGCCCCGTTCTCTCTGGCCTGGATGGCGGCCGTCGGGGAGCGCACGACACGGGTGCAGATCGGCACCTCGGTGATGACGCCGACCTTCCGGTACAACCCCGCCGTGATCGCCCAGGCCTTCGCGACGCTCGGCTGCCTCTACCCGGGCAGGATCATGCTCGGTGTCGGGACGGGAGAGGCCCTCAACGAGATCGCGACCGGGTTCCGCGGCGCAGGCGCCCAGGACTGGCCCGAGTTCAAGGAACGCTACGCCCGGCTGCGCGAGTCGATCGCGCTGATGCGCGCGCTCTGGTCGGAGGACAAGGTGAGCTTCGAGGGCGAGTACTACAGCACCCATGACGCGAGCATCTATGACCGACCCGAGGGAGGCATCCCGGTGTACGTCGCCGCGGGCGGACCCCTCGTGGCGGGCTATGCGGGCCGGTCGGGGGACGGCTTCATCTGCACCTCGGGAAAGGGCATGGAGCTCTACACCGAGAAGCTGTTACCGGCTGTCGCGGCCGGCGCGGAGAAGGCCGGGCGGGATGCGGCCACGATCGACCGGATGATCGAGATCAAGCTCTCCTACGACACCGACCCGGCGCTCGCGCTCGAGAACACCCGGTTCTGGGCCCCGTTGTCGCTCACGCCCGAGCAGAAGCACGACATCACCGACCCGTCGGAGATGGAGGCGGCCGCGGATGCCCTGCCGATCGAGCAGGTCGCCAAGCGCTGGATCGTGGGCTCTGACCCCGACGAGACGGTCGCGGCGATCGGCGAGTACATCGATGCCGGCTTCAACCACCTGGTCTTCCACGCGCCCGGCCACGACCAGGAGCGGTTCCTGACGGCCTTCGAGCGCGATCTGGCCCCCCGCATCCGCGCCCGCGCCTGAGCCGCGCGTGCAGACACGACCGAGCGTCACCTTCGACAGTGGGCGTGCCGAATTCAGGAGTTGCGCCCGCGGTGCCCGCCCTCGCCGCACTGCTCCGGGAAGTGCTGCAGTCTGGCGGCCGCAACTCCTGAATTCGGAAGACTGACGATCGCTGGAGCTGGAGCTGGAGCTGGAGCTGGGATGACGGCCGGATCGGGCTAGGGCTGGGGTTGCTCGGGCTTCTTGAGGTTGGCGCTGATCGCGAGGGCCTCGAGCACGGCGGCCGGGGTCTGCGCGGACTGGATCGCGGCGCGGAACGCCGGCTTCGCGAGGCAGCGCGAGAGCTGGGACAGCACCCGGAGGTGTTCGGTTCCTGCCGAGGCCTTGGGCACGGCGATCATGAAGATCAGGGTCGCCTTCTCGCCGTCCGCTGAGTTCCAGTCGATGCCGTGCTTGCTGCGCGCGAAAGCGAGCACCGGGGCGACGACGGAGTCGCACTTGGCGTGCGCGATCGCGATGCCGTTGCCCATGCTCGTGGTGCCGTGGGTCTCGCGGCGGAACGCGGCCTGGGCGACGAGCCCCACGTCGGTGATCCGCCCGGTCGTGCTCATCATGCCGGCGAGGGTGCGGATCATCCGGTCCCGGTCGGTCTCCTCGACGTCGAGCACGATGGTGCGCTCGTCGATGTAGTCGAGCACGGTCTTCTTGCCGGTCGACACCGAGCCGGTTGAGGTGGTCGGCACGATCGGGATCGCCGTGGTGAGCGGCATCGTCATCGTGGCGAGTTTTCGCTTGGGGTGCGGCGTGCTGATGACGACGGGCTCATGTCTCGGGTGCACCAGGGACGGCGCCGGGGCGGATACGGCGGCCGAGGCGAGAGCGGATGCGCCCGGCGTTCCGGCCGAAGCGGGAGCGTGGGCGGCATCGGAGCCGGGTGCGGTCGTCTGGGTGCTGCCCGGGGCGTTCCCGACGGTGGTCGGGGCCGCGCCGGCCGGGTGGCCCGGGGTGCCCGTGGCATCCGAGGCCGCGCCGGACGCGCTGGCCGTGTTGGTCGAGCCGGACCCAGTGGAGGCGCTGGCTGCGCTGCGGCGCGCTGCGCGGTGCCGCACGACGATCAGAACGATCGCGACGGCGGCCGCGACGATGATGGCGCCGACGATGAGCGCGGGGACGTATGCCGGCATGCCGGGGACAGCTCCGACGACGGCGGTGATCGAGCCGCCGTGCAACGCGGAGTCGAGATGTGCGGGCATGACAGTAGGGTCCTTCCGGTAGGCCGACCGGAATCGAGCGCTGAACCGGGGGCAAATTAGTTAGCTTGAAGAATAATTAGCCTGACTTAGTGTATCCCCCGCGCAGGCGACGCGATCCGGAACAATGTTGCCGCAATTTCCGCCGTCGTGTCCAGGTCGTGCATCCAGAGCGGCACCGCGAGTGAGCGGATCCCGGCGGCCGCGAGAGCGGGCAGCGCCGCGGCATCCGTTTCGTCGACGAGCCAGCCGTCGAGGATGCCGCCGGTGGACCGGGCGCCGTAGTGCAGGCCGACGGCCGCAGCGGTCGTGGCGACGCCGATGGTCTGGAGGCACGCGTCGGCCATGCCGCGGACGGCGGCTCCCGCGATGATCGGCGAGACGCCGACGACGCGGGCGGGCGTGGATCGCAGGGCGTCACGGATGCCCGGGATCGCAAGGATTGTGCCGATCGAGACCACGGGGTTCGACGGCGGCAGGATCACGAGGTCCGCCTCCAGGATCGCCTCGAGCACGCCGGGGGCGGCCTCCGCCGTGTCGAGCCCGCGCTGCACGAACTGGCTGACCGGCACGCTCGCCCGATACCGGACCCACCATTCTTCGAAATGGATCAGGTCCCCGGCGCGGTGCTCGTCGGCATCCGCTGCGAGGCGCGCATGGGTCTCGACTGGCTGGTCGCTCATCGGCAGGAGGCGGGCTCCTGGCTGCCAGCGCTCGCAGAGGAACGCGGTCGCCTCGCTCAGGGTGGAGCCGGAGCGCAGCAGGTCGCTGCGCACGATGTGGGTCGCGAGGTCGAGGTCGCCGAGCGTGAACCACGACCAGCCGCGCCCGTACGCCGCGATCTCGGCCGAGGTGCGGCGGGACTCGTCCGGGCGGCCCCAGCCCTGCTCCTCGTTGATGCCGCCGCCGAGGGTGTACATCACCGTGTCGAGGTCGGGGCAGATCCGCAGGCCATCGAGCCACATGTCGTCGCCGGTGTTGACGATGACCGTCACCCGCGCGGAGGGGTCGCTCGCCGCGAGGTAGTGCAGCAGCCCCCGCGTGAACCGGGCCCCGCCGATCCCGCCCGCCAGTACCGTGATCTTCGTCATGTCCCTATCCTCCTGCTGTCGTCCTGCTGCCGCGAAAGCGGGTGAATCGTCGTTTTCGATGGGTCATAACGACGATTCACCCGCTTTCGCGAACGGGCGGGGTGGGGGTGAGGGGGCGAAGAGCAGGGACGGATGCCCGCCGCGGGGGTGCGGGACGACGAAACTGTCGACGCCGTAGACCTTGGCGATGACTCTTGGGACCAGGACATCGGCGGGTGTGCCTGCGGCTGCCAGGCGGCCGTCGGCGAGCAACAGGATCTGGTCGCAGTATGCGGCGGCGAGGTTGAGGTCGTGCAGGGCGAGGACGGCGGTGAGGCCGAGGTCCCGCACCTGGGCGAGCAGACCGAGCTGGCCGCCGATGTCGAGGTGGTTGGTCGGCTCGTCGAGCAGGAGCAGGTTCGGCCGCTGGGCTAGCGCGCGGGCGATCTGCACCCGCTGCTGCTCGCCGCCGCTCAGGGTGCCCCAGCTTCGGTCGGCGAGGTCGGTGCCGCCGACCTGGGCGAGCGATTCGGCGACAATGCGCAGGTCCTCGGCGCCGTCGAAGCCGCCGAAGATTCCGGAGCGGTACGGAATACGACCGAGGAGGACGACCTCGCGCACGAGCAGGTCGATCGTGGGGCTCGCGTTCTGCTCGAGGAGGGCGATCCGGCGGGCGGTTTCGCGTCGGCCGAGGGTCGCCAGGGGTGCGTCGTCGAGGGTGATCCGCCCGCTCGTCGGGGTGTGCAGGCCCGCGATGAGGCGCAGCAGTGTGGACTTTCCCGCGCCGTTCGGGCCGAGCAGGCCCGTCACCGAGCCGGTCGGAATGATCGCGGAGACGTCGTCCAGGATCGTGCGCCCGCCGACGCGGAACGACACCCGCTCGATGACTACACCCATGAAACGGACTTCCGGCTCTTGATCAGCGCGATGAACACCGGAACCCCGATCAGGGCGGTGATGATGCCCACCGGCAGCTCGCGCGGGTCGAAGACCGTTCGGGCGAGGGTGTCCGCGATCACGAGGAACACCGCGCCATATACCGCGACGAGCGGCAGCAGCCTGCGGTGCCCCGGCCCGCTGAGCCCGCGCACGAGGTGCGGGAGGATCAGCCCGACGAACCCGATCGCACCGCTCACGGCGACCATCGCCCCGGTCAGCAGTGCCACCGTGCCGAGGAGCGCCCACCGGGTGCGGTTGACGTCGACTCCGAGCGAGGCCGCGGCGGTGTCGCCGAAGGCGAAGGCGTCCAGCCGGCTCGCGGCGAGCACGAGCCCGGTGCCGGCGAGGAGGAGCGCGCTCCCGGCGATGAGGACCGTGGCCCAGGAACTGCCGGCGAGGGAGCCGAGCAGCCAGTTCAGGATCTCCCGGTAGGAGTCGCCCTTGGCCGACCAGAAGATCACGAAGGAGGTGCCCGCCGCGCCGAGCTGGGCGATCGCGAGGCCGGCGAGCACGGCCCGGCCGGGCGTGATCGTTCCGCCGACCCTGGCAATGGAGAGCGTCGCGATGAGCGCGGCGAGTGCGCCGGCGAAGGCGGCGAGCGGGAGTGCGACCCCGACGCCGAGAATCACGACGCAGACCGCGCCGAGCGACGCCCCTGAGGACAGCCCGAGAAGGTACGGGTCGGCGAGCGGGTTGCGGGTCACGCTCTGCATGACCGCGCCGCTCAGGGCGAGGCCCGCACCGACGAACGCCGCGGTCAGCACCCGGGGGAGCCGCAGCTGCCAGACGATCGCGTCAGTGAGGACGGGCACCGTGCCGGAGTGCGGGAAGCCGAGGTGCGCCGCGAGGCTGCCTGCGACATCCGCCAGGTTCACCGGAGCGGGCCCGATCGTCACGGCCAGCGCGGAGACGAGCACAAGCGCGGCCAGGGCGAGCGCGAGCCACAGCCCGAAGCGGCCGTTCCGGCGAGCGGATGCGGCCGGCCGGGTCCGTCCCGCCACGGAGTCCGTGCCCGCAGTCACCGACTACTTGCTCAGCGAGTTGAGGTCGGCCAGCTGGTCGATCGTCGTTGCCGCGGCCTCGACGTTGCGGATGCCGGCCTCCGTCGAAGCGAACGGGAGGGTGATGTACCGCTTGTTCTTCACCGCGGTGAGGTTCTTCGTCGCGGGGTTGGTCTCGAGGGTCTTGATCTTCGACTCTGCCGTGTTCCAGGTCGCGTCGACGAGCACGATCACGCTCGGATCGGCAGCGACGACGGATTCCCAGCCGACGGAGGTCCAGGTGTCCTTCACGCTCGCGAAGACGTTCGTGAGTCCGGCGGCATCCATGATCATCTGCGGCGCACCGATCCCGGCACCGACGTACGGGCTGTCGACGCCGCTCGAATACCAGAGCGCAGAGGTCTTCGTCGTCGCGGGGGAGAGCGTCGTGAGCTCCTTGCGCTGGGTGGCGACGAGCCGTGCGGCTGCCTCGGGGGCCCCGAAAACGGCGCCGGCCTGGGTGATCTCCCCGAAGACGGTGTCGAAGGTGAGCGGATTGGGCTGGTCGGCGCCCTTGCAGGCCGACGGCGCGACATAGCTGCCGATGCCGACCGCGGCGAGGGTGTCGCGGGTGCCGACGCCGTCAGCGGCGAAGTTGGACTCCCACCCGCCGAAGACGAAATCAGGGTTCAGGGCGAGCACGGCCTCCTGGCTGGGCAGGAAGTCGCTGACGACCTTGAGGTTGGTGCCGATCGAGCTGAGCGCCTGCGGGAGCGGACCGTCGAGGAACGCGGTGCCGACGATCTTGTCGCCGAGGCCGAGCGCGAGGAGAAGTTCCGTGGCCGACGACTTGATCGACACGATCCGGCTCGGGGCCTTCGTGACCGTGACCGTCGTGCCGCAGTTCTCGATCGTGAGCGGGTAGGCCGGCTTCGACGTCGGGGTGGGGCTGGCCGTGACCGCATCCGGGGCGGGGCCTGCGGGAATCGGGCTCGTGGTCGCGCAGCCTCCGAGGAGGGCGGTGAGCGCCGTGGCAGCAATGAGCGCCGGCCAGGCGCGAGAAGCGCGGGGCCCGCGGAAGAACGGGAGACGTGTCATGAGACCTTCGGTGGCCGGGCGGGACTTTCTGAATGGTACCAGCGCCGGATAACGGTTTCGCTGAGTGCTTGCCTCCCGGCCCGTTGGGCGACAGGATGATCCACACGCACTCAGCACGCCGGACGTTTCGGCGGACGTTTCAGTTATCTCGCAGTAGTGACTTGGTGGAGGCAGACATGTCCGACGGATCCAATACCCCGGCCAGCGCGAAGATCCGCGCGGATGCGGCCGGCAAGGGCGGGAACATCGTGAGAGCCGCGATCACCCAGGCCACCTGGACCGGCGACGAAGCGTCGATGATCGCCAAGCACGAGGGATTCGTGCGCTCTGCGGCCGCGCAGGGAGCGCAGGTGATCTGCTTCCAGGAGCTCTTCCACGGCCCCTACTTCGGCATCATCCAGGACCCCCAGTACTACGGCTACGCGACGAGCGTTCCGGGCCCCCTCGTCGAACGGTTCCAGGCGCTCGCCGCAGAGCACCACATCGTGATCGTGCTTCCGGTCTACGAGGAGGAGCAGGCAGGCGTGCTCTACAACACCGCCGCCGTGATCGACGCCGACGGGAGCTACCTCGGCAAGTACCGCAAGCACCACATCCCGCACCTCCCGCAGTTCTGGGAGAAGTTCTACTTCCGTCCCGGCAACCTCGACTACCCGGTCTTCGACACCGCGGTCGGCAAGATCGGCGTCTACATCTGCTACGACCGGCACTTCCCGGAGGGCTGGCGCATCCTCGGCCTGAACGGCGCCGAGATCGTCTTCAACCCCTCGGCCACCAAGCCCGGCCTGTCCAACCGGCTCTGGGAACTCGAACAGCCGGCCGCGGCGGTCGCCAACCAGTACTTCATCGGCGCCAACAACCGGATCGGCACCGAAACCGAGGAATTCGGCGACGAGGCCGTCACCTTCTACGGCAGCTCCTACTTCGTCGACCCGCGCGGCAACTACGTCGGCGCCATCGCCTCGACCGACACCGACGAGATCGTGATCCGCGACCTCGACCTGGGCCTCATCCGCGAGACGCGCAACTCCTGGCAGTTCTACCGCGACCGCAGGCCGGACTCCTACGACCCGATCGCCCGCGCATGAGCGCCCGGGTGGGGCGCACCCTGATCCGGGGCGGCACTGTGGTCAGCTCGACCGGCCGCTCAGAAGCGGATGTCCTCATCGACGGCGAGAAGATCGTCGCGGTGTTCGCCCCCGGCTCCGCCATTTTCGGGTTCGACGTCGCGGCATCCGCCGACACGGTGATCGACGCGACCGGGAAGTACGTGATCCCCGGCGGCATCGACGCGCACACCCACATGGAGCTGCCGTTCGGCGGCACCGCGGCCTCAGACACCTTCGAGACCGGCACCCGCGCGGCCGCGTGGGGCGGCACGACGACGATCATCGACTTCGCCGTGCAGAGCTACGGGCAGCGTGTCTTCGACGGCCTCGCGACCTGGCACGACAAGGCGGCGGGGAACTGCGCCATCGACTACGGCTTCCACCAGATCATCGGCGACCTCAACACGGACTCGCTGCAGGCCATGGACGGGCTGCTCGCCGAGGGCGTGTCGAGCTTCAAGCTCTTCATGGCCTACCCGGGCGTCTTCTACTCCGACGACGCGCAGATCCTCCGGGCGATGCAGAAGTCGGCGGAGACCGGGCTCATGACGATGATGCACGCCGAGAACGGGCCGGCGATCGACGTGCTCGTCGGTCAACTCCTCGCAGAGGGCAAGACCGACCCGTACTATCACGGCATCGCGCGGGCCTGGCAGCTCGAGGAGGAGGCCACCCACCGGGCGATCATGCTCGCCGACCTGACCGGGGCGCCACTGTACGTCGTGCACGTCAGCGCGAAGCAGGCCGTCGCGCAGCTCGCGGCGGCCCGCTCCCGCGGCAAGAACGTTTTCGGGGAGACCTGCCCGCAGTACCTCTACCTCTCCCTCGAGGAGAACCTCGGCGCCCCGGGCTTCGAGGGCGCGAAGTGGGTGTGCTCCACGCCGCTGCGCAGCCGCGCGGAGGGGCACCAGGAGGAGCTCTGGCAGAGCCTCCGAACCAACGAACTGCAGCTCGTCTCGACCGACCACTGCCCGTTCTGCATGAAGGGCCAGAAAGACCTCGGCCTCGGCGACTTCTCGAAGATCCCGAACGGGATCGGCTCGGTCGAGCACCGCCTCGACCTGCTCTACCAGGGCGTCGTCGAGGGGCGGATCACCCTCGAACGCTGGGTCGAGCTGACCTCGACGACCCCGGCGCGGATGTTCGGCCTCTACGGCACCAAGGGCGTGATCCAGCCGGGGGCGGATGCCGACGTGGTCCTCTACGACCCGGCCGGGCACACCTCGATCGGGCTGGGCAAGACCCACCACATGAACATGGACCACTCCGCCTGGGAAGGGTACGAGATCGACGGGCACGTCGACACGGTGCTCAGCCGGGGCAAGGTCATCGTCGACGGCAACAGCTACCTCGGGGCGAAGGGCGACGGGCGGTACCTGCCGCGCGGCCTGAGCCAGTACCTGATCTAGGCGCGCCGGCCAGGCATCCGCCACCCACCGCCCACCACCGACAGAGCGCAGGGAACCCCATGGACTTCGGAGCAGTGCTGCAGACCAACCCGCCATCGGCCAGGGTCGTGCAGCTCGCGCAGCTCGCAGAGGCCTACGGCTTCAGCCACGTCTGGACCTTCGACTCGCACCTGCTCTGGCAGGAACCGTACGTGATCCACAGCCGCATCCTCGCCGAGACCCGCAAGATCATGGTCGGGCCGATGGTCACGAACCCGTCCACCCGCGACTGGACCGTCACCGCATCGACCTTCGCGACCCTCAACGAGATGTACGGCAACCGCACGATCTGCGGCATCGGGCGTGGCGACTCCGCCGTGCGCGTCACGAACGGCGCCCCCGCGACGCTCAAGACCCTGCGGGAGGCGATCCACGTCATCCGCGAGCTCGGCAACTCCCGCGCCGT
Organism: Cryobacterium glucosi; assembly: GCF_004402235.1. Lineage (GTDB taxonomy): Bacteria > Actinomycetota > Actinomycetes > Actinomycetales > Microbacteriaceae > Cryobacterium > Cryobacterium glucosi. Next base: position 60,234 of record NZ_SOFS01000034.1, read on the forward strand.
CGAGTACAACGGCGCCACCCTCCGCTTTCCGTGGAGCTTCGGCAGCTCCCTCGAGGTGTGGGTCGCCGCGTACGGGCCGCTCGCGCTCAAGCTCACGGGAGAGGTCGGGGACGGATTCATCCTGCAGATGGCCGACCTCGACGTTGCCGAGTGGATGATCAGCACGGTGCGGAAGGCGGCGGCAGCGGCAGGCCGGGACCCGGCATCCGTGAAATTCTGCGTCGCCGCCCCGATGTACATCGGAGAGGACTGGGAGCACATGCGCAACCAGTGCCGCTGGTTCGGCGGCATGGTCGGCAACCACGTCGCCGACATCGTCGCCAAGTACGGCGCCGACTCCGCGGTCCCGCGCGCCCTCACCGACTACATCGCCGGGCGCGAAGGCTACGACTACAACCAGCACGGCCGCGCGGGCAACACCCACGCCGACTTCGTGCCCGACGAGATCGTCGACCGGTTCTGCGTGCTCGGCACCAAAGCGGATCACATCAGGAAGCTCGAGGCACTCCGCGAGCTGGGTGTCGACCAGTTCGCCGGGTACCTGCAGCACGACAACAAGGAAGAGACCCTGCGTGTGTACGGTGAGAGCATCATCCCGGCGCTCAACACAGCGCCCGCCGCGAAGATCTGAGAATGGCAGCCCGGGTGCGAGAACAAGGAGAACCGCTGTGACTGATACCGATCGGCTCGACGAACTCACCGTCGACCTCGACCTCGCCCACGTGTTCCATTCCTGGTCGGCCCAGGGCGGCGGACGCACCCCGTTCGTCCTCGCCGGCGGGCTCGGAACCCGGGTCTGGGACCACTCCGGCACCACGTTTCTCGACTTCTCCAGCCAGCTGGTCAACCTCAACATCGGCCACCAGCATCCGGCCGTCGTGCGCGCGATCGTCGAACAGGCCGGCCTGCTCGCCACGGTCGCGCCCGCGACGGCCAACCTCACCCGCGGCCAGGCCGCGAGCCGCATCGTCGCCCGCGCGCCCGACGGCTTCCACAAGGTGTTCTTCACCAACGGCGGGGCGGATGCGAATGAGAACGCGATCCGGCTGGCCCGGTTGCACACCGGTCGCGACAAGATCCTCTCGACCTATCGCTCGTACCACGGCAACACCGGGGCCGCGATCGTCGCGACGGGGGACTGGCGCCGGGTACCGAACGAGTTCGCGCGCGGGCACGCGCATTTCTTCGGCCCGTACCTCTACCGCAGCGACTTCTGGGCCACGACCCCGGAGCAGGAGTGCGAGCGCGCCCTGCGGCACCTCGAGCGCGTGATCCAGAGCGAGGGGCCGAGCGGGATCGCCGCCGTGCTGCTCGAGACGATCCCGGGCACCGCGGGCGTGCTGCTGCCGCCGCCCGGGTACCTGCCGGGGGTGCGCGCCCTGTGCGACCGCTACGGCATCCTGCTGATCCTCGACGAGGTGATGGCGGGCTTCGGCCGCACCGGCAGCTGGCTCGCCCTCGATCTCTACGACGTGGTGCCCGACCTGATCACCTTCGCGAAGGGCGTCAACTCGGGGTACGTGCCCGCGGGCGGGGTGATCATCCCGGATTCGATCGCGAACGACTTCGACACGACCGTGTTCCCCGGCGGACTCACCTACAGCGGGCATCCGCTCGCCATGGCCGCGATCGTGGCGACGCTCGACGCGATGGAGGCGGAGGGGATCGTCGACAACGCGGCCAGGATAGGGAGGGACGTGCTCGCGCCGGGGCTCGCGGAGCTTGCGGAGCGGCACCCGATCATCGGTGAGGTGCGCGGCGTCGGCGTGTTCTGGGCGCTCGAACTGGTCGCGGACCGCGCGACCAGGGAACCGGTGGGAGCCGGGGTGATGGCGAAGATCAAGGCCGGGCTGCTCGCCCGCGGACTGCTGCCCTTCATCGCCGAGAACCGCATCCACGTGGTACCCCCGTGCGTCGTGACCGACGCCGAGGCAGCCGAAGCCTTGGCGATCTACGACGAGGTCCTCTCCCTCCCCTAGCCCCTCCCCTCCCGCTTGCTCGCGTCCGCTCTTCCGCGAGAGTACGAAATGTGCCCCGAAATGGCGCGAATACGGGCACATTTCGTACTCTCGCGTGAGGGGTGGGCGCGGCTTCTCAGGGAGAGGGAGTGGGGGCTGATGCGGGGGCGTGGGCCTGCTGGACGCTGGCGGCCTGGGTGCGGAGCACGTCGACGACCGTGCGTACGGCGAGGCGCTCGGCGCGGTCCGGGCGCATCAGCGCAACGATCTGCCGCTCGGCGTCCACCCCGCGCAACGGCTTGAGCGTCACCCGCCCCGGTTGGCCGCCTCCCCACGTGTAGCGCGGCACGAGGGCGATCCCGAGGCCTGCCGTCACGAACGCCTCGATGAGCCTCATGTCGGCGAATCGCTGGGCGACAGTGACGTGGCCGGGGGTGCGCTCCTCGATCTCGTCCAGGATCCGCTCGAAGGGATACCCGTCCGGCACCCCGATCCAGGTCTCGTCGATCACGTCCGCCGGGGCGAGCCAGGAGCGGCCGGCGAGCCGGTGATCGGCGGGCAGCCCGACGTCGATCGGCTCCGTCATGAGCGGAACGACCGTCAGGCCGCGCCCGCCCCAGGACCGCTGGCCGCTCAGGCTGTACGCGAGCACGATGTCGTAGTCGGCCGTGAGCGCAGGGAAGTCCCGGAGCTCCGGGTCGAGGTCGGTGCACGTGACCACGAGGCCGGGCCGGTCGGCGAGTTGCAGCATGGCCCCGGGCAGGAGCATCTCGCCGGCGGTCGGGAAGGTGACCACGCTGACCCCTCCGGAGGCGTCGTTCCGGAACTCGTGCCAGACGGCGGTGGCGCGGGCGATCGCGACCGACACATCGGTGGCGCTGCGGGCGAGCGCGCGCCCGGCATCCGTCAGAACAATGCCCCTCCCGCGGCGCTCGGTGAGGCGCACCCCGGCCTCGCGCTCGAGCACTTTGAGTTGCTGGGAGACGGCGGATGCCGTGCGATGCGTCGCCCGCGCGACCTCGGTGATCGAGCCGCGTTCGGCCAGTTCCCTGAGCAGTTCGAGCCGCTGAATGTCCATGTAGCTACGCTACACAATGAGTACAGGACAATGCGATTGTGCTGCATGGTTAGAGGTGGTCAAATAAATACGTCGAACACGTGCAGCAGTGCCTCCGTATCACCGACATCCACCCCTGGTTGAAAGGCCCCCTCGTGTTCGTTCTCATTGCCGTGCTCTCCCTGATCGTTGTCGCGTCCATCGTTGGCGTTGTTGTCGATGTGCAGAATGACGGCTACCGTCACATGCCCGAACAGCGCACCTTCGTTCGCGGCTTCTGACCCCTGCGTGACGCCTCCCCGTCCCCCGGGCCGGGGCAGGCGTCGCCAATCCCGAATGGCATACAGTTGATCCGTGACGGACATTCGGCAGCAGCTCATTGACTACATCTCGGCTGAGGCCGTGTTCCACGGTGACTTCACCCTCACGAGCGGGAAGAAGGCGACGTACTACGTCGACCTCCGCAAGGTGAGCCTCGACCACCGGGTCGCCCCGCTGATCGGCCAGGTCATGATCGACCTCATCGCCGGTGTGCCCGACGTCACCGCCGTCGGCGGCATGACGATGGGCGCAGACCCCGTAGCCGCGGCGATCCTGCACCAGGGTGTCGCCCGCGGCCTCTCCTACGACGCGTTCGTCGTGCGCAAGGAGCCCAAGGACCACGGCCGCGGCCGCCAGGTCGAGGGCCCCGACCTCGCCGGCAAGCGCGTGATCGTGCTCGAGGACACCTCGACCACCGGCGGATCCCCGCTCGCGGCCGTCGAAGCCCTGCTCAAGGTCGGCGCGATCATCGCCGGCGTCGCGGTCGTCGTCGACCGAAACACCGGCGCCCGCGAAGTCATCGAAGCGGCCGGCTACCCCTACTTCGCCGCCATCGGCCTTGAGGACCTGGGGCTGAACTAATGCCAGACCAGTCGGGGAGCGGCGAAGAAGGAATCGACTGGCTCGCCTCCCAGCTCGGCGACGGCACCAAGCCGACCCTGCCGGACGACTTCGTGATGCGTCGCCCGCGCCGGGCGAAGGGTGCCCCAGCGGATGACCCCGGCCGGGTTTCCCGTTCCGGCGACGCCTCTGGTGCCGCTACGACATCGGATCCTGAAACTCCGGCGCCCGCGTTCCTGTGGGGACTCAAGCCGACGACGGCGACCGCCGCCGTGACCGTGGTCAAGCCGGCGGCATCCGCCCAGGTTGCGCCGCCGGTTGCTCCTTCTCTTGCTCCGCCGCTCGCTCCGCCGCTCGCCCCGACGCCTGCCGTGCACTCGCCGGAGCCCGCGGGCGAGCCTTCTGTGGTCGAGCGGGCCGTGTTCCGGCCGCGCGCTGCCGGCGCCACGTCCTTTCCCGCACGGGCCGGCCTGACTCCTGCCCCGATCACCCCGCCGGCCCCTGCGGCCTCGACGACAGGGTCTCCTGCGGGTATCGAGCCCTCTTCCGGTTCTGTCCCTGCCGGTCCGGCAGCGGCAGGAGCCTCCGCGTCCGCAGGCTCTGCTGCTTCCGCCGGCTACGTCCCCGGCGACATCTTCTATCCGTCCGCTCGCCCACTCGCGACGACCGGCGGCGCTGCCGCGACTCCGAACCCGGGCCCCACCGAAGGCTCGCCGGTCGTGGGGGCCGACCGGGGCATCCGGCCGGACGCACCGCTCGAACCCTGGTGGACCACACCCGCGCGGTCGCCGCTCGTGCTCACGCCCGAAGAAGTCGCCGCGGACCGCGCCGCCACCGCCGACGGACGCGGCACCCTGTACCCGGCTCGCAACCTGCCCGAGCCGGAGCCCATCCCCGAGCCCCTGCCCGTGGTGCCTGCGCCGTCGCACTTCCGGCTCCGCGGGCGTCGCGCCGCCGCCCAGGCACCCGTCATCACGCCGCCCGCCGGTGCGTCCGCCGCCGCCGGTGCAGCTGCCGCTGCTGCTCGTGCCGCCGCAGCCCTCACCGCCGCGACTGCCGCAGCTACCGCGCGCGCGGGGACCGAGGCCGCCGAGCGTGCCGCCGAAGTCGAAGCCGCATCGCGAGCTGCCGCTGCCGCCGCCGCCGCCGCAGAGCATGCTGCTGCCGAAGCTGCCGCCGAGCGTGCGGACGCCGTCGCATCCGCGGCCCGAGCTGAGATCGAGACCGAGGTCGCCGCCGAGCGCGCCGTGTTCGAGGCCGCCGCCGCGAGTGCCGCCGCCGCGGTTGCCGCGGCGTCTGTCGCGTCAGCGAGTGCGGCTCCGGCTGCGGCGCTGCCGCTGCTCCCGGCTCCGATCGTTCCCTTCCCGGTCGAGAGCGACCCGTGGGCCGATTCCGGACTCGCCCACACCGAGGTTTTCACTCCTCAGGCTCCGCTCGCCGATTCTGTCGGGCACCCGGCCGACCCTCCGGCTGTCGTCGGCGGCGAGACGGCGGGGGCGCTGAGCGCGTTCGATGCATTGTTCCAGCCCGCCGCCGACACCGCCGCCGACACCGCCGCCGACACCGCCGCCGACACCGCCGCCGACACCGCCGCCGGCGCAACGGCCGCTGCCCCGACGACGGTTCTCGCTGCACCGGGCGTCGCGAATGCGCCCGCCCCCGCAGCCTCCGCTGCCGGCTTCTTTTCGCGTCGCTCGAAGGGAACGCCCCCCGGCGACCCAGGAACAGCCGCGGCAGGCACGGGCGGATCAGGGACAAACGGTTCAGAGACGACACCTGGTTCCGGACCGAAGAGGCCCGGAACGAATGGTCCCACCGTCGGCGGCTCCGGGAACGGGGGCTCCGGGAACGGGGGCTCCGGTTCGGGCGGCTCCGGGAACGGTGGTTCAGGGCATGGCCCCGGCGGGGCATCCGCCGGGCACAGCGGGTTGCCGAAACCCCTGATCTGGACCGCGGTCGGCCTGCTTGTCCTCGTGGTTCTCGTCGGCCTCTTCCTGCTCGGCCAGCGCCTCGTGGGCTCCCCGGCGTCAACCGTCGCCGCCACAGCCTCGGAGACGCCGACCCCCACCCCGACGCCGACCCCCACGCCGACCCCGGCGCCCACCGCCGCGCAGCCGGTCGGCGTGCACGCCTGGCAGACCCTGTTCGGCGGCGAATGCCTGCAGCCCTACGTCTCCCCGTGGGAGGAGACCTTCACGGTCGCCGACTGCGCGGCCCCGCACCAGGCGCAGCTCGTCTATCGCGGTCTGTTCCCCGGGGACGCGACGACTCCGTTCCCCGGCGAGGCGGCGCTTGCTGCGCAGATCAACCTGCTCTGCAGCGCGCCCGGCGTGATCGACCTCACCGCTGCGGCGGCGTATCCCGATGTGCAGGTTCAGGGCAGCTACCCGATCACTGCTGCACAGTGGGCGGATGCCCCGCACCAGTACTTCTGCTTCGTGAGCCGGTCCTCCGGCGACGGCATCACCGGGAGCCTCGCCGGCCCCGGCCCGACCGCTTAGCCGCAGGAACTCCCGGCTCCTCGTTCGTCGCTGTGCCGAATCCAGGAGTCGAGCCCTGCGAGCCGAGGCAGGGCCCCAGACGAGCGCCGCGTATCCGGCCTGTCCGGGTGGGGACGCGCTCAACTCCTGAATTCGGAACGCGCCAACCGGATGGGCGACGCGGGGTGACGCGGGTGGGCTAGATCTCGTCGGACTCGACGGGTTCGAGGGACACGAGCTTGTCGACGCCGGAGATGATCTCGTCCGGGCGGAACGGGTAACGGCTGACCTCGGCCTCGTCGCTGATCCCGGTCATCACGAGCAGCGTGTACAAGCCGGCCTCGATGCCGGCGACGATGTCGGTGTCCATCCGGTCGCCGATCATCGCGGTGTTTTCCGAGTGCGCGCCGATCTTGTTCATCGCCGAGCGGAACATCATCGGGTTCGGCTTGCCGACGACGTACGGCTCCATGCCGGTCGCCTTCGAGATGAGAGCGGCGATGGCGCCCGTCGCGGGCATCGGACCGTCCGCGCTCGGCCCCGTCGCATCCGGGTTCGTCGCGATGAAGCGCGCACCGGCGAGCAGCAGGCGGATGGCCTTGGTGATGGCCTCGAAGGAGTAGTTGCGGGTCTCGCCCACGACGACGTAGTCGGGGTTCGTCTCCGTCATGATGAACCCGGCCTCGTGCAGGGCCGTCGTCAGGCCGACCTCTCCGATCACGAAGGCCGTTCCGCCGGGCATCTGGCTCTTCAGGAAGTCGGCGGTCGCGAGGGCCGAGGTCCAGATGCGCTCCTCTGGCACGTTGAGTCCTGAGGCGCGCAGCCGGGCGCTCAGGTCACGCGGCGTGAAGATGGAGTTGTTGGTCAGCACGAGGAACGGCGTTCCCGCGTCGCTCCATTGCTGCAGAAGCTCGGCGGCCCCGGGCAGCGGGCTGTTCTCGTGGACCAGCACCCCGTCCATGTCGGTGAGCCAGCATTCGATCTCGTCACGGCGTGTCATTCGGCGCTCCTCGGGTTCCCCTCCAGAGTAGCGTTCCGGGGTTTGGTCGGTGTCATCGCTTCGATTCCGCGCGGGGCTCGTCGGTGGGCTCCGCATCGAGCCAGATCGACGCGGCCTCCGCATCGGTCAGGTGGCGGATGCTGCCGTTCAGCAGTCGCACGACGCCCGGTCCCAGCAGCGCGAGCACGGTTCCCGGCCCGATGCCGTCGCGTGCGAGGCCTCGGAGCACGACGGGATCCCGGTCGCTGATCCGCAGGACGACGCCGACGAGGCCGGGGCCGGCTTCGGCCGCGACGAGCCCGGCGCGCGCGGTGACGGAGCCGTCAGCCGCGGGGATCGCGTCGCCATGCGGGTCGACCGCCGGCCGGCCGAGGCGTTCGTCGATGGCGTCGAGCAGCCGGTCCGAGAGGGAGTGTTCGAGGATCTCGGCCTCGTCGTGCACCTCATCCCAGTCGTAGCCCATCTCGCGCACGAGCCAGGTCTCGATGAGGCGGTGCCGTCGCACGACCGCGCTCGCGCGCAGCAGCCCGACGGGGGTGAGGGAGAGAGGCCCGTACGGCACGTGCGTGATGAGGCCGGCGGCCGCGAGCTTCTTCACCATCTCCGTGACCGAGGAGGGAGCGATCCCGAGCCGGGCTGCAAGAGCCGACGGGGTGATCGGTTCCGGCTGCCACTCGGTGTGCGCATAGATGGTCTTGAGGTAGTCCTCAGACGCCGGGGTGCTCGTGCCGTTGTGTTTCATGAGCCGCTCCCTATGCTCCGGTGAAGATCAGCACGAGCAGGACGACGTTGAGCGTGACCAGCAGGATGGCGGTGATGATCCCGGCCAGCGTCGTGAACCAGCGGTTGGTGTATTCGCCGAGCAGGCTCCGCCGCGAGGTCAGCCAAACCAGCGGGATCAGCGCGAACGGGATCCCGAAGGAGAGCGCGACCTGGCTCAGCACGAGGGCCTCGGTCGGGTTGAGGCCGAGGCCGAGGATGATGAGCGCCGGGATCAGCGTGACGAGGCGACGGACGAGCAGCGGCAATCGCAGCTGCAGCAGCCCGTGCATGATCTCGGCACCGGCGTACGCGCCGACGGAGGTCGAGGCGAGCCCGGATGCGAGCAGGCCGATCGCGAACACCGTCGCGACGATCGGCCCGAGGCTCGACTTCAGGGCGTCATACGCGCCCGGAAGCGAGTCGGTTCCCGGAATGCCCTGCAGCGCAGAGGCGGCGACGACGAGCAGGGCCACGTTGACGGTGCCGGCGAGGATCATCGCGAGGGTCACATCCCAGCGGGTGGCCCAGAGCAGGCGGTGCGTGGTCGGCCGGTCGTGGGCACCGGGAAACCGGTCGCGGGCGAGGGCGGAGTGCGCGTAGATCGCGTGCGGCATGATCGTCGCACCGAGGATCGACGCCGCGAGCAGCACCGAGTTGCTGCCCTCGAACCGCGGCACGAGGCCGGCGAGCACGCTCGCAGGGTCCGGCGGGGCGAAGAACACCCCGGCGGTGAACCCGATCGTGATCACGCACAGCATTGCGACGATGACCCGCTCGAAGCTCTGTGCCCCACGCCGGGCCTGCGCGGTCAGCACGAGCATCGAGACCGTGCCCGTGATCACGCCACCGAGCAGCAGCGGCAGCCCGAACAGCAGGTAGAGCGCAACCGCACCGCCGATGATCTCCGCGAGGTCGGTCGCCATCGCGACGAGCTCCGCCTGCAGCCAGTACAACCGCCGCAGAAACGGATGCTTGAACCGGCTGCCGAGGATCTCCGGCAGGCTCTGCCCGGTCACGATCCCGAGCTTCGCGGAGAGGTACTGGATCAGCCACGCCATCAGGTTGCCCGAGAGCACCACCCAGACCAGCAGGTACCCGAACCGGGCGCCCGCGGTCATATTGCTCGCCACGTTGCCCGGATCCAGGTAGGCAACGCCGGCGACCATGGCGGGACCGAGCAACATCGCCAGCCGGGCGGGTGCTGCCGGCGTCCGCGCCGCATCCGCTACCGTGCCGCCAGCATTTTTAGGCATACCGAAATTATACGCGCGCTCGCCCTGCCCTGGGCACGAGCACGCGCGCGAGGCGGGGGCAGGCGCTGCGCGGGATACGGTGGAGCGGTGACTGAACCGCTGCTCCCCGCTTCCGTACCGACCGCCGCACCGACCGTGGAGCTGTCGACGAACGGGGTCGGGCCGTGGCAGGGCGAGTTGCCGGAGGAGGCGTTCTACGACCCCGAGCTCCTCGAGCACGGTGACACCCGCAACGTGATCGACCGGTACCGGTACTGGTCGATGGCCGCGATCGTCGCCGATCTCGATGAGAAGCGCCACCCCTTCCACGTCGCGATCGAGAACTGGCAGCACGACATGAACATCGGCTCGATCGTGCGCAGCGCCAACGCCTTCGGCGCGGACACCGTGCACATTATCGGGCGCAAGCGCTGGAACAAGCGCGGTGCCATGGTCACCGACCGGTACCAGCACGTGCTGCATCACGCGGATGTCGCCACGTTCGTGCTCTGGGCGGCGAACGAAGGCCTGCCGATCATCGCGATCGACAACGTGCCCGGCAGCGTGCTGATCGAAACCTTCGCGATCCCGGAGCGCTGCGTGCTCCTGTTCGGCCAGGAAGGCCCCGGCCTCTCCGACGAGGCGATCGCCGCGGCGGATGCCGTGCTCGAGATCAGCCAGTTCGGATCGACGCGCTCGATCAACGCCTCTGCTGCCGCCGCCGTCGCAATGCACGACTGGGTGCTTCAGCACCGCTTCAAGTAGCCCGCTCACGGAGCCGGAGCCGGAGCCGGAGCCGGAACCGGTGCCGCCCCGTTCTGGGGTGGGCTCCGCCGCGCACTGGGGTCGTCCGAGGGATTGACCGGCGCGATGCGCAACCGGTAGCTTCTAGGAAACGTACTCAACAGGGACGCTTCTGCGTACCCGGGCACCCGAAATGCCCCGCGTACGCCGAAACATCGCTGCTCGCATTGCTTACCCTGGAGTACCCGTCATGCCGCTTTTCCGCCCTGCCATCGTGCCGCGCCACAAAAAGCGTCAGATCCTCTTCGACCACGGTTTCCTCGCCCCGGCCCGGGCGCACATGCGGATCACGGCCAGCGTCCTGGCCGGCCTGCTCGTCGCCGTCGGCCTGACCGTCGGCGCCATTGTCGCCCCGGCGACCGCTGCCGGGATCGTCACCCTCACGGCCAGCAGCACGCCGACCATCCTCGCGGGCGAAAACGCGACCGTGAGCCTCACCGCGACGGCTCCTGCCGGCGGCACAACGGACTACTACAACCTCGCATTCCGGTACCAGCTGCCCGCCGGCGCGAGCTACGTCCCCGGCAGTACGGCGGGGGCAAGCGGCCCGGCCCTCCCTGACCCGACGATCGTGACGATCACCGACGTCGTGGGGCCGCCGGCGGTCACCCACCAGGTGCTGATCTGGCCGAACATCGCCGACCTCGTGCACGGAAGCACCACCGGCCTCACCTTCGGGATCACGCCAGACCCCTCCGTCTTCCTGGTCGGATCTCCCATCCCCGGCAATGCCGCCGTCTACGGTCAGACCGACCCTCGACTGCTCGCCAAGTTCACGCCGACAACCGGCGTCGTCGTCGCAGGCAGCTTCGCATTCACGGATGCCGTCACTCCCGTTTCCACGAAGGTCGCCGCCCTCAAGGTCACCAAGACCGAACCGAGCCCCGAGCATGAACTCATGCGCGGCGCACAGGACCAGGCCACCGTCTACACAATCACCACCAAGAACACCGGGGTCGCCGCCACGACCGGCGTCGTGCTCGTCGACTACCTCCCGGCCGGCCTCGAATTCCTCGGTTGCGGCAGTGTCGACAACAGTGCGGCAGGCACAGAGGAGTACCCGGGCAGCGGCCCGCTCGGCTCCTCCACCGGCGGTCCCTCCTGCGCGACTCCCGCGCTCGTCGAAACGGTCAACGACCGAGCAGGCTTCCTCGGCCAGGTCTTCACGAAGGTCACCTGGAACCTCGGCACCCTCACGGCCGGGTCCACCCGCACCATCACCTATTCGGCCGCGATCCCGCTGAAGGCCAACACGATGTGGCCCGCCGGCCAGGTGCCCAACGCCGCCGCGCGCCTGCAGGCGGCCAACCTGGACAACAACACCGGGGCATCGACTCGCCAGGAGGCGCCAGCCGCCGCCGGCCAGGGCCTCACGAACACCGCAGTCGCCACCGGCACATACACCGGCCCCGTCGCCACTCCCGCGGATGCTGCCGCAACCTCGAGCGACTCCGTGACCGTCAAAGCCATGGACCTGTCGATCGTCAAATCCGTGGACTCCTCGGACTTCGTGGCCGACGGCATCGCGCACTTCACCCTGCTGCTTCGATCGAGTGAGTACACCACCGATTCCGCGATGACGATCACCGACGTCGTTCCCAACGGGCTCTGCCCGATCATGCCCGCTTCCGTCGTGGTGACCGGTCCGCGGGCCGGTCAGCTTCCGGCCGGCTGCACCGGAGGCGGCACGGTGACGGGCGCCACCGTCAACAGCGTCGTCGCCAACGCCGACGGCAGTTTCACGGTCGTGCTCACGCCGAACCCGACGAGCCTCCCGGTGAACACGAGTCGCACGATCGGCTACGACGCCCTGATGTCTTCGACCTACGCCGGAGACAGCCAAAGCGGGCCGACCGTCGCGGGAGACAGCTTCCTCAACACCGTCGGGATCACCGGCACGACAACCGACGTCACCGCCGGCCTCGGCAGCACGCCGGTCACAGACGACTCGTCGGCCGGCCTCGCGTCATCCAGCCCGACCATCACCAAGAAGGTGCTTCCCCGCCCGGCCGCCGGTGGCACCGCCGTTGACTGCGCCGCCGCGGTCAACGCGCCCAACTACACAGACACCCAGGTGCCGACCTACCACCTCGGCGACAAGGTCTGCTTCCAGCTGACCGTGGCGTTCGCAAGCTCAACCCGCACCCGCAACGCCCGCATCACCGACTTCACCCCGGTCGGAACGAGCTTCGACGGCTTCGCGCCCGCGTCAGGAAGCACCGTCGCCGTGAACCCCGCAACCGGCACAGAGTCGGCAACCCCGGCAGGCACCCTGCCCGCCGCCTGGAACCTCGGCACGCCGGACAACGGATCGACCGACCTCTACGTCGCCAAGGGCGCAACCCTGACCCTCTTCGTGAGCGCCATCGTCACGTCGACGTCGCCGACCGCCGTCGTCGACATCACCGCGAACCTGATGAAGTACCGCCAGGAATCCACGGCAGGGGCCGTGCTCGCACTCCGTGACCAGGTCGACTACGCGATCGCCCCTGCCCCCACCGTCTCCCTCGCCAAGAAGATCTCCGCCGTCAACGGTGCAGCCCCGGCCGCGCCGGCAACAGACGTCAAGGTCAAAGAGGGCGACGTCGTGACGTACGCCCTCGACGTCGCGAGCACCGGAACGGCCGCCGCAGGCACCGATGTGCCGGTCGCTGCCGTACAGGTCTGGGACGCCCTCCCCGCCGGCTACACCTGCACCACGTGGATCGTCGCGTCGATCACACCCGCCGGCAGCTGTCTGAATCCCGGTGATTCCGGCTACCCGACCACAAATGCCGTGCCGGCCAACGCTCGCAGCGTCATCGTCTGGACCGTTCCGGGTCCACTCGCCCCAGGAGCGGCAGCTACCCGGCTCAGCTATGCGGTGACGGTTCCCACCGGCGTGAGCGTGTCGACGGTGTTCCCGAATACGGCATCCGTTGTCGCCTTCACCTCGCCGAACACCGCGGGCGGCGACACGGTCTACTTCCCGAAGGGCTCGTTGAACCCTGCCCATGACACCGACGGGAATGCGCTCCCGGCCAACAGCACCGCGCAGATCCGCCTCGCCGACGCCGCCGTGGCCAAGACCGGCGTGTCCCGGATCGTGGCGACCGGCAACACCGCCAACCAGGCCGTCGCGGGGGAGCTCGTCGACTACACCTTCTCCGTCACGGTGCCTGCTCATACGACCGTGTACAACGGAAAGCTCTCCGACGCGCTCCCGGCCGGACTGACCATTCCGGTCGGAACCGTCGCGACAGTGTCGAGCGTGCCGGCCGGCGGCTCATTCGACCCGACGAACGGCGCCCTGACCTTCCCTGCAACCTTCGACAACACCACCGCCGTGGACCAGGTCTTCACGGTGACGCTGCCCGGCGTGCTCGTCGGCGTCGGTCTGGCCTCCGGAACGCTCACCAACACCGCGACCTTCGCGAGCAACGCCACCCTCGGCGGGACCGCGGTGACCCCGCGCACGGCGGCCAAGGCCATCACGGTCGTGACTCCACTGCCGACCCTCGCCAAGATCGTCGACAAGCCCACCGCCCAGGGCAATGACATCGTGACCTTCACTCTCACGGCCGGCAACACCGCCGGCCGCCCCGCAGCCTACGACTCCGTCGTCGTCGACTGCCTGCCCGCGGGACTGACCCTGACGGCCTTCCTCTCCCCTGCCGCTTCGCCGACGACGACGAGCGTGCCCGGGGACGGCACCAACGGGTGCGCCACCGGAACCACCAGGCTCGGCTGGGTGCTCCCCGGCACCGGTGCACTCCTGGCCCCCGCCACCACCGTGCTCACCTATTCGGCACGGGTCGCACCCAACTCCGCCGGGCTCGTCACGTACACCAACACGGCGAGCGTTACCGGCTCGACCCTGAGCAGCAACGGGGCGAACAACGCCCTCGTCGAGCGCGTCGTCTCTGCCGCCGCGTCGGCCGTCGTCACGGTCGAAGGCGCCACGACGGTCAAGACGGCCACCCCGAATGCCGTTGCGGTCGGCGGCGCGGTCGCATACACGATCACCGTCACCCTGCCCAAGAACGTCAACTTCTACAACGCATCCATCATCGACACCCTGCCAGCCGGCGTGACCGCGAACGCAGGCTCCGCCACGGTCACCTGCCGCACCGCCACCGCCGTCGACTGCATCGCCACGCTGCCCAAGGGCCCCGGTTTCACCCTCGCCCCGTCCGGCCAGAAGATCGGGTGGCTCCTCGGGGACGTCGTCGCTGCGACCGAGGACCGCACCGTCACCGTCTCGGTCACCGGCACCGTCACCACGGCGCCCGCCAACACCGCGGGAACGTTGCTGACCAACACGGCCGCTCCGCGCTGGAACGACACGGCCAAGTCCGATCCGTCCAATGCCGCAGCGGGCTTCGACCGCACCGGCCCGGCCGGATCCGCGGGCGTCACCGTGCTCGAACCGGTGCTCAGAATCGCCAAGACCGTCTCCAACGCCACTCCGGAACCCGGCCAGGCCTTCACGTACACCGTCACCGCGACCAACGCGAACACAGCAACGACGTCCGACGCGTTCGCCGTGACCATCGTCGACACCCTTCCCGCCGGGATCGACCCTGCGAGCGTGACGAATATCTCCGGCAATGGTGTGCTCTCCGGCACGACCATCACCTGGACGATGCCGACCATCGCCAAGAACGCGTCCGTCACCCTGACCTTCGACGCCAGGCTGGCCGCGTCACCGAGCCTCACCGGCAGCGCGATCGTGAACAGCGTGAGCGTGACGAGCTACGCCTCCCTGGCGGCTGGCGGCCGGGTCTACACGGCCAACCCGCCGACGGCGACGGCGGCGGTCACCCCGCGCTTCCCGCACATTGACCTCGCCAAGACCGCGACCAACGGTGCGACCGCATACGTGAACACCCCGTTCGGCTGGACGCTGACGCTCACGAACACCGGAGCGGGCACCGCGGCGACCGTCACCCCGACGGATGTCCTTCCCGCGAACTGGGTGTACCTCGCCGGTTCAGGCACGGTCTCGATCGGGAGCGGCGCGGCCGGGCCCCTCGGCGACCCGACGGTGACCACCGCGAGCGGAGTGCAGACCCTGGCCTGGCCCGCGTTCACGGCCGTGGCCCCCGGAACCGTCATCAGCATCCGCTACAGCGCGCAGCCGACCGCTGCGGCAACCGTCACTCCGGGAGCCGGGGCGGGCATCCGCCACACCAACACCCTCTCGGCCTCCGCGACGGATGCCACCGGTGCGACCGGTCACGCCGGCCCCGCCCCGTACGCGGCGAGCCCGGTGACCGCTGACGCGCACATCGATGCGGCCGACGTCACCCTGGCCAAGACGGCCGGCTCGGCCCTCGTCGCCGGGCGCAGCACGCCGGATGCCTTCAGCATCACCGTCAGCAACACCGGACCGGACACTGCGGTCGGGGCCGTCGCCGGACACAACTTCACGGTCACGGACACCCCCACCCAGCCCTTGCCCACCGGCATCACCGTCACGGGGGCGACCGGCACCGGCTGGAGCTGCACGGTTCCGAACGCCGTGACCGGCGCCTTCAGCTGTGAACGTGTCAACGCGAACGAAACCCTCGCCGCAAACGCCGCATTCCCGGCGATCACGGTCGCCATGCTCGCCGGATCCGGTGTGCCGAATGGCACGGCCGTCGTCAACTCCGCCACCGTCTCCGCCCGAACCTTCGACCCGCTCCTCGGCAACAACACCGCGAGCGCGACGAACACGGTGACCACGAGCGCCGACCTCGGCATCACGAAGCTCGCCAGTGGCGTCTTCGCCGCCGGCGACACGGCGACCTGGACCATCGACGTCACCAACGCGGGTCCGTCGACCTCTGTCGGACCGATCACCGTGACCGACACCCTGCCCGGGCACCTCTCCGCCGTCTCGGTCACGGGAACCGGCTGGACCTGCACCACCGCAGCGACCCCGGTGAGCTGTGTCTCCGCGGGCGGCCTCGCGCTCTCCGCGACCTCGCGCCTGACCGTGACCGCCACGATCGACTCCGACTTCACCGGCAGCCTCACCAACACGGTTGCCGTCACCGGGACGACGCCCGACCCGAACCCGGCCAATAACAGCTCCGCACCGACGACCCCGGTCGGGAGCGCAACAACGCTCTCGATCGCGAAGACCCTGCAGGATGCCCAGCTCGTGCCCGGAACGGATGCGACCTACCGCTTCGTCGTCGCGAACACCGGCCGCGCCGACGCCCGTAACGTGCGGATCGCTGACGCGCTGCCCAACGGCCTGACCTTCGTGCGGCTCGCGGCCGGTACCCCCGGCGCCTGGACCTGCACCGAGACCAGCACCACTCCCTCGACCATCGGGTGCGTCCTCACGGGCACCCTGAAGCCCGGCGCCGGGGCCACCCAGACCGTCGACGTCGTGGTCGCGGTGCCGAGCGGCCTCACCGGTTCCGTCGTCAACACCGCGACCGCAGGAGCAGACAACGCCCCCGACGCGAGCGACAACACCAACACGGGACTGATCGGCAAGGCCGATCTGGGAATCACCAAGACCCACCCCGCCGGCGCCGTGACGGCAGGCACCGACCTGACGTACTCCCTCTCGGTGACCAACTACGGTCCGTCGGACGCCCCGGCAGGCACCGTCGTGACCGACCACATCCCGGCAGGGCTGGTCGCCCAGGGCGCGGACGGTGGCGCCGACTGGACCTGCGCTGCACCCGTCGGACAGGATGTGACGTGCACGAGCACGAGCATCCTTCCCGTGGGAGCCACGGCAGGCGTCGTCTCCGTGACCGTCGGCATCCCGGCGAACGCCGGGCCCGCCGGCTTCACCAACGTCGCGGACGTGACCGGGGTTCTCGACGAGCCAACGCCGAACGCGCACCCCAACACCGCGAGCGACCCGACCGACGTGACCACGCACGCCGACGTCACGATCGTCAAGACGATCGTGCCGTCCGCTCGCACCGTCACCGCCGGTGGCAGCATCGGCTACGCCCTGACGGTCACCAACGCCGGTCCGTCGACCGCGGATGCGCTCACGGTCGCCGACACTCTGCCGGCCGGTTTCACCGCCACCGCGATCAGCGGTGCCGGCTGGACCTGCGTCCTGGCCAGCCTCAGCTGCACCCGCGCCCAGCTCGGCGTGACGAACTCCGTGATCAGTGTCACGGCATCCGTTGCCGCAGCGGTGCCTGACGGCACCCGCGCGGTCAACACCGCGACCGTCGGCTGGACCGACAGCCGCTCATCCGCCCACACCGACACCGACACCGTGCCCGTGACCGTTGTCGCGATCGCCGACCTCGAGCTGAACCAGTCGACCGCGACGGCGACCCCCCTCGCGGGCGCTGACGTCGTCTTCGACTTCGCGCTGCGTAACGTCGGCACCTCGGACGCCATCGGTCCGATCACGATCACCGACACCCTGCCGGCCGGGCTCCGGTTCCGTTCGAACACGGTGGGCTGGACCTGTGTCGCGAGTGCCGTTGCCGCCAGCGCCCCGCAGGTCGTCACCTGCACCCTCGGTGACGGGAGCACCGGCCTCGCCGCCGGCGGCACGGCGACCGCGCTCTCGATCACGGTGAGCACTGACCCGACTCTCGGTGCCGTCACGCTCGACAACCCCGCGATCGCCGCGACACCGACAACGGAGTCCACGCTCGTCAACAACCCGAGCCCCGTGCGGGTGCTCTTCGCCCGCAGCGCCGACCTGTCCCTCGTGAAGACCCACATCGGCTCAGGCGCGATCGGCGCTCCGACCCCCTTCACCCTCACGGTCTCCAACGCGGGACCGTCCAGCGCCGTCGGGGTCCGGGTGGTCGACACCCTCCCGGTCGGGCTCACCTGGGTCGACAGCGCGGGTAGTGACCCGGCGTGGTCGTGCTCGGCTGCGGCGTCGACCCCCGTCGGCTCGACGGATGTCTCGTGCGCCCTCGCGACGCCCGTCGCCGCCGGCGCGGACGCGCCGACCCTCGTCGTGAACGCCCTCGTCGACGCACGGTCGTTCCCGACGGTCACGAACGCCGCCGCCGTCACCGCGGTCACCCCCGACCCGGACCCGGCAAACAACTCGGCGACCGATCCCCTCGTCGTCGCCCCGCTGGTGAGTCTCGCTGTGACGAAGCACCACACCGGGCAGGCCATCATCGGATCGAACCTGGACTACCTCGTCGCGGTCACGAACACCGGAGCCACGGCAGACCCGGGTGGATTCACCGTGGTCGACGTGCTCCCGGCCGGGCTCAGCTACGTCTCCGGCCACGGCGACGCCGTGACCTGCGCCGCAGGGTCCGACGCGGCGCTGGTCACGTGCACCTTCGCCGGCGCGCTGGCCGTCGGGGCGACCCGCACGGTCACGATCACGGTGTCAGTGCTGGCCACTGCGTTCCCGACCGTGGTCAACACGGTCACCGCGCACAGCCTCTACGCCGACCCGGCTGCCCCGGCGGCCCAGGCGAGCGACTCCGCGACCGTTCTGAAGGCCCTCGCGCACACCGGAATCGACCTTCCGGTTGAGCTCCTCGCCCTGCTCGCCCTCCTCGCTCTCCTGCTCGGTGCCGCGCTCGTCCTCACGAGTCGACGACGCCGCGCCCAGCGTGCCGAATAGGGGCTAGCGTTGCAGTATGACTGCGATCACTGACGATCTGCCCGCCCGCCTGCTGCACGAAGAGCACGAGGGCTGGGACGCGATCCTTGCCCGCCGCGCCGGGGACTACTACTGGCGCACAATGACGCGCGATGCCCTGTTGGTGCTCCCGGGGAACGTGGTCGCCAGGGACGCGGTGGCCGCGTTCTTCGAGGCCCTCGCGCCGCTCGACAGCTACGAGCTGCACGACCCCGCCGTGATCCGGATCAACGATCGCGCGGGCATCCTCGTCTACCGGCTCGTCACCCGCCGCGGCGACGAAACCGTCGAGACGTCCGCCGCGACCACCTACGTGTTCCAGAACGGCGGCTGGTGCGTGGCCCTGCACCAGCAAAGCCCCGTCTAGCCCCGAAGTCCGTCCGCGAAAGGGGGTGAATCGTCGGTTACGCCTGCCCAGACCGACGATTCACCCGCTTTCGCGAGCGGATGCCGGGTGTCTTGTGGGTACACGGGGGCGGGTCTACCGTGACGAGACAGGGTTCCCGCATGTGGGGGAACCCGGGTAGCGAGAAGGGACCCGGGTCAATGGCTGACTTTGGAAACGAGGGCCTCGCGGAGCTTTACCGCCGGCCCGGAAGCGCATCCACCGTTTACGTCGACGTCACCCAGGATCGTGAGGATCCGAGACGCACCTCGAGCCTGCGTCATCGCTCCGTGCGCGAGGCGCTGGCCGATGCCGGTGCCCCCGAGGCCGACGCCGACGTCGTGATCGACCGGATCGAGGAACCGCCCGGCAGGCCGGGCAAGGTGAGTCGGCTGCTCGTGGTGCGGGACGGCCTCATCGAACTCGACGAGCTGTTGCCCGGTGAACCGCTCGGCGAGCTGATCGTCTCGCACGGGCCGGTGCCGTGCCTGCTGCCGCTGCTCATCCAGCGTCCGCGCGACCTGACCTACATCATCGCCGAGGTCGGGCGCGACGGCGGCGAGATCCGGCAGTTCCGGCTCAGCCGCACCGGCGCGGTCGCCGAGGAGGAGATCGAGGGCGACACCGAGTACATCACCAAGGTGCAGGGAGGATTCCTGTCCAACTCGCGGTACCAGCGCGACACCGAGGAGATCTGGAAGCGCAACGAGGGCCAGATCGCCGACGCGATCGACGAAATGGTGCGCACGAGCGGTGCGGAGCTGCTGATGCTCACCGGGGACGTGCGCGCGCGGCAGCTGCTGGTCGCCCAGCTCGCCCCCGCGAGCAGGGATATCCTCGCCGTGGTGCCGACCAACACCCGCCCCGGCGGCGCTACGACCGATGAGCTCGAAGCCGACCTCGACCGGCACCTTGCCGCGATCCTCGCCCAGGACGAGTACGACGCCCTCGAACGTCTCGACACCGGGCGCGGCGAAGGCCTCGCCGAGGTCGACTTCGCCGCCGTCGTGCGTGAGCTGCAGCAGGGCCAGGTCGAGGTGCTGCTGCTCGCTTCGGGAGCGCTGCCCGAGGCGACCCTGCTCGCGCTCGACCGTGAGCCCTGGGTGGCGTCGACGGAAGCGGATGCCCTCGGCGCGGCCGTTCTCGGAGCCGTGCCTGCCGCAGACGCGCTCGTCCGTGCCGCGTTGCTCACCGACGCGCGCGTGGTCGTGGTGTCGCCGGGGGAGCTGCCCGGCGGGAGCGGGGCCGCCGCGCTGCTCCGCTGGTCGACCCTCTCGACCCACTGAGCCGGCCGGTCAGCCGATCAGGCTGGGGCGCAGGTCGCGCAGGGTGCGGAAGTGCGTCATCCGGGTGACGCCGACCGCGGCCAGCACGAGGCCGCCGACGACCCAGAGGAGCAGCACCCCGGCATCCGCCCAGGCCGTGGCCGGGTTGCCGCCGTACATCAACTGGCGGATGCCGTCGACCGCGTAACTCATCGGCACCACGTGGTGCAGCCAGGCGAGCGGCGCCGGCAGGGTCTGCCACGGGAAGGTCCCGCCGGCGGTGACGAGCTGGATCACCATGAGCACGAGGCCGACGAACTGGCCGACGCTGCCGAGCCACACGTTGAGCGCGAGGATGATCGCCGCGAACGCGAGGGCGGCGAGCCCCATCATCCCGTAGGTGCCGACCGGGTTGTGCACCTCGAAGTGCAGGATTCCGGCGAGGATGCCGAACAGCGCCGCCATCTGCACGAGGCCGAGGAGGCCGGGGGTGAGCCAGCCGGCGAGGGTGATCTTGAGCGGGGAGTGCAGGGCCGTGATCGCCCGGCGTGACACCGGTTTCACGATCAGGAACAGCGCGTAGATGCCGATCCAGCCGGCGAGGCTTGCGAAGAACGGGGCCATGCCGGCGCCGTAGGTCCCGGCGGAGGTGACGGCAGCGGTCGTGAGCGACACCGGGTCGGCGATCGTCGAGCCCTGCAGGGTGCGGGTCTGGGCGTCCGAATTCGGGATGCTCGTCACCCCGTTCGCGAGGCCGTCGCGCAGTACGCCCGCGCCGGACTGCAGGGTGACGAGCCCGCTGTTGAGGCTCGTCGCGCCGGTCGCAATGCTTTCGGCGCCGGTCGCCGCGGTACTCGCGCCGGTGGCGGCGGATGCTGCACCGTCGTTGACCGTTCCGGCCCCGGCCGCAAGCGTTGCGGCCCCTGTAGCGGCGTCGGTCGCGCCGCTCGCGACGTTGCTTGCACCGGCGGCCGTCTGCGCGGCGCCGGCGGCGAGGGTTGCCGCACCGGTTGCGGCGGCGGCGGCGCCGGCAGCGACGGTTGCCGCGCCGGTGGCGACGCCACCCGCACCCGCGTTGAGGGCCGTGAGCTTTCCGTCCTTCGTGATGAGGCCGTCGAGGCCGGCCTGGACTCCGGCTGCCTGCGCGCTGGCGGTCTTCATACCGGTAGTGACGGTTGTCAACTGGAGGAGCGCAGCGTCAACATCGGCGGTGCTGAGATTGGCCGACGTCAGCTGTGTCCTGATAGCGGTCAGACTCGATTCGAGAGCTGTCGTCGTCGTCGCGTTAAGTGTCGTGACTGCATCGCCAGTAGCCGCGGAAAGGGCAGGCACGCCCTTCTCAAGCAGCGCCTTGGTCCCTGCCGACACGGAGGCCGCTCCTGTGGAGAGCGGGACTGTCCCGTCGGCAAGCTTCTTCGTTCCGGCCGCGAGGTCTGCAGCGCCGCCGGAGACCTTCGTCGCCCCTGCAGACACCTGGCTGGCGCCGGTCGCGAGCGTCGCAGTCCCGGTGGCAAGGCTCGTTGCCCCGCTCGAGAGCTGGCTCGTTCCGGTCGCGAGCTGGCCGAGGCCGGAGGCGAGCACGCCCACGCCGCTGGAGAGCCGGGCGGCACCGGTTGCGAGGCTTGCGCTCCCGTCGGATGCGGTCGTCGCGCCATCCGTCAGCTTGGTCGCGCCGTCCGCGGCCGTGACGAGGCTCGAGCGCACGTCGGACAAGCCGATCAGGAGCCGGTCGGCCGCTTCCTCATTGACCTTCGAGACGATGGCCTCCCGGATCTTCGTCGCGGCCTGGCCGCCGATCGTCGAAGCGAGATAGCTGTTCGTGTCGTTCGTGGTGAGGGTGATCACCGACTTCCGCGGTGTCGACGTGGCCGAGGATGCGATGCCCTCGGAGAAGTCGGCCGGAATGGTCACGCTGAAGTCATAGCTCGCGTCGGCGACGCCGGCCGCGGCCGTGGCCGCGGAGACACGGTGCCATTGGAAGGCTCCGGCGTCGGTGAGCTGCGTTGCGATGTCGTCGCCGTAGTTGTGGCTCACATCGTCGATGACCGTCCCCGTGTCGGCGACGACGAGGGCGACCGGCACGCGGTCGAGACCCGCATACGGGTCCTGGTTGGCCCACAGGTACAGGCCGCCGTAGAGCACGGGCACGAGCAGCAGGGCGGCGAGGGCGACCCGGGACATCACGGTTGCGGTCAGTCGCGCCAGTTCGGCGCGAATCATGGCGAAAACTTTCACAGGACATCGGCTCCGGGGATGGTGACGGGGAAGCGGGTGAGTCCGGCGGGCAGCATGCCGTCCGGCTCCAGGTTGGCGAGCTCGAGGTCAGCGATGGCGTGCGCCGAGGCGTCGCCGGCGATGACGAGCACCGCATAGCCACGCGCCGCCAGTCCACCGGCGATGTCCCACCAGCCGAGCGGATCGCCGCCGTGGCGGTCGGGAGAGGTGAGCACAAGCCCCAGCACGCCGTCGCGCAGCACGGCCAGTTCGGTCAACAATCGGATGCGGTCGTCGGGCGCGAGGTCGCCCATGTCGCTCCGCGCCCGGTCGGCGAGGCCGAGCCCGGCGAGCAGGTGCTGGGTGGACTTGCGACGGAGGCCGGCGAACATGAGCTCTTCGGCGACGACGTCTTCGACCATGACGTCCGCGGCGGGCTCCGAGACGCCGAGGGCGTCGACGAGAGCGATCTGGCGACGCAGTGCGGCGTAGTCGGTGTGACCGTCGATCGTGACGGTCCCGCTGTCCGGGCGCATCCGGCCGGAGGCGATGAGGCCGAGGACCGTGGGACGGCGTTCGGTCTCGGCCCGGGCGAAGGCGACGGCGCCACTGCTGAATTCCAGGGTCGTCGACGGAAGGGCAGAGTCTCTCGGGCCCTTGGTGACGGACGAGAGGTTAACGCGCATGCGAGCGCCTCCGGAGGTGAGAGGAAACCCATACGACGTCGGCACGGGTTCCGGGGGGAAGGAATAGGCATCGCGGCGCTGGGACTGAGGCCACTCTAATTCACCAGCACGAGATTTTTACTGACTAGTCAGTTCTGGTCAGACGCGGGGTCGTCGGGTGATCGAGGTGGACGAAGCCGGACCTGCTTGCGCGGGGCGTTCGACGGATCTATACTGACTAGTCGGTACAAAACGAGTACCGCCACGAAAGGAACGACGTGCAGGCGACACTGGTAGCGGACGAACTGACTGTCAGTTACAAACGAGGCCTGGTCTACGGGCCGATCAGCTTCAGCGCCGATGACGGCCTCACGGTCATCTGCGGCCCGGCCGGCAGTGGGCGCACGAGCCTGCTCCTCACCCTCGCCGGGCGGATGCGGCCAACCTCCGGAACCTTGTCGGTGCTCGGCGAAGACCTTCCCCGCCGCGCCCGCCGGGTCCAGCGCCGCACCGGCGTGTCCGGGTTCCACGGCATCGACTCCCTCGAAGAGTCGGTCACCGTCGGGGCGGCCATCCGCGAGCGCCACGCCTGGCTCGCCCCCTGGTGGTCCTTCATCCGGGCGGTCGACGACGCCGAGGTCGTCCGCGTCTGCGCGCCGGTCTTCGGCGATATCCCGGTTCCGGCCGCGAGCACGATGATCTGGGACCTCGACGAGGTCGAGATGGTGCTCCTCCGCGCGTCGCTGGCCATGATGAGTCGGCCCAGCGTGCTGTTCTTCGACCAGGTCGAGCAGGTGCACTCCCCGGAGGCACGCCGCCTGCTCTGGGCCCGGCTCGGCGCGATCGTCGCAGCCGGCACTCCCGTGATCGCCTCGGCCATCGCACCGGACTACGAAATGTGGGCGGAACTCGGACTCGAACCGACCGTCCAGTACATGAACCAGGAGATTCGCTAGATGTTCGCCTTCCTATCCACGGGCACCGAACTGCGCCGATTCGGCAAGGGCACCCTGCCCAAGATCGCGCTCGTCGTGTTGATGTTCATTCCCCTGATCTACGGCGCCCTCTACCTGTGGGCCTTCTGGGCGCCGGACAAGGAACTCAGCAAGCTCCCGGTCGCCCTCGTCAACTCCGACACGGGCGCCGTCCGTGACGGCACGGACGTGACCGCGGGCAACGACCTCGTCGGCAAGCTCCTCGACGGTCACGACCTGGGCTGGGTCGAAACCAGCGCGGCCGACGCCGCCACCGGGGTGACCGACGGCGACTACTACTTCTCCGTCACCATCCCCGCAGACTTCTCCACGGATGCGATCTCCGCAGGCACAGACACCCCGACCGCTGCCGAGGTGCTCGTCGACTACAACGACAGCAACAGTTTCCTCGCCTCCACCCTCGGCAAGCAGGCCATGATCCAGCTGCGGGACGCCGTGTCCCTGAACATCGGGGACCAGACCGTCAACACGATGCTCGTGGCCGTGAACAAGGCCGGTGACGGCATCCGCACCGCCGCGGCCGGTGCCGGAACGCTCGCAGACGGCCTCAGCACGGCCGAATCCGGCACAGGCACTCTCGTCGCCGGGCTGAACGACCTCTCCGCCGGCGCGTCCACCCTTGACGACGGCGCGGCACAGGTGGCCGACGGATCGTCGACGCTGGCCGCGGGGATAGGCACGCTGTCCTCGGGCGCGGCAACGCTCTCCTCTTCCTCGCTGAAGCTCTCCGACGGCGCGTCGACTGTCGCCGCGGGGACCCAGAAGGTGTCCGATGGACTCGCCTCGGCGGCCACGGGGGCAGCCACCCTCTCGGACTCCTCAGACCAGCTCGCCGCGGGGGCGACCTTGATCGCGACGGGAACCGGACAGCTCGCAACCGGGACGAAGGACCTCGACGACGGCCTCGCGAAACTGGAGGCGGCCATGGCCGCTGCCCCGGCCGGCACGCCGGCATCCGCGTTCCTGCCGACCGTGACGAAGCTCGCGACCGGAGCCGACACCCTCAACACGAAGACGCAGGGCGCTGCCACCCAGGTTTCGGGATACGCGACGCTGAGCGGAAACTTCGCCACCGGCATGGGGACGCTCTCCGACGCGCTGACCGCAGGCGCCCCCGGGGCCGCCCAGGTGGCAGCCGGATCGGCGCAGGTGGCCTCCGGATCGGCGGCCCTCGCCTCCGGAGCAGGCCAGCTGGCCACCGGCGCGGCCACCGCCGCGACCGGGTCGGCCACGCTCGCCACCGGTGCGGACAGCCTCGCCGCCGGAACCGGCACCCTCGTCGACGGCAGCAGCCAGCTCGTCGCGGGCGGCACCGCCCTGCAGTCCGGCACCGTGCAACTCGCCGACGGCAGCCACACCCTGGCCGATGCCCTCGCGACCGGAGCCGCGGACGCACCCAGCCTCACCGACGCGCAGATCTCCGAGAAGGCCGCGGTGATCGCGAACCCCGTCGACCTCAATCAACGGTGGGAGAACGCCTCGGACAGCTTCGGCGAGGGCTTCGCGCCCTTCTTCCTCGCCCTGGCCACCTTCGTCGGTGCACTCATCACCTGGCTCATCCTGCGTGCCCTGCCGACCCGCGCGCTCGCCAGCGCCGCCTCGGGCCTGCGTGCCACGATGACCGGTTTCCTGCCGGCCATGGCGATCGGGTTGAGCCAGGTCATCATCATGGTCCTGGTGCTCGTCTACGGCATCGGGCTGACCCCGGCGCACTGGCTGGGCATGTCCGCGTTCATCTACCTCACAACGCTCGCGTTCCTGGCGCTGCAGCAGATGTTCATCATCCTGTTCGGCACGGCGGCAGGCCGCGTGATCAGCCTGGTGCTGCTCATGCTGCAGCTCAGCTCCTCCGGCGGGACCTATCCCGTCGAGACCACGCCGGAGTTCTTCCAGATCCTGCACCCGTGGATGCCCGCTTCCTACGTCGTCACCGGGCTGCGGCAGCTCATCACGGGCGGGATCGACTCTAGACTGTGGCTTTCCGTGCTCGTTCTCGTAGGCATCCTGGTCGGCTCGATCGCGATCAGCGCCTGGAGCGCGTCTCGGCAGCGGATGTGGACGATCACCCGGCTGCACCCGGAACTGACCATCTAGGGTTGCGACCCGAACCGAGTGCGACGAAGGGACCGACTATGCCACGTGCGACGGGAACAAAACGGGCGATCCTGGACGCCGCGCTGGAGCTGGCCGCCACCCGCGGGATCACCGGCACCACGATGGACGACGTTGCCGAGCTCGCGCACGTGGCCAAGGGCAGCCTGTACTACAACTTCAGCTCGAAGGACAAGCTCTTCGAGGCGCTGCTGGAGGAGGGGGTCGGCTCGCTCTCCGACTCCCTCCGGGCGGCGCGTGACGGGCTGCACGGGCGGGAGGCGCTCGTCGCGCTGATCGCGGTGCTCCTCGACCTGATCGAGTCGAACGCGGGACTCGCCAAGCTCATGGCGGCCGAGATCTTCCGCACCGACCGGGCCTGGCAGAAGACCCTCTTCGCCCTGCGGCACGAGGCCCTCGCCGTCTTCGCCGAGGCGATCGCCGAGGCCCGTCCGGCCACGGCGGCAGCGGGAACGAGCGGGTTGATGGCGTCGAGCGTCTTCGGTGCCGTGCTCATGGCAGGCCTCGAATGGCTGGTGTTCGATCCCGACCGCGACCGCGACGAGGTCTCCGGGGCCATCCTCGAGTCGCTCTCGGGCGGCCTGCTCGCCTGATCCCGCACCCGGTCGCACTCCGGGTCGCACTCCCGGCCGCGGCGACGCGATGGCGAAACCGGGACATTTCCGGGCATCAGCCCGGGGGTGGCGGCAGGTTCCGTGGGGCTCAGAGTGCTCACCGCGTTAGGATCGAGTGTGACCGGCGAAAACTTGATCGACCAGCCCGAGACCCTCCTTCCCGCGGAACCGGAGGTGATCGCGGCGCTCCGGAGTACCGAAAGCCACGCGTTGCCGTCCCTCGTCGCCGCGCACCCGACGTCCTCCCTGGCCTGGGCGGTGCTGGCGGATGTCGCCCACCTCGAAGGCCGCACCATCGAGGCCTATGCCTTCGCCCGCGTCGGCTACCACCGCGGCCTCGACGCCCTCCGCAAGGCCGGCTGGCGCGGACACGGCCCGATCCCGTGGACCCACGAGCCCAACCGCGGGGTGCTGCGCGCCCTGTATGCGTTGCGCCGCTCCGCCGCCGAGATCAACGAGCAGGACGAGTTCGACCGCCTCACCGTCTTCCTGAACGACGCCGATCCGACCGCGATCGCGCGCATCGACCAGGAAACCATCACGCCAGACGGCTATCGGGCCGATGACCCGGCCCCGATCACCGAGGCGTTTTTCATCCGAGGAGAGAACTAATGCCAGCGATCGTTTTGGTCGGAGCCCAGTGGGGCGACGAGGGCAAGGGTAAGGCCACCGACCTCCTCGGTAGCCGCGTCGACTACGTCGTCAAGTTCAACGGCGGCAACAACGCCGGGCACACCGTGGTGATCGACGGCGAGAAGTACGCGCTGCATCTGCTGCCG
The DNA here is from genome assembly GCF_004402235.1 of Cryobacterium glucosi. GTDB lineage: Bacteria > Actinomycetota > Actinomycetes > Actinomycetales > Microbacteriaceae > Cryobacterium > Cryobacterium glucosi. Next base: position 88,013 of record NZ_SOFS01000034.1, read on the forward strand.
TCCGGCATCCTGACCCCCGGCGTCACGCCGATCATCGCGAACGGCGTCGTCGTCGACATCGAGGTGCTCTTCGAGGAGCTCGACGCGCTGATCTCCCGCGGCGTCGACGTGTCCCGGCTGAAGGTGAGCGCCAACGCGCACATCATCACCCAGTACCACCGCACGGTCGACAAGGTCACCGAGCGCTTCCTCGGCAAGCGCCAGATCGGCACGACCGGTCGGGGCATCGGCCCGACCTATGCCGACAAGATCAACCGGGTCGGCATCCGCGTGCAGGACCTCTTCGACGAGAACATCCTCCGCCAGAAGGTCGAGGGCGCCCTCGCCCAGAAGAACCACCTGCTCGTCAAGGTCTACAACCGTCGCGCGATCTCGGTCGACGAGATCGTGACCGACCTGCTCAGCTACGCCGAGCGCCTCCGCCCGATGGTCGCAGACACCGCGCTGCTCCTGCACCAGGCGCTCACTGCGGGCAAGACCGTGCTCTTCGAGGGCGGCCAGGCCACGATGCTGGATGTCGACCACGGCACGTACCCGTTCGTCACGTCCTCGAACGCGACGTCCGGCGGTGCGGTCACGGGATCCGGCATCGGCCCGAACCGGATCGACCGCGTCCTCGCCGTCGTCAAGGCGTACACGACCCGCGTCGGCGCCGGCCCGTTCCCGACAGAGCTCTTCGATGAATCCGGCGAGTTCCTGCGCGCCAAGGGCTTCGAGTTCGGCACCACGACCGGCCGCCCGCGCCGCTGCGGCTGGTACGACGCACCCGTCGCCCGCTACACGGCCCGCATCAACGGGGTCACCGACTTCGTGCTCACCAAGCTCGACGTGCTCACCGGCCTCGCCGCCATCCCGGTCTGCGTCGCGTACAGCGTCGACGGCGTCCGCCACGACGAGGTGCCCGTCTCGCAGTCCGACTTCCACCACGCGAAGCCCATCTACGAGGACTTCCCCGGCTGGACCGAGGACATCACCGGCGTCCGCACCTTCGAGGAGCTGCCGCGGAACGCCCAGGACTACGTGCTCGCGCTCGAGAAGATGAGCGGCGCCCGCATCTCCGCGATCGGCGTCGGCCCCGGCCGCGAAGCGATCGTGTCCCGCCACGACCTGATCAACTGAGAGCTGAGCTGAGCCGGGCCGCAAGGGTCTGAACCGAGAAGAGCGGATGCGCGGGGCGCATCCGCTCTTGTCGTCTCTTGTCGTCTCACGCCGTCGCGCGTCGCTTCGAACGAGCGGATGCTGCCATTCACCGGCGGGTTCCAGACGTTGCGCTCAGAGAGGCCCGACGCCGACGGCCGCACACGTTACAGTCGGCAGGTGACCGATAGCACCGCCCCGCGCGACGCCCCCACTTCTGCAGTACCCGCTCCCGCCGAGCCTGCTCGTCGCGCCGTCGTCGCGCTGCAGTTCCTCGGCATGGGCGTCGTCTGGGGCTCGAGCTTCCTGTTCATGAAGGTCGCCCTCGCCGGAGTGAGCTTCGGGCAGGTCGCCTGGTCGCGCCTCGTGCTCGGCGGCCTCACCCTCGGCCTGATCGTGCTCATCACCCGGCCCCGGGTGAACAACGGCCCCGTGTTGCCGCGCGAAGCGGCCGTGTGGCTGCACTTCCTCGTGATCGCGGTGAGCGGATGCGTCGTGCCGCATCTCCTCTTCGCGTGGGCCGAGCAGTACGTGTCCTCGAGCCTCGCGAGCATCTACAACGCCGTGACACCGATCATGACGGCCCTGATGGCGACCCTCGCCTTCCGCGTCGAACGGCTCGGGCGCGGGCAGGTGCTCGGGGTGGTCGTCGGCATCGCCGGCGTGCTCGTGATCATCGGGCCGTGGCGCTACGCGGCGCTCACCGGGGACCTCTGGGGCCAGCTCGCCTGCCTCGGCGCGGCGGTGTGTTACGGCTTCACGTTCGGGTACACCCGCCGGTTCCTGAGCGGGCGGCCGATCGCGGGGGCGACGTTCGCGTTCCTCAACATCGGGCTCGGCGGGGCGATCATGCTTCTGCTCACGCCGGTGCTGGCCTGGCACCCGGTGTCGCTCAACCCGGCGATCGTCCTGAGCCTGCTCACTCTCGGCGCCCTCGGCACCGGGCTCGCCTACATCTGGAACATCAACGTGCTCCGCGCCTGGGGCCCGACGAACGCGTCGACGGTGACGTACGTGACGCCCGTCGTCGGCGTCGTGCTCGGGGTGCTGCTGCTCGGCGAGACGCTGTCCTGGAACGAGCCGTTGGGCGCGCTCCTCGTGCTGCTCGGCATCCTGCTCGCGCAGAAGCGCATCCGCTTGCCCCTGCCTCGCCGCGCCCTCGCCTAGCCGCGTGACCACTGCCCGCGAAAGCGGGTGAATCGTCGGTCTGCGTCAGCCATAACGACGATTCACCCGCTTTCGCGCCGGGGTGCGCACGGTATCGTTCAGTCATGGCCGAACACGAGGAATTGCCCGCCGGTGCGGGGCGGGATGCGATCGACGAATTGAACGGCATCCGCCAGAGCATCGACAACATCGATGCCGCCCTTATCCACATGCTCGCTGAGCGCTTCAAGTTCACCCAGCAGGTCGGACGACTCAAGGCCAGGCACGGTCTCCCCGCCGCAGACCCCGCGCGGGAGCTGCAACAGATCCAGCGGCTGCGCGCGCTCGCCGAGGAGGCCAGGCTCGACCCCGGTTTCGCCGAGAAGTTCCTCAACTTCATCGTCGCCGAGGTCATCCACCATCACGTGGCGATCGCGGGCGGCCAGCCGGGCGTAGGAGACGGGCAGGCACCCGGCGCTGCCATCGGGGTCATGCCCGATTCGGCGATCGGTGCACCGGCGCCTGCGACTGCGGAACCCGCAGGCCCGGCGTCGTGAGCTGGGACCCGCGCCACCTCCCCGACCAGTCCGGCAAGACCTTCGTCGTCACCGGCGCCAACGCCGGCCTCGGCTATTTCACAAGCGAACAACTCGCCGCGACCGGTGCGCACGTCGTGCTGGCCTGCCGCAATCCCGTGAAGGCGGATGCCGCGATCGCGGCCATCCGCGGACGGGTACCCGGGGCATCCGTTTCGACGATCAACCTCGACGTCGCCGACGCCGACAGTGTGCGCGCGGCCGCCGTGCTGCTGCTCGAGCTGCCCCGCCTCGACGGACTCGTGCTCAACGCCGGCATCGTGCACCCGCCCCGGACCCGCGAGTCGAGCGCGGCCGGCAACGAGATCGTGCTCGAGACGAACTACCTCGGGCACTTTCACCTCACCGCGCTCACCCTGCCCGCCCTGTTGCGCACGCCAGGCAGCCGGGTCGTCGCGCTCGGCTCGCTCGCGACGCGGCTCGTCGCCTCGCGCCTGGACAACCTGCAGCTCGAGACGGGGTACAGCGGCTGGGTCGCGTACGCGCAGTCGAAGATCGCGATGCAGGTGTTCGGCTTCGAGCTCGACCGGCGGCTCCGGCGTGCCGGACTCGGCGGCCCCGGCGGGGTGCAGAGCCTCGTTGCGCACCCCGGTTACTCGGTGTCGGGGCTGACGCCGGGCATCCGCGGGGTCAACGAGCCGAGCCGGCCGCAGCGTTTCGCCGACAACCTGCAGGGCCTGATCGGCGCCCAGGGCAAGGACCGCGGCGCCTGGCCGACGGTGCGCGCGACCCTCGACACGGATGCCCGCGGCGGCGAGTACTACGGCCCCCGTTTCCTGACCCGCGGCCTGCCTACTCGTCAGCGCCCCACGACCACGAGCCTCGACCCGCAGGTCGCGGCCCACCTCTGGTCCCGCACCGAGTGCCTCCTGTCCCTCCCCTTCCCCCTCTGACCCTCCCGCCTGTACCCTGTCGCCTGACGACCCGTGCGGTCTGCAGCCAGCCGCGAGAGTACGAATTGTGCCCTCATAGGGCGCACCAAGGGGCCGTTTCTCCGCTCTCGCGGGAGGGGTGAGGGATGCCGGGGGCTGGGTCGGCGCGAATGCGACGGCCGGATGGGTCAGGGGCGCCAGCCGCGGTCCCGAAGTGCGGTGTCGACCTTGCGCACGGCCGACGCGCTCTTGAGTCGAAGATGTGTCTTGTTCAGGCGAACCACCCGCCAGTCGGCTTCCATGATCGCATCGAGCCGATCGATGTCCCAGTGATACTGCTCTTCGTCCGTTCGATGCTGCTCGCCGTCGTACTCAACGAGCACTCGATATTCCCGGTAGACGAGGTCGCCCGTCGCAATCTTCCGTCCCGACCTATCCGTTAGGGGAGCGTTCACTTCCGGCTCGGGAAGGCCGGCCCGCACCAGGAGGAGCCGGATCTCGGTTTCCCGCGGTGAGAGCACGCCGGGGCGGACCCAGCCGAGCGCCTCTCTGAGCCGCCGTGCGCCGCGCTTGCCTGCGTGACGCGCCACGCCGGTACGCAGCTCGGCCATGGTCGCGAGCGGTCGCCTCCCTCCGACCAGGGCGTCTCCCATCACAATGAGTTCATCCAGGCTCAGCACGGCAGCGAGCTGGCGCCAGACATCGACCGGTGCGGCCACGCGATAACCGCCGATATCGACTAGGCGTACGGTGCCTGGTCGCGCATGGTGCGCGACGGTCCCTCTCACTCTCTGCCGTTCCGCCGGGTCGTCGACGCAGATATGAATCACGCCGGACGTCGCGAACCTCCGGGGGAGGGGAAGACCGTGCAGGTGCGCTGCCGTCACGTGACTGAAGAACTGGGCCGTCGACATCCGCTCGGAGTATGCCGCTATGAGCGTCGCGATCGTTGCCGGTCCCAATCGTGGTGAGCGGATGCCGTGAAACGGCTGCTCAAGGTCCGCGCCCCTCATTCGCTTCCGCGATACGCCCTCGTGGCGTCCACTGCGGGTGGTGAAGTGTCGGCCACGCAACGCGGGGGGAAGTTCGCGACGTCGTTTCATCCCCCGATGATGCCGATTCCCACGAACGAGCGCGCGTTCTATCCACAGTCCGGCGGCCAGGGACCGCGAGAGTACGAAAATGGCCCCTTCGGATGTCGTGAAGAGGCCATTTTCGTACTCTCGCGCACGACACGCCCGTTCCCGGGGGGGGAGCGGCGGGGGCGGGAGGCCCGGGCTAGGCGAAGTGGGCGGGGAGGGTGGAGCTGTGGCGGGAGCGGAGGTCCGCGAGGGAGACCGTGAAGACGTCCTGCACCTCAAGAGCGTCGAGGGTGTTGTCGGTGACGCCGATGCGCAGCACCGGGTACCCGCGGCCCTCGCAGAGGCCGAGGAACTTCACGTCGTCCTCGCGCGGCACCGAGACGATGACGCGGCCGGCCGACTCCGAGAACAGGGCGACGGATGCGTCGATCCCGTCCCGCTCGCAGATGTCGCCGAGCCACACGCGGGCTCCGACCCCGAACCGGAGCACGCCCTCGGCGAGAGTCTGCGCGAGCCCGCCGGAAGACAGGTCGTGTGCGCTGTCGATGAGCGCCTCGATCGACGCCGCGTTGAGCAGGCCGGCCAGCCGCGCCTCACCGGGAAGGTCGACGACCGGCGGCACACCGCCGAGGTGCCCGTGCACGACATCGGCCCAGGCCGAGCCGTCGAGTTCCTCGCGGGTGATGCCGAGCAGGTAGATGTTGTGGCCGTCGTCCTGCCAGCCGCTCGGCACGCGGCGGGCGACGTCGTCGATCACGCCGAGCACCGCGACGACGGGCGTCGGGTAGATCGGCTGGTCGCCGGTCTGGTTGTAGAACGACACGTTGCCGCCGGTGACGGGGATCTCGAGCTCGAGGCATCCGTCGGCGAGGGCCGTGACGGCGCGTTCGAACTGCCACATCACCTCGGGGTTCTCCGGGGAGCCGAAGTTGAGGCAGTCGCTGATGCCGACCGGCACCGCTCCGGTCGCTGCGACGTTGCGGTACGCCTCGGCGAGGGCGAGCTGGGCGCCGCGGTACGGGTCGAGCTGGCAGTAGCGGCCGTTGGCGTCGGTCGCGATGACGAAGCCGAGGCCAGACTCCTCGTCGATGCGGATCATGCCGGCGTCGTCGGGGAAGGAGAGCGCGGTGTTACCGAGCACGTAGCGGTCGTACTGGTCGGTGATCCAGCTGGGGTCTGCGAGGTTGGGCGAGCCCAGCAGCGAGAGGAACTGCGCGCGCAGGTCCGCGGCATCCGTCGACCGGGGCAGAGCCGAGGCCGAGTCGGCCTGCAGCGCGTCGATCCAGGTCGGGTAGGCGACCGGGCGGTCGTAGACCGGGCCGTCGATCGCGACCGTGCGCGGGTCGACGTTGACGATCTCTTCGCCGTTCCAGTCGATGACGAGCCGGCCGGTGTCGGTGACCTCGCCGAGCACGCTCGTCTCGACGTCCCATTTGGCGGTCATCGCGAGGAAGCCCTCGAGCTTCTCCGGCGTGACGACGGCCATCATCCGCTCCTGGCTCTCGCTCATCAGGATCTCCTCGGCGGTGAGCGTCGGGTCGCGCAGCAGCACCTTTTCGAGCTGGATGTACATGCCGCCGTCGCCGTTCGAGGCGAGTTCCGAGGTCGCGCAGCTGATGCCGGCCGCGCCGAGGTCCTGGATGCCCTCGACGAGCTTGTCGCGGAACAGTTCGAGGCAGCACTCGATGAGCACCTTCTCGGCGAAGGGGTCGCCGACCTGCACCGCGGGGCGCTTGGTCGGGCCGTCGGCGCTGAAGGTGTCCGAGGCGAGAATGGATGCCCCGCCGATGCCGTCTCCGCCGGTGCGGGCCCCGAAGAGCACGACCTTGTTGCCCACGCCGCGGGCGTTGGCGAGGTGCAGGTCCTCGTGGCGGAGCACGCCGACCGAGAGCGCGTTGACGAGCGGGTTGCCCTGGTAGACCGAGTCGAACCAGGTCTCGCCGCCGATGTTCGGCAGGCCGAGGCAGTTGCCGTAGAACGAGATGCCGGACACGACGCCGTGCACGACGCGCGCCGTGTCCGGGTCGTCGATGCGGCCGAAGCGGAGGGCGTCCATCACGGCGACCGGGCGGGCGCCCATCGAGATGATGTCGCGCACGATGCCGCCGACGCCGGTCGCGGCGCCCTGGAACGGCTCGATGTAGGAGGGGTGGTTGTGCGACTCGATCTTGAAGGTGACGGCCCAGCCCTCGCCGACGTCGAGCACACCCGCGTTCTCGCCCATGCCGACCATGAGGTTCTTCTTCATGGCGGGGGAGACCTTGTCGCCGAACTGGCGCAGGTACTTCTTCGAGCTCTTGTATGAGCAGTGCTCGCTCCACATCACCGAGTACATCGCGAGCTCGCCGCTCGTGGGGCGGCGGCCGAGGATCGTGCGGATCTCCTGGTACTCGCCCTCGGTCAGCCCGAGGGCGCCGAAGGGCTGGTCCTTGTCCGGGGTGGCGATCGCGTTCGCGACGGTGTCGGCGATGCCGCGGGAGGGGGTGGTGGTAACTGCGGTCACGTGGCGTTCTCCCAGAGATAGCGGATGCTTGGCGCGCCCAGTCTACCGGTTGCCTCCCCTGCACCCCCCGTTCCGATCCCGCTCTCACCGCAGCGGGAACAGTTGTCGGAGATTCGGCCGCCGATGTCCTTTCGGGACCGCCCCGTTCGTTCCTAGAGTAGATCCCACCGTTCCCGATGGGTCATTCGATGAAATCCCCGATGAAGGAGTCACCATGCCCAGCTATGTTGCCCTGACCTACACCCGTGACGTCGACTGGACCGCCCCGGAGCAGGCGGCAGAGATGCAGGAGTACCGCGATTTCGGCCGCGATGCCGAGGCGGTGATCCGCGGCGGTGCCGCGCTCTACCCGACCCAGACCGCGACGACCGTGCGGGTCACCGGCGGCAAGGGCGGCGACGTCGTGATCGGCGACGGCCCGTACGCCGAGACCAAAGAGGCCCTGACCGGCTTCTACCTGCTCGAGTGCGACAGCCTCGACGAGGCGATCCGGCACGCGGCCGCGATCCCCGCCGCCTGGAACGGCGTCGTCGAGGTGCGTCCGACGGTCCCGACCCTGATGTGATGACGGCGACGGATGCCGGTGGCACCGACCCGGCCGGGGCCCTCGCCGCGCTCCTGGTCGCGGAGCGGCGCCGGGTGCTGGCCACCGTCATCCGTCTGACCGGTGACCTGGCCCTCGCCGAGGACGCCGTCCAGGACGCCGCCATCAGCGCCCTGGAGACCTGGCGTCGGCTCGGCGTGCCTCCGAATCCGCGCGCGTGGCTCACCCTTGCGGCCAAGCGGCGGGTGATCGACCTGCTCCGGCGGGAGGGCGCGCGGCCGAACAAGGAACGGGAGGCGATCATCCTGGCCGTGCAACGGGCACCCGACGAGACCCCGCCCGGCATCGTCCGCGACGACCAGCTCCGGCTGATCTTCACCTGCTGCCATCCGGCGCTCGCGCAGGAGGCCCAGGTTGCGCTCAGCCTGCACGTGCTCTGCGGTTTGAGCGTCGCAGAGGTCGCCCGGGCGCTCCTCGTTTCAGAGGCGACGATGGCCAAGCGCCTCACCCGGGCGCGACGCAAGATCGCCGACGCCGGCATCCGCTACCGCGTGCCCGACGCGGGGGAACTGCCTGGCCGGCTCGGCGCGGTCGCGACGACCGTGTTCCTGCTGTTCACGGAGGGCTACGCTTCCCGGTCGGCGGATGCCCCTGCCCTCGTGTCGGCGCGGCCTGAGTCCTCCGTGCCGCCCGGCTCGCAGGCGCCGCCCGGCTCGGCTGCGCTGCCCCCGCCGACCGCGCCATCCGGGCCGCCCGGCGCATCCGTTGCAGAGGAAGCGATCCGGCTGGGGCGGCTGCTCGTCGAGCTGATGCCGGGCGAACCCGTGCTCGAGGGACTCCTCGCGACGATGCTGCTCCAGCACTCCCGACTACGCGCCCGGTTCGACGGCGACGGCGACATCGTCCTCCTGGCCGACCAGGACCGGAGTCTCTGGGACCGCTCCCGCGTCGCGGAAGGCATCGAGCTCGCCGCGTCCGCGATCCGCGGCAGCAGCATCCGCCCGGAGCGGTTCGCGGTCACGGCCGCGATCGCCGCCTGCCACGCCCTGGCCGCGGATGCCGCGACCACCGACTGGGACGCCATCATCGCCTGGTACGACGTGCTGCTCGCCCTCGACCCGAGCCCGGTCGTGCGGCTGAACCGGGCGGCCGCCCTCGCCGAGAGCGGCGACCCGGCCGCGGCGCTCGCCGTGGTCGACCGGATCGGCGGCCTCGACGACTACTTCTGGTTCCACGCGACCCGGGCCGAGCTGCTCCGCAGACTGGGGCGTCACCCGGAGGCCGGCGCTGCTGCCCTCGTGGCACGCGAGCTCACCGGATCCGCGGCCCAGCTCCGGCTGCTGGACCGTCGGCATCCGTCGTAAGAGGCAACGCACAGGGTGGGTCCTGACCTCCGCGGCGGGCACCCCCTGCGCGAGCGGATGCACCGTGGCACGATGAAGGGATGACCTACCTTCCGGCTGACACCAGATACGAGTCCATGCCCTACCGCCGCACCGGGAAGAGCGGCCTCAAGCTCCCGGCCGTTTCGCTCGGGCTGTGGCAGAACTTCGGCGGGGTCACCCCGCTCGAGACGCAGCGAGCGATCCTGCGCCGCGCCTTCGACCTCGGCGTGACGCACTTCGACCTCGCCAACAACTACGGCCCGCCGTACGGCAGCGCCGAGAGCAACTTCGGGATTCACCTGAAGCAGGACTTCCGGCCGCACCGCGACGAGCTCGTCATCTCGACCAAGGCAGGCTACGACATGTGGGCGGGCCCGTACGGCGAATGGGGATCCCGCAAGTCGCTGCTCGCGAGCCTCGACCAGTCGCTCGGCCGGATGGGCCTCGATTACGTCGACGTGTTCTACTCGCACCGCGCCGACCCGGACACCCCGCTCGAGGAGACCATGGGCGCGCTGCACACCGCCGTCACGAGCGGCCGTGCCCTCTACGCCGGGATCTCCTCGTACTCGCCAGAGCGCACCCGGCAGGCCGCGGCGATCCTCGCCGACCTCGGCACGCCGCTGCTCATCCACCAGCCCTCGTACTCGATGTTCAACCGCTGGGTCGAGGACGACCTGCTGATCACCCTCGAAGACCTCGGCGTCGGCTGCATCGCGTTCTCTCCGCTCGCCCAGGGACTGCTCACCGACCGGTACCTGCACGGGGTGCCCGCGGACTCGCGGGCGGCGCGGGCCGGGTCGATGAAACGCGACATGGTCAGCGACGAGACGCTCGTCCACATCCGTGCCCTCACCGATATCGCCGGGGAGCGCGGGCAGTCGCTCGCCCAGCTCGCCCTCGCCTGGGTGCTGCGGCGCCCGGAGGTGACGTCGGCGCTGATCGGGGCGTCCTCGGTCGCGCAGCTCGAGGCCAACGTCGCCGCCGTGGAGAACCTGGAGTTCACCGCCGCGGAGCTCGACGTGATCGACGCTCACGCCGTCGACGCCGGTATCAACCTGTGGGAAGCATCCGCCGCCGTCTAAACCGAGGCCCCTGTTCGCGAAAGCGGGTGAATCGTCGTTCTGCGGCACTGGAAACGACGATTCACCCGCTTTCGTGGGACCGGGCGTTGCGGGACCGGGCGTTGCGGGACCGGGCGTTGCGGGGTGCGGGTTACGCGCTCGCGAGCATCCGCTCGATCGCTGAGGTGAAGAACGTGAGCCCGTCGGTGCCGCTGCGCATCGCGGACGCGGTGTCGGGACCGAAGCCGGCCTCGACCGCGTGTTCGGGGTGCGGCATCAGGCCGACGACGTTGCCGCGGGCGTTGGTGATGCCGGCGATGTCGTTGAGGGAGCCGTTCGGGTTCAGTCCGACGTAGCGCACCACGACGCGGCCTTCGCCTTCGAGCTCTGCGAGGGTCTCGGCGGAGGCGATGAAGCCGCCCTCGCCGTTCTTCAGGGGGATGGTGATCTCCTGGCCGCTCGCGAAGCCGCTGGTCCAGACGGTGTCGGTGTTCTCGACGCGCAGCTGCTGGTCGCGGCAGATGAACGAGCCGTGGTCGTTGCGGATCAGCCCGCCCTCGAGCAGGTGCGCCTCGGTGAGCATCTGGAAACCGTTGCAGATACCGAGCACCGGCATGCCGCTGTTCGCGGCGTCGATGACCTCGGCCATGATCGGCGAGAGGCTCGCGATCGCGCCCGCGCGCAGGTAGTCGCCGTAGCTGAAGCCGCCGGGCAGCACGATCGCGTCGACACCGCGGAGGTCGTGCTCGCCGTGCCAGAGCGCGACGGGTTCGGCGCCCGCGATCCGGATCGCGCGCTGCGCGTCACGGTCGTCGAGCGATCCGGGGAAGGTGACGACGCCGATGCGCATCAGGCGGAGACCCCGACTGTGCTGTCTGCGCCCACGACGTGGATGCCGACGACGTCTTCGATCACGGCGTTGGAGAGCACGGAGTCGGCGAGTTCGCGCACTTCGGCGAGCACGGCCTCGTCGACGGGCCCGTCGACGGTGAGTTCAAAACGCTTGCCGAGGCGAACGCTCGTGAAGCGGGTCTTGCCGAGGCGGCCGAGGACGCCGGCGACGGCTTTTCCCTGCGGGTCGAGCAGCTCGGCCTTGGGCATAACTTCAACGACGATGGTTGGCATGGTTCACTCCGAGACGTCGGGGGCGTGGATGCCTCGATTCTACAGTCCACACGGCCCGGGCCCGGGTCGGCTGTTACCGCCCGTTGCCGGGGCCACTCTGCCCGAACCCCGCCGCGATCCCGGTCCCCGGCGCGAGGCCCGCCTGCCCGAGCAGGACCCCGCGCAGCACGTCGCGGATCGCCGCGACCCCCTCGAGCGTCTCGACGAAGCTCGTGCTGAGCGGCGACAGCCCGATCCGCAAGCCTTCCGGCCCGCGGAAATCGGGGATGACGTCGTGTTCCCAGAGTGTCGTCGTGACTTGCCGCATCGCCGGGTGGTTGACCGTGACGTGGCCGCCGCGGTGGGTGTGGTCGCGCGGCGACGTGAGCCGCACGCCGAGCGGCACGAGCCACTCGTCGACGAGGGTGATCGCGAATTCGGTGAGCGCGACAGACTTGGCCCGCACCTCCTCGATGCCCGCTTCGCCGATCATCGCGATCGTGTCCTGCATCGCGAGCATGCCGACGATCGGCGGCGTCCCGCTCTGAAACCGGCGGATGCCGTCGGCCGGGTGATACCCCGGCCCCATCGTGAACACGTCCTTCGTGCCCATCCAGCCTTGGATCGGCTGGGTGAGCACGTCCTGGAGGTCGCGGCGCACGTAGCCGAAGGCAGGCGCCCCCGGCCCGCCGTTCAGGTACTTGTACGAGCAGCCGACGGCGAGGTCGACGTCGCAGAGGTCCAGCTCGACGGGAACGGAGCCGACAGAGTGGCTGAGGTCCCAGAGCACGAGGGCGCCGACAGAATGCGCCGCCGCGGTGATCCGGCGCATGTCGGCGAGGAACCCGGAGCGGTAGGCGACGTGGCTGAGCAGCACGAGCGCCGTCTGCTGGCCGATCGCCGCGCGCACCTGGTCGAGTGAGACCCCGCCTGCGGGATCCGAGTGGATCCAGTGCAGGGTCAGGCCGCGCTCGGCGGCGATGCCCTCGATCAGGTACCGGTCGGTGGGGAAGTTGTCGGTGTCGAGCACGATCTCGGTGCGCGCCGGTTCGGAGCCGACCCTGCGGTAGTCCACCGCGGCCCGGGCGAGCTTATAGAGCAGTACAGTCGTCGAGTCGCCGATGAAGACCTGGCCAGGCGCCGAGCCGAGCGCGACCCGCCCGAGTTCGTCGCCGATCCGGAACGGAAGCTCCATCCACTCCTCGTCCCAGCCGCGGATCAGCCGGGTTCCCCAGTTGTGGGTCAGGAACTCGGTGATCCGCCCGACACTCGCGAGGGTCGGCCGGCCGAGCGAATTGCCGTCGAGGTAGACGAACGGATCGGCCGCGGCACCCGCCGCTGTGCCGGCTTCGGTGCCCACGAACTGCCGACGGTAGTGGGCCAGCCCGTCGATCCGGTCCATCCGGCGGGCGAAGACGAGGTGGGCATCCGTGCCCTCGCCGGCGGTGCGGCTCGGATCGGGGGGAGGCGTCATCGGGAGTCCTCGGTTCTCAGGGATGCTGCGGGCCGTCGGTCGGACCACTGCGGTTCTCCGGCGAGATTCACGGGTTCGCATGTGAGACCCGGTTCTCCGGCGAGATTCTATCCCGGACGAGGGATTCCGGGCGCAGGCACAGGCGACGTGGAGGATTCCCTCCGACTCGTCATAGCTGGGGGACTTACAATCGTCTCCATGACTTCGTCCGAACCGACCCCGCAGGACGGCGCTCAACCGCGTCGGCGCGACGCCCGGCAGAACCGAGAGCGCCTGATCGTCGAGGCGCGGGCTCTCATCGCGCAGAACGGGGTCGACGCCTCGCTCGAGGAGATCGCCCGCCGCGCAGACGTCGGCGTGGCCACGCTCTACCGAAACTTCCCGACCAGGGACGACCTCGTGCGCGCTCTTTACGACATCGCGCTCGCCGAACTCGCGACCGTCCGCGATGAGATCGCCGCTGCTCCGACGGCCTGGGCCGGCATCGAGCTCTACATGGAGCGTGTCGCCGAGTGGCTTGTCGCCGATCCGGCGCTCCCGCACATTCTCAAGCGCATGGAGGTCATCGACCCGGGCAGCGGCAAGGGCACCGAGTTCCAGGCCGTGATCGCCGGCCTCGTCGCCCGCGCCAAGAAGGACGGTGCACTCCGGGCGGATGTCGACGCGGTCGATCTCGCGGTTCTGGTCACCATGGTCGGTTCCCTCGGCACGCACGGCGGCGGCCACACCGGCCAGTGGCGCAGGCAGCTTGCGATCGTGCTCGACGGCCTGCGGCTGCCGGCCACGGACCGGCCCCGGCTGCCCGGCCGGCCGCTCGCCGCCCGCGAGTTCCAGGCCGCGGTGCACGGGCTCACCCGGCGCGCCAAGCGCGCGGCATCCGGTGCCGGTTCCGGACGCTGAGTGAAGATTGCGACCGTCTACGACGTAGCCGCCCACGCGGCGGTGTCGATCGCGACGGTGTCCCGGGTGCTGCGCCGTCCGCATGACGTGCGCGAGTCGACCCGGGAGCGGGTCCTCGACTCCGTGCAGGCCCTCGGCTACGTGCCGAGCGCCAGTGCACGGTGCCTCGCGGCCCAGCGCACCGGCGTCCTCGGCCTGTTCTTCCCCGGCATCGACGACGAGGACGACCGGGGAGAAGCCCCGTTCGTGCAGGACCTGTCGGTCACGATGGTCGTCGACAGGGCCGGCGGCAGCGAGGTCGCCCCGCCGAACCTCTCCTTCGACGGGGTGCTGCGCGGCAGCGAGCGCGAGGCCTGGCGCCACGGTTTCGCCCTCATGGTCGGCGTCGGCAGGGATGCCAATCCCGCCGACATGTTGCGGGACATCGCCGGGCGGGTCGACGCGGTGGCCGTGCTCGCCGGCAGCGTCCCTGACGAACTCCTCAAGCACGTCTCGCGGCGGATCCCCGTCGTACTGATCGGCGGCCCGCGCCGATGCGCCGAGATGGACTTCGACCACGTCAGCGTCAGCAACCGGGAAGGCATGCGGGCGCTCACCGCGCACCTCCTGGAGAGCGGCGACACCACCGACCTCGCCTTCGTCGCCGGCCCCGCCGACTCACCCGACAGCTCCGAGCGGTACCAGGGCTTCGTCGAAGCTCTCGAGGGGGCTGGCCTCGACCCCGCCGCCGCCACGATCCTGCAGGGCGACTTCTCCCGCATCCGTGCCCGCCGGCTCGCCGAAACGCTGCTCACCACCGGGCGGATGCCGCGGGCCCTCGTCTGCGCGAACGACCGGACCGCGCTCGGCATGCTCGACGTGCTCGTGCCGGCGGGCGTGCGGGTGCCGGAGGACGTGATCGTGACCGGCTTCGACGGCATCGAGACCGGCCGCCTGTCGACCCCGCGGCTCACGACGGTGTACCAGCCGATGGTCGAGCTCGGGCGGACGGCGATCCGGGCGATGCTCAGCCGGATCGAGCACCCCGACCAGCCGCCGATCACGGCGCGCCTGCCCGTGAAGGTCCTGCTCCGCGAAAGCTCGGAGGGCACCCTCCCGTCCTGACCCGCGTCGCCTAGGCTGGGAATCCGCGGCAGCACGGCGGCAGCCCGGCCGTCAGGCCGGAATGGAGCGCACCATGAGCACGATCGACCCGACTGCCGGCCCGTCCGCCGGCCCGTCCGTGACCGGGCGACATTCGGCCGAGGGCGGTACGAGTCCGTCCGCCGGGTCGTTCGACGGGTGGCCAGGGGTGCCGCGGTTCGGCACCCTGCCGGTCCCGCTGGCGGATGCGGTCGCGAACGTCGGCATCGACCTTCCTGTCGGGCGCGTGACGGCCCTGCATGCGCGGCCGGAGGCATCCGCTCGCGGTGTCGTGCTGCTCGTGCCGGGTTTCACCGGTTCGAAGGAGGACTTCGGCGGCTTCCTGCCGCTGCTCGCCGAGCGCGGCTGGGACGCCTGGTCGTACAGCCAGCGCGGGCAGGCGGACTCCGCGGCCCCCGCCGGCGCCGAGAACTACACGCTGGAAGCTTTCGCCAGGGACGTCGTCGCCGTGGCCGCGCTCGTCGGCGGTGGCGGGCCCGTGCACCTGCTCGGCCACAGTTTCGGCGGCGTCGTCGCCCGGGCCGCGGCGATCCTGGCGCCGGAGGCTTTCCTCGACGTCACCCTGCTCTGCTCCGGTCCGCACGGCTGGGCGGGGCGGATGGAGCGCGAGGCGGCGATCGTCCGCGAGCGCGGTTCGGCGGCGTGGTGGAACGAGGACAACCCGCACACCGTCGGTCTTCCGGACGCAGCCCTGACCGCCGACGAAGCGTTCCGCCGTCTGCGGATGGGGGCAACGAGCGACGACCAGCTGCTCGGTGCGGCAGCGATCCTCAGCGACGAGAACGACACCACCGGCGAGCTGCTCGCGACCGGTCTCGACAACCTCGTCGCGCACGGAGTCGACGACCCGGCCTGGCCGCAGGACTGGCAGGCGAGCATGGCCGGCCTGCTCGATGCCCGGTATGCGATCATCCCGGAGGCCGCGCACTCGCCGCAGCTCGAGAATCCGGAGGCGACCGCCGACCTGCTCGACGAGTTCTGGGGTCGCGACCGCGCGCATCCGCCGGTCGAGCCCCAGCAGTAGGCCGCGCGCCCGCCTTCGTCAGGCGGGGAGCGCCGTGCGCACCACGATCTGGTTGCCCCAGGGGTCGTCGAAGCCGAGGGTCTGCCCGTCGTGCCGGGTCGCGATGCCGAAGTGGGACATCCGCTCGGTGAGCGCACCGAGGCCGTCGGCACCGGGCAGCACGATGTCGACCTCGCCGAGGCCGAGGGCGAGGCGGCGCCTGCCCGAGCCGGCGCTGTTCCAGGTGTTCATCGCCATGTGGTGGTGGTACCCGCCGGCCGAGACGAAGAGCGCGGACGGGCCGAAGTTCGCGGTCGCCTCGAAGCCGAGCCGGTCGACGTAGAAGGCGCGGGCGGTGGGCACGTCGCCGACGGAGAGGTGCACGTGACCCACGATGGCGTTGCCTGCACCGGGATCGGACACGCCCTCCTCGGTGAGGTGCTCGCCGATGAAGACGTTGGGGTCGAGGGCGAGGGTGGCCATCTCGACCTGGCCGTGGGCCCAGCTCCACTCGGTGCGGTCGCGGTCCCAGTAGAGCTCGATACCGTTGCCCTCGGGGTCGGTGAAGTAGAACGCCTGGCTGACGAGGTGATCGGCGCTGCCGGTGAAGGTGCCCGGATGCTTCGTTGCGACCGAGTAGACCGCCGCGGCGAGCTGCGCCTGGGTCTCGAACAGGATCGCGGTGTGGAACAGGCCGCTCGAGCGGGGCTCGGGGGCTGCGAGTTCCGGCGCGTGCTGGAGGATCACGATCGGGGTCGTGCCGCGCCCCATCACGGCAAGGGGGCCGTCCTGGCTGAGCAGGCTCAGCGTGACGGCGTCGCGGTAGTACGCGATCATGCGGTCGAGGTTGCCGACGCGCAGGGTGACGGCGCCCATTCCGGTCGCCGCGGGGAGGAGTTCTGATGCAGATCTGGTCACACCTGCGTCAACGGATGCCCCCGCCCCGGTATTCCGCCCACGACGGGCGGGGGAAGTCAGTCCTGGTGCAGCTGGATCAGGTTGCCGCAGGTGTCGTCGAAGAGGACGGAGGTGCCGAAGGCATCCGTGTACGGTTCGCTCGTGAACTGCACGCCGAGACGGCCGAGGCGCTCGTATTCGGCGCGGACGTCGGGGCTGCCGAAGACGATCGCGGGCAGGCCGAGGGCACGGATGCCCTGGGCGTACTTCGCGGCGACCTTGTTGTCGCTCGGCTCGAGCAGGAGGCCGACGCCGTCCGGGTCCTCCGTGGACTTGACGATGTACAGCTGGTGCTCCGGCATGGCCAGAAGCTTCTCGAATCCGAGGACGGACGTGTAGAAATCGAACGCGGTGGCGGGGTCTTTCACGTGGACGCTGCACATCTTGATTCGCATGTCGGGAGCGTAACATTCGGCGGCGCCGGGCGCCGAGTCCTGTGACCGCGCGCGTCGGTCAGGCGACAGGGGTGTCCCCGGCGAGCCGGGTGAGCAGTTCGCGGTAGCGGGCGGCGGTGCGCTCGATGATGTCCTCCGGGAGCGCCGGGGGTGTGCCGGTCTGGTCCCAGTGCGCGCTCAGCCAGTCGCGGACGATCTGCTTGTCGAAGCTGGACATCCGCTGTTCGGGGGTCGTGCCGGTCTGCCAGAGTACGGCGTCCCAGTAGCGGCTCGAGTCGCTCGTCAGCACCTCGTCGGCGAGGGTGATCTCTCCGGTCGCCCGGTCGGCGCCGAACTCGAACTTTGTGTCTGCGAGGATCACCCCGTTCTGTTCGGCGATGGCGGATGCCCGGCGGAAGGTCTCGAGGGAGAGGCGGCGCAGCTCCGCGGCGACGTCGGCGCCGACGAGCTCGACGGTGCGCTCGAAGGAGATGTTCTCGTCGTGCTCGCCCATCGGGGCCTTCCACGCGGGCGTGTAGATCGGTTCGGGCAGGCGGTCGCCGTTCTGCAGCCCCGCCGGGAGCGGCAGGCCGCAGACCGTCTGGCTGGCCTGGTATTCCTTCCAGCCCGAGCCGGTGAGGTAGCCGCGCACGACGCACTCGATCGGGAACATGTCGAGGGTCCTGCAGAGCATGGCGCGGCCCGCGGCGGCGGCCGGGATGCCCGCGGCGTCGTCTGTACCAGCGGTGGCAGTATTCGCCAGCAGGTGGTTGGGAATCCCGGCGAGCTGCCCGAACCACCAGAGGCTGAGCGTCGTGAGCAGCACGCCCTTGCCCGGGATACCGGGCTCGAGCACGTGGTCGAAGGCGCTGACGCGATCGCTCGCAACCACGAGCACGCGGGAGGCGGCGTTCAGGTCGGGGGCTGCGGCATCCGCTGCCGGATCGGCCGGGACGTACAGGTCGCGGACCTTGCCGGAATAGGCGTGGCGCCAGCCCGGGAGGTCGAGAGGGGTGGATGCGGTCGGCTGGTCGAGTGCGGTCACGGCCCCATTCTCCCGCACCGGCCCGCCCGCGCGCCAAACCCGCCCCTCCGGCCGTGCCTGCGGGGAGGCCGTCTCGCGGAGCGACAGGTCAGGCGACGACGCGGGCGGCGATGTCCGTGCGGAACTGCGCACCCTCGAGGGCGATCTCGGCGAGGGCGGCATACACGCGGGTGCGGGCCTCGGCGAACCCGTCGCCGAGCGCGACAACGCTCAGCACCCGGCCGCCGGTGGAGACGAGTCTTCCGTCGACGAGGGCCGTCGCGGCGTGCGCGACCGTGACGCCGTCGACGGCGGATGCGGCATCGAGCCCTGTGATCGCCCGCCCCGTGACCGGGGTCTCCGGGTAGTTCTCGCTCGCCAGCACGACGGTCACGCAGGACTCTGCCGAGAACACCGGCCGCGCCATCCCGCCGAGCCCGCCGGTGGACGCCGCGAGCAGCAGCCCCGCGAGCGGGGTCACCAGCCGGGGCAGCACGACCTGGGTCTCGGGGTCACCGAAACGCGCGTTGAACTCGATGACCCGGATGCCGGCATCCGTCAGAATCAGCCCGCAGTAGAGCAGCCCGATGAAGGGGGTGTCCTCGGCGGCGAGCCTGCGGACGGTCGGCAGGGCGATCGTGTCGAGGACCTCGTCGACGAAGGCCTGTTCGCTTCCGAAGCCGGCGTCGAGCCAGGGCAGCGGCGAGTATGCGCCCATGCCGCCGGTGTTCGGACCGAGGTCGCCGTCGGCGAGGCGCTTGTAGTCCTGCGCGGGGGAGAGCGGCAGCACGGTGTGGCCGTCGCTCAGGAAGAACAGGGAGACCTCCTGGCCGGCGAGGAACTCCTCGATGAGCACGCCGCCGTGCTGCAGCCAGTACTCTGCGTGGGCGAGGGCGGCGAGGCGGTCCTCGGTGACGAGCACGCCCTTGCCGGCGGCGAGGCCGTCGGCCTTGACGACGTAGGGCGCCCCGAAGGCGTCCAGGGCGCTGGTCGCCTCGGCGAGGGTGCCGGCGCGCTCGGCGCGGCCGGTCGGGACGCCGGCCTCGTCCATGATGCGCTTGGCGAAGGTCTTGCTGCCTTCGAGGGCCGCGGCGGCGCGGCCGGGGCCGAACACCGGGATGCCCTGCGCACGCAGCGCATCGGCGACGCCGGCGACGAGGGGAGCCTCCGGGCCGATGACGACGAGGTCGACGCCGTGCTCGATCGCGTACTCCGTGACGGCGCCGGGCACGTTCGGGTCGAGGGCGACGACGGGCACCGCGGCGGCGATGCCGGCGTTGCCGGGCGCGGCGACGACCTCGTGGCGGGGCTCCTCGCGGAGCAGCGCGGTGATGATGGCGTGCTCGCGGGCACCGGAACCGAGGACCAGAATTCTCACCGGTTCAGGCTACCGGATGCCGGTCACTGGAGTTAGGCCACTAGGCGCGGGGCGTCCCTGGCCGGGAAACCGGCAGAATGGGGGGATGGCCAAGGCGAGGATCGACGACGGGGTGGGCCGCGCCGCGGTGCGCGGCTACGCGGCGGACCCGGCGGGCGCGAGCAGGGACATCCGTGCGCTCGCCGTGCGCTACACCCTGCAGTTGCTCTCCGAAGAGGCCAACGGCAACACCCTCGAGGTGCGCGTTCCGCCGTTCGGCGCCGTGCAGTGCATCGCGGGCCCCCGGCACACCCGGGGCACCCCGCCCAACGTCGTCGAAACAGATGCCGCGACCTGGCTCGCCCTCGCGACCGGCGAGCTCGCCTGGTCCGACGGTCTCGCGAGTGGGCGCATCCACGCGAGCGGACAGCGCGCCGACCTCGCCGCGCACCTGCCGCTGCGCCTCACCCCGTAACCGCGCCTCCCGCGTTTCTCGCGAGGGGGTCAGGCGAGGATCGCGGCCACCTCGGCCCGGGTCGGCATCGATGCCGTCGCGCCGGCCCGGGTGACCGAAACGGATGCCGCGACCGTCGCCCAGCGGATGGCGTCGATCATCGCCTCCTCCGAAACCCCGACGCGAGCACCCCCGGTACCGGATTCCGCGGCGCCCGTGACCGCGGCATCCGGAGCCACTTCAGCACCTGCAGCAGCCACAGCACCCCTGGAACCCTCGGCGAGCCGGGCGACGAGCGCGCCGACGAAGGTGTCCCCGGCCCCGGTGGTGTCCACGGGGCGCACCGGCCGGGCCGGCGCGAGCCCGAGTGCGACGCCGCCGCGGGCGACAACGCACCCCTCGTCGCCGAGGGTGACGATCGCCCAGCCGCGGCGCGCGCTCAGGGATTCTGCCGCGCGCGCGGCATCCGCTTCACCCGTGAGCTCCTCGGCCTCGAGACGGTTGGCCACGACCAGGTCGACGCCCGCGAGGAACGCCGCAGGCAGCGGCACGACCGGAGCGGGCGTGAAAACCGTGAACGTGCCCGACGCCCGAGCGACCGCGAGCCCCTCAACGAGCGCTGACACCGGAAGCTCGCACTGCAGCACGAGGAAGTCCGCCGCCGCGATCACCGCGCGCTGCCCCGGGTCGAGTACCGTCACGGCGGCGTTCGCGCCGGAGACGACGACGATCGAGTTCTCGCCGGAATCGAGCACCGTGATGTGCGCGGTGCCTGTCGGCCCGTCGACTGTGTCGAGACCGTCCACGCGGATGCCTTCGGCCACGAGCAGCGCCCGGAGTTCCGTCCCGTAGGCATCGCGTCCGACCGCGCCGAGGAAGTCGACAGCGCCACCCTGCCGGGCGGCAGCGACCGCCTGGTTGAGTCCCTTACCCCCGGGCACAAGGGCGAAGTCGTGGCCGAAGATCGTCTCGCCCGGCCGGGGAAGTCGCGGCTGGCGCACGACGAGGTCCATGTTCGCGCTTCCGAGCACCGCAATCCTGTTCACCCGTCCAGTGTCGCACCCGCGCCACGTCCCGCCCCGTGCCGGCTCCCGGCGCACTCCCGGGGCGCGCGTGCGAGAATGTCCCCATGAGCGCAACCGAGCAGCCAGGGAACGACATCGCCCCCGTGCAGCCCGCCCCGGGCGCGGCCGTCCCCGAAGTCCTCGTCGGCCAGGCCGCGGCGACCGTACGTCGCTCCCCGCGCTACCTCAACTTCATGATCGTCGGCGCCGTCCTCGGGGCGGTCACCGCGCTGATCCTCACCGTCGGCTTCCCCCAGACGGCCGAATTCGGACTCCTCCAGGTCTTCGGATTCCTCCTCCTCGTCGGGGTCGTCGTAGGCCTCGCGCTCGGTGCGCTCGTGGCGATCGTGATCGACCGATTCACCGTTCGCTCGGTCCAGACGGTCGTCGTCGATAGACTGGGCGTCTACGGCGTGAGCGAGACGAACGCTCCCTCCGAGGCAGACGACCCCCCAACATCCAGCGCTAATACGCTGTAAAGATAGTTAAGAGGCATCGATTTGGCTGGTGGCGACGGACTTCTCGGTCACGATCTCTTGCAGGGCGAGAAGGGGCCACAGGATGCCTGTGGCGTCTTCGGCGTGTGGGCTCCCGGTGAAGAGGTGGCCAAGCTCAGCTACTTCGGGCTGTACGCCCTGCAGCACCGCGGCCAGGAATCGGCCGGAATCGCGACGAGCGACGGCAGCAAGATCCTGATCTACAAGGACATGGGCCTCGTCGCCCAGGTCTTCAACGAGGCGGCGCTGAGCACCCTCATCGGTCACATCGCGGTCGGGCACACCCGCTATTCGACAACGGGATCCTCGAGCTGGCAGAACGCCCAGCCGACCCTCGGCCGCACCTCGAGCGGAACCGTCGCCCTCGGCCACAACGGCAACCTGACCAACACGGCCGAGCTGCTCCAGCTCGTGCACGAGCGCTACCCGAAGGTCGAGGGCGAACTCGCCCGCGGCAACACCACGGACACCGCCGTCATCACCGCCCTCTTCACCGGGGACCTCGACCACACCCTCGAGGCCACCGCGCTCGAGGTGCTCCCGCGCCTGCGAGGCGCCTACTGCCTCGTCTTCATGGACGAAACCACCCTCTACGCCGCCCGCGACCCCCAGGGCGTGCGCCCGCTCGTCCTCGGCCGGCTCGAGCGCGGCTGGGTCGTCGCCTCGGAGACCGCTGCCCTCGACATCGTCGGGGCGAGCTTCGTCCGCGAGGTCGAACCCGGCGAGCTCATCACGATCGACGAGAACGGCCTCCGCTCGCAGCGGTTCGCCGAGTCCAAGCCCGCCGGCTGCGTCTTCGAGTACGTCTACCTCGCCAGGCCGGACACCACGATCGCCGGCCGCGGCGTGCACGAGGCCAGGGTCGAGATGGGCCGCCGCCTCGCCGCCGAGTACCCCGTCGAGGCCGACCTCGTGATCCCGACCCCCGAGTCCGGCACCCCGGCCGCGATCGGCTACGCCCAGGCATCCGGGATCCCGTTCGGCCAGGGCCTCGTCAAGAACTCCTACGTCGGCCGTACGTTCATCCAGCCGTCAGAGACGATCCGCCAGCGTGGCATCAAGCTCAAGCTCAACCCGCTCAAGGCCGTGATCAAGGGCAAGCGCCTCATCGTCGTCGACGACTCGATCGTGCGCGGCAACACCCAGCGCGCCCTGGTCAGCATGCTCCGCGAGGCCGGCGCCGCCGAGGTGCACGTGCGCATCTCGAGCCCGCCGATCACCTGGCCGTGCTTCTACGGCATCGACTTCGCCTCCCGGGCCGAACTCATCGCGACCGGCCTCGGTGTCGACGAGGTGCGCCAGGCCATCGGCGCCGACTCCCTCGGCTACCTCTCGCCTGAGGGCATGATCGCCGCGACCGAGCAGCCGCGCGAGCGGCTCTGCACCGCGTGCTTCACGGGCGTCTACCCGATCCCGCTGCCCGACGCCCTGCACCTCGGCAAGAACCTGCTCGAGCGCACCGCCCCGGTCGGGTCGACCGATTCGACGCGGTCGACGGCGTCCGCAGGGTCGCCGGTTGTCGCGAGCGACGCATCCGTCGCCGCAGCAGAGGCCTCCCGCACATCAGACGGATGCGACCCGGGCCCCGACGCGGAATACGAACCGCTCCTCGACCCGGCTTCGATGCGGGCGAGCACGCGAACCCCCGTGCGCGGCACCCAGGGACAGTTCATGATCGGCGATCCAGGAAGACAAGAATGAGCAACGCATCGTACGCGGCAGCCGGAGTCGACACCGAGGCGGGTGACCTCGCCGTCTCGTTGATGAAGGCGGCCGTCTCGCGCACCCACGGCGCAGAGGTGCTCGGCGGTTTCGGCGGTTTCGCCGGGCTCTACGACGCCTCGTTCCTCACCGCGTACAAGCGCCCGTTGCTTGCGACCTCGACCGACGGCGTCGGCACCAAGGTCGCGATCGCCCAGGCCATCGACAAGCACGACACCATCGGCCAGGACCTCGTCGGCATGGTCGTCGACGACATCGTCGTGGTCGGCGCCCGCCCGCTCTTCATGACCGACTACATCGCCTGCGGCCGGGTCGTGCCCGAGCGCATCGCCGAGATCGTCGGCGGCATCGCCCGCGCCTGCGCCGAGACCGGCACCGCCCTCATCGGCGGAGAGACGGCGGAGCACCCGGGGCTCCTCGGCCCCGACGACTACGACGTCGCGGGAGCGGCCACCGGGGTCGTCGAGGGCGACCAGGTGCTCGGCGCCGAGCGCGTTCGCGCGGGTGACGTCGTCGTCGCGCTCGCTTCCTCCGGCCTGCACTCCAACGGCTTCTCGCTCGTCCGGCACATCCTCGCCGAACGGGGCATCGGCTACACCGACACGTCCGACGAACTCGGCGGGGTCGTCGGCGAAGTACTCCTCGAGCCGACCCGGCTCTACACCGGACCGCTGCTGAGCGTGCTCGCCGACCCCGAACTCGCCGGCGCGGTGCACTCGCTCAGCCACGTCACGGGCGGCGGCATCGCCGCGAACCTCGCCAGGGTCCTCCCGATCGGCGCGTGGGTCGAAGTGGACAGGTCGACCTGGTCGCCCGCCCCCGTGTTCCGGGTGCTGAGCGCCTTCGCGGGCAGCACCCTGGAGAGTTCTGAAGGCACCTGGAACCTCGGCGTCGGCATGTTCGCCGTCGTCGCAGCGGATGCCGCGTCCTCGGTCATCGCGAGCCTCGCGGCCGACGGCATCCCGGCCTGGGTCGCCGGACGCGTGTCCACGGCCCCGCACGACCTCACCGGCTTCGTGCAGGGTGCCAAGGGCGTCAACGGCGGCGCTGTGCGCCTGGTCGGCGGCTACGCGGCCTGACGCGCCCGCGCCGCGGCATCCGCCGCGGCATCCGCCGGTGCCGAGGGTTACCTTTCCGGTCGAGAGCGACCGGTAGACCGGGAAATCTCGACCGGAAAGGTCACTTTCGCGCAGCGCCTATGAGCGAATGCTGCCAACTCGCTGGGTACCGCGCGGTCAGCGCGGTGCGGATGCCTGCACAGACAAAACGGGCGCCGAGAGTGGCGCCCGGTACAGGGAACGGCGGTCAGGCGCGCTTCTGCTCGTCTTCGGTCGCGTAGGTGTCGACGTATCGGTCGGGTTCCTCGGAGGTACCCGGCTCGTACTCCGGCCACTTGGCCAGATCCTCGTCGAGACGCTCGTCGTCCACGGGATGCCCCGTGAGCTCGCGTTCGAGCGCGTTGTAGTTGGTGTCCGGGCTGAAATACTTCAGCTCACGGGCGACCTTGGTGTGCTTTGCTTTTTGACGGCCGCGCCCCATGCGAGACCCCCTAACGATGCCAGGCCAGGTGAGGAATGAGTCACCCGGGAGTTGCCGAACGGAATGGTGAAAACTAGGCGCTAGTTTAGCATGGTGGGCCTGAAGGCCCGCTTGTGGCTCGGAGGGCGAACCGCGGCGCACACAGTGATCTTACGCCGGACGTACGCTGGTGAAGAGGGGGGACGCGATGTCGAGTGACGCGAGCGTTCCCGTCGTCATCGTCGGAGCGGGGCAAGCCGGCCTCGCGGTCGCCTACTACCTGCGCAAATTCGAGCTGATCCCGGGGCGCGACTTCGTGCTCTTCGACCGCGGCCCGGACGCGGGCGGCGCGTGGCAGCACCGCTGGGCGGGACTCCGTCTCGGGTCGGCGCACCGGGTGAACGACCTGCCCGGCATGAGCGAACTCGGCCTGAGCTTTGCGACGGCTGACCGTGACCGCCCCGCCAGGGACGTCGTCACCGAGTACTACCGCAGGTACGAGGAGCACTTCGACCTCAGGGTCGTTCGACCCGTCACTGTCACCGCCGTGTTCAATCGCAGTGCCGACCTCGTGATCCGAAGCGCGTCGCCTGGGTTCGGCGACCACGAGACGACCGCCCGCCTGCTCGTCAACGCCTCAGGAACCTGGGGCGCCCCGTTCGTGCCGCACTATCCGGGAGCAGCGAGTTTCGCCGGACAGCAGCTGCACACCTCGGGCTACCGGGCGGCCGAGGATTTCGCCGGCCGGAGGGTCGTCGTCGTCGGCGGCGGGACATCCGCCATCGGGTTCCTGCTCGAGCTCGAACACGTCGCCGCCGAACTGACCTGGGCCTCACGGCGCCCGATCGACTGGGTGCACACCGATCAGCTCGACCTCGAGGGGGCGTCGGCCGCGGTCGCCGCCCAGGACGAGGCCGCCCGGTCCGGTCGCGCGCTGCCGAGCATCGTGAGCGGGACCGGCGTGCCCGTGAGTCGCCGGATCGCCGCGGGGATCGAGCGCGGGGTGCTCACCGCCCGGCCGATGTTCGCGAGCATCGAGCCGACCGGGGTGCGCTGGGCCGATGGCAGCTTCACGGAAGCGGACGTGATCATCTGGGCGACCGGGTTCCGTCCGGAGGTGCGGCACCTGGCCCCGCTGAAACTCCGCGCCAAGGGCGGCGGGCTCGTCGTCGGATCAGGGGCGAGCTGGACCGACCCGAGGATCTTCCTCGCCGGGTACGGGCCGCAGGCGAGCACGGTCGGCGCGCACCGGGCCGGCCGGGTGATCGCCCGCCAGGTCGTCGCCCTGCTCTGACCCGCCCTCCTGCTCGCCCCGGAGCACCCTCCCTGACGGCGGGTGCGACGTGGGCGGGAGTCGGGAGGGGGCAGGGTCAGCGGGCGAGGAGGTAGCCGGCGGCGCAGACCGCGATGCCGAGAAGCAGGGTGCCGACGAGGTTGAGCACGGCCGAGCGCCAGCGGCCCTTGAGTGCGAGGTCGATCGTCTCGACGCTCCAGGTGCTGAACGTCGTCAGGCCGCCGCAGACCCCGGTCAGGAGCACGAGCCGGAGGTCGCTGCTGAGCACGGCGCGCTCGGCGAGCCCGAGGATCACGCCGCCGATCAGCGCCCCGGCCACGTTGACGATCAGCACGCCGATCGGCAGGCGGCCCGGTCCCACCGGGAGGGCGCGCGATACGAAGTACCGCACCACGGCTGCCGCACCGCCGCCGGCGACCACGGCGGCGAAGACGAGGGAGTTCATGACCGGGCCCCTGCATCCGCTGCGGGGTGGTGACGGATGCGCCCGCCGAGCCAGACGCCGAGCGCGGCCGCCGGGAACCCCAGCAGCAACGTCGCCAGCAGGTACAGCCCAGCGAGCGGCCACGACGAGGCCGCGCCGAGGGAGACGAGGGACACCATCACGGCCGAGAACGTCGTGAAGGCGCCCAGCACGCCAGGGCCGAGCAGGAGCTTGAGCCAGGCCGGAACCGCGGGGCGGGTCCAGAGGCCGGCGACGAGCCAGCCGAGTACGAACGCCCCGACGGTGTTGATGATCAGGGTGCTGGTCGGGAACTGGGTGTCGCTGTGCGGCAGCGCACGGTCGATGCCGAGCCGCAGGGCCGTGCCGATGATGCCGCCGGCGAACACGGCCAGTGCGTTCCGCACCGGGTTATTTGCGCTTCCGGCGCCGGGCGCCGGGGCGGGCGGGCTGCCCAGGGCGACCCGCGGCGGCTCCCGCCTTGCCAGAGGCTCCGGCAGCGGATGCCGCACCCGAGCCGTTCTTCGCCGCTGCCGCCGCAGCGGCAGCGGCCTGGATCTCGAGAGCAGAGGTCGCCGGGGCGAGCGGGCGCCGGGGGATCGGGCGCGGGCGCACCGGCTCGCCGCGACGGTCCTGGCCCGGGATCGGGCGGGACCGGCGGCCGTAGATGAGTTCGGAGGAGTCGAGCAGCCAGGGCACGAGCGCGATCGTGACACCGTGCACGAGCATCAGCTTCTGGCGGAGGCGACGGGCCTTGTGGTTGTGCAGCAGGTTCTCCCACCAGTGCCCGACGATGTAGATCGGGGTGTAGATGGTGACGACCTCGGAGCCGTGCGCGGCGCGGCGCTCCTTGATGTAGCTGATCAACGGCCAGCTGATGTCCCGGTACGGAGACTCGACGATGCGCAGCGGCACCTGGATGTTCTGCCGGACCCAGTCGCGCTGCAACTGTTTGGTCTCTTCTTCGTCGATCGAGATGTGCACGGCCTCGATGCCCTCGTGCCGGGCGGCGATCGCGTAGTCGAGTGCCTTGAGCACGGGCTTCTGCATCTTGCCGACGAGCACGATCGCGTGGTCACCGGTGGAGCCGAAGGTCGTGTCAGGGTCGACTTCGATCTCCTTGGCGACGTCCCGGTAGTAGCGGTTCACGCCGAGCATCAGGGTGAACAGAACCGGCATCATCACGAAGACGAGCCAGGCGCCGTGGGTGAACTTGGTGATCGTCACGACGATGAGCACCACGCCGGTCAGGGCGGCGCCGAAGCCGTTGATCGAGAGGCTCGTGATGATCGAGGCCCGGTTCGGCGGGTTCGTCTTGAGCAGGGTGAGCCAGTGCTTGACCATGCCGGTCTGGCCGAGGGTGAAGGATACGAAGACGCCGATGATGTACAGCTGGATCAGCACCGTCAGGTTGGCCTGGAAGACGACCAGGATCAGGCAGGCGAAGAGGGCGAGGAGTACGACGCCGTTCGAGTAGATCAGCCGGTCGCCACGGGTGCTGAGCGACTTCGGTGCGTAGGAGTCCTTCGCGAGCACCGAGCCGAGCAGCGGGAAGCCGTTGAACGCCGTGTTCGCGGCGAGCAGCAGCACGGCGGCGGTCGCGGCCTGCAGCACGAAGAACATGATCGAGTTGTTCCCGAAGGTCGCCGCGGCGATCTGGGCGATCAGGCTTCGCTGCGGCGACGTGGCGCACTCGGCCCAGCCGATCAGGTCGCAGGGGTTCTCCGCGTAGTGCACCTTCGCGATCAGCGCGAGGGTCGTGAGGCCGATGAACATCACGATCGCGATGCCGCCCATCAGCACGAGGGTGCGCTGGGCGTTCTTGACCTTCGGGTGTTTGAAGGCCGGAACACCGTTGGCGATCGCTTCGACGCCGGTCAGGGCGGAGCATCCGCTCGCGAAGGAGCGCAACAGCAGCAGGATGAACGCCGACTGGGCAAGGTTTTCGGCGTGCACGCCGTAGCTCGCGGACTCCGCGACGGGCGCATCACCGAAGATGACCCGCACGAGGCCGACGACGACCATCAGGATCACGCTCGCGATGAACAGGTAGGTCGGGAAGGCGAAGGCCTTGCTCGACTCGCGCACGCCGCGCAGGTTGACGGCGGCGAGCATCACGACGAAGAAGACGGCGAGTTCGACCCGGAAGTTCACGAGTTGCGGCACGGCCGAGATGATGTTGTCCACGCCGCTCGCGACCGAGACGACGACGGTCATCACGTAGTCGACGAGCAGGGCGGATGCGACGAGCAGGCCTGCGCGTTCGCCGAGGTTCTTGGAGGCGACCTCGTAGTCCCCGCCACCGGAGGGGTACGCCTTGATCAGCTGCCGGTAGGACGCGACGACGACGACCAGCAGGAGCACGACGCAGGCCGCGACCCAGGGCGCGAAGCTCAGGAAGGCGAGCCCGCCGAGGGTCAGGATCATCAGGAGTTCCTGCGGGGCGTACGCGACGCTCGACAGCGGGTCGCTCGCGAAGATCGGCAGGGCGAGGTGCTTGGGCAGCAGCTGACCCTCGAGATGCTCGGTCGAGAGTGGTTCGCCGATGATCCACCGCTTCGCGGAGCGAGTTTCTGGCGCTTGGGAGCCGTCTGGTGTCACGAGGGATGACACTACTCCGTTGGACACGACTGTCAAACTTCCGGGAATAAGCCGAGCCGCCCGCGAGTTGGGTTACCCCCGCTTCCCGCACCCCGCGCATCCCCGCTTTCGCGGGTCAGGGGGACTGTGCCGCGTCGATCACCCGCCAGAGCGAGGTTCGCAGCGCGGTGAGCTCATCCAGGCTCATGCCGAGCTTGTCGATGATGCGCGGCGGGATCGTGAGGGCGTCCTCGCGGAGTGCTCGACCGGCATCCGTCAGCGTGATGTCGAGCACACGTACGTCGTGCGCATTGCGACTGCGGCCGACCAGGCCGGCGGTCTCGAGGCGCTTCAGCAGCGGGGAGAGGGTCGCGGGTTCGAGGCGCAGCTCGGCGCTGAGGTCAGAGACCGAACGCGGGCTGCGTTCCCAGAGGGCGAGCAGCACGAGGTACTGCGGATGCGTGAGGCCGTACGGCTCGAGGATCGGCCGGTACACCGAGATCACACTGCGGGACGCGATCGCGAGGGCGAAGCAGACCTGGTCCTCGAGGCGGAGCAGGTCGGGCGCGGACGCGGGCACTGTCGCGGAACCGGTCGTGCCCGGGGAATCGTCTGTCATCGGTTGGTCCCGCGCCTCTGCTGTTCCCCGTCGCGACCGTCTCGACGGAATTGATTAGTGCACTAATCGTAATTGATTAGTACACTAACCATTATGACACGCGCATCGAGACGAGGAACCGGCGAACCGGGCGATTCTGACGACAGGCCGTCGGGCGAACACGGCCTCGCGGGCGCCGTGTCCTGGCTGAATCGCACGCTGCTGCCCTGGATCGGGCCGCCGCCGCTCGGCCCGTATACGACGGAGACGACCGAGCAGAAGCAGGCGGAGCGCGCCGAGGCGACCTGCCCGATCTGCGGCGAGCTGATGAGCCGGCACGAGATCGACCGCTCGGGCGAACGCACCCAGATCCACCACCCCGCCCCCGCAGCCCCCTGATCCCGCACGCCGCCCCCGACCCTTCCCCAGAAACGTGCGTACCCTTCCGCGAGAGTACGATTTTGGCCCTTAAGACACTGGTTTAAGGGCCAAAAGTACGCTCTCGCGGACGGGCGAGGCGGGGGTCAGCGGGGCAGGGCGTCCAGGATGCCGGCGCGCACCTCGGCGAGGCGGGCGCGCAGGTCCGAGACGGTCGCGGCGGGCACCCGGGCGTGCACGGCCTGCTTGCGCAGGTCCGCGCGGAGTTGCTGGCGGAACTCGTTGAGCACGAGATCGGCCTCGTGCAGGGCGCGATTGGACTCGAGGCGACGGTCCGTCGAGGTGCCCGACGTGGTCCCGGCCGGCGGGGTCTGGCCGCCTGGAGCCGCCGAGCCCGCGCTCGCGCCGGCGGAACCGGCGGTATCCGATGGGCCGTCCGCGCCCGGGTAGCTCGCACTGGCACTGGCACTGGCATCGGCACCCGCGGCCGTGCCCGGAACGGCGGAACCGGTGGTGGGACTCGAACCCCCACGTGCCCGGCCGCCCGCTCCGAAGCCCGCGTCGTCCCTGGCCCGCCTGGCGGCAGCTGCGAGATCGGTGCGCAGGCTCGTCATCGCCGCGGCGACCCCGGACCGGACCTCGTCTGCCAGCCGGCGCACCGAGTCGGTGACCTCGTCCTCGAGTGCGTCGAGGTCGCCCCCGCGCGCGAGGAGCTCGGCGCGTCCGGCGTCGGTGATCTCGTAGACGGTCTTGCGGCCGTCCGTCGACTTCGTGACGAGGCCCTCCTCCTCGAGCTTGGCCAGTCGCGGGTAGATCGTGCCCGCGCTCGGGATATACGTGCCGCCGAACCGGTCGCTGAGCGCCTGGATCAGCTCGTAACCGTGCCGCGGCTGCTCGGCGAGCAGGCTCAGCAGGTAGAGCCGCAGACTGCCGTGGGCGAAGACGGGAGTCATGCCGAGGCCCCCGTTGCGGTGTCCGCCGGGGCCTCGCCCGGCGCTTCGAACCCGGCGGCTGCGCTCGTGGCGCTCGCCGGGGCATCCGCCGCCGCGGCCGGACGCCGGACGATCGAGATGTCACCGGAGACGGAGTTCGCGTGCAGTTCGAGCCAGCTGCCCGCGAGCACGCCCGTACTCGACTCGTAGCCCTTGCCGAGGGTGCCCTTCACGGTCTGGTCGTCGAGCTGGAGGACACCCGAGATGGTGTTGAGGTGGTACTTGATCGGGAGGCCGGCCTCGACGCGTGCGGTGAGGTTGCCGCTCACGGTGTTCGTGTTGACGGTGTCCGGCGAGCCCTCGAGGTCGAGGAACACGTTGCTCGCGACGCCGTCGACGCTGAACCGGCGGATGCTGCCGCTCGCGGTGACATCGCCGGAAACGGTGTGCGTGGTGATGTCGCCGGAGTGGTTGCTGACCGAGATCTCGCCGTTGATCGCGTTGACTTCGATGTCGCCCGTGACGCCGTCGACGACGAGGTCACCGGAGACGGTGTTGAGCTTGAGGTCGCTGCGGAGGCCCGTGATGAGCGCGCCGGCCGAGACGACGCCGAGCTTGAGGGCGACGTCGCGCGGGACGGTGATGCTCACGTCCGCCCGGGCGCTGCCGCGGAAGGAGGCGAAGACCTCGATGAAGTTGTCCCAGCGCAGCTGCGGGTGGTCGACCTCGAGGGTGTCTCCGTCGAGGGAGATGCGGAGGTCCTTGCCGCTGACGCTGTGCACCTCGACGCGGGTGAACGGTTCGTCGTGGCCGATGATGTCGACCTTGCCGCCGATCAGCCCGACCTTGAGCCGGTTGACGAGTTCGACGTCGATCACCCGGGTCTGCCCGGGGGCGACCAGCCATTTTTCGAGTGCCATTGTGTGCTCCTTCTGTGGGCGTCCGTTGCGGACGCCGGAAACTTTTTCGCGTTATATCGCGTCTGGTGTGATTCACGATATATCGCGTTTCGGCGGTGCGCAACCCCCGAGCACCTTTCCGGTCGCGGGCGCGGGCGCGCGCGGGCGGGCGGGTGCGCGTCAGTAGAGGAAGATCGGCAGCCAGGCCGGGGTGTGTGCGTGCACGATCACGAGGAAGACGACGAGGTCGAAGAGCAGGTGCACGACGATGACGTAGCCGAGTGACCTGGTCAGCGCGAAGGTGAAGCCCTGCAGGAGTGCGAAGGGGAAGGTGATCAGCGGGCCCCAGCTGCGGTAGCCGAGTTCCCAGAGGAATGAGGTGAAGATCACCGCCTGGAGCAGGTTCGCGAGCCAGTCCGGGAAGTGCCGGCGCAGCAGGGCGAACACGGTGCAGATGAAGAAGAGCTCGTCCCAGATTCCGACGAAACCGACGCCGACGAAGAGCCGCCCGATCTCGTCCGGCGCGGTGACGGTCGGCCAGTTGTGAAAGGCGCCGGAGCGGATGAAATAGGTCGGCAGAATCGCATAGCCGAGCGCGATCACGACGACGAGGTACCCGAGCGCTGCGGATGTCCAGGGTCGCCCGGTGCGGATCGGGAACCGGATCGCCCGCTCGCGGTAGAGGTAGCGCGAGACCAGGTATGGCAGGAGCACCGCGAGCGTGAGCACGGCACCCATCAGCGCCATGTTCGGGTAGTCGATGTTGGCAGCGAGCGAGATGGTGCTGATCAGGAGCAGGCCGAGGGCGATGAGGGCGAGGTCACGCGCGAGCGGGCGGTCGATGACGAGGGCCGTCGTGAGGGCGAGTCCGAGAAGCAGGTAGCCCGCGGGGATCGAGACCGGCGTGTGCAGTCCGAAGAGCAGCACCGCGGACGCAGAGATCAGGGCCGCGGGCACGAGCCGGAGCGCCAGGCGCGCGCGGGGCCGCGCCGCGGCATCCGTTGCCTCGGTCGTGTCGTGCATGCCACATGGTACCGAATCGGATTCGGGAGCCCGCTTGACCTTGACGCAACGTCAAGAATTATCGTGGAGATCACAACGGACGGGGACTGAACATGGACTGGTCGATCCAGGAGATCGCGCGGCTCGCGTCGACGACGAGCCGCACGCTGCGGCACTACGGTGACCTCGGGCTGCTCCCGCCGAGCCGGATCGGCGCCAACGGCTACCGCTACTACGACGCGGCGGCGCTCGTGCGCCTGCAGCGCATCCTGATGCTGCGCGCCCTCGGGCTCGGGCTGCCCGCCATTCGCGAGGTGCTCGACCACGAAACGGATGCCGCCCGCGCCCTCGGCGCGCACCTCGCCTGGCTGCGCGGCGAGCGTGACCGCCTCGATCGCCAGATCGGTTCGGTCGAGGACACCATCACCACCCTGAACAGAAAGGAACAACTCATGGCAGAGAACATGTTCGACGGATTCGATCACACGGAACACAAGGAGGAGGTCGAGCAGCGCTGGGGAGCCGCGGCCTGGGCGAGCGGCGACTCCTGGTGGCGCGGGATGAGCGCCGCGGAGAAGGCGGCGTGGCAGGAGCGGCAGGCGCAGCTCCTCGCGGACTGGCGCGCGGCGGCCGCCTTCTCCGGAGCCTCCGGAGCATCGGGCCGGCTCGACCCGGCGGGAGCCGAGGCCCAGGCCCTCGCGCAGCGGCAGTTCGACTGGTTGCGGGCCATCCCGGGCACCCCCGGCGGCGGGCCGGGCGGTGCGGGACCCTCGAAGGAGTACTTCACGGGCCTCGGCGAGATGTATGTCTCCGACGAGCGCTTCGCCGCGAACTACGGCGGCCCCGCCGGGGCGGCCTTCGTCCGCGCGGCCCTCCTGGCCTACGCCGACCGCAACCTCTAGCGCGCTTCGGCCAGGGTCGAAGCGGGCGAGGGCGTCCGAGGCGCGGGGAGCGGCAGTGCGAGGCGGGGGATGGTCCACTGGCAGAGCGGGCCGACGAGCGCCGCGAACAGCACGGTCCCGATGCCGACATTGCCGCCGAGCACCCAGCCGAGCGCGAGCACGGTGCCCTCGATGCCGGTGCGCACGATCCAGATCGGCCAGCCGGTGCGCCGGTGCAGGCCGGTCATCAGGCCGTCGCGGGGTCCGGGGCCGAGGTGCGCCCCGATGTAGAGGCCGGTCGCGACGGCGAGCAGCAGCACGCCTGCCGCGAAGAGCAGCGCGCGCAGCCACAGGTCGAGGCCGGCGGGCACCAGCCAGAGGCCGACATCCACCGACGGGCCGACGAGGAGCGCGTTGATCACGGTGCCGGCGCCCGGCTTCTGGCGCAGCGGGATCCAGAACAGCAGCACGACGCCGCTCAGGATGACGGTCAGCAGGCCGAACCCGAGGTGGGTGTGGCCGTCGATGCCCTGGGTGAGCACGTCCCAGGGAGCGACGCCGATCGCGCCGCGCACCATCAGCGCGATCGCGATGCCGTACAGGAAGAGGCCAATAAGCAGTTGGATGAGACGACGGGTCATGGAAACCAATCCAATTGCACGAGTGGACTGTTATCAAGTAGCCAATCTGTCTAGAGTGGCCTCATGTCGGACACCCAGCTCAGCGCCCGTGCCCTCGAGTCGAAGCTCGGCGAGTGGCGCACCGGCGGGAGTGCCTACCGGGGGCTCGCCGATCGCATCCGCTTGCTCGCCCTCGACGGCCGCCTGACCGCCGGCACCCGCCTGCCCGCCGAACGCGAGTTGGGCGTGCGCCTCGGGCTGAGCCGCACGACTGTGACGGCCGCCTACCGCGAGCTGCGCGCCGCGGGGCTGCTCTCGAGCGTGCGCGGTTCGGGCAGCGTGGTGCGGCTGCCGGGCTCCGGCACGGGCTCCGGCGCGGGCTCCGGCGCGGCGGCCGGCCCTGGCCCAGGGAGTGCGTCGGGCGACAGCGGCGTCCTCGATCTCAGCAAGGCGACGATGTCGGCCCTCGGCGGGCTGGCGGATGTCGCCGCGCGGGCAGCAGAGGACCTCTCGCGTCACCTGAACGGTCCGGGCTTCGATCCGGTCGGCATCCCGGAGTTGCGCGCCGCGATCGCCGAACGCTACCGGGTGCGGGGGCTCCCGACCGACCCGGACCAGATCATGGTGACGATCGGAGCCCAGCACGCGATCTCGCTCCTCGCCCGGGTGTTCGTCAGCCGCGGCGACCGGGTGCTGATCGAACAGCCGAGCTACCCGCACGCGGTTGAAGCGCTCAGCGCGGCCGGGGCGCGGCTCGTGCCGGTGAGCGTGACGGCGCGCGCGGGCGACGGCTCGTCCGGCTGGGACGAGCCCGCCCTGCTCCAGGCCCTCCGGGGCAGCAATCCCGTGCTCGGCTACCTGATGCCCGACTTCCACAACCCGACCGGGCAGACGATGCCCGCCGAGCAACGGACCCGTGTGATCGAGGCCGCCGCCCGGCAGGGCACGGTCCTCATCGCGGACGAGACCATGGGAGAGCTCAGCATCGACCGGACCGACGATTTCATGCCGTTCGCGGCATACGCACAGGGCGAGCCGGGAAATGCGGGAATGAACGGCTATGGAAGCGGATCTGGCGCCGGCGTCCCCGCCACGGTCGTCACGGTCGGCTCGGTGGGCAAGACCATCTGGGGTGGCCTGCGCATCGGCTGGATCAGGGCGGAGCCCGCGCTGATCCGCCGGCTGGTTGCCGCGCGCACGGCAACGGACATGGGCACGCCGATCCTCGAGCAACTCATCGTCACCCGGATGCTCCCGGAGATGCCGGCGATACTCGAGCGCCGCAGCCGCGAGCTCCGGGCCGGGCGCGACCACCTCGAGGCGCTCCTCGCCGCGCGCTTCCCCGAGTGGACCGTGCCGCACGTCGACGGCGGCCTCACGGCGTGGGTCAACCTCGGGCGACCCGTGAGCTCCCAGCTCGCGCTCGCCGCGCGCAACCACGGCCTTCTCGTGCCGGCCGGTCCCCGCTTCGGCGTCGACGGCGCCTTCGAGCGCTTCCTGCGGGTCCCGTTCTGCCACGGGGCGTTCGAGATGGAACGCGCTGTGGACGCACTGGGCCTGGCCTGGGGGACGCTGCTGCGGCACCCGCTGCCCGACACCGGGTACCTCGCCGACGTCGTCTGACTCCGAGGCGCCATTCCGCGCCGAACCGGGGGTGCGAAACGCAACACGGGCGTCACACGGCGATGCGATACTGAGCCATGCATTTTCTCGCCGTGCTGAGCATGAAGAACAGGGCCCTGATCGCCCTGATCACGATCGTCGCAGCCATCTTCGGCAGCCTCGCCCTCACGAGCCTCAAGCAGGAACTCATCCCCTCCCTGCAGCTGCCGCAGTTGCTCGTCTCCACGAGCTACCCCGGCGCCTCGCCCGAGGTCGTCAACGACGACGTCTCGACGCCGATCGAGACCGCCATCCAGGGCATCGCGGGCCTCGAATCCACCTCGACGACGAGCAGCACGAACTCCTCGCTCGTGAGTGCGACGTTCACGTACGGCACCGACCTCGTCAAGGCAGAATCCCGCATCAGCCAGGCGATCAACCGCATCAAGACCCGGCTGCCCGACAACCTCGACCCGCAGGTGATCAGCGGCAGCATCGACGACTTCCCGGTCATCTCCCTCGCTGTCTCCGGCGGCGACCAGGCCACCCTCGCCGACGACCTCAAGCGCAGCGTGCTCGGCGACATCCGTGACGTGTCCGGGGTGCGCGAGGCCGCGCTCGTCGGCGATGTCGGCCGCCGGGTGACCATCACAGCGGATGCCGCGGCCCTGGCCGCCCGCGGCCTCAGCACGCAGGCCATCCGTTCGGCCCTGCAGCAGAACGGCGCGCTCATCCCCGCCGGCTCGCTCACCGAGGGCGACAAGACCCTGTCGGTCCAGGCCGGCGGCAAGCTCACCTCCGCCGCGGACATCGCAGCCCTGCCCCTTCTCGCAACCGGCGCCGGCACCGCCCCTGGCGCCGCTCCGGCCACCCCGCCCACGATCGGCGACGTCGCCACCGTCGTGCTCGGTGAGAACCCCGTCGCGAGCATCTCCCGCGTCAACGGCCAGCCGGCCCTCACGATCGCGGTCACGAAGGTGCCCGCCGCCAACACGGTCGACGTATCGACGGCCGTGCGCGCGGTCCTGCCGAGGCTTCAGGATGCCGTCCCCGGCACGACCTTCACCGTCGTCTTCGACCAGGCCCCGTTCATCCAGGAGTCGATCAACTCGCTCACCCAGGAGGGCATCCTCGGGCTCGTCTTCGCCGTGCTCGTGATCCTCGTCTTCCTGCTCTCGGTGCGCGCCACGCTCGTCACGGCGATCTCGATCCCGACCTCCGTGCTGATCACCTTCATCGGCCTGCAGGGCGTCGGGTACTCGCTCAACATCCTCACCCTCGGCGCGCTGACCATCGCGATCGGCCGTGTCGTGGACGACTCGATCGTCGTGATCGAGAACATCAAGCGCCACCTCGTGCCCGGGGCGGACCGTTCCGAGACCATCGTCGCGGCCGTACGCGAGGTCGCCGGCGCGATCACCGCGTCGACGATCACGACCGTCACGGTCTTTCTGCCGATCGCCTTCGTCGGCGGGTCCACCGGCGAACTCTTCCGCCCCTTCGCCCTCACCGTCACGATCGCGCTGCTCGCCTCCCTGCTCGTCTCGCTCACGATCGTGCCCGTACTCGCCTACTGGTTCCTGCGCGCCCCGAGCCCGAAGCCCGCCAGGACGCCGAAGCCCGCGAAGCCCACCAAGCCCGCCAAGGCGCCGAAGTCTGCTCAGCCGGGTAAGGCTCCCGAGACCGCCCCGGTTCTCGTGACAACGGATGCCGCCGCGTTCGCGGTCGCCGACCCGACCGGCCCCGGCGCGCTCGCGGCCGAGTCCGCGCAAACAACGACCGTCGCCGACGCGCCCGCGGACCACCCTGGCGGGTCCGCACCCGCGGCGACCCCCGCTACCCCTACCGCTGCGGCCGCCGCGTCCCGGCGGACCCGGCGCGCGGCATCCGCCCCCGCGGACGCGATCGTCGAGGAGCCGAGCCGGCTGCAGACCGGATACCTGCCGATCATCCGCTGGACGCTCCGGCACGCCGTCGCCACCCTGCTGCTCTCCGTGCTCGTGCTCGGCGGAACGGTCGCGATCATCCCGTTCATGAAGGTCAACTTCCTCGGCTCGACCGGCCAGACCACGTTCCGGGTCGCCCAGGCTCTCCCGGTCGGCACGAGCCTCGCCGCCCAGGACACCGCCTCGACGGCGGTCGAATCGGCATTGCGCGGCACGCCGGGCGTCAAGATCGTCCAGGTGTCGATCGGCGGCGGCAGCGCCCTCGCCGCGTTCGCCGGGGGAGCGCCGACCACGAGCACCGTGACCTACTCGGTCACGACCGACGGCGTGGCCAAGCCCGACGCCGTGCAGGACGCCGTCCGCGGCAAGCTCGCCGCACTCACCGGCGTCGGCGACTTCTCGGTCACGGCCGGCGGCGGCTTCGGCGGCACCTCGGACATCGCCGTCGACATCACCGCGGCCAACGGCGCCGACCTGCAGACAGCGAGCGACAGCATCCTCGCCGCCGTGAAGAAGCTCGAGGCGATCAAGGAGAGCTCGAGCAACCTCGCCGCCTCCAGGCCCTACCTCGCCGTGACGATCGACCGCACGAAGGCCGCCGCCGCCGGCCTGAGCGAGCTCGCGCTCGGCACCCTCGTCTCCCAGGCGATGCAGCCGAGCGTCGTCGGGTCGATCGTGATCAACGAGGCGAACCTGTCCGTGTATCTCACCGGGGCCAACTCGCCGGCGACGACGGCCGAGCTCGCCGCCCTGCCGATCCCGACCCTCGCCGGGCCGGTCGCGCTCAGCACCCTCGCGACCGTCGCGCAGGTCGACGGCCCGGCCACCCTCACGACGACGAAGGGCCTGCGCACCGCGACGGTCTCGGCGACGCCGAACAACAACGACCTCGGCACCGCCAACGCCCAGATGGCGACCGTGCTCGCCGACACGACCCTGCCGACCGGCGCGACCGCGACCCTTGGCGGTGTCACGAAGGACCAGACCGACGCGTTCCAGCAGCTCGGCATCGCTCTGCTCGCCGCGATCCTGATCGTCTACATCGTGATGGTCGCGACGTTCCGGTCGCTGCTGCAGCCGCTGCTGCTGCTCGTGTCCATCCCGTTCGCGGCGACGGGGGCCATCGCGCTGCAGGTGATCACCGGCATCCCCCTCGGAGTGCCCTCGCTGATCGGCGTGCTGATGCTGATCGGGATCGTCGTGACGAACGCGATCGTGCTGATCGACCTCGTCAACCAGTACCGGCGGCGGGGGCTCGACGTGCGCGAGGCGCTCGTCAACGGGGCCTCCCGGCGGCTGCGCCCGATCCTGATGACCGCCCTCGCCACGATCTTCGCCCTGCTCCCGATGGCGGTCGGCCTCACCGGCACCGGCGGGTTCATCTCCCAGCCGCTCGCCCTGGTCGTGATCGGCGGCCTGGTCTCCTCGACCCTGCTCACCCTCATCGTGCTCCCGGTGCTGTACTTCCTCGTCGAGGGCGGCAGGGAACGCAGGGCTGTCCGTCGCGAGGAGAAGAATGCGGCGCGCGCCGCCTCGGCGGCCGATGCAGGGACGAACCTCGGGTAAACGCGGGGTTAAACTGGGTGAAGCGGGGTAGGCAGCAGCCTCAGGCCCGGCACACCGGTCACACCGTCGCGGCCTCCAACTCGCGAGAGGCACTTCATGACCGGGCGTTCCCTGCTCTCCGACCCGTACCGCAACAAGGGCACCGCGTTCACCCGGGCCGAGCGGATGCGCGGCGGCATCACCGGGCAGCTGCCGCACGTCGTGCAGACCATCGAGCAGCAATCGGGTCAGCTCTACCGGCGGTTCCTGGCCCGGCCGAACGACCTCGAGAAGCGCCTGTTCCTGATGGACGTCTGCGCGCGCAACCGCCGGCTGTTCTACTATGCGATGTCCCGGCACCTCGTCGAATTCCTGCCGATCGTGTACGCGCCGACCGTCGCCCAGGCGATCCAGCAGTACAGCGACTGCTACGCGGGCAGCGATGTCGCCTACATCTCCGCACTCGATCCCGAGAGCATCGGGGAGGCGCTCCAGATCTACGCCAACGGCCGGGACATCCGCCTGATCGTCGCGACCGACGGCGAGGGAATCCTCGGCATCGGCGACTGGGGCGTCAACGGGGCCGAGATCCTCACCGGCAAGGTCGCCGTCTACACCGCGGCAGCGGGCATCGACCCCGCCCAGATCCTGCCGGTGTTCATCGACGTCGGCACCGACAATGCCGGGCTGCTCGACGACTCGCGGTACCTCGGGAATCGGTTTCCGCGCATCCGTGGCGCCGACTACGACCGGTTCATCGACGACTTCGTTCAGACGGCGCTCGGGCTGTTCCCGGGCGCGCTGCTGCACTGGGAGGACTTCGGCCGCGCGACGGCGGCGCCGATCCTCGAGCGGTATCGCGACAGCATCTGCACCCTCAACGACGACATCCAGGGCACCGGCGTCACGATCCTCGCCGCCCTGAACACGAGCATCCTGATCTCCGGGTTGACCCTGGGCGACCAGCGCGTGTTGATCTTCGGCGCGGGGACCGCCGGGATCGGCATCGCCGACCAGATCGTCGACGAGCTCGTCGTGACCGGGGGACAGTCCCTCGCCGAGGCCGAGGCCCGGATCTACCTGATGGACCGGCAGGGGCTCATCGTCGACACCCTGCCCGACCTCACCGCCGGCCAGCGCCGGTACGCCCGGCCCGCACGGGAACTGGCCGGCGATGCGTTCGCGCCCGCGCTCGCCGACCCGCGCTCGCTGCACAGCGCGATCGCCGCTGTGCACCCGACCGCGCTCATCGGCACGTCGACCCAGTTCGGCGCCTTCACCGAGGCTGCCGTGCGTGAGATGGCCGCCCACGTCGAACGCCCGCTGATCTGCCCGATCTCCAACCCGGCCGAGCTCGCCGAGGCGACCGCGGCCGACGTAATCGAGTGGACGGCCGGCGCGGCCCTCGTGAGCACCGGCTGCCCGTCAGCCCCCGTGCGGTTCGACGGGGTCGACTACGAGATCGGCCAGGGCAACAACGCGCTGATGTATCCGGGGATCTGCTTCGGAGCGATCGTCGCCCGGGCGACCGTGCTGAACCGGGCCATGCTCCTCGCCGCCGCCCACGCGATCGCCGGCATGGTCGACGTGACCCGGCCCGGCGCGGCCGTGCTGCCCTCGTTCCGGGACCTGCCCGAGGTGTCGCGCCGCGTCGCCGTCGCCGTGGTCACCCAAGCGGTGCGCGACGGCGTCAACGGCGTCGCCATCGCCGACCCAGAGGCCGCGGTCGCCGCCGCGACCTGGCGCCCCGGCTACTAGCCGATCCCGCTCGGACCGGCTGCCAACGGGGCCGGCCCGGTTTGTGACTAGTAGACGAGAGAAGCCGGGGCGAACGGACCGACCTTCACGAGGCCGATGAGCGGGTCGTCGCAACCCTGGATCG
Organism: Cryobacterium glucosi; assembly: GCF_004402235.1. GTDB lineage: Bacteria > Actinomycetota > Actinomycetes > Actinomycetales > Microbacteriaceae > Cryobacterium > Cryobacterium glucosi. The sequence continues at coordinate 129,534 of NZ_SOFS01000034.1, forward strand.
GATTGGGCGTCGTCACCCGGCGAGGGACATCCGTGCCGGGCGGTGTCACGTCGAGCTCGGTGACGGCCACGAGCGTGCAGGTGTATGCGCCCGCCTGATTCAGGTGCAGCAGGCTGTAGGCGGATGCCCCGGGAGCGAGTTCGACGGCAGCCTCCGTCACCGTCGGGTAGCGTTCGTGTGCCGCGGCCGGGCCGAGCAGTGCCCCGGTGACCGCATTCACCAGCCGGACACCGGGGTACCCCTGCACGGTGCAGGCCTGGGATCCGGTGTTGGTCAAAGTGAGGTCCCAGTAGAAGCTGCTCATCCCGCTGTCCATCGGCCGCGAGGCCAGGGTGGCGCCGAGCGCGTCGGCGGAGCAGGCTGCGGGAACGTCATCGCCGGGCGTGGGCGTGGGGACCGCTGTGGGTGATCCGGAGGGGGTGCCGGTCGGGGCACCTGTCGCCGTTGGGACGGCCGAGGCCGAGGCCGAGGCCGATGCCGATGCCGTCGCACTGGCCGTCGGCGACGGTGCCGCCGTCCCGCACGCGGAGAGCGTTGTGCAGAGCAGTGCCGCTGCGCCGAGCGCCGCCGCCATTCGGCGCCCGGTGCCGCGCGAAGTCCCCCGCCGCGCTCCCTCGACCCGTGATCCGGTCATGTCGCCCCCCCCTGTCGCGGTCCGTCTGAGAGGCCGCGTCACCAGTCTCGCACCCGGCTTGTGCGGTGAGTTCGAGCGCGAGGGGGGTTGCGCATCCCGGCAACCGGTGCCGCGGTGGCCAACTCAGGAGATCCGCTGGCTAGGCTCGAAGGATGGCCACCCCCGATTTCATCCTCGAACTGCGCAAGAGCATCGGACACGCCCCGCTCTGGCTCATCGGCGTCACCGCGGTCGTCGTGCGCGGCGACGAAGCGCTCCTCGTCCGCCGCGCCGACAACGGCAACTGGTCGAACGTCGCCGGCGTCGTCGACCCCGGTGAAGAACCCGCGGATGCCGCGGCCCGCGAAATCCTCGAGGAGTCCGGCATCGTCGCCGAGGTCGACGCTCTCGTCGGTGTCTTCGCCCGCGAGCCCCTCCAATACGCCAACGGTGATCACGCCCAATATCTCGACGTGCTCTTCCGCTGCCGGTGGGTGAGCGGTGAGCCGCACCCGGCCGACGGCGAGAATACGGCGGCGGCCTGGTGGCCGCTCGACGCGCTCCCGCCCCTGCCGGGCACGCACGACGAGCGGCTTCAGCTCGCCGTCGACCAGTCCGGGCCCGCGCTCTTCCGCCGCCGCGACACCCCGGCCGACACCCAGGCCTAGCGCCGGTCGAGGCACACCCGAACAGGGGCATCCGCTCGACCTGACACGGCGGCGACACCCCTGCTATCGTGCTGTTCGAAACGAGCGGGACCCTCGCCCGGCATCCGTCGGAGCCGACGTCCCGCGTGAGAGGGGCACACCCATGAAGGCATCGGCTGAACTCGGCGGCAACCTCCAGTCCGTCCTCGTCGACCTGATCGAACTCCACGTTCAGGGCAAGCAGGCGCACTGGAGTGTCGTCGGCCACAACTTCCGCGACCTGCACCTGCAGCTCGACGAGATCATCGACGATGCACGCATCTTCTCCGACGAGCTGGCCGAGCGGATGCGCGCACTCGACGCCCTCCCCGACGGACGCACCGAGACGGTCGCCAAGGACACCCACCTGCCGAAGTTCCCGGCGGGCGAGGTCGACACCGCGGAAACCGTCGTCATGATCACGGAACGGCTCGACGCGACGGTCAAGAACATCCGCAAGGTGCACGACGCCGTTGACGAAGAGGACCCGACAAGCGCCGATATCCTGCACGGCTTCATCGAGAAGCTCGAGCAGTACGCCTGGATGGTCAGCGCCGAGAACCGCCTGCCGCGGAAGGCGACCGCCAAGTCGCCGACCCGCCCCTCCGGCCGGGCCCTCACAGACATCACCGACTGATCCAGGGGCCGGACGGGCACGCTCGGATCCGAACGCGGGTCCGGCGGCGAAGGTGAAACGACGAACACAGCGGAACCGGGGATGCGGCACAGTGGGCTCGGCGAGAGGAGGACGCCGAAACAGTGCACGCGGGTCAAGAATGACAAGCGAAAGAAGGCGAGGCCGCAGATGAACCAGCGGAACTTCGACAGTGAGAGTGCCCCGGTCTGGCTCGGTGCGCCCGGTGATCGCGAGTCGAGTGAGCAACTCCGGGTGGTCGCCGACGAGGCCCTCCTCGTGACCGGCGACACCGGGCGGGCGCTCCGCCTCGCAACGCACCTCGGTTCCCGTCTTCCGGCCATCGGGGAGGGCAATACCCGGCACCTCTTCGAGATGCTCGCGACGGTCTCGGCGGCCGACCTGTCGGCGGCGCGCGTCACCGACGGTCATCTCGCCGCCCTCTCGGTCCTGGGCCAGGCATCCGTCGAACCGGCGCAGCTGCCCGGCGGTGAGACGGGCCGGACCCGCAGCTGGGGTGTCTTCGCGGCCGAAGCGCGCGGCACCCGCCTCGACGCGACCGAGTCGGAGCAGGGCTGGCGACTCGACGGGCTCAAGCCGTGGTGCTCGCTCGCGGGCTCGCTGAGCAATGCCCTCGTCACGGCGCACACCTCGAGTGATGCGCTGCGGCTCTTCGCGGTCGACCTCGCCGCGCCGGGCATCACCGTGCTCGAGGACACCTGGGTCGGCAGGGGACTGCCCTCGATCACGAGCGGTCCCGTTGACTTCCGCGGCGTGCCCGCGGTCGCGATCCGCGAGGACGACTGGTATTTCAACCGGCCGGGCTACGCCTGGGGCGGGATCGGCGTCGCCGCGTGCTGGTTCGGCGGCGCGGTCGGGATCGCCCGTCGGGTATTCCGCGGCGCGCAGGACTGGCCGGCGGACCAGATCGCACTCGCGCACCTCGGTGCGATCGACGTGACCCTGAGCGCGTGCGGAGGCGTCCTCGCGGCAGCGGCAGCGTCGATCGACGACGGCACCGCGACCGGACAGGCCGGGGCGCTCCTCGCGGCGAGGGTGCGGGGTCTCGTCGCGCGCTCGGTCGAGGAGGTCATCGCACGGGCCGGGCATGCGCTCGGCCCCTGGCCGCTCGCCTTCGAGGCCCGTCACTCGCAGCGGGTCGCCGACCTCGAGCTCTACGTGCGCCAGCACCACGCCGAACGCGACGAGGCCGCGCTCGGCGCCCTGCTCCTCGACGGCGGCCCGGTTCCCGGCGGCGGCCCCTCGCCCTGGTGAGCGGGGGCGTTTCGGCCGGCACAACAGCCCGCCACGACAGGGATCCCGCCCCGGTGGACGCACGGGGGTCCGATATGTCAGGATTCCGCCGTGACCACTCCACCGGAGCGCCGGATGCTGCTCGACACCGCTGCCCTGTACTTCCGCGCCTTCTACGGGGTGCCCGACACCGTGCGCGCGCCGAACGGCCAGCCGGTCAACGCCGTGCGCGGGCTGCTCGACATCATCACCCGGCTCGTCACCGAGTTCCCGCCTACTGAGATCGTGGCCTGCTGGGACGACGACTGGCGGCCGCAGTGGCGCGTCGACCTGATCCCGACCTACAAGACCCATCGGGTCGCCGCGGCTGTCGAGTCTCCCGCAGCGGATGCCCCCACCGCGACCGAGGACGTCCCCGACCTCCTCAGCCTGCAGATTCCGATCATCCGCGAGCTGCTCGCCGCGCTCGGAATCCCGGTGATCGGTGCCCCGCGGCACGAAGCAGACGACGTGATCGGCACCCTCGCCTCGCACGCGGACGTGCCCGTCGATGTCATCACCGGCGACCGCGACCTCTTCCAGCTCGTCGACGACTCCCGCGACGTGCGGGTGATCTACACCGGCCGCGGCATGGCCAGGCTGGAGACGCTCACCGATGCCGCGCTGCTTGCCAAGACCGGGGTCACCCCGGCGCAGTACGCCGACTTCGCGGCCCTCCGCGGCGACGCCTCCGACGGACTTCCCGGGGTCGCCGGGGTGGGTGAGAAGACCGCAGCTACGTTGCTTGCCGATTTCGGCGACCTCGACGGGATCGTCGCAGCGGCCGCCGATCCGGCCTCGGCGCTGGCAGCGGGTGTGCGTGGCAAGATCATCGCCGCCGCCGACTACCTCACAGTCGCACCGACCGTCGTCAACGTCGTGCGCGACCTGAAGCTCCCGGCATTCGACGCCCGGATCCGCCCGAGCACCCCGGAGCAGGATGCCGAGCTCGACCGTCTCTCCGCCGAATGGGGCCTCACGACCGCGATGAAGCGCGTGCGAACCGCCCTGTTCGCTCTCACCGAGCGGCGATGAGCGGCACTCCCCGATACGCAGGCCAGAATCGGATGCCGGTGTAACCGCTGCCCAGTCTGGCGGAAGGGCCGCGTGCCGTTGGGCGCGATGTTGCGGTCAGCGGAGTCGGCGCGCTCGCCGTGACCGCCCGGCCAATATGAGCACGAGTCCGACGCCGAGCAACGCGCCGGTTCCGATCAGAGCGGGGGCGATGTCGATTCCAGTCGCGGCAAGCTCCGTGACGGGCCCGGTCGTGCTGGGTTGAGTGGTGGCCGAGGGTGTCGGCGTGGCCGTGGCGGCGGCGTCTGCTGCGGCCTGGGCGGCGGCGGCCTCGGCGGCGGCCTGCGCCGCTGCGGCGGCCGCCGCGGTCT
>NZ_SOFS01000019.1 GCF_004402235.1 Cryobacterium glucosi
GCCGCGGGCGCGGCCGCGGCGCAGAAGGCCTGGGCCGCGACCGCGCACCCGGTGCGCGCCGCCGTGCTGCGCCGGGCCGCCGCGCTCCTGGAGGAACACGCCGGCGAGATCATGGACTGGAACGTGCGGGAAGTCGGCGCGGTTCCCGGGCTTGCCGGCTTCGCCCTCCACGTCGGCGCTCAGGAATGCTATGAGGCGGCGGCGTTGCCGTCGCATCCGCTCGGCCAGGTACTCTCGAGCGAGGAGCCGAGGATCTCCATCGCCCAGCGGGTGCCCGTCGGCGTCGTCGGAGTCGTGTCGCCGTTCAACGTGCCGATCATCCTCGGCATCCGCGCGGTGGCGCCGGCGCTCGCGCTGGGCAATGCGGTCGTGCTCAAGCCGGACCCGCGCACCGCTGTGACCGGCGGCGTGATGATGGTGCGCATCTTAGAGGAGGCCGGCCTGCCCGCCGGGCTCCTGCAGCTGGTGACCGGCGGCGCCGATGTCGGCGAGGCCATCGTCACCGACCCGAACGTGCGGGTGATCGCGTTCACCGGCTCGACCAGGGCCGGTCGCGCCGTCGGCGAGCTCGCGGGAAAGCATCTCAAGCGTGCCCACCTCGAGCTGGGCGGTAATTCCGCCTTCGTCGTACTCGCCGACGCTGACGTCGACAAGGCCGTCAACCTCGCGGCCTGGGGATCGTTCCTGCACCAGGGCCAGATCTGCATGACGGTCGGGCGGCACATCGTGCACGAGAGCATCTTCGACGAGTACGTCGAGAAGCTCGCCGCAAAGGCGGACTCCCTTGCCGTTGGCAACCCCGCCACCGAGCACGTGCACCTCGGCCCGATCATCGACGAGAACCAGCGCGACCGCATCCACCGCCTGGTCACGAGCTCGATCGATTCCGGCGCGAAGCTGAGGGCCGGCGGCAGCTACGACGGGCTGTTCTACCGGCCCACCGTGCTCGCGGACTCGCCGCTGGATGCCCCCGCCTTCTGCGAGGAGGTGTTCGGCCCTGTCGCATCCGTGGTGCGGTTCAGCACCGAGGACGAGGCCGTGGGCATCGCTTCGGCGACCGAATACGGGCTCTCGCTCGGCATCGTGACCGCCGACGCCATGCGCGGCCTCGAACTGGCCCAGCGGATCCCGTCCGGCATCGTGCACATCAACGACCAGACGGTCAACGACGAGGCGAACACACCGTTCGGCGGCGTCGGCTCGTCCGGCACGGGTTCGCGGCAGGGCGGTGCGGAGGCCAACATCGACGCCTTCACGGAGACGCGCTGGATCACCCTGCGCCGCACGCCGGGCAGCTACCCGTTCTGAGCGGAGCCTAGTTCACATCGTTGGGGTGGGAGCCCACGCGACCCGAGCGCTCGAGCGCGGAAATCGTGGCGAGTTCGGTGTGACTGAGCTCGAAGTCGAAGACGTCGAGGTTCTCGATCATGCGCGCGCGCCGGTTCGACTTCGGGAACAGGACGTTGCCGGTCTGCAGGTGCCAGCGGATGACCACCTGAGCGGGGCTCTTGCCGTGCGCCTCGGCCGCGACGACGACGACGGGCTCCTCAAGGAGTGGGTACTTGCCCTGGCCGAGGGGTCCCCACGCCTCGATCTGAATCCCGTGGGCGCGCGCGAACGCGGTGACTTCAGGCTGCTGGTGCGCGGGGTGCAGCTCGATCTGGTTGACCGCCGGGACGACATCCGTCTCGGCGAGAAGGCGTTCGAGGTGCGGCACGAGGAAATTCGAGACACCGATCGAGCGTGCACGTCCGGAGGCGCGGATCTTCTCGAGCGCCTTCCAGCTCTCGATGTAGCTGTCCTTCGCCGGCGTCGGCCAGTGGATGAGGTACAGGTCGACGTAGTCGAGCCCGAGCTTCTCGAGGCTCAGGTCGAAAGCGTCGAATGCGCTCTGGGTGCCCTGTTCGCTGTTCCACAGCTTCGTCGTGACAAAGAGCTCGGAGCGAGGCACGGCGGATGCCGCGATCGCGGCCCCGACTCCGGCTTCGTTCCCGTAGATCGCGGCCGTGTCGAGGTGGCGGTAGCCGACCTCGAGTGCGTCGGAGACGATGCGGGTCGTTTCGTCCGGATCGACCTTGAACACACCGAAGCCGAGCTGAGGAATGGTGTGGCCGTCGTTGAGGGTCAGGGTGGGCACAGAAGTCGTCATGGGCCCACCCTAAACGCCGGAACCGGACGGAACCTGACCTGCGTTGCTTCAGCGGGTGAGCTGGAGCTTCCACGCCTCGGGCTCGCGGGAGAGATAGCTCACCGTGAACCGGCCCGGGTGTCGCTGTTCGAGCTGGGCGAGGAGGGGCAACGGGTCGTGGGGAGCGACGAGGACCAGGCCGCCGCCGGGGAGGACAGCGTCCAGCGCGCCGAAGATCGCGGCGTGCCGGATCGCGTGCGGGAGCTGCCGGGCGTCCAGTTCTGGGTACCCTGCGGCCTCGGCCTCGCCGCAGGTGCAGGTGTGGCCGGCGGGCTCGTCGTGGGCCGCGGGCCGGGGTGCGGATGCGGGAAGGAGGGGGATCATGTCAACCATGATTTAAACCTAATATATTCCGCTTTAATTAGCGAGCGGGTCGACGGGCACCCAGTCGCCGCGGAGGCGCACCTCGCACAACTCGGGAAGGACGAAGGGGCGCAGCTCCACGTCGTCCGGGTCGTGCCCGCCGGAACGGGCGATGCCCCGGATCAGACCCAGGTGCAGCGAGCACACCACCGCGGGCGTGTGCCTGGCTTCGTCGCGGAAGGGACAGGCCCGGAGCTCGACGACCATACCGTCGCGGGCATCCGTCTCGCTCGGCGACGCCGGCTGACCGGGCGACGCCTCAAGCGATTGGGCGATCGGGTCGAAGCCGAGGCCGTCGAGGATGTGCACGAGCGGCCCGACGTCGCTCGCTCCTCCGGCCGCCCCTGTGCCCGGTTCGCTCTCGCGCGCCTCGAGGTCGAAGGCGGACGACCAGCGCTCGCCGGCGCGGATCGCCCGTGCCCGGCCACCGTCGTCGTCCTCGGCGAGGGCGCCGACGAGGGCGTGGCTGAGCAGCCGCTGCACACCGTCTTCGCGCACCGCGGGATTCACGGTGAAGAGGATGCGCGGACGCCCGCGGATCCCGGTCCGGTCGACGGCACGGCGGATCAGCCCGGCACCCTCGAGCTGGTCGAGATGGAAGCGCGCGGTTGTCACGTGCAGGCCGATGCTCGCGGCGACGGCGGCGGCGTCGACGGGCTCGCGGGCACCCGCGATCAACTCGAGCACCCGGCGGCGCGCATCCGAGGCGAGGGCCGCGTGCCGGTCGCCGATTCCCTGTCCGTCTACCATAGTTTGAGCGTAACAGTCTCCGGTTAAAGCGCCAGGCCGGGAGGACCCGCCCGCGCGCACCGGGCACCCGGAAGTCTTACGATGGAATGCTCATGATTCCCCTTGTCATCACCTTCCCGCCCGAACTCCCCGTCAGCCAACGCCGCGAGGATATCGCGCGCGCCATCCGCGACAACCAGGTCGTCATCATCGCGGGCGCGACGGGCTCGGGCAAGACCACCCAGATCCCGAAGATCTGCCTCGAACTCGGGCGCACGAGCATCGGCCACACCCAGCCGCGGCGGCTCGCCGCCCGCACGATCGCCGAGCGCATCGCCGAGGAACTCGGCCAGGAGGTCGGCCAGGTCGTCGGTTACCAGGTGCGGTTCACCGACCAGGTCGGTCCTGACACCAAGATCAAGCTCATGACCGACGGCATCCTGCTGAACGAGATGCACCGCGACCGGATGCTGCGCAAATACGACACCATCATCATCGACGAGGCCCACGAGCGCAGCCTCAACATCGACTTCCTGCTCGGCTACCTGCGCCAGCTGCTGCCGCAGCGCCCCGACCTCAAGGTCATCATCACCTCGGCGACGATCGACCCGCAGAGTTTCGCCGAGCACTTCGCGGCCGTCGACGGCACCCCTGCGCCGATCATCGAGGTCTCCGGCCGTACCTACCCGGTCGAGATCCGCTACCGCCCGCTCGTGGCCGAAGCGATGGCGGACGATGACGACGAGGACCAGGCCTCGGCGACGCCGCCGGTGGACCGCGACTACATCGAGGGCATCTCCGCGGCGCTCGACGAACTCGAGCGCGAGTCGAACGGCGACGTGCTCGTCTTCCTGAGCGGAGAGACCGAGATCCGCGACGCAGCGGATGCCCTGCAGGGCAAGTTCGCGAGTGGCGACCGCACGAGCCCGACCGAGGTGCTGCCGCTCTACGGCCGGCTCTCCTCCGCCGATCAGCACAAGGTCTTCCAGCCCTCGACCGTCGCCGGGGTTCGGCGCCGGATCGTGCTCGCGACGAACGTCGCCGAGACCAGCCTGACCGTCCCGGGCATCCGTTATGTCATCGACGCCGGAACCGCCAGGATCAGCCGGTACAGCGTGCGCTCGAAGGTGCAGCGGCTGCCGATCGAGGCGATCAGCCAGGCCTCCGCGAACCAGCGCTCCGGGCGCAGCGGGCGCACGAGCGACGGCATCGCGATCCGGCTGTATTCGGAGGAGGACTTCGGTCGCCGCCCGGAGTTCACCGAGCCCGAGGTGCTGCGCACCAACCTCGCCGCCGTGATCCTGCAGATGATCTCGCTCGGCCTCGGCGACATCGCCGCGTTCCCGTTCCTCACCCCGCCGGATTCCCGCGGTATCAAGGACGGCCTCGACCTGCTCGCCGAGCTCGGCGCCGTTGCGCCGGGCAGTGGGGTGAGCAACGCGAGCGGCGGGGTGTCCAAGCTCACCCGGATCGGGCAGCAGCTCGCGAAGCTGCCGATCGACCCCCGCTTCGGGCGGATGGTCATCGAGTCCAAGACCCAGGGCACCAGCCGCGAGGTGATGGCGATCGTCGCCGGCCTCACCATCCAGGACCCGCGGGAACGGCCGCTCGAGCGGCGCGCGCAGGCCGACCAGCAGCACGCGCGGTTCGCGGACCCGACGAGCGACTTCCTCGGCCTGCTGAACCTCTGGAATTACCTCGAGCTCAAGCAGAAGGAACTCGGCTCGAGCGCCTTCCGCAGGCTCTGCAAGAACGAGTTCCTGAACTACCTGCGGGTGCGCGAGTGGCAGGACGTCTACAAGCAGCTCCGCCAGCTCGCCAAGCCGCTCGGCCTACACATCGGCGACCCGGCGGTCAACCCCGACGGCATCCACCGCTCCCTCCTCGCCGGGCTGCTCTCGCACATCGGCCTCAAGGATGTCGCGAAGAAGGACTACATCGGCGCCCGCCAGCAGCGCTTCGTGATCTTCCCCGGCTCGTCGCTCGCGAAGAAGCAGCCCAACGCCGTGATGAGCGCGGAACTCGTGGAGACCAGCCGGCTCTTCGCCCGGATGAACGCCGTCGTCGACCCAGCCTGGGCCGAACCGCTCGCCGGGGACCTCTGCAAGCGCAGTTACTCCGAACCGCACTGGGAGAAGAAGCAGGGCTCCGTCGTCGCCTACGAGCGGGTCACCCTCTACGGGGTTCCGATCGTGCCGCGCCGCCGCATCCAGTTCTCCCGGGTCGACCCGGCCTACGCCCGCGAGCTCTTCATCCGGCACGCCCTCGTCGACGGCGAATGGGACCTCGACCGCGTCGACCAGCGTGTCACCGCGTTCGACCGGGCCAACACGAAGCTGCGCAAGGAACTCGCCGAGCTCGAGGAACGCACCCGGCGCCGCGACATCCTCTTCGACGACGAGGCCGTCTTTGAGTTCTACCAGCGCCGCATCCCCGCGGAGGTCTGCTCGACGCGCACCTTTGAGACGTGGTGGCGCAAGGCGCGCGCCGAGACCCCCGACCTGCTCACGATGACCGCGGAGGCGCTCGTTCCCGACGAGGCCACCCCGGAGATCGACGAGGCCGTCTTCCCGCCGACCTGGCACCAGGGCGACCAGCGTTTCCACCTGAGCTACCGGTTCGAGCCGGGGGCGGATGACGATGGCGTCGCCGCCCTGATCCCGCTCGCCCTCCTGGCCCGGCTCTCCCCCGCCGGCTTCGACTGGCAGGTGCCGGGCCTCCGCGCCGACCTCGTGACCGCGCTGATCAAGTCGCTCCCGAAGAGCATCCGTCGCAACGTCGTGCCCGCCGCCGACTGGGCGGCCCGGCTGCTCACCGAGCTACCGCCTGCGCCCGGCGAGGCCCGCACGGCGAAGGACACGAGCAGCATGGGCGGTACGAGCATCGGCGCCCGGCTCGGCGCGGGCACCGGGGCGGGTTTCGAGACAGAGGCTGCGCCGTTCACCGAGATCCTCGCGGGCCTGATCCAGCGGCTCACGTACGTCCCGGTGAACGCAAACGACTTCGAGCTCGGGCGCGTACCCGCGCACCTCCGGATGACGTTCCGCGTCGTCGACGACCGCGGGCAGGCGATGGCCTCCGGAAAGGACCTCGGCGAGCTGCAGCGCAGGCTCGGCTCCCGGGCGCGCGAAAGCGTCGCGGCGGCATCCGCTGCCACGCCCGTCAACGCGATCGAGCGCGGCGGCCTCACGACCTGGGATTTCGCGGAACTCCCCCGATTCATCGACACCAAACAGGGCGACAACACCATTCGCGGCTACCCGACCCTCGTCGACGAGGGTACGAGCGTCGCGATCCGGATGATGAGCACCGCTGCAGAGCAGGCGAGTACGCTGCCGGGCGGGGTGCGTCGGCTACTGTTGCTCGCGACGCCGTCTCCGGTCGCCTACGTGCAGCAGCACCTGACCGGGGCGGAGAAGCTCAGCCTCGCCACGAGCCCGTACCGCACCACGCAGGCCCTCTTCGACGACTGCCTCGCGGCCTGCGTCGATGAGGTGCTGTTCCGGGTGAACCCGAGCGGCCAGGTCTTCATGAAGGCCGAGTTCGACTCGATCCGGGACCGCGTGTCCGGGGTGCTGATGGACTCGATGTTCGAGGCCGTTGGGCTCGTTGCGCGCATCCTCACCGCCTCCCGGGCCGCCGACAAGGCGCTCAAGGCCTCGACGAGCATGGCGTTGCTGCCCGCGCTGACGGATGCCCGTGCCCAGCTGGCCGGACTGATCTACCCCGGCTTCGTGAGCGCGACGGGCCTCGCCCAGCTGCGCCACCTGCCGCGCTACCTCGGCGGCATCAGTTCACGGATCGTGAAACTCGGCGACAATCCCAGCCGCGACCGGGTCTGGATGAATGAAAGCCAGTCGGCCACGGCCCGCTACGAAGCTGCCGGCGGCCGGATTCCGCTGGCCCCCGGCATGGCGGCGAACCTCGTGCGCGCACGCTGGATGATCGAGGAGCTGCGGATCAGCCTGTTCGCGCAGGAGCTCAAGGCCGCGGAGTCGGTGTCTCTGCAGCGGATCCACAAGGTCCTGACCAGCTGACCCCGACTGCCGCCGGGGTCAGCTGGTGGCTAGAGCACCTTCGAGAGGAACGCCTGCGTGCGGCGGTGTTGCGGGTTGCTCAGCACGAGCTCGGGGTCGCCGGACTCGACGACGACGCCGCCGTCCATGAACACGAGCGAGTCACCCACCTCGCGGGCGAAGCCCATCTCGTGGGTGACCACGATCATCGTCATGCCCTCCTTCGCGAGGCCCTTCATCACGTCGAGCACCTCGCCGACGAGTTCGGGGTCGAGCGCGCTCGTCGGCTCGTCGAAGAGCATCAGCTTGGGCTCCATCGCGAGCGCGCGGGCGATCGCGACACGCTGCTGCTGGCCGCCGGAGAGGTGCGCGGGGTAGTAGTCCGCGCGTTCGGCGAGTCCCACCCGGGCGAGCAGGTCGCGGGCGGTGCGCTCGGCTTGCGCCTTGGGCAGCCCCTTGACCCGCAGCGGCGCCTCCATCACGTTCTGGAGTGCGGTCATGTGCGGGAACAGGTTGAAGCGCTGGAACACCATGCCGATGTCCCTGCGCTGCTTCGCCGCTTCCTTGGGCGCCATCTCGTAGAGCTTGCCGTTGGTCTCGCGGTAGCCGATCAGCTCGCCGTCGACGCTCAGCCGTCCGGCGGAGAGCACCTCGAGGTGGTTGATGCAGCGCAGGAACGTGGACTTGCCCGACCCGCTCGGCCCGACGAGGCACATCACCTCGCCGCGTTTGACCTCGAGGGAGATGCTCTTGAGCACCTCGTGCGAGCCGAAGCTCTTCGAGACCTGCTCTGCGAGCACCATCGGCACGTAACCGCGGGCAGCGGATGCCGCGTTCGGCGTGGTCAGGTCGCTCATGACGGGCCTCCCTGGCCGGTTTCGGGTTCTCGGCCGGTGCGGGTCGCCGGCGCCTGCTCGGAGCCGGGCACGATCGTGACGCCCGTGATCGGGTCGGGGTTGGAGCCGCCGCCCTTCTTGTCCGGCTGACGGTCGCCGATGCCGCGCGCGAAACGCTTCTCGAGGAAGTACTGGCCCACCATCAGGATCGAGGTGAAGAACAGGTACCAGATCGACGCGACGATGAGCAGCGGGATCGGGTTGAACGTCTCGGCGGAGATGTCACGGGAGCGGGCGAACAGGTCGAAGCTGAACGGCACCGCCGTGACGAGCGAGGTCGTCTTGAGCATCGAGATGACCTCGTTGCCGGTCGGCGGGATGATCACCCGCATCGACTGCGGCAGGATGACCCGGGTCATCGTCTGCGACCAGCTCATCCCGAGCGCGGTCGCGGCCTCTTCCTGGCCACGATCGACGGCGAGGAGTCCGGCACGGACGATCTCGGCCATATACGCGGCCTCGTTGAGCGAGAGGCCGATCACCGCGAGGGCGAACGTGCTGAGCGCGGCGTTCGTCTCGAACGACACCCACGGGTGCATGAACGGGATGCCGATGTCGATGCTCGAATAGATCAGCGAGATCAGGCCCCAGATGGTCAGCTGGACGTAGACCGGTGTGCCGCGGAAGACCCAGAGATAGAACCACGCGAGGCTCTTCACGACCGGGTTGGGCGACAGCCGCATCACCGCGAGGATCACGCCGAGGACGATCGCGATCACCATCGAGTAGACGGTGAGTTCGAGGGTCACGAGCGCGGCCTGGGAGATGCGCCGGTCGAACAGGTACTTCGCGACCGTCGGCCAGTCGTACGCGGGGCGGAAGGCCGCGTCGACGATAGCCAGGGCGAACACCACGATCAGGATGATCGCGAAGACCATCCGCCAGGGGTGACGCAGCCGGATGGCTTTGATGGGAACCGACGCGGCCGGGGCGGCCGGATCGGCCGGGGACGAGGCGGGCCCCGCCCCCCGGCCGTTCAGATTCGGCGTGCTCACCGGTTAGCCGTTCGCGGCTGCGTTGATCGTGATCTTGTCGATGCCGCCGTCGGCGACACCCCACGTGTCGAGGATGGCCTTGTAGCTGCCGTCGTCGACCATGGACTGCAGTGCGGCCTGGACGGCCTTGCCGAGGTCAGAGCCCTTGGCGACGACCATGCCGTATGGTGCGACGTCGAAGGTCTTGCCCGCGAGCTGCAGCTTGCCCTTGGTCTGGGCGATGGCGTAGAGGGTGACGGGAGAGTCGGCGCTGAGCGCGTCGGCCTGGCCGAGTACGACCGCGTTCGTCGCGGCATCCTGGGTGTCGAACTTGAGCTTGTCGATCGCGGGCTTGCCGGCCGCGACGCAGGCGTCGCTCTTGGCGGGGACCTCGTCGGTGTCTTCGTAGGTGGTCGCCTGCACGGCTACCTTCATGCCGCAGGCATTGTCCGGGTCGACGGTCTTGTCCTTGGCCGATGCCCACTGGATACCGGCGGTGTAGTAGTTGACGAAGTCGACCTGCTGCTCGCGCTCGGCGGTGTCCGTGAACGAGGACTCGCCCATGTCGGCCTTGCCACCGGCGACGGAGGGGATGATGTTGTCGAACTTGGCGACCTGGAATTCGGCCGTGAGCCCGAGCTTGGTGGCGACCGCGCTCGCGATCTCGATGCCCCAGCCGATGGGCTTGCCTGCTTCGTCCTTGAACTCGTTGGGGGCGTAGGTCGGGTCGCTGCCGACGATGAGCTTGCCGGAGGACGCGATCTTGGCGGGAACGAGTGCGGCGGCCGCGTCGTCCTTGGTGATCGCTGCGGCCGAGGCGCTGGTGGTCGAGCCGGTCGAGGGCGTCGAGTTGTCGACGCAGCCGGTGAGCATCAGTGCGGCCGCGGCGGCGACGGCGGGGAGTAGGTATCGAGCGCGCATATGCGGAACCTTCTTTGTTTGTCGGTGTCAGGGGTTCGTCATTGAGTCCGTAAACGGTAAGCGACAGAGGTGAGCATATAACAGGATGCTCACGCGGATTCTGTGCGCAGGTCACGTTTTGGACTAGCTAAAGCGAGCGTGAGGGGGACGTGTCTCGATCAAGTATGGCCGTTAGCGTGTTTCGGGCAGATTTCGCCGGGTGCGACGACAGCACACGCACCGCCGCCCCGCCCAGTTGCGCACAAAGCACCCTCATCGCGACGACGAAGGTGCTTTGACCGCAATTCAACCCCGGCGACGGGCGTTATTCGGCGGCCTTGGCCGCGGTCGAGAGCATCGTCACGTAGTCGTCGAGGCCCCAGGTCAGCGAGAGACCCGTCGGCGGGGAGACGGACGAGATGAATGCCGCGCCGACCGGGGAGGCGACGGAACCACGCTGCACCTGCGGCATGGCCTGGGCGTACCCGGCGGAGAGGAACGCATCCGATTCCTCCTGCGTCGTCCCGAAGTTCACGAGCACGTCACTCGTGAGCTTGTCGAGCTGTTCGTGGCTGAGCGTGTAGTAGAAGCTCGCCTCGTCGGTCGCGAGGGCATCGACGGCGGGTGCGTTCACGAAGCCGAGGTCGAGGGTGAATGCGACGCGGGGGTCTTCCTTCTTGTAGACGTAGAACGTTCCTCCGCTGTCGCTCGTGAGGGCGATGGACTTGCCCGCGAACTCGGGGTGGGCTGCCGCGGCCGCGGCGATCTTCGCGTCGATGCCCGCGAGAAGCGTGGTCGCTTCAGCGGACTTGCCGAGAGCCGTTCCGGTGATCGTGATGAGGTCGCGCCAATTCGTCGCCCAGGGCTGGTCCGGGTAGCCGACCACGGGGGCGATCTTGCTGAGCAGCGCGTACTGCTCGGCGGTGATGCCCGAGTATGCGGCAAGGATGACGTCGGGTGCGGCCTTGGCGATGTCCTCGTACGGCGGCTCCGTGGAGTCGGGCAGCACGGTCGGCGTCGGCGTTCCGCTCGTCGCGAGCGCCTCGGAGATCCAGGGCAGCACGCCCTGGGCGTCACCGGCGTATGCCTGGAACGGCATCGCGACGGGAATGACGCCGAGGGCGATCGCGTCGTCCGCGCTCCCCCAGCCCCAGGTCACGACCCGGGTCGGCTGCTTCGGGATCACGGTCGACCCGAAGGCGTTCTCGATCGTGACGGGGAACGACGCGGCTGCGGAGTCGCCCGCCGCAGCATCCGTTGACTGGGGCGCCGGCGCGGAACAGCCGGTCAGCGTCAGGGCGACGAGGGCGGCGACGGCGACAAGCGCGCGAATGGGGGGACGGTGCACGGGAAACTCCGGTTTCTCAGTTGTCTCGGGGAAGGACATGGTTCGACTAGATTAGGTTAGCCTTACCTAATATAGCGGATGCCGCGGTCGGAGCGGGATGGAACCTCCCGATCGGCACGACGAGCGGTGAGCCGCAGACCGGGTCGGGGATGACGAGGGCGTCGAGCCCGAAGGCGGAGCGGACGACGTCGACGGTCAGGGTGTCCGCGGGCGGCCCTGCGGCGATGATCCCGCCTGAGCGCATCACGAGCATTTCGTCGGCGTACCGGGCCGCGAGGTTGAGGTCGTGCAGGACCATCACGATCGTGGTCCCGCGGGTGCGGTTGAGCTCGAGGAGGAGGTCGAGGACCTCGATCTGGTGGGCGACGTCGAGGAAACTCGTCGGCTCGTCGAGCAGCAGGATGTCGGTGTCCTGGGCGAGGGCCATCGCGATCCAGACCCGCTGGCGCTGGCCGCCGGAGAGCTCCTCGAGCCGGCGCGCGGCGAGGTCGAGGGTTCCGGTGCGCACGAGGGCGTCGGCGACGATGGCGTCGTCGGCGGCCGTGGTGCCGCGGAACCAGCCCTGATGCGGATGCCGGCCGCGACCGACGAGTTCGCCGACGGTGATTCCCTCCGGCGCGAGCGGCTGTTGCGGCAGGAGGCCGAGCACGGTCGCGACCCGCTTGCCCGGAATCGTCGCGATGTCGGTGCCGTCGAGGAGGACCACGCCGGTCTGCGGGGTGAGCAGGCGGGCAAGTCCGCGGAGGAGGGTCGATTTGCCCGAGGCGTTCGCGCCGACGATGACCGTGATCCGGCCGACGGCGATCTCGAGGTCGAGGTCTGTGACGATCGGGACGCCGTCGTAGCCGAGGCCGAGGGCGACGGTGCGCAGCTCGTGGTGCGTGCGGTCGCCCGGTTCGGCGGCTGCTGGACCCACGAAAGCCGGGACCGCTGTCTGCGGGTCGGGAGCGTGCGGTTCGGGCTGGGTCATCGGGTTCCTTCTGTGCTGTCGCGCGGGATGCCGCGGGTGCTGCCGGCGCCGCTGCCGCCCGCCGCTCCGGTCGCGAGCAGCCAGAGCAGGTAGGGCGCTCCGATGGCGCCGGTGACGACCCCGGCGGGGAGCTGGAGTCCGCCCGGGAGCAGGTGCTGGGACGCGAAGTCGGCGGCGCTGACGATCAGGGCGCCGACGAGGGCCGAGGGAACGAGGCTCAGTCCGCCGGTGCCGACGAGGCGGCGGGCGATCGGCGCGGACACGAACGCGACGAACGCGAGCGGGCCGACCATGGCCGTCCCGAGCGCGGCGAGGGCGACGGCGACGATGAGGAGTCCGAGCCGGTTGCGCTCGGCACCGACCCCGAGGCTCGTGGCGAGGTCGTCGCCCAGTTGCAGCGCGCGAAGACGCGGAGCGAGCATCCACACGATCGGCAGGAGCACCGCGAGTCCGACAGCGACGACCGCGATCTCGGGCCAGGCAGCACCGCTCACGCTGCCGACGAGCCAGGTCAGGGCGTCCTGGGCGTCGCGGAGCTCGGCGCGGCTGAGCAGGTAGCCGAGCAGGCCCTGCACCATGAACGCGATGCCGACGCCGATGAGCACGAAGCGGTAGCCGGCGACGCCTCCGGTGCCTCCGCCGCGACCGCGCCAGGCCAGCAGGTAGATGACGGTCGCGACGAGGATCGCGCCGCCGAAGGCCGCGAAAGCGGTCGCGAGGCTGCCGAAGCCGAGCACGAGCATCCCGAGGACCGCTGCGGCGCTCGCCCCGCCGGTGACGCCGACGATGTCGGGGCTCGCGAGCGGATTGCGCAGCACGGTCTGGAACAAGGCGCCCGAGAGCGCGAAGGCGACGCCGGTCAGGAGCGCGAGCACGAGCCGGGGCAGGCGCAGGGTCAGCACGATGAAGTTCTCGGCCCCGGTGCCCTGGCCGGCGAGGGTGCGGAGCAGGTCGGGCACCGCGACGGAATAGGAGCCGACGGAGAGGCTCAGCGCGGCGACGACGAGCACCGCCCCGGAGAGGACGATCACTGTCCGGCGCTCCCGGCGGCGCCGTGCACCCCGCGCCGCGCCGAGCACAGCCGCGGGCGCAAGGACCGGAGTGCTTGTGCTCACAGCCCGACCGCCTTGGTGCCTCGCACGAGAGCAATCAGCACGGGGGCGCCGAGGAACGCGACGACGAGGCCGGCCTCGATCTCGCCGGGGCGGGCGATCACGCGCCCGATCACGTCGGCGAGCAGGAGCAGGGCGGGGCCGAGCAGCGCCGAGAGGGAGAGGGTCCAGCGGTAGTCCGGGCCGGCGAACCAGCGGGCGAGGTGCGGAACCGCGAGGCCGACGAAGACGATCGGCCCGGCGAGGGCGGTCGCCGAGCCGCAGAGCAGCACGACGGCCACGAAGCAGACGATCCGTGCGGCCACGACGTTCTGGCCGAGACCGCGGGCGAGGTCGTCTCCGAGGGCGAGCGCGTTGAGCATCCGCCCGGCCGTCGCCGCCAGAATCGTGCCGGCGAGGATGAACGGCGCGAGCTGCAGCGCGGTGTCGAGGCCGCGGGCGGAGAGGGAGCCCGCAGACCAGAACCGGTAGCGGTCGAAGGTCGACGGGTCGCTGAGCAGCACGATGGTGATCAGCGAGGTGAGCGCCGCGGTGAGCGCCGTGCCGGCGAGGGTGAGCTTGACGGGGGTCGCTCCCCCGCGTCCGAGCGACCCGATGACGTACACGACGGATGCCGCGACCGCGGCCCCGACGAAGGCGAACCAGACGTAGCCGAGCGCGCTCGTGACTCCGAAGACGGCGATGCCGGCTACGACGAAGAGGGAGGCGCCCGCGTTGACGCCGAGCAGCCCGGGGTCGGCGAGGGGGTTGCGGGTGACGCCCTGCATGAGCGCACCGGCGAGGCCGAGGGCGAGGCCCGCGAGCAGGCCGACGACCGTGCGCGGGATACGCAGGTCGAGCACGACCAGCTGGTCGGTCACGGCGGGGTCGGGCCGGAACAGGGCGTCGAGGACGGTGCCGAAGGGCACGTCCCGCGCGCCGACGACGAGGGAGGCGATGATCACGAGGACGAGGAGCACGGCCGCGCCGAGGAGCCCAGCCACCGGACGTCGACCCGAACCGGTTCGACGGAGTCTTGCGGTCTTTCGGCCCGAAACGGCACTCTCGGGTGTTTCTTGGGCAGAAAATCCGTCGGATTCGTTCGGGGCCGGAAGGTTCGGGGCCGGGCGGTTCTGGGCGGGGAGGTTCGCGGCCGGATGCTCGGACGGGTGTGCCAGGCGGCTCACTGGGGCTCGGCCTTGCCGAGGCGCCAGTAGCCCATGAAGGAGACGCGCCGGCGGTCGACACCGGTCTCGCTCACAAGGAACCGGCGGAGGCGCTTGATCGCGCCGGCCTCTCCGGCGAGCCAGGCGTAGAACCCTGCGCCCGGCGGTGTGTCCGGGGTGTCCCACAGGGTTTCGCGGTCGATGTCGATCTCGAGCTCGGCCGCGTTCACGGCGACGCCGGTCGGGACCTCGGGTCCCTGGTGGCCGGCGACCCAGGTGCGCACGGCGGCGTCGAGGCATTCGCCGTGCGGGGCGCCTCCGCGTGGAAGCCAGGTGACGGTGCAACCGTCCGGGACCC
The DNA here is from genome assembly GCF_004402235.1 of Cryobacterium glucosi. Lineage (GTDB taxonomy): Bacteria > Actinomycetota > Actinomycetes > Actinomycetales > Microbacteriaceae > Cryobacterium > Cryobacterium glucosi. The sequence continues at coordinate 15,000 of NZ_SOFS01000019.1, forward strand.
GCACGTCGAGCTGGTCCGCGGCATCCGGCACCTCGAGGAAGGCGTGCGCCGTGCGCCCGGGCTGCAGGGTATCGAGGATGCCGCAGATCGCGGGGACCGCGGTCTCGTCGCCCGCGAGGAGCAGGTAGGTCGCGTCGCCGGGGCGCCAGTCGAGGCCGAGGCCGGCGTCGCGGCTGCGCGAGTCCGGCCCGACGATGACGACGTGCTCGCCGACCTGGGCCGCGGCGAGCCAGCGGGATGCGGGGCCGGGGCCGGAACCGGCGGCATCCGCTGCGTCGTGGGAGACGAAGTCGACGTCGAGTTCGCGGAGGTGCGGGCGCACCCTGCGGACGGTGTAACTGCGGAACGGGTTGCGCTCAGCTTCGGGAAGGGCCCGCCAGCGGTCGTACCAGCCGGTGCCGGTCGAGGCAGGGTCGTGCTGCTCGTCCACTCCGAAATCGGCGAGGCCGACGCCGGGGATCGGCAGGACGAGCTTGATCCGCTGGTCGAGTCCCGCCGTGCCGAAGTGCTCGAATTCCGGACCGGTGAAGGTCACCCGCACAAAATGCGGGCTCAGGCGCCGGATGCCCGCGACCGTCGCCCGGTACGGCCGGTAGCCGGGGCGTGCATCAGGGAGCAGGTCCTCGCCGGTCACCTCGGTGCTGGGTAAGGTAAGCATTACCTAAGTATTGCATCCCCGGGCTCTGCGTGCCGTGTGAATTCGGTGTGAGCGCACCGGGCCGCCGCGAGCCGGCCTCGCCACCTACAGCCGGACGCTGGCCCCGTGGAAACCGCTGAACCCGCCGCGCCCGCCGTCCCCGGTTTCCACGGGGCGGTCCGGGAGATTGGACCACTGCGACCAGGATCCGGGGTAGAGGTAGGGGACGAACCCGGCGATCGTGAGCGCGGCGATCTCGTGGGCGGCCGTGACCCCCGACCCGCAGTAGACCCCGATCGGGCGCATCGGTTTCACGCCGAGGGACTCGAACTGCGCACGCAGCTGGTCGGCGGGCAGGAAGCGTCCGTCGTCGGCGAGGGTGTCCGTCGTCGGGGCGCTCACCGCGCCCGGGATGTGACCGGCGCGGGGGTCGACCGGCTCCGTCTCGCCCCGGTACCGGGCGCCGGCACGCGCGTCGAGGAGGATGCCGGTGTGCGCGATGGCGGCGGCGGTGTCGGCGTCGATCGTGGCGAGCGAGCCGTAGCTGAGGTGCGCGGTGCCGATCGACGGGTCGGGCTGCTCCCCGGTGACGAGCGGCAATCCCGCCCTGCGCCAGGCGGCGAGCGCACCGTCGAGCAGGAGCACGTTCCGGTGGCCGGCGTGCCGCAACAGCCACCACGCCCGCGCCGCCGACATCAGGCTCAGGTCGTCGTAGACCACGACGGTGTCGTCGTCGTGGATTCCCCAGCGCCGCGCCGCCGCCTGCAGATCGTCGATCGCGGGCAGCGGGTGCCGCCCGTCTTCAGGCGCCCCTGGCCGGGCGAGTTCGGTCTCGAGGTCGACGTAGACCGCGCCCGGCAGGTGTCCGGCGGCGTATTCGTCGCGTCCGCTCGGCCCGAGGAGCGCCCACCGGACGTCGAGCACACGGATGTCGTCACGCGTCTCGAGCAGGCGGGCCAGGTCCTCGGCGGAGATCAAAGTGTTCACGAAACCACGGTACCGGGTGTGCGCGGCGCGGGGACCCGCATCCGCCCATGCCCCGCCCCTTTGATACGGCCCCAGGCACGGCCGTCGACACGATCCTCGGCACGGAATTGCGTTCGGTACACGTTCGTTGCGAAAACGGGCGCGCACGCGACGCAATTCGGCGCGGGGCGGCGACGGATTGCGTGCCGGGGGCCCGACTCGACCCGTACCGGGCCTCGCCCGTAGACTCGAACGAGTGAGCAGCTACTGGACCCTACTGAAGACGCCCGGGGTTGCCCGTCTGATCGCCGCGCAGCTGACCGCCCGCTTTCCGTTCGGGATGCTCTCGCTCGCGTTCCTGATCCACATCGAGCACGTCTACGACTCCTACGGGTCCGCCGGCCTCGTACTCGGTGCGATGAGCATCGGCCAGGCCATCGCCGGCCCGCTCACGAGCCGCCTGATGGGCCGCTGGGGCATGCGCCCGGTCATCATCGCCACGATCGCGATCTGCGCGAGCGCCATCGTCGTGATGGCGTTGTTGATCCTGCCGATCTGGGGCCTGATGGTGATCGGCCTCGTCGCGGGGCTGACGACACCGCCGATCCAGCCGGCCGTGCGCACGATCTACCCGAAGATCGTCAACTCCCGTCAGCTCACCCCGCTGTTCTCGCTCGACGCATCCGCCCAGGAGATCATCTGGGTGCTCGGACCGGTCATCGCCACATTCGTCGCGATCCAGATCAGCTCGGTCGCGGGCATCCTCCTCGCCGCTGCATTCCTGGTCGGCGGCGGCATCTGGTTCGTCGTGCTGCCCGAGGTCGGCCGGGTACGGATCCCGCGCAGCCGCCGCAAGCTCGGCGCCGTGCTCAAGCGCCCTGCCGTGCTCCTCAGCACCGTTGTCGGCTTCATGCTCGTCGCGGCCTGCTCGGCCGTCGAGGCCGGCGTCGTCGCGGCATTCGGTCACGGCAGCTCGGACTCCGGCTGGGTGCTCGGCATCTTCGCGATCGGCTCGCTCGTCGGTGGCCTCGCGCTCGGTCACGCGCCGATCGGCCCGTGGGCCCTCGCCGGGCGGATGCTGATCGTCACGATCGGCCTCTCCCTCGCGACTCTCGGCCTCAGCTTCTGGTGGCTCGCCGCAACGCTGCTCCTCGCGGGTATCGGCATCGCGCCGGCCTTCGCTGTGCTGTTCGGGATCGTCTCCGCGAGCGTCAAGTTCAGCGACACCGCCGAGGCGTACGGCTGGGTCGGCACCGGCCAGCTGATGGGAGCGGCGCTCGGGTCCGCGACGGCCGGCTTCATGATCGACCATAACGGCGCCGGGTCCGCGATCCTCGTCGCCGCCGGTTTCGCCGCGCTCGGGACCCTGATCCCCGCGCTCGGTCGCCGCTGGCACCCGGACCTGCGCGGCCGCGACGCCGGCCCGATCCCCGACACCGCCCCCATCCAGATCCAGGTCTCCTAACCCCACCGCCCCGGCCGCGCCTCGCCCGCTTACAGTCCGCGAGAGTACACTTTTGGCCCTTAAACCAGTGCTTTAGGGGCCAAAAGTGTACTCTCGCGGGCGTCGCGCAGCCGCGGGTCGGGGCAGCGGATGCCGCGGCATCCGCTGCCGGAGACCTGCGGCTAGTGCGTGTCGACCTGGTGGGCCACGTACTGCACGGGAGCGGGCAGGTGCGCCTCGCTCCGCACGGTGCGGGAGAACCGCTCGATCGACTTAAGCGCGCTGACCAGCTCGTCGGGGGTGATCGGGAACGGCATGTTGTGGATGGTCTCCCCCTGCACCGTCGCCGCCTCGGCGACGCGGCGCAGGTCGTCCTCGTCGTCGACGCTGAGGCCGACCTCCGTCAGCGTGTTCGGCAGCCCGACCCGGGTCGTGAACTCGATGAAGTCGCGGATCTCCTGGGTCGGGGCGCCCTCGAGCACGAGCTGCGTGACCGAGCCGATGTTGACCTTCTGCCCGTGCGCGAGCCCGTGGGTCTGGTGCGCCGCGGTCAGGCCGTTGTGGATCGCGTGCGCCGCGGCGAGCCCGCCGGACTCGAATCCGAGCCCCGACAGCAGCGTGTTCGCCTCGACGAGCTTCTCGACGGCCGGGGTGACCTGGTGGTCGCGCACGGCGTCGAGGGCGGGGAGCGCGTTGTCCCAGATCACGCCCCAGGACAGTTCGGCGAGCGCGGTGCCCGCGAGGGTCGGCAGGCCGCCGGCCATCGTGTTCGCGTGCGCCTGCCTCGTCGCCCGGGCCTCGAGCCACGTCGCGAGCGCATCGCCGACGCCCGCCGCCAGGAACGCGGCAGGGGCATCCGCAACGAGCTGGGTGTCCATCAGCACGAGGTCAGGGTTCTTCGGGAAGAAGCGGTACTCCTCGAACGCGCCATCTGCGGTGTAGATCACGGAGAGGGCCGATGTGGGGGCATCCGTTGATGCGACGGAGGGCACCGTGACCCAGCGGATCCCGGCGAGGAACCCGGCCGCCTTCACGGCGTCCATGGTGCTGCCGCCGCCGAGGGCGACGATGACGTCGGCGCCGGTCCTGTCGATCACGCCGACGAGGCGGGTGACCTCCGCGGCCGTGGGGATGCCGCCGAAACGTTCCCGGGTGACGGGCAGCTGGGCGGCGCGCAGCGAGTCCGTGGCGCGCTGCCCGAGGATCCCCCAGACGACGTCGTCGGAGACGAGGAGCGGGGTCTTCCCGAGCGGCGCGAGGAATTCGCCGAGCCGGGACAGCGCCCCTTTCCCCTGGACGTAGCGGCCGGGGCTGATGATGGTGCGAATGGCGCTGGAGGCGGCCATGACGATCTCCTTCTTCAAGCGATGCGGATGCCGCCAGCCTAAATTCGCCGGTGCCGGCCCGGTCAGGGGCCCTGTCACCATGTGAGAAGCTGCCTCACGCGCCGAACCCGGGATCTTCTCAGGAGCCGGACGATTGTGCCCGGGCCGGGCCCGACCGACAATGGCCGCATGAAGACCACGGATGCTCTTCCCCTGTCCCAGCCGCCGTCGCCCCGGACGCTCGCCCAGCCGCCACTGACGTCCAACGTCACGGCACTGCCGGCACCGCCCGCCCCGAGCGGGGTCGCCTCGATCCTGAAGACGCTCGCGATCCTCGAGATCGTCGCCGAACGTGGCGGGGCCACGGCGAAGGAGGTCTCCGCGAGCCTCGGCTATCCGCTGCCGACCGTGTACCGGCTCATGCAGACGCTCGTGCAGAGCGACTACCTCGTGCACATCCGCCGGGAGCGCAAGTTCGAACTCGGCTACAAGCTGCATCAGCTCGGCGTCTCGCTGCATCGCCAGATCGGCGTGCCCGCCGAGGTGCGCACCGAGATCGCCCGCCTGCACCGCAACGCCCAGGCGGCCGCGTACTTCGCCGTCTACCGGGGGGCCGATGTCGTCGTCACGTACATCGTGGATTCCCCGGCAGCCCCGCGCCTCACCCCGTTGAGCTTCGGGTTCCACGAGGCCGCGCACGCGACCGCCTTCGGCAAGATCATGTTGAGCGGCATGACCGGCGAACAGCGCGACCAGTACCTCGACGCTCATGGGCTGCCGCAGCTGACCCCGGCGACGATCACGGATCGCGGGGAACTCGAACGCCAGCTCGAGTCGATCTCCCGGTCGCACGTCGCCTGGGAGCACGAGGAATTCGTGCCGGGTATGACGTGCGCCGCGGTCGGCGTGCGCAACTCCGCAGGCCTGCTCGTCGGCTCCGTGGCGATCTCGGCCCGCGCGGACTCCATCGCGATCCGCGAACGCGACCACGAGCGGATGCTGCGCGAGACCGCTGCCGGACTCTCGCGGTACTTCCGCTCCGGCAGCGTCAGGCGCTGAGCATCCGCTCCGCGACGGTTAGCGGGCCTCCCACCAGGGCGTGATCACGGCGCGCGCGAGGGTGTGCGCGCCGAGGTTGAAGGTGAGGAACGCGGGCGTCGAAGTCTCGGGGATCCCGATCGTGTCGACGTCGAGGGCGTGCACGGCGATGTAGTAGTTGTGCCGCCCGTGGCCGGCCGGCGGGGCCGCACCGAGGTAGCGGCGGAGGCTCGCGTCGTTGGTCAGCTGCCAGGCGCCGGGCGGGAGCAGGGTGCTGTCCTCCTCCCCCGCACCGGTCGGCAGGCTCGTCGTCGAAACGGGGATGTCGGCGACGGCCCAGTGCCAGAATCCGCTCGCCGTCGGGGCGAGCGGGTCGTACATCGTGACCGCGAAGCTTCGGGTTCCCGCCGGGAAACCGCTCCAGTGCAGTTCCGGGGACGTGTCGCTGCCGCCGGCGCCGAAGATCCCGCTGCGCTGGGGCGGGTCGAGTTCCCGGCCGTTCTCGACATCGTTCGATTCGAGGGTGAAGGTCGGCACGTCGCCGATCTGGTCGTACGGGGTTCTCATCATCTGGTCGTGGGTCATGGGTGCGTCATCTCCTTGTCGGGCGTGGTTCGGGACGGTGTCAGGGTGCCGGAGGGGTCCCGGATCCCGGAGCCGGTAGCCCGGTCACAGGGACCGGTTGGCGAGCTGTTCGGCGATATGGTCGGCCTGCCGGATGGCGAGGGCCACGATCGTGAGCGTCGGGTTGGCCGCGGCGCCGGTCGTGAAGACCGACCCGTCGCTCACGAACAGGTTCGGCACATCGTGGGCACGCCCGAACTTGTTCACCACGCCGTCCTCCGGTCGTGCGCTCATCCGGCTTGTGCCGAGGTTGTGCGTCGAGGGATACGGCGGGGTGCGGTGCGCCGAGATCGACCCGACCGCGTCGTAGAGCAGTTCGGCCTGGCGGTAGCCGTGGTCGCGCATGGCGACGTCGTTCGGGTGGTCGTCGAAGTTCACGTTCGCGACCGGCAGGCCGGCAGCATCCGTGACCGAACCGTTGAGGGTGATCCGGTTGGTCTCCTGAGGCATGTCCTCGCCGACGATCCAGAGCCCCGCGGTGTGCGCGTAGCCGTCGAGGATCGACGTGAAGTCGCGCCCCCACGAACCCGGGTCCGCGAAGGCCGCGAGGAACGCCGGCCCGAGCGAAAGGGTCTCGAGGTAATAGCCGCCCGCGAAGCCGCGGCGCTCGTCGTGGCGCGCCTCGTCCGCGATGATCCCGGCCATGGTCTCGCCGCGGTAGGAGTGCACCGGGTCGGGGAACTGGGCGTAGACGGAGCCGGTGGTGTGCCGCATGTAGTTGCGGCCGACCTGGCCGGAGGAGTTCGCGAGTCCGTCCGGGAACAGTGAGCTCGCGCTGAGCAGCAGCAGTCGAGGCGTCTCGATCGAATTCCCGGCGACACAGACGATGCGTGCCCGCTGCCGGTGCATGCCGCCGGCGGCATCGAGGTACAGCACGGCATCGGCGCGCCCGGTCCGGTCGTGCGTGATCTGCACGGCCTGGCTGAGCGGCCGCAGGTCGAGGTGACCGGTCGCCTCCGCACGGGGAATCTCGCGCACGAGGGTGCTCCACTTCGCGCCGGACTTGTCGCCCTGGAAGTTGAAGCCGTCCTGCACGGATGCCGGGCGCCCGTCGTACGGCTCGGCGTTCGTCGCGTACGGACCGGTCGCGTAGAAGTTGTAGCCGACCCGGGCGGCACCGTTGGCGAACACCTTGTAGTTGTTGTTGGCGGGCAGGGCGGCGCGACCGTGCCGGTGCGTCGAGCCCATCGCGATCTCGGCGCGGTCGTAGTACGGCGCGAGTTCGGCGAGGGTGATCGGCCAGTCGAGCAGGTTCGCGCCGTCGATACCGCCGTAGGTGCTGCGAGCCTGGAATTCGTGGGCGAGGAAGCGCGGCGTGGCGCCGGACCAGTGCGTGGTGCTGCCGCCGACGGCCTTGACGATCCACGCCGGCAGGTTCGGGAAGTCACGGGCGATGCGCCAGGAGCCACTCGTCGTGCGCGGGTCGAGCCAGGCCATCTGCGAGAACGCCGCCCACTCGTCGTTGACGTATTCCGCATTGGTGATGTGGGGCCCTGCCTCGAGCACGACGACCGGGATGCCCCGGGCAGTGAGCTCGTAGGCGAGGGTGCCGCCTCCCGCTCCGGACCCGATGATGACGACGGCCTCCTCGTCGTGGTCGATGGCGCTCACTTCGTCACCTCGTCCCTGCCCGAAGCGGATTCCGGGGCTGCGGATGCCGCAGCCGGGGTCGCGGGGGTCGCGGCACCGACCTGCCGGGTGAGCGGACCGATCTCGACGTAGCGCAGTTCGCCGGTGTATTCCTCGATCCGCGGCTCGGGGAGCCAGTCGAGGTCGTTGAAACCGCGGTGCAGATAGCCGCCCTTGTCGAAGGATGCGCCCTCGTAGCCGAGCGCTTGCCAGACCTCCGGGAGGTTGTAGAGGGTCAGCACGGTGTTCGCACGAACGAAGCCGAAGAATTCGGTCTGTTCGATCGCGCGGAGGCGGGCCGTGGCATCCATCGCATTGAGGTCGAGGAACGCTCCGGCCGGGAGGGTGTCGAGGCTCGCGAGGCCGGACGACAGGGCGAGGAAGTGCCGTGGCGTCTTCTCGGCGAGCGCAATCAGGGCGTCTGCGGTCTTCTCGTATGCGGTGTCCGGCAGTTGCGCGTGCGGGAATGCCACCCGGATGACGCGCACGAGCAGGGCCCGCGCCTGCGGGGAGTCGAGGAAGCCGCTCGGGGCTTCCGAGGTTTCGAGGAACGTCACTGTTGGTCTCCTTCGGATGGATCGGGGTGGATCTGGCTCAGGCGGCGTGACCGGGTACGAGGATGCCGCGGCCGACCAGGCGACCGCTCTCGAGGTCGGCGATCGCGTCGTTGGCGGCCTCGAGCGGGTAGACGGCGGTGTGCAGGGTGACCTTGCCCTGGGCGGTGAGGGTCATCAGTTCGACAAGGTCGGTGTATGTGCCGACGAGGTTGCCGATCACATTGATCTCGCGGGAGATGATCTCGATCGTCGGCAGGCTGACCGTACCGCCGTAGCCGATCACATAGTGCGAGCCACGGTTCCGGAGCAACTTCGGGGCGAGCAGTTCTGCGCCGCGTTCGCCGACGAAGTCGAAGACGATGTGCGCGCCGCCACCGGTGATCTCGGCGACGGCCTTCTCGACCGCCGCGTCGCTCGTCGCGAGCACGGTGTGGTGTGCGCCGATCTGCCCGGCGAGCTCGAGCGCCGCTTCGGAGCGGTCGACGACCGTGATTTCCGCGCTCGTGATCGCCGCGAGGCTCTGCACGCCGATGTGCCCGAGGCCGCCGGATCCGATCACGACGGCGTGGCTGCCGGGGAAGAGCACCGGGGCGGCCTTCCGCACGGCGTGGTACGCGGTGAGTCCGGCATCCGCCAGAGCGGCCACGTCCCGGGGCTGGAGCGCGGGGTCGAGCTTCACCACGGCGCGCGCGTTCGTGCGCAGCACCTCGGCCATGCCGCCGTCGACATTGATGCCGGGGAAGGTGGCGTTCTCGCAGTGCGAATCCTGGCCCTCCCGGCAGGCGGGGCAGAGCCCGCAGCTGGTGAGCGGATGCATGATGACGGTGTCCCCGACCGCGACGTTGTGCACGGCCGAGCCGCACGCCCGTACCCAGCCGGCGTTCTCGTGGCCGAGGGTATAGGGCAGGTGCGGGTGCTGGATCGGATCCCACTGGCCTTCGATGATGTGCAGGTCGGTACGGCAGAGCCCGGCGGCGCCGACGTCGACGAGCACGTCCCACGGGCCGAGGATCTCGGGCTCCGGCACGTCGTCGAGGGTCGGCTGTGCGCCATAGGAATGGATCCGGACAGCCTTCACCGTGACCTCCTGCATCCCGGGTTCTCGCCGGGCGACGTTGCCCGGCCTGCCGCACCCCCGAGGGGTCGGCACGAGATCCTCATACTCTCGGTGCTGGGCCGCCGACTCGAAAGCGCGCCTCTCACCACGTGAGAAGCGCGCACCTCGCCGGGCCACCCCTTCCGCGAAAGCGGGTGAATCGTCGTTCAGGCCGTGTCCAACCGACGATTCACCCGCTTTCGCGGAAAGCCGCATGGCCGGTTTAATGGAGCTATGACCTCTTCACCCGTTCTGCAGTTCCACGACGGCCACTCCATCCCGCAGCTGGGGCTCGGGGTCTACAAGATTCCGGATGCCGACGCGGCCGACGCCGTGCAGGTCGCGCTCGAGTCCGGGTACCGGCACGTCGACACCGCAGCGCTCTACGCCAATGAGGCCGGCGTCGGCCAGGGCATCGCCCGGGCCGGCCTCCCCCGCGGCGACGTCTTCGTGACGACCAAGGTGTGGAACGCCGACCACGGCTACGACAGCACCCTGCGTGCCTTCGACGAGAGCCTCGGCAAGCTCGGGCTCGACTACGTCGACCTGTACCTGATCCACTGGCCGGCCCCGCGCCAGGACAAGTACGTCGACACCTGGCGGGCCCTCGAGGCGATCCGCGCCGACGGGCGGGCCCGCTCGATCGGCGTCTCCAACTTCCACCCGCATCACGTCGACCGGCTTCTCGCCGAAACCGACGTGGTTCCCGTGGTCAACCAGATCGAGCTGCACCCCTGGCTGCAGCAAGCGGATGCCCGTGCCTACGACGCCGCCCACGGCATCCTCACCGAAGACTGGTCACCCCTCGCCCGCGGCAGGGCGATCGGCAACCCGACACTCGACGCCATCGGCGCCCGCTACGGCAAGTCAGCAGCGCAGGTCGTGATCCGCTGGCACCTCGACCTCGGGAACATCGTGATCCCGAAGTCGGTGACACCGTCCCGCATCCGCGAAAATCTCGACGTCTTCGACTTCAGCCTGGACGCGGCCGACCTCGCCGCGATCGCGACCCTCGACTCCGGCGAGCGCACCGGCCGGGACCCCGACGACCTCGGCTGATCGCCCCCGCACGCACCAGTATCCGCGAGAGTGCTACCAGCGCGGGTGGATCTGGGCGCGGAGGAGCCGGTCGTAGATGTCGCGAACGCCGGCGAGGAACTCGGCGCTGAGCGGGGGAACCGACCCGGCCGCGGCGTTGCCCTGCGCCTGCGCGATCGAGCGCGCGCCGGGGATGACGGCGCTCACGCCGTCCTGCTGGGCGACCCAGGCGAGCGCGGCCTGTGCGGGCGTGAGCCCGGCGGGAACGAGCGCGGCGAACTCGGCGACCGCCGTGAGCCCGGTCTCGTAGTCGACGCCCGAGAAGGTCTCGCCGACGTCGAAGTGGCTGCCGTCGCGGTTGTAGTTGCGGTGGTCGTTCTCGGCGAAGGTCGTGGCGCGGGTGTACTTGCCGGTGAGCAGACCGCTCGCGAGCGGCACCCGGGCGATGATGCCGACCCCGGCGGCGCGGGCCGCGGGAAGCACGGTGTCGAGCGGCTTGAGCCGGAACGCATTCAGGATGATCTGCACCGTCGCGGTGGCCGGGCGGGAGATCGCCGCGAGGGCCTGGTCGCAGGTTTCGACGCTGAAGCCGTACGCGGCGATCGTGCCGTCGGCGACGAGGGTGTCGAGCGCGTCGTAGACCTCGCCCGATTCGACGACCGCGCTCGGCGGGCAGTGCAGCTGCACGAGGTCGAGGGTGTCGACACCGAGGTTGCGGCGGGAGCGTTCGGTCCAGGCCCGGAAGTTGGCGAGCACGTAGTTCTCGGCGAGCTGGTCGACGCGGCGGCCCATCTTGGTCGCGACCGTGATCCCGGCGTCCTTGCCGTCCCCGGCGAGGTAGCGCCCGATGATCTGCTCGCTGCGTCCGTCGCCGTAGACGTCCGCGGTATCGAAGAAGGTGACGCCGGCGTCGACGGATGCTGCGAGAACGGCGGTCGCGTCGGCCTCGCTGACGTCCCCCCAGTCCGCTCCCAGTTGCCAGGTTCCGAGCCCGATCACGGAGACGGTTCGGTCGGTTCTTCCCAGGGTGCGTGTGTCCATGTCCCCAGCCTAATCACCCGGCCGGCCGCCCTGGTCAGCGTGCGACAGCGGATGCCGGTGCGCGCGGCCCCTCCGGGTCCACCGGTCGGTCGTCGACCCCTGTCGCAGTCTCGATGACCGCGAGCAGCTCCCGGGCCAGGCGCGGCCGGATCAGGTGGTCGTTCGCCTCCACGCGGTGCATCGAGACGTGGCGCATCCGCTCGATCACGGTCAGGCTGCCCGACTGGATGAACGCGTCGAGGCTGCCGTAGACGACGTCGACGGGCACGCGCAGGATCGCGATGTCGCTCACGAGGGTCTGCGATTCGATGCAGTGCTCGAGGGACTTCACGAAGGGGGTCCAGTTGCGTTCGGTGATCTCGAAGATGCCCTTCGGCAGCATCCGCGAGATGATCGCCGCGTTCGTGATGGTGCGATCCTTGTTCTCCCGCAGGAACGCATAAACGCGCAGGTACACATTGACCCGGGCACGCACCCAGCGGTCCCCGATCTCGGACGGCGAGAGATAGACGGGCGGGCCCACGAGAACAACGCGCGAGATTCGGGTGCGGCGATCGAACCGGGTCAGCTGCGACGCCGCGAGCCGGGCGACGATGAGGCTGCCGAGGGAATGGCCGACGAGCACGAACGGCTCGCGCAGCCGGAGCGAACGGATCGTGGCTGCGAGCGCCTCGACGTGGTCCTCGAGCCGGTACTCGCAGCCCTCAGGAGCCGGCGATTCGCCGAAGCCGAGGATGTCGACCGCGATGACCCGGTGCCGCGGGGTGAGCAGCGGCACCAGTTCCCGGAACGTCACGGACGAACTGGCGATGCCGTGCACGAGGATGACGACCGGCCCCGTGCCTTCATCGGTCGCGATGTGCAGGAGGGGCGGGCGGCGTCGACGGAACCGATCCCTCATCGCCGCCCACCATCCCATGACTCAAGTATCGTCGCGCAGGCCTTCCTTGAACTCCTTGGTGGCCTTCGTCGCGTCGCGCTCGGCCTCGGCGTGCTTGACGCCGGCCTCCGCGCGCTTGACCTCGGCATCCGCCTTGATCTCGTCGACCTTGTCTTCGATCCGGTCCTTGGTGTCCTCGAACGTCCGGCTGATCTTCTGCCCGGTCGCGTCGAGGGCGTCCTTGGCGTTCTCTGCGAATCCCATGTTTCCTCCGTCGTGTGTCGAATGTGTCTCATGGAGCGTGCGTGTCAGGGAGAGCGCGTCTCGTGGAACGTGTGTCCCGTGGCACTCGGCCGGCGTTGCCTGGCCGATGAATCGACCCTAACAACTGCGCCCGCACCGAGACGGGATTGTGATTCGACTCCCAGACGGCGTCCAGACAGTGGCCTCAGGGCGCGCCATACAGTTGCCCCATGAAACGTTTTCCCGCCGCCGCAGCGCTCCTCGCCGCCGTGCTCCTGCTGGCCGGATGCTCCGCCTCCGGCTCGTCGAACGATGCCGGCTCCTCCGTGACGAACCCCGGAACCGGCGCCGCAACGGGCGACGGAACGACCAAGGATTCCGGGATCCTCGGGGCCCCGCAAGCCGGAGACGCCGCCGGGAGCGCCACCTCGGGCACCGTCGCCGGCAGCACGAGCGAAGTCGCGTCGGGCCAACGCGACGTGATCATGACGGGATCGATGTCGGTCACGGCAAAAGACCCGATCAAGGCGACGCAGGACGCCGTGACGATCACCGAGCAGGCCGGCGGCCGCATCGACAGCCGCACCGAGAACCCCGCGACCGACAACCAGCCGGCCAGCGCAACCCTCACCCTGCGCATCCCGGCCGCCGCCCTCGACCGCACGGTGACCGACCTGAAGAAGCTCGGTACCCTCAACTACGTGTCGCTCAACGCCTCGGACATCACCCAGCAGACCCAGGACCTCGACGCCCGCATCACCGCCCTGAAGACCTCCGTCGACCGGCTGCTCTCACTGATGCAGCAGGCGACGACGACGACAGACCTGATCGCGATCGAGGGCACGCTCTCCCAGAGGCAGGCGGACCTCGAAAGCCTGCAGTCGCAGCGCAATTTCCTGTCCGATCAGGTCGACTTCTCGACGATCACCCTCTCCCTCTACTCAACGGGCACCGTCGCGCCCGGCGCCCCCGGCGACTTCTGGACCGCGATCGGGGCCGGCTGGGCGGCCATGGTCGGCGCGCTCGGCGCCGCGCTCGTCGGCATCGGCTACGCGCTGCCGTGGATCGCACTCCTCGGCGTGACCGCGCTCATCGTGATCCTCATCGTGCGGATGTCCCGGCGCAAGGGAAAGGCTGCTTAGGCTTGGGGGGTGACCCACTCCACCCCCCACCGCTCCCCGCCGGGCCCCACAAAGGTCCGTCGAACGGATGTCTGACGCCACCGTCAGCATCGGGGTCTTCGACAACGCGGGCTACACCCGCGCGGTCCTCGACCTGACCATGCGCCTCGCCGAGGTCATCTTCGCCGCCGGTGCCGGCGCCGAGGATGCCACCGCCGCGATGGAAGCGATCACCCGCGCGTACGGGCTCAAGGGTACCGAGGCGAACGTGACGCACACGATCATCGCCCTCACCCACGAAGACCCGGGCACGCACGAGTCGATCACGCGCAGCCGCAACGTCAAGTACCGCTCGCTCAACTACGGGAAGCTCACCGCCACGAGTGAGCTGATCGCCGAACTCATCGAGAATCCCATCGATGTCGCCGACGCGCGCAAGGCCCTCGCGACCATCGTGAGCGCCCGCCCCCAGGTCACCGCGCTCTGGCGTCGGCTCGGCTGGAGCCTCGTCGGCGCCGGCGCCGCCGTACTGATCGGTGGCGGGCTCACCGTGCTCGTCGCCGCGTTCATCGCGACCTTCTTCATCGACCTGATCACGACGGCGCTCGACCGGCGACAGGTGCCGGTCTTCTACCAGAACGTCGTCGGCGGGGCCATCGGCCCGATGACGGCAGCTGTCGTCGCGCTCGTCGACCCGTCCGCGAATCCCTCCCTCGTCGTGATCGCGACGATCATCATGCTCCTCGCCGGGGTCACGACCTTCGGCGCGGTCCACGACACCCTGTCCGGCTTCTACCTCACCGGAACCGCCCGCATGATGGAGGCGCTCCTCATCACCGGCGGCCTGGTGACCGGCGTCGCCGGGGCGTCGCTCCTCCTCGCCCGGTTCGGCCTGGTGCTGCGGGTGAACGGCAACGTCGCGTTGACGTTCGCCGACGTGGCCGCGCTCCTCGCGGCATCCGTCGTCATCGTCGTGGGCTTCGCGCTCGCGGTGCAGGTGCCGTGGCGCGCGTACTGGGTCGTGTGCCTGCTCGGGGCGCTCGCCGAAATCCTGTACCTGGGTGGCACGAGCGCGGGCTTCGGGCTGGTCTGGTCGTCGGCGGCCGCGGCCGTCGGAGTGGGGCTCGCCGCCGCGCTCACGTCACGGGTCGTGCGCACGCCGCCGCTCGTGATCGTCGTGACGGCACTCGTGCCGCTCGTGCCCGGGCTGACCCTGTTCAGCGGCCTGCTGCAGCTCTCCGACGGCAACATCGACGGCGTGCTCAGCATGCTGACCGCCGGTGCGGTCGCCGTGGCGCTGGCGGCGGGGGCGATCCTCGCCCAGTACCTCGTGCAGTTCGTCTGGGGCCCGGCACGCAGGCTGCAGCGCCGCTTCGTCGGTCCGCTGATGGCGCTTCCGGTGCGGCTCAGCCGCAGCCCGGGCAAGCGCATCTAGCCACGCCACGTGCACCGTTCCGGTCGAGAGTGCCCGTTCCGCGCGTCACTCTCGACCGGAACGGAACACGTCCTGTCCGTCCGGCAGCCCGGGGTCAGTTCGGGACGTCGGCCTCTCCGGTTTCGTCGTGGAGGTCCTCGACGTAGCGGTACGAGATCGGTTCCTCGGTGACGTGCCCGAGCTTGAAGACGCGCCGCACGATCTGCCCGTCCTCCTCGACTTCGAGGGTGACCTCCTGGGCGTATCTGCCGTTGACGTATTCCAGTACTCGTTCGGTTCCCGCGGCGATCGGGTTGGCGCCGTAGAAGATCGCCCGGTACGTGTCGTTCTCGCTCATATTCCCTCAATCCCTCAGGTGGCTGGTCGCACACAGCCTACGACCGGCGCGCCCGGGCACAAGGGCCGGGCCGAGCGGATGCCGTTCCCAGCGATTCCGCGTAGGGTCGAGGAAGACGATGCCGCTGGGGCTCGGGTCGAAGGAGTGCACATGGCTGACAAATCACCCAAGAAGGACGCGACCAAGAAGGTCGCCGGAAAATCTCTCAAGGAGAAGCGTGCCGACAAGCACGCCAAGTCCAACGAGACGGCCGAGAAGGCACGGAAGGCGTAGCCTCCGCCCGATTAGTTTCACGCAGTTCCACTGCAGACAGGGTGCTGTCCCGCTTCGGCGGGGCGGCACCCTTCTTCCGTTAGGCCAGGTCCCGCCGAATGCCGGAGACGGCCTCGGAACCCCGGATCTCGACGAGGAGCTCCAGGATCCGGTCGACGACCGCCGTCGTCACCGCCCGGCAGACGATGCTGTGGCGGCCCAATTCCGTGAGGCCGCCGGCCCGCACCCGGATCACCTCCCAGCCGACCTCGTTCAGGGCCGCGTCCTTCTCCCGGTCTGAGGCCTCCTTGAGGCCGCGATGCGCCAGGCCGTCGCGCCCAGGGTCGTCGTATTCGATCGCGATCCGGAGCGCCGGAATGATGATGTCCGGCCAGACCTCGGGCTTGCCGTAGAAGGTGCGGCTGATGCGTACGGCATTCACTCGGTGCGGCAGGCGGATGCGCTCCCCGAGCGCCACCCGCAGCCGTTGCTCGGTCGCGGAGGTGCCGAGCCGCAGGCCGGGCTTCATGAACGGCACGCCGCCCTCGAACCGGGCGGCCGGGGCGGCGGCATTGGCCTGGCACCGGGGGCACCCGGGGCCGGTGAGGGCTTCGCGGACCGTCGCGGTGTACCGGGAGTGGCCGCGGGTGCAGATCCAGTCGTAGACGGCGCCGATGCGGGTCTCCTGCGCGAGGGCGCCGCGCGCGCCCGCCGCGACCGTGCCGACCAGCTGGGCCCTGGTGCGCCGGGTCTCACGCAGGAGCACGCAGAGCGGGCAGTCCCTGTTCAGGGTGATGCGCGCATCCGCTGCCGGGGCGCCGTGGCCGCAGCGGAACCGCACCGCAGTGCCGCCGCTCGCTGTGCCGCCGCCTCCTGCCGGGATGTCCGTGCCGCTCATGCCCCGCTCCCTCGTTCGTGGCCGAGGCTACCGGGCACCCCCGACACCGGTGCTGCGGATGCCGCGTCAGACGGCCTCGAGCACGCTCACGTAGTTCGCGACGCCGACTCCACCCATGTTCTGCACGAGCGCACGGCGCGGGGCATCGAGCTGCATGTCGCCGGCGGTGCCGGTGAGCTGCATCGCGGAGACGACGTGCTGCGACACTCCGGTCGCCCCGACCGGGTGGCCCTTCGCCTTGAGTCCGCCGGAGATGTTGACCGGGAGCCTGCCGCCGCGGTACACCCAGCCCTCCTCGACGGCCCGGCGGCCCTCGCCGGGCGGGGTGAGCCCCATCGCCTCGTACATGATCAGCTCGGCGATCGTGAAGCAGTCGTGCACCTCGGCGAAGTCGAGCTCGTCCAGGCCCACCCCCGCCATCCGCAGGGCGCGTTCGAACGAGATCCGGGTCGCCGCGAAGGCGGTGGGGTCGCGGCGGGCGGCGGGCAGGAAGTCGTTGGCCTGACCGAAGCCGGTGAGCCGCACGGGATCGGTCGCGGCTCCGGAGCGGCGGGGCGCCCCTGCCGTGAGTACGATCGCGGCGGCCCCGTCGGAGACCGGGGAGCAGTCGGTGCGCCGGAGCGGCCCGGCCACGATCGGATTCTTCTCGGAGACGGTGCGGCAGAAGTCCTCGCCGAGGTCCTTGCGCAGCTGGGCGAAGGGGTTGTCGACGCCATTGCGGTGGTTCTTGGCGGCGATGGAGCCGAGCACGTCGCCGACGTCGCCGTAGCGGTCGGCGTATGCCTCGGCGACGACGGCGAAGAGGCCGGCGAAACCGGATGTCGACGGCTGGCCGGCCAGGTCGTAGTCGGCGCCGAGCAGCGCGGATCCCACCCGCTCGGATGAGGCATCCGTCATTTTCTCCGCCCCGATCACGAGCACGGTGCGGGCGGTGCCGGCAAGCAGGGACTTGACGCCCTGCTGGAACGCGGCCGAGCCGGAGGCGCAGGCGTTCTCGACCCGGGTGGCCGGAACGTACGCGAGCGCCGGGTCGGTCTGCAACGCGAGCGAGGACGCGAAGGCGAGCGGAACGAGCCCGGAGTTGAACTGGCCGAGGTAGATCTCGTCGATCTCGCCGGCGTCGACGCCGGAGTTCGCGATCGCCTCGGTGGCGACCTGCACGATCAGGGTCTCGAGGGTGTCGTCGCTGAGCTTGCCGAAGCGGCTGTGCCCCCAGCCGGCGAGGAGGACGTCGGTGCCGAATTGTTCCTGGAGGCTCACAGTCGCACAGCTTTCTGGTCGGTTGCGGTGTTGGTTGCGGTGTCGGTTGCGGTGTCGGTTGCGGTGTCGGTTTCCGTCTCCGAGACCGTGAAGTCCGGTTCCGTGCAGGCGCGGAGATCCTCGAGGGTGACCCCGGGGGCGCGGCGACGCAGCACGAGCCCGGTCTCTGTCACGTCGAAGACAGCGAGGTCGGAGATGATCCGGTTGACGACCCCGACGCCGGTCAGCGGCAGGCTGCACTCGGTCACGATCTTGGGGGCGCCGTCCCGTGCCACGTGTTCGGTCAGCACGACCACCCGCGGGGTGCCCGCGACGAGGTCCATAGCGCCGCCCATTCCCTTGATCATCTTGCCGGGGATCGTCCAGTTGGCGAGGTCCCCGCTGCCGGACACCTGCATCGCACCGAGGATCGCGACCTTGACGTGACCGCCGCGGATCATGCCGAACGAGATCGCCGAGTCGAAGACGGATCCGCCCGGCAGGATCGTCACGGTCTGCTTGCCCGCGTTGATCAGGTCGGCGTCCTCCTCGCCCGTCCAGGGGAATTGCCCCATGCCGAGCAGCCCGTTCTCGCTCTGCAGCGTGACCGAGACCCCCTCAGGCAGGTTGTTGGCGACGAGCGTCGGGATACCGATGCCGAGGTTGACGTAGTCGCCGTCGTGCAGTTCGCCGGCCGCGATCGCGGCCATCTCGTCTCTGGTCCACGTCATGGGGTACTCCCTGGGTGTCGATCGGATGGGGGGTCTCTGGTGGGTGGGTCGCGGGCGGCTCAGGCCGGCACCACGACCGCGCGCTCGCGCACGGTGCGCTGCTCGATCGGCTTGGCCCGGGCATCCGCCTGCACGAGGCGTTGCACGTAGACGCCCTGCGTCACGACGTCGTGCGGGTCGATCGTGCCGCGCGGCACGATCTGTTCGGCCTCGGCGATCGTGACGATGCCGGCGGTCGCGACGAGCGGGTTGAAGTTGCGGGCGGTGTACCGGTAGACGAGGTTGCCCTCCGTGTCGGCGCGCCAGGCGTGCACGAGGGCGACGTCGGCGACGATGCCGCGTTCCTGCACGTAGCGGATGCCGTCGAACACCGCGTGGGGCTTGCCCGCTGCCACGAGGGTGCCGACCCCGGTCTTCGTGTAGAAGGCGGGGATTCCTGCTCCCCCGGCCCTGAGGCGCTCGGCGAGGGTGCCCTGGGGGCTGAATTCGACCTCGAGCTCGCCCGCGAGAAGCTGCTCGGCGAAGAGCCGGTTCTCGCCGACGTACGACGCGATCACCTTCCGCACCTGCCCGGTCTCGAGCAGCCGGCCGAGACCGATCCCGTCGACGCCCATGTTGTTCGAGACGACCGTGAGATCACGAACACCGGATGCCCGCACCGCGTCGATCAGGTCGGCGGGAATCCCACAGAGGCCGAAGCCGCCCACCGCGAGCACGATCCCGTCGTGGAGGACGTCACCGAGTGCGTCGGCCGCGCTGGTCAGTACCGTGGACATGGTCGTCTCCTCATTGAGCATTCACTGTGTCCACCCTGTGGACACGCTGTCTGACGGCCATGCTAACCGGGCGGCGAAGACCCTGTCAATCGCGGAAATCCGTGCGTTTGATTGCGCATCCACCCCGTGAACACTAGGCTCACCATCATCCACATTATGGACACATAGGAGTCGAGATGACCACGGTTGACGCAAAGGGACCGAGCGGCACCGTGCAGGGCGCCCAGGTGACGGCCCGGATCGCCCTGCTTCTCCGGCTCGTGGGCCGCGCGCCGGGCGGGGCTGCGCTCTCCGACATCGTGCGGGACTCCGGCCTGACCCGGCCGACCGTGCACCGCCTGCTCACCTCGCTCGCCGCAGAGGGGCTGCTCGACCACGATCCCGTGCGGCACACCTGGCACTACGGGCCCGAGATCTTCGTGATGGGGGTCGTCGCCGCCGACCGATACCCGATCGAGGAGCTCGCCCGGCCGAGCCTGCGCCGGCTCGCCGAGGAGACCGGCGAGAGCGCCTTCCTCTCCATCCGCCGAGGCGCGGAGACCGTCTGCCTGCTGCGGGAAGAGGGCAGCTTCCCGATCCGGTCGTTCGTTCTGCACGAGGGCGTGCGGTTCCCGCTCGGCGTCGCCTCCGCCGGGCTCGCGATCCTCGCGTACCTGCCGGAGGACGAGGTGACGGCATTGCTGGGCGGCGAGCTCGCAGCGACGTGGGGTCCGGCGCACACGGCGGCGGGCATCCGCTCGAACCTCGAGCTCACCCGCACCACGGGGTATGCGGTCAACCCCGGGCTGATCCTGGAGGGCAGCTGGGGCATGGGAGCGGCGATCTTCGATCGGTCCGGCCGGCCGGCGTGGGCGCTGTCCCTGACCGGGATCGAGCCCCGGTTCCGGCCGGAGCGACAGGAGTTCCTCGGTCGCCTGCTCCTCGAGGAGGCGAACCGGATCACCCAGGAGTTGCAGAAGCCCGGCCCGCTCGCGCACTGATCCGCGCAACCCTCACGTGTCGCCGAGTATCGTCGTGGCTGGAATTCACCCCGGAAACGACAAAAGGACCGGGGCCGCTGGGCCACGATCCTTCTGTCTTGCCGGTGGAGCTAAGGAGATTCGAACTCCTGACCTTCTCATTGCGAACGAGACGCGCTACCAACTGCGCCATAGCCCCCAACCGCTTATGAAGAATATCACGCGTTGGGCCTCGTTCTGAGCACACCCCGTGCGCGGCGACCTCCTGGCGGAACGGGGGTGCTCGTCCGAGTGCCTACCCGGCGGCGCGGCGGCGGCGCAGAACGGCGTCGAGGTCGGTCATTCCCGGCTCGGTCTCGCCGACGATGCCCATCGACGCGAAGCGGCTGACCGGTGCGGCGACCGTTGCCTTGCCCGCGACGGCGACCGGCCCTGTCTTCGTGACCGGCCTTGTGCCCACGTTCGTGCCCACGTTGCTGCCCAGGCTGCTGCCCTGGGCGAAGATCGTTCCGGTGTGCCGGAGCGGCGTGACCGCGACCTGCAGCTGGTCGGCTCGGCGGGCCACCTCGGCCTCCGCGGCTGCCCGGCGGAGCTGCGCGGCGGCATCCGCTGAAGCCATGGCGACCTGGGCGACCGTGCCGGGGGCGAGGTGCAGCGGGCGGGGCAGCGGGTGCGGCGTCCAGGTCTGCACGGGAACGGGGGTCTCCTCGAACTGCACCGGTTCGAAGTCCTGCCCGACGAGCGGCCGGGAGCGGGCTTCGGCGACGGCGGGGCCCGCGGCGACGGACCGGGCCCTGGCGTGCGCGCTGGTGCGGGCGAGGCGGTTGAGGGTGCCGAATGCGAGGACGCCGGAGGCGGCGCCGACGGCGAGGAGGACGGCCGAGCCGCCGGAGACCAGGGCGACGAGGCCGAGTGTGACGGCCAGGAGGCCGCCGAGGAGCACGAGGGTCGCGAGGGCACGCACGCGGCGCACGCGCCGGCTCCTGGCCGCTGCATGCCCGATGACAGTGGACTGGGCGACGCGTTGGGCGGCGGCCTGCACCGCGGCGACCTGCGCGGCGGCGGCGCGTTCTGCTGCGGCCTGGGCGGCGACCGCGCGGCGGGCGGAACTCGCGGCGGCCATCACGGCCTTGGCCTCGACGCGAGCGTCCTCCTCGGCCTGCGCGAGCAGCTTCTGCTGGGTCACGACCGTGCGGGCATTCGCCTCGAGTCGTACCTCCTGCGGAATCTCCGACGTCTCCGCGAGGATACGCATGGTCTGCTGCAACCGAACCGCATTGCGTTCGATCGTGAGATATTGGCGTCGTCGGGTCCAGGTCGGCATCAAATAGGCCACCCAGAGCACGGCGGCGACCCCCACCATGACTCCGCCACCCAGGACCTCGCTACTCATGCTCCCTACGGTATGAGTCAGGGGCCGTTCCGGCGCTGATTAGACGGGGTGTGTCCGCCGACTCGCCGGTGAATCGACGATTCTTTTTGCGCGGCGTGTCTTTTTGCGCGGCGTCTCTTGTGCGCGGGATTGTGGTTCGATGCTCAGTACTCGGCCACACCGAGCGGATGCGCCGCCGCGGCCCTGTCCGCGGGGGTCACCGCCGCAGCATCGGCGGGGGCTGCCCCGTCGCGCCAGCGGCGCAGCACGCCCTGGCGCACTTCCTCGGCCACGAGGGCGAAGCAGAAGTGGTCGCGCCAGTCGCCGTTGATGTGGATGTAGCGGCGGCGGAGGCCCTCGTAGCGGAAGCCGAGCTTCTCGACGACGCGCAGGGAGGGGCCGTTCTCCGGCCGGATGCAGATCTCCATCCGGTGCAGCCCGAGCTGCCCGAAGCAGTAGTCGGTCGCGAGGGCCACGGCGATCGGGGTGATCGAACGACCGGCGAACTCCTCGGCGACCCAGTACCCGATCGTCGCGCTCGACAGCGAGCCCCAACTGATCGAGGAGACGTTGAGCTG
Organism: Cryobacterium glucosi; assembly: GCF_004402235.1. GTDB lineage: Bacteria > Actinomycetota > Actinomycetes > Actinomycetales > Microbacteriaceae > Cryobacterium > Cryobacterium glucosi. The sequence continues at coordinate 37,216 of NZ_SOFS01000019.1, forward strand.
CCCGGCCAGCCGGCCCTGGAATTCGATCACGAACGGCAGGCCGTTCCCGGTGCGCGAGTGCGCGAGCAGGCTGCGGATGCTCGCGCGGGTGTCGAAGGACATCGGCGCATATGGGCTGGTCGCCTCCCAGGCGCGCAGCCAGCCTCGGTTCTCCATCAGGGAGCGTTCGAGGTTTTTGTCATCGCGCAGCCGGATGGGACGCAACGTCACATCACCGTCGAAGAGCGTCGGAATCGCGATCGCCACAACCTGCCTGTCTACTCGGATTCAACTGGTGTTCCCCCACTGTAGTCACCCGGATCAGTCCCCGAGTCACCCCGATCAGTCGAGGGTGGCGGCGAATCCCTTGAGCCATGGGCGCAAGTCGGGACCGAGGTCTTCGCGGTCGACGGCGAGCTGCACGATGGCCTTGATGTAGTCGAGCCGGTCGCCGGTGTCGTAGCGGCGACCGCGGAAGATGACGCCGTAGACGCCGCCCGTGGTCTCGGGGTTCACCGCCATCTCCTGCAGGGCGTCGGTCAGCTGGATCTCGTTGCCCTTGCCCGGCTCGGTGTGCTCGAGCACGCCGAAGACCGAGGGGCGGAGCACGTACCGGCCGATGATGGCGAGGCTCGACGGGGCATCCGCTTCAGCGGGCTTCTCGACGAGGCCGGTGATGCGCACGACGTCGGGGTCGTCGGTGGCCTCGATCGCGGCGCAACCGTAGAGGTGGATCTGCGAGGGCTCGACCTCCATGAGCGCGATGACGCTCGTGTTGCGTTCGACCTGCTCGGTGAGCATCTTCTCGAGCAGCGGGTCGCGGGCATCGATGATGTCGTCGCCGAGGAGCACGGCGAAGGCCTCGTTTCCGACGTGCATCTTCGCGCGGAGGACGGCGTGGCCGAGGCCGAGCGGGTCGCCCTGGCGAACGTAGTGGATGTCGGCGAGGTCTGTCGCGAACTGAACCTTGGCGAGGCGGTCCTTGTCGCCCTTCTGGATCAGGACGTCCTCGAGCTCGGTCATCCGGTCGAAGTGGTTCTCCAGGGCGTTCTTGTTGCGCCCGGTGATCATCAGGACGTCGTTCAGGCCGGCCGCGACGGCCTCTTCGACGACGTACTGGATCGCCGGTTTGTCGACGACGGGGAGCATCTCCTTCGGCATTGCTTTCGTGGCCGGGAGGAAGCGAGTTCCCAGACCAGCAACGGGAATGACGGCTTTCGTGATGCGTGTACCCATGGCCCCTACGCTATCGGCATCTAGGATGACTTATATGGACTCCGAGACCGTTCACCGAAAGCGGGCGCTCCGCGCCGAACTGCGTGAGCGCCGGCAGAACATGACCTCGGTCGAGACGGATGCCGCGACGGCGGGCTTCACCGCGAACCTGCAGAGCATCGTCGTCGACCTCAGCGCTCGCTCCATTTCCTGCTACCTGTCCGCCAGGAACGAACCCAATACCCGGCCGTTCGTGAACTGGGCCGAGGCCCAGGGCATCCGGGTGCTCTTCCCGGTCTCCCGGGACGACGGCCTGCTCGACTGGACCGTCGGCGAGGACCAGACCGAATTCCCCGGTGTCTCCGGGATGCCAGAACCCGCGGGCAGCCTGCTCGGGCCGATCGCGATCAATGACGTCGACCTGATCATCGTCCCCGCGGCCGCCGTCGACACGACCGGGCTGCGGATGGGCTGGGGCCGCGGCTACTACGACAAGACCCTCGGGTCGATGGAGAAATGTCCCCCGGTCTACGCCGTCGTCTTCGACAACGAATACGTCGACTCCGTGCCGCGTGAAGTGCACGACCAGCCCGTCGACGGCCTGGTCACGCCCACGCGCATCATCACCTTCTAACTCATCCACCCTCACGTTCATCTATTTCAATCAGGGTTCCCGGCGCGCGCCGGGTTCCTACAGCCGGAGTTTCAGTGCCTACCTATTCCTACCGTTGCACCGAGTGCGACACCGCGTTCGATATCCAGCAAGCCTTCACCGACGACACGCTGACCGTCTGCCCGACCTGCGGCGGCAAGCTGCGCAAGGTGTTCTCCTCGATCGGCGTGAGCTTCACCGGTTCGGGCTTCTACCAGAACGACTCCCGCTCGGACGCGAAAGCGGCCCTGCAGGCGCACCCGAAGAAGCACGCCAAGTCGCACGCGGACACCGCGTCGCACGGCGAGAAGGGTTCGCACTCCGACAAGGGTTCTGACAAGCCCAAGAAGGCCGAGAAGTCGGAGAAGAAGTCGGGCGCGTCGTCCGAGAAGTCGGGCGGGGCATCCGCCGGCCCGTCGTCGTCATCGGTATCATCAGCATCACGTTCGACCCCCACTTCGAGTGCGGCCCCGTCCGCAAAACCCTAAGGAGGGCCCCATGATCCAGGGCTTTAAAGAATTCATCATGCGCGGCAACGTGATCGACCTCGCGGTCGCGGTCGTCATCGGCGCGGCGTTCACGTCCGTCGTCACCGCCATCGTCACCGGGATCTTCAACCCGTTGATCGCGGCGATCTTCAACGCGGAAGACATCTCCAAATCGATGAATGTCCCGTTGCCCGGCGGCGGCAGCCTGTCCTTCGGGCTCGTGCTCGCGGCGATCATCAACTTCCTGCTCATCGCAGCCGTCGTGTATTTCGTGTTCGTGATGCCGATCAACAAGCTCAAGGAGGCGCAGGAGCGCCGCCGTGCGGCAGGCCTGCCGCCGAAGGACGCGACCGTCCCCGCGACCGAGCTCGACCTGCTCACCCAGATCCGCGACCTCCTCGCCGCGGACGCCGCCAAGCCCGACACCGGCCCGTCCCCGAGGTAGCTCTCCAGCGGTCTCCCCCGAACCAATTCGACGGAGTTGCTGCCCGGAAAGCGCTTAGATCGCGCTCTCACGCGCCGCAAACCCCAAGAACTCCGTCGAATTCGTTAGGGCGCGGGGCTGGCAGGTGCGGCGACGACGGATGCCGGGCGCAGGCTACCAGTGCGGCGGGCGGTCCTGACGCAACTGGGCCTCGTTCGCGCTCCGTGACGGCTCGGTTCCGGCGACGTGCGGTGCGACGCCGCCCTCCTCGCGCAGGACCGGCGGGTGCGGGTTCGGATCCGTGTCCGGCGCCGGCGTCAGTCGCGCCCGGCGGGCTCCGCCGCGGGCTTTCACGACGGACTGGCGCGGCGCTGACGCGGGATCCTCCGGGTCGAGTCCGTGCGACCGGTCGGCGGCACTCTCCGGGGTCTCGACCCAGTCGTCGGTGTCTTTCATAAAGCGTCTTTCCCCGGGAACACAGCCGTCTCGAAGGCGCGGCGGCTCACGCGTGCGGGTACTGCGCTGCCGGCGGCGTGGGGGGTGTGACGCCGACGAGGCCGGCGACGCGGGTGGCGACGGCGTCCGGGTTGCTGAACAGTTCGAAGGAGTGCACCCGCAGGTAGTGCCAGCCGAGTCGCCGCAGCACCTCTGGACGGAGCCTCAGCGACTCGCGCAGGCTCGCCCGGTCGACGACGGCATCCGTTTCGACGACGACGGCTCGACCGGCGTGCGAGCCCGCGAGGGCGAGCTTGCCGCGATGGCCGAGCGTCACGGTGACGCCGAGGCGTTCGAGGCGCTGGGCGAGGTCGACGAGCATCGGCTCGGTGGCATCGGGAACCTGCGCCTCGTTGTGCCTGGCTTCGGTCTCGGTGAGCACCTGGGCGAGGGCGAGGATGCCGTGGCGCTGGCGGTCCTCGTCGATGTCGGCGGGGCGGAAGCAGGAGACGATGTCCATGGCGCGACGGGCCCGGGTCATGCCGATCGCGAGCAGGCGGTCGCCGCCGGGTTCGCCGAGCGAGCCGAAGTTGGTCAGCAGGCGTCCGTGCGGGGTGCGGCCGTAGCCGATCGAGAAGATCACCCGGTCGCGGCTCTGGGCGACGGCCTGTTCGAGGGTGAGCACGGTGAACGGTTCGGCCCGGTCCTTGAGGATGAAGTCGGCCAGGTCGGTGCGCTTGGAGAAGGCGGAAAGCACCGCCTGGTGCACGCGAACGGCGTGGCGTGCGCTCGCGGTGATCACCATGAGCGATTCGCGCGGGCGCTTGACGGCGTGGTCGAGCACGAGGTCGACGACCTTCGTGACCTCGGCGTCGACGCTCTCGACGGCTCCGCTGTCGGCGTCGGGCATGCCATGGCCGCCCGCGACGTAGTTCAGGGTGAGGCTGCCGTGACCGAGGTAGCTGCCTGCCCACGGGAGGGAGTCGATGCGGCCACCGTAGAAGCGGTGGTTGACGAGTTCGGTGAGGTCTTCGCCGCCGGCCCGGTAACTGCGGGTCAGGGTGAGGGTGGGCAGCAGTTCGCCGAGGCGGGCGAGGGCGGAGTCCGCGTGCAGGGCGTCGACGTTGGTTTCGCGCTCTGCGCGGTCTGCGAGGCTGACGCGGCTGACGCGCGCGTTGGCGTTCGTGCCGCCGCCGGCATCCGTGATGCCGGTCTCGAACGGCGACGGCGTCTGGGTGACGGGGTCGCCGAAGGCCACGATCTGCTTGCCGCGACGGATGGCGCCGACGTTCTCGGCGAGGGTCGTCGCGCCGGCGTCGACGAGGAGCACGGCGTCGAAGTGCTGGTCGTCGAGCTTGGAGACCTCGTACGGCGAGGCGAGCCAGACCGGGGCGAGCACGCGGCCGAGGTGCGGGGCCGCCTTGTTCAGGCGGGACGGGGTCGCGCGGTCGGCGCGCAGCAGGCGGCGAAGGCGGTCGGCCTCCTCGGGCCAGTCGACGATGCCGATCTTCCAGGTTTCGGCGAGGAGCCAGCCGAGGCGCTGCCCGGTCGTCGACGCGTGGGCCTCGTCGACGAGACGGAAGTCGGCCTCGAGCCGGTCGAGCACCTGGGTGTTCGCGTTCAGGAGCGCCTTGTCGGCACCGAGCATGGTCTCGAGCACGGACTGCCACCAGGCGAGCTCGAGTTCGTTGGCGACGTTCTCCTCTGAGACGTGCCGCTTCGCGAGGTCGGTCATCAGGGGGTCGAGGTTGTGTTCGCGCAGCGTTGCGAGCAGCGCGGTGCGCTCGTGCAGGTTGGCGAGCACCTCGCTCTCGGCGGCGAGGCCGGAGATCGTGTAGATCAGTTCCTTGACCGGGCGCATCGCGAGCTGCCGGTTCGTGCCGGTGTTGCGCAGTGGAATGTCGAGGGCCGCGAGGTCCTCGGAGACGCGCTGGAAGGCGACGTGGACGTCGGAGATCCCGACGGGCACCTCCGGCATGACGCCGGCGACGACGTAACGCTGCCAGAGGGTGCGCTGCTGCTGGATCCGGCGGAGGCTGTCGTTCAGGTCGGTGACGTGCACGCCCGGCCGCAGGTATTCCTCGGCGAGGCGGCGCAGGCGCCGGCGGCTGGTGCCGGTCATGTCCGGAGAGTCGCGGCGGGCGGAGGTCGCCGAGATGAGCTCGGTGAGCGAACGGTCGAACACGGCCGGCTGGAACTTGTCGAGGGTGTCGCGGATGTCGAGCAGCAGCCGCAGGTACACGCCGAGCTCTGCGATGGTTTCGAAGGGCCGCAGCCGGGTCTGGCCGACGAGGCCGGCGGCACGCTCGAGCAAGCGCGGCAGCTCGACCTGGTTGACCCGCTTGGCGAGCTGGTGGGCAGCGGATGCCTCGGCCGGCACCGCGAAGGACGCCCCGTACCAGGGCGAGTCGCCTGGCCCGTAACGGAACTGGCCGAGCGCGGCCGCCTTGATCAGCGTCTGCGCCGCGGTCGCCCGGTTCTGGGCGAGGCGCTCGAGCGCGTGCCGCTCGAGCCGGGCGGTCGTCGACGGCGGGGAGGACAGCTGGGCGAGCCTTGCGAGTTCGCCGAGGGCGTCGAGTACGGAGACGCCGAGGGCAGGGTCGCGCCGGGTGAGGGCGCCGCGGTAGTCGAGCAGCACCTTGCGGAGCCGCACGAGGGCGTCGTCGACGTCGCCGACCATCGGCTGGACGGCCTTCTCGTTGCGGGTGATCGAGGCGATCAGGTCGCGGCGCAGCAGCCGTGGGGTGACGGCGACGCCGGGGAGGCCGACCTGGGTGAGGCGCTGGTTGATGCCGTCGAGGCTCGAGCGGCGGGCGCTCACGACGAGGACACGCTTGTGCTGGGAGATCAGGGAGCCGATCGCGTTGACGATCGTCTGGGTGCCTCCGGTGCCGGGCAGGGTCTTGACGACGAGGGAGTTCCCTGCCGCGATCTGCGCGACGACGTTCTCCTGTTCGGGGTCTGCGTCGAGCAGCAGCACGTCGGTCGCGGGCGGCCGGGAGTCCTGGCCGATCGGCACGACGGGGTTGTATGCGCCCTCGATGGCCTGTCGGGCGCTCGGGTTCCCCGCGATCGCGTCGAGCAGCGGATGCTCGAGGTGCGCGGCATCCGCCTTCATGGCCCGGCCGACGTCGGCGAAGGAGGATGCGACGAGGCGCGGGGTGACGTTGAACCAGGGCAGGTGCGAGGTGAGGCCGCGGAGGCGGTCGATGACGGGCTGCGGTTTGAAGGCGCCGTTGGTCACGGCGAGCGCGACGAAGGCGTCGGCGTCGAGGGTGATCTGGAACTGCTCGTGCAGCGCGCGGCCGAGTTCGGGATTCAGGAACGGCTGGCCCTTGAGCTTGAGCTCGAAGTCGCGGCCGTAGCGGCGGATCGCGAGCGGGCGAAGCAGCACCGGGCCGAGGAAGTCGACGTCACCGAAGCGCCATTCGGCGAGGCCGATGCCCAGGTGCACCGATTCGATGCCGCGCATGGAGCGCAGTTCGATGCCCTTCTGGGTGATCTCGCCGGCCGCGAGGCGGGCGTTGCGCAGCGCGAGTTCGTCGCGGATGAGGTTGGAGAGCAGGGTGGACTTGCCGGTGATGAACTGCGGGAGTCCGCCGGGGTGGGCCTGGCTCAGTTCGATGCGGGTGCGCGGCTCGTCGGCGAAGTGCAACAGAGGCGAGCGCCCGCCGATCTCGGCGAGTTCGGTGCGCCAGCGGTTCCAGACCGGCTCGGCGATGTTTCCCGCGACGACCGAGGGATCCCCGAGGCTCACGGTCTGCGGGGAGACCGCATTCCGCGGCTCACCAGACGGAGCATCCGGGTTGGTCGACAGGATGTCGTCGTCATCTTGTTTTCTATCGAGGCGCCACACACCGACACCCTAAGTCCGGAAAACACCGTTCGGCCGCAGGCTCCCCGGGTTTCGTGGGGATTCGCGGGAAAACCCGCGGATTTGTCGTGTTTGCCGACCGTCGTGCTGGACCGTGCGCTGGCGGGCGCTGCCGCCGGTGCGCTGAAGGAGGACACCACTGGTGATTCGGAGCCGACCGGGCTTGCGAGAATGGGGAAATGAAACTCCCCCTGGTCGAACTCCACCTGCACATCGAGGGCACTCTCGAACCGGAGCTCATCTTCGAGCTGGCCGAACGCAATGCCGTCGTCCTGCCTTTCGCGACCCTGGCGGAGTTGCGGGCGCAATACGAGTTCACCGATCTGCAATCCTTCCTCAATCTGTACTACCACAACCTCGACGTCCTCCGCCAAGCCGCCGACTTCACGGACCTGACCCGGGCCTACCTCAGCCGGGCCGCTGACGCGGGGGTGCGGCACGCCGAGATCTTCTTCGACCCGCAGGCGCACACGAGCCGCGGCATCCCGTTGCTGACCGCGCTCGGCGGGGTGGCGGATGCCCTCGGCACCTCGGTCCCGGACTTCGGCATCTCGACGAAACTGATCGTGACGTTCCTGCGCGACCGGCCCGCGAACGAGGCCCTGCAGATCCTCCGCGAGATTCTCGCGAGCGGGTACACGATCGACGGTGTCGGACTCGACTCCGCGGAGGTCGGCTACCCTCCGGAACTGTTCGAGGAGGTCTTCGCGCTCGCCGCGGCGAACGGGCTGCGCCGGGTCGCGCACGCCGGCGAGGAGGGCCCGCCCGAGTACGTCTGGAGCGCGCTCGACCGGCTCGGGGTGGAGCGGATCGACCACGGCATCCGCAGCCTCGAGGATCCCGCGCTCGTCGAACGGCTCGTGCGCGATCGGGTGCCGCTCACGGTCTGCCCGTTCTCGAACGTGCGGCTGCGTGCGATCGACACGCTCGCCGACCACCCCATCGTGCGGATGCTCGACCTCGGCCTGCTCGCGACGGTCAACTCGGACGACCCCGCGTACTTCGGCGGGTACATCGACGACAACCTCGCGGCGCTCGACGCCGAGTTCGGACTCGGGCCTGACCGGCTCGCCCTCCTCGCCCGGAACGGGATCGAAGCTTCGTTCCTCGATCCGGCGGAGAAGGCCGCGCTCGGCGCGGACGTCGACGCCTGGCGCGCTGCCCAGGCGTGACCGGCACCGCGAACGAGGGCTAGGGCCCCTGAGGTGCAGGGCGCCGGGACCGGTGAGGCCCTCGTCCGTGCCGCGATCGACGAGGCCCGCGCCTGGGGCGTCTCCGCCGTCGTGCTCGACACCGGATCCCTCAACGAGCGCGCCCAGCGGCTCTACCTCCGTGCCGGTTTTCACCGCCTGCAGGACCGTGCGATCCCGACAGCAGCGGGATCAAGCGCGAGGTGAGAGGACAGCGAGACGAACAACTGGATGTCCGAGCCGGCTGGCTCGTGCTCGGCACGGTGGTTGTCCGGGTCCCCGAGCGCGGTGCTCGCGGGTCACGCACCGTCACGCACCGTCACGCACCGTCACGACCTGCCGCGGAGACGACCCTGGTCGCGCGGCCTCTGCCGTGTTCGTACGCTGGAGTGATGACTGAGCTGCCGCGCGTGTACATCCTCCACGAGAACCCCGACTGGCTGCCGCCGTTCACCGCGGCCTTCGCCGCAGAAGGCGTCCCTGCGGAGGAGGTCCTGCTGACCCGCGGCTCCATCGATCTCGACGCCGAACCCGCACCGGGCGTGTACTGGTCGCGGATGAGCGCCTCGGCGCACAGCCGCGGAAACGTGCACTCGAAGAACTACACCCGGGCCTATCTCCGCTGGCTCGAAGACTCCGGACGCCGCGTCGTCAACGGCGGGGACACGATCAACTTCGAGGTGAGCAAGGTGCAGCAACACCGCGCCCTGCGCGCGGCGGGCTTTGACGTTCCGAAGACCGTTGCCGTGTTCGGTCGTGACGACCTGCGTGAGCGCTCCCGCGAATTCGCGACGCCGTTTATCACGAAGCACAACCAGGGCGGCAAAGGACTCGGCGTGCGGCGCTTCGACTCGTTCGAGGAGTTCGACGCCTACCTGGCCTCGCCGCTCTTCGAGGAGCCGGCCGACGGCATCACCCTGCTCCAGGAATACCTGCCCGCGGAACGGCTCTTCATCACCCGGGTCGAGTTCGTCGGCGGGCGTTACGTCTACGCGGTCCGGGTCGACATCTCGGCGGGTAGTTTCGAGCTGTGTCCGGCAGACGCGTGTGTCATCGACCCGGGAAACGACGCGGCAGCGGTCGAGCCGTTCGCCCTGCGCAAGGGCTTCGACAGCGACCCACTGATCGCCCGGTACGAGGCCTTCCTCGCCGACCACGGCATCGAGATCGCCGGCATCGAGTTCATCGAGACCGCCGACGGCCGCCGGGTCACCTACGACGTCAACACGAACACGAACTACAACCCCGCCGTCGAGGCCAGCGCCCCGCTGCCGGCTGCCCGGGCGATCGCCCGGTTCCTCGGCGGGTTGCTGACGGCGAGCGTCCCGGCCTGACCCTGCGCTTCAGGCCTCAGGCGATCGGTTCTGATCTGCGCGGCGGGCGCCCGAAGCGGCTACAGCCAGTTGTTCTTCTTGAAGACGCGCCAGAGCACGAAGCCGCCCGCGACCATCAGCCCGAGGGCATAGGGGTAGCCGTACTCCCAGTGCAGCTCCGGCATGTTCTCGAAGTTCATCCCGTACACGGTTCCGACGAGGGTCGGAGCGAACAGGATCGCCGCCCAGCTCGAGATCTTCTTGACCTCTTCACTCTGGGCCAGGCCCGTCTCCGAGAGGCGCCGGGTCTCGTCGTTCTGGCGCTGGGTGACGAGGGTCGAGTGCACGATCAGGGCGTTGTCGAGGATCTGCCGGAAGGCCGAGCCGCGCTCGTTGATCCGCAGCACGTGGTCGAGCACGTCGTCGAGGTGGTGGTGCAGCTCGACCTCGACGTTGTACTTCGCGAAGCCGCGCTTGAGGGCCTCGAGCATGCCGATCAGCGGCTGGGTCGCCCGCTGGAACTCGATCACCTCGCGGGACAGGTCGTAGATGCGCCGGGCGACCTCGGGGTCGCCGTCGAAGATCTCGTCCTCGATCTCGTCGATGTCGTTCTCGAGGCCGGCGATCACGGGCGCGTATTCGTCGACGAGCTGGTCGAAGATCGCGTAGAGCACCGCCTCAGGGCCGAGGGCCAGGAGCCTCGGCGTCGACTCCATCCGTGCGCGCACCTTCGCGAGGTCCGGGGATTCGGCGTGGCGGATGGTCACGACGAAATCGGGCCCGACGAAAACGTGCAGTTCGCCGAATTCGACCCGCTCCTCGGCGTCGATGTACCGGGCCGGGCGGAGCACCACGAAGAGGATGTCGTCGAACCGTTCGAGCTTGGAACGCTGGTGTCCCTTGAGCGCGTCCTCGACCGACAGGTGGTGCAGGTTGAACTCCGCGGCGATGGAGCGCAGCTCAGCCTCTTCTGGCCGGTACATCCCGATCCAGGCGAAGCCGCCGCATTCGGTCAGAGTCGCATAGGTCTCATCGAGGGAGGCGGGCGTCGCGAGGCGTCGACCGTCCACGTAGACCGCGTTGTCAATCAGTGTCATGTCGTGCTCCTCGAGTGCAGCTACCAGTGTGCCACCGGCCGTGGGTTCGGCCACACTTGGTGCATGGAATCCATCGGCGAGGTGATCGTCATGGTCGCGCCGCGTTCACCAACGGATGCCGCCGACCGAGCCCTGCTGGCGGCGGCCGCCGCGTGGGCGCTCGGCCTCGATCCCGCGAGCGTGCGGGTCTGTCGCCGCTGCCCGCACTGCGGGAGCGCCGAGCACGGGGTGCCCTCCCTCGCGGACGTGACATCCGGGTCTGCGCCGCACCCGACCGTTCACCTCAGCCTCAGCCGGGCGTCCGGCCACGTCGCCGTCGCGGTGAGCTTCGCCGGGCCCGTCGGCGTCGACGTCGAAAGCGTGGACGCCGTCGCCCGCTCCCCCCTCGCCGACGTCGCCCTGTCTCCTCGCGAGCGGGCGGCGAACGCCGCAGACCTCGCCGGGATCTGGTGTGCGAAGGAGGCGATCCTGAAGTCGACCGGCGACGGCCTCCGCGTCGATCCGCGCGACCTCACCCTCGCCCCCGCCCCAACGGCCGGGTTCGGCCCGGCGCTCGCCTCCTGGCCCGGCGCCGGCGTCGCCCTGGCCGACATCCTCCTCGCGAGCTTCGACCCCGGCGCGGGCCTCGGGCTCGTCGGCCGGGTCGCCGTGCTCGCCCGTCCCGGAACCGGCCCCGCGTCTCAGCCGGCCCTCCGACTGCTCGCCTCCCCCGACGTCAGAGCTTGGGGAGGGCGGTCCGGTAGATCCAGCGGTCGATGATGCGGCGGATTTCCTCGCTCCCGGTGTGGATGGAGACGAACTCGACAAAGGCATCCGTCGAGACGAGGCCGTGCCGGTTCGCGCGGGTCCAGGCGCGCAGGGTGTCGAAGAACACCGCGTCGCCGAGGGAGCGCCGCACGGCGTGCAGGGCGAGCGCACCGCGCTTGTAGACCCGGTCGTCGAACATGTTGTGCGGGCCGGGATCGCCGACGAGGAGGTCCTGCGGTTGCGCCTCGAGCCTGCCGCGGTGGAACACCGCGCTCTGCTCCGCGGTGCGTCCGCCGGCGTGTTCGCCCCAGATCCATTCCGCGTAGCAGGCGAAACCCTCCTGCAGCCAGATGTCGCGCCACGCGGCGGCGGTGAGGCTGTTGCCGAACCACTGGTGCGCGAGCTCGTGGGCGATCAGGCGGTCGCTGCCATGGTTGCCGTCGACGTGATTGCGGCCGAACACGGCGAGGCCGTGCGCCTCGAGCGGGATCTCGAGCACGTCATCCGTCACGACGACCGAGTACCCCGGGAACGGGTAGGGGCCGAAGGTCGTGCTGAACACCGAGACCATCTCGCCGAGCCTGCCGAAGTCGACGCCGACGTTGTGCGCGAGGTTCGACGGGAAGTGCAGCATGATCGGCACCGGGGCCGGGCCGCCCGCCGCAACCGGCGGCAGCACGCTCGAACGGTACCGGCCGATCATCACGGAGGCGAGGTAGGTCGCCATCGGTTCGACGACCTCGAAGGTCCACCTGGTGTGGCCGGAACGGGTCGACTTCGCGGTGAGCGTGCCGTTCGAGACCACGGTGTACGGCGCCTCGCAGCTCACCGCGATCCGGTACGTCGCCTTGTTGCTCGGGTGGTCGTTGCAGGGGAACCACGAAGCGGCCCCGCACGGCTGGCCCGCGACGAGGACTCCGTCGAGCAGTTCCTCCCAGCCGACCTCTCCCCAGATACTCCGCAGCGGATGCGGCGCCCCGCGATACCGCACGGCGATCTCGAACCGTTCCCCGGCTTCCATCGTCGTCAGCGGGGTCACCACGAGCTTGCGTCCGGTGTGCACGAACTTGCGCGGCCGGGCGCCGTTGACCGTGACCCGGTCGACGCTCAGCCCGTCGAAGTCGAGGCTGAACCGGTCCAGGCGCATCGTCGCCACGAGGGTGATCGTCGCGGTCGCGCGCAACTGGTTGGTCGCGACCCGGTAGTCCAGGTCGAGGTCGTAGTGCAGCGCCCGGTAGCCGCCGTTGCCCGCGCCGATCAGGTAGGGATCGCCGGCCGTGCCGGCGCCGATCGTCGTCGGGAGGTTGAGGGCGACCTTGCCGGACGAACCGGCAGAGCCCTTGCCTGCGCCGTTCTTCCCGCCGGTCTGCGGGCTCACGGTGTCCACGGCAGTCTGTGCCACGGCGAGATCGGGTTTCCTGACCAGACCGACCCGGCAGGCACCCGCTCGCCGCGCATCACGAGGGACGCGGGGCCGACCGTCGCTCCGGCATCCACCGATGCGGCGGGCAGGATCACGCTGTGCGGTCCGAGGGTGGCCCCCTCGGCGAGCGCGACCCGGTCCAGCTGCATGATCCGGTCGTGGAACAGGTGAGTCTGCACGACGCAGCCCCGGTTCACGGTGACCCCGTCGCCGAGGGCCACGAGGTCCGCTTCCGGCAGCCAGTATGTCTCGCACCAGACGCCGCGGCCCACCCGGGCCCCGATCGTGCGCAGGAACATCGACAGGGCGGGGGTCCCGGCGGCCTTCGCCGCGAACCACGGCCGGGCGACCATCTCGACGAAGGTGTCCGAGACCTCGTTGCGCCAGATGAACGATGACCAGAGCGGATGCTCGCTCACGGAGATCCGCCCGACGAGCGCCCACTTGGCGAGGCTCGTCACGACCGCGGCGACGGCACCGGCCGCGAGGATCACGATCCCGCCGAGCAGGATCGCCCAGCCGAGACCGAGGCCGAGCCAGAGGGCGTCGAGCGCGGCGAGCACGCCGAGGGCGATCAGCCCGGTCACGACAACCGGCACGATCCGCAGCACCTCCCAGAAGGCACGGGCCGTGCGGAGACGGGCGGACGGCTGGAACGTGCGCGCCTCGTCGACATCCGTCACGAGCCGCCGCAGCCGCTCTGGCGGGTTGCCGAGCCACGAGGACCCGCGCTTGGCCTTGCGCGGCGTGGACGAGAGCACGGCGACGAGTCCGTTGCGCGGCACCGTGCGGCCGGCGCCGGCCATGCCGCTGTTGCCGAGGAAGGCGCGGCGGCCCACCTTGGCGGGCCCGATGTGCATCCAGCCGCCGCCGAGTTCGTAACAGGCGACCATCGTGTCGTCGGCGAGGAACGCTGCGGGCGCGATCGTGGTGAGCGCGGGGATGAGCAGCACGGTCGACGCCTCGACGCCCGCGCCGACCTTCGCGCCGAGCAGGCGCAACCACACCGGGGTGAGCAGGCTCGCGTAGACGGGGAAGAGCAGAGTGCGCGCGCCGTCGAGGATGCGCTCGGTCATCCAGACCTGCCAGCCGAACCGACTGCGCACAGGGTAGTAGCCCTCGCGGAGCCCGACGCCGAGCACCCGTACGGCGAGCACGACGAGCAGCGCGTACACGAGCCCGGCGACCACCACGGCGAGCGGCATCATCAGCGCGGCCCGGCCGAGCGCGAGGCCCAGGGTGCCGGCGTCGCCGATCGCGGCGCCGACGAGGAGGGCGGCGAGAATCACCGCGACCGCGGGCATCGCGGTCATGCCGAGCGCGCCGAGGGCGTATGCCGCAAGCCAGCGCCGGCCGCGTGGCGGGTGTTCGGCCGGCCAGGCGCCGCGGGCGGCCCCGACCCGGGTGGCAGGCGAGCCGGCCCAGCGTTCGCCCTCCGGCACGTGGCCGGACACGGCGGCGCCGGGTTCGATCACGGCGCCCTCGCCGATCACCGCTCCGCCGAGGAGGGTGCTGCGCGCGCCGATCGTGGCGCCGGCGCCGATCTTCACCCGTCCGATGCGCAGCACGTCGCCGTCGATCCAGTAGCCGGACAGGTCGCTCTCTGGTTCGATCGCGGCGCGCTCGCCGATGGACAGCATCCCCGTCACGGGCGGGAGCGCGTGCAGGTCGACGCCCGGTTCGATGCGGGCGCCGAGCGCCCTGGCGTAGTAGCTGATCCAGGGCGCTCCGGCGAGGCTCACGGCGTCGACGAGCAGGGACACCTGCTCGGCGAGCCAGAGCCGCAGGTGCACGGACCCCGCCCGCGGGTAGGCGCCCGGCTTCACCCCGCGGAGGAGGAGCCGGGACGCGAGAACGGAGAGCGCCATCTTGCCGGGCGGGGTGACGAAGACGAGGAATCCGGCGAGGATCCACCACCAGGACAGCGTCGGCGCGAACGTGGCGCCGCCCGCGGCGAGCAGGTTGTTCGCCGCCGCGAGGTAGACGAGCCAGCGGGCGCCGACGAGCGCGTGCAGCGGGATGCCGAGCAGGGTCTGCAGGAGCTGGCTGCGGAACGGGACCGGAAGCACGGTGCGCGCCGCGGCCACCACGGCGGGGGTGCGGGAGTCGAGTTCGTCGGCGAGAGCGCCGATGCGGGGGTGGTCGTAGATGTCGTTGACCCGGGTGTCCGGGTAGCGTTCGCGGAGCGCGGAGACGAACTGGGCGGCCGTGAGCGAGCCACCGCCGTGTGCGAAGAAGTCGGCGTCCGGACCCTCGACGGTGGACCCGAGGATGGCAGCCCACTTCTCGGCGAGCCAGGCCGCCGTCGGAGACAGCAGGCCGGCATCCGTGTCGTCGCCCGTCGCCGGGAGCGGCCAGGGCAGGGCGGCCTTGTCGACCTTGCCGGAGACCCGCGTGGGCAGCTCGTCGACGACGGCGAGCAACGGCACGAGAGCGGCGGGTAATTCCTCCCGCAGGCGCACGGTCGCCTGGCCGCGGTCGAAGGCGGATGCCGCGTCGACGAGTGCGAGGTAGCCCACGAGCACCTGGTTCCCGGCCGGGGTGCGCTGCACGACAGCGGCGGCACCGGCGACGCCCGGCAGGGTGCGCAGCGCTGCCTCGATCTCGCCGAGCTCGATGCGACGTCCGCCGAGCTTGACCTGGTCGTCGGCGCGGCCGGCGAAGACGAGGCCGGACGCCTCGAAGCGCACGAGGTCGCCGCTCCGGTAGGCGCGCGGCCAGCCGAGGCCGGCGTGCGGGGCGTACTTCTCGGCGTCCTTGGCCGGGTCGAGGTAGCGGGCGAGGCCCACTCCCCCGATGATGAGTTCCCCGGTCTCGCCTTCGGCGACGCGGGCGCCCGCGGAATCGACGACGGCGAGGTCCCAGCCGTCGAGGGGCAGGCCGATCCGGATCGGCGCGCTGCCGTCGAGCAGCGCGGCGCACGCGACGACGGTCGCCTCGGTCGGCCCGTAGGTGTTCCAGACCTCACGGCCCCTGGCCTGCAACCGGTCGGCGAGTTCGGGCGGGCAGGCTTCTCCGCCGAAAATGAGCAGGCGCACCCGTTCGAGGGCTTCCTCCGGCCAGAGGGCGGCGAGGGTCGGCACCGTCGACACGATGGTGATCCCGTGCGCGATCAGCCACGGGCCGAGGTCGACGCCGCTGCGCACCAGCGAACGGGGAGCGGAGACGAGGCAGGCGCCATTCCGCCAGGCCAGCCACATCTCCTCGCAGGAGGCGTCGAAAGCGACCGAAAGGCCCGCGAGCACCCGGTCGGCGGGGCCGATCGGGTCGGCCCGGAGGAACAGTCCGGCCTCGGCGTCGACGAACGCGGCCGCGGAGCGGTGCGAGACGGCGACACCCTTCGGCACCCCCGTCGAACCGGAGGTGAAGATGACCCAGGCGTCGTCGCTGCCGCGGGGCAGGGTGCGGTGGGTGTGCGCGAGGGTCAGGTCCTCCTCGGGCGGCAGCATCCGCTGCCTGAGCATGACGTCGTCCACCGCCGGCCGGAACTCGAAGACGCCGCCGCGGCCGATTACGCCGACGACGCGGGCCTCGCTGAAGACCAGGTGAGCGCGTTCCTCTGGGTCGTCGGCGTCGACCGGGACATAGGCGGCGCCGACCCGCAGGGTCGCGAGAATGGACACGTAGAGTTCGCGGGTTCCGGAGGGGATGCGGATGCCGACGGTGTCCCCGCGGCGCACGCCGGCCTGGCTGAGGGCGAGGGCCTGCTCGTCGACGAGGTGCCGGAGCTGGCGGTAGCTGACGGTGCCGGACTGGTCTTCGAGCGCGAGGGCGTTGGGGTGCCTGGCTTCGGTGGCGAAGAGGATGTCGATGAGGGTGCGCGCCTCCGCCGTGCGCGATCCGGCCTCGAGCACGGCCTGGGCGGCGGACTGCGCTGCGGCCTGGGTTGCGCCCTGCGGAACGGGGGTCTCGGTCACGCTCGCTCCTCGGATCGGGACGCGGTGCTGCACACCGCACGACGATTCCCCAGTGTAGAACAGGCGTGTGACGCCGGGGTGTCGGCCCGCACCTCGGTCAGCGGGCGTCCCCAGCGGATGCCGGCCGGCCGAGCACAGGACCGAGCGCGTCGAGCTCCTCGCCGCCGGCCATCAGCCTCGTGAGCTCGTCGACCGTGATCCCGTCGCGCGCGAACTCGCCGAGGCTCGTGCCGCGGTTGAGCACGAGGAACCGATCCCCGACGGCCCAGGCATGGTGCGGGTTGTGCGTGATGAACACGATGCCGAGGCCGCTGTCCCTGGCCCGCGCGATGTACCGCAGCACGAGGCCGGCCTGGGTGACGCCGAGCGCGGACGTCGGTTCGTCGAGGATGACGAGTTTCGCGCCGAAGTGCACGGCGCGGGCGATCGCGACGGCCTGGCGTTCCCCGCCGGAGAGGGTGCCGATCGGCTGGTCGACGTCGCGGAGGGTGATGCCCAGGGTCGCAAGGCTGTCCCGGGTGGTCACCCGCATCCTGGCGACGGCGAGGCGGCGGAACGGCCCGCGGCCGACCGTCTCCTCCGCTCCGAGGAAGAAGTTGCGCCAGACCGGGAGCAGCGGCACGAGGGCCAGGTCCTGGTAGACCGTCGCGATGCCGAGGGAGAGCGCGTCACGGGGGCTCCCGAAGTGTTGTTCGACGCCGTGGGCGAGGAGGGTGCCTTCGGTGTGCCCGTGTGCCCCGGCGAGGACCTTGATCAGTGTGGACTTGCCCGCGCCGTTGTCGCCGAGCACGCAGAGCACCTCGCCGGCTCCGATCGAGGCCGTCACCCCGCTCAGCGCACGCACCGAACCGTAGCTCTTGCCGAGACCGCGGACCTCGAGAAGAGGCGCCCGGGCATCCGCCGCCGCGCCCAGGGGCTCCGCCGTGCCCAGGGGCTCCGCCGCGGTCATGAGCGCTCACCGGCCTGGCGGCGCACCCAGAGGTTGACGAGTACCGCGAGCAGCAGCATGCCGCCGAGGAAGGCCTTGAGCCAGTTGCTGTCCCACTGGGCGAAGACGATGCCCTGGAGCGCCATGCCGTAGATGAGGGCGCCGAGGGACGCGCCGATCGCGGAGCCGAACCCGCCGGTGAGCAGGCAGCCGCCGACGACGGCGCAGATGATGTAGACGAATTCCTGGCCGATGCCCGTCGTCGCCTGCACGGTCGACACGTCGAAGAGCTGGAGCATTCCGACGAGCCAGGCGGCGCCTGCGGTCGTGAGGAAGAGCCCGAACTTCACCCGGCGCACGGGCACGCCGACCTGGCGGGCGCTTGCGGCCTGGCCGCCGACCGCGAAGACCCAGTTGCCGAAGCGGGTGCGCAGCAGCACCCAGGTCGCGAGCGCGGTCAGCAGGATCCACCAGACGATCGAGATCTTGACGTCCATGCCGAACAGCGGGAACGAGGAGCCGAAGAGCACCCGGGCCTGGTCGAAGCCCGTGACGGCCCCGAGGCCCTGGATCGCGACGGTCCCGGTGAGCAGTTTGGTGACGGCGAGGTTCAGGCCCTGCAGGATGAAGAAGGTCGCGAGGGTCACGATGAAACTCGGCAGGCCGGTCGAGGTGACGAGCCACGCGTTGAAGGCCCCGACGAGGAGGGCCGCGGCGAGCGCGAGCACGAGGGCGAGCCACACGTTCAGGCCCCACTGCGTCGTCGCAATACCGACGATCAGGCCGGTCGTTCCCGTCATCGCGCCCGCGGAGAGGTCGAACTCTCCGCCGATCATCAGGAGCGCCACGGCGACGGCCATGATCCCGAACAGCGACGACGAATACAGCCAGGTTGCGACGCCGGCCGGGGTCAGAAAAGCGGATGTCGAGATCGAGAAATACAGGAAGATCCCGAACGCGGCGACGAAGGCCCCGACCTCGGGGCGGCGGAGCAGCCCGGTCATCGGGTTCCGTGTGCCGCGTAGGTGGCGACCTGCGCCGCGTTCTCCTTCGTGACGAACCCGGGGCCGGAGAACACCGGCTGGCCGCCGCCGACGACATCGCCGTTGCGCTTCTGCAGGGTGAGGAAGACCACCGGAAGGTAGCCCTGGGAATAAGGCTGCTGGTCGACCGCGAACAGGATCGAGCCGGCCTCGATGAGCGTCGTCACGTCTTTGGACACGTCGAAGGTCGCGAGCTGCGCGTGGCTGCCCGCGTCGGTGATGGCCTGGCTCGCGGCGACGGCGATGCCCGGGTTCAGGCTGAGCACACCGTCGATCGTCGGGTCGGCCAGGAGCGTGCTCTTGATCGTGTTCTGGGCGTCCGCGAGGTTGGCGATGTCGACCTGTACGTTCATGACCGGGCTGCCGAGCCCGGCGGCGGCTCCCCGGCAGCGGTCCTCGAGGCCCGTGTTGCCTGCCTCGTGGATGACGCAGATCACCTTCGTGGCTCCCGCCTTGGCGAGGCGCTCCCCCGCGGACTGTCCGGCGGCGTACTCGCTCTGGCCGACGTGGGTCTGGGCGCCGAAGGCGAGGGACTCCTCGAGTCCCGAGTTGATCGTGATCACCGGGATGCCGGCCGCCACGGCCTTCTCGACGGACGCCTTGACCCCGTCGGGGTTCGCCATCGAGACGATCAGTCCGTCCGGATGCGTCGCGACGGCCGAATCGATCAGCTGGCTCTGACGCACGGGGTCACCGTCGCCCTGGTATGTCACGGTCGCGCCGAGGTCGGTGCCTGCCTGCTCTGCGCCACTCTTGACCACGTCCCAGAACGCGTCGCCCGGGTTTCCGTGGGTGACCACCGCGATGGTCGTCTTCCCGGCGGATGCCGCGTCCGATCCGGTCGCGGTGCTCCCGTTCGTCGAGCATCCGGTGAGGGCGAGCGGAAGCAGGACCAGGGCGGTGAGCCCGGCGAGCAGGCTGGTTTTGTGCAACATCGGTGGGTCGTCCTTCGAGGCCAGTCGTCAGCCAGCTGCCGGAGCTCGGCAGGCGAGCGGGACGCCGCTGAGGATGACCCTCCTGAATCTTAGGCTGCAGCGCTGCGCGGCTGGTTCGGAAAGGACCTCCTACAGGCCGGCGATAGACGGCAGCCGTCCGGAACGGACGGCCTCGGCGAAGGCCTCATAGTCGCGGTCGTTCTGGTCCGCATAGCGCAGCGAGAAATCAGTGATCGCCGTGTCGAATTCAGCTCCCTTCCCGAGGTAGGCGGCGATGGCGACGGGGTCACCCGAGCGTGCGTGCGCGCGAGCGAGCGTCCAGCCGCAGAGCCCGGCATAGAGGGTCATGCCGAACGGCACCATGTTCTCCACGACGACGGACCCCTTCATGTCGCGTAGCTGGCGCCAGTAGAGGAACCGGTTCTCCTGCACCCCTTTCGTCCAACCGAGGTAGATGTCGCTCGCGGCCTGCATCATCCGCTGTCCCTGCACGACGCGCTCACCGGGTTGTTCGTAGCGGCTCCTGTCGAGGTGGTCCTCGAGCACCGAGGCCCTGGCCTCCTTGACCTGGAGGAAGAGTGGATCATGTTGGTCACGCCCCTGGAGCAGCGCTATGTAGGCGCGCGTGCCGACGCTCCCGACGCCCACGACTTTACGGGCAACGTCGACGAGTTCGAAACGTTCGAGCAGCCGGCGGCGGTCATCCTGGAGATTGGCGCGGTAGGAGCGGAACGCCGTCCGGACCGATTCCTCGATCTCGTCGGGCGACAGTCCCGTCGTCGTCGTCAGCTCCCGGACAGGGATGACGATCGGCGGCTGGCTGATGATCCGGTAGTCCCCGTCAACGAACTCTGCGAGCTTCGACAGCGCCTGCAGGCTGTCACGGGTGCGGGCCTTGTCGGCGAGCGCCCTGGTCCTCTTCTCGGCGTTCACCGCAGCCTTGCGCTCCGTCCGGTCTCCTTTCTTTTTGCCCGCGGCCACCTGGAGGGTCGCCATGACGGTCTCCTCGGTCATGCGGGCGTACCAGACGTCCATCGTGCCCATCTTCGCGAATTCCGCCATCGCCTCGCGATACGCCCGCACCGAGGCGAGCGTCACGTCGTGGACCTGGGAGTTCGTGAACCTGTTGTTGCGCGCCGCGATCGTGAAACTCGCGCACATCCGCTGGACGTCGTATTCGAACGGGCCGGGCAGGGTTTCGTCGAAGTCGTTCAGGTCGAAGAGCAGGGCACGCTCCGGCGAGGCGAACAGGCCGAAATTGGACAGGTGGGCGTCACCGCAGAGCTGGACGATCAGCCCGGACCTCGGGGTGTCCTTGAGGTCGGCGGCCATGATCCTGGCCGCGCCGCGGTAGAACGTGAACGGCGATACCAGCATGCGGCCGTGCCGGACCGGCACGAGGTCCTGCTCCCTGGTGAGGTTCTGTTCCTCGAGCAGCGCCACCGGGTCCGGTCTGTCCGCGGCCGGCGACCAACCCGAGTGACTGGCGCGGGGAGTCTGCTCCCTGGCCCGCTTGCCCCTGGCCTTGCGCTCCCCCACGGTCGCGTGCTCGACGACATTGTCGAGCGCGGCCCTGTCCTCATACATGGTGGACGACATCCATGCTTGACGACCTCTCTGTCGTTTTCTTCTGTCGTTTTCTCCCCGGGCAGGACTAGCCCAGCGCGCGGGCCTTGAGCCGCTCGTATTCGGCCTGGGTGATGATGCCGGAGTCGAGCAGCTTCTTCGCGTCCGCGATTTCCGTGGACGGCGACGAACCCGCAACGGTCTTGATGTACTGATCCGTCTGGCCCCGGTACTGGTTCCTGCGCTGCTCCTGGCGCTCGGACATCCCGGAACCCCGCGCGATCAGGTAGACGAGGGCGGTGAGGAAGGGCAGGAAGACTAGGAAAACCATCCAGATGGCCTTGACCCCGCCGCTGACCTGATGGTCGCTGAACAGGTCCCCGATGACGGTCACGAGCACCATCAGGTAAGCGAGGAAGACGAAGGACCAGAAGAAGAACCCGACAAAGTTCCAGAAACTATCCATGAGCCGTCTTCCCTCGGATACCGGGACACCCGTGTGATGCCCTCGTCGCTGACAAAATACTGTCGTTCGGCCGTTTCTGGAATGGGCACTGCCTGGAATGGCACCGCCGGGAATGGGCCCGGTCACGGCGATTGCCGCGCCTCCCGGGTCTTCCCCTGACGCCTCTCGACGGCCTGGTTCGGAATGTTCCTGGAGAACAACAGGGATCCGAGGGCGAAGAGGACCAGCGCGAAGAAGGACACCCGCAGGGAGGACACCTGTGATTCGCTGTAGATCCTGGTCAACTCGGCACTGTCGGAGCTCGACAGTCCCGCGTCCGTCGCGATGCCGGCCACACTCGAGACGGGAACGATGGCGACACCGGCCTCTGTCTGCGTGCTGACCGCGGATTTCACGGAGTCGGGAAGGCTGCTGCTCTCTACGGAGCTCAGGAACGAGGACGAGAGCGACGCGATCAGCACCGATCCGATCAAAGCGGTACCGAGCGACGAGCCGAGGTTCTGGAAGACGCCCTGAAGCCCGCCGACCTCGCTCGTCCTCTCCTCGCCGACACTGGACATGTTCACGTTTCCGAGTTGCGAGGCGAGAAGCCCGAGTGCAGCTCCCGCGGTGAACATCCCGACGCCGAACACGACGCTCTTCAGGTCCAGGGAGACGGAACCGAGCAGGCATACGGCGCTTCCCACCAGGACGAGCTGACCGACGCGCACGATCCGGCGCGGTGACCACAATGTCGACAACCGGGTGCCCACCACGGAAAAGAGGATGAGCGCGATCGACAGCGGGAAGATCTTCAGCCCGGTTTCCAGCGCGTTGAGCCCCAGGGTCATCTGCAGGTAGATCGGGATCATGAAGAACACCCCGGCCGTGAACGCGTACTGCGCACCGAGCACGGAGAGCCCGGACCGGAGCTGCGTGATCGAGAACATCCCGACGTCGAGGAGCGGGGCGCGGCCCGTCTCGGCCAGTCGCCGTTGGCGACCGGTGAACAGCCAGAGGAGGAAGACGCCCAGCAGGATCAGGTAGGGCACGAGGGACAGGCCCAGGGGCTCGATCGGGGTCCCGTTGATCTCGGGAGCCTGTTTCGGGAGGATCCACCCCCAGGTCTTGCTCTGCAGCATCCCGTAGACGACGAGGACGAGGCCCGCCGCCGAGAGCAGGACGCTCGGGACGTCGATTCGGGTGCTGCTCGGCCTGCTGCTGTCGGAGATGAGGCGCGCCGTGAGGACGACGCCGATCATGATCACGACCTCGGACACGAAGACGTAGCGCCAGTTCAGGTAGGTCGTGACGTAGCCTCCGATCAGGGGGCCGGCCGCGACCGCGGCCCCGGACACGGCACCGATGATCGCGTACGCGGTCACGCGGTCCCTGTCCCGGTAGTTCTCCGCGACGAGAGCTGCGATGGCCGGGATCACCAGCACGGCGCCGAGTCCTTCGATGACCGACCAGCCGAGGAAGAGCACCGCGAAATTCGGGCTCAGTGCCGTCAACAGGGAACCGCACGAGTAGACGACCGCACCGATCACGAACGCGCGCCGCCGGCCCCAGATGTCGCCGAGCTTTGCGCCGAGCAGCATGACCGCCGCCATCGTGAGGGTGTAGAACGTGATCGCGCTCTGCATCGCTGCGACCGTGGTGTCCAGGTCTGTGACAACCGTCGAGATCGACACGTTCATGACGGTGCTGTCGAGCACCATGACGAACTGCGCACTGCCGAGGACCGCGATTGCCGTCCACTTACTCATCGAGCCACCCGCAATCCGACGCGAACGCCGCTGGCCCCCTCATTCGACCGGTTTCCGGCACCCCCGTTCGAGGCGAGTATGACATCGCTCCGAACCACGCGAAAGAGGATCGATCGGCCGCCGCGTCGACCCGCGACGGGCGAGACTACTCAGCGCGGCAGGTGGATGACGGTGAGGACCTCGGCGAGGAGGCGGATGCGCTCCCAGAGCGACTCGACGATGATGTGCTCGCTGCGGGCGTGCGCACCGCCGCCGCGGGGTCCGAAACCGTCGACGATACCGAGAGCGGATGCGCCGAGCAGGTTGGTGTCCGCGGCGCCGGCCGCTGGACGAGCGCCGAGCGGAGCCCTGTCGGAACCACCGTCGCCGAACCCCGCGTCGCAGCCCGAGATGACGGCGGCCAGGGCCCGGTCGGCGGCGCGTGGCTGCCAGGCCGGGCGGTAGGACAGCCGGGTGACGGCCACCTGCGCACGCGGGCGGACGGGAGTCAGCGCCTCGATCTCGTCGAGGACTTCGCCTTCGATGTCCGGATCGGAGAAGCGGAAGCCGAGCACGGCCACGGCGTCGTCCGCGACGACGTTGGCCAGGCCAGGTGCTGTGATGGAACCGAGGTTGTAGAGCACCTTGGCGGCCGGGCGTTCTTCGGCGCGGATCGTGGCCCTGGCCGCGATGTCGCGCACCTGCAGCAACTGGTCGATGATCTCCTCCGTCGCGGAGACTCCCTTCTCGGGGTCGAGGGCGGCGTGGGCGGGAACACCGGAGACGGCGAGAGCGAGGCGGGTGCTGCCGAGACGCCCGACCTTGAGGTCGCCGTCGGGGTGCGGCGACTCGAAGCCGATCGCCGCAGAACAGCCGTCGGCCGTGGCCAGGAGCAGCGCGCCAGAGGTCGGGGAGCCGATTTCCTCGTCTGCCGTGACGATGATCCGCACCGGCACGTGGTCCACGGCGTCGGCATCGCCCAGGGCGCGGAGCATCTCGAGGGCCTCTTCCATGACCACCAGGCCGGATTTCATGTCGTAGACCCCTGGGCCGGTGATGCGGATTCCATCGCTCGTCCACGGCACGTCGCCGGCGAGGGTGCCGACCGGCCACACCGTGTCGGAGTGCCCGATCAGGAGAACGGGAGCGGCGCCGACGCCACTGCCCCGCCCGGGGAAGTCAGCGACTACGTGGGGGCCTCCCGGTGTCGGGTGCAGCACCACCGCGCCGCCGAGTCCGGAATAGCGGGCGGCGAGCGCATCCGCGAGCGCCGTGATGGCCGTGCCCGCCCCGGTCGGCGTTTCGCGCAGCACGTAGTCCTCGAGGGTCGCCAGCGCACGAGCCCGCGCGGAGGCGTCCGGAATGACGGGTCCAGTGGATGTGATGACGGCATCTCCTCAGGCGGTGGCAGGCTCGGAACAGGTAGAAGATATGTTACCTATCCTTCGACAAGTTCGCGGATTTGCTTGAGAGTTACGAAACGAATACGACACATAAGTTGTTTATGATTGTCAGATTGGTTCTGGAACATCGTGTTCCGAAAAGACGAGGACAGGGAAACGACACAACATGGGTGACCTGAAACTCACGGTGAAATCCACCCGGTCACGCGCCGTGTTCAGCCACGCCAGCGAGCTGTATACCCGGGTGTTCGGTTATACCGCGGCCGATCACAGCCTGAACCCGAAGCTGCTCTCGGCAATCGTGGGCAACGGCGGTGCGGCCGTTGCCGCGCGGGACGGCGCCGGCGAGCTCGTCGGTTTCGCCTACGGCTTCGTGGGTTTCGAATCCGGGGCGCCCTACCTGTACTCGCAGGCCGCGTTCATCGACCCCGCCTGGCAGGGCAAGGGAGTGGGCCGCCTGCTCAAGCAGGAACAGGCAATCATCGCGAGATCAGAGGGACTCACCTCGATGCGCTGGGCGTTCGACCCGACCCTTGCCCGCAATGCCCACTTCAACCTCGACGTGCTCGGCGCCCGCGGAGTGCGCTTCGCCGCGAACTACTACGACGAGCCGTTCTCCGACCGCCTGATCGTCGACTGGGCGCTCTCGGGCGCCACCGGTACCGAGTCGGCCACGCCGCCCCGCGCCGCGGCGCCGATCCCCCCGAGTTTCCCCGTCGTGGACCCCACAGCACTGGGAACGACGCTGCCCCGGCACTGGGGTCGGCCGGTGGGCGACGGCGACGTCATCCACGTGCCGATCCCGTCCGACAGTCCCGCGAAGACGCTCGCCCCCGTCATCGTCCAGGCATTGAGAGCCGCCGTGGCCGAAACCTTCACCGCGTTGTTCGAGCGCGGCTACGTCGCCGAATCCTGCGTCCGGGTCGACGGCACGAGCGCCGCATACGTCTTCGTCGCGGCCAGCACCCAGGAGGCCGCGCCGCGCATCCGCCAGGCAGCCCGTTGACAGAGGCGAACGAGGCCCTCACAAGCCCGGAGGACCGGTACGCCGCACGACTGCAGAAGCGGTCGTCGTCGTCGGTCTTGCGCGCGCGCATCGTGGAGAGCGAAAAGAAGAACCTTGCCGAGACCTTCGCACACCTCGGGGAAGACGATGCCCTCGTTCGCGCGCCGGCCCGGATCGTGGCCGCCCGCAGGCGGTATGTGCTCGGCGCGGGCAAGTCATTCGCATACGCGACCCTGTTCGCCTGGGACCTCTCGGCAGGACTCTCTCAGGTGCTCCTCATCGACGAAGCCGCCGTCCGCTCGATCGACGTCCTCAGCGACGTCCGCCCGACCGATGTGCTCGTTGTGTTCTCGTTCCGCCGGTACCAGCGGCAGAGCGTGCTCGTCGCCGAACGGTTCGCCGCGGCCGGCGGAACCGTGATCGCCGTCACGGACTCCCCCGATGCTCCGGTCGCAGCCTTCGCCACCGAAACCGTGACCGTGCCGACCAGCAGCGCCTCGTACGCCGACTCCCCCACGGCGGTCGCCGCCGTCATCCACCTGGTGAGTACCTTGAGTATTGCCAGTGCCAAAGGAGCCCGGCGCAGGTTCGCCGAGCGGGAGCAGCTGAACCAGATCCTGAACAGTTACGTGGAGTGAACCATGGACGAACGCAGCACCCAACGCAGCATCGAAGGAGCACGATGAAGGTAGTGGGCGTTTCCCTGTTTGTCACCCGGTTGCCGCTTGTGCACGGTTTCGAGACGAGTTCTCACCGCAAGAGCCACCTCGACCACATCGTGGTGCGCCTCACCGACGAATCCGGCGCGGTCGGCTGGGGCGAGATCGCCTCGGCGAGCGACCCCTTCTATTCCTCGGAGACCGTGGACACGGCGCTCCTCGTCGCGAAGAAATACATCGTCCCCGCGATCATCGGGCACGAGTGGGAGACGCCGGCCGAGCTGGCGACGACGTGGGCACGCATCCGCGGCCACGAGTTCGCCAAGGCCGGCTTCGACATGGCCGCGTGGAGCCTGTACTCCGGCGCGCGCGACGAACCGCTGTCCGTGGCACTGGGCGGCACCCGCGCCGAGGTCGCAGCGGGCGTCTCCCTCGGCATCGAATCCTCCATCGACGCCCTGCTCACCGAGGTCAGCCGCCATGTCGACGCCGGATACCGCCGGGTGAAACTCAAGATCAAGCCGGGCTGGGACATCGGTCCCGTTCGTGCGGTACGCGCCGCTTTCCCGAAGCAGGACGTCCATGTCGACGCGAACGGGATCTACGCGGATACCGACGAAACCACGGCCCTGATGCGCGGTCTCGACGAATTCGGCCTCAGCATGATCGAACAGCCGTACGCACCCCGCAATTTCGTCGCCCATGCCAGGCTCCAGGCCACCCTGGAGACCCCGATCTGCCTCGACGAGGGGGTCGTGGACCTCGACGACATCGGCACGATGATCGCCCTCGGCGCCGGCCGGATCCTGAACATCAAGGTGTCACGGATGGGCGGTCTCACCGTTGCCCGCGCCGCACACGATCTCGCGAGGGATGCGGGCATCCCGGTGTGGTGCGGCGGGATGCACGAGTTCGGCATCGGGCGCGCGGCCAACGTCGCCCTGTCGTCGCTGCCCAACTTCAGCTACCCGTCCGATGTGTCGGCGTCGGAGAAATATTACGCGAAGGACATCATCGACCCCCCGGTCACCGCACTCGACGGCATGGTGACCGTTCCCACCGGGCCGGGTCTCGGCTACGCGGTGCTGCCCGACTGGATTTCCGAGAACACGATCAGCCACGAGCACTATGGAGTAGAACGATGAGCACAGCAGACACGAATCCCGTTGCGATGAACGCGGACGCCTCGCCCACAGACGGGGCGGACCCCCGCGTGCTGTTCATGCTGGACGACCCGACCCAGACCGGAACGGATGCCTCCGCGCTCGCGGCCTCGGTCCGTCGGGCCGACCCGGCAGACCCGCAGATCTCCGTGCTCGACCTCGCGGTGACCCGCGGCGACGGTATCTTCGAAACGCTCGACGCCATCGACGGTTTCGGCCAGGCCCTCGAGCCGCACCTGGCCCGTCTGGCCAATTCGGCAAGGTTGCTCGACCTGCCGGCTCCGTGCCTCGACCTCTACCGCGAGGGCATCCGCCAGGGAATCGCAGCGTCGACCCACCCGCGCCTGTCGGTCAAGCTCGTGCTCACCCGCGGCATCGAGGGCGCCGGCCGGTGCACGGGGTGGGTCTTCGTCGACCCGGAACCCGACTTCACCGAGGCGCGCACCCACGGCCTGAAGGTGGTCACCCTCGACCGCGGTTACCGCCACGATGTCGCCCAGACGTCCCCGTGGTTGCTGCAGGGAGCGAAGACCCTTTCCTACGCGGTGAACAAGTCGGTCTACCGCGAGGCGGAGCGCCGGGGAGCCGACGACGTGATCTTCATCAGCAGCGACGGGTTCGTCCTGGAAGGGCCGACATCGACAGCCGTGCTGCAGTTCGGCAGGCACCTCGTCACGCCGTCGACCGACCAGGGCATCCTGGCCGGCACGGCACAGGCCGCCTTCTTCGAGTACGCGGAGGCGAACGGGCTGACCACCGAGTACCGCACCGTCACTCCCGACGAGCTGCAGGCCGCAGACTCGGTCTGGCTCGCCTCGAGCGTGCGGCAGATCGTGCCGATCGTCGAGATCGACGGGGTCGCCCGCGGCTTCGACGCCGAGCTCCACACCGCGGCGCTGGACTACCTGGTCACTCGCCGCAGCTGAGGCCGTGCTGTGCGGCCCCAGGCCTCGCGGCCCCGTGCGTCACGGGGCCGTGGGGATCGCGAGGGCTGCCACGATGTCCTCCGCCCGCGCCCAGTAGGCCGCGTAGTGCTCGGGGTCGGCGTTGACCTGGACCGCGTGGGCAAGCAGTGTCGGCTCCATCTCCTTCCAGCCGGCGACCTTCGTCAGCTTGGTGAAGAAATTCTGCGCAGAGACGTAGGGATCCATCCGGTCGGCCAGTGTTCCCCAGGCGCCGTTGTCGCGCTGCTGGAACAGCCCGCGGCTGTCGGCGCCTGCCGCGTCGCCGTAGTCGAGGACCCGCAGGCCCGACTCGCCCAGTGCGGTCATCACGCCGACGGTCTGGGTGTGCGTCCCGATCCCGAGGTCCCTCCCCGCATTCATGATGTGGGCCGCGTTGACCAGGCGGTCCTGGCAATAGCCGGCGACGGGCCCGGCGGGCACGGTGATCGCGCCGACGTCGACGGGGTCGGCCGTCGGACACGTGACGGTGATCCCCGCGGCGCCCGCACCGAACCCGGCGAGGTTCCAGCCGGTGAAGCCCAGTCCGACACAGACTGCGACCGCGACGCCCGCGATGACGAGTCCGCGACCCCGGGTCCGAGTCCGAGTCCGAGTCCCGGTTGTGGATCGTCGGGCTCGGGAGTGCGACACGACGGTTCCCTTCGCGAGCGTGGTTGGACTGTGGCATCGGTCGGATGGTCCGACCGCACCCGAGGTGACGCTACCTGCCGAATATATGCGGAAGCACTGAGCCGATGCCGGGTCCAACGACGGGTGGATTCCTGCGGGGCACGAGCGTACCGTACCGACCTGGCCCGGACATCAAGGACGGCACGGAAGCGACCTGGGGCATCACGTGGCGCGCATGTTTCGCCACGTTACCGGCGTGTAAAACGTCTTACCCGGGCATTGCGCCTCCCTGGTCAGCGTGCAAATCTTGCCTAGTTGGTCAATCGTCCAACTTTGCAACCGGGAGTACCCGTGCCTCTGTCACTACCGAAGAAGTCGCCGACGAAGAAGTCTCCGCAGAAGGATGCACCACCGAAGAAGCTCGGGCACCTCGCCGTTGTAACGGGCGCCAGCTCCGGTCTCGGTGCCGAATTCGCCCGACGATGGGCGGAGCGCGGGTATGACGTCGCCCTGGTCGCGCGGCGAAAGGACCGTCTGGAGGCCCTCGCCGCCGAGTTGGAGGAATCCTCCGGCGTGCACGCCTTCGTGGTGCCAGACGATCTGTCGGACCCCGAGGCCCCGTATCGGATTGTCGCGGCCGCCGAGGCTCTGGGAATCCCCATCCGGGTTCTGGTGAACTGCGCGGGCTTCGGCACAGCGGGGCCGTTCGTGCACGAAGATTCCCGCCGGATCGCCGACGAGATCATCGTCAACACGCTGGCCCCGACGATACTGAGCCGGTTGCTGCTGCCAGCGCTCCTGTCGGCGCCGGGCGGCGTCCTCCTCAATGTCTCGAGCACCGCCTCGCACCAGCCACTGCCGGGCATCGCCGTCTATGCGGCGACCAAGTCGTATCTGACCTCCCTCACCGAATCGCTGTGGCAGGAACAGCGCGGGACCGGGCTCACCGTCCTGGCGCTGTGCCCCGGTCCGACGGCGACCGGGTTCTTCGAGGCCGCAGGCTCCGACGCATTCGCCGTGGGCTCGGTCGCGACGATCGACACCGTCGTGCGCGCGGCATTCGCTTCCCTCGACCGGCCTGACTCCGGCCCGACACTCACGGTCGGGTTCCGGAATCGGGTCACCGGGAGCCTGGCCAGCCTCGCGCCACAGCGAATCTCCCTCGCCATCGCAGCACGCCTCACGTCGGGAGCCCGCGGATGAGGCGCATCCCGCCCGCACAGCGTCGGGACGAACTCATCGCGGCGGCCACGCGCGTCATCGCCCGCGATGGGCTGACGGCCGCAACGACCCGTGCCATCGTCGCCGAAGCTGGCATGCCGCTCGGCGCCTTCCACTACATCTTCGACTCCCGTGACGATCTGCTCACGTCCGTGATCGACACCAACACAGAGGAACAGAAGTTCCTCGTGTTCACGAGCGTGGGAACCGACCAGGACCGCAGCGTCAAGGCCGTGCTCCGGGCCGGCCTCGACGCCTACATCGACTGGCTCGTGGCCAACCCGCACCGTGAACTCGCCCTCGCGGAACTTGCCCTGTACGCCTCCCGCACCGGGACCGCCGAAGCGGCACGCACCCAGTACGACGTCTACTACCGGTCGGCGAAGGAGTCGTTGCGCCGCGTCACCGAGCTCACCGGGCAGTCCTGGACTGTACCTGTCGAGCAACTCGCGCGTTACCTCGTCGCGATCGTCGACGGGATGACGTCGACCTGGCTCGCGGACCGCGACACCGAGGCCGCCAGGTCCGTCGCGGGCTTCGCCGCTGCGTCGCTCGCGGGACACGCATCCGCGCCCGACAAGGCAGCCACCGAACCGAGTGATGACGAGAGCGACGACATCCGGATTCGCATCCACCTCGACATCGATCTCGATCTCGATCTCGACTGTGACGACAACAACTCCCGCAACAACACCGGCCACAACACCGGCAACAACACCGAACAGGACCCCCGTGCTCACTGACACCGACCCCCACGTGCGCGCCCAGGTCAACCTGCACGCGGTACTCGGCGCGCTACCACGGCTCGCCGAACTCGCTCCCGATGCCCAGGCGCTCCTCGCCAAGCTGAAACGCCCGGTGGCGGTGAGCTTCCGCGGACCGGCCGGGCTCAGCCTCGACCTCAGCTTCGCGCAGGACGGGATCACGCCGGGACGCACACCGGGCGCCGCCCGCGCCCTGCTGGTCTTCCGCTCGGCCGCGCACCTCAACGCCGTCGTCGACGGAACGGCCGGCCCGATTCCCGCCGCCGGACCGGCCGGACTGCGCTTCCTGCTCACCGTGTTCACGCCGCTCAGCAACCTCCTCGGCTCCTACCTGCAGCCGACCCCCGACCGCCTCGCCGACGCGGGCTTCACCGAGATCAACGCCCTGCTCACCCTGCACGTCGCCGCGACGGCGATCACGATCATCGGCAACGAAGACCGCAGCGGACAGTTCAGCGTCGCGCAGATGCCCGACGGTGACGTGGACATCGAAGTCGGGGAGGGACTCCGCTACCGGCTGGCAGTCCGTGGCAGCAGCATCCGCCTCGATGCCGAACCCACCGGTTCTCCCCGTGCGGCGCTCACCTTCGCGGACCTCGATGTCGCCGGCGGGGTGCTCAGCGGGCGATACAGCGCCCTCGCCTGCATCTGCGACGGTCGGATGGCGATGCGCGGGATGATCCCGCTCGTCGACAACACCAGCAGGATCCTCGACCGCGTCAGCTC
The DNA here is from genome assembly GCF_004402235.1 of Cryobacterium glucosi. Taxonomy (GTDB): domain Bacteria; phylum Actinomycetota; class Actinomycetes; order Actinomycetales; family Microbacteriaceae; genus Cryobacterium; species Cryobacterium glucosi. The sequence continues at coordinate 69,151 of NZ_SOFS01000019.1, forward strand.
CTACCTCGGAAAGTAGCCCGCCATGACCGACACCCTCTCCCCCGTCACGCCCATGAATCCCATCAAGCCGTTCGAATACCCGCTCAGCCGTGCCGCCTTCGCGCGGGCCACGAAGGTGATCCCGTCGGGGATCTACGGCCACCAGGGCCCCTCGGAGGGCTGCTACATCCCACAGGCCTCCTTCCCGCTCTTCTCCTCCCGCGCGGAGGGAAGCCGGTTCTGGGACGTCGACGGCAACGAATACATCGACTACATGTGCGGCTACGGCCCCAACGTGCTCGGGTACGGCGACGCCGAGGTCCACGCGGCCGCCCGCAGGCAGGCCGAACTCGAGGACGTCGTCTCGATCCCGTCGACGATCATGGTCGACCTCGCCGAACTCCTCGTCGAGACGGTCGCGAGCGCAGACTGGGCCTTCTTCGCCAAGAACGGCGGCGACGCAACGACCCTCGCGATCATGACGGCACGCGCAGCGACCCGCCGCAAGAAGATCATCTTCGTGAAGGGTTACTACCACGGGGTGGCACCCTGGTCGCAGAAGCTCGACTACCCCGGGGTCCTCGAAGAGGATGTCGCCAACAACCTGACCATTCCGTTCAACGATATCGAGGCCTTGCGCCAGACTCTCGAACAGCATGCCGGCCAGATCGCCGGGCTGATCGCCCAGCCGTACATGCACGGGAACTTCGTGGACAACGCGCTCCCGGCCGAGGGGTACTGGCAGGCCGTTCGCCGGCTCTGCGACGAGCATGGCGTCGTCCTCATCGTCGACGACGTCCGGGCCGGCTTCCGGCTCGACCTGGCCGGTTCCGACCATTACTACGGCTTCAGTGCCGACCTGATCTGCTTCTGCAAGGCCCTCGCCAACGGTTACAACGTGTCCGCGCTCTGCGGCCGCGACTTCCTTAAGGACGCCGTCAGCAGCATCACATACACGGGCAGCTATTGGATGAGCGCCGTGCCGTTCGCCGCCGCGATCGCCACGATCACCAAGCTGCACCGCATCGACGCGCCCACCCAGTTCGCCCGGCTCGGCACCCGGTTGACCACGGGTCTCGTCGCGGCGGCACACGGCGAGGACTTCACCCTTGTATCCTCGGGGGAACCAGCCCTGTTCTACCTGCGTCTCGCCGACGACGACTCACTCATGCTTCACCAGGAATGGGTCGCCGAATGCGTGCAGCGCGGGGTATTCATCACCTCGCACCACAACCACTTCATCAACGCCGCCCTCACCGAAACGGACGTGGACATGACGATCGATATAGCCAGGCAGGCCTTCTCAATCGTCCGGAAGCGGCATCCGCTGTGGAGCTGAGCCCGCACCTCCCCGTCCCACGGGCGGAGCTGGTCTCGGTCGGGTCGACCTATGCCGTGCAGGGACTCGGGTACGCAGTGATCGCGACCTCCCTGCCCACCATCCAGGCACGCCAGTCCCTCGACGCGACCATGGTGGCCCTCCTTCTCCTCGGGGTCTCGCTCGCCGCGGCGGGCGGATCGGTCCTCGCCGACGCGATCGCCATCCGCCGCAACAGCAAGGCCGCGCTGCTCAGCGGGCTCGCCGCCCAGGCCGTCGGGTTCTTCATGATGGCGACCGCACAGCCGGCCCCGATCTACATCGGTGCCGTACTGCTCTACGGCGTCGGGCTGGGCGCGGTGGATGCTTCGAGCGCGATGCAGGGCGTCCTCGTGCAGAGGGGCAGGCCCCGCCCCCTCCTGGGGCGGTTCTTCGCCGCCTACACGCTCGCCGCGATCGTGGGGGCATTCCTGATGGTCGCGCTCGTGGAGACCCCGGCCGGCGCCGGGGCGGTCCTCGCGATCGTCGGAGTGGTCGACGTGCTCGTCATCGTCGCCGGCTGGCGGCTCCTCGACACGGGTCATGCGGCCCGCAAGCCCGGGCACGCCCGCGACGCCACCCGCATTCCGCGCTGGCCCGTCTTCGTGATCGGGGCGCTCATCCTCGCCGCGTTCGTCGCCGATTCCGCCGTGAGCACCTGGAGCAGCATCTACCTCAGCGGCACGCTCCATACGGCGGCCTGGGCTGCGCCGCTCGGTTACGCCGCATACCAGATCGTCGTGCTCATCTCACGGCTCGGCGTGGACTACCTCGTCCGCCGTACCGCCCGCACGGTGATCGCAACGTCGGCCATCGTCTTCGGCGGCATCGGATTCGTGGTGATCGCCCTGGTTCCGACCGAAGCAGGCGCGATCATCGGCTTCGCCCTCACCGGCGTGATCGCGGGGGCCCTCGTCCCGCTGTCCTTCGGGGCCGCCGGCGACGTCCTCCCGTCCCGCAGCGACGAGATCATCGCGAGGGTGAACCTCTTCAATTACGCCGGCGCCATCCTCGGCACCGTCATCGTCGGGGTGGTCGCCGACCAGACCGGTTTCGGCATCGCCTTCCTGATCCCCCTCGTGATCCTGGTCCTGGTCCTGCCCGCAACCCGGGCCCTGCGCAAGCCGAAAGCCATCCCCCTCGAGGCACCCCAGCCCGGCTGAGCACGGCAACAGTTGCCCGTGCGGAACTGCCGGGCCTTGTCCGGAGCGTAAAAAAATGAAATCATGTTGTCACTAGATGGAAATTCTCCGGTCGCAGTTGATCGGATTCTCTCGAAAGGCGGCGGCATGAGCCTGGACGCTCCGGAATCCACGGGCACCCGGACCGTTGAACGCGCACTCGGCCTCCTCGCCTACGTGTGCGAACACGGCGCCGTGTCCCTGACCGAAGCCGCGCGCGGCAGCGACCTGTCGATCTCGACCGCCCTCCGACTCCTGCGGACCCTTGAAACCACGGGGTTCGTCTCGCGGGACGACAGCGGCGACTACCGGCCAGGGAGCATCACCATCCGGCTCGGCGCCCAGGCGCTCTCCCGGGAGACCATCGTCTCCGTCGCGGAGCCGAAGCTGCACGAGATCGTCGAGCTCACGAGCGAGAACGCCTACCTCGGCCTGCCGTCGACCTCGGACACCATGCTATACGCGGCCGGCGTGCACGGGACCCATCCGGTCCAGCTCGCCAACTGGGTCGGCCGGGTCATTCCCCGCTCGACGACGGCTGCCGGAAGGGCATTCGCCGGCGCTGTCGGTCCCCGGGGTTTCACCGTCGTCCGAAGCGGAGCAGACCATGACTCGACTGCGATCGCCGTGCCCGTTCACTCGGTCGGCAAGATCGTCGCAACCGTGTCGGTCGTTATCCCGAACTACCGCGTCACCGATCCCGGACTGGATCGCATCGGCGCCCTTCTCATCCGGGTCGCCGGCGAGATCTCCGAACGGCTGGGTTCCGACCCGCTGCCGCAGAATCAGACAAAACCAACCGACTAACCAACCGGCGCCGGCCGGCATCAACCAGAAGGAAGAAAATCGTGGCCCAGAAGCATCTCCCCCGTCCGGTTCGCGCTGCCAGGGGCACCACCCTGACCGCGAAGAGCTGGCAGACCGAGGCGCCGTTGCGCATGCTGATGAACAACCTCGACCCCGAAGTCGCCGAGCGCCCCGACGATCTCGTCGTCTACGGAGGCACCGGAAAGGCCGTCCGCAGCTGGGAGGCGTTCGACGCGATCGTCCGCACCCTGCGGGAGCTCGAGGACGACGAAACCCTGCTCGTGCAGTCCGGTAAGCCGGTCGGGGTCTTCCGCACCCACACCTGGGCGCCACGGGTACTGATCGCCAACTCGAACCTCGTCGGAGACTGGGCGACCTGGCCCGAATTCCGCAAACTCGAGCAGGCCGGCCTGACCATGTACGGCCAGATGACCGCCGGTTCGTGGATCTACATCGGCACCCAGGGGATCCTGCAGGGCACGTTCGAGACCTTCGCCGCCATTGCCGACAAACGATTCGACGGCACTCTCGCCGGAACCCTCACCCTCACCGGCGGCGCAGGCGGCATGGGCGGAGCCCAGCCCCTCGCCGTGACGATGAACGGCGGCGCGGTGCTGATCGTGGACGTCGACCCCGCCAGACTGCAGCGCCGCGTCGACCACGGCTACCTCGACGAGATGACGGACGACCTCGACGACGCCGTCGCCCGGGTCCTCGCCGCGAAGGCGGACCGCCGGGCGCTCTCCGTCGGATTCGTCGGCAACGCGGCATCCGTCTTCACCGAACTGCTCGAACGCGGAGTTGCGATCGACATCGTCACCGACCAGACCAGTGCGCACGACCCGCTCAGCTACCTGCCGGAGGGCATCAGCGTCGCCGACTGGCACACCCGCGCCGCCGCGGACCCCGAGGACTTCACGATCCGGGCGCGGGCATCGATGGCCAGGCACGTCACCGCGATGGTCGGGTTTCGCGACGCGGGGGCCGAGGTGTTCGACTATGGCAACTCGATCCGTGCCGAGGCGGTCCTGGGCGGATGCGAGCGCGCATTCGAGATTCCGGGTTTTGTTCCCGCCTACATCCGGCCGCTGTTCGCCGAGGGCAAGGGACCGTTCCGCTGGGCCGCCCTCTCCGGGGACCCGGCCGACATCGCAGCGACCGACCGGGCGATCCTCGAACTGTTCCCGAACGATGCGAAACTCGCGCGCTGGATCCACGGCGCCCAGGAGAAGGTGCAGTTCGAAGGCCTCCCCGCCAGGATCTGCTGGCTCGGCTACAAGGAACGGCACCTCGCCGGGCTGCGGTTCAACGAGATGGTCGCCTCCGGCGAGATCAGTGCCCCGATCGTGATCGGACGCGACCACCTCGACGCCGGCTCCGTCGCTTCTCCGTACCGCGAGACCGAGGCGATGAAGGACGGCTCGGACGCGATCGCCGACTGGCCGCTGCTCAATGCCCTGCTCAACACGGCGTCCGGCGCGACCTGGGTGTCGATCCACCAGGGCGGCGGCGTCGGCATGGGCCGGTCGATCCACGCCGGCCAGGTCACCGTCGCCGACGGAACGGATCTCGCCGCCCAGAAGATTGAACGGGTACTGATCAACGATCCCGGCACCGGCGTGATGCGTCACGTCGACGCCGGTTACGAGCGGGCGGCCGCCGTTGCCCGTGAGCGCGGGCTGCGTGTGCCGATGTGGGAGGCCGAATGACGGCGCCGGCAACGGCGCACGGCCTGCTCTCCGGCCTCGACGAGATCGCGGACATCGGCAGGGATGCCCGGCGCGGCGGTTACTCCAGGCACCTGTGGCAGCCGGCCGACCTGGAACTGCGCGACTGGTTCACCGGACGCGCCGTCCGGCTCGGGCTCGACGTGGAGATCGACCGGAACGGAAACACCTGGGCGTGGTGGGGGCCGCGCGGCGACGATGCGATCGTGGTGGGAAGCCACCTCGATTCCGTCCCGGGCGGCGGTGCGTACGACGGCCCCCTCGGCGTGGTCAGTGCCCTCGAGGCGATATACCGACTGCAGGCGAGCGGGTTCCGGCCCGCACGCCCCTGCGCCGTGCTGGTCTTCGCCGAGGAGGAGGGCTCCCGGTTTGGTATCGCCTGCCTCGGCTCCCGGCTGATGACCGGCGCACTCGATGCAGGTCGGGCCCGCGCTCTCGTCGACGCGGACGGAATCTCGCTCGAAGCAGCGGCATCCGCTGCCGGCATCGACCCGGCCGGCCTCGGCGAGGACCGGGCCGCCCTCGCACGCATCGGCTTGTTCCTCGAACTGCACGTGGAGCAGGGCCGCGGGTTGATCGACCTGGGCAGCCCGGTCGCGGTCGCCTCCTCGATCCTCGCCCATGGGCGCTGGCGCATCACCTTCACAGGAGAGGGCAACCACGCCGGTGCCACGCGCATGACCGACCGTCGGGACCCGATGCTCGCAGCCGCCCGCTCGATGCTCGCGGTTCGGGATGCCGCCGTCGCGAGCACCGGCTCCCGGGCCACGATCGGCCGGATCGAGGCCGTGCCCGGTGGCACCAACGTGATCTCCTCGCAGGTCACTGTCTGGCTCGACGCCCGTGCCGCCGAGGATGCCGCAGCACAGGACCTCGTCACGGAGATCACCGCGCGGGTGTCGGCGGCCGCCGCAGCAGAGGGATGCACCGCGGTCGTTGCCGAGGAATCCTGGAGCGGCGCCGTCGCTTTCGATGAGGCGCTGCGCGACCGGCTCGTTCACTCCCTGCACGGCGTCCCTACTCTCCCGACGGGCGCCGGCCACGATGCCGGAGTGCTGTCGAGTCGCCTGCCCACGGCGATGATCTTCGTGCGAAACCCGACCGGTGTCTCCCATTCGCCAGAGGAGTTCGCTACGCTCGACGACTGCCTCGCCGGCGTCGCGGCACTCGAGCAGGTTCTCCGGGAGCTGCTGTGAAACCGGGAATCACCGTGACGTTCTGGTGCGCACGCGCCCTGATCGACGGCGCGCCTGTTGACGCGGTCCGGGTGCACGCGGCCCCGGACGGGACGATCGCCCGGCTGGAGCGGGGCGTTCCGGCGCGCGCCGGCGACACGGTCCTCGGTACCGTGGTCCCCGGGATGGGCGACGCGCATTCGCACGCCTTCCACCGTGCCCTGCGCGGACGCACGCAGGCCGACGGCGGCGATTTCTGGCGCTGGCGGGAGAGAATGTACGCCGCGGCATCCGCTCTGGACCCCGACCTGTACTACGAACTCACCTCGGCGGTGTTCGCCGAGATGCTCGTCAGCGGCTGGACGGCCGTCGGCGAATTCCACTATGTGCACCACCGGCAGGACGGCCGGCCGTACCCGGATGCCCACGCCATGGAGCTCGCGGTCGCGGCCGCCGCACGAGACACCGGGATCCGCCTGACCCTGCTCGACACCTGCTACCTGCGCGGGGGCGCGGATCGTCCGCTCTCCGACCTGCAGCGGCGGTTCGGCGACGGCTCGGCGGAGGCCTGGCTGCAACGCTGGTCGAGCCTGCGGGACACCCTCGATACCGACGCTCGTACTCTGGCCGGTCCAGGCCCTGCCGTCACGCTCGGTGCCGCCGTGCACTCGGTGCGGGCTGTGCCCCGGTCGGCGATGGCGACGATCCTCGCCGGGTTGCCAGCAACGGTTCCACTGCACATCCACCTCTCCGAACAGCCCCAGGAGAACGCGGAGTGCCTCGCCGAATACGGCCTCACCCCGACGGGCCTGCTGCACGAACTCGGCGCTCTGACTCCCCGGCTGAGCGTCGTCCACGCGACCCACCTGACCGACGACGACGTCGAACTCCTCGGCACCGCCGGCGTGACGGCCGTGTTCTGCCCGACCACAGAGGCCGACCTGGGCGACGGGATCGGGCCCGCTCGACGCCTGGCGGATGCCGGCGCCCGGCTTGCCCTCGGATCCGACCAGAACGCGGTTGTCGACCCCTTTCTCGAGACCCGCGGCCTCGAGGCCGGCGAACGTCTCGCCTCCGGTCGGCGCGGCCGATTCTCACCACCGGAACTGACCGAGACACTCACCCGCGGCGGCTACGCGTCGCTCGGGCTCGGAACCGGCGGGCTGCAGGTCGGTGCGTGGCTGGACCTCGTCGAACTCGACACCGCCTCGGTCCGCACCGTCGGCGCGGGTCCCGACCAGCTCCCGCTTGTCGCTACCGCGAGCGATGTGCGCCGCGTCATCGTCGGCGGACGTATCATCGCGAGCGACGGGCTTCTCGTGTCGCCCGCTGCCGACCCCGCAGTCCTGCTCTGTGCCGCCCTGCACCGGATCGACGACACCATCGACCGCATGAACCCGGTCCGCCTGATCCCGAAGGAACGCGCATGACCTCCGAACTGATCACCGATATCGGCGAGCTGAGCACGTTCGCCGGCCACGAGGACCGTCGCGCGAACGCCGCGCTCGTCATCGACAACGGCAGGATCGCCTGGATCGGCGACGCCGAGCATCCGCCCGTCGCCGACGTGCGCACGAGTGTCGGCGGGCGGGCCGTGCTGCCGGGGTGGGTCGACTCGCATTCCCACCTCGTCTTCGCCGGCGACCGCTCCGCTGAATTCGAGGCGCGCATGGCCGGGACGAAATATGCCGCCGGCGGCATCAGCACCACCGTGAACGCGACCAGGGCCGCAACGGATGCCCAACTCGAGTCCAATCTCCGAGCCTTGCGCGACGAGGCGCGGGCTCAGGGCACCACCTTCCTCGAGACCAAGACCGGCTACGGCCTCGACGTCGAAACCGAGCGCCGGTCCGCGGAGATCGCCTCTCGCGGGGCGGACGTGGTGACCTTCCTGGGCGCGCATCTGGTTCCGGAGGGCATCAGCGCCCGCGACTACCTCGACCTCGTGACCGGCCCGATGCTGGCCGCCGTCAGGCCGTGGGTCAGTTTCATGGACGTGTTCTGCGAGCGCGGGGCCTTCGACGTCGAACAGTCCCGGGAGGTCCTGCTCGCCGGCCGGGCGGCGGGGCTCGGCCTGCGTGTGCACGGCAACCAGCTCGGACACGGCGGGGGTGTCGCCCTGGCCGTCGAGCTCGGGGCGGCGAGCGTCGACCACTGCAACTACCTGACTCCCGCCGACTTCGATGCCCTCGCCGCGTCGGACACGGTGGCGACCGTACTGCCGGCCTGCGACCTGTCCACCCGGGAACCACTCGCGCCGGCCCGCGCGCTCCTCGACGCGGGCATCACCGTGGCGATCGCGACCAACTGCAATCCCGGCACCTCGTACACGACCTCGATGCAGTTCTGCATCGCAACGGCCGTGCTGCAGATGCACCTGACCGTTGAGGAAGCCGTGCGCGCGGCCACTCGAGGCGGTGCCCGCGCCCTCGGGCGTGACTCTGGGGTGGATGCCGTCGGCTCGCTCCGGGTCGGCGGTCGCGCCGATCTGCAGGTACTTGACGCGCCCTCCATCTCGCACATCGCCTATCGGCCGGGGGTACCGCTGACCGCCGCCACCTGGCTGCTCGGACAGCGCGTGCCCACGGTGGTGACCCGTGCCGCCCGAGCAGCGTTCTGACGCCGTCTCCCGCGCGAGCGCCCGGGTGCCGGTCGCCTGGCGCAATGGCGGAGGCTGGACGAGCACTGTGGCCGTAGCGCCCCCTGCGGCGACAATGGACGATTTCGACTGGCGGGTCAGCATCGCGACGATCGCCGGCGACTCGGCATTCTCCGAGTTCGCCGGCATCGACCGATACCTCGTCCCGCTGTCCGCGGCCGGGCTCGACCTGACCATCGACGGCACCTTGCAACACATCAGCCAGTACGAGGTCTGCGCTTTTCCCGGGGAGAGCCTCGTCTCATCGACAGGTTCGGCGGAGAGCTCCGACGACCTGAACCTGATGCTGCGCCGCACCGCCGCGACGGGTTCCCTCCGCGTCGAGCGTCTCACCGACCCGTTATCGGTGATGCCGGGACCCGACGAGAGCGTCCTGGTCGTCGTCCTCGAGGGCGAGGTCGAGATCGACGGCGCGCCAGGCACAGACTCCCTTGCCCTGGGCCTCCGCGACGCCATGCTGGTCACGCCGGGACAGTCCGAGACGCTCCGCGGCGAAGCCATCGTGGCTTTCGCATCCACGGCGGTCAGGAACATCCCGTCGGTGCCGGACATCACTGTCACCTGATTCAGCCGGGCCGGTCAGTCGCGGTTGGGTGGTCCGGTGAGGACCTGGTGGGCGCGGTGCCGGTTCGGTGGCCGCCAGAGCCGTTGCGGGTCGATGAGTCCGGGGGCCCGGACTTGTGGTGAGCCTTTCACCATCCGGATCTCCCACCCGGAGGTGTCGATGCTGTGGTGATGGAACCAGCACAGTAGGACACCGTTGTCGACGTTGGTCGGTCCGTCCTGCGCCCAGGGCTTCACATGGTGCACTTCGGCCCAGTGCGCCGGCGCCTTGCACCCGGGGATGATGCAGCCGCCGTCCCGGGCGGTGATCGCCCGGCGTTGCGCCCGGTTGAAGTACCGTCGTTCCGGACCGAGCTTGAGGACCTGGTTGTTTTCCCCGAAGAGGACCCCTTGGAAGCCGCCGTCACAGATGCGCTGGTGCACCGTCTTCAGCGATACCGGGGCCTCAACCCCGTCGATCCAGCCGACGCCGATCCCGGAGGTGAGGTCGGCCGCGTTCACGTGCACCATCACCGTCGGGGCGGATCCGCCCATGCTGGGCGTGTCCTCGTCGCGGGCGGCGTGTTCGAACAGGGCCCGGAGGATGTCCGCGCGTTTCTCCCCACTCGTGCGGGTGTCCGCGCGCCGCTCCCGGAGCTCTGCTTCGATCACGTCCAGATCCGGGCCCGTGTCGGCGTCGGTTCCCGCTGATTCGGCGCCGGGAATCATCTGCCCCGAATCCATCAAGGCCTGCTCCTCGGCGGTGGGGAACGCGGGCCTCGCATGGAAGCTCAGGAAGGCGTCGAACATCGTGTTCATGATCCCGAACAGTTCCGGCGTCACCCCACCCTTCACTGGATACAACCCGTTCTTGAGTTGTCCGAAGCCGATGTTGGATTTCGCCTCGAAAATGTCCTCCTGGGGCAGTATCCCGTCGGGGTCCAGGGCCGCCTGCCACTGCGCGACCATGCCCCGGATCAGGTCCGTCGTCACCGGGACACCCGCCCCCGCCAGGTTCTCCGTCTCCGGGGTGATCATGCCCGCCGCCGAGGCGACCAGGGCCCGCTCCGCCGTGAGTAAGTCATCCGGGGCCACCCGGTGACTGATCACCTGCAACCCCGCCACGATCAACTCCGCCGTCTCCACCCCGATCTCCCCCGCCGTCAGCGCCGCCCCAACCGTCGGGAACAAGGGCGGCAACCAGGCACTGCCGCCACACGGCCGCGGCAACACCGCGTCGCCGAGCTTCGTGCGCCGCTTCACTTCCCGGGCCGACACCCGCGTCACCCGGGTGAGTACATCCCACGGGCCCGTGCAGCCCATTTTCCACGCCAGACCCTCCCGGCCGAGCACCCGGGCCCTCCGGTCCACATCCGTCGCCGTGCTCACCCGGGCCGCGTCAACCGTCCGACCGATCGCCTCCACGGCGCTCAGCGCCGTCACCGCTTCTGTGTCGCTGAGCAGCCCGACCGGGATCGCGGCCAGGGCATCTGCGAGAACCGCCTGCGCCTCCACGAGCCGGGCGACAGCATCCGCATGCACCGATGGCACCGACCCGGCCAACCCCTCAGCGCCCTCGAAACCCTCAACGACCCCGACCGGATGGGCCAACTCGACGCCCTGGACGCGCTGATCTCCCGCGACCCCTGAACCGGGTGTCTGCGGGGTGTGTGACTGGGGATCGGAAGCTCCTGCCATACCCCGATTCTACCCCGAATCGAACACGAATGCGAGATTTGCTCAGTTAATTAACATTTTTATTATCTAGAATTCAAACGTGATCACTACCGAATCGCCCTGCGCGCACCGGCCTCCCGCCTGCGCGTCAGCCGCGGCCTCTGTTGAAAGCGCAGGTTCTGAGGATCGGACCGTGCCCTACCGACGCACAGCGCTGAGGTCGACGATGTGTACGGTTACCCCGGCGTCTGCGATCAACTGAAGCGCGGCGGGGTCCGCATCGGAATCTGTGACGAAATCGTCGATCTCGCTCAGGTCGGCCATCTTCGCGAGGGTGACCTGTCCGACTTTCGAACCGTCGGCAACGACGATCACACGCTGGGCGTTGGCAACCATGGCGTGATTGGTGCGCGCTTCGGTTTCATCGTGGGTCGTCACACCCCCTGACACGCTGATGCCGTCGGTGCCCAGAACGGCAGTGCCCACGTTGATCGCTTTGAACGTGTTCTCGGACAGCGAGCCGACCGCCTCGAAGGAGCTCTGCCGAACAACGCCTCCCGTCATGATCACCTTGAGCTTCGGGCGTGCCGCGCACTCCAGCGCAATAGTGAGCGAATTCGTCACAATGGTCAGTCCTGACCGATTACTGAGCGCCCTGGCGACCTCGGCCGTCGTGGTCCCCCCACTCAGGGCTATCGCATACGGTCCAGCGGGGATCATTTCCACCGCACGACGCGCGATCAGCTGCTTGGCCTCACGGAACTGGGTATTCCGGAGCCGAACGGGAATTTCGCTGCGGGCATCCAGGGCACGGGCCCCGCCATGCGTCCGCACGAGCAGCCCCTGTTCGTCCAGGTCCGCCAGATCGCGCCGCAGGGTCGCCGCCGAAATACCGAGCGCCTCCGCGAGCGCGGACTGCGACATGCTCGTCTGTTCGTGAAGGAGCGACAGCACCAAGCGCATCCGCTCGGAGCGCTTGCCGGAGACCGCACGAGGGGTGGATGGATACGAGCCGTTCTGGATCATGGGACGCCTAACCGAGTTGAAACGCGCAGTATTTCTGTCCACTTTAGCAGGAATATTGCGCGATACGCGCATTCTGGCGCAGGATCAAGCCATGGCAATCGTGTTGGTCCAGTGCACGGATGGTGTCGAGCCGACATCGCCCGAATCGCACTCCATCACTGCCGGGAGGAGCTCGTCATCTTGCTCGCCACAACTCGCGATCTCATCGACCACTTCGGCGCAGGCAACCGTGCCGTTCTCGCCTTCAACGTGATCACCCTCGAGCACGCCGAAGCCATCGCGATCGGAGTGGAGCGCGCCAATACCGGCGCGATTCTCCAGGTGAGCGAGAACGCGATCCGGTTCCACAACGGCAGGATCTCGCCGATCATCGCGGCCTGCGCGAAGATCGCCGCCGAGTCCTCCGCGCCCATCTCCATTCATCTCGACCATTTCCAGGACCTTGCGCTCACCGAACACGCCATCGATCTGGCGAACGATCTCGGCGTGAGCTCGATCATGGTCGATGCCGCTCATCTCCCCCACGACCAGAACGTTCGCCAGACCCGCGAACTGGCTCGGCGCGCCCACGCCCGCGGCCTCTGGGTCGAGGCTGAGCTGGGCGAAATCGGCGGCAAAGACGGCGCACACTCTCCGCTCGCACGCACCCAGCCCGATGAGGCGCGTGACTTCGTCGCGCAGACCACCGTTGACGGGCTCGCCGTTGCGGTCGGCAGTTCACACGCGATGACGTCACAGGTTGCCGAGCTCGACCTCGCGCTCATCGCCCAACTCGCCGGAATCGTGCCCGTCCCCCTCGTCCTCCACGGCTCCTCCGGCGTCAGCGACACGACGCTCGTCGCGGCCATCGCCGCCGGGATGCGCAAGATCAACGTCGGAACGGCACTGAACATCGCATTCACGGGCGGCGTCCGGCGGTTCCTTGCCACCAACCCGGATGTCACCGATCCGCGCACGTACATTCGCGACGGGTGCGAGTCCATCTCCCGCACCGTCACGCACCTGTGCACCGTGCTCGACGCGGCAGCGGCGCACAACCCCACCACCTCGGATTCAGCCCTCCTCACCGGGCTGGGTACCCGCTGACCCATCCACCCCCGAGACCCATCGATCGAACCACCCCGCCCCGAACAACGGGACGCCCGTGGGACTGCAAAGGAGCACAATGGTTAATCAACTCTGGAACACGGTACGTCGGCATAAGGCGGGTGAAACCGTCGGAATCTATTCAGTATGCTCGGCGCACCCGACCGTGCTCGAGGCTGCCATCCGCCAGGCGGATGCCGACGGAACCTACGTTCTCATCGAGGCCACATCCAACCAGGTCGACCAGTTCGGCGGGTACACCGGCATGCGTCCGGCCGACTTCCGTGATCTGGTCTACTCGATCGCCGACAGGGTCGGCTTCGCCAGGGACCGGCTTGTCCTCGGTGGCGACCACCTCGGTCCCAACCGATGGCAGAACCTCAGCGCTGACGAGGCCATGGCGAATGCCGACGCCCTCGTCACGGCATACGTTGAAGCCGGCTATACCAAGATCCACCTGGACTGCAGCATGTCCTGCGCCGGGGATCCCGTGCCGGTCGGCGACGACCTCGCGGCCGATCGCTCAGCACGGCTGTTGCGGGTTGCGGAGGATACAGCCACGCGCGCCGGTCTCCCCAGCGACATCCTGTACGTGATCGGCACAGAGGTCCCGGTACCGGGAGGCGCGCACGAGACCCTCGGCACCCTGACTGCGACATCCGCCGTGGCGGCACGAGCGACCCTCGACCGACACCGCGCCGCATTCGAGAAGGTCGGCCTCACCGACATCTGGCCACGCATCATCGCGCTCGTCGTGCAGCCCGCCGTGGAATTCGACCACCTGCAGGTCATCGACTACCACCGCGAAGGGACCGTGCAGCTGCGGACCGTCCTGAACGACGAGCCGGGACTGGTGTTCGAGGCCCACTCCACCGACTACCAGGAGACGGGCCGGCTCGCCGAACTCGTCGAAGACCACTGGGCGATCCTCAAGGTCGGACCCGGACTGACGTTCGCGATGCGGGAAGCCCTCTTCGCCCTCGCGAAGATCGAAGACGAGCTCGTGCCGGTCGCGGATCGCTCCGCACTCGTCGAGGTCATCGAACGGCGGATGCTCACCCGTCCGGACTATTGGGCGGGTTACTACGAGGGCACGGCCCAGCAGCAGCGCCTTGCCCGCCGGTTCAGCTACAGCGACCGGCTGCGCTACTACTGGCCGGACCCGGAGATCGAAGCCGCCGAGAACCGCCTCTACGACAACCTCTCCGCCCTGCAGATTCCGCTTCCCCTGATCAGCCAGTTCCTTCCCGAGCAATACGCCAGGGTACGGGCCGGGAGCCTTGCTCCCGAACCGCGCGAGCTCGTCGTGGACAAGATCCGCGACGCCCTGCGCCCATATGCCTTCGCCTGTTTCCCGACGGTCCGCGACGGTTCCACGACAACCACCACCATCCAGGGAGCACTCCTTGTCTAACCCCACCGCCACATCCGCCCCAGCCGCATCGGCGACCATCGGCCACGCCGCAGGCCCCGGGTCTGAAGCCACCGTCCGCGAGATCGCCCAGCAACCGGATGTCTGGCGCGAGGCCTCGGCGAACATCGCCGCCCAGCGCACCGACATCGATGCCTTCCTCGCACCCCTCCTCTCCCAATCCGACTTGCGCATCGTTCTCACGGGAGCAGGGACATCCGCCTTCGTCGGCGACATCGCGGCACCGGCACTGTCGCGACTCCTCGGCCGCCGCGTTGACGCCGTGGCCACGACGGACATCGTCTCGAATCCCCGGGAGAGCTTCGCCGAAGACGTTCCCACCCTGCTCGTCTCCTTCGCCCGCTCGGGCAACAGCCCGGAGAGCAGCGCCGCAACGGTCCTCGCCGACCAGGTGCTCACCGACGTCAGCCACCTGATTCTGACCTGCAACGAAGACGGGAACCTCTTCACGGACCATCAGGGACGCGCACACTCGAAGGTCGTGCTGATGCCGCGTCGCTCCAACGACGAAGGCTTCGCAATGACGTCGAGCTTCACGTCGATGCTCCTGTCAAGTCTCCTGATCCTCGGCGGCGCGAACGACGACGCCGTTGCCGCCCTTTCCACGGCCGCAACGCAGATCATCGACTGCCGCCAGCCCGAGATCCGCGCACTGGCAGAGGCCGGCTACGAACGCATCGTCTACATCGGCAGCGGGCCACTGACCGGCCTCGCCCGCGAATCAGCCCTCAAGGTCCTCGAACTGACGGCCGGTGCGATTGTCACCTACTACGACTCGTCCCTCGGCTTCCGCCACGGCCCCAAGGCCGTCCTCGATGAGACCACGCTCGCCCTGGTCTACGTGTCTTCCGACCCCTATACCCGCGAGTATGACCTCGACATCATCGCCGAACTGCGCACAGCGCTCAGCCCCGAACGCGTCGTCGCGATCTCCTCCCTGCCACTGCCGGCAGCCGACGGCCATTCGTGGATCCTCTCGGACCTCGCGGGCCTGGATGACGCGTTCCTGGCCGTCGGCTACATCGTCATCGCGCAGCTTCTGGGGCTCTCGTTCTCCCTCACGCTCGGCGCCACCCCCGACAACCCGTTCCCGGGCGGAACCGTCAACCGCGTCGTCAAGGGCGTGCACATCCACCCGCTGTCCGCGTCCGCGGGCACCCTCACGAACGCGAGCTGAGAGCCATGTCATTCTTCCTCGGGGTTGACGGCGGCGGCTCAAAAACCGCCTTCGTCCTCCTCAACGACTCCGGACACATCGTCGCGGAAACACAGACACCGAGTTGCTATTACTTCAGCGAGGGCATCGAGCTCGTCGGCCGAATCCTCACCCAGGGCATCGACACGATCACCGCCCAGGCCGGAATCGAGACGAAGGACATTGACCAGGCCTTCTTCGGGCTCCCGGGATACGGCGAGGTCAGCTCTGATATCGAACGACTGAACGCCGTGCCCCGCGCGGTGCTCGGGCACGACCGCTACACGTGCGACAACGACATGGTGTGCGGCTGGGCCGGATCCCTCGGTGCCGTCGACGGGATCAACGTGATCAGCGGAACCGGCTCGATGACCTACGGAGAACGTGCAGGCCATGGCCACCGGGTCGGCGGCTGGAGCGAGCTCTTCGGCGACGAAGGCTCCGCATACTGGATCGCGATCCGCGGTCTCAACGCCTTCACCCGGATGAGCGACGGCCGGCTCCCCCGCGGCCCCCTCTACGACGTCGTCAAGGCCCGTGCCGACGTGAACAGCGATCTCGACCTGATCGACGTCGTCGTGAATCAGTGGAAGGGACAGCGAGGGGCGATCGCCGACCTCTCCAAAACCGTCGTCGAAGCCGCCGCCCAGGGCGACCTCATCGCCGCGCAGATCCTCACGGATGCCTGCGCCGAGCTGGCCAGGATCGTCGACACGACGCGCACGGAGCTCGGTTTCGGCGACGACGACACGGTCCCCGTGTCCTATTCGGGAGGCATGTTCACGGCCGCCGCCGTCCGCAGCGGATTCGAAGAGGCGCTTTCGGCACTGCCGCCGAAATACGAGTTACGCACTCCGCTGTTCGGCCCCGCCGTCGGCGCAGCGCTCTACGCCGCGAAGAAGGCGGGCACCCCGCTGTCCGAAGCCGCGCTGGCGCAACTCCGGTCCCACTGACCTCACCCGCACCACGCACTACGCACTACGCACCACGCACCACCACGCACGTCCCCCTGAGTAAGTCCAAGCAAGTAACAGATGTCAACGAGGAGATCATTGTGAAGAAAACGCAGAGTTGGATATTTTACGCAGCACTATTGGTGCTGTTCTGGGGAGTCTGGGGCGCATTCTCGTCCCTCCCCATCACCCTCTACGGGTACCCGGATGAAATGGTCTACGTGATCTGGGCCGTCGTGATGATCATCCCGGCAGTCTTCGCGCTCCGCGGCAAGACGTTCGACCGCCGCCCGAAGGCCGCCATGTACGGTCTCCTCATCGGCCTGACCGGGGCCGGCGGCCAGCTGCTCCTGTTCAACGCCCTGTCGTCCGGTCCCGCATACCTGATCTTCCCGATCATCTCCATTTCGCCGGCCATCACCGTTCTCATGGCCGTGGCGTTCCTCCGCGAGCGCCTGCCCAAGGTCGCCGTCATCGGCTTGGTCGCGGCACTGGCCGCCATCGTTCTCTTCAGCGTCGCCGGCGGCTCAGGGGACGCCACATCCGGTCCTTGGCTGGTTATCGCCATCTTCGTCTGCATTGCGTGGGGCGTGCAGGCCTTCTTCATGCGGAAGGCGGCGACCATCGGAGTGAACGACGCGACGACCTTCGCCTGGATGGCCATCAGCGGCCTGATCCTCACTCCGTTTGCGATCATGGCGATGGGCGGCCTCCCGCTCGACGTCCCCTGGCAGGCGCCCGCATTGACCGCCGCCACCCAGCTCCTCAATGCGGTCGGCGCGTTGTTCCTCGTCATGGCACTGAGCCGAGGCAAGGCATCCATCGTGGCGCCCACGACGAACGCCCTCGCCCCCGTTCTCACGATCGTGGTGTCGCTCGTCGTCTACCAGACGCTGCCGACCATTTTCGGAACGATCGCGATTGTCCTGGCGCTCGTCGGCTCGACCCTCATGGTCTACAGCGACGAACGACGTGGGGAGGCGCTGCCGCCCGCTCTGCTCGAGAACGAGGACAGCGCGCCGAAGAAGACCCACGAGCCCGCAGACACCGTGGGTTAGCAGGCACAGTGGGTTGACCGGCACGGTCACTGCCAGCTCCGCACCGGCCCGCCCGCACGCGTCTCGAACATCGAGAAGCGTGCGGGCGGGCCATCGTCGTCCTAGTGGTCGAAGGCGTTCACGAAGTCGACGCTCGCCGCCGAAATTTCGGCGCGCGCGGCATCCTGGGAGATGGACGGCTCTCCGTCCCCGGACTGTGGGCCGTAGTCGCCGAAGAAAGCGTGCACGCCGCCCTCGATCACGAGGTATCGCGCATCCGCAGGCAGCGACGCTTTCGACGCGCTGATCTTGTCCGGAGTCGCCAGACCGTCGTTCGTACCGGAGATCGACAGCACGCCGGCGCCCAGCCCGCTCAGGTCGTTCGCGGGATATGAGGCGAAGAACAACAACCCGACAACCGGGTCTGTCGACGCACCGGCGAAAGACTGGGCATCCATCGCCGCGACCGTCCCGCCGAGAGAGTGGCCGCCGACCACCCAACGTTCGACCGGCGGATGCGCGGCGCGCGCCGACCCGAATGCTCCCGTCGAGAGGAACGCAATCCCGAACGGCTGCTTGGGGATGACGACCACGTGCCCGGCCGCGGCGAGCGGGCGCAGCACGGCCGCGTATGCGCGAGCGTCGACTCGCGCGCCGGGCTGGAAGAACACCCCGACCTCGCTCACGGCCCCCGTGGGCTGCAGCACGATCTGGTCGGCCGTCTCGGTCACGGTCACGCTCGTGTCGGAGTCCATGGCGGACAGGGCCGGCTCAACGGCCGATGACGGCACGAGCCACCAGGCCAGCGCGATCACTCCGAGCGACAGCGCAACGAGGACACCCCGGATACCCGTGCGCCCGCGATGCCGGACCGTACGCGTGAGCCAGGAGCGCAGCGCAACCGTCAGGCTGACGGCAAACGTGAGGACGAGGAGGACCAGGTAGGCCGGATGTCCGTGCACAAGCATCGACCCGGTCGACAGTGCCGCCCAGGCCGTGACGATCACGCCGAGCGTCGCCACGAAGCGGCCAGCCCAGAAGAAGGCCATGTCGGCTCGACCGGCTGTCGCCCCGCCCGCCGACCGGATTCTGCGCGTGTCGCTCATGGGGAAATTATCCCAGCGGCGCCCGTCGCGAATCTACCTAAATGCATTAGGCAAAACCGATGTAGCATTAGCAAAATGGAAAGCTTCTCATGGCACGCGCAGGACTGACCGCGGAACGCCTGACCCAGGCGGGCGCTGAACTCGCCGACGAGGTCGGATTCGACCAGGTCACGCTCTCGGCACTGGCCAGGCATTTCGACGTCAAGGTCGCGAGCCTGTACTCCCACGTCACCAACTCGCACGATCTCAAGACCAGGATCGCCCTGCTCGCGCTGCAGGAACTCGCTGACCGGGCAGCGGATGCCGTGGCCGGCCGGGCAGGCAAAGATGCCCTGGTCGCGCTCGGCAACGTCTACCGCGACTACGCCCGCGAACATCCCGGTCGTTACGCCGCCATGCACTTCCGGCTCGACCGGGAGACCGCGATCGCCAGCGCCGGCGTCCGCCACTCCGCGATGACCCGCGCAATCCTGCGCGGATACGACCTGACGGAACCGGACCAGACGCATGCCGTCCGACTGCTCGGCAGCGTCTTCCATGGCTTTGCGACCCTCGAGCTGGAGGGCGGTTTCAGCAACAGTTCCCCCGACTCCCAGGAGTCCTGGACTCGCACCCTGGACGCCCTCGACGCCCTGTTACGCGCCTGGCCGGCGCCCGAATAACGCCAGAACGCCACGCGTCCGGCACCCGCACCACGACTCCCACCTCGCAAATCCCCGATCAGAAAGTTCACAGATGTCCTCCCAGCACGACTGGATCACCACGCCCATCACCCCCGGCCTCCTCCGCGGCGCGCTCGATCTGGAACAGACCGTCCACGGCGTGCTCCCGCACCGCCTGCCCGCGTGGGCTCGCGCATACGCCGACCCGCAGCTGGCCGCCATGGAAGCCCAGCCCTCCGGGGTCCGGCTGGCCTTCAGCACCCGAGCAACCGACCTCGAACTCGACGTACTGCCCACCAAGCTGGTCTACCTCGGCGCCCCGCCGCGCCCGATCGGCGTGTACCAACTCCTCGCGGACGGGAAGCTCGCCGGTCAGGCCATCGCGACGACCGGCATCACCGTCACCGTGGACATGGCCACAGGCGCCACCACGAACCACCTCGGCCCCGTCAGCACCCTCCGCTTCACCGGCCTGCCGGATCACCTGAAGAACATCGAGATCTGGCTCCCGCACAACGAACGAACCGAGCTCGTCGCCCTCCGCTCCAACGGGCCCATCGAACCCGCGCCTGCGACAGGCAACCGGGTCTGGCTGCACCACGGCAGCTCGATCAGCCACGGCTCCAACGCCGCCAATCCCACCGAGACCTGGCCGGCGCTTGCCGCTTCGAGTGGCCATGTCGATCTGGTGAACCTCGGCTTCGGCGGCAGCGCGCTGCTCGACCCCTTCATCGCCCGCACCATGCGCGACACCCCCGCCGACCTGATCAGCGTCAAGATCGGCATCAATCTGGTCAATCTCGACCTGATGCGCCTGCGCGCCTTCGCCCCAGCCGTGAACGGCTTCCTCGACACCATCCGCGACGGTCACCCCACAACACCGCTGCTGCTGGTCTCGCCCCTCCTCTGCCCCATCCACGAGGACACACCCGGGCCCGGCGCCTTCGACCTCGCCGCCCTCGCCTCCGGTCGCCTGCAGTTCGTGGCCACCGGGGACCCGGCCGAAGCGTCCGCCGGAAAGCTGACGCTCACGGTGATCCGGGCGGAGCTCGCGCGTGTCGCGCAGCAGCGGGCGGCCACAGATCCGAACCTGCACTACCTCGACGGCCTCGACCTCTACGGCGCCGCAGACTTCGCCGAGCATCCGTTGCCCGACCACCTCCACCCGGATGCCGCGACGCACCACCGCATCGGCGAGCGCTTCGCCCGGCTCGCCTTCGGACCCGGAGGCGCCTTCGCCGCCTGACGACTCCGGATGGGTACTGATCAATACAGTCGCAGCGGGCTGGCGAGCCCGGTCGGCGTCTTCCTCATCAAACCTCGTCGTGGATGGTGACGACGTAGCCATCCGGGTCGCTGAATGAGAAGGTGAGACCGAACGGGCCGGGGGCAGGGGCGCTGACGATCCGGACTCCCGCTTCGACCAGGACGTCGTGCACAGCCTGGGAGTCATCGGCGTGCAACCAGAGCGCAACTCCCGCACCGGCCCACGGGCGCACGGCATCGAGGTCGAACCCCGGCATCGGTTCCCGAACGGCGAAGGCGATCGGCTCGGTGGCGAAGACAACAGCGTGGGGCGGGCTCACGGGCGCACGCCGCAGCCCGAGCAGCGTCTCGTAGAAGTTCGCCGACCGCTCGAGGTCGCTCACCTGCAGGGCTAGAAAATCGGGTCCAGTGACAGTCATGGTTTCTTCTCCTCGTCGAATCCCGCGTGTCAGGATCCTTACATGTCTATTGTGTGTCAGGATGCTGACATGAGTCAAGAGGAGAAGGTCGGCGATCTGGCCGAGTCGGTGGGTTATCTGCTCAAGCAGGCAGCGACGGCCCTGCACGCCTCGATGGACGCGGTTCTGCGCCCGCAGGGCCTGACTGTGTCGCAGTATTCGGTGCTTGAGTTACTCGGCCACGAGCCGGAGCAATCGAACGCCGATCTGGCCCGCGGGGCGTTCGTCACGCGCCAATCGATGAACGAGGTACTGCGCGGTCTTCAGGAGCGCGGCCTGGTCGCGCGCGCCGATGTCGCCGAACACGGCCGGGCGCGGCCGACGCGCCTCACCCCGGCCGGCCACGCGGCGCTGGGGGGCGCGAGTGCGGCGGTCGCCCGTGTCGAGAAACGGATGTTGTCCCCCCTGCCCCCCGCGGAGCATGCTGGACTTCTCGCTCAGCTCGTCGCCTGCCGGGATGCCCTCACCGGTGAAGACGCCGCGCGGTAGCGTTGAAGCATGGCTGAACTGTCCGAGACACGTGTCGCCGTCTACATCGATTTCGACAACATCATCATTTCCCAATACGACAATGTGCATGGTCGTGGAGCCTTCATCAAAGAGAAGGCCCGCACCGCCACCGGCAAGACCGCGGATCGGCTCCAGGAAGCCACGGTCAACATCGGCGCCGTCCTCGACTTCGCTTCGTCTTTCGGAGCCGTCGCAATCAGCCGGGCCTATGCGGACTGGGCCACGCCCGCGAACACCCGGTACCAGAAGCAGCTCGTCGACCGCGCGGTCGACCTCGTGCAGCTTTTCAACACCTCCGGAACCAAGAACGGTGCGGACATCCGCCTCGCGATCGATGTTGTTGAAGACCTCTTCCGGCTGCAGGACATCTCGCACGTTGTGATCGTCGCCGGTGACTCCGACTACATCCCGCTCGCCCAGAGCGCACGGCGCCTGGGCCGCACGGTCATCGGGATCGGTGTGCAGGGTTCGACCAGTGCGGCGTTCAAGAACGCCTGCGACGAGTTCTCGTACTACCACGACCTCGTTGAAGACCTCGGGGAGGACCTCGGGGAGGACCTCGTCGAGGACATTCCGCACTCCACTCCGACAGTGGCCGTCGAGCCGCCGGCGCCGGACCTCGCGAAGGAGGCCCGCAAACTCCTCATGCGCGCCCTGCGCGGGCGGGCGAATGACGACGTCGACGGCTGGATGGCAGCATCCGCTCTCAAGCAGCAGATGAAGCGCCTCGACCCCGGGTTCGATGAGAAGAAGATCGGCTTCAAGTCGTTCACGGACTTCCTGAAGGCCCAGCGTTCCATTGCGGAGTTGCAGGAGGATGGTCAGGCCCGCCGCGCGCGGTTGCGCAACCGGGCCTGACGTTCGCTGCGGCTGCGACCGTGGCTGTGGCCGTGGCTGTGACGCCTACGCGAACGTGGCGTCGAGAGCCGCGCGCAGGTCGGCGATCAGGTCGAGAGGATCCTCGAGCCCGACCGAGAATCGAAGATGCCCGAACTCGCGGAACGGCGCCGGGTACGCAGCGACCCGCGGTCCGCTCGTGCCGACATGAACGATCAGTGATTCGTCATGACCGAGCGAAACGGCGGAGGTGATCACCCGGAGCTGGGAGACGAAGCGGTTCTGGGTTTCCGGATCGCCCGCGACGGCGAACGCGAGCATCGCGCCATAGCCCCGACCGCCGAACTGTCGCGCGGCGAGCTCATGCTGCGGGTGGCTCGCGAGCCCGGGGAAAGCGACGAACGCGATCCGCGGGTCGGAGTCGAGGAACTCGGCGACCAACTGGGCCGACTCGAAATGCTGCCGGAGACGAAGCGGCAGCGTCACCGACCCGCGAGTGATCAACCACGCGTTGAACGGCGAGATCACTCCGCCCACGTCGACCATCGCATCCGATTTGATGCGCTGGATCAGCTCGCGGGAGCCGATCACCGCGCCGCCCATCGCGTCGCCGTGCCCATTGATGTACTTCGTCAGGGAATGGACGACCAGGTCGGCGCCGTCCGCGAGAGGTCGATAGAACGGAGGCGGAGTGAAGGTGGAGTCCACAACGAGCAGCGCGCCCGCCCGATGGGCGATCGCCGCCAGCGCCTCGATGTCGGCAACCCGGGTCGTCGGATTGGCGATCGCCTCCGTGTGCACGAGTCGCGTATTCGGTCGAATCGCCGCAGCGACCGCGGCCAGATCGCTGATATCGACGAACGTAGCCTCGATTCCGTACTTGTCGGGAAGCAGCTCCGTGAACAACCGCCACGTCGCCTCGTAGCTGACATCGGCGACCACGACGTGATCCCCGGAGCGCAGATACGTGAAGAACACCGCGTGAAGCGCCGCAACACCCGACGCCAGCACGACGGCGTCCTCGCCACCGTCCAGGGCAGCGAGCTTCGCCTGCAGTCCCAGTTGGTTGACTCCCGAGTTCCGGGTGTAGAGCGGCACGTCCGTGCCCGACCAGCTCACCGACGACGGGTCCTCCGGCAATGCATAGGAG
Source organism: Cryobacterium glucosi (assembly GCF_004402235.1). Classification (GTDB taxonomy): domain Bacteria; phylum Actinomycetota; class Actinomycetes; order Actinomycetales; family Microbacteriaceae; genus Cryobacterium; species Cryobacterium glucosi. Next base: position 92,974 of record NZ_SOFS01000019.1, read on the forward strand.
TTCGCCATCACGATCGGGGTGCGGATCGCACCCGACCCCGCATCGACCGTATTGCCCGCATGCACGGCCAGTGTCGAGTCTTTCAAGGACAGTGGATCATGCTTGTCGGGACGCGTGTTCACCATGGCCCCACGCTACGGGAACAGTCCGGGTTGCTGTGCTTTCATGTCGTTGGAATCTGCTGAACTCGCCGTCGGCGACGCCCTCAGCGCACCTTGCGGATCGCGAAGACGAGAACCGCACCAACGATGGCCAGGACCGCCGCCGCCGGGAAGATTGCCTGATAGCCGAATGCGGAAATGGCCGCCGCCACCACCGGTCCCACGATCTGTCCGCCTGTGTTCGCCAGGTTGAGGATTCCGAGGTCCTTCGCGGCGGTCTTCTGGTCGGGCAGCACTTCCACGTTCAGGGCCTGGTCGACCGCATTGAAGGCGCCCATCCCGATTCCGGCGATCACGGCATAGACGATCATCGCCCAGGGAGACGGCGAGATGAACGGGAAGAAGACGCCGACGGCAATCAGCACTGCCGCGAAGATGACCGGCATCTTCCTGGTGCCGAGCTTGTCCGAGATCGGACCAGCGATCGCAGCCATAGCCAGGGCCGTCACCATGAGGATCGTCGAGATGAGCGTCACGTAGTGCGCGGTCGAGGCATCGTCCAGCCGGAGGTAGTCGGTGAAGATGTACAGCTGATACCCGGAGACGGCGAAGGTACCTCCCATGATCAGGAACTTTCCGAACAGTGCGAGGTAGTAGTCTCGGCTGTTCCGGCGAGGGAACGAGAAATTATCGAGCAACGTCCGCCGGTTCAGCCGCATCGCGGGCATGCTCCGACTGGATGTTTCACGCATGATGAGTGCCGCCACCGGCCCGGACAGCAAGGTGAGTGCCGCAAAAACGTAGAAGCCCGTGTTGATGTTGCCCAGGAACTGGGCGCCCACGATCTGGCCGCCGTACAGTCCCGCTGAATAACCGAAGGCATAGATAGACGAGATCGTCCCACGGTGTCGTGGAGCGATCCGGTCGGCGATCACGGCCAGGAGAGGTGCGACGATCGCGTTCAAGAAGACTTGATAGAGCGACCACATGACGATGATTGCCGCGACGGTCGTCGCCTGTGCGATCGCGATGAGCATGACTGCCGTTCCGACGGAACCGGCGATCAAGTACGGTGTTCGCCGTCCCCACCGCGAGCGCGTGAGATCGGAGAACGCGCCGATCACGATGTTCGCGACGGTGGCAACGATCATCGCAATGATCGCCAACAGCGCGATGACGCCGGCCTTGTCGTCGGGAGCAATGATCGCAACCCGCGCCGGCAGGAGGACCCCCACGACCCCGAGGTACGGTCCGAGCCAGAGCACCGCGCCGAGCGCAAGCGCCACTCCGAGTCGGATGGGGGTCCTGACCTGCTCCGAGTTAGTGGGCGGCCGCACCGGCGTGGTGATTGTGGGACTGGGGGACGTGCCTGTTGTAGTCATGACTCTCCTTCATTGGAGTTCAGTGGTGTTTCGATAGTTCAGGTGTTGTGGCGCCCAGGAGCGCCGGGGCAGTGGTGCGAGAACGGGGAGGTGCTGCTAGAAGCGGATCTGGTCCGAAACGGCCAGGGGATCGCCAGAGTATGATGCGGCTTCGATGATGACGGAACCGGTCAGGGCGCCGAAGGACTTGGTCGTAGTGCTCCACCGCTTGAGCGGCTCCAAGGAAACGGAGACGTCGAAGCTCACGGCCTCGCCTGCAGCGGCGTCCGCCACGGTGAATCCGAGCAGCTCCCGCTGGCCGCGGCGATCGCCCTCGGTGAGCGTCCCATACACCTGCACGACGTGCCGTCCATCGATGGCACCCGTGTTCGCGACGGCGATACGGAGAAGGGCGGCATCCGCATCCGCCGCCTCTACCTCAACGCGATCGATTGAGAACGTGGAGTACGACAGCCCGAATCCGAGGGGGTAGCTCGGCTTCTTGGCATCACGGTCGAGCAAACGCTGACCGAACCAGCGGTCATACGTGATTTCGGTGGCGTCGATATCGAGAGCGGCGGTGTCCAGTTCCGACGCCGGAATGGCATACGGCAGGCGACCGGACGGGTTCGCCCGGCCCAGCAGCACATCGGCGAGCCCGTTCCCGCCTTCCATGCCCGAATACCACATCATGACGAGGCCGGCCACGTCCTCATTCCATTCGGACATGACCACGGCGCCGGCTGCCACGACCACGACCACTGTTCTCGGATTCGCCGCGCTGACTGCCGTGATGAGCTCGACATCCGCTCGCTTGAGCCGAAGGTCGCGCCGGTCTCCACCGGCCGAGCCTGAGCCCACCACGCTCACTCCCCCACCCGCCGACGCGTAAAGCGCCTCGCGATTGGCACGATCCTCGACCGTGACAGGCTCCGGATACAGAGCCAGGAGTTCGGGTCGCGAGAACACCGATCCGTCCACGAATTCACCTTCGTCGGCGGCCGTGTAGCCGACTACGACGATGGCGGCGTCACTGTCGGCAGCAAGGGCGGCGGCTTCGGCGGTTCCGGCAGCGCTGTGGCGCACATCGACCCCCGGGAGTGCAGCCCTGAGGCCGGCGAGTGCGGTGACGACGTACGGGGCGCGCACGTCCGACGATCCGTTGTCCCCGGTGTTCGCCACATCGGACAAGCGTCCGACGACGGTCAGCGAGCGCAGCGTCTCCGGATCGATCGGCAGCACAGGGGTGCCGTCGACGGGTTCGTTTCGGAGGAGAACCATGGAACGTGCGGCAACCTCCCGGGCAAGAGCAATGTGGGCAGCGGATGCAACGGTGTCCAGCGCGGGCTTGACCACTTCGCGCTGGGCATAGAACCGCAACTGCGTGGCAAGGATCCTGAGTCCCGACCGGCGCACGGCGTCCCAGGAAGTCGTGCCGCTTGCGATTGCGCCGACCAGCTGCGCTGCGCGCTGCTGTGCGAACGGCGCCTCAATGTCGAGCCCGGCCTCGAGGGATGCAGCGGGGTCGCGAAGGCCCCAGACGAAGTCGCTCATCACGGTGCCCGTGAATCCCCACTCGTCGCGGAGAATCTCGGTGAGAAGCTGCGGATTCTGCCCGGCCCATGTCCCGTTGACGGAGTTGTACGAACTCATCACCGAGAACGCTCCCTCGTCGAGGACTCTCTTGAAGTGGGGAAGGTAGTTCTCGTGCAGCGTCGCCTCGTCGACCGAGACATCCACCGAGAAGCGAGCCTGTTCCATCGAGTTGAGTGCGAAGTGCTTGACACACGCCATCGCGTGCCTCTGGATTCCCCGGGTGAGGGCCGCTCCCATTTCGCCGAGCAGCGGTGGCTGGTCAGAATAGGTCTCTTGAACGCGCCCCCAGGCGGGGTGACGCGGAAGGTTGATGCACACGCCGCCGAAGAAGTTGCCACCCTGCGCTCGAAGCTCTTCCCCGATGGCGAGGCCGACGCGTTCCTCCAACTCGACGTCCCACGTTGCGCCGCGGGCCATTGATACGGGGAAAGCAGTCGAGGCACCGACCACGGCTCCGCGCGGACCGTCGACGAATCGCACGCCGGGAATCCCCAGACGGGGAACGGAGCCCATCACGTACGGGGTGAAGTTGTAGCCCACCTGCATCATCTCGGCAAGCCCCGGCCAGAACTGCTGGTCGCCATCCAACAGGCCCAAGCGTTCCGCGGGTGACAGCTGATCGTAGAGCTCGGCGGCGAATTGGTCGGGATCACTGCCCGAGCGCACCGCCCCTACGGCGTTCGTGAACGTCGTTTCGCCCGACGGGTTTTCTGTTCGTGCCGCGAAATCACCGGAGATCGTCATAAGGGTCTTCCTCCAACTCATCATTGAGCTCACTACTTAGTAAGTACTAAGTAGCGTATACCTGTTCTCGGAGCGTGCAGCCGCTTCTGGGAGAATGATCTCGTCACGGTTGAGAGCTGAGGTAGACATGACATCGACAGCGAGTGATCGCCCGCAGCGCGTTCGGGACCGGCGTCCCGCCCCGGAGCGCCTGAAACAGATCATCACCGAGGCGACCACTCTCATCGCAGAACGTGGGTTCTGGGGCATCTCCATCCAGGACGTCGCTGATGCCTGCGGAATCAGCGACGCAGGAGTTCTTCACCACGTCGGGACGAAAGAGGGCCTGCTCGTCGCCGTCCTCGAACACCGGGACGAAGTCGACATCGCGTTGCTGTCACAGATGCTCGGAATCGCCGAATCGGAGCTGAAGGCTGACGGCACTCTGTCGGTCTCCCTGCGAGACTTCTGCAGGGCACTGGTCGCGCGCAATGCACAGCAGCCCGAAATCGTGCGCCTCTACTCGGTATTGAACGCCGAATCGCTCGACCCGCAGCATCCCGCGTATGCGTACTTTTCCGCCCGCGAGGTGTGGGCGACCGCACTCTTCGCAGCAGCCGCGGCCGGCACTGCCAACCCGGCCCGGATTGCGCGGCAGGTCTTCGCCGCGATGGACGGGCTCCAACTCCGCTGGCTCCGCAACCCGGCGATCGATCTAGTGGCCGAGTGGGACGCCCTGGCGGAAAGCATCGTTCGCCCATACGAAATGCACTGACAGCTTCAGCGAACTCGGCCAGTGGCGATGGCGAATAGCTGCGGTATCGACAATGGCCATTCCTCAACAAAGGGGTTCTGACCGGGTTATCCACAGGTGATTTGTGGGGTGGCGGATGCCCCGGGAATGTCGGTGGTCTTCCATAGAGTGACCGGCATGACAGCTGAAAATACCTCAGAATCTGACCTGGAAGGCGCGGTAGATAGCACGGCGGAACCCCAGCCCGGGACCCCTCCCGACCCGTACCTGAACCCCCGGCATCTGAGCCTTGTGGATCCGCCCCTGTCCGAGGTGTATGACGCGATCCGGGACGCGGACCGGGAAATCAATCAGGCCACCGCTCGCCGGGCCGCCGCGATCTACACCGCCCAACGGGTGCTCGCCGACGTCGGCCGGGGCCGGGCGGACGCCGCAGTGCGGGCGGGCGGGCCGCGCCCGCCGTGGTCGCCGGAAGAAGCCACGAAAGAGGAGTTCACGTGCGAGGTCGGCGCCCTGCTCCGGTTGCCGCGCCGGACGGCGGAGACCCTGATTGAAGCCAGCCGCACCCTCGCCGAAGACCTCCCCGCAACCCTGGAGGCCCTCGCGACCGGGGCGATCAGTTACCGGCACGCTCAGGTCATCATGGAGCAGGCCTGGGGCATCCGCGTCGACGGTGACCCGGAAGCGGCCGCCCGGGCCCGCGCCGTGTTCGAGGAGGTCCTCGTGCCCGACGCGGAAGTGCTGACCGTGGCGAAGCTCGCCGACCGGGCCCGAAGGGTGCGGGAGCGCACCCACCCGGAAACCATCACCGCGAGGCACCAGAAAAGCGTCGAGGACCGGCACGTGGTGTTCCAGGCCCTCGACGACGGCATGGCCTCCCTGTATCTGACCGGGGACGCGGAGAAGGTGCAGGCCGCGTACCACCGCACCCTCGACACCGCGCTGACCCTGCAGGGCCCGGACGAGGTCCGCACCCTGACGCAGATCGCGGCCGATGTGCTCACCGATGTCCTGATCGGTGGGGTCACCCCGGACGGACTCGGCAAAGGGGTGACCGCGCAAGTCAACGTCACGGTCCCGGTACTGACCCCGCTGGGGAAGAGCGAGGAGCCCGGGTACCTGGCCGGGTACGGGCCGATCGACCCCGACACCGCGAGGCGTCTCGCCGCCGGGGCGCCGAGCTTCACCCGGCTACTCACCCACCCCGAAACCGGCGTCGTGCTCTCCATGGGACGCGACACCTACAAACCACCCGCCGCGCTCAAGAAATGGCTCGAGGTACGGGATGAAACCTGCACCTTCCCCGGGTGCCGCCGCTCCGCCAAACGGTCCGACCTCGACCACAGCATCGAGTGGCAGCACGGCGGGGAGACCGACGCGATGAACCTCGCCCACCTCTGCCCGTATCACCACGCGGTGAAGAGCTACACCCGGTGGACGCCGAGGCACCTCGGCGACGGCCGCATCGAATGGACCTCACCCGCCGGGTACAGCTACATCGTCGAACCCTCGGCCGATATGAGACCACCCCGGAAACCCAAACCCGCACCGAAACCACCGGTCCCGATCGTGGACGTCTGGAACCTGGATCCCACACCCGAAGACCCCGACGACTCCACCCCGTTCTAAAGAGCTAGGCGTCTAGTCTCACAGGGCGTCATACTTCGTGCTTCGCCCCCGCGACTTGTCCACCGGATACTTCTCCCGCGTCAGTGCGAGCTTGTCGAGAATGATCTGGTTCGGATCAGCGCCGATCCGCTCGGCAAGAAGGAGGCAATAGGTCAGCACATCGGCCAATTCCTCCCGTACGCGCTCGGGGCTCGCCTCGGCATCCCACTGAAAGCACTCCAGCAACTCGGCCGCCTCGATGGAGATGCTCTTCGCGAGGTTCTCCGGCGTGTGGAACTGCGCCCAGTCGCGCTCGGCAACGAATGCCGCGATCTCGTCGCCGACGGAAAATTCGTTCATGTCGTCAACGTATCAGCCCCCCGCGAACCGATTTCGTTCTCGCTCGCGACGGCACTGGCCCGTCGTTCCGGCTAAATGACAACGACGAGCTTGCACCGCGGACACCGATGGCACGACTCGAGACCCTCAGCCGTGTCCACGCCGTCGGCGAGCATCTCGATGCCACACACGGGACACAGTGGGCCGTCCCCGTCGAGCTCCCACTCAGTCATGCGCGGCGGCCGGTCTGACCACGCACCACTCGTTGCCCTCGGGGTCCTGCAGCACCTGGAACGATCCGGCGATATCGTGATGCTCCTCACCGATCCGGCGCGCTCCGAGCTGTTCGGCCTGGTCCGTCGCCGCCGCAATATCGTCGACACGCACGTCCAGATGCAGCCGGTTCTTCACGGTCTTGGCCTCGGGTACTTTCTGGAACGACAGTTGCGTCCAGCCAGGAGGCAGGATGTACCACCAGGCTGCGTCCCGCCCGCGTGGTTCGCCGCCGAGCACGCTCGCCCAGAACGTCGCGAGCGCCTTGGGGTCCCTGCAGTCGATGACGACCTCATCAATGTGTCCGATCACCCCTCGATCCTATTCAGCGGGATCCGGGTGATCTCTACGATGGGAGCCATGGCGGAAAACTCGAGCAAGCCCATCCTGTTGTTCGCCACCGTGCGGGACTGGGAAGCCTGGCTCGAGGAGAACGTCGATCACGCCGGCATCCGCTTGCAGCTCGTGAAGAAGAACTCCTCCGCACCGGGCATCGGCTACGACGAGGCACTCACGGTGGCGCTGTGCTTCGGCTGGATCGATGGGCAGGCCGGCACCCACGACGATGACTATTTTCTACGCGCCTTCACCCCGCGCAGACCCCGGAGCATGTGGTCCCAGCGCAACCGGGACCTCGTCGAACAACTGATCGAAGCCGGGCGGATGCGACCGACCGGGTTCGCGGAAATCGAGCGTGCCCAGGCCGACGGACGATGGGAAGCCGCCTACCGCCAGAAGGACAGTCCGGTCCCCGATGACCTCAAGTCCGCCCTCGACGCCAGCCCATTGGCCGCGGACCTGTTCTCGAGGCTCTCATCGCAGAACCGCTTTGCCATTCTCTTCCGCATCAGCGGTGTGAAGCGACCCGCGACCCGCGCTGCAAACATCGCCAAGTTCGTCTCCATGCTCGAACGCGGGGAGACGATCTACCCGCAGAAGCTCTGATTCAGCTGCAGCCTGCTGCGGCTAGAGAGCTGGCGCCACCGCGGACCGGACGAACACCAGGGTTCGCTCAGTGACCACGGGCAGCGAGGCGCCCGATTCGATCGCGGCCATGGCCGCCTGGAGCACGCCCCCGAGCAGACGGGCCGTGATGTTGAGCTCAGGCACCTCGAGCTCGCGCAGCGCCTCGATGAAGGGTGCCGCCTGTTCGCGGTGCAACGCGGATAGGCGCGCCAGGCATTCTGCAGGCAGCTGGGCTGCGGCGAGCGCCGCCACCGGCCGATGCACGCCCTCCGCCGCCAACCGCAACGTCACCCGGACGTAGACGTCGAGCCGTTCCGACGCAGACGTGACCGAGTCCAAAGCCGATTGGAGTTCCGCATTGGCCCGCGGGAAGGCATCCTCGATCACGGCGACCAGGACGTCCGCACCGGAGGAGAAGTACTCGTAGACGCTGGGACGAGACAATCCGGCCGCAGCACCGACGGCTGCAGGAGTGACGGCACTGACTCCCCCGGCGATCAGGAGCTCCCTCGCAGCGTGGAGGAGGGCTGCACGCTGGCGAACGCGATGCTCGGCAACGGTCGGAGCAGTGATCCTGGGCATACCCGTCCTCTCGCTCGGCACCTCGTCACTGTCCAGACTACGAGGTCTGCCCCGGGGCTAAGGATGCTGCGCGCCCGCAGGTCAGCGATCGTCCGGCGCCGGAATCGGCACCGTACGGTCCGCCTGCGCCTGCACCTCGACGTAGGTGTCGTGCGCGGTGCCGTGGAACGCCTCATCGTAGGCGGCCATCGCTCCCGCAATACCCGCACCCGTAGCACCGCGTCGCCGCGCACGGGCGGCGAGCGCGATCAGACTCGCGAGTACGGCAGCGATCCCGCCGATCACTGCGACGACCGAGAGTAGTTCAGGCATGCCTCCAGCGTAGAACCAACACGTGCCGGCGCAGTGGGCAGTCTCCGCCGCGTGCGGCACCCTGCGAGACTCCTGTGACTTTTTGCGTTGCACGCAATAATGCAACCGCGCAGTGTTGCGCAGTGTGCAATAATGCATTCATGAACAATTCTTCCGGCCTCGGGCTCCGCGAGCGCAAGCGTGCGCGGACTTCCGAGGTCATCCACATCGCGGCGGCAGAGCTCGCGCTCGAACGCGGGCTCGACGCCGCGACCATCGAAATGATCAGCGACCGGGCCGGCGTGTCCACCCGCACGTTCTTCAACTACTTCCCGACCAAGGAAGATGCCGTCCTGGGCATTGACGAGGTCGCCGTGTCGGCCGAGCTCGACAGAGTGCGCGGATGCGACGAGGATGTCTTCCTCGCCCTGTTCGATCTGATCACCGCGCTGTTCGAAGCCACAGGCGGCGGAATCAAGTCCGACCTCAAGCGCGACGTCATCCGCAAATACCCGCAGCTGATGACCCGCCAGATGGTGCGCGTCGCCGAGCTCGAAGACCGCCTCAGTGCGATCATCGCCGGTTGGCTGGCGAAGGATGCACGCTTCGCAGAACAGAGCGAGGCCGAGCACCTCGACGAGGCCCGCATCATCCTCGGCGTCTCCCTCGCCACCGTGCGAATCACCATGAAGAAATGGGCGAGCGATCCGGATCCGACCACCGGGCCACCGGCATCCGCTGCCCCCCGAGAAACCTACGAGCGCGCCATCGCGACGCTCAGAACCGTACTGGAGAAACTCACATGACGACCGTCCTCACCCGACCCAAGCAAGCAGAAGAGGCAGGTGTTCCGTCGACCCGCAGCGTGCTGCTCGTCTTCGCCGGCCTGATGGTGGCGATGCTCCTGTCGTCGCTCGACCAGACCATTTTCAGCACCGCGCTGCCGACCATCGTCGGCGAGCTCAACGGCGTCGAACACATGCTCTGGGTCACCACCGCATACATCCTCGCCTCGACCATCGTGATGCCCGTGTACGGCAAGCTCGGTGACCTCGTCGGCCGCAAGTGGCTGTTCGTCGGGGCGATCTCGATCTTCCTGGTGGGCAGCGTCATGGGCGGACTCGCCGACTCCATGGGCACCCTCATCGCCGGCCGCGCCGTTCAGGGCCTCGGTGGCGGCGGGCTGATGATCCTCGCGCTCGCCATCATCGCCGACGTCGTTCCCGCCCGCCAGCGTGGCAAGTACTCCGGCATCATGGGCGCCGTCTTCGCCGTCTCAAGCGTCGCGGGCCCGTTGCTCGGCGGCTACTTCACCGACGGTCCCGGCTGGCGCTGGGCGTTCTGGATGAACCTCCCCCTCGGACTCATCGCGATCGCCTCCGCCGTCTTCTTCCTGAAGCTGCCCCAGCGCGAGTACAGCAAGCCCCGCATCGACTACGCGGGCATGATCGTCCTCGCCCTCGCCGCGACCAGCCTGGTGCTCTTCACGACATGGGGCGGCAATACCTATGACTGGGATTCGCCCGTCATCATCGGCCTGATCGTGGCGACGGTTGTGCTCGCCGGTCTCTTCGTGTTCATCGAGAACCGGGCAGCAGAACCCGTCATCCCGCTGAAGCTGTTCAAGAACCGCAACTTCAACCTCACCACCTCGGCCGGCCTCATCACCGGTGTCGCCATGTTCGGGGCGCTGGCCTACATGCCGACCTACCTGCAGATGGTCACCGGCGTCGGTGCCACGGATGCCGGCCTGCTCATGATCCCGATGATGGGTGCCCTGCTCATCTCGTCGATCGGTTCCGGCCAGATCGTGTCCCGTACCGGCAAGTACAAGGTCATCCCGATCATCGGCATGTTCGTCACCGCCCTGGGCCTGTTCCTGCTCTCCACCCTGACGGCGACCACCGCGATCTGGATCATGTGCGCCTTCCTCGCCGTAATGGGCTTCGGACTCGGCCTCTCGATGCAGATCCTGACCCTGGTCGTGCAGAACTCGTTCCCGCGGGCCATCGTCGGAACCGCGACGAGCTCGAACAACTTCTTCCGTCAGATCGGCTCGTCCCTGGGCGCGGCGATCGTCGGCAGCCTGTTCGTCTCCCGGCTGACCGACATCCTCTCGGCGAACCTGCCGGCCGGCGGCACGGGCAGCACCGGAACCAACTCACTCACCCCGGCGCTCGTCGCCGCCCTGCCCGAAGCCGCCCGTACGATCATCGTCAACGCCTACAACGACGCGCTCGCCCCGATCTTCCTGTTCATGGTGCCGCTCGTTCTGGTCGCCGCCGTGCTGCTGATGTTCGTCGTCGAGAAGCCGCTCGCCACCCACATCGACGAGGCGGAAGGCGAACAGTCGCTCAACAAGGAGATGCTCGACGAGTCGCTCTCCGTGGGCGCCAACCCGACAGCGGAGCCGGTCCTGTCGGTACGCACCGGGTTGATCCGGGTCGTCGACACGAATGAGGGTTCCGGCAGGCGGACCCGCCTTTAGCCCTGGGCCACACTCCGGGGTTGCGAGCCCTTCGTACCGCCCGCTTCTCGGGACGGGCGAGGGGCTCGCGCGTGTGCGGTGACGCGAGAGCGCGAGCCCCGCATCAACCGGTCCGATTCAGGCGAAGGATGCCTGGATAGCGACGGCCGCCGCTCCCCGCGCCCAGGCCGTGAATCCGGAGCGGTCGACGAGGATGCGCACCGGTACGGCGTCCGGGTCGCGATCGGCGCGCGACGCCTCAAGGATGCGCGGCAGCTGCCGATCGGCAAGGCCGACGCCCTCGCCGGACAACACGATGGTTTGAACCATGGCGAGATTGGCGGTCGCCGCAATCAGGCGACCGAGCGACCGGGCCGCTGACCCGACGACCTGCGCGGCAACCGGGTCCCCCGCATCCGCCAAATCGAGGAGCTCGGTGTAGCCGACATCGCGTGCCAGCCCGACGCGGGCGCTGGCCGTCATGCTCGGAATCGACAGCATGGCGGTCGAACACCCGCGATGCCCCTCTGCACAGAGTGGGCCCGTGGGATCGAGAGGAAAATGCCCGCCCAGGCCCAGGCCGGTGTCACTGTTGACAACCGGTCGGTCGTGAATGACAAGCCCATAGCCGACCCCCGCACCGATGGTCAGCACCGCGAAGTCTTCTATTCCCTTGGCGATCCCGAACCAGTGCTCGGCCGCCGTGAGCGCAACGACGTCGTTTTCCACGACCACCGGGACGCCCAGTGCGTCGTGGAGCAGTCCACCCAGATCGACACCCTTCCAACCGAGGAACGGTGCCCGCTCCACCCAGCGCGACCGGCCCACCTGGCCTCCGACCGTCACGCCAATCGCCGTCACACCGCCCATTCCACCGACTTCCACCGTGGCCCGCACGATGTCCGCAACGACCTGGGACGGCTCATGGCCGCTGAGCTCGATGACGCATTCGGCTCCGAGGTTTGCCCGGAGATCGGTGGACACGGCGAAGACCTCTCCGGCGGTGAGCTTGACGCCGATGAAACGCTGGGAATCGACACTCACATCGAGAGGCCGTACGGGACGACCGATCGACCGTTCGATCGTTTCGGGAGCATCGACCAGGAGCCCCTCATCCAACAGAGGCTTACTCAGGCGCGTGAGCGTGGCCGGCGAAAGCCCGAGCCTACGGCCCAGTTCACTCCGCGTGATGGGGCCATGAATGAGTACTTCCCGTGCCAGGTCCCGCGCGGGGCCGGTGAGGGCGTCACTCCGATGCGCAGTCGTCACCGCGCCCTCCGCTCAGAATATGCAGCCGTCTCAACCGGCTCGTTATTTCCATTATGAATCATAATGACCGGCATTTTCACTCCCAAATGGCCCCAATCAGAGACCCGATGTCGAATGACTCCAACCACTGTGCCGGAAACTCGATCTTGACACTACGTTATTTCCACTATAGAAATAACACATGCACCACGACAGCACTGTCCTTCACCTCCGCAATGGCGGTACCAGCGTCATCCTCGATTTCGACGGTGGCGGATTCCCTGCCGTCGTGCACTGGGGCGAAGACCAGGGTGACCTCTCCGCCGACGAGGCCCAGGCGATCGTCGTGGCTTCCCTTCCGCAGCGGGTCTCCGGTGGCCTCGATGAGCCCGCGCGCCTGACGGTGCTGCCTCAGGAGTCTGAGGGCTGGCAGGGCACTCCTGGTCTTCGCGGTAGCCGGCATGGACGCTCGTTCTCTCCGAATTTCTGCGTGACGGGGATGGAGAGCGGCCCGTCCGAGCTCGTCCTGCTGGCGATCGACGCCGATGCCGGTCTGACACTTCGTCTCGGGTTGGACATCGACTCAGCGGGTGTACTGAGCCAGGTGCTCACGCTGACCAACGCCGGCCTCGACGACTACCAGCTCGAAGACCTCTGCCTCACCGTGCCTCTGCCGGGCACGGCCGCGGAAATCCTCGATACGAGCGGCCGGCACCTGCGGGAACGCACTCCGCAACGGCACTCGTTCACCATCGGACGGCACGAACGTGAAAGCCGAAAGGGGAGGCCGGGTGCCGATGCCACTCTGCTGCTGTGCGCAGGAGCCCCCGGCTTCGGGTTTGAAGCCGGGCTGGTGCACGCGGTCCATCTCGCATGGAGCGGCAACCACCGGCTTGCCGCCGAAAGACTCGTCACCGGGTCGGTCTTCCTCCAGGCCGGCGAGCTCCTCGCGCCCGGTGAAATTCAGCTGGGTCCAGGACAGAGCTACACCACTCCCACGGTCATCGCCTCCTGGGGCCACGGCCTCAACGAACTGAGTGGGCGCATCCACTCGCGGCTCCGCGCCCGCCCTACGCATCCAGCCATCCCACGTCCGGTCACCCTCAATACCTGGGAGGCCGTCTACTTCGACCACGACCTCGATCGCCTGCTCGGGCTCGCGGATGCCGCCGCCCGGGTCGGCGTGGAACGGTACGTGCTCGACGATGGCTGGTTCCGCGGTCGTCGCGACGACACGAGCGGACTGGGTGATTGGTACGTCGACGACGACGTCTGGCCCGATGGACTCTCCCCGCTCATCGAACGAGTGACAGGACTCGGCATGCAGTTCGGGCTGTGGGTGGAGCCGGAGATGGTCAATCCCGATTCCGAACTCGCGCGAGCCCACCCGGAATGGATCCTGCAGCCCGGGGGCCGTTTCCCGGTTGAGGGGCGTCAACAACAGGTCCTCGATCTGTCGCACCCGGATGCGTACGGCTACATTCTCGAGCGGCTCGATGCCCTCCTGTCCGAATACCCGATTCGGTACCTGAAGTGGGATCACAACCGGGACCTCGTCGACGCGGGAAGCACCCGCACCGGCCGGGCCGCGGTGCACGAGAACGTCGTCGCCCTCTACGACCTGCTCGACGAACTGAAGGCGCGTCATCCCGGGTTGGAGATCGAGAGCTGCGCCTCAGGCGGAGCCCGCGTCGATCTCGGCATTCTCGACCACACCGATCGCATCTGGACGAGTGACTGCATCGATCCGATCGAACGACTGACGATCCAGAAGTACACCGGCCTCCTGGTGCCCTATGAACTCATGGGCGCCCACATCGGCGGCCCGGTGTCACACTCCACGGGGCGCCGGCACGATCTCTCGCTCCGGGCCGGCGTGGCCGTCCTCGGCCACCTCGGCATCGAGTGGGACATCACCACCCTCACCGAATCGGAGTCCGCAGAGCTGGCCGTCTGGATCGACCTGTACAAGACTCGTCGCCACCTGTTCCACACCGGCACCGCCGTCCACGTCGACCACCCGGATCCGGCCGTCGACCTCCGGGGAGTGGTGTCCTCCGATCAGCGCACCGCACTGTTCGTCTTCACCCAGGTGCGTGCGAGCTCCTTCTACCCGGTCGGTCCGCTCCGGTTCGCCGGTCTCGACGACGAGTCCCGCTATCAGGTCCGAATGCTCGTCGAATCATCCACCGGCCCGGACGCCGGCCAGTCGCCCCTGTCCTGGTCCCACCAGCCGCTGACCCTCACGGGACGGGCCCTGCGCACCATCGGCGTGCAAGGACCGGTCCTCTTTCCTGAACACCTCGTCATCATCGAGATCACTTCCGCCTGAGGCGGAACCAAGCGCAAGGAGGCGCAATGAGAAACACCAACCGCACCGGGCTCCGGCATCGCAGACGGATCACGGCAACCGCCGTGGTCGTCGCAGCCGCGACTCTCGTCGGACTCTCCGGATGCTCCGCACCCGATACCGGCATCGTCACGCTGAACTTCTTCCAGTTCAAGCCGGAAGCCGTCACGGAGTTCGCGTCGATCATTGACGACTTCGAGGCGGAGAACCCGGGAATCCGGGTCATCCAGAACTCCGTGCCAGACCCGGACACCGCCATCCGCACCCTGCTCGTGAAGGACAAGGTGCCCGACGTGTTGACCCTCAATGCCAACGGCAACTACGGCGAACTCGCCCGGGCGTGCATCTTCGCCGACCTGGCCGCCACCCCCGTGGCAGCGACGGTCAACCCCGCCGTACAGAACATCGTCCAGGCGCTCGGAACCTGCGCGGCCGACGGCGGGAAGGAAGTGAACGCACTCCCCTTCGCCAGCAACGCCTCCGGCATCCTGTACAACCCGACCATCTTCGCCCAGAACGGCGTCACCGTACCCACCACGTGGACAGAGCTTGTTGCGGCAGCCGAGAAGTTCACAGCCAACGGCGTCTCGCCCTTCTTCTGCACCCTGAAAGACGCGTGGACCGCCGCCCCCGCGTTCGTCAACCTCGGCGGAACGCTGATGCCGAACGGATTCTTCGACGCCCTCCGTGCCGAAGGCTCCAACGTTTCCTCGGGCACAGTCTCGTTCCAGAAGGACTTCGCCACCGCGGCCCAGAAGGAAGTCACCCTGTTCAGCTATTGCCAGGACAACTTCGCGAGCCGCGACTACAACGCAGGCAACAAGGCCTTCGCGGATGGCGAATCCGCGATGTACCTTCAGGGCTCGTACGCAATTCCTGCCATTCGTGCCAACAATCCCCAGGCGAGCATCGGGTCGTTCCCCTACCCGGTCACCGATGACGCCGACGCCCGCGTCGTAGTCTCCGGTGTCGATGTCGGGATCGCCATCGGCCGGGACACCGCGCATCCTGCCGAAGCGCAGAAGTTCGTCGATTACCTCATGTCTCCCGCGGTCGTCACCGGATATTCCGAGGCTCAGAGCACGTTCTCGCCGTTGGCGAACGCCACCCCCAACACGGACACCGCCCTGGCCGGACTCGAACCCTATTTCACCGCCGGGAAGATCGTCGGCTTCATCGACCATCAGATTCCCGCCGCGGTGCCGCTCGTGAACCTCCTGCAATCGCTCGTGATCAGCGGCGATTCCGGAACCTTCCTGAGCGACCTGGACTCCGAATGGAGCAAGGTCGCGGCCCGCACGACTACTCAGAGACAGGGGAAATGACGATGACGTCGACAGCATCAGTCCGGATCAAGAAACACCGGCCGGAACCTGCAGTATCGGCACCGGCATCCGCCCGGTCGTCGTTCGCCCGCACCCCGCGCACCTTCTACTGGATGGTGGTGCCGGCCGTTGTGATCTTCTTCGGCCTGCACACCGTCCCGGTGCTCTCTGGAATGTTCTTCAGCCTGACCAACTACGCCGGCTATGGCACCTGGGACTTCGTCGGGCTGTCCAACTACGTCAACCTGTTCCAGGACGACCGCGTGCTCAATTCCTACGGGTTCACCTTCGGATTCGCGATCGTCTCCACGGTTTTGGTCAACGTGATCGCCCTGGCCATCGCCCTCGGACTGAACTCGAAGATCAAGTTCCAGGCGGCCTTCCGCGGGGTCTTCTTCATCCCATACGTGCTGGCCATCCTGATCATCGGATACGTCTTCAACTACCTCTTCGCGAACTCCTTCCCGGCGATCTTCACGGCCATCGGGATGCCAGGTCTGGCCACGAACCTGCTGGCCAGCCCGGACTTCGCCTGGGTCGGCATCGTGATCACAACGGTGTGGCAGGCAGCGGCATTCAACGTCATCCTGTATCTGGCCGGCCTGCAGACCATCTCCGCAGACCTGTACGAGGCTGCGTCCATCGACGGCGCATCCGGGTGGCGCCGGTTCCGATCGATTACGTTCCCGCTCATCGGCGCATACTTCACCATCAACATGGTGCTGTCGTTCAAGTCGTTCCTGCAGGTCTTCGACCAGATCGTCGCGCTCACCGCGGGCGGTCCGGGCACGTCCACCGAATCTATCGCCCTGGTCATCTTCCGAGGCGGCTTCCAAGGCGGAGAGTACGGGTACCAGATGGCCAACGCCGTCATCTACCTCTTCGTCATCATCATTGTTTCATTCGTCCAGCTGCGCTTCCTGCAGCGCCGGGAGGCGAGCTTCTCATGACCGATACCCTGACCACCCCGACCGCGTCGCCGACGCCGACGCCGAACCTGCAGGATGCCGGCATCGCGAAACCGCGCACCCGCCGACGCATCGACGGCGGCAACGGCGGCACCAACTGGTGGCTGACCGCACTCATCGCAGTGTGCTCGCTCACCGTACTCATCCCGCTGTACTTCACCGTCGTCACCGCCCTCAAGACGCCGGACCAACTGGGCGGCACCGGGTTCGAACTGCCTACGAGCATCCGTTGGGAGAACTTCGCGGATGCCTACGAACTCACGAACTTCCCGCGCGCCCTGCTTAACACGGCCCTGATCACAGTCGGTGCGGTCTTCCTCACCCTGCTCACCAATTCGCTCGTGGCCTACGCGATCGCCCGCAACATGCACAAGAAGTTCTTCAAGGGGCTGTACTTCTACTTCCTCGCCGCGATCTTCGTGCCGTTCCCGATCATCATGCTGCCGGTGGTCAAGGAGACAGCGGTGCTCGGCATCGACACTCCCGTTGGCCTGATCCTGCTGTACACGGTCTACGGGCTGTCGTTCAACATCTTCATCTTCGTCGCGTACATCAACTCCATTCCGGTCGAGCTGGAGGAAGCCGCCCGCCTCGACGGGGCGAGCACCTGGACGGTGTTCTGGAAGGTGATCTTCCCGTTGCTCTCCCCCATGAACGCGACCGTGGGCATCCTCACCTGCGTCTGGGCGTGGAACGACTTCCTGTTGCCGCTGGTGGTGCTGTCCGACCCCTCGGCGCAGACACTGCCGCTGGCGCAGTTCATCTTCCAGGGCCAGTTCAACACGAACTACCCCGTGGCCTTCGCCTCGTATCTGATGGCCCTCGCACCGCTCCTGGTCGTGTACGTGATCGCCCAGAAGTGGGTCGTGAGCGGGGTCACCCGCGGTTCGGTCAAGTAGCCCGGGACAGCCAGAATCCCGGTGTGTCATGCGGCCGGTGTGGATCTACTGCGAACGCAGTAGATCCACACGGGCCGTCGCGCGTCCTCGGGTGGGAGGATCGACAGGTGACGATGTCGGCCTCCCCCAGAGAACTCGCCGCCTATCGACCCCGCTGGTACCGCAATCCGCGAACACTCGACCTGGCCGCGGTCGCGGTCACACTCGTTGCCGCGGCGACCGAATTCAGTGTCCCCCTGGCCAACGGCACGAGCCTCTTCGGATATCTGCCCCTGACCGTCTCTCTCCTCGGCGTCCTCGTCTCCCGACGGTATCCCTGGACCGGCATCGTGATCGTCACCCTCACGCCGCTGCTCGCGGCCACGGTCGCCTGGGATCCGCTGATCACCTGGAACATTGCCGTGTTCACCGCCTTCTCCGTCACCCTGCGCGCACTTCCGGGCGTATGGGTCGGCCTGCTCGTGGGACCGACCCTGTATTTCGCCGCCGTGATGTACAACGGAATCGGTTTCGGCAGCCCGACCGCCTTCACCGCATTCGCGTTCGGCTTCATGGCCGCCGCCGCGGGAAGCGCGGTGCGCAGCCACGACCGCTATCGAAACGAGCTGGAACAGCGCACCCTCGACGCTCTCGCCGCGCGGGACACCGAGGCGAATGGCCGCGTCACCGAGGAACGCCTCCGGATCGCCCGCGACCTGCACGACGTGATCGGGCACGAGGTGGCCGTCCTCGGAATTCACCTGGGCGTCGCCGAAGTGAACCTGCCGAGCGACGCCGCCGTCGCCCGCGAATCCCTGCACTCGGCGCGCACGAGTGTCCAATCCGTCCTACTCGAGACCCAGCGCATTCTGCACGTGCTGCGCTCCGACACCACCGAGGGCCGCGACTCCGGCGTCGGCTTGCGGCCGGCGCCGGACTTCTCCGGGATACCCGATCTCATCGAATCCTGCCGGAACGCCGGGGTCGATGTCCGGGCCGACCTCACCCAGGCACCCGCCGCGCTCGATCCCGAAGTGAGCACCGCTGCATTCCGGATTGTGCAGGAGGCCTTGACGAATTCCCAGCGCCACGGTTCGGGACCGGTCACGCTGAGTACGACCCTGTCCCGCGCCGTCCTCACGATCACGGTCTCCAATCCGAAGACCGTGCGCACCGCGAAGATCGCCTCCCCTGCGCGGACGGGGGCAGACCTGGCCCCGCGCCGCGGTCACGGTCTCGTCGGAATGCGGGAACGCGCCGCATCGGCCGGCGGCAAACTCGTGGTCGAGGACCGTGATGACCTCTTCCACGTCACCGCGACCCTCCGGGTCGACGGAGGCAGGATCCGATGATCCGGGTCATGATCGTGGACGACCAGGAGATGATCCGGGTCGGGCTGCGCGCCATCCTCGCCCCGGAGCCGGACATCGACGTCGTGGCGGATGCCGCCGACGGTTTCGAAGCGCTCCAGCAGATCGTCGGGCTGTCCGTCGACGTGGTTCTGATGGACATCCGCATGCCCGGAATCGATGGCGTCGAAGCCACCCGGCGCCTGCGCCTCGACTTTCCGCCCGAAGAACTGCGCATCATCATCCTGACCACGTTCGAAAACGACGAGAACGTCTTCGCAGCACTCCGGGCCGGCGCGAACGGCTTTCTCAGCAAGGGCATCGGACCGACCGAACTTGTGGCCGGGATCGTCGACGTCGCCTCCGGTGGCGGCGCTTTGTCCGCCGCCGCGACCGCGGCGCTCATCCACCACGTCGCCGAGGAACACCGTCCGGCTGTCGACGCGGCCATGGTCGATCGCTTCTCCGTGCTCACACCCCGCGAACGAGACGTCGTCATCGCCATCGCAACGGGGCGCGACAACGCCCAGATCGCATCCGACATGTTCGTCTCGCCATACACGGTCAAGACCCACGCCAACCGGGCGATGATGAAGCTCGGCGCCCGTGACCGCGCCCAGCTCGTCACCTTCGCCTACCGCGCCGGGCTCTCCGCGTAGCCGGCTCACTCCCACACCCGGTCTACTGCGCACGCAGTAGACCGGCCGATGCGCCTGGACGAGGCGGCCGAGCCGCCCCGCGGGAACGATAGGAACTGTCCCTGCCGCACGGCAGCATCCGCCTGGCCCAACCGGCCGACCGCGAATGCCCGGACGCCTCTCTTCGCGAGTCCTAGGAGCATCATGGCCACGTTTCACCAGCACGCCCTCCGCATTGCAGCTCGTCTTCCAGTCCGACACGGGGGCCGCCGTCACGGATGCCGCCGCCACCGCTCAGATCGCCGGCGTCCTGGCCGATGCCGCGACCATCCCGGACATCGCGTCCGTCAGCGACCCTTTCGACGCGCAGAAGCCGTACATCTCCCAGGACGGGAGCACCGCCGTTTCGACGCTCAGCTTCGGCGACCTATCCGCCGACCAGCAGAAAGCCTCCTACGAGGCAGCCCTCACCATGCAAGCGGATGCCCCTGACGGCCTCCGGGTCGAGGTCGGCGGAAACCTGGTCCCGCTCGGCGCCCCGCCCGCGGGCATCGGTGAGGGCGTCGGAGTGATCGTCGCCTTCCTCGTCCTGATCCTCACCTTCGGGTCGCTCCTCGCGGCCGGGGTCAACCTCCTGATCGCCGTCTTCGGCGTCGGCGTCGGCCTCGTGGGCGTTCTCGCCTATGGGGCGCTGACCCCGATCGGCGACACGACCATCATCCTCGCGCCCATGCTCGGCCTCGCCGTCGGGATCGACTACAGCCTGTTCATCCTGACCCGGTTCCGCGCCGAGCTCCGCAGCGGCAGGAACGTCGAAGACTCCGTCGCCCGGGCAACGGGAACCGCCGGAAGCTCTGTGGTGTTCGCCGGCCTCACCGTCATCATCGCCCTGGTCGGCCTCCTCGTCGCGAACATCAGTTTCATCACGGAGATGGGCATCGCCGCCGCCTTCGCCATCCTCGTTTCGGTGCTGATGGCCCTGACCCTCCTCCCGGTCCTGATGCGCACCCTCGGACGCCGGGTGCTGCCGAAGAAGCAACGCACCCGCCGCTCGAACGCCTTCGGGACGCCATCCGATGGTTCGACGGACGCGCAGTCCCCCACTCGGAAAGGGTTCCTCCGGCGCTGGGGGACGTTCGTCGTCGCCCATCCGGTCCGGTCGCTGCTCGCCGGCGTTGTCGTGCTTGTCATTGTCGCCGCCCCCATCCTCAGCATGAAGACCGCATTCAGCATCCCCGGCGGCGCCGACCCGACCTCGACGCAGCGGACCGCGTACAACCTCATCATCGACGAATTCGGCGGGGTGCAAAGCCCGCTCGTCGTGCTCGCCGAAGCCGACGGCGATATCACCGCCCAGACCGCATCCGTCCAGGACGCACTCGCCAGCCTTCCCGGTGTCCAGATGGTCGTTCCCGGCCCGATCAGCGCCGACGGAAACGTCGCACTCCTGACCGTGATCCCCGCAGAAGGCCCCATCGATCAGCAGACGAAGGACCTCGTCCAGCAGATCCGCACCGACGCCGACTCTGTGCCCGGAATCCACCTCGAGGTGACCGGAGAGACCGCGATCGGCATCGACCAGGACCAGGCCCTCCAGGACGCGCTGATCCGGTATCTCATTGTCATCGTCGTCATCTCCCTGGTGCTCTTGATCGTCATGTTCCGGTCGCTGCTCATCCCGCTCATCGCCACCCTCGGCTACCTGCTCTCCGTCGGCGCCTCCTTCGGCGCGAGCGTCGCCGTCTTCCAGTGGGGCTGGCTCGATCCCCTGATCCCGGCGCCCCAGGGCGACCCGATGATGAGCATCCTGCCGATCCTGCTCGTCGGCGTGCTCTTCGGGCTCGCCATGGATTACCAGGTCTTCCTGGTGTCCCGGATCCAGGAGATGCACAACACGGGAATGTCGCCGAAGCAGGCGATCATCGAAGGCTTCTCCCGTTCGGGCCCGGTCCTGGTGGCTGCGGCAACCATCATGACCGTCGTCTTCGCGGGCTTTGCGACGAGCACCTTCCCGATCGCCGCATCCATCGCCTTCGGGCTCGTGGTCGGAGTGATGGCTGACGCCTTCATCGTGCGCCTCATCCTGATGCCCGCAATGATGTCCCTGCTCGGCAAGGCCGCGTGGTGGCTGCCGAAGTGGCTCGATCGCCTCCTCCCGAATCTTGACATGGAAGGCCATGCACTCGACGAGCGCCCCGATTCCCAGCCCGACAAGCGGGAAGCCGTACTCGTGACCGAGTAGCCATTGGTGGGGCCGGTGCATGCATCATGCACTGGCCCGCCCGGAGGCACGAATTATTTCTTGCCCTTCTTGTCGTCCACTATTCCGCCCAGCAGGCCGCCGATCGCGCCACCGAGCACCCCTCCGGCAGGACCCCCGAGGAGTGATCCGATGCCGGCTCCAATCCCCGCGAGGCTCGAGCCGTAGCTCACCCGGGCGATCGAGACCGTCGTCGATCCTTCGGGACTCACTGAGATCTCGAACGACCCGACGGCGGCCGACGCCACCACCAGCGCGACGGGGCTGGCCTTGCCGCCTGCCGCCAGCTTGCCGTAGATCTCCCGCGACTCGAAGAAGGCGCGTTGGGGGTCCGCCTTCCCCTCTCCGGCCTCGAACCCGAGCTTGTAGAGCCCAAGGAGCGTCTGCACCTCGTCATCGGTGATCAGCTCTGCGGCTTCCAGCCGATCCAGGATGGCTTTGTGATCACTGATCATGTCGCCCTTGTTGGCTTCCACAATGCGTCGCGCTTCCGCGCGCGCGGCGTGCATCAGCCCTGCGATATCGGTACCCAGGTACGTTGGAGCTTCCATCATGCGCCTCCTCTGAGAAATACTCATGTCAGTAAAGCACCGGAAGCGGTTGTCGGCTAAGGGGTTGGCAGAGATCCCGTCAGGGGTTAGCAGGGATGGGCCGGCGTTCCGGCTGCGGCTCTTCGATTCCCATCAGCGCCTGTGCGTCAAGTCGGCCAGGGCGCCCTCGACCTGGCTGACGAGGTTACGGCCGAGTCTCTGCCTCGGTGGGCACGATATCGAGCAGGACCTCGTTACGACGCAGGAACGAGGGCATGAACGGTGGATCGAAACGGGCGAAACGGGGCTCTCCCCACGCCGTGAATCCAGAGGCGGCTATCGCACCCCGGAGCAACTCCAGATGGCGCGCATACCCGGCCTCGTCCCACCGGCCGCGATACCTCACCGCAGCGGTGAGACTCCCCGGAATGCTCCTCAGCCGCACCTGCGGGCTGGTCGGTTGTGGAGCCGTCTCGAGCGTGAGGCCCGTGGGGAGCACGAAGGCAACGCGGAACGCCCCCTTCTCGCCAGGATCACCTGGCTTTCCGCCGACGGCCTCCTGAACGACAGGAGCGGTCATCGCGATCTTCGTCGACGCCTCGGCCTGCACGACAGGCGCGGTCATCGCGACCTTCTGACGAACGGAATTCTCGCCGCTGATATAGGCGAACAGGTATCGGAATGCACGATTGCCGGCATCTTCGAATGGCCCTGTCGTGATGACCTCGGCGACGAGATGCTCCGGGTAGCGACGCAACTCGAAACCATCGTTATTGCCCACGACCGCATAGGGCTGTTGTTCGGTCATGCTCTCAAGCTACTCCGCGTTCAGGTCTAGCCAACGATGATGCTGGGTGTGACCTCACGAAGCTGGCAGACGGTGTCACGGATGCACTCAGCCCAGTCCTCGGAAGGCGTACCCGTGATCCATCTCTCGAAGCCGATCTTGAACACGGTCACACCCGTCTCGGCGGCAAGGGTCGCCGACGGCTCCGCAACCCCGCGCTCGCGCAGCGCCCCCGCGACGGATGCGCTCAGGGTCGAAAATTTCAGCAGTTCGCGCTCCTGGAGTGCGGGATTGGCCGAGATGATCGCGGCCCGCCGAATGGAGTGTGCACGGTCGAAGACCAGTCCGCCGACCTTGTTCATGGCCGCAATGACCACGTCGACCGGTCGCACATCTTCGGGCGTCTCGGCAATGGTCGCGAGGATGATGCGCTGGAGTTCCTGGGATCCCTGGAAGAGCACCTCCCGTTTGTCGGCGAAGTAACGGAAGAACGTGCGCTCGGTAACACCCGCTCGTTCCGCGATCTCAAGGGCCGTCGTCTGCTCGAAGCCGCGCTCCGAGTAGAGCTCCAGTGCGGCGCGCGCGAGCCGACCGTGCGCATCCGGTAGCCAGCGTCCCATGAGAGGCAGTCTACGATCTTTCGAGTTGATGTCGGTCGCTGACATTACGTGCTACTCTGACGTCAGCAACTGACATCAGTAGCCGATGCCTGGCAACCGACCGGGCGCGCGTCTCGAAGGAGAAGTCACTCATGCGTATTTTCATCACCGGCGCTTCCGGCTGGATCGGCTCTGCCGTATCCCAGGAAATCATCGCTGCCGGACACGAGGTCGTCGGCCTGGCGCGAAACGACGAGTCGTTCGCGAAACTGCAGGCCGCCGGCGTCACTCCCCATCGCGGGAATCTCGACGATCTCGACAGCATGCGCGAGGCGGCGACAGCAGCGGATGGCGTCATCCATCTGGCATACAAGCACGACTTTTCCGACATGGCGGGTGCCGGCGCGACCGAGCGAGCCACCATCGAGATGTTCGGGGACACCCTCGCCGGCTCGGATCGCCCGTTCCTGTTCGCGTCTGGTGTTGCGGGGCTCGCGCCTGGCAGGCTCGCAAGCGAGGACGACGCGGTTCCGTTCAGCGGGCCTGAGGCGCCGCGCGGGGGCGCAGAGGCGCTCGCGCTTTCCTATGCCGACCGCGGAATCCGCTCCGTCGCCCTCCGTTTCTCCCCGACAGTCCACGGTGAGGGCGACCACGGATTCATGCAGGTGATCTCAGGGATCGCCGGCGAAAAGGGTGTCTCCGGCTATGTCGGTGACGGTTCCAGCCGCTGGCCTGCCGTGAATCGTCTGGATGCAGCGAGGATGGTGGCACTCGCACTCGCGAAGGCGCCTGCCGGATCCCGCGTGCACGCCGTCGGCGAAGAGGGCATCTCGTCGCTCGAGATTGCCGCCGCAATCGGCGACGCTCGAGGCATCCCACTGGTGTCGATTCCCCCGGAAGATGCCGCCGCGCACTTCGGCTGGATCGGCATGTTCTTCGGCCTGGACGTTCCCACCTCGAGCGCCCGGACGCAGGACCTGCTCGGCTGGACACCGACGCACCCCGGCCTTGTCGACGATATCAAGTCCGGCTTCTACGGGTCGAGGCGTCCCGCCCAGTAGTCCCTTCGTTCGTCGGCACCTGATCGGTGAATGAACAGCAGGCAACATCGCCTCACTGAAGCGAAGCCCTTACCGGGGTTCGGCCGCTTCGATTCGCGGGGCTGCCCAGCTGGCCAGGAGTCGCAGACGCTCTGCGCTGGGTGAGCCGGGTTCCGCGGTGTAGATCATAAGAACGAATCCTGGGTCGGCGGTGATGATGAGCTCTTCATAGGCAAGAGTGAGCTCGCCGACGACGGGGTGATTGAAGCGTTTTGTGCCGGAGCCGTGGGTGCGGACGTCGTGGGCCCCCCAGAGCTGGCGGAATGTGTCGCTGCGGGTGGATAGTTCGCCGACGAGGTTCTGGAGGCCTTTGTCGTTGGGGTCGCGCCCTGCTTCGGCACGCATGATTGCGACGCACATTCCGGCGAAGAGATCCCAGTCCGGATAGAAGTCGCGTGATGCGGGGTCGAGGAATTGGAACCGGGCCAGGTTCGGTGTGCGCCCACCGTCGCCGATCAGTGGCGAGTAGAAGGCACGTCCGAGTTCGTTTGTGGCGAGAAGATCCTGGTGCTGGTCGCGCACGAATGCCACGCCGTCGGTGATCGTGCTGAGTACCCAGTGAAGACTGGGCCTGCTCACGGCGTTCTTTGTGGCGCGCCTGCGCGGACGTCCGGACAATGGGACGCCGTCTGCTGCGCGGGCGAGGTCGAAGAGGTGGGTCCGTTCCGTGTCGTCGAGGTTGAGTGCGCGGGCAAGGGCGTCGAGAACGGAGGAGGACGCCCCTCCGATCGCGCCACGTTCGAGCTTGGCGTAGTACTCGACACTGACGCCGGCGAGCGTTGCCACCTCGGTGCGACGGAGCCCCGCCACCCGCCGGTTTGCTCCGGCGGGAAGGCCCACCTGTTCCGGAGCAATTTTCGCGCGGCGGGACATGAGGAATTCGCGTACCTCGGAGTGATTGTCCATGTCGACGAGACTACGTCTCCGGCACTGGGCGCGGGGTGCCCTGCTGGTACACCCCTCGACAGAGACTCCCTCCCGGGGTGCACAGCGCGTTGACTGAGGCATATGCAACAACCGGCTGTTCACGGCGGGCACGGTGTGGACCGTTGCGCACCCGTGGGCAGTAACGCATGCAACAGTCGGCGGTGAGGAGAATCTTGAACACGACCATCACGGTGCCACCACCGGCCGCCGTCGAGACGATGAAGCGTTTGCCTCTGGCAACCCTGGTTGCCTTGGCGGTCATCGGCTTCGTTCTCGTGGCGATGGAGACCATGCCGGCCGGCCTGCTTCCGGTCATCGCCGCCGGCATGGGGACCAGCGAAGGCACCGTCGGGCTATTTGTGAGCGCATACGCCCTCGGCACGGTCATCATCACGATCCCGGCCATCACCCTGACCCGGGGAATGCGCCGAAAGCCCCTGCTCCTCGGAACGATCCTCGGTCTCATCCTCGCGAACAGCGTCACCGCACTCTCCAGCGACGTGGCTCTGTCCCTGCTGTCACGGTTCGTTGCGGGGGCATTCTCAGGAATCATCTGGGGGATGCTCGCGGCCTACGGTCGAAAGATCAGCCCGCCGTCCCGCGCAGGGCTGTCCCTGGCGATCGTCTCCGGCGGGGCACCGGTCGGATTCGCCCTCGGTACACCCCTCGGATCCTGGCTTGGAACGACATTCGACTGGAGGTGGGCATTTGGCGGCCTCACCGCAGTGGCCATCATCGCCGGTGCGCTCATCGCCGCGATCGCCCCCGACGCCCACGGACAGCCGGGAAGCTCACGACTGCCCTTGGTCCGGGTGTTCCGAATCCCCGGCATCGCCATCATTCTGTCCGTCATCTTCACCTGGATGTTGGCGCACAACACGATCTACACCTATCTCTCCCCGTACCTCAGGGCGACCAGCAGCAGCCTCACCGTCGACGTTCAGCTTTTCATCTTCGGAGTCGCCTCGATCGGCGGCATCGTCATCACCGGGGCGCTGCTGGACCGCTATCCGAGACCGCTGCTGCACGGCAGCGCGGCGCTGTTCATCATGGCCGGTGTTGTCCTCCTCATCGGGCACACCTCGACCGCGGCGATCGTCGTCGCGACCGTTCTGTGGGGAATCGCGTTCGGCGGGGTATCCGCCCAGGTCCAAGCCGCTCTCACCACAACGGGAGGCAACGACTCGGATATCGCCAACTCGTTCCTGCCGGTGGCGTTCAACCTCGCCATCTTCACCGCCGGCATTCTCGGCGCCGCCCTACTGACAGTCTTCGACGGCCTCGTCCTCACCGTCGTGATGATCGTGTTCGGCCTCACCGCGCTCCTGCTCACCGTCTACGGACGTCGCACCGCTTTCCCCGTCCGCCTCTAGCAACCATTTCCCACAATTTCTCAACCATTCGACCAATCGACAGCAACACATCTGGAGATAGCAATGAAAGCGATATACATGTTCGGTGCTGGCGACGTTCGTCTCGTCGACGCCCCCGACCCCGTCGTGCACGACACCACCGACGCCGTCGTCCGAATCGTTCGGGCCTGCGTGTGCGGTTCCGACCTGCACCCGTTCC
Organism: Cryobacterium glucosi; assembly: GCF_004402235.1. Lineage (GTDB taxonomy): Bacteria > Actinomycetota > Actinomycetes > Actinomycetales > Microbacteriaceae > Cryobacterium > Cryobacterium glucosi. The sequence continues at coordinate 120,566 of NZ_SOFS01000019.1, forward strand.
ACAGCATGCCGAGCACCCCGGGTGGGGTGTCCATGGGGCACGAATTCATCGGCGTCGTCGAGGAAGTCGGATCCGACGTCCGCACCCTCGCGCCCGGCGACCTTGTCATCTCTCCGTTCGCCTTCTCCGACGGAACGTGCGAATTCTGCCGCGAAGGCCTCTACACCTCCTGCATCCACGGCGGATTCTGGGACATGCCCGGCATAGGCGGCGCCCAGGCCGAAGGCATCCGGGTCCCCTTCGCCGATGGGACCCTCGTGAAAGTCCCCGGCATCGACGAGAAGTCCCCGCTGCTCACCTCGCTGCTGACCCTGTCCGACGTCTACGGCACCGGGTGGCACGCAGCCAGCCGCGCTGGTGTCACCGCCGGAGACACTGTCGCGGTCATCGGTGACGGAGCGGTCGGCCTGATGGCGGTCCTCTCAGCCAAGCAGCTCGGCGCCGAGCGCATCATCCTGATGGGGCGCCACCAGGCGCGCACCGACCTCGGGCGGGAATTCGGCGCAACCGACGTCGTCGCAGAACGCGGCGACGAAGGCATCAACAAGGTCCGCGAACTCACCGGCGGTCACGGCGTCCGGAAGGTGCTCGAAGCGGTCGGGCATCTGCCCGCCTACGAACAGGCCTACCGCATCGTCCGGCCCGGCGGAGTCATCAGCCGCGTCGGCGTTCCCCAGTATGAGGACGCACCGATCGGGTTCGGCAGCCTCTTCGGCGCCAACATCACCCTGACCGGCGGCCCGGCTCCTGTGCGGGCCTACATCGAACGGCTGATGCCGGCGATCCTCGACGGCACCGTCAACCCCGGAAGGGTCTTCGACCGTACCGTCACCCTCGACGCCGTCCCCGAGGCGTACCGTGCCATGGACGACCGCGAAGCCCTCAAGGTCATGATCGCCTTCTGAACGACACACTCCTGCCGCTCCCCGCACCATCGACCACCCCTGAAAGGAACACCATGACCAGCCAACGCACGCAGGTCGGAGGAGGCCGGAACCTGTTCGGCGACTTCGCTCCGAAACTCGCCGAACTCACCGACGACGTCCTCTTCGCCGACGTCTGGAACCGCCCCGAACTCTCCGCCCGCGACCGCAGCCTGATCACCGTGGCCGTACTCACGGCCGGCGGGAACACCGACCAGTTGACCTTCCACCTCGATCACGCCGTCAAGAACGGCGTAACCCAGATCGAACTCATCGAAGCCATCACGCACGTCACGCTCTACGCCGGCTGGCCCCGGGGCATGGCCGCAATGGGCGTCGCCAAGCAGTATTTCTCCAAGAACGAGTAAGGAACATCATGATCATCGAACCTGCAGTACCGACCACGCTCAACCCGGCCGCCCAGTTCGCCGGTGAAGTCTGGCTCGACCCGATCGCACTGCCCCACGAGGCCGACCAGCGCATGGTCGTCGTGACGGTGCGGTTCGCTCCAGGAGCCCGCACCGCCTGGCACTCCCACGAACTGGGCCAGTACGTCCGCGTCACGCAGGGCGTCGCCCGTTTCGGAGCGCGAGACGGCTCGATCATCGAGGTCCACCCCGGCCAGACGCTCTACACCCCGCCAGGCGAACAGCACTGGCACGCGGCAGCCCCCGGCGTCTTCATGGAGCACATCGCCATGGTTCAGTCGGGCGACGACCCGGCCAAAACCACCACCTGGCTTGAGCACATCACCGATGACGAGTACAACGGCAGCTAAAGGCCGTCTGCCGACAATTCCGTGCGCGAGTTCCTGACGCTGCGACGCCGGGCATTCGGGGAGCCGCAGCCGCCACTTGGGGTTCCGGTGCGACGGAAGTGGGTGCGGCCGGGTTCGTGAGTTCTGCACCAGACCGGCCGCCTTGGCGAAGCTGGTGCGGGCGCCGGTGGCATAGCCCAAGGCACCACGCAGGTAACGTCCCCGGGCACCAATCGAGTCAGTCCATCCGATGACGCTGGCTCAGCTTCGAGAATCACCCGGTGCCGGCACGAGGCCTGGGCCGACAGCCGGAAATCGGCGCGGTGAACCGCTCGGGCGACGATCACCGCTCGCTAAACTGGACTCGAGTCCACGACCTTTTTGAGGGACTTTGAATACCGAACAAGCAGCAAGGATGAACACCGGAGTCGGCTTCGTCGCAGCACTTGACCAAAGCGGCGGCAGCACGAGTGGCGCTCTGAAGCTCTATGGCATCGACCCGGCCTCGTACGGCAGCGATGAGCAGATGTTCGACCTGATGCATCAGATGCGTGCCCGTGTAATGACGGCCGCAAGCTTCACCTCCGACCGCATCCTCGCGACGATCCTCTTCGAGCAGACCATGGACCGCACCGTTAACGGCCAGTTGACGGGTGAGTACCTCACCGCCCGAGGTATCGTGCCAATCGTCAAGGTCGATCAGGGCCTGGCCGCTGAGGAGGACGGCGTCCAGTTGATGAGGCCCCTCACCAAGCTGGAACCCCTCCTCACCCGTGCCGTTGAACGCACGATGTTCGGCACGAAGATGCGTTCCGTGATCAAGTCAGCCAACCCCGCCGGAATCCAGGCGATCGTCGACCAACAGTTTGCCGTCGCCGCGCAGGTTCTTTCCCATGGCCTGGTGCCGATCTTGGAACCCGAAGTCGACATACATGCCCCTGACAAGGCCGAAGCCGAAAACCTGCTCAAAGCCGACGTGTTGGCGGCCCTCGACCGGCTCCCCACCGACCAGCCTGTGATCGTCAAGCTGTCGATCCCGACGGTACCCGACTTCTACACCGACCTGATCGAGCATCCGCTGGTATTGCGGGTGGTAGCACTCTCCGGTGGCTACAGCCAAAGTGAGGCCTGCCGATTGCTGGCCGAGAACCACGGTTTGAGCGCCAGTTTCAGCCGGGCGCTGCTCGAGGGCCTTACCGTCCAGCAATCGGACGCAGCCTTCAACGCAATGCTGGCCACCTCCATCGAGCGGATCTACACGGCGTCCACGACCTGACCCCCGGCATTCCCAAGCTGCGGGGTGCGTGATATACGTAGCTCATGACCACTGGAAGCAAAGACGAACCGTGGATTCTGTCCACCCCGCCGGGTACGAGCCAGTACACGATGTACCGCGACGAGTCGAGCACACCACCGAGCCTGGTCTGCCAGGTCGGATCAACAAAGCTCAGCTACGACGCCCGAGCCGTTGAGGACCTGCACACCTGGCTCACGGAGCATGGTGATTGGGTACCGCTGGGTGCCGCGGACGAGAAGAAAGTCCCGGCTGAGGGGAGTGTCGAGGCGTGGGGCCGGTCCGAGTCCAACCCGCTCGGCGGCTGGTACGGGCTCCGGAACGGATACCGCGGGCGATTCGGCATGTATCTTCCGCCGTTGCTCGAAGCGCTCGGACTCGCCGAACTCACCCACGACCCCCGCAACAACAGCATGCGCGCACGCTAGAAGTCCCTCCCTGCGGTCCCGTATGACAACGGGCCGTCGGATCCACAGGACGGCAGCTTCCCTGCGACATTCTGGTGAGGCTAGGTTCCGGACGCAAGTGCACGCGCAATGATCGCCGCGATGACGTCGGCCTTGGCTTCGGCGTATGCATTCATGTCGTCGAAACCCTCACCCAACAACGCGCTCTTGGTCGCTTCATATAGGGACCGGTCGTCAGCATCCGCACGAAGACGGTTGCGGAAGAGGAGGTACCTGTCGATAGCCGAATCGCCTCTTTGCAGGATGTGGATGTGCACATCGCGTGCCGAGGTTCGCACCAGGCGATGGCCGGGCTCACGAACGCGCAACTCGTATCCCACGGATAAGAGAGGTCCGAGATAGTCCTCCTCCACCGTGATATCGCCGACCGTGACCAGGATGTCGATAATCGGCTTGGCCGCCAGCCCGGGTACCGAGGTCGATCCGATGTGTTCAACCTCGACTTCCGTCGTTCCGAGCGCCTTCCGCAGACGATTCTGGTGGGCAAGGAAGATAACGGGCCAGCTGTCGTCATAGGCAACGAGTTCCAGCTCGCGCTTCTCAGATCCGCCGACAAGCTCGACCGCTACAACGTCTGGTCGACGCGATACGAAGTCCTTGGTCATGCGATCATCCTCGCATCGGTTTTGCCCGGTAGCGCTCAGACGCCCGCGAGCCAGAGGTCGGGTCCGAAGATCTCGTAGTGGATGCGATTGGCAGGGACCCCTGCAGCCAGCGCCTGCGAGCGCAGGCTGCGCATAAACGGGAGCGGCCCGCACAGGTAGACCGAGGCGTTGTCGGGAATGGTCACATTCTCGAGAGACATGAAACCCTCGTGGTGACCGGCGCTCGGGATTTCCAGCCACAGCTCCAGCTCGGCGGCCTCGAGCAGGGCGATGTCCTCGCTCATCTGGTCGCGCAGCGCCCAGCGTTCCAGGTTGCTTTCGGCGTGCAGGACGAGCACTTCGCGCTTCGAGGCACCGTCCACCAGCGAGCGCAGGATGGACGCGCTTGGCGTGCAGCCGATACCAGCCGAGGCCAGGACGAGCGGGCCGTCGCCGCGGTCCAGGGTGATGTCCCCGCAGGGCACAGAGAGGATCAGCGTGTCGCCGACCTGCACGTCGCGGTGCAGGGCTGGGGAGACCTCGCCGTTCGCATCCAGCTTGGTGGTGAAGACGCGGGTCGTGGCCGTGCCGGCTGACAAGGAGTATTGCCGCACCTGATGGATGCCGTCGGGCATCCGCACGGTGACGCTCACGTACTGGCCGGGCAATGCGGGCGAGACCGGGGTGTCATCGGCCGGTTCGAGGGTGAACGTGACGGCGTCGGTACCGGCCGTTTCCTTCTTCACGACGACCCAGGGCGCGAGGGGCTTGTCGCTTGCGAGGCCGGAGTAAAGTCCGCTCTCCATCTTGATCAGGGCGTGGGCCATCAGCCAGTAGACCTCGGTCCAGGCACCGGCGATCTCCGTTGTGATGACGTCGCTGAGCTCGTCGGCGATGGCTTCGAAGAGGTATTTGTAGACAATGTCGTACTGCTCGGGCCGGATGTCGAGGGAGACGTGCTTGTGCGCGATGCGGGAGAGCATGGCCTCGGGAGTGGTCTCGGGATTCTGAACCAGGTGCGTCGCGAACACTGCGATGCTGCCGGCGAGTGCCTGCTGCTGAGAGCCGTTCTTCTGATTCGAGCGGCTGAACAGGCCGTCGAAGAGCTCGGGGTGGGCGGTGAGCATGCGGCCGTAGAAATTCCTGGCGATTTCGGGCATGCGCTCGCCTACGAGGGGCAACGTCGCTTCGATCAGGGGCAGAGACTGGGCAGAGAGCATGTTGACTCCAAACATTTAGGTATTTAAATCAAAACTATCATTTTAATTTTGTATACGCGGATTCTGCGACGTGCAGGACGTTCCGAGCGCAGTGAAGCGCCTCAAAGGACGACTCCGGCCAGAGAGGAAACCCGGCTCATGCTCAGAACCAGCCCGCGCCAGTGGCTCAGCGAAGTGACCGCAGGTAGCGTCTACGCGCGATCCGTTGGGCGATGAGCAATAGTGGGTAGAGGGCTCGCCAAGGCTGCTGTGGCGCAGGTCGCGTGAGCGAGCGCACGGTGAGACGCACCTCGTCGCCACGTCGGTGCACGATGAACGCCTCTTCACCACTGACCGGGTGCCCAGGCAGGGTTCGGTATGCAAAGCCGACCCGGTCGGACTCCTTGACGACCTCAACGACCTCCACGGGCTCGACAACGGTCACAGTAAGCACACGTGCGGTGACGATGACATGGTCCCCCTGTGACACCGGCCCGGTCGAGTCGACCGCAAACCCGCTCGCTGTTTTCACCCGCCACCGGAGGACGTCCCTGGTGGCGCGCTCCCAGATGGCGTCACCATGCCCCACGAGCGCCGACACTTCGGAGCGCCGGTACCCACGGTCGCTCGCCGGCCATTCACCACGTTCCGGACTGGTCATGCGTCACCTCGTTCGCTGCGTCGAGAGCATTCTCGACCGAAGCCGCGTAGGTCAGCTGCATTTGTCCGGGGCGTCATTGAAGAGAGCCACCCAGTCGCAGATCGCGCCATCCGAAGCCGTCCGAATCGGGCAGCGCGTCGCGGATTTGTGCGTCGTTGAAGGGGAGATGGGGACGGAGATCATCGGGTAGCTCGGCAGCGGGCAGAGCAGCATCTGTGACGCCTTCGGCCAGCATCCGCGCTTGGGCTTTCGCCAGAAGCGGCACCGTCAGCGTGCGTCTCAGACCAGGATCCTCCAGACCGCTCAACCGCGTGCTGCCATAAACCCACGCCGCGTATGCCCAGTCGTCCAACCCTCCGACGAGGACGTCGTCCTTGGGCGAGCGGTTATGCATTCCGTTGGACTCCAGACTCAATAGACGCTCCGGGTAGGCGCAGCGTTACATCAATCCAGCCGCTGTGGCCGGGTGGCACTCATCGCGTTCATCTATTGCGTGAGCCGGCGGATTACCCAGAGAACCGTGCCGACCAGAGCCGCACCGAGCGCGGCCACCACTCCAAGATTCAGGAGCGGCGCGAACGCCACGAGCAGCGACGGCAGAACGCAACCAGCCGGGGACGTGCACGGCTGGTTCGCGACGCCTTCGATCACTGACATCGCTGCGATGATGAGTCCGCAGGCGAGCCACAGCTTGACGAGGTCACCCAGGGTCACACGCTCTCGACGCTTACGTCGTGCCGGGGAGCGGGACGGAGTCGCGCGACTGCGGGCGGGAGTGCGATTCAGAGCGCGGTTGGGAGCACCGGTCGTGGGTCGAGTGGTTGTTCGAGTCGCCGCGGTCTTGGCTTGGGAGGGGACCTGAGCGGCAACGTTGAGCGTCCCGACCTGAAGAACGAGTCGCTCGAATCGTGGCATTACCCGCAGGGTGTCGGCCGCTCGCGGGTCCACATGCCAGGTTTCCGGCTCTTCGGCTGCGAACTCGATCAAGGCCAATTCGCTGTCGCTCAATTGCTGAGGCCGGGCCACGAGCCAGGAGACAAGGTTCTTCGCATCCACGACAGAGACCGCGCCCGCGGCGGGGGCGCGGTTGTCGTTGATCGACCTCGCACCGAGAATCGCCAGGACGGAGATGACCGGCACGGGGAACCCGACTTTTGTCGTCAACCGTCGGCCCACATCCATCGCGTCACTCTGCGCCTGCTTCAAATGCCGGGTGTTGACGTTGTTGACTCGAAGCACGAAGTCGCCCACCCAAATGGATGCGCCTGCGTGGTGTTTCGTGTTGATCGCGAACACTCCCCCGGACCCGATGACGAGGTGATCCACATCCTTGGTGCCGGCACCGATCGGCACCGCATGCCGCACAAACCACTTCGGACCTAGCGCAGCAAGAAGCAAGCCGACCTCGATCTCGCCGAGAGCGCCCACGTACCAGGACCGGGCATCCGCGTGAAGCGTCACTCCGTCGGAGGACCGCAGGGAAGGATCGAGAGCCTCAGCGTCAGCCTGGACCTGCAGGCATTTCGCCGCCACCGAATAGCCAGCTCCGCGCGAGGACAGCGCCTGAATGCCCGCAAAGTCAACGCGCCCACCCACATCGTCAGACATTGGCACCCGTACCCCCGAGGCCTGACGCTACCCGCATGCGACGAGCAGCCGCTTCCCCCAATGCGGGGCCGAGCAGCCATGTTTACGCCAGGACCGTCTACCCTTCCGTCAGGATGCGATGCGGTTGACCGCAGACTCATCGCGTGATTGCATCGGGCCCGATCGTTCGTTCTTGGCCGTTCGCATCCAGGACGCGGACGTCCAGGGGCATGCGATTGCGGCGGCGTAGTCGTCCGGTCAGTACGCTATGAACACCGCGGGTCACCAGGGCCAACTTCGTCAGGCTGCGAAACTCGGCAGCGTCCGACGTGACAAGGTTCAGGAGAGGACGCGCGGCGGCCTCCGGGGCCTGCCCCCACAGCCCAACGACCGCCTGGAGTGCAGTTAGACGCCCTTCGTATCCTGGCTGTGACGTGATGTGGCTGAGAAGGGCTGTCGTCACCAAGCCGGGGTTCATACCGTGAACGCGGACTCCGGTTCCTTTGGTTTCGAGTCGTAAAGTCTCCGTGAACTGGCGGACCCAACGCTTACTTGACGCGTATGCGTTCTGCATCGCGACCGGGCCTTGGTCGCCTTGGCCGTAAAGGTTGACGAGGTCGCCGTGGCCTTGGGAGAGGAACACCGGCAGTGCGACCCGTGACCCATGAAACGTTCCGAGGATATTCGTTCGCACCACGCGCTCGAAGTCGTCGATCGGCGTGGATGCCGTGGGCCCGTAAACGCCAGAGATTCCAGCGTTATTGACCCAGATGTCGAGCGTCCCTTGCCGGAGGGCCTCGTCACGAAGAGTCTCGACGTCGGCCATTTCCCCGGTGTCGCAGCGACACCCGGAGACCGAAATGCCCTCCAGTCGAAGCCGTTCGACGGCGGCTGCGACGTGGGCTTCCGAACGGGATGCCAGCACAACGGTTGCACCCTGTTGGCCCAACAACCGGGCCACAGCGAAACCAAGGCCGCGAGTGGAACCCGTGACGACCGCCACGCGCCCGCGAAGGGCACCCTGCTGGGCATCCATGCCTCTCCTCACGCCGCAAGCCTCACGCCGCTACCGCAGGAGAAGTGCCGAGAGGGCATTAGTCCCACGTTTGACGCGACGGTTACTGACCCGGTCGCGTCCATGATGGCACGGTTGCGGTTCGCGCGTTCGGACCGACCCTGCTGCGGAGTCGATCGTGGAGATGGCTGGCGCAGCACGGAGTCCGTCGGCACGTCTTGATGAACCCAAGTCGACCTGACCCGCTACCTCAGCATCAGCGGTTTCCTCGTCACCGAGCTGACTCGCCACCGATACACCCGGCAGATAGTCGGAATCTGGCACCAAGCCTGACGTTGATACTCCCGATGCAGACCCCGAACAGCGGGCACTCTGTCGATGACACGCTGGGCGCTTACTCGATCGCGTCAGCGACGGAGGTCCTCAGCGCGGGCACTAGGTCAGTCTCGAACCAGGGATTGCGCGCTTGCCACCGGAAGTTGAGCGGTGACGGGTGCACCACGGGAAACACATCGGGCAGGTACTCTCGGAACGCTCGGACAGTCTCGGTGAGGTTGCGCTTGCCACGGCCGACGAGATACTGGTCCTGCGCGTACTTGCCGATGAGCAATGTCAAACGAATCCCAGACAGCTGGCCGACGATGAGCGGATGCCACCGCGGTGCAAAGTCTTTTCGTGGCGGCAAGTCGCCGCTGGTTCCTTTGCCCGGGTAGTAGAAGTCCATCGGGAGGATCGCGAACAGCGCGGGATCTCGGAATTGATCCTCCGTCACACCCAGCCACAGCATCAGCTTCGCGCCGCTCGCGTCGTCCCAGGGGATTCCGGAGGCTTCCGCCTTCTGTCCGGGCGCCTGACCGATGATCACAATCCGAGCGGCAGGGTCCGCGACGAACAGGGCCCCCACGCCTCGTTTCGCCCAGGCAGCGTTCGAGGGATCGGTGTCAATGGCCTGCCGGATCTCGTCGAGGGTCACGTGTCCCTCCTGAGCCGACTCGCCAAGCTCGAGAACGGTTGCAGCATTCTGCAGACAGTAGCAGTTGTGAAAGTGCGGCGCCGAGATCGTGAAATCGTCAAATTTTGATGCGAATAGTTCCCCGGTAAACGCCCTTGTCATCGTCGCCGGGCAAGGGGGCCGGCGCGGGCAAGATCGACTGGCGGTCCATCTCTACCTGCGCTTCGTAACGTGTCGGATTGAATGCCTCATCGGCGATTGTCATCGATCCGCCTCGACGCCTCTGATTCCAGGAGAAGTCGACCCACCCCTTGCGCTGCCCGACAATGGCTACAACAGTGATCACGGTGATGACACCTGCAACGATTATCCAGTTCACCCTTCAAATCTAGTTTGATTACATTCCGAGGTGGCGAGTCTCTTGGGGCCCCTTCCCGGAGCTGTTGCGGTCAGGCCAAGTCCTTGAAGCTGTCCTCGCCGGGGCGCCAGACCATCCACGCTTCGTCGTGGAATCCCCTGAGCTCGGCGATCTCAACGAGACGTCTTCTTTCTCAGGGTGGATCACGATCGCGCCCGTGTCGAGGTCAATGCGGATACCTGCCCCGGTGGATTCGCGACGTCACCGTGCCAGGGGTCAATCGGCGTAGAGAATCTGCGTAGCCACGGTCCTGCTGCGGCAGATGCGAACGGCTTCTAGAAGAAGTCGAAAACGAAGCGGCCAAGCGCCCGCAGAGATCGGCCAAGACTGCGCACCCACCCGATACCGCGACGTCTCGATTCTGCCCAAGTGGCGCCGGCCACCATCACTGCGGCAACCAATGCGACGAGCAGCGCGACCTCGACAATCGGGCCGGGCAGACGGACTACACCATCAAGGGCGATGACGATTCCGGCTGCGAAAAGAACTACAAGCCCGAGGACGGTCGTCCACAACGGCCAACGGGACCTTGGTCGGTGTTCCTCGGGCGGCAGCACAGGCCAGACGCTAGCACGCGAACTCCCATTCCATGCAAGCATGACACTCATGCGTGACGCCGACTGCCCGGCATCTAGAGCGGCCTACGTCACGCGTTTGAAGGAGGGCTGCCAATTCCGAGCTCCCACGGGCCCGCACCCGACCAGATCAATACGAATGCGCACGACTGCCCCAGCGTCGAGCCCTGCTTCGCCTTGCCCACCAAATCAACCGTCATCAGCTTCGGGGAGATATCGGAGGCACTGCTCATTTCGCGTCCAACCGGAGAGATCTTGGAACACTGTTCGAAGACGACACCCGCACTCTCGGCAGTGTATGCCGACGCTGCGGACGTGAAGAGATCCTGGAGCGCCTGCTGGTCCCCGGCGTCAATGGCCGCGATCACCTGCTGACGAAGCTCTCTTGCCGATCCGTCAGGGGGCAAGGACATCGTGGGCTCATCGAATGCGGTGCACCCGGAAAGCACCAATCCTGCGAACGTTACAACGAAGCACAGGAGCAAACGCTGGGGGTGACCGCGATCCCTTCTGGACGATATCGGCATTAGATTTCGCGGACTGACCGGGCGTCGTCGATTCCGTGGTCAAGCGTCCTGCCTGCTGCCAACTCGTTGACTTTGTTATTCGAACTCATCTCGACACGCGGCCACGCAACACGCCCAGAATTCAGTACGGCCGAGTTAGAGAGGGATCGTTGCATCGCGCTCTTCATCTTCCCCATGGGTTTGATCATTGCAGCCCCCGCGGGCATTGCCCAGAAGTGCGCAGACTCACTGCGGTGCAAGGCTGTCGACCCGGCCCAAACCATTTCCTTTTGGGTACACACGTAGGTACACGCATAGACCTGGACAGAAACGGCGGATACCAACGGTCCAAGTCACCGGAAACGCCGATAAGGCCCGGTTCGGCGTGAAAAAGTGTGCCCCTGGAGGGATTCGAACCCCCAACCGTTTCCTTAGGACGGAACTGCTCTTCCGTTGAGCTACAGAGGCTGGCTGTCAAAGTTTAGCTGGTGCGAGCCCGATCAGGATTACGCGGGCGGGTATAGGAACAGCGCGACGTCGCTCGGCGAGACCGTGCGCTTGTGATACGCGTGGCTGCCCATCCAGTTGTACTCCTCGAGCACGACGGATCCGTCACCGCCGATCGACTGCACATAAGCGACGTGGTTGTAGTTGAACCAGGCGACCGCGCCGACGACGGGGGTCTTGCTCGTGGTCCAGCCGTGGTTGGACCACGCACTCGCCCAGGCGCTCGCGTTGCCGCCGCCGGGGGTCAGGCTGTTCCAGGTCCAGCGCCAGGAAGAGCCGGTCGAACCGGCGTCTCGGTTCAGGCGCCAGGCCACGAAGTCGACACACTCGCGGTAGTAGTAACTGAGCGGGGATAGGCCGCCACCCTGCGACTCGGTGGGCATGTTGTACCAGGGGTAGTCATCACCCTCCGCACGCACGCCGTAGACGGCGAAGGCCGCCGCAGCGGCACGGGCGGTCGCCACCTGCTGGGCAGCGAGGGCCTTCTTGGCCGCGAGCGCCTGCGCCGCGAGCTGCTCTTTCGTGGTGGCAGCGAAGCCGTCACGCGAAACAGTGACCGCGGTCGCCGCTGCTGCGACGGTGAGGCCCTGCACGGTCTTGTTCCCCGACGAGTGCGTTGCGCTCGTCATGTCACCGGCTGCGCGCGGAGTGAAGGCGTACGCGGGCAATGCCGCGGTGAGGAAAATGGCCGGGATGGCGAACACAGCGATCGCGATCTTGACCGGATGCCGCCGCTTGCGTGGGAAACGACCGACCGGCTTCGCGGGCGAGGCCGAAAAACGGCTACGCGGCCTCACTGCGGGAACGACGACGGGTTCGGGCTTCGGTGCCAGGAATTGCTCCGTGGCCGGGCTCAAAGCCGGGAGCGCCTCGCGCTGGGCCCGGAGTTCGCGACGAGTGAGAAAGACCTCGGGGCTCGCTTCGGAATCGGACACGCCAGACTCGGGCAACAGGATTCCTCTGGATCGTGGCGTATCAATCGGATTCATCCCACCCTAGGGGAAACCGTCGAAGAAGTCACCCCCGGCGTTACACATCCGTTACATTGCCTGATCAGGCGGCAGGCGCAAGATACTCGTCCCATTGCGGCAATGGTCGCTCGACTCCGCGCACGACCCAGCTGGACCCGATCGGGATCTTCGGGTGGAAGAGCAGATCCCAGCCCATCTCGGCGGGAGTGCGATCGCTCTTGATGTTGTTGCAGCGCAGGCAGCAGGCCACGAGGTTGTCCCAGCTGTCCCGGCCACCGCGGGAACGGGGCTGCACGTGGTCGATCGTATTCGCAGTCCGGCCGCAGTACGCGCAGCGATGGTCATCCCTGCGGAGTACGCCGCGCCGGCTCACCGGCAGCGAACGGGAGCGCGGGAGATGCACGTACCGCGTGAGGATGATCACGCTCGGTCGATCCCACGAGCCGGTCGTCGCCCAGACCGGGTGGGCCTGGTCGGCGGCCACAATGGTGGCCTTCTGATTCATGACCAGCACGATGGCCCGTTTGAACGAGACCACGGCGAGGGGCTCGTAGCCCGCGTTCAGAACAAGTGTGCGCATTCGTTCCCTTTCGAAAAGGGCTGGACGGCTTCCAGCCATTCGATCTACTCCCTCGCACCGAGAGTCAGGGGCAAACGGGCAAACAAAAAGGGCGCTGTCACAATGACAACGCCCTACGGTCTGAAACGCGAGAACACGCGCAACTCAGACAAGTTTGACTGCCGTGCCGCAACGCAAAGCGGCAGCGCACATCCATGGTGTGGATCGTGCATCGCTCGCGCATTGGCTCTCCCAAAAGACTCGCAGTACTACAGAGCATCAGGTTAACGCACAAGCGACACGCCGCGCAGCACCCCACAACACTTCGTGGGCAAGCTGTTACGCATTGTTCACATCGTTGCCGCCCGGCGAGGCCACGTCGCGGCCTCGCCAAGCCCCGTCCGAGCGACTTAGATCCCGAGGCGGACGATGTAGTACGAGCTCGTCCAGATGGGCTGCACCCTCACGGAAGCCCCCTCATAGGGCGCGTGCAGAATGTTGCCATTGCCGGCGTAGATGCCGTCGTGACCGTCCATGATGACAAGGTCACCCGGCTGCGCATCGGCGAGGGAGATACGGGTGCCCGCGGCGCCCTGGCCTGCTGCCGAATGCGGCAGGCTGATCCCAAACTGGGCGTAGACGTACATGACGAAGCCCGAGCAGTCGAAACCGGCCGGGGTCGACCCACCGTAGACATAGGGAACACCCTGGTACTGCAGGCCGACGTTATAGACGGATGCGAGGCTGAACGTCGGGTAGGACGGGTTCGCCAGGAAGTCGGAGACCGACGGCCCCGAATACGCGGCCGCATACGTCGTCATGGAGGCGGCCGCGGCGACGCGGCGCGCTTCGGCTGCCGCTGCGGCGGCCGCAGATGCTGCTGCCGCCTTGGCCGCGGCGATCTCTTCCGGCGTCGTGGCGCTGAAGCTGTCGCGGGCGACGCTGACGGTCGAGGCCTGGTCGGCGACGGTGAGCGACTGGGCGCCGGACCGGGTGAGGGCCGTGGATGCCGTCGTGCCGTGCGCGATATCCGTGCCGGGAGAACTCGGCGCGAACGCGTATGCGGGGATCGCCATGGTGGCGACGAGTCCGCCGGCCAGGGTCATCATCACGATGTTGGCGATGGCGCCGCGCCGGCGTGACGGGCGGGTGAAGATCCCGCGCGCGGGGGCCTCTTCACGCTGCGCCGGCGTCGGGGCCGGCCGTGCGGGTGTCGGGGCAGAACCTCGACGGGACAGTCTTCTACCTAATTCTTCGGCCAAAGTGTGTACCTCCGGCGCCTCGACAACACTAGGTAGTTGCCCCGTCCAATGCGTTGGTCGCATGTGTTACCGAACCAGGAGACGGGAAGAGAGACGTCCTGCTTCGAGCCCGGCGGCCGGTTCTGGCCTGTGGGACTCGTCCGACAGTACGTGAGGTTTCTCCGTTTGTCACCCCTTGGTGACGATTTAATAACGAACGCGTAACGAAAGGGTCATCTGTCGACCGCCGAAAACCCGGCATCCGTTCGGGTTTTGCCCCGCGAAACGGGCGGTTAGAGAGCGGCGACCGGGGTAGCCACGAAGATGTGGCTCGCGACTTCATTGGGCAGTTCGAGACCCTCAGCGAACCCCGCGACCTCGACGAGAACGTAGGAGCCGAGTGCCGAGAAAACCGCCGAATTGCCCGGCATCACGCCGGCGTTCTTGAGCTGGGCGAGGAGTTCCGGGTCGAACTGCACCGGTTCGCCGAGGCGGCGGATGACGGCGGTCACCGGGGTCGTCGACCCCGCGACGACCTCGACGAGGTTCGTGACTCCCGCCATGAATGCGACGGCGGGCGAGTCGCCCAGTTCGTCGAGCCCAGGGATCGGGTTGCCATACGGTGACTCGGTGGGATGCCCGAGCATCTCCAGGATCTTGCGCTCGACCTGTTCGCTCATGACGTGTTCCCAGCGGCAGGCTTCGTCGTGGACGAACTCCCATTCGAGGCCGATCACGTCGCTCAGCAGGCGCTCGGCGAGGCGGTGCTTGCGCATGACATGCACGGCCTTACGGCGCCCGTTGATCGTGAGTTCGAGGTGGCGGTCGCCGGACACGACGACGAGCCCATCCCTCTCCATGCGCGCGACGGTCTGCGAGACGGTCGGGCCGGAATGGCCCAGTCGTTCGGAGATCCGGGCCCGGAGGGGGACGATGCCCTCCTCCTCCAGATCGAGGATGGTGCGGAGATACATTTCGGTCGTGTCGATCAGATCAGTCATCGCCGGCCTCCCAGTGCCTCCGTGTGCGTCACAACCTTATCGCCGTGTTAGGGGTCGTTAGAATCGCCTCATGTCGAATCTGATAATTCCCTCCGAACTCTTGCCCGTTGACGGACGATTTGGCTGCGGCCCGTCCAAAGTCCGTCAGGAACAGCTTGAGTACCTCCTTAAATCTGGCACGTCCATTATCGGTACCTCCCATCGTCAGGCGCCGGTGAAGAACCTGGTCGGCCGGGTCCGAACCGGCCTGGCGGAGCTGCTCCGCGCTCCGGAAGGCTACGAAGTCGTCCTCGGCAACGGCGGGTCCACCGCCTTCTGGGATGCAGCCGCGTTCTCCCTTATTTCCAAGAAGGCCCAGAACCTCGTCTTCGGCGAGTTCGGCGGCAAGTTCGCTGCCGCGGCGAGCGCACCGTTCCTCGAAGCACCCGACGTGATCAAGGCCCCGGCGGGCTCGCTGAGCGCGGCCGTTCCGACCGAGGGCGTCGACGTGTACGCCTGGCCCCAGAACGAGACCTCGACCGGTGTGATGGCGCCCGTCACCCGCGTGCACGGCGACGCCGGAGCACTGACCGTCATCGACGCCACGAGCGCCGCCGCCGGCATCGACTACGCCGCCGATCAGGCGGATGCGTATTACTTCGCCCCGCAGAAGAACCTCGCCTCCGACGGCGGCCTCTGGATGGCGCTCTTCTCCCCCGCGGCCATCGAGCGCGTCGAGCAGATCGCCGCGAGCGGCCGGTATATCCCGGAGTTCCTCAGCCTGAAGAACGCGATCGACAACTCGCGCCTCAACCAGACCCTGAACACCCCGGCCGTGGCCACCCTGCTCCTGATCGAGAACCAGCTCGACTGGATCAACGGCAATGGCGGCCTCGCCTGGGCCTCCGCACGCACCCGCGAGTCCTCCTCGGTGCTCTACGACTGGGCAGCGACCGTTGACTACGCGACGCCGTACGTCGTCAACCCCGACCACCGTTCGCAGGTTGTCGCGACGATCGACTTCGACGACGCGATCGATGCCTCCGCCGTAGCCAAGGCGCTGCGCGCGAACGGCATCTCCGACACCGAGCCCTACCGCAAGCTCGGCCGCAACCAGCTGCGCGTCGCGACGTTCACGGCGATCGAGCCGAACGACGTACGCCAGCTCGTCAAGTCCATCGAATTCGTCGTCGCCAACCTGGGCAAATAGCGGTCCTCGTGCGCCTCTGGCTGAGAGACAGCGAGCGCCGGCCCGATCCTGAGCCGGCGAAAGCGGATGCGCGCACGCCCATCCTGATCGGAGCACTCGCCTGGCTCGTGGCCGCGGGTCTCGCCCTGGTTTTCCAGGGTGAGCTCGCGGCCCGCGGGCTCGGCTGGTGGCTGTGGTGCGCGGTGGCCGGGGTCGGCCTCGGCGTCGCCGGGCTGGCCTGGCTGCGCGTGAGGCGCCGGTAGTTCGTCAGACGCTATTCGTCTTCGTCGATGTCGTCCGGGTCGATGTCATCGTCTTCTTCTTCGTCATCATCGTCGTCGTCGTCTGCGTCGTCGTCGTCTGCGTCGTCGTCGTCTGCGTCGTCGTCGTCGTCGTCTGCGTCGTCGTCATCGGTGTCGTCGTCATCGTCATCGGTGTCGTCGTCATCGTCGTCGGTGTCGTCGTCGAGAGCGTCGGCGGCCGCGGTCGCAGCGACCAGGTCCTGGGCCGTGCGGTAGTCGGCGAGGCGATCGGACCACGGGATCCACTCGGGTGCGACGAGGGCTTCGTCCCCCGGCGTGAGCTCGGTCTCGAGCACCTGCGGCAGGGATTCCCCGTCGATGCGCGAGAGCGTGACGGTCCAGCGCCAGCCCGGATACCCGGTCATGGTGCAGTCGAAGAGCAGCGACACGACCCGGTCACCCTCGACGACGTGTCCGAGGGGGTCGCCGATGGTGTCTTCCGGCGTGAAGGTAAGGAGGGCGGCCCTGGCCACCTCGACAGCCGCGACGAGTGTCTCGTCGGTGGGAACGGCATCCGCTGCCGGCGACTCGGCGTCGTCGGCCACGGCGTCATCGGCGACGGCGTCGACAGCCGGTACGTCGAGTGTGGTGTCTTGGATCTGCTCAGGCATCGAGTTCCTCTGCGACCTTGCGAAGCATGGCGGCGATCTTGTGGCTGTGGGCGCTATCGGGGTAACGGCCGCGACGCAGACTCGCACCGATGCCGTCGAGCACCTTGACGAGGTCCTCGATGATGATGGCCATGTCGTCGGCGGGCTTGCGGCTGAGCTTGACGAGGCTCGGCGGCGCTTCGATGATGCGCACGGACAGCGCCTGGGCGCCGCGCTTGCCATCGGCGATGCCGAATTCGAGCTTCGTTCCTGGCTTGACCGTCACTCCGGTGGGCAGCGCAGAAGCGTGGAGAAAGACCTCCTGGCCGTCATCGGAACTGATGAAGCCAAAACCCTTCTCCTCGTCGTAGAACTTGACCTTGCCGGTGGGCATCTGGACCTCGCTGAATTCCGGGCGCGCGACATGCGCGCCAACCGCACCCAGCTTATTCGGTTGCACTCGTCCCCGCCCCGTATCCTTGACACTGTGACCAATCAAACTCCACACGCCGCCGGCCGGCCGGAACGCATCCTCGCCTATATGGTCGCCGCCACCGTCGGCCTGTCGATCCTCGCGTTCTTCGCCGTCATCATCGGCACCTGGCTCGGCGCCGGCGCCAACAACGGCTTCGGCGAGGGTGTCTGGCCCGCGATCCTCGCGCTCCCGCTTGTCGGACTGCCGATTGGATTCATCCTGATCATCGTTCTCCTGGTGACGACCACCGTCCGCCGCGCTCGCGAGGCACGACAGAACGGGGAGTAACGCCGTGCTGACGCTCGCTTCACGCCTTCGTGCCCTCGACGACGCGGCGTTGCGCCGCACGATCGAGATCCGCGCGATCTCAGCCCACGGCATCCGTGATTTCTTCGACCTCGCCGAAGCCCTGCTGAACCCGGCCGCGGTCCAGGCAGCCCTCTCCCGGCTCGACCGGTCGACTCTGGCCGTGCTTGCGATCACCGCCACCGAGGCGCCCGCCGAACCGACCGAGCAGACGGGTGTACCCGGCGCGTCCCTCGGCCTCGATGCGCTCACCTCCCGCCTCACCGAGCTCGGCGGCCTGCCCGTCACCCGAGCGGATGTCGCCGCGCGCGCAGCCGTGCTCGACGAACTGATGCTCGCACTCCTGTCCGACGACGGCCTCAGGGTGTATCCGGCGGTCGCCGAGCACCTGGCCACCTGGCCCGACCTCGGCCTGCCGTCCGCCCTCGAGCTCGCATCGACACCCGCGCCCTCCGCGCTCGCGACCGTGATCACGACCGACAGCCGCTTCACCGACCGCCTCGCCGCCGAACGTGCCTTCGCGGCGGTCTCCTCAATCGCCGAGCTCGTCACCGAACTCTCCCGGGAGCCCGTGCGCGAGCTCAGCCGGGGCGGACTCGGCCTGCCGGACACCAAGCGCCTCTCGTCCGTCATGGGCATCGATATCGACGCCGTCGCCACCTACGTCGCGACAGCAGCCAGGGCGCAGCTCATCGCGCACTCGACCGGGTACTGGAACGAGACGGAGGCCGGCGAGGCCTGGCTCCTCGAGGGCACTGCGCACCGCTGGGCGGCCCTGGCCGGCTCCTGGCAGGCGGCACTGCCCGCCGACGTGCGCAGCATCCTCGCGCACCGCCCCGGCGTCTCCTGGGGCGAGGGACTGCGCAGCTTCGTGACCTGGCTCTACCCAGCAGGCGGCGAGTGGATGGACACCCGCGTCACCGAGTTCGCCCGCGACGCCGAGCTGATCGGCATCACCGCTCACCAGACCACGAGCCCGGCCGGTGCCGCTGTCCTCGCCGAAGACCTCGACGGCGCCATCGCCACGATCGGGGCGTCCCTGCCTGCAGAAGTCGGCGCCGTCTACCTGCAGAACGACCTCTCGATCGTCTCCCCAGGCCCCCTGGCTCCCTCCATCGACGCCCGGCTCCGCGGCCTCGCCGACGTCGAGAGCCGCGAACTGGCCCTCAGCTACCGAATCTCGGCGACCTCGGTCAACCGGGCGCTCGCCGCGGGTGAAACCGCCGAGTCACTCCTCGACTTCCTGCGCACGATCTCGCTCACCGGCATCCCCCAGCCCATCGAGTACCTGATCCGGGAGTCCGCAGGCCGGTATGGACGGATCCGGGTCGGCGAGGTGGCCGCACCGACCGCGCTCAGCCGGAGCTACGTCCGCTCGGACGACGATGAACTCCTCGGCACCCTCGCCGTCGACCAGACCCTCGGCCCGCTCGGACTCGTCCGCGCGGACGCCCACCGCCTCACGAGCCGGTTCACCTCGGACGTCGTGTTCTGGGCGCTCAACGACGCCAAGTACCCGGTCGCAGCGGAGAGCTCCGACGGAGAGGTCCTGCACCTCCGCAGGCACCAGCTCGCCAGGGTCCTCCCCCCTGAGGCCCCTGACCTCGCACTCATCCTGGTCGAAAAACTCCGTGCCACGGATGGCGGCGAAGACGTCGCCGCCGACGCCTGGCTCGCCCGCCAACTCGATTCGGCGATCAAGTCCAAGCAGACCGTCATCGTCAGCATTGCGATGCCGGGCGGGGTCGTCGTCGACTACCTGCTCGAACCGGCCAGTGTCGGCGGAGGCCGATTCCGCGCCAGGGACCGCCGTGCCGACATCGAACGCACTCTGCCGCTCTCGAGCATCATCAGCATCACACCTGCCCCATAAGCGGGGGTGGGCCGATGGGAGGCTCCCAGCCATGCGGGCGTAGGATTAACGGCTATGTCTGATGGCCCACTGATTGTCCAGAGCGACCGCACGGTTCTGCTCGAAGTCGCCCACCCCCTCGCCGAAGATGCGCGCCACGACCTCGCCGTGTTCGCCGAGCTGGAACGGGCCCCTGAGCACATCCACACCTACCGGATCACCCGGCTCGGCCTCTGGAACGCCCGCGCGGCGGGACATGCCGCCTCGGACATGCTCGGGACCCTCGAGAAGTATTCCAAGTTCGCGATCCCGCAGACCGTGCGGATCGACATCGAGGAGACCGTCGGGCGCTACGGCCGCCTGATCATCGAGCGCGACGACGAGGGCCAGCTCGTGCTGCAGAGCAACGACCGGGCTGTGCTGATGGAGATCTCCGGCGCCAAGCGGATCGCCCCCCTGCTGATCGGCCACCCGACCCCGGATTCCTTCCTCGTCGAACCCTGGGCCCGCGGCCAGCTCAAGCAGGAGCTCGTCAAGCTCGGCTGGCCGGCCGAGGACCTCGCCGGCTACACGCCGGGGACCCCGCACGACATCGCGCTGCTCGAGAACGGCTGGGCGCTGCGCGACTACCAGAACAAGGCCGTCGCGAGCTTCTTCGACGGCGGTTCCGGCGTCGTCGTCCTGCCCTGCGGAGCGGGCAAGACCCTCGTCGGCGCCGGCGCAATGGCCACGGCGAAGACCAACACGCTCATCCTCGTGACCAACACCGTCTCGGCCAGGCAGTGGCGCGACGAGCTCCTCAAACGCACGACCCTCACCCAGGACGAGATCGGCGAGTACTCGGGGCAGGTCAAAGAAGTCAAGCCCGTCACGATCGCGACGTACCAGATCCTCACCGCGAAGCGGAAGGGCGAGTACGCCCACCTCGAACTCCTCGACGCGATGGACTGGGGCCTCGTCATCTACGACGAGGTGCACCTCCTTCCCGCGCCGGTGTTCAAACTCACGGCCGAACTGCAGGCCCGCCGCCGCCTCGGCCTCACCGCGACGCTCGTCCGCGAGGACGGCCGCGAGGGCGACGTGTTCAGCCTGATCGGCCCCAAGCGTTTCGACGCACCATGGAAGGAGATCGAGGCCCAGGGCTTCATCTCCCCCGCCTCCTGCTACGAGGTACGGATCGACCTGCCGCAGTCCGAGCGGCTCACCTATGCCGCCGCAGCGGACGACGAGCGATACCGCCTCGCCGCGACCGCCCCGGCCAAGCTCGACGTGGTCAAGCGTCTCGTCGCCAAGCACCCCGGCGAACGCATCCTCGTGATCGGCCAGTACCTCGACCAGATCGACGAACTCGCCGACGCCCTCAACGCGCCGAAACTCACCGGGGCGACCCCCGTCGACGAACGCGAACGGCTCTACCAGGCTTTCCGGGTCGGCGAGGAGAACCTGCTCGTCGTCTCCAAGGTCGCGAACTTCTCCGTCGACCTGCCCGAGGCGACCGTGGCCATCCAGGTCTCCGGGTCGTTCGGCTCGCGCCAGGAGGAGGCGCAGCGGCTCGGCCGGCTGCTCCGTCCCAAGGAGTCCGGCCTCGCCGCCAACTTCTACACGCTCGTCGCCCGCGACACCGTCGACCAGGACTTCGCACAGAACCGCCAGCGCTTCCTCGCGGAGCAGGGGTACAGCTACACCATTCTCGACGCGAACAACCTCGACACCGACGCCCTGGTCGACGAGGCCGCAGCAGGCATCCGCTGACCTGCCCTGACCGATCCGACGGAATCGGTCAGGGCGACGGGCGCGTGTAGCGCAGGAAGAGCATGTCTCCGGCAGTGAGCACGTGGCCGAGACGCATCGGGCGTGACGCGGCCGCGGCACTGTGCGCGATACGGCCAGAGGTGCCTGCCTCGAGAACCGGGCTCAGGCTCAGGCAGAGTTCGTCAACGGCATCGGCCGTGAGCAACGCCCCGAACAGGCTCGGGCCGCCCTCACAGAGCACCTGGCGCAGGCCCCGCGCGGCAAGCTCGCGGAGCGCGAGCGGGAGATCGATCGTCGCCGCCCCGCAAACGAGCACGTCGGCCACAGCCTCGAGGTCGGCGCGCTTGTCGGCCGGTGACCCCGCGTGCGTGATGACGATCGGGCGCGTCGCGGCGTCCGTGAACAGCGGATGCCCGGCCTCGAGATCCAGGCGCCCGCTCACGACCGCGATCCGCGGCTGCGGCGGGAGCCCGTGCGCGACGCGCCAGGCCTCGACTGCGGCATCCAGGCGGATGCCACCGTAGCCCTCGGCGCGGACCGTTCCGGCGCCGACCAGGATCACGTCGGTGAGGGTCCGGAGCGTGTCGAAGACGAGCTTGTCGTCGGCATTGTTCAGGCCACCGCTCAGGCCGTCGTGGGTCGCGGCGCCGTCGAGGCTCGCGATGAAGTTCACCCGCAGCCGCGCGGCGGTCCTGTCCTCGATGCGGTAGGCGTCGAGGAGACCCGCCTGGCTGAAGTCGGTCATCGTTCAGGCCAGGTTGTGGCGCTCGTACGCCGGTTCGCGGAAGCCCAGGATCGCCTCGGTCATCCGAACGGCGTCCACGGCGGCGCGCACGTTGTGCATCCGCACGATCCGGGCGCCCTGCATGATGCTGAACACGGCGGCGGCGAGGGAGCCCTCGACACGTTCGTCACGGGCGCGGCCGAGGGTCTCGCCGATGAAGTCCTTGTTGGAGACCGCGACGAGGGTCGGGTAGCCGAGCGCGGCGATCTCGGGGAGGCGCCGGGTGAGCTCGAGCGAATGCCGGGTGTTCTTGTTGAGGTCATGGCCGGGATCGATGATGATCCGCTCTGCGGGGATCCCCCGGGACAGGGCCAGCTCGGTGCGCTCACGCAGGAACGCGGCGACCTCGCCCACGACGTCGCCGTAGCGCGGGGCCGGGTGCGGCATCCGCGGGCGAGCGAGGCTGTGCGTCACGACGAGGGTCGCGTCGCTGTCCGCGACGATGTCCGCCATCAGCGGGTCGTGGATGCCGGTGGTGTCGTTGATGACGTCGGCGCCTGCCGCGAGCGCCGCCCGTGCGACGGCCGGCTGGAACGTGTCGACGGAGATGACCGCGCCGGCGCCGCGCAAGGCGAGGACGACCGGGACGACACGGTCGATCTCCTGTTCGACGGGGACGGGCGGGCCGGGCGCGAACTTGACCCCGCCGATGTCGACCCAGTCCGCGCCATCGGATATCGCCTGGTGCGCGGCAGCGACGGCCTTGTCCAGGGCGAAGGTGGCGCCCTGGTCGAAGAACGAGTCTGGAGTGCGATTGATGATCGCCATCACCGCGATCTCGCGGTCGAAATCGAATTCGCGGCCGCCGATCATGCGCCGGGGATGGATCAGGACGGGAAACGCGGCGGTGCCGCCCGCCATCAGGAACCCACCCCTGGCGTGTCGGCGACCGCTCGACCGGCGTCGGCGCCGTGGCTCCGGGCGGCCGCGGGGCCGAGGAGGCTGTCGAGGCTGCGGGATTCGTCCCGCAGCGCGGACACGTCGACGCGCACGCGCGACCTGATCAGGTTCTGGACGGATTCGTTGACATCCCAGACATTGACGTTCATGCCCGCAACCACGCGGCCGTCGACGACCCAGAACGCGACGAACTCGCGGGCAGTCCGGTCTCCCCGGAACACCAGCTCCGCATCCCTCGCCAAATCGCCATATCCCGAGTATTCCATTCCGAGGTCGAATTGATCCGTGTAGAAGTAGGGAATCTCCTCGTAGCTCACCGCACGGTCGAGCATGGAGAGTGCGGCGGCCCGGCCGGCATTCTCGGCGTTCGCCCAGTGTTCGACCCGGAGGTGGTGCCCGAGAACGGGATGGAACACGCTCGCGACGTCACCGACCGCGAAAACCCCTGGCTCGTTGGTGCGGAAGGCCGCGTCGACGACGATGCCGTCTGCGACCTCGAGCCCCGCGTCGAGAGCGAGCCGCGTATTGGGTGTCGCGCCGATCCCGACCACGACGACGTCCGCGAGCACGACCTCTCCGGACGACCCGTCCTGGCCGGGGGTCCCGTCCGTGGCCGCCTGGAGCCGGACGCCCGTGACCCTTCCGTCCGTGCCGAGGATCTCGGCCACGCCGGTCTCCATTCGCAGGTCTACCCCGTTGGCCCGGTGGAGCGCGGCGAAGACTCCGCCGATCTCCGCGCCGACCGCGCGCTGCAGCGGCACGGCGCCCTGGCCGAGCACCGTCACGTCGTTGCCGTAGCTGCGGGCGGCCGCCGCAACCTCGAGTCCGATCCAGCCGGCTCCGACCACGACGATCCGGCGTCCCCCTGGCGCGAGCGCCGCCTTCAGCCGGGTCGAGTCGGCCACGGTGCGCAGGAGGTGGACGCCGTCCAGGTCTCCCCCGGGGCCGGGGAACGGCCGGGCGGCCGCCCCGGTCGCGAGAAGGAGCCGGTCATAGTGCAGCGTCCCGCCGCCGGCGTAGCTCAGCTGCCGCGCGTCGAGGGTGAGCGCCGTCACCGCGCGACCCCGCACGACCTCGATGTCCTGTGCGGCATACCAGTCGGCCGGGTGCACGTCGATCGAGTCGCGGGCGGATGTCCCGGCGAGGAAATCCTTGGACAGCGGCGGCCGGATATAGGGGTACTCGGCCTCCTCGCCAAGCAGAACGACCCGTCCGTCGAAGCCTTCGACGCGAAGCGCCTCTGCCGCGCGCGCCCCGGCGAGGCCGGCCCCGACGATCACACATGTTGCGATTTTCATGGCGTTCTCCCGTTCGAATCCGTCGCGGCGTCCACCTCCGATCAGCCCCGGCGGCTCCGCTCCCCACCCACAATCTACTCACGTCCGAACCACACCGGTCACTCACAGCAAAAGTCCAGCTAACGCGCAGATACTGGTCCAATGACTGATGGCCCCCGCATTCTTATTGTCGACGACGAGCCCAACATCCGGGATCTCCTCACCACCAGCTTGCGCTTCGCCGGCTTCGCCGTGCGGGCCGTCGGCAACGGCGCCCAGGCGATCTCCGCCGTGCTCGAAGAGGAACCCGACCTGATCATCCTCGACGTCATGCTTCCCGACATGAACGGCTTCGGCGTGACCAAACGCCTGCGTTCCGCCGGTTACACGGCGCCGATCCTGTTCCTCACCGCCAAGGACGACACCGAAGACAAGATCACCGGCCTCACGGTCGGCGGCGACGACTACGTGACCAAGCCGTTCAGCCTCGACGAGATCGTGGCCAGGATCAAGGCCATCCTCCGCCGCACGATGCACGCCGACGAAGACGCCGTCATCCGCGCGGGCGAACTGACCATGGACCAGGACACCCACGAAGTCCTCGTCGGCGAAGAACCCATCGAGCTCAGCCCGACCGAGTTCAAGCTGCTCCGTTACCTGATGCTCAACCCGAACCGGGTGCTCTCGAAGGCGCAGATCCTGGACCACGTCTGGGAATACGACTTCAACGGCGACGCCGGCATTGTCGAGTCCTACATCTCCTACCTGCGCCGCAAGGTCGACGCGCACTCCTCGGAGCCGCTGATCCAGACCAAGCGCGGCTTCGGCTACATGCTCAAGGCTGCCAAGGCATAGTCCCAGACTGCACAAATAGACTGGCAGCCTGATGCATCAGTCACTCACGGAGCGGTGGAACCGCATATCCCTCAGGTCCAAGATCACCGGCGTGACCGTTCTCATGCTCACGCTCGGTCTCCTGGTCTCCGGGATCGGCACGATGGCCATGCTCCGGCAGTACGTGATCCAGCAGGTCGACGCGCAGCTCCAGGCGGATGCCCAGACGACGTCGGTCGCATACACCGCGAACGCCCTCGGGCAGAATACCGGCACCGTCGTTCCCTCGGACTACTTCGTCGCCCTGTACGACGAGAACGGCGAACTCCGCTACCATTCCTGGACCGACGTGCCCGCACGCGAGCTGCCGCAGATCACCATGCCCCTTGACCTCCAGTCGGTCAACGCGCTCAACGGCCAGACCATGCGCCTGCAGGACGCCTCGCACGACACCGAGTTCCTCGCGGTCGCAGTGCCGCTCGTCACCAACGTCCACGGCACCTACGGCACCCTCGTCATGGCCGTCTCGCTCAAGCAGTCCGAGAACACCGTCGGCACCTACCTCACGATCTTCCTCGGCTTCGGCCTGGGCGTCGTGCTCCTGGGCGGCCTGATCACCCGGTTGCTCGTGACGAGCACGTTCGCCCCCCTGCGCGAAGTGGAGCGCACGGCCGCGGCGATTGCTGACGGCGACTTCAGCCAGCGGCTCGGCGGGGCGACCCCGAACACCGAGGTCGGCCGGCTCAACCGTTCCCTCAACACCATGCTCAGCAGGATCGATCGCCTGTTCAAGGAACGGGCGCGCACGATCGACCAGATGCGCCGCTTCGTCGGCGACGCGAGTCACGAGCTCCGCACCCCCCTCGTCTCCGTGCGCGGCTACGCCGAGCTCTACCGGATGGGTGCCCTGCAGACTCCGGAAGAGGTCGCCCAGGCGATGGAGCGCATCGAGAAGGAAGCGATCCGGATGGGCGGCCTCGTCGAGGACCTCCTCGAACTCGCCCGTCTGGACGAGACGAAGCCACTCGCCCTCACCCCCGTCGACCTGCTCCCCCTCGCCCGCGATGCGGCGCTCGACGCGATGGCCTCCGCCCCCGGTCGCACCATCACGGTCGTGACGGCGGCTCCCGACACGGACGAAGAGCCTGTCGTCCCGTTGGCCCCCGCCATCGACCTCGCGCACTCCACCGGCGAGGTCCCGACCTCCGCACTCGTGACGGTCCCCCAGCGGGCAGGCGAGGCCGTGGCCGTCCCGCACACGAACACGGTTTCCTTCGCCGGTGCGACCCTCGCGCGACTACGGACCCGTCGCCCCCGTAAAGCGGATGCTCTCGCCATCCTCCCCGAGCCAGTGCCGACCGCTGCCCCGACCGCCGCGATCCCCGCCGTCGTCATGGCCGAAGAGAACAAGATCCGACAGGTCATCACCAATCTGATGGGCAATGCCCTTCGCTTCAGCCCCGCTGACAGCCCCATCGAACTCGAGATCGCCGTCGACCGGCGGAACCAGCGCGCATCCGTCGCCGTGATCGACCATGGCGAGGGCATCCC
This sequence comes from Cryobacterium glucosi, assembly GCF_004402235.1. Lineage (GTDB taxonomy): Bacteria > Actinomycetota > Actinomycetes > Actinomycetales > Microbacteriaceae > Cryobacterium > Cryobacterium glucosi. The sequence continues at coordinate 147,574 of NZ_SOFS01000019.1, forward strand.
GCCGCAGATCCGCGACAAGATATTCCAGCGCTTCTGGCGCGCCGACACCTCCCGTGCACGCGAGACCGGTGGCAGCGGACTCGGCCTGGCGATCGTCGCGTCGATCGTCGCCAGCCACAACGGCACCGTCCAGGTCGTCGAAACCCCGGGCGGCGGCGCGACCTTCCGGGTCTGGTTCCCTCTCGCAGAGTCCCCGAACGCGCCGCAGCGCCTCGCGATCACCCCGGCGCCCTGACCCCGGCGGCTCCTCCCCTGGCGCGGGTGGCGGTGAGTTGTCCCCAGCCGGGGCGTACTCGCCGGCCCGGCGCGGCATCCGCCATACGGTGGCAGCACACCCCTCGAAAGGACTGCAGATGCCCCGGTACCAGGTAGACAGTGAACTCGTGCTCAGCACCACGACGACGGCCAGGGCGACGCTCGGTCGGATTCAGGCGGAGGTTGCCGCGCTGCTCGGCCAACTGACCGGGCTGGAGGGTTCGTGGACCGGGCAGGCCGCCGCCGCGTTCCAGGCCGCCGTGACGGACTGGCGGGCGACTCAGCAGCAGGTTGCGCAGAGCGCTGAAAGCCTCGGCCAGGCGCTCAACCAGGCCGGCCAGCAGTATGCCGAGATCGAGCAGGCCAACGCGCGGCTCTTCGCCCGGTAGCGGCGTCCGCCGCATTGTGGCGCATGCCGGGACGCGGCGGATGCCGGACGTGCGGAGACCGGATCGGGATCGTGCCTGTCCGGACGCGAAAACAGGGCGCCTCCCGGAGGAGACGCCCTGTTGGCGGTGAAGCGGTGAAGCGGTCTAGCTATCGAGCAGGGTGGACTTAGAAGTCCATTCCGCCGGACGGGTCGCCGACCGGAGCAGCGTTCTTTTCCGGCTTGTCGGCGACAACGGCCTCGGTGGTGAGGAAGAGTCCGGCAATCGACGCGGCGTTGAGCAGCGCGGAGCGGGTGACCTTCACCGGGTCATTGATGCCGGCGAGGAGCATGTCAACGTACTCACCGGTCGCGGCGTTGAGGCCCCAACCGATCGGCAGGTTGCGCACCTTGTCGGCGACGACGCCGGGCTCGAGACCCGCGTTGAGGGCGATCTGCTTGAGCGGGGCGTCGATGGCAACCTTGACGATGTTCGCGCCGGTCGCCTCGTCTCCGACGAGCTCGAGCTTCTCGAACGCGGTCTTGCCGGCCTGGATGAGGGCGACGCCACCACCGGCGACGATGCCCTCTTCGACAGCAGCCTTCGCGTTGCGGACGGCGTCCTCGATACGGTGCTTGCGCTCCTTGAGCTCAACCTCCGTCGCGGCGCCGGCCTTGATGACGGCAACGCCGCCGGCGAGCTTGGCGAGACGCTCCTGGAGCTTCTCACGGTCGTAGTCGCTGTCGGTGTTCTCGATCTCGTTGCGGATCTGCTGAACGCGACCGGCGATGGCTTCGGGGTCTCCGGCGCCTTCGACGATGGTCGTCTCGTCCTTGGTGATGACGATCTTGCGCGCGTTGCCGAGCAGGTCGAGGGTGACGTTCTCAAGCTTGAGGCCGACCTCCTCGGAGATGACCTGGCCACCGGTGAGGATGGCGATGTCCTGCAGCTGGGCCTTGCGACGGTCGCCGAAGCCGGGAGCCTTGACGGCGACCGACTTGAAGATGCCGCGGATCTTGTTCACAACGAGCGTGGCCAGAGCCTCGCCGTCGACGTCCTCGGCGATGATGAGGAGCTGCTTGCCGGTCTGGATGACCTTGTCCACGATCGGGAGGAGGTCCTTGATGTTAGAGACCTTGGAGTTGACGATCAGGATGTAGGGGTCTTCGAAGACCGCTTCCTGACGGTCGGGGTCGGTCACGAAGTACGCGGACAGGAAGCCCTTGTCGAAGCGCATGCCTTCGGTGAGCTCGAGCTCGGTGCCGAGGGTGTTGGACTCCTCGACGGTGACGACGCCTTCCTTGCCGACCTTGTCGATCGCCTCGGCGATGATCGCGCCGATTTCAGCGTCGCCGGCAGAGATGGATGCGGTGGCCGCGATCTCTTCCTTGGTCTCGACCTCTTTGGCGTTGGCGATCAGCTCTGCGATGACCGCAGCGGTGGCCTTTTCAATGCCGCGCTTGAGGCTGATCGGGTCTGCGCCGGCTGCGACGTTGCGCAGGCCTTCGCGGACGAGCGCCTGGGCGAGGACGGTCGCGGTGGTCGTTCCGTCGCCGGCAACGTCGTCGGTCTTCTTGGCGACCTCTTTGACGAGTTCCGCACCGATCTTCTCGTACGGGTCGTCGAGTTCGATTTCCTTGGCGATCGAGACACCGTCGTTGGTGATCGTGGGGGCGCCCCACTTCTTCTCCAATACGACGTTACGTCCGCGCGGGCCGAGGGTGACCTTGACCGTGTCAGCGAGGATGTTCAGGCCACGCTCAAGGCCACGACGGGCCTCTTCGTTGAAAGCAATGATCTTTGCCATATGTGTTTCTCGTCCCTCCCGGACGTTACCAAAACGGTGATGGGTTGGCACTCAAAAGGAGAGAGTGCCAAGTCGATTCTGGCACTCAGGGGTCGAGAGTGCAAGTGAGCGCCGGGAAGCGTCGGGAGGCTACGGGACGAGTTCGACGGAGCCGGTGCCGTTCGGGATCAGTTCGATCCAGGTATTGCCCGGGGCGAGGCGAATGGTGACCCCGTTGTCGTCGATCAGCCGGATCGGGTCGGCCTGCCCGGCCTTCGACCACGTCGCGTGCACGGTCTTGCCGCCGGCGGACACCGAGCCCTCCCCCGTACCGATCATGACGGTCTTGGGCACCTCGCCGTAGGTGCCGTCGATGTCGACCCGGAGCACGAGGACGTTGGTGGCGCCCCTGCGGGCGCCGGTCGTGTCGAGGTCCGGGGCGCCCTCCTGCGAGCGCAGGTAGGCCTGTGAGGCGGTGTCCCAGCTCCAGCCGGGATAGCGCGATGCGGAGAACCGCGCGTTGATCTGGGTGATCGGGGTGCCATCGACCCCGGCGGTCGATGCCGCGATGCTGCCCGCGTACGCGAACTGCTGCACCGGCGGCGCGACAGAAGCGTTGCGCCCGACGAGTTCGGCGGCCTTCAGCACGACGTTGTGCGGCGCCTCCCTGTCGGCGACGCGGGAGAACAGGCCCGTCGTGTCGTAGTCGAAGACCGAGTTGATGACGGGGGTGGCCTTCATCATGTCGACGAAGACCTGCTGTCCGCCGGAGTAGGCGACGATCCCGCCGAACGGCGTGATGATGTCGGGGTCCATCGGCCGGATCGACCGCACCGGGCCGATCGCGTCGGGTATGTCGGACTGCCAGACGCCGACGTAACGGGTCAGTCCGCCCTCGACGAGTTCCTCGAAGACGATGTCAGCCCGATCCAGCGAGATCTGGGGCCTGGCAGCCTCGTGGTTGTCGATCTTCACAGCGAGGGACGGGTTCGCAGCCTTCCCGGCCGGCACGATCGTGCCACGAAGCGGCGCGATCGCCAGCGGCACCGGGGCGTCGACGGCAGCGGCGGTGGGTTCCACGGTCGCCGTCGGCGTCGCCGTGGTCGGCGGCTCGGTTCCGGAGCACGCCGTCATCACCAAGAGGAGGCATGGAAGAAGCACGGCAGCGAAAAGTCGTGCCGTGCTTCGCCCGTGGATTCTTGCAGTTCTTTTCGCTGTCACGCCCCACACCCTAACGCGGCAAACTCGCGGATGCCGCGCGGCTCGGGGTGTTACCCGAGATTGGGTGCGCTTGGTGTGGGTGCGCCTGATCTTTTCAGATCAGACGGGACGTACCGACTCGGCCTGTGGCCCCTTTGCCCCGGTTCCCAGTTCGAAGATGACGTGCTGTCCCTCTTCCAAAACCTTGTATCCGTGCATGTCGATGGCGGAATAGTGGACGAAGACGTCCTGTCCGCCGCCGTCGACGGTGATGAAGCCGAAACCCTTTTCAGCGTTGAACCATTTGACGGTTCCGTTCGCCATGTGTAACTCCCCAGTGCTCTGATATTTTCGGCAACCGCCCGTTGGCCGTACCGGGCCTGGCGCATGTGACTGCGTCCATCTGGTCCGACCGGTGGGATGCCCCAGGGGGCAACCGGACGAACGAGATGAGCGACCTGAGTCAAAGATTACTGAAGCCAAGAAAGAACGAAAGGGGGTTGACGAGGAGCCCCCGTGGAGTTATACAACCGGAGGCGAATGGCCGGTCAGGACGTAGGCGTGGTGCTTGACACGAAGTCAGCCCCGACGACGACCGTGAGGTCGGCCCCCGAGGTTGCGAAGTCGCTCGCGAGGAGCACCGTGGATCCCGGAAACGAAGCCGCGACCCCGCGGGCGGCGCCCTCGAGGGTCGCATCGGCGTAGTACACGGTCGTCTTGGTCACGTCTTCGGTGCTCGCGTTACTGAGCGCGCCGACGGTCCAGCCGGCCGCGGAGAGGACTTCCCCGGCAGCCTTGGCGACACCCGTGCCCTTTGTGCCGTTGAGCACGGTCACGGTGAGACTCGGATCGACCGTCGCGACGGCCGTCGGAACGGCGGTCGCGGCATCCGTCGCCGTGTCTGTCGCCGAGCTGGAGGACAGCCCGGGGATCGCGATGTTGAGTTTGTTGCTGAGCGAGGCCATCCCGAAGACTCCGAGGCCGATCAGGACGGCCGTTGCCCCCAGTGCCCACCAGAACGCAACCCAGTGGCGTCCCTTCTTTCCGGGGGCGCGATGGGCGCCCACTCGGTCGAGGGAGTGCGGCAGGTGGTCGAAGCGGTCTTTCGGATAGGTGGGAGGCATTGTGGGGCTGGGTCGATCCTCTTGTCGCGGGCGAATGGGTGGAACATCGGGGTCGAAATCCGGCTGCGCCTAGGGGGCGGGGCTGGTTCGGTGCTCCGGAGCGCGCACTGTCCGGCGCTCCCGTGCCTGCTCACGGGCTGCACGCATCCGCTGCAGGCGTTTCACCAGCATGGGATCGTGAGCCAGGGCAACAGGGGAGTCGATCAAAACGCCCAATAGTTGATAGTACCGGGCCGAGGACAGCCCGAACTCGGAACGGATCGCCTGCTCCTTGGCTCCGGCATGGGTGAACCAGCGCCGTTCGAAGCTCAGGATGCCGCGGTCGCGGTCGGTGAGGCCGCCCGGGGAGTCGGCGGGGTCCGGGTCACGCACGCCGTCCACCATCCACCTCTTTCACCATCGCCATTCGCTGCTCGAATCCTATTTGGCGTCGGCTATGGATTTGCTGGGCCACGCGGGTCGCTCCCTCCCCGGGAGGAAAAGTGCCCGGACAGGCGCGGGAGCGTGCCGGTGAGCGTCCCGGTGGGCGTCTCGGTGTGAAAGTGCTGAACGGGCCCGGGAATCGGAATACGCCCCTGCCGGGCTGAGTTTAAGCTTGCTGGGAGGGTTGGCGGCCACGCTGCACCGCGCCCTCGCCCGATGGGAAGGATGAACCATGGACTACGAAGTCACGAAGTCAGACGCTGAATGGGCCGCGGAACTCGGGCCGGAGAAGTTTGCCGTACTGCGGCAGGCCGCCACCGAGCGTGCCTGGACCGGGGAGCTGCTCGACGAGAGCCGTTCCGGCATCTACACCTGCGGCGCCTGCCACGCCGAACTCTTCAAGAGCGGCACGAAGTTCGATTCCGGGTGCGGCTGGCCGAGCTTCTATGAGTCGGTGCGCCCGGAGGCCGTCGAACTCATCGAAGACACCTCCCTCGGCGTCGTCCGCACCGAGGTGCGCTGCGCGAACTGCGGTTCCCATCTCGGGCACGTCTTCGACGACGGTTTCGGCACCCCGACCGGTGACCGCTACTGCATGAACTCCATCTCGCTCGAGTTCAAGCCGGTCGACTAGACCGTGTCCACGCCGCTCGAGGCGATCGGCGGGCGGCGTTCGTCGTCCGCAGTGACATCGGATGCCCCCTCGCACGACGACCTGCTCCCGCTCGTGGCCGCGTGTGCGCGCGTGGCCGACCACGGGGCCCTGCGACCCTGGCGCCTGATCGAGCTGCGCGGGGACGCCCGCACGCGGCTCGGGGCGGCGTTCGCCGCGGCATCCGCCCGCCTCGCTGCTGAGGCCGGTGCGGAACCGCCGTCCGCTGCGGAGTTGGCCAAGCTCGCGGGCAAGCCGCTTCGGGCATCACTGTTGATCGCGGTCGTCGCGAGCCATCGGGAGAGCGACAAGGTCGAACCGTGGGAACAGGACGTCACAGCGGCGGGTGTCGGACATGCCCTGAGCCTCCTGTTGACACACGCCGGCTGGGGTGTGATGTGGCGCACCGGGGCGTTCACCCGCACCGCTGAGGTGCACCGGCTGCACGGGCTCACCGAATCGGAGGAGTTGCTCGGCTGGCTCTATGTCGGCGGAGTGCCGTCTGGTGCGAAGCCGGGCGTCCGGCTCCCGATCGACCCTGCCGCGCACCTCACCGCCCTCTGACCACCCCCTGACCGCCGCTGACTGCCGCCATTTTCGGTTTTTGAGGGTCGCGCGCCACGTGCGCCGCTTCGCGCCAGGCAGGCCTGGCGCGAAGCGGCGCAGTTGGCGCGCGAAGGCGAGGCTTCACCGTTTCTTCACCTGAACGTCGGCAGAATGTCCCGGGTGCAGCAGGGGCGCGACGTATCCTCGTGGCGTGAGCGCAGAAATCAGCACACTCGTCCGGCCTGACACCATCTCCCTCGGCACGCTGACCGTCCTGCGGACGGCCGCCACAGCACCCCTGATCGCCCACGCTCCTGCTGCCTCCGCCTCCGCGGTTCCGCGGAGGCGGAGGCTCGACGATGCCGAAGCCACCTTCCTGGAACCGCTCGTGGATGTCGTGCTCCGGTTCCTCTGGGCGCTCGTCGGCTGCTATGTCTGGGTCGTCCTCCTCGCCAAGGGGCCGCGGCCCCGCTCGGCGAGCCGGGAGCTCGAGCCGATCGTCTGGCCGCAGGCGGACTACCCCGCTGTGGGACTGCCGGCCATCGGACTGTCGAGCGCCGGCAGCATCCGCCGACCCGTGAGCCCCGACTTCGACCAGATGAGCGCTCGCCCGTAGGTCGCTCGGCCTGCGCGTGCCGTGTTGTCGGACGGATCGCGGAACGCGCAGTCGCGCGGCGCCCACAGCCGGTCGATGGGTCCTGGAGCAGACCCGCCCGGATCGACCCGGGTCGGACCGGATCAGCACGGATCGCTTGGCCCGCCGAGCCGGGTCTGCGAGGCTGGCGGGATGACTGATGCAACGGAGACTGCAGCCAAGACGGATCTGACGCGGTACCTGGTGTCGGGTCGGGAAGCATTGATCTGGAAGCTCGACGGGCTCAGCGAGTACGACGTGCGGCGCCCGCTCGTGCCGACCGGCACCAACCTGCTCGGACTCGTCAAGCACATGGCCGGCGTCGAGGCCGGGTATCTCGGGCTCGTCTTCGGCCGGCCCTTTCCGGAACCGCTGCCGTGGACGGCGGACGACGTCGAGTTCAACGCGGACATGTGGGCGAAGCCGGACGAGTCCCGCGAGTCGCTCATCACCCTCTACCGCCGGGTCGGGGCGCACTCGAGCGCGACGATCGAGGCGCTCACGCTCGACACCAACGGCCGGGTGCCGTGGTGGACGGGCGATCGGAGCGCGGCGAGCCTGCACGAGATCCTCGTGCACCTCATCGCGGAGACGCACCGGCACGCCGGACACGCCGACCTCGTCCGAGAGCTCATCGACGGGGAGGTCGGACTCCGGCAGGGCAACGACAATATGCCGCCGGCCGACCGCGCCTGGTGGGAGGACTACCGGGAACGCGTCGAGGCGGCCGCGCAGGAGTCTGCGGAGCGCTGACCGACGCCGGTGCGACTCAGCGCGAGATGACAGTGCCGCCGAGCGAGGCGATCGCCCGCAGCAGGCGCGGGCCGGCAGCGAACCAGGCCACGATCATCACGACGACCGAGGCCGCGAAGATCCAGAATCCGGTCCAGCCGTCGTCGCTCTGCACGGCGTACATGTGGTTGAGGTTACGGAGCGCCCCGGTCGCGAAGACCAGGGTCACGTGCACGACGACGAAGACCAGGAAGACGATCATCACGCCGACGTGGACCGCCTTGGTCGGGCGGAGCGGGACGAGTTCGCTCAGCCGGCGTGACGTCCAGAGCGGCGAGAGGCGGATGCCGGTGGCCAGCGCGAGCGGAGCGGCCACGAACACGATGGTGAAGTAGCTCAGGGTCTGGAGGGCGTTGTAGTTCACCCAGCCGTCGGAGACCGGCCAGCCCAGCGAGACGTACTGGAGCGCGGCCGACACGGCGTTGGGAATGATGTCCCAGCTGACCGGAACGATGCGCACCCACTGGCCGGTGACGAAGAGCAGCACGTAGAAGAGGAGCCCGTTGAGCACCCAGAGCACGTCGACCGAGAGGTGCAGCCAGACGTTGATGCCCATCCGGGTGGGCGCTTGTTTCGTGCGTATCAGCCCGGTATTGCGCCGGGTCCAGAACATGGTCGGCCGCCCGGCGCTGCGGACCTGCCAGCCCGAACGCACGATGAAGAGGAGGAAGAAGACGTTGAGCCCATGCTGCCAGGCCAGCCAGGCCGGGAAGCCGACGGGCGCCCCGGACGGCAGCTGCGACGTTCCCGGGAAGTCGGTCAGGAAGGATTGCACGGCCGGCAGCGAGCGGAGGCCCTTGGCGGCGAGCACGGCGGCGGCGAGCAGGCCGATCGCGAGGATGATGGCCACGGCGAGCCTGAACCAGGCGGTTCGACCGAAGCCGAGCAGTCCGGAGCGCTCTGCTGTCACCGGTCTCCCTCCCGGGCGATCGCGTCGTGCGGCATGGGCGTGCGTCCCTCTGGTCTGGCGGCGTCGGTCGACGCGATGGCGCGTTCGAGCGCGACTATGCAATCATCGACCATTTCACGCCCGGCGTCTGCCTGCAGTGTCAAACTACGACATCTTGGCGACGGCTGCGTGCACCCGGTCACCCGGGGCGGTTCAGTTTCCCGTCGAGCCAGAGCGTGGCGGACGCATCGCTGTGCGTGGTCCCGGTCCCGACGTGCTTGGCGTCGATCTTCTCGCCGTTCTTGATGACGTGCACGAGGGCCATCGCGTGACCTCGGCCCAGGTCGAAGTCCGCCTTCAGCCAGTCGACGATCACGCCGGCCTTCGTGGACGGGTCGTCGAACCCCTTCTCGTGGGCGAGGGTGATGAACTCGCGCGGGGTCAGGCCAGTCTTGTCTTCGATGTTGTCGAGGTAGGCCTGGAATGACATCTCTGCTCCTTCGCTGGTGGAATCCGGAATCTCGGGCCGGTCCATCAAACCGCCTTCGGGAGCGGGTCGCAATCGTTTGGACCGGAGACCTCCCACATTCGCGGATCCGCTGTCCAGAGATGCGTGTCGGACGCGTGCTAGCGTCGGCGAGATGACGGCTCCCCAAATCACCCTTGGCGCGATCAACCTCGAGGCACATGACCCGACTGCGCTTGCCGATTTCTGGGCGTCGGTCACCGGAGCGACACCCTCACCCGGTGGCGATAGCGTCTACCTGCCGCCGGCCGGCGCGAACGGGTTCGGGATGTTCTTCCGGCCTTGTGACTCCCCCCATCCGAATCGCCGCGGCGCCCACCTGGACCTCACCGTCCCGTGGGGGTCACGACGTGCTGAGGTCGAACGTCTCCTCGGCCTGGGCGCCGTCTACCAGTGGGACGTCCTGGACGAGTTCCCACACGTGCAGTGGACCACACTGGCGGACCCGGAAGGCAACCTCTTCTGCCTGGCCGAGCATCCGCCCGCGGAGGGATCAACTCAGGACCAGTGACGTCAAGATTCTGCACGCTGGTAGCCCTGAACGCTGCACTGGCGGCACTGTGCGCAATCGGGCTGGTCACCGAATAAGAATTTCGGACGCCCTTCGGGGCTAGTCCAATGGGATGCCCGGGTCCCGGACGATATCTTCGAGAGGGATGCTCGGCTCGCCGGCTTCCAGCTCCGCGAGCGGATGAGCGGCCGTTACGTCCTCGGTACCGTCAGCCAGGGCGCGCGTGGACACCGCCGGGTCCAGCGGCACCACGCCAGTCAAGTACTCCTCAAGGTCCGCGATTTCCCGTGCGAGTGCGTCACCGCGACGGTACATGCGCAACGGTGTCGAGATGACGTGCCGCGCTGCGATCTCTGAGCAACCCAGAAGGCGACGGACTCGCTCCGCGGCGTCATCGTCACTCGACGCAGCAACGACGGCCCGAGAAACCTCCTCGATGCGGTTCCGGGCCGCGAGTAGCGTCCTCAATCTCTCCAGCCGATCTACCTCCCGAGCGAGTTCCTCTGCATTCATGTGAGTCAGCGTAGCCACCCCGAATGGCACACTGGTCTCGTGCTCACCGAACACGCCTTACTGCCCATCATCGCCGGACGAGAAGTTGAATTCGAGCGAGCCTTCACCCTGGCTCGCCCGATCATCGCCTCCATGCCCGGATGCCTCAGCGTGTCGTTGTCGCGGTCTCTCGAGTCGCAGAGCACGTACCTACTGCTGGTCGAGTGGGAGGATCTGCTCGACCACACGATCGGGTTCCGGCAGTCGCCGCAGTACCGGGATAGGCGAGATTCTCGGCGAGACAACCGCTCATCATGACCGGATCGGCGTGGATCCCAGTGTTTTCAAGGGGTGTGGGGCCGGCCACGGGACTTGAACCCGTAACCCCCACTTTACAAGAGTGGTGCGCTACCAATTGCGCCAGGCCGGCATGAGGCGGATTCCCGCCTCGGTCCCCCATCCTAAATGACGAACGGGCTCCGCGGGGCCAGACCGGCAGCATCCGCCGGTCGGGAGCCCGCTGCGGACGAAAACTGCGGACCCGTCGAGGATCAGCCCGCCGGGGTCGGCGTGGGCGTCGGCGTCGACGTCGAGTAGGTCTCTCCGGCGGACTGCAGCACGAATGCGGCGAATTCCTTGGGGTCATCGAGGGCGCCCGAGTACTGCTTGCCGTTCACGAGCACGGTCGGAGTGCCGGTCACGGCCTCGACCGTGGTGTTGGGCAGCGGCCCGGACAACGCCCGGTTGGTCGCAGCGACGACCCAGGCCTTGTAGCGCACGTCGGTGATGCAGGTATTGATCTCCGAAACGGATGACGCGACTCCGGAGCTCGTCACGAGCCCCATGATCGCTGCGTCGTCCAGCCCTGCGGTGCCTTCCTTCGGCTGGTTCGCGAAGAGTGCGGCATTGAAGGTGAAGAAGTCATTGGGGGAATAGTTGGCGACGCACGCGGCAGCGTTCGCCGAGCGGAGCGAGTACTGGGTTCCAGCCGACTTGCTGGTCAGGATAGAGATCGGGTGGATCTCGACCGTTGCGGCACCCGAGGTGACCCACTTCACGATCTGGTCGCTGTTGGTCGTTTCGAACTGGCCGCAGAACGGGCACAGGTAATCGACGTACACGCGGATGTCGGCGACGGTTCCGGTCGCATCCGGTGTGGACGGCACGGCGTCGGCGCCGGCCTTGAGGGCCGTGGTCTCGGTGACCTTCATGCCCTCGCCGATGAGAACGCCGTCACTGGCCATGTTCGCGGGGCCGGGGCCTGCGGGGCGGATCGAATTCATGACGACGAGTGCGATGACCGCGACGATCGCGAGTGCGACAACCAGGATGCCGCCCTGCAGCAGGAACCGGTTGCGACGGTTCTTCTTCTTCTGCTCGACACGCAGCTGGGTAGCCTTCGTGCGGACCGCGTCGCGTCGCTTATTTCGGGAAGGTCGACTCTCGCCAGATCCGCCAATAGTCATGAATGCTCGCTTCGGGTAGGTCTTTGGATCGACATTTCCTATGTAAATGCCCTCCAAATAATAGGACTCCAGTCTGGGAAATGACCAGACAGGGGCTGCCTTGCGACGCGTCCGCAGGGCAAAACCGCCGCAGACCCCCTGTTCGGGCGTGTCATACTGGAACAGTCGGATCCTGCCATGATGCGCAGGCCGACAATAAATCCCATCACTACGGATCGTCCGGCACGTACCTGCCGGTGAAGGAGAATACCGAAAATGGCTTCAGTCACCTTTGACAAAGCAACCCGTCTCTACCCGGGTTCCACCCGCCCCGCGGTCGACCACCTCGACCTGTCGGTTGCCGATGGTGAATTCCTCGTCCTCGTCGGTCCCTCCGGCTGTGGAAAGTCAACGTCCCTGCGCATGCTCGCCGGCCTCGAAGAGGTCAACGACGGCAACATCTTCATCGGTGAGCGCAATGTGACGGATGTTCCCCCGAAGGACCGCGACATCGCGATGGTCTTCCAGAACTACGCGCTGTACCCGCACATGACGGTGGCCGAGAACATGGGCTTTGCGCTCAAGATCGCCGGCGTCAACAAGGACGAGCGCGCCGCCCGCGTTCTCGAAGCCGCCAAGCTGCTCGACCTCGAGCCGTACCTCAGCCGCAAGCCGAAGGCCCTCTCGGGTGGCCAGCGTCAGCGCGTCGCCATGGGCCGTGCCATCGTGCGTCAGCCCCAGGTGTTCCTCATGGACGAGCCGCTGTCGAACCTCGACGCCAAGCTCCGCGTGCAGACCCGCACCCAGATCGCCTCGCTGCAGCGTCGCCTCGGCGTCACGACCGTCTACGTCACCCACGACCAGACGGAAGCCCTCACCATGGGTGACCGCATCGCGGTCCTCAAGGATGGCGTGCTCCAGCAGGTCGGTACCCCGCGCGACCTGTACGCCAAGCCGAACAACGTCTTCGTCGCCGGATTCATCGGCAGCCCGGCCATGAACCTCTTCCTCGCGGACACCGTCGAGGGTGGCATCAAGTTCGGCACCGCCACGATCCCCGTCGCCCGCGAGATCATCGCCGGCGCGACCGGCCCGAAGGTCACCATCGGTGTCCGCCCCGAGGACATCCACCTCTCGACCACGCACGGCGAGGGCCTCGAGGTGAGCGTCGACCTGGTCGAAGAGCTCGGCGCCGACGGTTACCTCTACGGTCACTCCACGGTCGAGGGCAAGCGCACCGACATCGTCGCCCGCGTCGACGGCCGTTCACACCCGAACGCCGGAGAGACGGTCTACCTGACGCCGACCGCGCACCACCTGCACGTCTTCGACGCCGAGAGCGGCCTCCGCCTCGGTGGAGCCGTCGCCGACTAGTCGACAACGATTCACCAGAACGGCCGGGCGGATTCATTCCGCCCGGCCGTTCTGCGTCCCGGCAACCCGGGACAGCCCCTGTCCGCGGGGCATCCGGCACCGGCCGCCAACCCGCACCGGTAGGCTCAATCCATGAGCGGTTCTGTCAACATCACCTCGGCCACGGCCGACCCGGCCCTCCTCGACCTGCCCTGGCACCTGCCGCTGGACGCCTGGCCGAACGAGAACATCGCCGCCCTGCCGAAGGGCCTCTCCCGTCACCTCGTACGGTTCGCGCACCTCAGCGGTCGCGTCGTCGCGATCAAGGAAACCACGAGCGAGATGGCCAAGCGCGAGTACGAAATGCTCCGCACCCTCCAGGGACTCGAAATCCCCTGCGTCGAGCCGCTCGCCGTGATCACGAACCGCACCAACGAAGACGGCGAGCCGCTGAACTCGGTCCTCGTCACCCGGCACCTCAAGTTCTCACTCCCCTACCGCGCCCTGTACTCGCAGACGCTGCGACCGACGACCGCGACCCGCCTCGTCGACGCCCTCGCCCTGCTGCTCGTGCGCGTGCACATGGCGGGCCTGTTCTGGGGCGACGTCTCGCTCTCCAACACTCTCTTCCGCCGCGATGCCGGCGCCTTCGCCGCCTATCTCGTCGACGCGGAGACCGGGCAGCTCTACCCTGGCGGCCTGTCCAAGGGCCAGCGCGAGAACGACCTCGAGATCGCCAGGGTCAACATCGCCGGCGAGCTGATGGACCTCGAGGCCGGCGGCCGCGCCGCGGACGAACTCGACCCGATCCGGGTCAGCAACGGCATCGTGAACGCCTACCGGCTGCTCTGGACCGAGCTGACCGGCTCCGAATCCTTCGCGAGTTCCGAGCGCTGGCGCATCACCGAACGCGTCGAGCGCCTGAACGACCTCGGCTTCGACATCGAGGAACTCGCCATCAAGACGGATGCGACCGGCTCGACCGTGCGCATCCAGCCCAAGGTCGTTGACGCGGGGCACCACCAGCGCCGCCTGCTGCGGCTGACCGGCCTCGACGCCGAGGAGAACCAGGCCCGGCGCCTGCTCAACGACCTCGACGCCTATCGCCTCGCATACGGCGACCCGGCGAGCGACGAAGAAGCCCTCGCCCACGAGTGGGTCGTCCGGGTCTTCGAACCCGTCATCCGCGCGATTCCGCGCGACCTCAAGGGCAAGCTCGAGCCGGCAGAGGTGTTCCACCAGCTGCTCGACCACCGCTGGTACATGGCCCAGAACCAGTCCAGGGACATCCCGCTCGCCGAAGCGGTCACGTCCTATGTGCAGGATGTCCTGCGTCACCGCCGCGACGAGGCGACCGTGATCGAACCCGCGACCGGGTCCATCACGCTTCCGATCGACGTCACGAACGACGACGTCGCCGCGGGCGCCGGCGATACCAGCGCTGACGACGCCCAGGACTGGCGCCTCAAGGTCTAGACGTCCGGTCGGGCGACGTCCGGATGCCGCGGTCCGGGGCATCCTCCGTCATGGCGAACCCTGACCCGGTGAAGGGTCAGGCGGTGGCGGCTGCCTTGGCGGCGGCGAGCTTGACGGCCTTGGCGACCTTCGCTGCCGCGCGCAGGCGGGAGATCTCGTAGAGCGTAACGCTCGCGGCGATGCCGGCGTTGAGGGACTCGGTGCTCGCGCTGATCGGGATCGAGACGATTGCGTCGCAGGTTTCGGTGACGAGGCGCGACAGGCCCTTGCCCTCGCTGCCGACGACGACGACGATCGGGCGCTCCGCGAAGCCGAGGCCGAGCTCGGGCAGCGAGGTGTCTCCGCCGCCGTCGAGGCCGATCACAAGCACACCGACCTCCTTGAGCGACTTGAGCGTCTGGGTGAGGTTGCTCGCCATGGCGACGGGCGTGCGCGCTGCCGCACCGGCGGAGGTCTTCCACGCGGAAGCCGTGACGCCGACCGACCGGCGCTGGGGCACGATCACGCCGTGGCCGCCGAATGCCGCGGTCGAACGGATGATGGCGCCCAGGTTGCGGGGATCGGTGATGCCGTCGAGGGCGACGAACAACGGCTTGAAGCCGCGGCTGATCGTGAGCTCGAGGAGCTCCATCGGGTGCGCGTACTCGTACGCGGGCACCTTGAGCGCGAGGCCCTGGTGCACGGCGTCGCGGCCGGCGAGGCGGTCGAGTTCCGGGCGCATCACTTCGAGCACGGGGATGCCGCGGCCCGTCGCGAGGGTCAGGACCTCCTTGACCCGGTCATCCATTTCAATGCGGGTTGCGATGTACAGGGTGCTCGCGGGGATCTTCGCGCGCAGGGCCTCGAGCACCGAGTTGCGCCCGGTGACGATCTCATGCTCGTCGATCGACTTCGCCTTGCGGGTGGAGGTGCCACCGCCGCCGGAGTTGGCGGTGGAGCGCTGCCCGCCCTGCGAACCCGTCGTGGGGCGGCTGCGGCCACCGCCGGCCGCTGCGAAGCGGTCCTGGGCGGCCTTGCGCTTCCCGGCGGGGTGGTACGGACGGTCTTCGGCCTTGGGCGTGGGCTTCTTACCCTCGAGGGCCTGGCGGCCCTGTCCGCCGGAGCCGACCTGGGGGCCGCGGCTGCCCTTGCGCACGGACCCGGTGCGAGCCTTGCGGTCTGTGTTCTTCATCAGTCAAAACTCCAATGCGCACCCGAGGGGGTGTCTTCGATGGTAATTCCGGCGGCGACGAGCTCGTCCCGGATACGGTCTGCGGCCTTGTAGTCGCGGCTTTCCCTGGCGGTCTCCCGGTCGGAGAGCAGGCGCTCGACGAGGGCGGTGAGTGCGACCATGGCTGGTTCGTCCGTCGCGACGGCCCAGCCGGGCGACAGGGGGTTGATGCCGAGGACCTCGCTCATGGCGAGCACCTGGCCACGGGCGGCAGCGGCGGCGCGCAAGTCTTCGGCGTCGAGCGCCGCGTTGCCGGTGCGCACGGTCTCGTGCAACACGGCGAGGGCCTGGGGCACGGCGAGGTCGTCGTCCATGGCGACCGCGAACTCGTCGGGGACGAGCTCGACGCCGCTCGAGGCGAAACGCGTCTCGGCGAGGCGGCGGTCGGCCCTGTCGAGGAAGCTCTCGATGCGTTCGAGGGCGGCTTCGGCCTCGGCAAGGGAGTGGTCGGTGTAGTCGATCGTGGAGCGGTAGTGCGCGGCTCCGAGGTAGTAGCGCACGACGATGGCCCTGGCCTGGTCGAGCAGCTCGGCAGCAAAGACGGAGTTGCCGAGGGACTTGGACATCTTCTGGCCGTGCACATGCACGAGGCCGTTGTGCATCCAGTACTTCGCGAACGCGTCGCCGGCCGCCGTTGACTGGGCGAGTTCGTTCTCATGGTGCGGGAACCGCAGGTCGAGGCCGCCGCCGTGGATGTCGAAGCCCGCGCCGAGGTAACGGCTCGCCATCGCGGAGCACTCGATGTGCCAGCCGGGCCGGCCTGGTCCCCAGGGGGATGGCCAGGACGCCGAGGCCGGTTCGTCGGCCTTGTGACCCTTCCAAAGGGCGAAGTCGCGCGGGTCGTTCTTGCCACGCGGGTCGGCGTCCGCCGCCGCTTCCATGTCGCCGCGACCCTGGCGGGTGAGCGCCCCGTACTCCGCCCAGCTGTTGGTGTCGAAGTAGACGTCGCCGGAGCCGTCGGCCGCCGGGTACGCGTGGCCGCGGTCGATCAGTCGGGTGATCAGGTCCTGCATCTGCTGGATGCTCGCCGTCGCACGTGGCTCGTACGTGGGGGCGAGGATGCCGAGGCGCTGGTACCCGGCCGTGAACTCGAGTTCGTAGCGGTAGGCGAGCGCCCACCACTGCTCTGCGGTGCCTGCCGCGTTGGCGAGGATCTTGTCGTCGATGTCGGTGACGTTGCGGATGAACGTGACGTCGAAGCCGCGGTAGGTGAGCCAGCGCCGGAGCTGGTCGTAGACCAGGGCGCTGCGCAGGTGGCCGATGTGCGGAGACGACTGCACGGTCGGCCCGCACACGTAGATACCGACCGCACCGGGGGTCGTCGGAATGAAGTCGCGCAAGGCCTGGGCCCGGGAATCGTACAGTTGGATCGTCACACGTCCCAGCTTAGAACAGGGCCGGTTTCCGGCAGCGGGATGAGGGGCACGATGAGGGCCGTCGCGAGGGCCGCGATGCCCTCGCCGCGCCCGGTGAAACCGAGCCGGTCCGTCGTCGTTGCGGACACGCTGACCGGCGCGGACAGTATCCCGCTGAGGTATTCCTCGGCCTCGAGTCGGCGCGGGCCGACCTTCGGGCGATTGCCGATGATCTGGACGGTGACGTTGCCGACCCGGAACCCGGCCGCGGTGACCCGGCGGAGGGTTTCGCGGAGGAACACGTCGCCGTGCGCACCTTCGAGACGCGGGTCGGCCACGCCGAAGACACCGCCGACGTCGCCGAGGCCGGCCGCGGACAAGAGCGCGTCGCAGATGGCGTGCACGGCGGCGTCGCCGTCGCTGTGCCCGGAGAGGCCGCGCTCCCCCGGCCAGTGCAGGCCGGCGAGCCAGAGCGGCGAGGCATCGTCGTACCCGTGCACGTCGAGGCCCGAACCGATCCGCGGTGACGGCGCCTCGGCCTGCTGGCCGACCGCGGCGGCATCCGTGCGGGCACGCTCGTCGAGGAGGGCCTCGGCCCGGTGCAGGTCCCACGGGGTCGTGATCTTGAACGCGAGCGGGTCTCCGGGGATGACCCCGACCGGATGTCCGGCGGCCGCGACGATCTCGGCGTCGTCGGTCGGGGTGCCCGCGGGGTCTGCGGCGCTCATGGCGGCGAGCAGCACGCCCCGGGGAAAGCCCTGCGGCGTCTGCACGGCCGAGAGGGCCGAACGGTCGACCGTCGCGCGGATGGTGCCCTCGGCGTCGACGTGCTTGATGGTGTCGACGAGGGCGAGACCGGGGACGATGCCGTGCCCGGTCGACCGCACAGCGGCGACGACGGCGTCGCACAGTCCGGCAGGGGTGAGTGCGCGGGCGGCATCGTGCACGAGGACAGTCTCGACGCCCGGGCGCAGCACGGCGAGGCCCCGGTTGACAGAGTCAGCACGAGTGGGGCCGCCCACCACGACGTCGACGTACGACGCGACAGCCCCGGCGGCGGATGCCGCGATCACCCGGGCCTCGGAGAGGTGGCTGTCCGGCGCCACGACGATCACCTGGGCGGGTTCGACCATTCCGAACACGGAACCGAGCGCGCGCTCGAGGAGCGTGCGACCCCTGAGCAGGACGAACGCCTTCGGCTCCGTCGCTCCGAGCCTGGCGCCACTGCCCGCGGCGACGACGATGACCGCGACCGCGGGGGCTGCGTATTCAGTCATGTCTGGAGGCTATCTGTTGGAGGGCGGATGCTGCGGGATAGTTCACACCGGAACGTTCACACCGGAACGTGCGAAAGGCGGCACCTCGCGGCGCCGCCTCTCAGCGTGTGAAAAAAGTCAGGGTGGGTCAGGAAGCCAGAACCTCGTCGAGGACCGTTGAGGCCTTCTCTTCGTCGGTCTTTTCGGCGAGGGCCAGCTCGCTGATCAGGATCTGGCGGGCCTTGGCGAGCATCCGCTTCTCACCGGCGGACAGGCCGCGGTCCTGGTCGCGGCGCCACAGGTCGCGGACGACCTCTGACACCTTGATGACATCGCCGGAGGCGAGCTTTTCGAGGTTGGCCTTGTACCGGCGGGACCAGTTGGTGGGCTCCTCGGTGAACGGGGCGCGCAGCACCTCGAACACCTTGTCGAGGCCCTCACGACCGATCACGTCGCGCACGCCGACGAGGTCGACGTTCTCGGCGGGAACCTCGATGGTGAGGTCTCCCTGAGTGACGTTGAGCTTCAGGTACAGTTTTTCCTCACCCTTGATGATCCGCGTCTTCACTTCCGTGATTGTCGCGGCACCGTGGTGGGGATAAACGACGGTTTCGCCTACTTCAAAAAGCATGTATGGATATCCCTTCAGCAACGTCTAGGATACCACAGCGAGGGGTGGTAGGGTTTGCGACCCTGACCGGGGCATGGGCCGGCGGGGCCACGAGGCCGGCCTCCCCGATACGCTAGGCTCGAAGCGAAATCTGCGGCGTTCGCGCCTTCAGGCGCACCGTCGAACTGTTGGAGGTCTTGTGAGGGCTCGAGTCTTGCTGTCCGTGTTGCTGACGGCCGGTATCCTGCTGGGTACCAGTGGATGCAACCTGCTGGCCCCGCAGTCAACGACCAAACACTACGACGCGAGCGACGGGGTCAGCGGCAACGTCGGCGACCTGCAGGTCCGCAACGCGATCGTGCTCTCGACGGACGGAAAGACCGGGAGCCTCCTCGTCACCGTGGTCAACCCGAGCGATTCAGCGCACAGCCTGTCCGTGCAGTACACGGCCACGACCGGCAAGGTCACCCAGCAGCTGACACTGAAGCCTCAGTCGAGCACCGCGATCGGTGCGACCGGCGGCCCCGGGATCACCCTCGAGAACATCGACGCCCCGCTCGGCTCGCTGTTCCCCGTCTACTTCCAGTACGGCACCGAGACCGGCCTCCAGTTGCTCACGCCGGTACTCGACGGCACGCTCCCCCAGTACTCGACCCTGCTGCCGACCACGGCGCCGTAGCGCCCGGCAGACGCAGGCAAGGCCAGACCGGGCCAGACCGGGTCAGGCCGGGTCAGGCCGGAACTGGTCGAGCCCGACCGGTTCGGACCCGACCGGTTCGAACCAGACCGGTTCGGGCCAGGCCGGGTCCGGCGTCGAAGCCGACCGGGTCAGGCCTCGAAGCGGTAGCCGAGGCCACGCACGGTGACGAGCATGGTCGGCTCTGACGGCGTCGCCTCGATGCGCGAGCGGATCCGCTTGATGTGGACGTCGAGGGTCTTGGTGTCGCCGAAGTAGTCGGTGCCCCAGACCCGGTCGATCAGCTGGCCGCGGGTCAACACCCGGCCGGCGTTCCGCAGCAGGAACTCAAGAAGCTCGAACTCCTTGAGCGGCATGTTCACCACGGTGCCGCTCACTGCGACCGTGTGGCGTTCGATGTCCATCCGGACGGTGCCCGCCGTGAGCATGTTCTCGTCGTCCTCGGTCTGGTCGGTGCGCCGACGTGACACCGCACGGATGCGCGCGAGCAGTTCCCTGGTCGAGTACGGCTTGGTCACGTAGTCGTCCGCGCCGAGTTCGAGTCCGACGACGATGTCGACCTCGGAGTCCTTCGCGGTGAGCATGATGATCGGGACCTGGGAGCGGGTGCGGATCTCGCGGCACACTTCGGTTCCGGGGATGCCGGGAAGCATCAGGTCCAGCAGGATCAGGTCGGGTCCGATCCGGTCGAATTCGCTGATGGCGCTCGGTCCGTCCTCGGCGACGGTGACCTCGTAGCCTTCGCGTTCGAGCAGGAAGCTCAACGGCTCGCTCAGCGCTTGTTCGTCCTCAACCAAAAGAATGTGGGTCACGGGGTCTCTCCTGTTGTGGCCAGGGCGGTGTGACTCGCCTCAGGCAGCCGGATGGTGAACGTCGAACCGCTGCCCGGTTGGGACCAGACGCGGATGTCGCCGCCGTGGATCTGCACGATGTGCTTCACGATGGAGAGGCCGAGGCCCGTTCCACCGGTGTGACGCGACCTGGCCTGGTCGACCCGGAAGAATCGTTCGAAGATGCGGTCGAGGTCGGCCTCCTGGATGCCGACGCCCTGGTCGGTCACCGTCACCTCGACGACGCCGTCGTGGTGACGCACTCCCACACCCACCCGGGATCCCTCAGCGGAGTAGTGCACCGCGTTGGCGACCAGGTTGTGCACGGCCATCACGAGGAGGCGTTCATCGCCCGTGACAAGGGCGCCGGAGGGCTGGCCGACGGCGAGCGTGATGCGTGCGGCATCCGCAACGACCCGGCTCTGGTCGACGGCCGCCGCGACGACGTCGTCGATCGGGAGGTCTTCCGGCTCGGACAGGGAGTCCTGTGCCTGGAGCCGGGAGAGCTCGATGATCTCCTGCGTCAGCCGGGTCAGGCGCCCGGACTCCGTCGTGAGCCTGCTGGCGAACCTGCGCACCTGCGCCGGCTCGTCGGCGGCCTGGTTGAGCGCCTCGGCGAGCAGGCCGACGGCGGCGATCGGGGTCTTGAGTTCGTGGCTGATGTTGGCCACGAAGTCGCGGCGCACCTCGTCGAGGCGGAAGGCCTCCGTGCGGTCCTCGGCGAGCAGCAGCACGTAGCGGGTGCCGAGTGTGGCCAGGCGCACGCGCACGCGCATGCTCGCGTCGCCGAACGGCCCGCGGGAGAGGATCAGGTCTTCGGCGATCGGTTCCCCGGAGCGCCGCACCTTACCGGCGAGCTCGAGGAGTTCCGGGTGCACGATCTGCCGGTTCCAGACCATCCCCATCGACACGGCGGCCGGGGATGTCTTCATCACATTGTTGGAGGGGTCGAGCACGACGGCCGCGGTGTCAAGTGCGTCGAGGACCTGGTCGATGCCGTCCGGCACGGCCGGGTTGACCACCTCGGAGGCGCGACGGCCGTGGCGTTCCGCGATCTGGAGCAGGCTGATGAACCCGGCACCGACCATGAGGCCCAGTGCCAGAGACACCAGCACGAGCCACGATGATTCCATTCCACCAGATTACTGACACAAAAAAGCGGAACGAACCGTGCCGGGCCGCTGGGCGGCTACTTTAGGTAGTATTCAACACTCCGGCACCTGCCGTTAACCTCTGTCGACAAAGATTCGCTGGGGGCCAGGTGGTTTCCACGTTTCTGCGCGTATCGCGCGCCCAGGAAGGAACACAGACGTATGCGTGAAGTATTCCAGCAGGAGCTCGCCGAGGTTCAGGACCGCCTCGTCGAGATCTCCCGTCTCGTCGGCATCTCGATCGCGAAGTCGACCAGGGCTTTCAACGAGTCCGACGTCAACCTCGCCGAAGAGGCCATCAGCGAAGACGACAAGATCGACGAACTCACCATCGAGCTCGACGAACTCGCCATCACGATCCTGGCGCGCCAGCAGCCGGTCGCCCGCGACCTGCGCATCGTGGTGAGCGCCCTCCGGATCAGTTCGTCCCTCGAGCGGATGGGCGACCTCTCCACCCACATCGCGCAGCTCGCCCGCTACCGTTTCCCCGACAAGGTCGTTCCGCAGAGCCTGCGGGGCACCTTCGGCGAGATGGGCGCCCTGCTCGTGACCATCTCGACGATGCTCACCGAGTTGCTCACCACCCAGGACGTCAAGCTCGCCGAGGTCATCCGCAACGAAGACGACAAGGTCGACGCCCTGCACCTGAGCGTCTTCGACGCCGTCCTCGCGGAGACCTGGAAGGGCGAGGCCGCCGACACGGTCGACTCGACCCTCGCGAGCCGGTATCACGAGCGCTTCGCCGACCACGCCGTCTCGATCGCCAAGAAGATCCAGTACCTCGGCACGGGGGCCTGGCAGCAGAGCACGACCGGCGTCCAGTAGTCCGCCCGCACCACTCGAACCGCCGCACCACTCGAACCGCCGCACAACCGAAACGCCGCACAACCGAAACGGCCCCGGAAGCGAATGCTTCCGGGGCCGTTTTCGGTGGGGACTGTCGATAGCGGACTAATGGGGCGGGAGTTCTACTTCTTGCTGCCCTGGGCGGCGACGGCCGCGGCACCGGCGGCGGCGGCCTCGGGGTCGAGGTACTGGCCCGCACCGATCGGGACGAGGTTCTCGTCGAGGCGGTAGACGAGCGGGATTCCGGTCGGGATGTTGAGCTCGGCGATGTCCGCGTCGCTGATGTTGTCGAGGTGCTTCACGAGGGCGCGCAGCGAGTTGCCGTGGGCGGTGATGAGAACGGTCTTGCCTGCACGGAGGTCCGTCGCGATGTCGGACTCCCAGTAGGGCAGCATCCGGTCGACGACGTCGCTCAGGCACTCTGTGCGGGGCAGCTCCTCGCCGAGGCCCGCGTAGCGCGGGTCGTGCGCCTGGGACCAGGGGGAATCGTCGGCGAGCACGGGCGGCGGCACGTCGAAGGAGCGGCGCCAGAGCTGGAACTGCTCCGGGCCGAACTTGGCGAGGGTCTCCGCCTTGTCGAGGCCCTGCAGGGCGCCGTAGTGGCGCTCGTTGAGGCGCCAGGAGCGCTTCACGGGGATCCAGAGGCGGTCGGCTTCCTCGAGCGCGATGTTCGCGGTCTGGATGGCGCGGCTAAGGAGTGACGTGTGCAGGACGTCGGGCAGGAGGCCGGACTCTGCGAGGAGCTCACCGGCGCGCTTGGCCTCGGCAGCTCCTTGCTCGCTCAGGCGAACGTCTACCCAACCGGTGAAGAGGTTCTCTTGGTTCCATAGGCTCTGGCCATGGCGAAGGAGGATGAGATTGTATGACATGACTCCAACTCTATCGAGAGCCGGGGCGGTGGTCGGTGGCCGGGGGTCAGTGCCCGGGGGTGCGGATGCCCAGCCGGGGCAGCCGGGGGATCTCGGCGACCGAGCCGGCCGACTGCGGAACGATGACCTGCTGGGTCGCGGCGACCGCGATCTCCTCGCTCAGCACCTGGAGCACGACCGTTGCAGGCACGGTGCGTTTGACGACGGCGAGGGCGATCGGGCCGAGCTCGTAGTGGATCGCACTCGAGGTGATCGAGCCGACGCCGCGACGCTCCGTGTCGCCGTCGGGGAGGCGACGGACGGCCTGGACTTCGTCACCGTGCACCGGCAGCACGCCCTGGGAGCCGTCGAGGTGCAGAAGCACGAGCCGACGCGGGGGGTGCCCGAGGTTGTGCACCTTCGCGACGGTCTCCTGGCCGCGGTAACAGCCCTTGTTCAGATGCACGGCGCTGCGCAGCCAGTCAAGCTCGTGCGGGAGGGTCCTGTCGTCGACCTCTGTCGCCCGGCGGGGCCGCCAGGCCGCGATCCGGAGCGCCTCGAGGGCGAGCAGACCGGCCGCGCGCACGGTGCCGCGGCGGACGGCCAGAGTCACGGCCGGAAGCGCGGTGCGGGGCACGAGGGCCTCGGTCCAGTGCCAGTCAGCGCCGGGATGCGCGGGGTCTTCCGCATACTGGAAGCCGCCGGTGACGACGGCAGCCCACGGGTCATGCCAGACGAGGGGGGTTCCGTTCGGCGCGGCGGGTTCGAGCGCGGGCGCGGCAGCGGCGAGGTCGCCGATGCTCCCCATCGTGCCGACGACGGCGTACTCATCGGTGCGGTCGCGCAGTTCGACCCGCAGCATGAAGCGCATCCGGTCGAGCCACGTAAGCAGTGCGGGCAGTTCGGCGGCCTCGACGACGAGCCACGCCTCCATGCCGTCGTCGACGAGCCGTACCGCGTGCTCGACGTGCCCGGTCGGGTCGAGAACGAGGGTCTCGGCCGACTCCCCTGGCTTCAGAAAGCGCAGTTCCTGGCTCGTGATCGAGTTGAGCCAGGTCAGCCGGTCCGGGCCGGAGACGCCGAGCACCGCACGGTTGGAGAGGTCGACGATGGCCTCGCCGGCGAGCAGGTGACGCTGTTCGATCATCGGGTTGCCATAGTGGGCGGCGACGCCGGCATCGGGGCCGGTCGCCTGCACGGCGCCGGGCAGGTCGAGCAGGGCTGAAGCGGATGCTGTCGGCGGGGTCATGAGGACTTCTTCCGGGGTTTGCGTAACGCTGAGGCGCACATCGGGGACAACGCGGGAACCGCCGGGATTATTCGACCCGCTTGAGGCGGCCGGAGGCGTGCGTGCGCAGGCTCTGGCCGAGGGCGGCGATGTCCCACGCCCAGAGCAGGTGGCCGTCGACGAGACCGTACAACCGGGTCGCGGCCGAGTACGCCTTCGCGCCCTGGGTGCGCATCACCGCGTCGGTCGCGAGGTCGATCCGCGGCCCCTTGACCTGGCCGAGGTAGATCTCGGCGGCACCGCCGGGATGCACGAGCGTCACGTCGATGTCGAAGCCGCCGTCGGCATTGCGGAGCGTCTCCACGGCGGACGCCGTCGTATAGGGGTGCTCGCCCTCTGCCGGCAGCAGCCCGGGCCCTGGGTCGCCGGCGCCCTGGGGACGACTCAGGCGCCAGTACCCTGTCTCGGTCATGAGCGGGGTCTTCCCGACGAAGGCGGACGCGGCCCCGTCGACCGCCTCGGCGTCGTCGTCGACGCTCGCTGCGGCATCCGCTTCAAGCCAGGTGTATGAGCTGTAGTTAAGGTGCGGGAGGCCGTCATGGCTGAAGCTCAGCCGCTGGCCGAACTCACGTGAGACCCGATGACCGTCCGGCAGGGCATAGTCGATGACACCTGACCCCTCCCAGACGCCGAGGAGCCACGAGAGCGGGACGAGTTCGGACGGGAGCTGGGTCGGGAGCTCGAACATCGAGGGTTACCGCTGCCCCCGGAACAGCTTGAACAACACGATGCCGGAGACCCAGGCGATCGACAGGCTCGCGAGCGCGAGGAGGCCCAGGAAGAAGATTTCGAGCGCGAGGATTGACATGACACCACCTTAGCTCCCGGCGAGAGCCGAAACGCCTGCGCGCGGGTACCCGGCGCGGCTTTACCAGTTCGTTACAGAAGCCCGGCGAGCGCGAAGATTCCGGTCGCGGCGGCGAGGACGAGGACCGCGCCGACGAGGCTCAGCGTGACCCGGTGCACGTAGCCCTCTTTTTGCCCGGTCGCGAGCTGGATGGAGAGGGTGCCGATGGTGCACCCCGCGAGGGAGAGGCCGATCCACACCAGGGAACGACCGGGCGCCGCGAGGGCCCCGGTGAGCACAGAACAGACCACGGCGAACGCCCAGACCAGGCCGACGCTTCTCCACTGCCACTTCACTCTTCCATTGTGCCCTGCCAGGGGAGCAATCGGCTGCACGTGGCTGCACGCTAGGATTGGCCAACAATGGTTGGAGGGCCCGCGTGGCGCAATTATTGATCCTGACCTCCGCGGTCGGCGGGGAGGTCCTGCCGGCGCTGGCGTTGCTCTCGCATGGAATCCGCGTCATTCCGGCCCAGCCCGACCAGCTCATCACCGCCCCGGACTCCGATGTCATCCTCGTCGACGCCCGCACCAACCTGATGGCCGCGAAGTCGCTGTGCCAGATCATGCAGACGACGGGCAGTCAGGTCCCGCTGCTGCTCGTGATCACCGAGGGCGGCCTCGCCGCGGTCAGCCCCGGCTGGGGCATCGACGACGTCATCCTCGACACGGCGGGTCCCGCCGAGGTCGACGCCCGCATCCGCCTCGCCGCCGGCCGCACGCCGCGGGCCGAGGAGTCCGCGCTGATCCGCGCCGCCGGTGTCGTCATCGACGAGGCGAGCTATTCCGCGAAGGTCTACGGCCGACCGCTCGACCTCACGTACAAGGAATTCGAGCTGCTCCGCTTCCTCGCGGCCCATCCCTCCCGGGTCTTCACGCGTGAGCAGCTGCTCAGCGAGGTCTGGGGCTACGACTACTTCGGCGGTACCCGCACGGTCGACGTGCACGTCCGCCGCCTCCGCGCCAAGCTCGGCGACCAGGAATCCCTGATCGGCACCGTGCGCAACGTCGGATACCGCTTCAATGTGCAGGAACCAGAGGCCGTGCGTGATCAGTCCGTCGCACGGGCCTGACGACAACGCCTTCGCGCTCTCCTGGGCCGCGGTGACGGATGCCGCCGAACGCGTCGACGGGTATGCCCCGCTCAACGAGCAGGCCACCCTCGATCTTGCGGCCGGGCGCCGCGCTCCCTTTCTGCTTCGCGACGGCGACGCCGCCGTCGGAGCCCTCGTCCTCGGCTCTGGTGAGCTCGACCTCGTCGTGCACCCCGGGTTCCGCAGGCACGGCCACGCCACCGCGGCCCTGACCGAGCTCTTCGGCGATCCCGCGTACGCGGTGGATGCGCCGGACGGCCTGACCGCCTGGGCGCACGGCGATCACCCGGCGGCCCGCGCCCTCGCCGGGCGCTTCGGCTTCGACGCCGTCCGTCGACTGCTCCAGCTGGAACTGGCGCTCGACGCCTCGTCCGCTCCCCCGGCATCCGCCACCCCGGAGGGGGCTTCCGCCCGGGAGAAGGACGACGCGATCGTGATCGCCGCCTTCGACCCCGACACGGATGCGGACGCCTGGGTGACCCTGAACGCGCGGACCTTCGCCACCCACCCGGAGCAGGGCGGCATCACAGCGGCCGACCTCGCCGACCGCATGAACGAGGCCTGGTTCGACGCGGGCGACTTCCTCGTCGCCCGCGTCGGCGACGCCCTGGTCGGCTACAACTGGCTGAAGATCGAGCCGGGAGCAGCCGAGGGTGAGATCTACGTGGTGGGGGTGAGCCTCGAGTGGAGCGGGCACGGCCTCGGACGCCGGCTGATGACCGCGGGGCTCGAGCGTCTGCGCCGGCGCGGGGCGACCAGCGCGACGCTCTACGTCGAGGGCGACAATGTGCCTGCCGTGCGGCTGTATCGGTCCCTCGGATTCACCGATCGCAGTGTCGACGTCCAGTACCGCCGCCGAACCCGATAGGCACTGTTCACCCGGAACCGTCGCACCGGCAGGTCCTGCGGTGTCAGGATGGACTCATGGACGGCGAAAACATTCAGGACGAATCGGGTCTCGGAAGCGACTTCGATGACGATTTCGATCCCCTGACCGGCAAGGACGACCCGGAACTCCCCACCAACCGGTATCTCGACCGGGAATTGAGCTGGCTCGCGTTCAACCAGAGGGTGCTCGAACTCGCCGAGGACCCACTGCTCCCGGTTCTCGAGCGCGCGAACTTCCTCGCCATCTTCTCGAGCAACCTCGATGAGTTCTTCATGGTCCGCGTCGCGGGACTCAAGCGCCGCATCCTGACCGGACTCGCCGTGCCGACGAACATCGGTACCGCACCGCAGGACGCCCTCTCCGACATCTCGGCGATGGCGCATGTGCTCCAGGACCGGCACGCCCGCGCCTTCCAGGACCTCGTCAGCCCGGCCATGATGGCCGCCGGCATCCACATCGCCACCTGGGACAGCCTCGACGAGGCCGACCACCGCTCGCTCCGCGACTACTTCTCCAACCAGATCTTCCCGGTGCTGATGCCCCTCGCGGTCGACCCGGTGCATCCGTTCCCCTACATCTCCGGCCTCTCCCTCAACCTCGCCGTCCGGGTACGCAACTCGAAGACCGGCAAGCAGGAGTTCGCGAGGCTCAAGGTGCCGACCATGCTGCCGCGCTTCGTGCGGGTCGACCGCCGCGAGGGCTTCGACAACGTGCGATTCATCATGCTCGAGGACCTCATCGCCAACCACCTCGGCGACCTGTTCCCCGGCATGGACATCCTCGAACACCACGTCTTCCGGGTCACCAGGAACGAGGACGTCGAGATCGAGGAAGACGAGACCGAGAACCTGATCAAGGCCCTCGAGAAGGAACTGCTCCGTCGCCGGTTCGGCCCGCCGATCCGCCTCGAGATCACCGAGGACATGGACGAGGTCACCCTCGGCCTGCTCGTGCGCGAACTCGACGTCACCGAGCAGGAGGTGTACCGGCTGCCCGCCCCGCTCGATCTCGGCGGACTGTTCGACCTGCGCGTCGACCGCCCGGACCTGCGCTACGTCAAGCATGTCCCGACCACGGCCGTTCAGCTCCTCGCGCCAGAGCCGAACGCCGAGCCCGATATCTTCAGCTCGATCGCGCGCCGCGACATCCTGCTGCACCACCCGTACGAGTCCTTCGCGACGAGTGTGCAGGCATTCCTCGAGCAGGCGGCCGCCGACCCCGACGTGCTCGCGATCAAGCAGACCCTGTACCGCACCTCCGGCGACAGCCCGATCGTCGAGGCTCTCATCGCTGCCGCCGAATCCGGCAAGCAGGTGCTCGCCCTCGTCGAAATCAAGGCCCGCTTCGACGAGCAGGCCAACATCTCCTGGGCACGCAAGCTCGAGAAGTCCGGCGTGCACGTCGTCTACGGCCTCGTCGGCCTCAAGACGCACTGCAAGCTCGCCCTCGTCGTGCGCAACGAGAACGGCGTGCTGCGGCACTACAGCCACATCGGCACCGGTAACTACAACCCGAAGACCAGCAGGCTCTACGAGGACCTCGGCCTGCTGACCGCGGACCCCCAGGTCGGCAAGGACCTGACCCGCCTGTTCAACGAGCTCTCCGGGTACGCGATCGAGAAGAAGTTCAAGCGGCTTCTCGTCGCGCCCCTGCACCTGCGTCGCGGGCTGTTGAAGGCGATCAACCAGGAGACGCAGGCCGCCCTCGACGGCAAGCCCTCCGGCATCCGCATCAAGGTCAACTCGATGGTCGACGAGGCCATCATCGACGCGCTCTACCGGGCCAGCCAGGCCAGGGTCCCCGTCGAGGTCTGGGTGCGCGGCATCTGCAGCCTCACGCCGGGCCTCCCCGGG
This sequence comes from Cryobacterium glucosi, assembly GCF_004402235.1. GTDB lineage: Bacteria > Actinomycetota > Actinomycetes > Actinomycetales > Microbacteriaceae > Cryobacterium > Cryobacterium glucosi. The sequence goes on from NZ_SOFS01000019.1 coordinate 176,819, forward strand.
GTCAGCGAGACGATCAAGGTGCGGTCGATCCTCGGCCGCTACCTCGAGCACTCCCGGATCTTCTCCTTCCACAACGGCGGGGACACCCAGGTCTACATCGGCAGCGCCGACATGATGCACCGCAACCTCGACCGACGCGTCGAGGCCCTTGTGCGCCTCGTCGACCCCGATCACCTCACGGAGATCGATGGGCTGTTCAACCGCGCCATGGACGACCGCACGGCATCCTGGTGGCTCGACAACACCGGCGAATGGACCCGCCACCACCTCGATGACTCCGGAAAGCCGCTCGACGACATGCAGGACCGATTGATGCAGCAGATCTCCCGACGCGTTCGGCCGACGGGTCGCCGATGAGTGCGGTCCTCCCGAACGGAGCGATCCACGCTGCCGGTGCGGTCTGCTGGCGCCTGATCGACGGCAAGATGAACGTCCTGCTCGTGCACCGCACGGTCTACGGCGACGTCACCATCCCCAAGGGGAAGGTCGACCCCGGCGAAACGCTGCCGCAGACGGCCGTGCGGGAGATCGAGGAAGAAACCGGACTCGCGGTCGCCCTGGGCGTGCCGCTCGGCGAATCGCGGTACTCGCTCGGCAACGGCAGGGAAAAGATCGTGCAGTACTGGGCCGCCGAGGTGCACCCCGAGGAGATCCAGCGCTCGACCTTCGTGCCGAACAGCGAGATCGCGGCGATCGAATGGGTCACGATCAAAAAGGCACGCAGCTACCTCAGCTACGCGCAGGACGTCGAGATCATCGACGCCTTCGCCGAACTCGTCGACAGGGGCGTGACGACGACCTTCGCCCTCATCGCCCTCCGGCACGGCAAGGCCGTCACCGGTTCAAGCTGGGCCGGCCCGGACAGCACCCGTCCCCTCACCGAACGCGGCGTCGCCCAGGCCGTCGAACTCGTGCCGACCGTGGCGGCGTGGCGCCCGCGCCGCATCGTTTCGAGCACGGCCACCCGGTGCATCACGACCGTCGCCCCGCTCGCGGCCGCGACAGGCATCCCGATCAAGCGCACGGAGCTCTTCAGCCAGGATGCCTTCGAACAGGGCGTAGCGGATGTCCGCGCCGGCATCGGCAAGCGCATCCGCTCCCGCAAGACCGCCGTCATCTGCAGCCACGGCCCGGTGCTGCCCGAGATCCTGCACGAGATCGCGCTCGCCACGGGGAGCACCTTCGGCCTCTACATCGAGGAGGCTTCCCACCTCGACATCGGATCGTTCTCCGTCGTGCACCTGTCCCGCGAGAACCCGAGCGCCGGGATCCTCGGCATCGAAACCTACCGACCGAGCGTCTGAGGGCCCGCCGGCCCGCCGAACAGCCCGTTCACGTTAACCTTCCGTTCATCTTCCGGAGGGGGTGTCGTTAAGCCGTCGGATTATCGTCTGACCGGGGCCAGCACCGGCCCCGCCCTGCAGTCAGTTTCACTGCTGTCAACCCTCGAAAGGGAAAATTCGTGAATCTCAAGCGTTTTGGCCGACCCGCAGTCATCGCCGTCGCCGCCGCTCTCGCACTGTCCTCGTGTGCCTCCAACGAAGCCGGAACCGGCTCGAGCACCACCGCAGCGACGACCAGCACCTTGACCGGAACGCTCACCGGCGCCGGCTCGTCCGCCCAGGGCTCCGCCCAGGAAGCCTGGATCGCAGCGTTCCAGACCTCCAACCCGAACGTCACGGTCAACTACGACCCGTCCGGCTCCGGCGCGGGCCGCTCCACCTTCATCGCGGGCGGCTCCGACTTCGCCGGCAGCGACTCCGCGCTCAACGACACCGAGCTCGCCGGAACGTTCGCGTCCTGCGCCGCCGGCGCCAAGGCCGTCGACCTGCCCGTCTACATCTCCCCGATCGCGGTCATCTTCAACGTCGCCGGCGTCACGGACCTCAAGCTCGACTCCGCAACCCTCGCGCACATCTTCCGCGGCGAGATCACGACCTGGAACGACCCGGCCATCGCCGCGCTCAACTCCGGCGTGACCCTTCCGGCAACGGCGATCACCGCCGTGCACCGCTCGGACGACTCGGGCACCACGAAGAACTTCACCGACTACCTCTTCCAGACCGCACCGACCGTGTGGACCGACAAGGCAGCCGACGCATTCCCGATCCAGGGCGGCGAAGGCGCCAAGGGCACCTCCGGTGTCGTTGACGCCGTGACCAACGGCGTCGGCACGATCGGCTACGCGGACGCATCCAAGGCCGGCAAGCTCGGCGTTGCGAAGATCAAGGTCGGCGACACCTTCGTCGGTTACACCGCGGAAGCCGCGGCCGCCGTCGTCGCCGAGTCCCCGCTCGTCACGGGCCGCGACGCGAGCGACCTCGCCATCAAGATCAACCGCACCACGACCGACGCGACGCACTACCCGCTCGTGCTGGTCAGCTACGCGGTCGTCTGCACCGAATACGCCAAGCCCGCCCAGGGCGAGCTCGTCAAGGCGTACGTGACGTACATGGCCAGTGCTGACGGCCAGAAGGTCGCCGCATCCGCCGGTGGCGCAGCGCCGCTCTCGACCGACCTGGCCGACAAGGTCGCCGCGGTTCTCGCGACCGTCAAGTAACACCCGTTTCACCGGCACGACCCGCACTACCAGCTCCACCGAAGTCTGCCCGGCCCGGGCCCGCGTCGTATCAGCGGCCCGGACCGGGCAGACTGGGGTGTACGGCCCCCGGACCGCGCATCGTTTTCGCTTCACCACCCGAACCTCAGGGAGACGCCCGGCATGACCTCCGTAGTTGCCCGCGATCGAATCCGCGCCCCCCAGCGTCCCGGCGATGTGATCTTCTCAACGGCGACCGTCGTCGCCGGCAGCCTGATCCTCGCCGTGCTCGCCGCCGTCGCCGGGTTCCTGCTCGTCCAGAGCCTGCCGGCCTTCGTCGCGGCACCCGCCGATTTCAGCGGCGGCTTCACCAACTTCTGGGCCTACGTCTGGCCGCTCGCCTTCGGCACGCTCTGGTCGGCACTGCTGGCCATGATCATCGCGATCCCGCTCGCGATCGGCATCGCCCTCTTCATCTCGCACTACGCCCCCCGGCGGATCGCCCAGGGCCTGGGCTACGTCATCGACCTCCTCGCCGCCGTGCCGTCCGTGGTCTTCGGCCTGTGGGGCATCGGCGTGCTGGCCCCGCTCGTCCAGCCGTTCTACGCGAACCTCGTCGACTGGTTCGGCTGGTTCCCGCTCTTCGCCGGACCGGTCTCCGGCACCGGGCGCACCATCCTCACCGTCGCCATCGTGCTCGCGGTGATGGTGCTTCCGATCATCACCGCACTCTGCCGGGAGATCTTCCTGCAGACTCCGGTGCTCTACGAGGAAGCCTCCCTCGCCCTCGGCGCCACCCGCTGGGAGATGATCTCAATGGCGGTGCTTCCCTTCGGCCGCTCCGGCATCATCTCCGCCTCGATGCTCGGCCTCGGCCGCGCCCTCGGCGAGACGATGGCGGTCGCGATGGTGCTCTCGCCGAGCCCGACGGTGCTCTTCCAACTGCTGACCTCGCAGAACCCGACGACCATCGCCGCGAACATCGCCCTGAACTTTCCTGAGGCGCACGGCGTCGGCGTGAACATCCTCCTCGCCACCGGCCTGATCCTCTTCGTCATCACCCTCGCGGTCAACATGATCGCCCGCTACATCATCAACCGCCGCAAGGCCTTCTCGGGAGCGAACTGATGAGCAGCACGACCGCCACCCGGGCCGCGAACACGCCCCAGGCCAACGCATACGCCGCCGGCAAGCTGCCGAGGAACTCCACGCTCTACGTCCTGCTGGCAAGCTGGATCGTCACCGGAGCGGTCTTCCTGGTGCTCCAGCTGTCGGGGGCCACCTCCGGCTTCAACATCGTCGGCACGGTCTTCTTCGGCACAGTGCTCTACTGCGTCGCCATCTACGCGCTCTCCTACGCCGTCGAAGGCGTGCGCCGGGCGAAGGACCGCCTCGTCACCGCCCTCGTCACCGCCGCCTTCGTGATCGCACTGCTGCCGTTGATCTCACTGGTCTTCACGACGGTCGTCAACGGGCTGCCGGCCTTCCTCACCCCGACGTTCTTCACCGAGTCGCAGCGCAACGTCGTCGGCGCGGGCGGCGGCGCCCTGCACGCCGTCATGGGCACCCTCGAGATCACCGGCGTCGCCACGCTCATCTCGGTGCCGATCGGCCTGCTCGCCGCTATCTACCTCACCGAGTACGGACGCGGCCGGCTGGCCCAGGCAATCACCTTCTTCGTGGACGTGATGACCGGCATCCCCTCGATCGTGGCAGGCCTGTTCGCCTTCGCCTTCTTCTCCCTGCTGTTCCAGGATGCGGGCATCCGCTTCGGCTTCGGCGGTGCCATCGCTCTCTCGGTGCTGATGATCCCGGTCGTGGTGCGCTCGAGCGAGGAAATGCTCAAACTCGTGCCGAACGAGCTGCGCGAGGCCGCATACGCCCTCGGCGTGCCGAAGTGGCTGACCATTCTCAAGGTGGTGCTTCCGACCTCGATCGCCGGCATCGTCACGGGAATCATGATCTCGATCTCCCGGGTCATCGGCGAGACGGCCCCGCTGCTGATCATCTCCGGCTTCACGGCGAGCATGAACTACGACCTGTTCAGCCAGCGGATGATGACCCTCCCGGTGTTCGTGTACACCCAGTACGCGAACCAGGGCACGGACACCCAGGCGTATCTCGACAGGGCCTGGGCCGGCGCACTCACCCTGGTGCTCATCGTCATGCTCCTGAACGGCCTCGCGAGGCTCATCGCCAGAATCTTCTCCCCCAAGCTCGGCCGCTAGGCTCCACCCGGCCGCTGGCCGCAACTCGAAGGATCACATGTCCAAGCGCATTGAAGTCAACGACCTCAACGTCTATTACAGCAAGTTCCTCGCTGTCGAAAACGTCACGCTGACGATCGAGCCCCGCACGGTGACCGCCCTGATCGGGCCGAGCGGGTGCGGTAAGTCCACCTTCCTCCGCACCCTGAACCGGATGCACGAAGTCATCCCGGGCGCCTACGTCACGGGCGAGGTGCTCATCGACGGCAACAACCTCTACGGCCCCGGCGTCGACCCGGTACTCGTGCGCCGCCAGGTCGGCATGGTGTTCCAGCGGCCGAACCCGTTCCCGACCATGTCGATCGGCGACAACGTCCTCGCCGGCGTGAAGCTCAACAACCGCCGCATCTCCAAGTCGGACGCGGATGCCCTCATCGAGAAGTCCCTCCAGGGCGCCAACCTCTGGAACGAGGTCAAGGACCGCCTCGACAAGCCAGGCTCGAGCCTCTCCGGCGGCCAGCAGCAGCGGCTCTGCATCGCCCGTGCGATCGCCGTGCAGCCCGACGTGATCCTGATGGACGAGCCGTGCTCGGCCCTCGACCCGATCTCCACCCTCGCGATCGAGGACCTCATCGAGGAGATGAAGGCCGAATACACGATCGTGATCGTCACGCACAACATGCAGCAGGCATCCCGGGTCTCCGACCGCACCGGCTTCTTCAACATCGCCGGCACCGGCAAGCCGGGCAAGCTCATCGAGTACAACGACACCACGACGATCTTCTCCAACCCGTCGGTGCAGGCGACCGAGGACTACGTCTCCGGTCGCTTCGGCTAAACCCGCGCCTGCCCCGACCGCTTCGGCGGTCTAGTCGGTGCGGCCGAGCAGGTACGCGTTGAAGACGCGGGTGCGCGGCAGGTCGGTCGCGAGCGGCAGGCCGTCGAGTTCGGTCACGGCCACGACCAGGCGGATGCTCGACAACAGCCAGACGGCATCCGCCGCCCGCAGCTCCGCGACCGTGATGTCGCGGTACTCCACCGGTTCGCCCTGCTCCCTGAGGTGCTCGAAGAGGCTCTGCTGGGTGGTGCCGTGCAGGATCGCACCGCTCGGCGCCGGCGTCACGTAGACGCCGTTCGAACGGATGACCACGCTCGACGTCGGGCCCTCCATGACGTAGCCGTCGTGCGTGAGGAAGATCGTGTCGTCGGCCCCACGGCGCCGCGCCTCGCGGAGGGCGGCCATGTTGATCGCGTAGCTGAGTGTCTTCGCACCCATCAGCAGCCACGGGGCGACCTCGGCGACCCCGCGCGGGTACCCGCGGTCGAGGGTGATCACCCGCACCCCGTTCTCGCGCGCGGCGGAGTGGTCCGGCGCGCGGGTCGCGTGCAGCCACGCGGTCGGTGCAGGCCCGGATTGGACGCCGCGGCTGAGTACGAACTTGAGGGCGAGATCGCCCTCGTGCGGAACCCGCGCCACCGCGTAGGCGATGGCCTCTCGCCACTGCGCCGGGTTCGGCACCGGGAGGTCGCAGATCTCCGCCGAGTGCCTCAGGCGGGTGATGTGCGCCTCGACCTCCTGCGGGTGCCCGTCGACGACGCTGAGGGTCTCGAAGATGCCGTCACCGCGCTGGGTGCTCAGCTCCCCCACCCGGAGAGCCGGAGCGGCCGAATCCATCTCGTGGAAGGTGCCCGCAAAGTCCGCCTGGGCGGAATCGGCGGGCACCGGGTCGATCAGAAGGGTGAATGGCAGCGTCATGCCCCGAGCCTAGTTGCGGATCAGGAACTCTGGATGGCCACGATCGGCGTCGTGGTGGGTTGCTTCGAGCCGCCCTTGGGTTCCACGGTCATGCCGATCGTGTCGCCTGAGGTGAGGCTGCCGTCGAGGACCCGCCAGGCGGTTCCGCCGCTCGCGCTGACGCTCGTGTCGAGGAGACCGGCCGAGACCGCTCCCCCGGCTCCGATGTACCAGAGCTGGTAGTCCTTGTCGCCGGAAAGCGCAGGCAGGCCGTCGACGACGAGCGCCGAAAGGCTGCTCGTATCGGACCAGACCAGGGTGGCCTGGTGGCCGTCCGCGGTCGTCGCCGAGGCGCGCTGCACGTCGGGTGCCGCGTTGAGCTGGGCGAGGGATGCCGCCTGCTGGGCCGCGAAGGAATCGGACGTGCCCGAGGTGCCGGCCAGTCCCAGGCCGACGAAGGTACCGCCGATGAACAGGGCGACCGCAGCGGCCGCAGCGGCCAGCAGGCTCGCGGGGCGCTGGAACCAGCGCTTTCTGGCCCGCTCTGCTGCGCTCGCGCCGGAACCCGAGCGGCTGCCCACGCCGGCTGCGGACGGGGGAACGGGCGGGACGGCGGCGAGGCCGGGAGCCGCGGGGGCGGCATCCGCTGCCGGTGCTGTTGTCCGGGTGCTCGCCGGCCCGGCGAGGGGGGCGAGTTGCGGGGTCGAGGAGAGTTTCGCCATCAGCGACGCCTTGAGGGCGGCTGAGGGCTGCACGGGGGCGGTCGCGAGACCCAGGGCCACCGCCGTGTCGCTCAGTTCGGCGGACTCGATTCGGGCCTCTTCGGAGGACTCCAGGTGCGCCTCGAAGGCGGCGCGCTCCCTGGCCTCGAGGGCGTTGAGCGCGTAGGCGCCGGACAGCTCGCCGGGGTTGCGCTCCGGGGTGCCGGTGTTCTCGGTGCCGGTCATGATGCCACGCCCAGTTCGTCGCGAAGGCGGATGAGCCCGTCCCTGAGCCTCGTCTTCACGGTCCCGAGCGGGATATGCAGTTGGGCGGCGACTTCGCTCTGGCTGAAGCCCCCGTAGTAGGCAAGACTGATCGCCTGGCGTTGCAGTTCGGTCAGTCTGGACATCGCCTTCTCCACCCTTTCATGCTCGATTCGTGTTTCTACGGTCTCGGACACGTCGTCGTAGGCAACCGCGAGGTCGCGGATGCCGATCTTCGTGTCCCGGTCGCGGCCGGCCTGCGACGACCTGATCCGGTCGACCGCACGACGGTGCGCCATGGTCATGATCCAGGTGGAAGCCCCGCCACGCGCCGGCTCGTACCGCGTCGCCGATTGCCAGATCTCCAGGAAGATCTCCTGGGTCACTTCTTCCGACTGGGCGTGGTCGATGAGCAGGCGCTTGACCAGACCGAGCACCCGAGGGGCCATCTGGTCGTACAGTTCCCCGAAGGCCGCCTGGTCGCCAGTGGCGACCCGGGTAAGCAGCTCCTCTTTTGAGGGAGGCGCTGTCGACTCGGTGTCAGCGGCGAAGTCAGCAGTCATGAGAACCAGCATGTCAGGTCTTATCCCGTTCCATGACTAGTGTTCGGCGCCGAACACGAAATGGATTGGTCAGAAAAGGCTGAAGGCCGGGCCGCAGAACGCCTCTCGGCGCGAGGCCGCTCAGAGCGGCGAATATTGGAGCCCGGGGTTACTGCGGCCCGACCAGCATCCAGTGTAAACGACGAGGACGGATGTTTATTCCTAGTCGAGCGAATCGCTGCGCCACAACCGGGCGCACGATCCGAACTCCTGGGCCGTCGTCGAGAACCGCAGGGCGCGAGTGGTCAGCTCTGAGGCGCGGGACACCCCCGATGCGGCGAGTTCCGTCGCGTCAAGGTCGTCGGCGACACTCGCGCATCCGCTTGCGATGACCCGGCAGAACGCCGCGGCACGGTCGAGCGCGACGGCGAAGTCGCCCGTGAAGATGCCGCGGAGGATCTGGTCGGCGAGGGCGATGATCTCAGCGGGTCCGGTCGGCGCGGCGGCTCCGGCGATGACGGGGTCGATCGCCACGGTGACCTCGGTGCCGCGCTGGTAGAGGAACGACGTGCCTTCAGGATCCTGGCGGATGAGCAGGCGGACGAGGTAGATCCGCCACAGCGCGCCGGGCAGGCTGCGCGGCGTTGCGCGCGACCACAGCTCGGCGACCGCGTCGATACCGTGTTCGTCGGTGTACGCGACGAGGCGCTCGACGACCTCGGGATCGGGGTCGTTCCGCACCCGGGCGAGCAGTGCATGAGCGGTCTCGTGCGCGACGCGGCTGATTGCCGCCGGATCCTGGCCACCCTCGAAGGATTCGAACTTGCTGCCCGAGAACTGGGTGGGCTTGTGGAAGTCCTCTGCCAATCGAATCCTCCGTGTCTCGTGCGTGACTCGTGCGTGTTGGGTGCGTGTCTGGTGGGGCCTCGCGGGGCGAATCCGTCCGTGAGGGGACCCTCCCCACGGTACCCAGAAAAACCTTGCCCGAATCCACGGTAGATTATTCACCGCGGGCCTCTAGCTCAGTTGGTAGAGCAAAGGACTTTTAATCCTTGGGTCGTCGGTTCGAGCCCGACGGGGCCCACTCTTGTGTTAGCAGCAGTATGTGCGCAGCGGTTGCGGTGATAACACTCTCGTGTTAGCGTCAGTCACATGAGCACACGATCAGTGATAATCGACGCGACGGCCGAGTTGCTGGCGCAGTCCCCTGGCGGGGACATCTCGACGCGCGCCGTGTGCGAAGCGGCGGGAGTGCAGCAACCGGTCATCTACCGGCTGTTCGGCGACAAGGAGGGCCTGCTCGCGGCCACGGTCGATCAGGTCTGGGACCAGTACCTGGGCATGAAGCGCGCAGCCGAGGAATCCGCCGATCCGTTGAGCGACCTGCGGGCCGGCTGGGACAGCCACAATGCGTTCGCCCTCGCCCAGCCGAACGCCTACCGGCTCCTGTTCGGGTCAGGATCCGTCGCCAAGGCGGAATCAGCGAACGAAGCCATGCGACTCCTCCAGAGCGTGCTCGAACGCCTGGCCGCGCAGGGACGGCTGCGCGTTGCTCCTGAGATCGCGGCACGGGTGGTGATGGCGGCGAATACCGGAGTCGCTCTCGCCCTGATCCTCCGCCCTGCGCTCTATCCCGACCCGGCCATTTCGTCGATGATGCGTGACATCGTCCTCGGCGGGCTGGTATCCGCCACCGCGCCCGCTCCGGACGCCGGCGAATCCGCCCGCATTGCGGCGATCACCCTCCGCACGAGCCGTCCCACCCTGCCCCCTGCTCTCTTCACGGGCCGCGAGGCCGGGCTGCTCGACGAATGGCTGGAGCGCATCCAGTCCTCGTCGCCCTCCGACTGACAGCCAGCCCCACCGCAGGTCTTCAGGCGTCCCGCCGGGGCGTCATCCGTCGCGCCCGAAACAGGGCGCGCACCACCGCAGTGCAACAGAAAGCGAATCCCCCATGAGTACCATCGGCACCAATCCCACCATCCAGGGCTCCCGGGTCGCCCTCGTCACCGGCGGGTCCGGCGGCATCGGACGCGCCGTCGTCGAGCGACTTGCAGACGACGGCTTCGCCCTCGGCGTGCACTACGCCGGCAACCAGGCGAAAGCCGATGAGACCGTCGCCGCGGTCAAGGCCGCGGGCGGCCGCGCCATCGCGATCGGCGGCGACGTCGCCGACGAGGGAGCCATGTCGGCCGCGTTCGACGCGGTGGAGGCGGAGTTCGGCGGGATCGACGTCGTCGTGAACACGGCAGGCATCATGCTCCTCTCGCCGATCGCGACCCTCGACCTCGCCGACCTCGACCGGATCTACCGCACCAACATCCGTGGCACCGTCGTGATCTCCCAGCAGGCGGCCCGCCGGGTCCGCCCGGGCGGAGCGATCATCAACTTCTCCACCTCCGTCACCCGCACCCAGTTCCCCGGCTACGGCGCCTACGTGGCGAGCAAGGCCGCGGTCGAGAGCATCACGCTCATCCTCGCCCGTGAACTGCGCGGCAAGGACGTGACCGTCAACGCGGTCGCCCCCGGCCCGACCGCGACCGCCCTGTTCCTGAACGGCAAGGACGAGGCCACGATCACGAACCTCGCCGCGGCCGTCCCCCTGGAAAGGCTCGGCCAGCCCACCGACATCGCCGAGACCGTCGCGTTCCTCGCCGGCCCCGCCCGCTGGGTCAACGGCCAGGTCATCTTCACCAACGGCGGGCTCGCCTAGCCCCCGCTGACTCCCATGCGGCCGCTCCGTTTGCGCCGCTTCTCGGCATAGAGCTCCTGGTCCGCGCGCTCGCGGATGCTGTGGGCGTCATCTCCGGGGCGGGCTTCTGCCAGTCCCGACGACCAGTCCAGACCGCCCGGTGCGGAGATCCGCGCGAGCATCTCCCTGGCCTGCTCCACCGTCGTGGACGTCATCAGCAGCAGGAACTCATCACCGCCCAGGCGCACGACCGAGTCATAGGGTCGCGTGTTGCGTCTCAGGCAGCCCGCGAAGGCCACCAGCACGCGATCCCCTTCCGCATGCCCGTGCTCGTCGTTGAGGCGTTTGAAGTCATCGAGATCGAGAATCGCGACGGTCATCGGTTGCCCGGTACGCGTTCCCCTGGCGAGCTCGAGGTCGAGACGGGCATCCAGCCCCGACCGGTTCAGGACGCCGGTGAGCGGGTCGGTGGTGATCTCCCGGTCGAGCTTGGCCCGCAGATACCCAGCGGCCTCCCGGCAGAAGAGCGACGCGAGAGCCAGGTTGACCCAGGTGATCTGGACGGCGTCGAAGGGATTCACGGCGAGCGCGATGCCGGAGGCCCCGAACGCGAATCCGACCGCCAGTCGCGACACGAACGGAAGGTAGAACCAGCCGAGATAACAGGCGAACATCGGGTAGAGCACCAGGTTGTTCACCGACAGGATCGGGGCAGTCGAGACCGCCATCTGCAGCGCGGTCACCGCGAAGAACACGAGGGTTCCCGCGAGCCCGACCCAGCGCGGGAAGCGGGCTCCGAACGCGACGGGCAGCGCGGAGACGACGGCGGCCACGAGGGTCCAGAGCCAGGTCCACAGCGAGCCGAGCCCGCCCCCTGCCGAGGTCGCAGCATCCACCAGGCCGCTGATGACGATGACGAAGCCGGCGGCCGACGTGACGTAGGCGAACGGCGGGATCAGCGAGGCCGCCGTTGGACCGCTCCCTCGCCGCACGTGTCTTCTCCCGATCCTCAGGCCATCGGCCCGAGCCGCTCGAATGGGCACACCCATTCGTACTACGCTCAGGCTATCGCCCCACCAACGGATGCCCGGCACGAGGAGTCGCAATGCCCAGGAAGGTCAAGTGGCTCGAGGAGCCCATCCCGGAGAACTACCCGAAGGCGGCCGACTACCTGCGGTTGCTCGTGAACGAGCACGCGGTCGAGGCGACCTCGCTCGCCCTCGAGGCAGCGCCCATCACCTTCCACAAGGCCAAGGACATCCTGCGCGCCGCCGGTCTCCCCCTGCTCACGCCGGAGAACCCGCACGTCGCCAATTACCTCAGGCTGATCCGCGAGGGTCGCCGGCTGGGCCCGATCCTGCTCGTGCGCGGCAATCTGCCTGCCGCGGTTCCGCTGCACATCGCGGATGGCTACCACCGCGTCTGCGCGACGTACCTCACGAACGAGAACACCGACATCCCGGTTCAGCTGGCGGACCTGACGCTCTAACCGCGCCCATGGTGCACTGCCGGTTGCCTGTCCGGACACCCCGATGACGTTCCAGACCCTTGCGATCATCTCCCTGGTCGGCCTGCTCGGCCCGCTGCTGGCGACCCCGCAGCGCTGGCGGGTTCCGGTCATGCTCGGCGAGCTCCTCGCTGGAATCCTCGTCGGCCGCACCGGGCTCGGACTCGTCGACTCGAGCGATCCGACCCTGACCCTGCTCGCTGACGTCGGGTTCGCACTGATCATGTTCGTGGCAGGCACCCACGTTCCGGTGCGTGATGCCGGTATCCGTTCGGCGCTCGGCAAGGGCACGGCCAGGGCCGGTCTGGCCGCCGGCATCGCGATCGTGCTCGGCGTGGCGACGGCGGTGCTCTTCGGTACCGGCCATGCGCCACTGTATGCGGTGCTGCTCGCGTCGTCGTCTGCGGCGCTCGTGCTGCCGGTGATCGACTCGCTGAAACTGACCGGCCCGTCGGTGCTGCAGGTGACCGCGCAGGTCGCGATCGCCGACGTCGCTGCGATCGTCGCCCTGCCGATCGTGATCGACCCGGCCAATGCAGGCTCGGCCGCGCTCGGCGCCACAGCGGTCGCGGCATCCGCGGCGCTGCTGTATCTCGTGCTGTCGCGACTCGAGAAGAATGGCGCCCGGCTCCGACTGCACCGGGTGTCCGAGGACCGCAAGTTCGCCCTCGAACTGCGGGTGCAGCTGACGATCCTGTTCGCGTTCGCCGCCCTCGCGGTGGTGAGCCACGTCTCGATCATGCTCGCCGGGTTCTCCTTCGGGCTGGCCGTCGCGATGGTCGGAGAGCCGAGGCGCCTTGCCCGGCAACTGTTCGCGATCGCCGACGGCTTCCTCGGGCCGCTCTTCTACGTGTGGCTCGGCGCCTCGCTCAACGTGCTCGACCTCCTGACCCGGCCCGGAATGGTCCTGCTCGGTCTCGTCCTCGGTCTCGGCGCCGTCGTCGCGCATGCCTCGGCCCGGCTGCTCGGCCTGCCACTGCCGTACGGTCTGCTTGCGGCCGCCCAGCTCGGCGTGCCGGTTGCGGCGGCGACGATCGGGACCCAGCTGAAGCTGCTCGCGCCTGGCGAGGCGGCCGCTCTGATCCTCGGCGCCCTGATCACGATCGGTGTCGCGACCGTGGCTGCGGGCGTCGCCTCCAGGAGGCAGGCCGGGCGACCGCCCGGGGAATTCTCGGGGAGCACACAGCGTTGACACGGTCAGCACTCGGGCTCAGCCGCCAGACTTGTCGCTCCGCAGTCGCGCCACGCGCGCTGCGGGCACACAGCGGAGCGGGAGCTGCGGGGTGACGCGACAATTCAAGGAGGTCGCACGTGGAAAGAATTAACGAAGAAGTCGAGACCGAAACCGGCACCATCGAAAAGTACCGCCGGCACGCGAACGGACGCGGACTGGTCTCCGGCGGGGCGCGGGTCGATCCGTCCGCCTTCATCTCCGGAACGGCATACGTCGAGAGCGGAGCCAAGGTGGGTGCGGAGGCCTGGATCGGACCGGGCAGCTGGATCGACCACAACGCCCTTGTCGGAGCGCGGGCCTTCATCGGCCAGAACGTGCACGTCGGCGTCGACGCCGTGATCGGCGCGGCCGCCCGTCTCGGAAGCCACTCCCGGATCGGAGACGGCGCCCGGGTACAGAGCGGAGCCGTCGTCGACCGTGACATCCGGATCCCGCAGGGCGGCATCGTGACCGCCGCGGCACGCGCGCAGGCACGACCGACCGGGACGCGGCATCCGCTCGATACGGAAGCGCCGACCCGCTTGCGCCGCGCCGCCTGAGCAGTCACCGTGACCGGGCGAGGCCCCGACCGGGTGATACCGGTCGGGGCCTCGCCGCGTCGGGCCGCGGAGGCTCCGCTCTGCTCTGGTGTACTTTGCTTAGACGCTCGGCTTAGAGGAGGGTGACGGCGGCCTGGGCGACGGCGAAGATCGCGAGCCCCGCAAGAGAGCCGACGACGGTGCCGTTGATCCGGATGTACTGGAGGTCGCGTCCGACCTGCAGCTCGATCTTCTCGCTCGTCTCCGCGGCATCCCAGCGTTCGACCGTCTCGGTGATGACACCGGCGATCTCGTCCCGGTACGTCCGCACGAGGTACGTGACCGAGTCGGCGATCCAGCGGTCGATGCGCCCTCCGAGCGCGCCGTCGCCGGCGAGCCGCTCGCCCACCTCGATCACGGTCGCACGGATGCCGTCCCTCAGGTCGCTCGACGGGTCGCCGAGCGACGCCACGAGGGACACCTTCACGGCCTCCCAGGCCTCGCTCGCAAACTCGCGCAGGCGGGCGCTGTCCAGGAGCTCGAGCTTCAGGGTCTCGACCCGGTTGATCATCGCCGGGTCGTGCTCGAGGTCGTCGGCCAGCTCGACGAGGTAACGGTCGATGGCCTCGCGAAGCGGATGCGCGGCATCCGCCCGTACGGCGGCGACGAACCCGAGTACCTCGCGGTGCGCCCTGTCGTCGACGAGGCGGTCGACGAAGCCGGGGAGCCAGCCGGGCAGCCGAGCGGACACGGCCTTTCCGAAGGCCTCCGGGTGGGCTTCGAGCCAGGCCTCCGCGCGATCCAGGAGCAGGTCGACGACCGCGTGCTGCTGCCCGGAGGCGAGCAGGCGCGCGCCGACCCTGCCGATCGGCGGCGCCCACTCCGGACGCACGAGGTGCTCGCGCGCCACGGTCTCGATGAGGTCCTTGATCGCGTCGTCACTCAGGAGAGTGAGCAGCCCGGTGCCGGCGACGGAGATCTCCTCGGTGAGCCTGCTGGCGTTGTCTGGCAGCTTCAACCAGGTGCCGAGTCTCCTGGACACCCCGATCGAGTCGAGCTTGCCGCGGACGACCTGCTCGGAGAGGAAGTTGGTGCCCACGAATTCGCCGAGGCTCGCGCCGATCTCGTCTTTGCGGCTCGCGATGATGTTGGTGTGCGGGATGCGCAGGCCGAGCGGATACCGGAACAGCGCGGTCACGGCGAACCAGTCGGCGAGGGCGCCGACCATGCCGCCCTCGGCGGCGGCCCTGACGTAGTGCAGTGCGGGAATACGATCCTGCAGCGCAAACGAGACCGCGAAGACGAGCGCCATCAGGAGGAGCAGCGCGAGGGCGAGCCGCTTCATCCTGACCAGGGCCACCAGCCGGGCCGCGTCTGCGGGGCTGAGCACGGCGGTACGGCGCCGCCTGGTGCCGCGGGGCTTCGGCCGACCGGGTGTCGACCGGCCCGGCGTCGGTTCGCGCGTCAGCGCCATGGATGCGAGCCTAGGCCTGGAATCCGGTCGGGCGGATGGCCCAGCGCACGGTCCAGGACTCGTCCGGCGCGAGCCAGCGGAGGCCGGCCCCCGAGTTGAAGGCGTCGGCGGGCGCGGTCATCGGCTCGATCGCGACGGCGCGGCCGGGCATGGGGCTCGCGCCATCGCTCGCCGTGACGGGAAACTCGGTCGGGGTGAAGACCTGCACGTACCGCATGTTCTCGTCGCCCCAGACGGTGACCCTGCGGCCGTCCGGAGCGGTGAGCGAGTGCTCGCGTCCGGCGCCGCCGAAGGCGTCGTCGAGCGCGAGATCGGCGACGCGCACACCGGCACGGAGGTCGTAGCCTGTGCCGCCGACCGGGGTGTCGACACCGGTCGGGTTGAGCCGGGCATCCACTTCGAGGTGCGTGTCCGCGTCGACGCGCAACACGAGGTCCTCTGTGGGGACGTCGCCGATCTTGAGGTACGGGTGCACGCCGATGGCCACGGGGGCGTTCTCTGTGCCGACGTTGTGGACGGTGTGGGTGACCTCGAGGCCCGTGTCGGTGAGGGCATAGGTCACGCTCGTGTCGAGCTGGAACGGGAAGCCGGACTGGGGGAACACGGTCGCGGCGAGGGTCACCGCCGCAGCGTCCCGCTCGACGAGGCGATACGGGGTGAAGCGGAGGAGTCCGTGAATGGCGTTGTTCAGGAGGGGCTCGGTGATGCTGAGCTGCTGCCTGTCCTCGCCGTGCCGCCAGATCCCGTCGCGGATGCGGTTGGGCCACGGCACGAGCACGATGCCCGCGGACATCGGCGGCTCGACCGCCGCAGCGAAGGTCTCCACGAGGTCTATGCCGTTCAGGGCATAAGCCCGGATCCCGGCGGCGACCTCGGTGATCGTCGCCGTGGCCCGCCCGTCCGGGGTCTCGTGTGTCAGTTCGTACTGGGTTCCGGTGGCTGCGCGCATGGGACCAGCCTATTCGCCCTGGAGCACGGTGAGTCCGGCCTCGCGGAGCCGGGCCAGCGCATCGGGGTGCGCTGCGGCATCCGTCAGCAGGGAATCGAAGGCATCGAGGGGGCCGACCCTGCCGAGGTGCACCCGGCCGAGCTTGGAGCCGTCCGCGACGACGATCGCCCGGGTCGCCGCCTGGAGCATGAGGGTCTTGACGCCGGCTTCCGGCAGGTTGATGTTCGTGACCCCGCCTCCCGCGTCGACGCCGTTGCAGCCGATGAAGGCGAGGTCGGCGTGGACCTGGCTGAGCACGGTCGCGGCGAGCGGCTCGACGAGGGAGTGCTGCAACGGCCGGAGCGAACCGCCCGTGACGATCACGGTGAAGCGCGGGATGGCGGGCTCGAGCTCGAGGGCGATGCTGAGCCCGTTGGTGATCACGACGACGTCGCTCAGCTCGGAACGGGCGAGCAGGGCGCGGGCGATGGCGAGGTTGGTCGTGCCGACGTCGAGGATCACGCTCTGCCCGCTCACGACGAGGGATGCGGCGAGCGCCCCGATCTGCTGCTTCGGTATCACGGATGCCCCGAGCGACTCTTCGAAAGAGGGCTCTGTGTCCGCGGCGAGCGACGACCCCTGGGCCAGCGCGGGCACCGCTCCCCCGTGCACCCGGTGCACGAGCCCCTCCGTCTCGAGGGCGTCGAGGTCGGCGCGCGCGGTGACCCCGGACACACCGAAGGCCTCGCGCAGCTCACTCACCCGCACGAAGCCGCGCTCGTCGACGAGCCGGCGGATCTGCTCCCTGCGCTGGTGCTGCGGGAGCAGCTCGCGGTCTGCCGGCGTCTCGAATGTCATAACCCTATCTTCGCTTACTTTCTTTTAGTTATCAATTAGAAACTGCTGGTTTCGGTTGCGCAGATCCGCTAACGTGGTGAGGGTTATGGACACCGTCATGGATAGCGCAGGCTTCGTCGCCGCACCCGGAATCACCCGTCACCACCACACCCTGGCCGACGGCCGGGACCTCATCTACTTCGACGACCCGGATACGCGGCTCTCGCCCGAACGCGCCGCCGATACCCGCCAGCTCGACCCGCGCCCGCCGACGGCGAGCATGCGCCAGGACCCGCTCAGCGGCGAATGGGTCTCGATCGCGTCTGCACGCCAGAACCGGGTGTTCCTGCCGCCGGCGAACCTCGACCCGCTCGCGCCGTCGACGCCAGAGAACCCGAGCGAGGTACCGAGCAACTACGACGTCGCCGTGTTCGAGAACAAGTCGCCGTCCTTCGGGCCCTTGCTCACCGACGCGAACGCGCCGGCAGGGCTCGCCGAGCTCTCCGAGATCGGCCTCGGGCGCACCCGCACCTCGGTCGGGCGCTGCGAGGTCGTCTGCTTCAGTCCCGAGAACGAGGGCTCCTTCGCGAGCCTCTCCGTCACCCGGGCCCGCACCGTGATCGAGGCATGGGCCGAACGCACCCACGTGCTCTCGCAGCTCCCGGGCATCCAGCAGGTGTTCCCCTTCGAGAACCGCGGCGAGGCGATCGGCGTGACGCTGCGGCATCCGCACGGCCAGATCTACTCGTACCCGTACGTCACCCCACGTACCCAGCGCGTGATCGCGTCGCTCGAAACCTACGGTCCCACTCTCTTCGCCGACGTGCTCGCGAGCGAACAGGCCGCCGACCGGGTCATCATCCGCGGCGAGCACTGGACCGCGTTCGTGCCCTTCGCGGCCCGCTGGCCCATCGAGGTGCACATGCTGCCGCACCGCCAGATCCCCGACTTCGCGGCGACGAGCCTCGCCGAACGCGACGAACTCGCGGTGCTCTACCGGCGGCTCCTGCGCGGCATCGACGCGATCTATTCGACGCCGACACCGTACATCGCGGCGTGGCACCAGGCCCCCGTGCACACCCACCGGGACGACATCCGCCTGATGCTGCAAGTCACGAGCCCGCGCCGGGCAGAGGACAAGCTGAAGTATCTCGCCGGATCGGAGGCTGCGATGGGTGCGTGGATCGGCGACGTCACTCCCGAGCAGGCGGCTGCGGGCATCCGTGCCGCCGTCGAACGGTCGATGGCCGCGGATGCCGCGAGCGAGGCCCGCGCATGAGCGCCCTCGATTCCGCAGCGACCGCAGGTTTCGCCAAGCGCTTCGCCGGCGAGCCGGACGGCCTCTGGTCGGCGCCCGGACGGGTGAACCTGATCGGGGAGCACACCGACTACAACGACGGCTTCGTGCTGCCGTTCGCGATCGACCGGCGCACCGTGATCGCGCTGGCTGCGAGGAGCGACCGGCTGATGCGGGTGGCGAGCTCGTTCTCCGACGAGATCGTCGAGGTCTCCCTCGACGGGCTGACCCCCGACATCCTCGCGGGCTGGTCGGCGTACCCGCTCGGAGTCGCCTGGGCGCTCGGCGAATTCGGGGCGCCGCTGTCGACGGTGGCCGGTTTCGACGTGTACATCGTCTCGGACGTGCCGATCGGGGCCGGCCTGTCGTCGTCGGCGGCGATCGAGAGCGCGATCGCGGTCGCCCTCAACGACGTCTGGGGGCTCGGCTTCGACCGGCGCACCCTCGCCCGGGTGGGCCAGCTCGCCGAGAACCGCGCCGTCGGGGCGCCGACGGGCATCATGGACCAGTCCGCCTCCCTGCTCGGAGAGAAGGACTCCGCGGTCTTCCTCGACTGCCGCACGCTCGAGTCCGAGGTCGTTCCGCTCGGCTTCGACGCGGCGGGACTCGAGCTGCTGATCATCGACACGAAGGTGAGCCACGAGCACTCGACGGGCGGGTACGCCTCGCGCCGGGCATCCTGCGAACTCGGCGCCCGGCTGCTCGGCGTCGACTCGCTCCGCGACCTCGGGGTCGTCGACCTCGCGCGGGCCGCTGAGCTGCTCGACGACGAGACGTTCCGCCGGGTGCGGCACGTGATCACCGAGAACCAGCGGGTGCTCGACACCGTGCGCACGCTGCGCGAGTCCGGCCCGTCCGCGATCGGCGCGCTTCTCGACGCCTCGCACACCTCGATGCGCGACGACTTCGAGATCTCGGTTCCCGAACTCGACCTCGCGGTCGTCGCGGCGCGCGGCGCGGGTGCCGTCGGCGCGCGGATGACGGGAGGCGGCTTCGGCGGTGCCGCGATCGCGCTCACGCCGCACGAGCTGATCCCCGCGGTCACCGCTGCGGTCCGGTCCGCGTTCGCGGATGCCGGGTTCGGCGCCCCGGACACCTTCGTGGTGCGCGCGGCCGACGGCGCCGGCCGCGAGGGCTGACCCCTCCCCGGCTTCCCCTTCCTGCACATCGGTCCGGCCGCTGCGGCGCTTTCAGTAGAACACTGGGCGGCGCGGCAGCCGGCCCGGAACCTGCAGGAGTTATGCCGATTCGGGCGGGATGACGGGCGTGGCCGTTCCTGCAGTGATGCGGAGCAGTTCGGCAAAGCTGGTCGGGAAGACGGTGTGGGCGTGGCCGGCAGCCGCCCACACTTCGGGATACCCGTCCAGGTCCACGTCGACAAGGGTGCGGAGCGGCCGCGGGTGCCCGACCGGCGCAACGCCGCCGATGACCTGCCCGGTCGCGCTCTTGACGAGTTCCTTCGACGCCCGGCCGATCGTGCCGCCGAGCCTCTCGCCAAGCCACTGCGTGTCGACGCGGTGAGCTCCAGAGGTCAGCACGAGCAACGGCTCGCCGTCGAGGGTGAAGACGAGGGAGTTGGCGATCGCGCCCGGCTCGATGCCGAGGGCGTCGGCGGCCTGCTGCGCGGTCGTCGCCGCCTCATCGAGCCAGCGGATGTCCGGCGCGAGCCCGAAGGCGGCGAGCGCCTCCCGCACGCGGTCGACGGCGGGGTGTGCGGTGTTCACCATCGCGCCAGCCTATCCCGTCCCGAATTCAGGAGTTGCGGCCCGTTTCGGGTCGCACAAGCGCTTTCCCGGGGCCAGGACTGCTCAACTCCTGAATTCGGCGCAGGCCACTTCTGGAGTTGAGACAGGGGAAGGGCGCGGGACGGATGCCGCACTAGGCTGGCGCGTATGACTGCAGACAGCGCCGCCCGCATCATCACTCTTCCCGACCGGCCGGGGCCGAGCATCGCGGACTCCGCGTTCGTCGCCCCTGGTGCGGTGCTCGTGGGGCATGTGATCCTCGCCGAACACGCAAGCGTCTGGTACAACTCGGTGCTGCGCGCGGAGGCGGAACCGATCCGGATCGGGGCAGGCTCGAACCTGCAGGACAACGTCTCCTGCCACGTCGACCACGGTTTCCCGCTCATCGTGGGCCGGGACGTCTCCGTCGGGCACGGCGCGGTGCTGCACGGCTGCGTCGTCGAGGACGGCGCCCTGATCGGCATGAAGGCGACCGTGCTCAACGGCGCCGTGATCGGTACGGGTTCCCTCGTCGCGGCCGGGGCCGTCGTGCTCGAAGGCACGATCGTGCCGCCGTATTCGCTCGTCGCCGGGGTCCCGGCCAAGGTACGCCGACCCCTGACGGATGCCGAGGTCGCGGGCATCCGCCAGAACGCCGCGAATTACCTCGACCACGCCGCCCTGCACACCGCCGCCCTCGCCTGACCCGCCCGGGACGGCGGGCCGGTTCCGTGAGGTGTCGCATATCGACGTTAAACGTCGACGCGAAGGTCGATATGCGACACCTCAGCGATCACGCGAGCGTTTCCCGGGGGCGACGCGGCGGGTGCTGGGAAGCGCGGGGCTGGGCTAGAGCAGGGCGCGCTCGGCGGCCTTGACCACGTTGCCGAGCAGCATGGCGCGGGTCATCGGTCCGACGCCGCGGGGGTTCGGGGAGAGGTAGCCTGCGACCTCTGCGACGTCGGGGTGCACGTCGCCGGTGAGGACGCCCTTGCCGGTGACGGGGTCGACCAGGCGGGTGATGCCGACGTCGAGAACTGCGGCGCCCGGCTTGATCCAGTCAGCCTGGACCAGGTGCGGCACACCGACCGCGGCCACGACGATGTCCGCGCGGCGGACCTCCTCCGGCAGGTCGACCGTGCGCGAGTGGGTGAGGGTGACGGTCGCGTCGAGGCCCTTGCGGGTGAAGAGCAGGCCGAGCGGCCTCCCGACGGTGAGCCCGCGGCCGATCACGACGACCTTGCGGCCGACGATCGGCACATCGTAGCGGCGTAGCAGCTCGACGATCCCGGCCGGCGTGCACGGCAGCGGCGAGCTGAGCTTGCCTTCGATGCCGAGGACGAGCCTGCCGAGGTTGGTCGGGTGCAGGCCGTCCGCGTCCTTGGCCGGGTCGATCAGTTCGAGCATGGCGTTCTCGTTGTGGCCGACGGGAAGCGGCAACTGGATGATGTAGCCGGTGACCTCGCGGCTGGAGTTCAGGTCCTTGATCGCGGCGCGGACATCCGCGGTCGTCGCCGATGCGGGCAGGTCGATACGGATCGACTCGATGCCGACTTCGGCGCAGTCGCGGTGCTTGCCCGCGACGTACGAACGTGAACCCGGGTCATCGCCCACGAGCAGGGTGCCGAGCCCGGGAACGATCCCGTGCGCACGCAGCTCGGTGACACGGGCGATGAGTTCGGTCTTCACGGCGGACGCGGTCGCGACTCCGTCGAGGGTGATTGCCGTCATGCGTGATCCAATCGTTTGGTGCTTTCGAGCGCGGTTGACCCCCGCGTTCGCCGAACCAATTCGACGGAGTTTCTGGTCGAAAACCCCGAAAACGGGCTTCCCACGTGCGTGTTTCCCAAAAACTCCGTCGAATTCGTCAGGGGGTGGTGGTGCAGGATGCGGCGTGCGCTACTGGTGCAGGCCGGGGTACAGCGGGAAGGCCTCGGTGAGCGTCTTGACCCGGGCGCGGAGCGCCTGCACGTCGGCGCCGGGCTTGAGGGCCTCAGCGATGACGTCGGACACGACGGTGAACTCGGCGTCGCCGAAGCCGCGGGTCGCGAGGGCGGGCGTGCCGATCCGCAGGCCGCTCGTGACCATCGGCGGGCGCGGGTCGAACGGCACCGAGTTGCGGTTGACCGTGATGCCGACCTCGTGGAGGGCGTCCTCGGCCTGCTGTCCGTTGATCTCGGAGTGGCGCAGGTCGGCGAGCACGAGATGCACGTCGGTGCCGCCGGTGAGCACGTCGACGCCGGCGGCGCGCGAGTCGTCTGCCGTCAGGCGGGCGGCGAGGATGCTGGCCCCGCGCAGGGTGCGCTCCTGGCGTTCCTTGAATTCCGGCTCGGCCGCGAGCTTGAACGCGGTCGCCTTGGCGGCGATGACGTGCATGAGCGGACCGCCCTGCTGCCCGGGGAACACGTTCGAGTTGAGCTTCTTCGCGAGCGCGGTGTCCCGGGACAGGATGAAGCCGGACCGGGGGCCGGCGAGGGTCTTGTGCACGGTCGAGGACACGACGTCGGCGTGCGGCACCGGTGACGGGTGCAGGCCGGCGGCGACGAGCCCGGCGAAGTGCGCCATGTCGACCCAGAGCAGGGCGCCGACCTCGTCCGCGATCGCGCGGAACGCGGCGAAGTCGAGGTGGCGGGGGTATGCCGACCAGCCGGCGATGATGACCTTCGGCTTGTGCTCGAGGGCCTTGTCGCGGACGACGTCCATGTCGACGAGGAAGGTGTCCGGGTCGACGCCGTACGCGACCGGGTTGTAGAGCTTGCCGGAGAAGTTGAGCTTCATGCCGTGGGTGAGGTGCCCGCCGTGGGCGAGCTCGAGACCGAGGATGGTGTCGCCGGGCGTTGCAATCGCGGAGAGCACAGCGGCGTTCGCGGTGGCACCGGAGTGCGGCTGCACGTTCGCGTACGCTGCGCCGAAGAGGGACTTGGCCCGCGCGATCGCGAGCTCCTCTGCGACGTCGACGAACTCGCATCCGCCGTAGTAGCGACGCCCCGGGTAGCCCTCGGCGTACTTGTTGGTGAGCACGGAGCCCTGCGACTGCAGGATGGCGCGCGGCACGAAGTTCTCGCTCGCGATCATCTCGAGGTAGTCGCGCTGGCGACCCAGTTCGAGTTCGAGGACGGCGGCGATCTCGGGGTCGACGACCTCGAGCGGCTCGTTGAAGGTGGAATGCAGCGTGGTACCAGGCACAGATTCGGACACGGGTCTCCTCAGACTTGAATTAATCGTCGTGGCCCAGGCGTGCGGCCACTAACCGTGTCAGTCGCTCCCCGATGGTGACCCATCTTTCGTGCTACGCCAGTTGCGACACGCAAATCCTATCAGGCGCCGCGGTCTCCGCGCCGGTTCGCGCGTCCGAGCTCGTCGACGACGAGCAGTTCCGGCCGGAACCGGTCGGTGTCGTGCGCGACCCTGGCGATGAGGTGCGCGGCCATCGGGGCGGTGAGCGCCTGGAAGGCCACGATCGCGACCGAGAGCGTGACGGTGCCGAGGGTGAAGTTGTTGACCGCGACATCCACCGTCACGGCGATGAGGCCGAAGATCTGCGGCTTGGTCGCCGCGTGCAGCCTGCTGAGCACATCCGGGAAGCGCAGCAGGCCGACGCCGGCCGCGAGGCACATCAGGGCGGCGGAGAGCACGAGCACCGCCGTGACCACATCGCCGATCACCGCGCTCACGAGTGCTCCTTCCCGCCGAGGAAGCGGCCGACGGCGAGCGAGCCGAGCACCGCGAACAGGGCGAGCACGAGCAGCACCGGCAGGGTGTCGACGTGCCGGTTGATCGCCATCTCCGCGCCGAGCGCGCAGATCACGGTCGCGACGAGCACGTCGGAGGCGATCACGCGGTCGAGGACAGACGGGCCGCGAATGATGCGGTACACCGCGCACAGTCCCCCGGCGCCGAACAGCACGGCGGCTACGATCACGACGACTCCCATCAGGTTTCCTTTCCCGTGTCGTCCAGGTTCCGGCGGTCCCTGTCGTCGTCATTCCGAGCGGATGCCGCGCGCGCGTCCCCGGCCACGGCGCCCGTTGCCGCCGCAACGGCGGCCACAGCATCGCCGAGGGCGAGTCGTTCGAGGTCTTCGCGCGAGCCGAACGCGCGCACGATGCGCCGCTCGGTCGCGAGCACGCTCACCCGGAACCGGTCGATCTGGGCGTGCGTGCGCACGTTCAGCACGTGCAGGTAGAGCGTGGAGCTCACCCGGTCGGTGTCGATGACGATCGATCCGGGCACGATCGAGGTCGCAACGGCCGTCCAGGTCAGGATGAGGTCGCTCCGGGTGCGGAGCGGCACCGCGATGATCGCGCTGTCCGGACCGGCGGGCCTCCTGAGGGGCCTGAGGGCCAGCCAGGCGACCTGCACGGACGCGCGCACGATGTCGCCGAACAGCCGCAGCAGGAACGCGAGGGCGCCTGCCGGGCTGATCCGGCCGCTCAGCTGCACGGCGGGCAGGTAGAACACGACGGAGACGAGCGCGGCGAGCAGGGCTCCGGTCAGGAGGTTGAGCCAGGAGAAGCTGCCCCAGAGCAGCATCCAGAGCAGTACGAGCCCGAGCCAGAGCGGGAGCTGGTTCAGGAGGGCGGCGCGGCGCTCCGCGCGGGTCGTCACGGTGTGCCGCCAGGGAAGACCGCGTCGACATAGTCGCTCGGGGCCTCGATGTCGGCGGCGGCCCGCGCCGCGAAGTCGAACACGGGACCCGCGAAGACCGTCAGCCCGATGGTCAGCACGAGCAGCCCGGCGGTCGCGCCGACCATGAGCCGGGAGACGGTCTTGGTCACGACGGTGCCGTCGTCGTGCGGGTCGTCGGTGAGGCGGTCGAGCATGGCCGAGTCGTAGTTCTCGACCTCGCGGCGCGGGCGCCAGAAGGCCATGTTCCACGCGCGGGCGAGGGCGTAGAGGGTCAGGAGCGAGGTGGCCGCTCCCGCCCCGATCACCGCCCACGCGAGCGGGGTGCCGAGCTGCGCCCCGGCCTGGAACAGGGCGAACTTGCCG
This sequence comes from Cryobacterium glucosi, assembly GCF_004402235.1. GTDB lineage: Bacteria > Actinomycetota > Actinomycetes > Actinomycetales > Microbacteriaceae > Cryobacterium > Cryobacterium glucosi. Next base: position 202,010 of record NZ_SOFS01000019.1, read on the forward strand.
AGGAAGCCGGAGAACGGCGGGATGCCGCCGAGGTTCATCGCGCCGATGAAGAACAGCACTGCGACGACGGGAGCGGCCTTGAGCATGCCGCCCAGCCGGGCGAGGGAAGTCGTGCCGCCGACGCGCTCGATGAGCCCGGCCGAAAGGAACAGGGTGGTCTGGACGCTGATGTGGTGCACGACGTAGAAGATCGTCGCGGCGAGGGCGAGCGGGGTGCCGATCGCGATGCCGAAGATCAGGTAGCCGATGTGGCTGACCAGGGTGAAGGACAGCAGCCTCTTGATGTCGGCCTGGGCGAGTGCGCCGAGAATGCCGATCAGCATCGTGAGCGCGGCGACGATGAGGAGCGGCACCTGGAACGGGTTGCTCGGGAAGAGCAGGGTCTGGGTGCGCAGGATCGCGTAGACGCCGACCTTGGTGAGCAGGCCCGCGAAGACCGCCGTGACCGGGGCGGGTGCGGTCGGGTAGGAATCCGGGAGCCAGAACGACAGCGGGAACACGGCGGCCTTCACAGAGAAGGCGAGGAGGAGCATCAGCCCGAGGATGCCCTGCACGTCTCCGGGCAGGGCGGGGATGCGTTCGGCGAGGAGGGCGAGGGTCACGGTCCCCGTCGCGCCGTAGATCAGGGCGATCGAGCTGAGGAAGAGGATCGACGAGACCAGGCTCACGACGATGTAGGTGACGCCGGCACGGATGCGCGCACCGGTACCACCGAGGGTGAGCAGCACATAGCTGGCCGAGAGCAGCATCTCGAAGCCGACGTAGAGGTTGAACAGGTCACCGGCGATGAAGGCGTTGAACAGCCCGGCGGCGAGCACGAGGTAGGTCGGGTGGAAGATCGAGACGGGGGTTTCCCTGTCGCCGTCGATGATGCCCTGGCCGACGGCGAAGAGCAGCACGCCGAGGAGCATCACGGCCGAGACGAGCAGCATGAGAGCCGAGAGTCGGTCCACGACGAGCACGATCCCCCACGGCGCCTGCCAGCCGCCGACGTGCACGACGGCGGGTCCCTGCTGGTCGACGAGCACGAGGAGCGTGGCGCTGATCAGGGCGACCGTGGTCAGCGAGGCGACGCCGACAGCGATCTGGGTCACGGTGCGCCGGCCGAGGGCGAGCGTGATCGCGCTGCCGAGCAGCGGGACGGCGACGACGAGGGGGACGAGGGGGACGAGGATGGTCGCAAGGTTCATCGGGCGGCATCCGTGTTCCCGGGGCGGGTGGGCGCTCCGTCGTCGTGATCGTAGTCGTCCGGGTCGTCGTGATCGTCGGGGTCGTCGCGATCGCCCGCGTCGTCGTGATCGCTCGCGTCGAGGGAGGCGCGCACGGCCGCGTCATCGTCCGCGGAGGACCGGAAGTCCTGCTCCGCGGAGGACGCGGTCTCCGCAGCGTGCTCGTCGGTGAGGGTGTCGCCCTCGTCGCCGAGCTGGGCAAGCCACCAGGCGCGATAGACCAAGGCGAGGATGAGGGCGGTCACGCCGAAATTGATCACGATCGCGGTCAGCATCAGGATCTGCGGCACGGGATCGACCATGTCGGCATCGCTCGCGGTTCCGGTGATGATCGGCGAGCTGCCGGGCCGGCCGCTCATGATGAAGATCAGCAGGTTGGTCGCGTTCCCGACGAGCACGAACCCGATCAGCACCCGGGTCAGGCTGCGCTCGAGCATGATGTAGACGCCGGCCGCGTAGAGCACGGCCATGACGACGACGAGGGTCAGGGAGGCGCTCACGGGACCACCTCCGGCACCGGCTCCGCGCCCGGTTCTGACACCGGGGCACCCGCGGCATCGGAGCCGGAACCGGTCGCGGAGGCGTCGGACCCGGCGGGCGGAGCCTCACCGGCCTCGCTCTGCCGGTCGATCTCGCTGCCGAGGCTGCGGAGGATGTCGAGTGCCAGGCCGATCACGACGAGGTAGACGCCGATGTCGAAAACAGTGGAGGTGCCGAAGGAGAGGTGCCCGAGCACGGGAACGTCGACGCTCGCGTACGCCGACTGCAGGGGGATCCCGGTGACGAACAGTGAGGCGACCGCGGTGCCGACGGCGAGGATCACTCCGAGGCCGAGGATCTTGCCCGGGTCGATCGGGGCGGCTTCGCCGAGTTCGTAGCGTCCTCCGGCGAGGTAGCGGGCGACGAGGGCGAGCCCGGCGAGGAGCCCGCCGGCGAATCCGCCCCCTGGCGCGTTGTGCCCGGCGAAGAGCAGGAACACCGACACGACGATCGCGGGGTGGAAGAGAAGCCGCACGATGACCTCGATCAGGATCGACCGGTCCTCCGGCTTGATCGTGCGCCCGGCGAGCAGCCAGGACTGCCGGGTGACGGCGTGGCCGGCCGAGGAGGCCTGCGGGTCGGCGACGACGCGGCGACGGTTGCGCGGTGACCGCTGGGTGCGGGAGCCCTTCAGACGCGGCAGGGTCTCGGTGCGCCCGGACACGAAGAGCAGGCTCGCGACGCCGGTCGCGACGACGATGAGCACGGACACCTCCCCCATCGTGTCCCAGGCCCGGATGTCGACGAGTGCGACGTTGACGATGTTGGTGCCGTGCGCCTCGAGCGTCAGGCGCGGCAGCTCGAGCGCGATGCTCGGCGCCTGCCGGGCGCCGAGGGCGATCATGGCGACGGTGCCCATGGTCGCCCCGACCAGCACCCCGATCAGGGCGCGGCGCCTGCGATGCAACGGCGCGTTCGGGCGGGTGACCCTCGCCGGCAACCGGCGCAGCACGAGCACGAAGACCACGAGGGTCATCGTCTCCACGAGAGCCTGGGTCAGGGCGAGGTCGGGTGCGCCGTGGAAGGCGAACAGGGCCACGAGGCCATAGCCGGTGACTCCCGCGAGCAGCACCGACGTCATCCGCTGCCCTGACCGCGACGCCGCGATCGCCGCAACGCCCATGATCACGGCGATGATGACCTGGCCCGGGTAGTCCCAGAGCACGACCGAGTCCGGCCAGGTGCGGTTGACCAGGGAGGCGAAGCCGAGCGCGAGCACGAAGACCACGAGGATCGTGCCGAGGTACTGCGGCAGGCCGCCGCGCTGCGCGAAGTGGGTGAGCCTCGCCGCTGTGCGATCGACGCTGCGCACGAGCAGCCCGTAGCCGCGACCGGCGTCGACGGTGCCGGGCACCCGCTCCTGCAGCACCGCGACCCCGCGACGCTTCCAGAACATCACGGCGCCGAGCGTGAGCACGACAGCGGTGATGCCCAGGGCGGGTTCGAATCCGTGCCAGAGGGCGAGGTGCGCGTGCCCTCCGCCGGGGACGGTGTCCGCGTACGGCGCGAGCAGCGGGTCGAGCCGGCCGGCCAGCGGGCCGAGCGCGATCGTCGCGACGGCGAGCAGTCCCGGGGCGATCAGGATGTCCCAGCGGCTCGGGTGCAGGGCCGTCTGCGCGAGCGCCGCCCTCGTCCCGAACGCGCCGTGGAAGAAGCGGATGCTGTACGCCACGGTCAGCAGGGAGCCCACCGTCGTACCGGCGAGCGCCACCCAGCCCCAGCCGTCGCCGTGCAGTGCCGCCTCGAGGAACGCTGTGAAGACGGCCTCCTTGGCGACGAATCCGAGCAGGGGTGGAAGGCCGGCCATCGACGCCACGGCGACGAGCGCGATCACGGCGAGCGCCGGGTCGCTGCGGCCGATTCCGGAGAGCTTCCGGAGGTCGCGGGTGCCCGCGCGGTGGTCGATGATCCCCACGACGAGGAAGAGCGCCGCCTTGTAGAGCGCGTGGGCGAGGAGGAGCGCGGCCCCGGCGAGCGCCGCGTCGCGGGTGCCGAAACCGACGACGACCATGATGAAGCCGAGCTGGCTCACGGTTCCGTAGGCGAGCACGAGCTTGAGGTCGTGCTGCCGCAGGGAACGCCAGGCGCCCACGAGCATGGTCCAGACGCCGATCGTCATGAGCACCGGCATCCACCCCTCGGTGTCTGCATACCCGGGGGCGAGCCGGGCGACGAGGTAGATGCCGGCCTTGACCATGGCGGCGGCGTGCAGGTAGGCGCTGACCGGGGTGGGGGCGGCCATCGCGGCGGGGAGCCAGAAGTGGAAGGGGACGAGAGCCGACTTGGACAGGGCCCCGACGAGGATGAGCAGGATGGCCCAGGTCGCGACCGGGCCGGTGACGGGTTGGGCGACGAGCAGGGCGAGCGAGGTCGTCCCTCCCTCGACGCTGAGCATCACGACGCCGACGAGCATGACGAGTCCGCCGAAGGTCGTCACGATCAGGGCCTGGAGCGCGGCGCCCCTGCTCTCCCTGCGGAAGGTGTAATGGCCGATCAACAGGTAGGAGAGCACGCTCGTGATCTCCCAGAACATGAACATCACGACCACGTCGTCCGCGGTCACGAGCCCGTACATGGTGCCTGCGAAGGCGAGGAGGCAGGCTGCGAAACGGCCGAGCGCCGGTTCGTCAGCGTCGAAGTAGCGGGCGCAGTACACGAGAACGAGGGCGCCGACGCCGGTCACGACGAGGGCGAGCAGCCAGGCGAGGGTGTCGACGCGGAAGGACAGCGCGACGCCGAGCTGCGGGATCCACGGGATGCTCGAGGCTTCGGAACCTCCGCGCGTGACCGTCGCGGTCTGCGTGAGCGTGAAGACGAACGCCGCCGCAGGCAGAAGCGCGATCAGGTAGAACACCTTGGTGGACAGCACGCGGGTGAGCGCCGGCGTCAGGACGGACAGCGCCAGGAAGGCGAGGAGGATCGTCATGCGGCCTCCGGCTCTGTTTCTCGGGTCAGGGGTACGGAAAACCAGTCTACCGAGTGCCCGGTGGACGAACCCTGTTAGGGGGCGCCGGCGCCCCACCGGTAGGGTGGGCGAAAAGCAAATGGATCGGAAGTGCCCCCATGACGAGTGCCATCCGGGGGCCGCAACGCCCCGATCCGACCGGGTCAGGGGCTGAGGCAGAGCCAGCGCAGCCTCGCGAGCACGGGCACCACGGCCTGCCCGTCGAGACGCCGCTCGAGCACATCCACGATGCGACGAGCGTGCACGAGGATGCGGGCCTGCACAAGGGGCTCAAGGGCCGGCAGGTGCAGATGATCGCGATCGGCGGCGCGATCGGCACCGGGCTCTTCCTCGGCGCCGGCGGCCGGCTCGCCTCAGCGGGTCCTTCCCTCGTCTTCGTCTACGCGATCTGCGGGTTCTTCGCGTTCCTGATCCTGCGCGCACTCGGCGAGCTCGTCCTGCACCGCCCGTCGTCCGGCTCCTTCGTCTCGTATGCGCGCGAATTCTTCGGCGAGAAGGCCGCGTTCGTCACCGGCTGGCTGTACTGGATCAACTGGGTAATGACGGCGATCGTCGATGTCACCGCCGTCGCGCTGTACATGAACTTCTTCGCCAAGTACTGGGCGCCGTTCGGGAGCGTGCCGCAGTGGCTCTACGCGCTGACGGCCCTCGCGGTCGTGCTGTGCCTCAACCTGCTGTCGGTGAGCGTCTTCGGCGAGCTCGAGTTCTGGTTCGCGCTGATCAAGGTCGTTGCGATCGTGTCCTTCCTGCTCGTCGGCACCTGGATGGTGATCTTCGGCACCCCGATCCCGGGCCAGGAGGCCGGCTTCAGCCTGATCGCGGACAACGGCGGCTGGTTCCCCAACGGGGTGCTCGCCTCGATCGTCGTCGTGCAGGGCGTCGTCTTCGCCTACGCCTCTATCGAACTCGTCGGCACGACCGCCGGAGAGACCGCCCATCCGGAGACGGTGATGCCCAAGGCGATCAACACCGTGATCGTGCGCATCGCGGTCTTCTACGTCGGCTCGATCCTGCTGCTCTCGCTGCTGCTGCCGTACACCGCGTACCAGGCAGGCGTCAGCCCCTTCGTGACGTTCTTCGGCAGCATCGGCGTCGGCGGGGTCGACGTGATCATGAACCTCGTCGTGCTGACCGCGGCGCTGTCCTCGCTCAATGCCGGCCTCTACTCGACGGGACGGATCCTCCGGTCGATGTCGCTCGCGGGATCGGCGCCGCGCTTCGCCGGAAAGGTGAGCCGGACCGGGGTGCCGTTCGGCGGCATCCTCTTGACGGGCTTCGTCACCCTGCTCGGTGTCGGCCTCAATGCGATCGTGCCGGATGAGGCGTTCGAGATCGTGCTCAACATGGCGGCGATCGGGATCATCAGCGCGTGGGGGATGATCGTGCTCTGCCAGCTGCGCCTGCAGGCCTGGGCGAAGCGCGGGATCCTGAAACGGCCGGCGTTCCGCCTGTTCGGGGCTCCATACACCGGTTATGCGAGCCTCGGGTTCCTGGCGACGGTTCTCGTGCTGATGGCCTTCGACTGGCCGGTCGGCACGCTCACGATCAGTTCCCTGATCGTGATCATCCCGGCGCTCGTGGTCGGCTGGTATGCGTGCCGCGGCCGGATCCTGCAGATCGCGCTCGCCCGCGACGGCAAGACCGGGGCCTTCCCGATCAAGGCGAACCGGCCGCTCGCCGACGAGAACGGGACCGGGCGGCCTCCGCGGTAGACCCCTGCGCGGCGTATCCCGGTGGGCCCCTGCTGCACCGCGCGAGAGTGTGCATGATCTGACGCGCGGACGGATACGATTTGTTATATGGGGGCACAAAAACTGGGCCGGACGGTCGGCCTCGTGATCGCGGGACTCGCCACGGGCGCGGCGGCCGTGCTCTGGTTCCTGGTCGCCTCTGGCGAGCACGCCCCCGGTGCGGCCCCCTCCCAGATCGTGCTCTTCGGCGTGCTCCCGGTGTCGTACGACCCGAGCGCGCCGGGCCCCCGGGCGATCCTCGGCGCCATCGCCCTCTCCGTGCTCTTCGCCGCCGGCATCGCCCTGCTCGAACGCCGCGCGACGAACCGCTCCCGACGGTCCTCCAACGCGCACCTGACCCCGCTCGCACCGAAGATCGTGATGGCCCCGCAGGGAGGAGTCTTCGCCGGACCTGTGACGGTGACCGTGCTGATCCCGGCTCACAACGAGGCCCTGTCGCTCCCCGTGACCCTGGCCTCTCTTCTCACCCAGTCGCATCCGCCGGAGCGCGTCATCGTCGTCGCGGACAACTGCACCGACGACACTGTCAGCATCGCCCGAGAACACGGCGTCGAGGTCGTCGAATCCGTGGGCAACACCCAGAAGAAGGCGGGTGCCCTGAACCAGGCACTCAAACGGGTCCTGCCCGGACAGCTCGACAATGACGTCGTCATGATCATGGACGCGGACACCGCGCTCGATGACGGCTTCCTCGCCGAGGCCGTCGCCCGGTTCACGAGCGATCGCGCCCTGATGGCGATCGGGGGCCTCTTCTACGGGGAGCCGGGGTTCGGCCTGCTCGGACTCCTGCAGCGCAACGAGTACGTGCGCTACTCGCGGGAACTCGCCAGGCGGCGCGGCCGTGTCTTCGTCCTGACCGGGACGGCGTCGTTGTTCCGGCCCCTCGCGCTGCGGTCCGTGGCCGAGAACCGGGGTGTCACCATTCCCGGGGTGCCCGGCGACGTCTACGACACCTACGCCCTCACCGAGGACAACGAGCTGACCCTCGCGTTGAAGTCCCTCGGCGGACTGATCACCTCCCCCACCCAGTGCACCGTGGTGACGGAGCTGATGCCGACGCTCCCCGCGCTCTGGCAGCAGCGCCTGCGGTGGCAACGCGGCGCCCTCGAGAACATCGGCACCTACGGCCTGACCCCGGCGACCCTCCGCTACTGGGCGCAGCAGCTCGGCATCGGGTACAGCGTCATCGCCCTGACCTCGTTCCTGTCGCTGATGGTGCTGACCCTGCTCGCGGTCAGCACCTGGATCTGGTTCCCCTTCTGGCTCTGCCTGGGCCTCGTCTTCGTCACCGAACGCGTGGTCACCGTGTGGAAGGGCGGCTGGCGGGCCCGCCTGCTCGCGGTCACCGTGCTCCCCGAACTCTGCTTCGACATGTTCCTGAACGTGGTCTACGTCAAGGGCATCGTCGACATCACCCTCGGCAGGCATGCCGCCTGGGAACACGCAAGCATGAAGGTCGGAACCGGGAGCGCCGCCTGATGCCGGTCCACGTCCTCAGCCAGGTGCCCGCAGGCATCCTGCTGCCCGACACGATCCTCGCCTCGGAGTTCTTCGCCGTCTTCTCGGCCTTCGTCGGGATCAATACCGTCATCTACGTGGTCCTGGCCGTCGCCAAGATCCTGCCGAAGATCTATTTCACCGACTGGGTCAGGGGCAGCAACCGGCGGGCCGCCGCCCGCAGCATCTACGCGGTGGCGGAAATACCTGTGCGGCCGCCGCCTCCCCCGACCACGGTCGCCGTGACGACCCTCGAGGCATCCGTGCGCCGGGTGCGCGAGTCGGCGCATCCGCTCGCAGGAGTGCATGCGGGAGCGCACAGCGGAGCGCTCGCGTCGACGCACGGCGGGACGCACGCGGAGGCGCACGCCGGGACGCACGCGGCTACGCACGTGGCTAGGCACGTGGCACCGCATGCCGCGCTACGCGGCCGACCGGCGCCGGATCACCAGCTGGCTCACCAGCACGAGCGCGAGCGCGGCGACGAGGATCCCGACGTAGACGAACGGCACTGACGTGATGCCCGAGCGTTCGAGGAGGATCCCTCCGAGGAGGGCGCCGCCGCCGATGCCGGTGTTGAACGCGGTCGTGTAGAAGGCGCTCGCGGTGTCGCGGATACGACGGGACGCCGTGTGCATCAGTCGGGTCTGCAGCAGGGCGGGCAGGGCTCCGAACGCGATGCCCCAGAGCAGGAACGCGACGATGGCGACCGGGAGCAAGCCGCTCCAGATGCTCAGCGCGGACACGCTGACCGCGCTCACGACGAGGCCGAGCACGAGGCCGAGCTGGGGCCGGGCGGCGAACACCGTGCCGCTCAGGAGCAGTCCGACGGCACCGGCGATCCCGTAGGCGAACAGGAACGGGGCGATCGCGGACGGATCGACCCCGAGGCCGTCGATCAGGAACGGCGCGATGTACGTGTAGAAGGAGTAGTGACCGATCATGATCAGGGCTGCGATGACGCAGATCAGGGCGACGGGAGCGATCGTGGGGTCCCGGCGCGCGGGCGCCTGGGGGCGCGGGGCGGCTGCCGGGGCCGGGTCGGTCACGGCTGCCTGGTCGGTCACGGCTGCTGACGTGGTCTCGAGCCGCGCAGCGCTCGCGTCCGGGGCGTCGGGGGCGGATGCCGCGGCATCCGCTGCCTGCGCCGGTACGCCCCGGTCGCCGCGCGGCGGGGAGACGTAGTGCTCGACCTTCGGCAGGAACCGCCAGACGAGGGCCGCGCCGATGAGCATGAGCACGGCGAGCAGCACGAAGGACAGCCGCCAGCCGAGCGCATGCCCGGCCGCCGTCCCGAGCGGCACGCCGAAGACGAAGGCGAGGGTGCCGCCGGAGATCGTGATCGAGATCGCCCGGCCGATCTGTTCCTTGGGCACGAGGTGGGCGGAGTACGCCCCGACGACGCCCCAGAACAGGCCGTGGGCGAGGCCGCCGAGCACCCGGGTGGCGACGACGAGTTCGTAGCTCGGGGCGAGCGCGGTGAGCACGTTGCTGAGCGCGAAGACCAGGAGCACGAACACGATCAGTCCGTGCCGGGGCAGCCGTTTCGTGAGCAGGGCCAGCGGCGTGCTCGTGAGCACGACGGTGAACGCGAACCAGCTCACAAGCAGGCCGGTCTGCGACTGCGGCACTCCGAGCGATCCGCTCATCTCCGGGAGCAGGCCGGTCGGCAGCATCTCGCTGGTGACGGAGAGGAACACGGCACCGGAGAGGGCGAGCAGCCCGATCCACGGGAAGCGGGCAGGAGGCGTCGAGGCGACCGAGCCGGTGCGGGGGCGGTCGGAGTGCGCGGTGGCGGTGTTGGCGGGATCGAAGCGGGGCAGCTCGATCGGCGAAGTCAGGGACATGGGTGTGCTCACAGAGGGCTGGGCCTGCAGCCCGCGCGGGGCCGGGCCGGCGCCAGCCGGATCGTGTGCGCGCAGCGTGCGCGCCCGGGGCCTGTCGCTTGTGCCGGCCACATCCAGCCTAACCGACAGCCTGACGGCAGCCGATAGCCTAGACGGATGACTAGTTCCACTCCGCTGCCCGCACACCACCATTGGGTCATCGCCCTCGTCTGCGTCGACCAGCCGGGCATCGTCCACGCCGTGAGCGGCGCCATCGTGCAGGCTCACGGCAACATCACCGAGAGCCAGCAGTTCACGAGCGCCGACACCGGCCGGTTCTTCATGCGACTCCAGATCGAGACTCCCGCCTCACGCGAGGAGCTCACGGCGGCGCTCGCACCCGTCGCCGAGCGCTACGCGATGACGTCGGTGATCGACGTCGTCGGCCGCCCGCTCCGCACCCTCGTGCTCGCCTCGACGGCGGGCAACTGCGTGAACGACCTGCTCTTCCGGCACCGGGGCGGCCAGGTGCCGATCGAGATCCCGCTGGTGCTGAGCAACCACGGCACCCTGCGCGACCTCGTCGGCTTCTACGGGGTGCCGTTCGAATCGCTCCCCATCACGGATGCCGCGAGCAAGGCCGCCTTCGAAGCCCGGGTGATCGAGGCGATCGAGGACAACGACATCGAGCTCGTCGTTCTCGCGCGGTACATGCAGATCCTGTCCCCTGAACTGTGCGCGGTGCTCGAGGGCCGGGCCATCAACATCCACCACTCGTTCCTGCCCGGGTTCAAGGGTGCGAACCCGTACAAGCAGGCCCACGCGCGCGGGGTCAAGCTGATCGGGGCGACGGCTCACTTCGTGACGAGCGACCTCGACGAGGGACCGATCATCGAGCAGAACGTGGTCCGGGTGGACCACTCCCGCACGCCGGCCGAGCTCGTCGCGATCGGCCAGGACGAGGAGAGCCGCACCCTCACTCAGGCGGTGACCTGGTTCGCCGAGCACCGGGTGCTGCTCGACGGGGCCCGGACGATCATCTTCAAGTAGCCGCCGGCATCCGTTCCCCTTCCGGTCGGGAGTGACCGTTCCGCCGGCCGCTCTCGACCGGAAAGGTGATGTTCGGGGAACGGTAGAGTGGGCGGGTGACTGACTCCCGTGCCCTGCCGAAGATCGGGTTCAACGACGTTCTGCGGTTCCTGCTCGAACTGTTCGCGTTCGTCACCCTCGCGGTCTGGGGCTTCACGACCTGGCCGTTCCCGTGGCCCGCGCTGCTCGTCGGCATCGTCGCCCCCGCGTTCGCGATCGTCCTCTGGGCGCTGTTCCGGTCGCCGAAGGCCGTCTTCCGGCTCGACCCGTTCGGCAAGGCGATCATCGAGATCGCCGTGTTCGGCGCTGCCGCGATCGCGTGGTGGGACATGGGCCTGCCGGTCATCGGCGGCGTCTTCGCGGTCTTCGCGACGGTCAGCGGCGTCCTCTCCGGTCGCGCAGAACTGCGCTAGCTCGCTCGCCCGGGTCAGGCGGGACGGACCGCCCGAGTCTCGCGCGGCATCCGCAGGGCGAGGGCGCTCGTCGCGAGGAAGAACAGCGCACCGACACCGAACGCGACCGGGTACGAGACGGAATCGGCGAGCAGGCCCGCCGCGAGCGGGCCGATGATCGCGCCGAAGTCCGAGAACATCGAGAAGACCGCGACCGGGCGTCCGCCACCGGCCCCCGCTGCGTCGCCGACCGCGGCGGCGGGAGCCGTACCGAGGAACGCCGACGCGACCCCGTAGACGCAGAGCAGCACCGTGAGGACCACGATGTTCGGCGCGAACGGCACCGCGAAGATGGTCACGGCGGCGAGCAGGCAGGCTCCGATGATCGCCGGGCGGCGTCCGACGGTGTCGACGAAGCGGGCCGCGGGCGCGAGTGCGAGGGTCTGGGCGACCGCCGCGACAGCGAAGGCAACACCGGTCCAGGAGCTCGGGCCGCGCAGTACCTCGACGACGAGAACGGGGATCAGCGCGTTGCGCACACCGAACGAGGTCCAGCCCTGCGCGAAGTTGGCCAGGCACGCGGCCCGGAACCGGGGGTCGGCGAGCACAGCGCGGAACGGGACCCTGGGCGCCGACGCTCCGGACGCATCCGCCGTCGCGTTGCGATAGCCGGGGCTCAGCAGCAGCAGCCCGAGCACACCGGCGATCGCGAGCGTGCCGGCGTAGAAGAAGAAGGGCGCCGTGAGCGAGATCGTCGCGAGCAGGCCGCCGAGGGCGGGGCCGGCCATGCCGCCGAGCAGGAACCCGCCCTGATAGAAGCCGATGGCGCGGCCGCGGATGCCCGGAGCAGTCGAGCCGAGCAGGAGCGTCATCGCCGAGACGGTGAACATCGCGGAGCCGATGCCGCCTGCCCCGCGCAACAGGAGCAACTGCGGGTAGTTCTGGGCGATGCCCGCGAGCCCGCTCGAGAGTGCGACGATGCCGATGCCCGCCGCGAGGATGGTCCGCTCCCCCGCCCAGTCGATCAGGCGCCCGCAGAACGGGCTCGCGACGAACCGCATCAGCGCGAACGCGGAGACGACCGCGCCGATCTCGAGGTTGCCGACGCCGAAGCTGCGCACGTAGACCGGGAGCACCGGGACGACGACGCCGAAACCAACCATGACGAAGAAGGCGATCACGCCGAGGACGAGCACGTCCCGGGAGAGTCGCGGCTGCCCATCCACCCCTGTGGGCGGCGTGCGGGGGCGGAAGAGGCGCATCTACTCAGGCTAGGCCGTCGTGGCGGTGTCGCCGCGCGGGCGGATGCCGCGGCTCAGCGCGCGAGCGCCGTCGCCGGTTCGCGGTGCACCGGTACGCTCCCGGCAGCGAGCGCGGCATCCCGCCGCCCGCCGATCGCACGGAGCGCGTTGAGGATCGTCGCGAGGTCGACGAGCTCCTGCAGGAGCGCCCCGATCGTCGCCGGGATCAGCCCGAACGCGGCGAAGACCATCAGGACCAGGCTCAGCGCAATACCGATCCAGATGCTCTGCAACGCGATCCGGATCGTGTCCTGCCCGATCGCGACCGCCCTGGCCGTGCGCGAGAGGTCGTCGATCAGGATGACGACGTCTGCTGACTCGCTCGCCGCGGTCGCGCCGCGCGCGCCCATCGCGATGCCGACATCCGCCACAGCGAGCACAGGAGCGTCATTGACACCGTCGCCGACCATGATCACCGGACGCTCCGTGATCGCTCGCACGCCCTCGACCTTGTCGACAGGCAGGCAGTCGGCCTGGACGTTCGTGATTCCCACGAGCGCGGCGATGTGCTCGGCCGTCGGCCGGGCGTCCCCGGTGAGCATGACCGTGTTGCGGATTCCGAGCTCCCCGAGGGCGTCGATCGTCTGGCGGGCATTGCCGCGCAGCTGGTCGCTCGCGACGATGCTGCCGGCGAAGCTCCCGTCCACGGCGACGTAGATGGCGAGTTCCCCGCCGTCGAGCGGGGCGGCGACGGCCGCCGGCGCGGTCTCCGCCACGAAGGAGAGCTTGCCCACGGTCACCTCGCGGCCGTCGAGCCTGGCGACGACGCCGTGTGCCGGCACCTCGCTCGCCGTCGCGGTCGCGAGGAGCTCGAGGCCGCGGCTGCGCGCCTCCGCGATCACGGATGCCGCGAGCACGTGGGAGGAGTACTGTTCGGCGGACGCGGCGAGCGCCAGCACCTCGTCGGCGTCGAAGCCGGCGGCGGGCAGCACCCGGGCGATGGCGGGGGTGCCGTGGGTCAGGGTTCCGGTCTTGTCGAAGACGATGGTCCTGGCGCGGGACAGCGCTTCGAGCACCCCGCCGCCCTTGACGATGATTCCGTTGCGCGCCGCGCGGCTCATGCCTCCCATGAACGCGATCGGAGCAGAGATCAGCAGCGGGCATGGGGTGGCGACGACGAGCACCTCGGCGAAGCGGACCGGCTCACCGGTCAGGATCCAGGCGAGCGCAGCCAGGGACAGGGCGACCGCGGTGAACGGCACCGCGTACCGGTCGGCGAGCCGGACGACGGGTGCCTTGCTCGCGGAGGCCTCCTCGACGAGGGCCACGATCTGCTGGTACTGGCTGTTCGCCGCGGTCGCGGTTGCGCGGATGGTGGCGGCGGCCTGGCCGTTGATCGACCCCGAGAGGATGCCCTCGCCCTTGTTGCGTTCGACGGGGAGGCTCTCCCCCGTCAGCGAGGACTCGTCGAAGGCCGCGCTGGCGGACTCGAGCACACCGTCGACGGGAACGATCTCGGCCGGGCGCACGAGCAGAAGGTCACCCGGCTGCACAGCAGTGGCTGGCAGGTCCTCGACGTCGGCCAGGTCGTCTGCGGATCTCAGGCGGTGCGCGATCTGCGGCGCCCGGTTGAGCAGGGCGTCGAGTTCGCGCTTGGCACGGTTCACGGCGAAGTCTTCGAGGGCGGCGCCCCCTGTGAGCATCAGCACGATCAGGATGGTCGCGACGTACTCGCCGACGAGCACCGTTGCGACGATGGCGGTGATCGCGAGCAGGTCGACGCCGAAACTGCCGTGGCGCAGCTGCTTGACCATGCCCACGGCTGAGATCGCGGCGACGAACAGGCCGAAACCGCCGAACAGCCAGGCCAGGCTGTCGGCGAAGCCGGCGAGGGCGAGCCCGATTCCGACCACCCCGAGCACGATGGTCGCGGCGACGAGCGGATACCGCCGTACGGCGGCGAACAGACGGGACATGCTTCAAGTCTTGTCCCGTCCCCCGTTCACCGCCAGCAAGGTGAGGCTCGCCTGTCCGGGGCGGATGCCCGGCCGGCGACGAGCGCCGGGCATCCGTCTCGAGGGCGGGCGTCTCAGAGCACGAGCGCGGTCAGGAAGGCCGCGTTGATGGCCTCGCCGACCTTGGCCGGGTGCACACAGTCGCCGAGCGGATGCACGTTGGCTCGCCCTTCGAGCGCGAGCGTGAGCGCCGTGTTCGGACGCACCCCGAAGGCCGCGATCACCGTGGACGCGGTGACGTGCACGGCGCCGTCGGGGCCGGTCGCGGTGAGGCCGTCGGCGTCGACGGAGGTGACGGTGTGCCCGGTGAGGATCCGGACGCCCTTCTCACCGAGTTCGCGCAGCAGGGTGATCCGGTTGATCACGATCATGTCGCGGGCGAGCTCGTCGGCGAGTTCGACGATCGTGACGTTGCAGCCCTGTCCGGCGAGTTCGAGGGCGGCGTCGCAGCCCGAGAGGCCGCCACCCGCGATGACGACACTATGGCCGACGGGGACGCCACGGTGGAAGTCGAGCACGTCGATCACGTTCGCACCGTCGAGGCCGGGGATGGGCGGCAGGAGCGGAAGAGAACCGGTCGCGACGATGATCTCGTCGGCCTCGAACGTCGCGAGGGAGTCCGCGTCGATGGTCGTGTCGAGGTGCACGGTCACGGGGAGGTGGGTGAACTGGCGTTCCCACCAGCCGATCATCGCACGCAGTTCCTTCTTGAACTCCGGGGTCGCCGCGGGCAGCAGCACGCCGCCGAGCTGGGGCCCTGCCTCGTAGAGGTCGACGGAGTGGCCGCGGAGCGCGGCGACCCGTGCGGATTCGAGTCCGCCGGGGCCGCCGCCGATCACGACGACGTGCTTGAGGACGTCGGCCTTCTCGACCCGGCGTTCCCGTTCGAAGCCGACCTGCGGGTTGACGGCGCAGCCGAGCGGCAGGGCGAAGAAGGCGTTGCCGACGCACATCGAGTTGCAGCGGATGCACGGTCGGATGTCCGCGCGATCGCCCGCGGTGAGCTTGCCCGCCCACTCCGGATCCGCGATCAGCCCGCGCCCGATGCCGGCGAAGTCGGCGTCGCCCGCGGCGAGGGCGGCCTCCGCGTTCTCCGGGGTGAGGTTGCCGACGGCCATCACGGGGATGGACACGACGTCCTTGAGTGCGCGGGCCGCCGGGACCATGCACGCGTCGCCGAGGTAGTACGGCGGGAAGACGTAGTCCATGGCTTCGTATGACCCGTCGTCGGCGATGATGAGGTCGAGCCCTGCCGCGGCGAGTACGACGGCGATGGCCTGGCCCTCCGCCGTCGTGCGGCCCCCGGCGAAACGGTGGTTGACAGAGAGGCGGAAGCTGACGGGCAGGCCGGGCGCGTTGGCCTTGACGGCGGCGATGATCTCGGTCGCGAACCGGCAACGGTTCTCGACACTGCCGCCGTAGACATCCGTGCGGCGGTTCCAGCAGGCGCTCATGAACTGGTCGATCAGGTAGCCCGTGTGGCCGTGGATGTCGATCGCATCCATCCCCGCGGCGGCGGCGCGGGCTGCGGCTTCGCCGAAGCGGCGGACGAGCAGGTGGATCTCGTCGATCTCGAGCGGCCGGCAGAGCACGCTCGGGTCTGCATAGTGCGGGTTGTCGGAGGCGGAGATCGGCAGCCTGTCCGGGTCGATCACGTTGATGTTGCGCCCGAGGCCCGCGGTGAGCTGCAGGGAGACCAGCCCGCCGACGGCGTGGATCGATTCGGCGAGGGCGGTGAGGCCCGGAAGCGCGGCATCGGTGTGCACGCAGCAGAGTCCGGCGTTGAGCGTCTCGTAGTCCTCGGAGACGGCGCTGATGCCGGTCATCACGAGGCCAGTGCCCCCGCGGGCGCGTTCGGTGTAATACGCGATCTCTTGAGCGGTGAAGAGCCCCTCCGGGGTGCCCATCTCGGTGCCCATCGGCGCCATGATCACCCGGTTCGGGAGTTCGAGGGTACCGATGCGACCCGGTTTGAGGACGTGTGCGAAGCCTGTCATGGTGTTCTTTCCCGTGCGATGACCGATGGTCGTCGTCGACCTGGGGCGCATCCCGGGCGGGAAATCGGGCGGGAAAAATGGAGCAAGAGCAACGACCTGAATTGTTTCAATCCTAGGTGAGCCGCCAGAGTGAAAACCGAAGAATCGCTATGGATTCGTTCCGGATGTCCGGTCCCGAAGCATCGCGAAGTCGATCGCGAGCAGGTATTTGATCCGCTCCTCACGCATCCGCGCGTAGCCAGGGGCGTGGCCGTCGATCGTCTGGCGGATCAGGCGTGCGGCGAGGGCCTTCCGGATCTCATAACTCGCGTCGTGTTGCGCGTCCTCGACGATCGCGGCCAGTTTCTTGTCGTCGTCCGCGACCGCGTGCAGGATGAGGGCGAGACCCTTGTGGGCGCGACGACGGCGGCCGAGCCTGCCGATGTCGAGCCGCTCATCCTCGGTGAAGCCCTGCGACCAACGCCGGGACGCGAGTTCCCGTCTTTCCTGCGCGACGCGGGCGGCATCCTCTTCGTTCTGCGCCGCAAGAAGGAGCAGTTCATCGCGCGCGACCGTCTGGTAGGACGATTCGTCGAAGTTGTCGTGCTCGCGGAGAGCCCCGACGATGATGTGGTTCTTCACGGCCATCCGCACCGCGGAGAGGGCGATGAGGAGGCCCTCGTCGATGATCCGTTCCATGGCGTTCATCCGCGGCGCCGCATCCGACGCGAGGGTCGCGTGCGGGACACCGAATGCCATTCAGGTGCCATGCCGCGTCGCTTTCTCGTCCAGGTGAGAAACTATGTCTCCTGCACTGATTTTATGGGCATTCGACTCCCGTGCGTATGCCGCGCGCAATACCCGAAAGGTTCCGATGTCCCCTGTCGATCCCGCCGCGGCCTTCCCCGGCGTCGTCGAACGCCTCCGCGCGGCGGGATGCGTCTTCGCCGAGGAGGAAGCGGAGCTCCTCGTTGGCGAGGCCCGGTCGGCGGACGAGCTCGAGGACCTGCTCGAGCGCAGGGTGGGCGGGGAGCCGCTCGAGTACGTCCTCGGCTGGGCGCTGTTCTGCGGGCTGCGGGTGCACGTCGAACCCGGGGTCTTCGTGCCGCGGCGACGCACGGAGGCGCTTGTGCGCGAGGCCGCAGGGCTCGCCGGTCCCGGTGCGATCGTCGTCGACCTCTGCTGCGGCACGGGAGCGGTCGGTGCCGCCCTGCTCTCGGCCCTGCCGGGGCTGGGGCTCGACCTCCTGGCGGCGGACCTCGACCCGGTCGCAGTCCGCTGCGCCCGCGTCAACCTCCCTGGCCGAACCGTGGTCGAGGGCGATCTTTTCGCCCCCCTGCCCCTGGCCCTGCGCGGTCGGATCGCGCTCCTGCTCGTCAACGCGCCATACGTGCCGACCGGCTCCATCGAGCGGATGCCGCCGGAGGCCCGGGTGCACGAGCACCGGCTGGCGCTCGACGGCGGTTCTGACGGGCTCGACGTGCAGCGAAGGGTCGCGGCGGCGGCGGCAGGCTGGCTCGCCCCCGGCGGCCATCTCCTGATCGAGACGAGTGCGCGCCAGGCGCCGGTGACGAGCGCGTTGTTCGCCAGGAACGGCCTGCTCCCCCGTACCGCGCACCACGACGACGTCGACGGGACCGTTGTGATCGGCACACGGGTGAGGCCCCCGACCCCAGGGGTCGAGGGCCTCTCCCGGACGAGCGGGGCCGGTTAGGCCAGGCGCGTCTGCAGGTTCGTCGCGATGGCGGCGAGGAATTCCTCGGTCGTCTGGTAGCCCTGCTCCGGGCCGACCAGCAATGCGAGGTCCTTGGTCATCTGGCCGCTTTCGACGGTCTTGATGACGACGTCCTCGAGGGTCTCGGCGAACTCGGCGAGCGCCGGGTTGCCATCGAGCTTGGCCCGGTGCGAGAGGCCGCGGGTCCAGGCATAGATCGAGGCGATCGGGTTCGTCGAGGTGGGCTTGCCCTGCTGGTGCTGGCGGTAGTGGCGGGTCACGGTGCCGTGCGCTGCCTCTGCCTCAACGACCTTGCCGTCGGGAGTGGAGAGCACGCTCGTCATCAGGCCGAGCGAGCCGAAGCCCTGCGCGACGGTGTCCGACTGCACGTCGCCGTCGTAGTTCTTGCAGGCCCAGACGTAGCCGCCTTCCCACTTCATGGCGGATGCGACCATGTCGTCGATCAGGCGGTGCTCGTAGGTGAGGCCGGCAGCCTCATAGCGGGCCTTGAACTCGGTGTCGAAGATCTCCTGGAAGATGTCCTTGAACCGGCCGTCGTATGCCTTGAGGATGGTGTTCTTGGTCGACAGGTAGACCGGGTAGTTCCGCACGAGGCCGTAGTTGAGCGAGGCACGGGCGAAGTCACGGATCGAGCTGTCGAGGTTGTACATGCCCATCGCGACACCGCTGCCCGGGGACTGGAAGACCTCGAAGGTCTGCGCCTCCGAGCCGTCCTTCGGCGTGAAGGTCATGCTGAGCGTGCCCTCCCCCTCGAAGCGGAAGTTCGTGGCGCGGTACTGGTCGCCGAAGGCGTGGCGGCCGATGATGATCGGCTTGTTCCAGCCGGGCACCAGGCGCGGGATGTTGGAAATGATGATCGGCTCACGGAAGATCGTGCCGCCGAGGATGTTGCGGATCGTGCCGTTGGGAGACGCCCACATCTTCTTGAGGCCGAATTCCTCGACCCTGGCCTCGTCCGGGGTGATGGTCGCGCACTTCACGCCGACGCCGTGCTTCTGGATGGCGTGGGCAGCGTCGATCGTGATCTGGTCGTCGGTCTCATCGCGTTTCTGGATCGACAGGTCGTAGTACTCGAGGTCGATGTCGAGGTACGGGTGGATGAGCGTGTCCTTGATGGCCTGCCAGATGATGCGCGTCATCTCGTCCCCGTCGAGCTCGACGACGGTGCCTTCAACCTTGATCTTCGCCAATGAATTCTCCTCAGAATGGTACCGGCCACGTGGCCGAGCCAATTCTACAAGGCCCCCGCAACTGTCTCGACATCGAGACAGTTTTCGGTCCGGTCCTGCCCGGCGCACAAAACCCGACTACCACGCCGGTCAGCCGCAGGTTAGCCTGTTGCCATGGGTGAACTACGTCTGGAAGAACTGTCCGCACGCAACATTGTTGCGGCCAATAGCCTCAGTCTCAAACCGGGCCAGGAGCTGTACATCGCTCCCGTCTCCTATGCGGTGGCGGCTTCCGTGATCAATCCCGCGACCGCGTGGCAGCGCGTCGTGTTGCTCGACGGCGAGGTGGCCGGGTTCATCCACGGCAACTTCGACCCCGATTCGGAGCACGAGGAATTCCGGGCCTGCATCTGGAGGATCAACGTAGACGCGAGCGCCCAGGGCAAGGGCGTCGGCAAATTCGCAGCGGAGTCACTCGCCCAGGAGGCCAGGAAGCGGGGCTTCGACCACATCACCGTGATCTGGGAACCCGGCGAAGAAGGACCGGAGTCGTTCTTCCACCGGATCGGCTTCGTCGACATCGGCGAGACGGCATACGGCGAGATGATCGGTTCGCTCAAGCTGTAGCGGCCAGACGGTTCCGCCGGCCATGCGCCTCGCCCCCGACAGCGACTTCGTCACGCATGTCCTCGGCATCGTCGACTCGATTCCCGCCGGGCGGGTGATGACCTACGGCGACGTCGCGGCGGTGCTCGGCTCTCGCGGCGCCCGTGTCGTCGGCCAGATCATGGCGCACTATGGGGCGGATGTCCCCTGGTGGCGGGTGGTCCGGGCCGGCGGCCACCCGCCGGTCGCGCACGAGGCCAGGGCGCTGCCGCACTACCGCGAAGAAGGCACCCCGCTCGTCCTCCTGGGCACCGCGGAGTCCGGCTACCGGGTCGATTACCGGGCTGCGCGCTGGTCACCGACCTGACCTGCCCCTCGCGGGCACCGCCGGCACCGGGTACGGTGCCCGCATGGACAGTGCAGAAGGCTTTCAGGACCCCGTCGTCACCAATCCCGGCCTCTACCGGGTGATCCTCGAGAATGAGCGGGTACGCGTCCTCGAATACCGGGACACGCCCGGTGCCGCGACCGCGCCGCACCGGCATCCGGACAGTGTCATGGTCACCCTGAGCGAATTCAGCCGGCGGATCTCGTCGGACGGCCGCGCCGTCGACGTCGAGCTTCCCGCCGGGGTCGCACGATGGCTTCCCGCCCAGGAACACACCGGTGCGAACACCGGCCATACCGACACGCACTCGATCTTCATCGAACTCAAGGAGCCTTCGCGGCATCC
This sequence comes from Cryobacterium glucosi, assembly GCF_004402235.1. Classification (GTDB taxonomy): domain Bacteria; phylum Actinomycetota; class Actinomycetes; order Actinomycetales; family Microbacteriaceae; genus Cryobacterium; species Cryobacterium glucosi. The sequence goes on from NZ_SOFS01000019.1 coordinate 222,774, forward strand.
CCGAGGGCGCACGGACGAGCGGCCGCTCGGGCCGCAGTCCGCCGCACCGTCGACGCCGGACACCGACGATGAGGCGAACGTCTGGGGCTTCTCCTAGCGCGCCGCAGGCAAACGGTGTTAGCGTGCGGCATGTCCAGTGAACAGAACGCCACACAGTCCCTCGATCCGCTCGTGACGGATCCCGGCGTCTACCGGGTATTGCTCGAAAACGACCGCGTTCGCGTGCTCGAATTCCTTGATGCCCCCGGCGACACCACCAACCCGCACGAGCACCCAGACAGCGTGATGATCACGCTGAGCGCATACTCCCGGAGGCTCTCCTTCGAAGGCAGGGAGGTCGATGTCGAACTCCCGGCCGGCGAGACCGCCTGGCTCCCTGCCCAGGAACACGCCGGCGTGAACATCGGCACCACGCCGACCCACGCGATCTTCGTCGAGCTCAAGGAACAGGCCGTGCGCGCCCCCGATCCCAGCCTGCACCCGCTCGGGCCGGCGCCGCGCCCGCTGATCGGCATCCCGTTGTCGGACGCCTCGAGCGACGAGGAGAAGGCCTGGGGCTTCGCCTAGGCCGGTCTCCCCTGCCGGCTCAGGCCGGCAGGCACCAGTCGCCTGACCGCATGGTCGCGGTGACGTAGAGCCCGGCATCGAGGACGATCAGGTCGGCCGGCTGCCCCGCGGCGAGGCGGCCGCAGTCGGTGAGGCCGATCATGTCGGCCGGGTTCTGCGTGGCCGCTCGCACCGCCGTGGCGAGGTCGACCCCTGCCGTGTGCACGGCGAACCGGACGGCCTCGCTCAGGGTGAGGACACTGCCGGCGATCGTCCCGTCCGCGAGGCGCGCTTCACCGTCGAGCACGCTGACGGGGAGGCCGCCGAGGGTGTATTCGCCCTCGTCCGCACCGGCCGCGGCCATCGCGTCGGTCACGAACACCGGTCGCGACGGGCTCTGCGTGATGAAGCGGACGACCGCGGGATGCAGGTGCACCCCGTCTGCGATCAGTTCGGCGAACACGGCGGGGTTCTCGAGCAGCGCGAGGGACGGCCCGGGTTCCCGATGGTGCAGGGGACGCATCGCGTTGAAGAGATGCGTGCCCGCCGTGGCCCCCGCCTGGATCGCCTGCCTGGTCATGTCGTCATTGGCGTCGGTGTGGCCGATCGCGGCGACCGCGCCGTATCCGACGATCCGCCGGACGGCGTCGAGCCCGCCCGGGAGCTCAGGGGCGATCGTGACCATGCGCACCGTGCCGTGGCCGGCGCGCATGAGGCGGTCGATGCTGTCCCTGTCGGGCACCCGGAGCAGCTCCGCCGTGTGGGCGCCCCGATGGATCGGGCTCAGCCAGGGTCCTTCGAGGTGGATTCCTGCGAGCAGGCCGGAATCGACGAGGTCGGCGAGGCCGGCCACCAGGCGTTCCATCTCATCGAGCGGTGCCGTGACGAGGCTCGCCATCAGCGTGGTCGTGCCGTGTTCCCGGTGGGTCGCCGCGATCCCGGCCGCCGCGATCTCCGTGTCGGCATCGTTGAAGCTGAATCCGCCGCCGCCGTGATTGTGCACGTCGACGAAGCCGGGGGCGAGGATCCCGTCCGGGTAGTGGGCATCGGCGACGCGCGGCGGGAGGCCGGCGCCGACGGCGATGATCCGTCCGGCCCTGACCTCGACCCAGCCAGGGGTGTGCACGGCGTCCGCGGCGACGACCGTGCCGGCGCTGAGCAGAATCGAGTCGGCCACGGGGTTAGATTCCCTGCCAGGCGTACTTGTGGGCGTATGCGTATGCGTAGTAGTCCCGGTTGGCGAGGCGGGATGCCGCGGCCTCGTCGACGAGGACGGTCACGTGCGGGTGAAGCTGGATGACCGAACCGGGCTTGCTCGATGAGACCGGTCCCTCGACGGCGGACGCGATCGCATCCGCTTTCTCTTCGCCGAACGCGAGCAGGATGAGGTGCCTGGCGCGGCGAATCGTGCCGAGGCCCTGGGTCATGCAGTGGATCGGCACGTCATCGGGAGAGGCGAAGAAGCGCGCGTTGTCGATCCGGGTCTTCTCGGTCAGGGTCTTGATCCGCGTGACGGACGCGAAGGAGGAACCCGGCTCGTTGAAGCCGACGTGACCGGTCTGCCCGATACCGAGGATCTGCACGTCGACGCCGCCGGCCGCGACGATGGCGGCCTCGTAGTCGAGTCCGGCGGTCTCGAGGGTGGCCACGTCGCCGTTCGGGGTACGGATGTTCGCGGGGTCGAGGCCGAGGGGCACGACGACGTCGCGGGTGATGACGGCGCGGTAGCTCTCCGGGTGCCCTGCGGGCAGCCCGACGTATTCGTCCAGGGCGAAACCGCGCACGCGGGACATGTCGAGGGGCTCCTCCGCGAGGGAGGCTGCGAGCGCCGCGTACACGGAGAGCGGCGTGGACCCCGTGGCCAGGCCGAGGACGGCATCCGGCTTGCGCATGATCAGGGCACGGATGGATGCCGCAGCAAGCGTTCCCGCTGCGGTCTCGGTGTCGAGGACGATTACTTCAGCCAATGTTCTGCTCCAGTTTCACAATGATGGTGCATGGTGGTGCTGCCGGGGTCGCGGGCTCGCCCGCGACCCCGGCGTTGGTGGGATTAGACCGTCGTGGACGACGCGGAGTCGGGCACTGTCGCGTCGGGGACCTCGTCCTCGCCGCGACCGGGGGTCTTCAGGTTCCACTTGCGGATCACGAAGCGGAACAGGAAGTAGTAGATGCCGGCGTACGCGAGCCCGATCGGGATGAGCAGCAGCGGCTTCTCGGCCAGGCCGAAGTTGAGCACGTAGTCGAACGTGCCCGCGCTGAAGGTGAACCCGTCCCTGATCCCGAGGGCGTTCACGAGGGCGAGCGAGGATCCGGTCAGCACCGCGTGGATGAGGTAGAGCGGGAACGCGACGAACATGAAGGAGAACTCGAGGGGCTCCGTGACGCCGGTGAGCATGGCGGTGAGCGCACCGGAGAGCATGATGCCGCCGACGATCTTCTTCTGGGACGGCTTGGCCTCCTGCCAGATGGCGAGGGCTCCGGCCGGCAGCGCGAACATCATGATCGGGAAGAATCCGGTCATGAAGGAGCCGGCGGTCGGGTCGCCGGCGAAGAACCGGGCGATGTCACCGTGCGCGCCGTTGAAGTCGCCGATCACGAACCACATCACCGAGTTGAGGATGTGGTGCAGGCCGACGGGGATGAGCAGCCGGTTGGTCGTGCCGTAGAGGAAGCCGCCCCAGATGTTGTTGGAGGAGACGAACTCGCCGAAGCCGGAGAGACCGGTCGCGAAGGCGGGGTAGACGAAGGCCAGCAGGACGCCGAGAACGAGTGCCGTGCCTGCGGTGACGATCGGAACGAACCGGCGGCCGCCGAAGAAGGCCAGGTAGCTCGGTAGGGAGATCCGGTGGAAGCGCTGCCAGAGCAAGGCGGAGGTGATGCCGATCAGGATGCCGCCGAGCACGCTGTAATTGACCAGCACCTGTTTCCCGCCCGCTGCGGGCAGTCCGAGGACCAGAGGCGACATCGCCTCGCCGACCTTGGAGAAGACGAGGTAGCCGACGACGGCGGCAAGGGCTGTCGATCCGTCGGACTTCTTCGCGAAGCCGATCGCGACGCCGACCGCGAAGAGCAGCGGTAGAGCGTCGAAGAGGGCACCGCCCGCCGAGGCGATCACGGCCGCCCCGGTTTCGAAGCCCGGGATGCGCCCGAGCAGGTCGGGCTGGCCGAGGCGGAGCAGAAGGCCGGCAGCGGGCAGTGCGGCGATCGGCAGCATGAGGCTGCGACCGACTCGTTGAAGTTGCGCGAGGCCGGGGAACGGCCGTTTCGTCCCGGCGTCTACGGTGATGCTGGACATTGATTTCCTCCTGGTGGTGCGTTGTCGGTATGGATGTTGCGTGGGTGGTCTGTGGGTCAGGGCTGGTGCTGCAGGTTGAGCGTCATGTGGATCTGGTAGCGGTCGCCGCGGTACCACGAGGTGACATGTTCGAGGAAGGCGGACCCGGCGGACGACGTCCGACGGAAGACCATCACGGGGGCGTTGGCGGCGATGCCGAGGGTGGCGGCGAGCAGGGCGTCGGCGCCCTCCGCCCAGACGGCCTGTTCCGCGTTGTCGATCCGGAGGCCGTATTCGGTCGCGAACGTCGCGTACAGGGACCGGGTCAGGTCTTTGGCGCCGAGGTCGGGGAGCAGCTCTGCGGGGTAGTAGCCGCGTTCGAGTGCCATCGGCACCCCGTCGGCGAGCCGGAGTCTTTCGATCTCAAGTACCTGGGCGCCCGCGCCGAGTCCGAGGGCGGCCCGTACCGCGAGGGGCGCTTCGACCAACCGGGACGAACGCACGATCGTCGCGGGGACGAGGCCGCGCCGGCGCATGTCCTCCGTGAAGGACGCGAGGTGCAGGTCGCTCTGCACGCGTTCGCCGGCCACGAAGGTGCCCTTGCCCTGCACCCGGTAGAGCACGCCCTCCTCGACGAGCTGGCGGATCGCTTCGCGCACGGTCGAGCGACTGACTCCGTACCGCGTCATGAGCTTCCGCTCCGGCGGGATCGCGGCGTGGGGAGCGAGGCTGGTCTCGACCAGCTCCTCCAGGATCGAGCGCAGCTGGGCGTGTTTGGAGACCGGTCCTGATTCCAGAACCGGGGCCTCATCGATGTCGGTCATCTCGCTGCGTCCTCCGAAAGGTTGGGGTGTGTAGATACCAGCATAGGACCACTTTCGCTTTGTGGTCCGTACTGGTACGATCCAATAGTTCGATGATGAAGCCGCGGCACCCTGCTTGTCAAGACCCCCAGCCGCTCGGGTTCTCCGAGAACACCCGAAACCGAATCAGACAGGGCGCAGACTTGGCTCACGGCCGGAACGCTTCGCGCGTATCCAAGCCGCTGCAGCCGGTTCCCGGCCCACCATCACTGGAGGAAACACCATGAGCACCAAAGCGGAGCAAATCCTCGCCGGCCTCGGCGGATCAGGCAACCTCGTCGAGATCGAGGCGTGCATCACCCGACTGCGCACCGAGGTGAAGGACCCCGCCCTCGTGAACGAGCCTGCGCTCAAGGCGGCCGGCGCCCACGGCGTCTTCCGGTCCGGCACCATCGTCCAGGTCGTCGTCGGACCAGAGGCCGACAACCTCGCCGAAGACATCGAAGACCTCCTGTGAGCCGTGGGGCTCCCGTCGTCCTCGTGACGCCCGTCGTCGTCCTCGCGCCCGTCCCCGGTCGCGCCGTCGGTCTCGCCGAGGTCCCCGATCCCACGTTCGCCCAGGCGATCGTGGGTCCCGGCGCCGCGATCGACCCACCGCGGGGCATGGTCGACGCGATCGCGCCGATCACCGGCAGGCTGCTCAAGGTCTTCCCGCACGCCTTTGTGATCCTCTCCCCCGACGGGATCGGCGTCCTCGTCCACCTCGGTATCGACACCGTCGAGCTCCGCGGCGAGGGCTTCACCCTGCGGGCGAAGCAGGGCGATCAGGTTGCAGCCGGCGACGTGATCGTGACCTGGGACTCCGCGGCCGTCGAGGCTGGCGGACGTAATCCCATCGTGCCGGTCATCATCCTCGAGCGCACACACGAGAACATCGCCCTCGCCGATGCCGTCACTGCGGGCGCCGACCTTGCCGCCGGCGACCTCTTCCTCACCGTCACCTCCTGACGGGCTGTTCCGCGAGAGCGGAGAAATGGCCCCTTCGCGCGCAGCGAAGGGGCCATTTTCGTACTCTCGCGGACCGGCATCCGCTGTGAACGCGTGCGGATGCCGCTACACGAGTGATTCCCGCCAGGCCGCGTGCAGCTGGGCGAACCGTCCGGTGCCGTCGATCAGGTCGTCGGGCGCGCCGTCCTCGACGATGATCCCGTGCTCCATCACGAGCACCCGGTCTGCGATCGCGACCGTGGACAGCCGGTGCGCGATGATGACGGCCGTGCGGTCGGCGAGCAGGGTCTGCAGCGCCTGCTGCACGAGCCGCTCGCTCGGGATATCGAGCGAGGACGTCGCCTCGTCGAGGATCAGCACCGCCGGGTCGGCGAGGAAGGCCCTCGCGAACGAGATCAGCTGGCGCTGCCCGGCGGACACTCGGCCACCGCGTTTGTTCACGTCGGTGTCGTATCCGCCGGGAAGGTTCTCGATGAACTCGTGCGCGCCGACGGCACGCGCCGCCGCCACGATTTCGGCGGGAGAGGCGTCCGGTTTGCCGATCGCGATGTTGTCGGCGACCGAACCGCTGAACAGGTACGCCTCCTGGGTGACCATCACGATGGCGCGACGGAGGTCCTTGGGGTGCAGCCGTCGCAGGTCCACCCCGTCGAGCAGCACCTGGCCGTCGGTGGGGTCGTAGAACCGCGCCATCAGCTTCGCGAGCGTCGACTTGCCTGCCCCGGTCGAGCCGACGAGGGCGATCGTCTGCCCTGCGGGAATCGCAAGGTCGAAGGTCGGCAGAATCACCCGGTCGGACTGGTACTCGAAGCGCACCCCGGTGAAGGTGACGGCGCCGCGCGCCTCCCACAGGTCGACGGGGGCAACCGGGTCCGGCACACCGGGGAGTTCCTCGAGCACGCCGGAGATCTTCTCGAGCGCCGCCGCGGCGGACTGGTACGAGTTGTAGAACATCGCCATCTCCTCCATCGGATCGAAGAACCGCCGGGTGTAGAGCAGCGCCGCGAGGAGCGCACCGATCGCGAGCTGCCCGTCGACGACGCGGAATCCGCCGAGCAGGAGCACGACGGCGACCGCGACGTTGCCGATCAGGATGAGGCCGGGGTCGAAGATGCCGAACAGCTGGATCACCCGGCCGTTCACCTTTCGGTAGTCCTCGACGAGCTCGCCGAAGACCTCCTCGTTGCGTCTCTCCGCCCGGAACGCCTTGACGGCGCGGATGCCCGTCATCGTCTCGACGAACTTCACGATCAGGCTCGCCGATGCGGTCCTCGACCGCCGGAACAAGGTCTGCGACCGCACCTGGAACCAGCGGGTGAGCGCGAACAGCGGCACCAGGGACCCGAGCAGCACCAGCCCGCTGACGCCGTCGAGGCTCACGAGCGCGATCGCCGTGAAGGCCATGTACAACACGCCCTGCACGAGCTGGTTGATACCCGAGTCGAGCAGTTCCCGGATCGCGTCGAGGTCGCTGGTCTGCCGGGAGATGATCCGCCCGGAGGTGTACGACTCGTGGAACTCGAGGCTGAGCCGCTGGGTCTGCAGGAACACCCGCTTGCGGAGGTCGATCAGCACTGCCTGGCTGATCCTGGCCGACATCATCGTGTACCAGGCGATGAGGATCGCCCCGATCACGCCGGTGAGGAGGTAGACCCCGCCGGTCGCCGCGAGCGGGAGCCAGTCCTGGGCGAGGAGGGCAGGCAGTCCCTTGTCGATCCCGAACGCGATGAGGGCGGGACCGGCGACCTGGGCCGCGGTCGAGAGCACCACGACGAGCATCGCCGCGGTGACCCGCCAGCGCACCGGGCGGAGCAGGGAACCGAGCAGGCGCAGCGAGCGCGCCCGGATCTGCTTGCTTTCGGACGCGGTGAAATTGTTGCGTTCTTCGCCTTCGACTCCGGTGACGCTCATCGTGCGGCCTCCTCTCGCTCGGTCTGTTCTGTCCGTGCGGCCGATTCGTCCCTGGCGACCTGCCTGGTGGCGTCGCGCCGTTCTTCGTCTTCAAGGCTCGAGATGACGAACCGGTAGTGCTCGTTGGTGCGCAGGAGCTCGGAGTGCCGGCCGACCGCGGTGATCCGGCCGTCCTCGAGCAGGGCGACCCGGTCGGCGAGGGTGACCGTCGACGGCCGGTGCGCGACGATGAGCGCCGTCGTCGAGGCGAGCACCTCGCGGAGGGCGGCCTCGACGAGGGACTCGGTGTCGACGTCGAGCGCGGAAAGCGGGTCGTCGAGCACGAGCACCGCCGGCTTCGCCGCGACCGCGCGGGCGAGCGCGATCCGTTGGCGCTGGCCGCCGGAGAGGCTCATGCCCTCCTCGCCGACGAGGGTGTCGACGCCGTCGGGCAGGTCACGCACGAAGCCGGCCTGCGCGACCTGCAGGGCCTCCTCGAGCGCGGCATCCGCTGCCGCCGACCGCTCGGCGAACTCCGGCCTGCCGAGCAGCACGTTGTCGCGCACGGATGCCGAGAACAGCGTCGCGTCCTCGAACGCCATCGCGAGGTGGCCGCGCAGGTCTTCGCGGCCGAGCGAGCGCACGTCGACACCGTCGAGCGTGACCGCGCCCTGGGTGACGTCGTAGAGGCGGGTGGTGAGTGCGGTGAGGGTGGACTTGCCCGAGCCGGTCAGCCCGACGAGGGCCATGGTCTCCCCCGGCTGCAGCACGAGGTTGACGCCGTCGAGCAGGTCGGGGAAGCGCGCCGGCGAGTCGGGGTAGCGGAAGTGCACGTCCTCGAAGGCGAGTCGGCCGCGCGGCTCGGCGAGCGTGACGGGCCTGTCGGGGTCCGTGATGCTGTTCGGGGCGTCGAGCACGTCGAAGTACCGGTCGGTCGCCGTGCGGGCGTCGAACGTCATCGACAGCAGGAACCCGATCGATTCGACCGGCCAGCGCAGCACGGTCGCCGTCGCGAAGAATGCGACGAGGCCACCGACGCTGAGGTCACCCTGCGCGGCGAGCCAGACTCCGACCACGAGGCAGAGCGCGAACGCGACATCGGGCACCATCAGGAGCCAGAGCCAGATGCCGGCGATCGCGCGCGCCTTCTCGATCTCGGTGCCACGAAGGTCTTCCGCCTGCTGCGAGAAGTTCTTGAGCGCGAAACCGCCGCGCCCGAACGCCTTGAGCACGCGGATGCCGTGCACGGACTCCTCGACGGCCGTCGCGAGGTCGCCGGCCTGGTCCTGGCTGCGCCGGGCCACGACGGAGTACTTCTCCTCGAACAGGTACCCGACGATCCAGAGCGGAATCGAGCAGGCGATGAAAACGACGCCGAGGATCCAGTTCATCGAGACCAGCACGGCGGCGCCGATCACGATCGTGACGATATTGACGACCAGGAGGACCAGGCCGAAGGAGATCCAGCGCCGGATCAGGTTCAGGTCGCTCACCGCGCGGGACAGGAGCTGTCCGCTCGGCCAGCGATCGTGGAAGGAAACCGGCAGGTCCTGCAGGCGCGCGTAGAGCGCGTTCCGCATGCTCGCCTCCACGTGGGTGCCCGGGACCAGCACGAACCAGCGGCGGAGGGCGATCAGGATGGCCTCGAGCACGCCGAGGCCGAGGACGACCAGCACGGCGGGCCAGATTCCGGCGGGGTCCTGACGGGACAGGGCGCCGTCGACGAGGCCCTGCAGCACTTGCGGGATCGCGAGGGCGACGACCGCGGCCAGGAGCGCGGCGATCATGCCCAGCACGAGCCGGGGCAACGCGGGTCGCACGTAGGGGAAGAGGCGCAGCAGGGTGCGCAGCGTGCTCGCGCGCTTCCCGGGCTGCTCAGGGGCCGCCGCCGGTGTGGCAGCAGGTGTGCTGGGTGGCGTCGAGGCGGTCGGTGGGTTCGGAGTCGTGTCCATGGGAGTGGGTGGTGTGGTTTCGATGGGAGTGGTTGGTGTGATCTGGGTCACGAGTAGAGCCTGTTCGGATACATGGTGCCGATGGACGCCAGCGGGGTGCGCTGGGCGTCGAGGAGTCGAAAAAGTCGCGTCGGAGTCGCGTTCGACGGCGGGCGGGAAGCTGGGCGCTTCCATACGGTCGCGACGACGGGACGCCGGTCGCGGGCTGCGGGTTACGGGCGGGGTGCTGGAGGAGGGAGCCGACGCGCGATGCGGATGGAGTGGCTAGGCCGCGTTGTCGTGGACGCCCACGGCAGAGCCAGCGCCGGTGATCGCATTCCCAGCGAGCTGGGGCTGTGCTGTCTGTGTCATGTCGGCCTCCTGAGCGCGTCGAATCCTCGTTGTGCTCCCCGTGTCAGGCAGCCTTCCAGAGTACGACCCCACCGTGCGTCGGCGCAAGCACCTCTTTGAGAGTCAGGTCCGCGGACTCCCGGTCAGCGGATGCGTACGCTCAGGCAGGTGACGCAGCCCTCGAGCTTCTCGAATTCGGAGATGTCGACGGTGACGACGCGGTAACCGCGGGCGGCGAACAGGGCGGCCGAGCGCGGGGCCGCGCTCGACATCAGCACCGCGTCCGGGGCCAGCACAACGACAGCGGTGCCGCACTCCTCCGGGACGGGCAGGAAGGGTTCGAACACCGTCGAGTCGTCGACGAGGGGCGGATAGCCGATCACGGTCGCGTCGGGCAGGGCGGTGACGGCGGACTTGAGATGCAGCACCTTGCTGATCGGGACCGCGACGACGGTGTAACCGCGCGGGACCAGGATGTCGCGGAGCTGGTCGATGCCGGCGTCGTTCGTGCGCAGGCTGCGGCCGACGTACACGGTCCGGCCGATCTTGAGTACGTCGCCGCCGTCGAGGGTGCCGGGCAGCGCGAGGCGGTGCACCGGGATGCCGAGGCCGCGGACGGCGGCCTCCGCCCCCGCGGTCTCGTCCCGGCGGCTCGGGGCCCCCGGGCTGGTCAGCACGGCGATGTCGCCGAAGGAGATGACGGCATCCTCGATGAAGACCGAGTCAGGGAGCAGCGGGGCCGGTTCGACCTCGATCACGTCCCAGCCCTCCGCGGCGAGCGCTGCGACGTAGCCGGCCCACTGGGTGCGGGCGAGCCCGAGGTCGACGGGGACGCGCTCGATGTGCGTGAGCTGGCCCTCGGCGAGGTTGTCGGCGGGGCGACGGACCAGGGCGATCCGGCGAGCGGCGGGGTCGAATGCGGGGATGTCCATCCCGACAGTGTATGGGCTCGCCGGGTGCGGCTTCGCCGGCCGCGCGCAGGTGCCCCGCCGGTCAGAGCTTCTGGTCGCTGATCTCCTGGATCGGCATCGAGCGGGTGAATTCCTCGCCGCGGTGCACGGCTTCGGAGTCTCCGGAGAACAGGCCGGGTGCCTCGGTGACGGGGCGTTGTTCCCTCGCGGCGCTCGTGGCCGACGTCGTGGGGCGGCGGGCCGGCTGCCGAACCTCGACGCGGCCGAGCGGGAGTGCGTCCGGGTTCTCGGCGACGAGCCACCCGACGAGGTTCTCTCGCACGATGCAGCGCAGGTCCCAGAGCATCGCGGCGTCCCCGGCCGAGACCAGAACACGGATGCGGACGAAGCCGCCGACGGCATCCGTCACCTGCAGCACGGCAACGCGCCGGTCCCAGAGCTCCGTCTGGGCGACGATCCGGTTCAGTTCCTCGCGCATGGCCCCGGTGCTGACCCTCCAGTCGACGTCGAACTCGACGGAGCCGAGCAGTTCGCTCGTGCGGCGCGTCCAGTTCTGGAACGGCGTCGTCGTGAAATAGGTCGAGGGCAGCACCATCCTGCGGTCGTCCCAGATGTGCACGACGATGTAGGTGAGGGTGATCTCCTCGATCCGGCCCCACTCGTTCTCGACGATGACGACGTCGTCGACGCGCAGGGCGTTGCTGAAGGAGAGCTGCATGCCGGCGAAGACGTTGGCGAGGCTCGACTGGGCGGCGAGGCCGGCGACGACGCTCAGGAGACCCGCCGAGGCGAAGAGGCTCGCCCCGACCGCAGCGGCCCCTGGGATGCTGAGCAGCACCGTGCCGATCGCGCAGACGATGACCACGACGACGCTGATCCGGCGGAGCATACGCAGCTGGGTGCGGACCCGCCTGGCCACCCGGTTGTCCCGCACGTCGATGCGGTACCGCGCGGCGATGACTTCCTCGAAGAAGTACACCAGCGCCGCGACGAGCCAGGTCGCCGCCGCGATGAACAGGGCGCGCATGATGAAGTCGACCGCGAGGGTCAGGTCCGGCGTCGTCGTCAGGTACACGGACGTCACGATCCAGAGGGCGCCGATCAGGATCACAATCCGGAAGGGACGCCGGCACAGGCGGATGAACGCGCGCGCCCAGGCCCGCTTGCGCGCGGCCATCCGGAAGACGAGCGCGGCGACCGCGGTGATCACAAAGGCGCTGATCACCGCGACGACGAACGCGATCAGAAAGGTGGGTTCGATGAAACCGTCGAGCAGCGGCACGGGTGTCCCTTCGACCGGACCGCCGACTAGCGAACCGGACCCTTCCATCGTGCCAGACCCCGCTGGCAGGAGCCTCCGCGGATCAGTGGAAGAAGTGGCGCTCTCCGGTGAAGTACATCGCGACGCCGGCCTCTACGGCAGCGGCGATGACCTCGGGGTCGCGCACCGAACCTCCTGGCTGTACGACCGCGGTGACCCCGGCCTCGAGGAGGACCTGCAGGCCGTCGGCGAACGGGAAGAACGCATCGGAGGCCGCGACGGAGCCGGCGGCCCTGTCCCCGGCGCGCAGCACGGCGAGGTGGCACGAGTCGACCCGGTTGACCTGGCCCATGCCCACGCCGACGGATGCCCCGGAGCGGGCGAGCAGGATCGCGTTCGACTTCACGGACCGGCACGCCTTCCACGCGAACTCGAGGTCGGCGCGGGTGGCCGCGTCGACCTCCTCGCCGGCGGCAAGGGTCCAGGTCGAGGAGTCGAAGTCTTCGAACGAGTCGGTCTCCTGCACGAGCAACCCGCCGGAGATCTGGCGAAGCTCGAGCGAGGAACGGTGGTAGTTCTCCGGAAGCTCGAGCAGGCGGATGTTCTTCTTCTGGCTGAGCAGTTCGAACGCGGCCGGTTCGAAGCCGGGTGCGACGAGCACCTCGGTGAAGATCTGGCTGACGGTCTCGGCCATGCCGAGGGTCACGATGCGGTTGGCCGCGATGACCCCGCCGAATGCGGAGACCGGGTCGCAGTCGTGAGCCCGCTTGTGGGCCGAGGCGATCGCATCCGGCGCCTTGGGGTTGGCCACGGCGATGCCGCACGGGTTGGCGTGCTTGATGATGGCGACGGCCGGTTCGGCGAAGTCGAAGGCCGCGCGCACGGCGGCATCGGCGTCGACGTAATTGTTGTAGGACATCTCCTTGCCGTGGCGCTGCACCGCCTGGGCGATGCCCTCTCCGCCTTCGCCGAGGTAGAGCGCGGCGGCCTGGTGCGAGTTCTCGCCGTAGCGCAGCACGCTGCCGCGGGTGGCCTCGATCGCGAGGGTGCCGGGGAAGGGGCCCTCGTCGTCGAAGGCGGTGCCGATCACGGCATCGAACTCGTCGAGGATGGCCTCATCGAGGGCCTCGGTGTCGTCCTGCCACTGGTCGTAGACGTTCTCGGTGAACCACGCGGAGACGCTCAGGTCGTAGCCGGCCGTGTGCTCGAAGGCGAGCGAGGCGAGCTTGCGGCGCAGCTCGAGCGTCGTTCCCCCTGCGGAGACGGCGGTGACGATCTCGCCGTAGTTCTCCGGGTCGACCACGATCGCGACGTTCGGGTGGTTCTTCGCCGCGGCGCGCACGAGTGCGGGGCCGCCGATGTCGATCTGCTCGATGACCTCGGCAGCGGGTGCGCCGGAGTTCACGGTCTCGACGAAGGGGTAGAGGTTCACCACGACGAGTTCGAAGGGCGCGATGCCGAGCTCGGTGAGCTGGGCCTCGTGGGCGGCGAGCCGCAGGTCGGCGAGGATGCCGGCGTGCACTCCGGGGTGCAGGGTCTTGACCCGCCCGTCGAGGGACTCCGGGAAGCCCGTGACGGCGGCGACATCGGTCACGGCGAAGCCCGCGGCACGGATGCTCGCCGCGGTCGACCCCGTCGACACGATTTCGACGCCGGTCGCCACGAGGGCCGCCGCAAGCTCGACCAGGCCGGTCTTGTCGCTCACCGAGATGAGCGCCCGCCGCACCGGGACGACATCGCGTTCGCGGTAAAGGCTCTGGTCGTTGCTGTGCCCGCTCATATCTGGGAGTGCTCCTTGAGGTTCGTGTTTCCGTTGGCGATGTCGAGAACGGCCTGCACGAGCAGGCGCCGTTCGACGATCTTGATCCTGGCGTGCAGGGAGTCCTCGGTGTCGTCCTGAAGCACCGGCACCCGCTCCTGCGCGACGATGGGCCCGTCGTCGACACCGGTGTCGACGACGATGAGGCTGGCTCCGGTCTCGGGGACGCCGGCGGCGAGCGCGTCGCGCACCCCGTGGGCTCCTGGAAATTCGGGCAGGTAGGCCGGATGCGTGTTGAGCAGGTTCGGGGTCAGTGCGGCGACGACCCTGGCGGGCAGGAGACGCATGAAGCCGCTGAGCACCACGAGATCCGGCGTCCATTGCCGGATCACGGCGAGCAGTTCGTCGCCCCACTCCTCGCGCGACTCGAACGAGCTGTACGGAACCGTGAAGGTGGACACGCCGAACTCTTCACCGAGGTCGAGGCCGTCCGCGTCCCTGTCTGCCCCGATCGCGACGACCCGCGCCGGGTACTCGGCGTCCTGGCACGCTTCCAGGAGGGAACGGAGGTTGGATCCCCCGCCGGAAATCAATACGACCAATGACAGCACTGGACGAGCCTATCGTTTGCCGGTCCTCGCCGGTGGGGCCGCGGCGGGGGCCGTGGCGCCGGAGGTGGCCCCGCGCCGCCGGATCGGGGGCGTCAGCATTCCGAGAACAGCGGCGACGCCGACCTCGAGCGCGGCGAAAGCGCCGACCAGCAAGGGGTTCGGCCCGACGTCCACGAGCCGGCCTGGACCGAGGGCCCCTCCGGACCACCAGGCCAGCAATCCGAGGACAATGCCGGCGACGACACCAGCCAGTGCTCCGGTAAGAGCCAGCCGGCCGCGATCGGCGCCGGGCTCGCCCGCACGGTGCTGGCGCTGCCGGGTTGCGAAAGCCGTGAGATAGCCGATCAGAACGGGCACGAGCAGCCCGAGGAACCCGAAGGCGAGGCTGCCGTGCGGGAGCACGCCGAGCAGCGGCAGGCCGGGTACCGGGCCGAGGACGGTGCCGACCGGGGACACGCTCGACCCGATGCCGACGGCGATGCCGGGCCCGACGAACCAGGCCGCCGCCCAGATCACGAGGTTGGGGATGAGCGCGAGCTGGGCGATCGTCAGGGTGATGCCGCCCATCACCCCGGCCTGCACGGTCTCGTAGAGGCCGATGATCGTCGCGAAGTTGCCGAGGATCAGCACGAAGACGGCGAGGGCCGCGACGCCGACCGTTCCGGTCGCGGCGCCGAAGCCGGCACGGAGGGCTCCGGCCAGAACCGAGCGCCATTCGGCGGGCACCTCGGGCAGCCGGGGCGACCGCGGAAGGGCCGGGAGCGCGGGAAGGGCACGCAGCCAGGCCGGACGGCCGGTCGCCGGGCGACCAGGAGCCGGGTGAGCCGGAGCTCCCTGCAGGTGAGGCGCCTGGCCGGCAACCGGATGCTCTGGCGACTCGGTCCGGTGGCGGGCGCCGATGAACACCCCGGCGGCGAACACGGCCGTGGGCAGGAGCACGCCCTGCGGGATCGACGGCTGCAGGGCATCCGTGCCGACGGTGAGGGTGAGCAGGGTCGCGAGCAGCCCATAGACGGGGATCGCGGTCAGGACGCCGGTCCAGCGGTGCGGCGAGTCCGCCGCGCGGCGGCCGGTGTGCCTGCCGAGGAACAGGGCGAGCACGGCGAAGCCGAGGAGCGCGATCGTGAGCGAGAACGGGGCCTCCGCGCCGGGCAGGCCGAGCGCGGCGACGACGGTGGGGTCAAGCTGGACGGCGAGGTCGACGCCGTTGCCGAGCAGCCAGACCGTGACCGAAGCGCGCCAGAAGACGAGCCAGTCGACCGAGAGGCCGTACTGGGTGGCCCACAGGATGGTCAGGGGCACCAGGGAGACGCCCACTCCGATGGCTACGACAATGAGCGCCTCGAGTGCGGCGAGCAGGGCTGTCGTTAAGCGGTTCATCCGGTGGGAGCCTACCTCGCCCGCCTGACCGGCCCGCGCGCCCCCGCCGTGACGCGCGAAAAAAAGGGGGCCCGCCGTGGTGGCGGGCCCCCTCTTCTGGCTCTGCGAGCGGATGCCGGGCTACAGTGCGGCGAGAACCTCGCGCAGCAGGGTCGCGGTCTCGCTCGGCGTCTTGCCGACCTTGACCCCTGCGGCCTCGAGGGCCTCCTTCTTGCCCTGGGCGGTGCCTGCGCCGTCGGAGACGATCGCCCCGGCGTGGCCCATGGTCTTGCCCTCCGGCGCCGTGAAGCCCGCGACGTAGCCGACGACGGGCTTGGTGACGTGCGCCCGGATGTAGTCCGCCGCCTTCTCCTCCGCGTCGCCGCCGATCTCGCCGATCATCACGATCGCGAGGGTCTCCGGGTCGTTCTCGAAGGCCTCGAGGGCGTCGATGTGCGTGGTGCCGATGATCGGGTCGCCGCCGATGCCGATCGCGGTCGAGAAGCCGAGGTCGCGCAGTTCATACATCATCTGGTAGGTCAGGGTGCCCGACTTGGAGACGAGGCCGACCGGGCCCTTGCCGGTGATGTTCGCCGGCGTGATGCCGACGAGCGCTTCGCCCGGCGTGATGATGCCGGGGCAGTTCGGCCCGATGATGCGGGTCTTGTTGCCCTTGGCCTTGGCGTATGCCCAGAACTCGGCGGAGTCCTGCACCGGGACGCCCTCTGTGATGATGACGAGCAGCGGGATCTCGGCGTCGATGGCTTCGATGACGGCGTCCTTGGTGAAGGCCGGCGGGACGAAGGCGATCGAGACATCCGCCCCGGTCTTCTCGATCGCCTCGGCGACCGAGCCGAAGACGGGCAGTTCGACGTCGCCGTGAACGACGGTGGTGCCGGCCTTGCGGGCGTTGACGCCGCCGACGACCTGGGTGCCCGCCTTGAGCATGAGGGCGGTGTGCTTGGTGCCCTCACCGCCGGTGATGCCCTGGACGATGACCTTGGAGTCCTTGTTGAGGAAGATAGACATGTTCGAAAATCCCTTACTTCGCGGCGTAGGCGAGCTCGGCGGCCTTGGCGGCGCCCTCGTCCATGGTGGCGGCCAAGGTGACCAGCGGGTGGTTGGCCTCGGTGAGGATGCGGCGGCCTTCCTCGACGTTGTTGCCGTCGAGGCGCACGACGAGGGGCTTGTTCGCGGCGCTGCCGAGCTCGGCGAGCGCGCCGACGATGCCGCGGGCGACCGCGTCGCAGGCGGTGATGCCGCCGAAGACGTTGACGAAGACGCTCTTGACCTGCGGGTCGCCGAGGATGACGTCGAGTCCGGCCGCCATGACCTCAGCGGATGCTCCGCCGCCGATGTCGAGGAAGTTGGCCGGCTTGACGCCGCCGAAGTTCTCGCCCGCGTACGCGACCACGTCGAGCGTGGACATCACGAGACCGGCGCCGTTGCCGATCACGCCGACGACACCGTCGAGCTTGACGTAGTTGAGGTCGTTGAGCTTGGCCTTGGCCTCGAGCGGGTCGGCGGCTGCCGCGTCCTCGAGCAGGGCGTGCTTCGGGTGGCGGAAGCCGGCGTTCTCATCGAGGGTGACCTTGCCGTCGAGGGCGATGATGTCGCCTTCTTCGGTCAGGACGAGCGGGTTGACCTCGACGAGAGTCGCGTCCTCGCCCTTGAAAACGTTGTAGAGCTGCACGAAGACCGGGGCGACCTTCTCGACGAGCTCGGCGGGGAACTTCGCCTCGACCGCGATGCGCCGGGCCGTTTCGAGGTCGATCCCGAGGTTCGGGTCGATCGCGACATAGGCGAGCGCCTCGGGCTTCTCGACGGCGAGAACCTCGATTTCGACGCCGCCCTCGTAGCTCGCGAGCGAGAGGTACGAGCGGTTGGACCGGTCGAGCAGCACCGAGAAGTAGAACTCCTGCTTGATGCGCGCGCCGCCGGCGACCATGACCCGGTTGACGGTGTGGCCCTTGATGTCGAGTCCGAGGATCGCCTGGCCGGCCGCGAAGGCGTCGTCGGGGGTCTTGGCGACCTTGACGCCGCCCGCCTTGCCGCGACCGCCGACCTTCACCTGGGCCTTGACGACGACGACACCGCCGAGCTTCTCCGCTGCGGCGCGCGCCTCCTCGGGTGTGTCCGCGATGATGCCCGGCAGAACCGGGACTCCATACTGCTCAAACAGGTCTCTTGCCTGATATTCGTAAAGGTCCACGCTGCTTTGTCCAATCCGCGTCTTAGCGTTCCTGCAGGGTACGAGGGGTGTGCCGGCACAGCGTCCGCCATCGAATGTAGCTCGACGTCGAGACAATCTGACCAGTTCAAACTCTAGCGTCCCACATGCCCCTGCCTCGCCAAACCTTCCGGACGGCAGTACCATGCCAGCCACACCCCCCGCCGCCCGGAAGGACCGCGCATGGCCGGACCGTTCAGGACATCCGCTCCCCCGCACGTTCTCGAACTGCGGGTGCACGGCATCAACAACACCTCGCCGTTCGCCCTGCTCGACCTGCCGCCGGATGAGGTCGAGCTCGCCGCCGGCGATGTGCTCGGCAGCTTCTGGACGCCGACTCCAGATTCCCTCCGGCGTCATCGCCGGGCAGCCGATGCCGCGGAGCAGCGCGGCTACGTCCCTCGCCGGATCCGCCGCGAGGCATACTCCTGGGGCGGACTGGTGCGCAGCACCCCCGGTGGGGCCGGGCCGGTCTGGGCGGTCATCGCCGCACTCGCCCGGATCGGCTGGGCCCTGCTGCTCCCGTTCTCGATCGCCAACGCTGCCGCCTGGTGCTGGAGACTCCCGACCCAGGCGGTGCCGCGCGGCCTCAGCGTCCGGGCCGGGGTCATCCGCCTGTTCGGCGTGCTGCTGACGCTCCTGCTCGTCGCGACGGTCGCGAACCTCGGCATCGACCTGCTCGCCCGGCAGTGCTACGTCGACGGGGCGCTGGTCTGCTCCGGGCTGCCCGGCGCGCTCGGCGGCCTCGCCGCGTGGACGACCGGGCAGCGGATGGCCGTCTTCTCGCTCGCGCCGATCGCGATGATCCTCGGGATCTGGCAGCTCTCGAACGGCGCGCGGCTGCGGTATGACGTCGCCGACCGCTATCTCGCCGCCCGGCCGCCAACGGCGGCACGACCGGGCGCCCGCCCGGCGGACGGGCGACCCGGCACGCCGGCCGAAACGCCCCGGCCGCTGCTGGAGTCCCCGCACCTCTGGAATCGGCGCGGTGAAACGCACCGGCTCTCGCTCGCCCACCTCGCGGCCGGGCTGAGCCTCACCTCGCTGCTCTCCTGCGCCGCCCTGGCCGGCGGGGGCGACGGGGTGCGCGCGGGCGCGTCCGGAACGGCGGCGGGCGTCGTCTTCCTGGTCGCGGGGACCCTGCTCCTGGCCGCCCTCGTGACCGCGGTCTGCACGCGCACCCTTCCCGTCGAGCCCATCGCGCGCACTCCAGGCGCCCGGTGGCACACCGCGCTCGTGCTGCTCGGCATCGTGACACACCTCGCGGCGCTCCTCGTCCTCGGGCTCGCCCCGCCCGCCCCTGGGGACAACGGGGCGGCGACCCCCGGATCGGCCCAGGGCACGGCAGCCGCGGTCGCTTCCGTCTCCCCGGTCTCCTCGATCACGCTGCTCGCACTCCTCGGCGGCATGCTCGCCTGCGTCGTGGCGAGCGCCGTGTTCCGCTACCCCGCCCCGCGCGGCCGGCTCCGGTTCGAAGCGTGGCACGGCCTCGCGCCCGCCGTGTTCCTGACCCTCGCGCTCGCCATCGGGCTCATCCTGTCGAGCCTCCTCACCGTCGGGGTCGGCACCTGGCTGAACGGCGGGGCCGGTGCGAGCGCCCTCCTCGGTGCGCCGACGAATGCCGCAGGGTCGCCGGCGACGCCCCTCCTGACCGTGCCGGGCGTGTACCCGTGGTTCGGCGGGCTCGCGTTCGCGCTCCTCGCCGTCGCGGCGCTCTCCGTGGCCTGCGCCCTGATCCGGCCGCGCCGGGTCGGCCCCCGCGTCGCGGAGTGGAGCCCGGACGACCTCTCGCCCGGGTCCGGCGACGGTACGGGAACGGACGCCGCGGGAGCGGACGGCGGCCACGCGGGAGACCCCGGCTTCGGTGGACCCGACGGCCCGGGCGTCCCCGGCGGCGAGACCCCGATGCCGGCGGGATCCGAGGCCGAACTCGTGACGCTGCTCCGCCCCGTGCGCGACCGCAAGCGCGCGCTCGCGGCTCGCCTGCACCTCGTCGAACCGGTCACCGGGATCGTCGCCTCGGCCGGCTTCCTCGCCCTCTTCGCGACCGAGGTCCTCACCGCCGTCGTGCCCCGGCTACTGCCGGCGGATGCCGCGGCAACGGCACCGGGGTCCGTCCCGACCGGCGGCATCACCGCACCGCCCGGGCTGCTCGCGTGGCTCGACGTGTCGATGGCCGGATGGGCGGGCGTCGCCGTGCTCGTCCTCGCCGGGCTCATCATCCCCCCGGCTCCCGGGCGGGCGACGAGGCCGCTCGCGATCGTCTGGGACCTCGCCTGTTTCCTGCCGCGCGCCGGGCATCCGCTCGGAGCCCCCTGCTACACCGAACGGGCCGTACCCGAAGTCTGCCGCCGGGTGCTCTGGTGGCTGGACGGCCGGGAGGAAGGGACACCACCGCGCCAGCGGGAGGTCGTGCTCGCAGCACACAGCATGGGCGCGGTCGTCGCGGTCGCCGCCCTCTTCTCCCTCGCCGCGCACCCGGACTGGTCGGCGCGGCGGGACCGGGTCACGCTGTTGAGCTTCGGCGTGCAGGTGCGGCCGTACTTCGGGCGGTTCTTTCCCGAGATCCTCGGGCCGGACGTGCTCGGCACCCTGCCCTGCCTGCGCCCCCGGCTGTGGAGCACGGACCCGTGGCTGGCCGACGCGCTGGCGACGCCGCCCGTGCCGGAAGCGGCCTCGCCCGCTGCCGCGTTGCCGGTGCGGCGCTGGATCAGCCTGTGGCGGGCGACCGATCCGCTCGGTTTCCCGGCCTGGTCGAACCGGGCGCCGGGCAACCCGATCGACCGGTTCGCCGATGAGGTCGATACGAGCGGGTACACGGGCGCGGTCGGCACCCACGGAGAGTACTACCGCACCCGGCAGTACCACGACGCCCTCGCCGACCTCGCCGGCACCGCCCCTCCCGGCTAGCCTGTGCCGCGCATCCGCCCGCGCGGCCTTCCGCCTCGTGCGCGCCCGTTGCGCCGGTGCCCGCCAGGCATGCCTGGCGCGAAGCGGCGCAACTGGCGCGTTCGGCCGGAGCCGTCGTCGGCCCGGCGGGCGGATGCGGGGATCAGCCGAGCGCGAAGATGGCGGAGGAGGCGAGGGCGGTGCCGACGCCGATGGACTGCGGCAGCGTGAGGCGTTCCCCGAGGACCGCGATCGACAACAGGATCGTCGCAACCGGATACAGGGCGACCAGCACGCCGACCACGGCGAGGTTGCCGGAGTACAGGGCGATGAGCAGGAGGGCGTCCCCGATGCCGAGCAACACGCCGGCGACCATGCTCCCGGCGATCCAGCGCGGCCCGGCCGACCGAAGCGGACCCAGCGAGAACGGGCGCCGGCCGGCGGACCTGCGGCGCCACATCCCGAGCACCAGAAGGAGCAGGAGACCGAGTGCGATCTCCACGAACGCCGGGACAAGACCGGCGGATCCGGGGGCGAAGGAGAGCGCGACGACGGACAGGCCGAACGCGATCCCGGAACCGATACCGACGATCCAGGCCTGCCGGGACACCCGCACACTCCCGTCGCGGCGCGAGGTCGACACCAGCACCGCGCTCGCGAGGGCGAGACCGACGGCGATCCAGGCCGCACCCGAGAGCCGCGTGCCGCCCACGGTCGCGACGCCGACCGGCACACCGGCGACCAGGAGGCCGATCACCGGGGAGAGCACGCTCACGGGACCCACGGTGAGCGCCTGGTAGAACAGCACGAAGCCGACAACAGCCGCCACCCCCGAGACCGCACCCCAGAACACGGCGCCCTCCGACCAGGTCCCGCCCACGACCAACAGGCCCGCGACGAGCGCGACCGTCGCCCACAGGTAGGTCAGGGTTGTCGCGGGCATCACTCCGAACCGCCGTGCGCCGAGGGTTCCGAAGAAGTCCGAAACGCCATAGGACAGCGCGGACGCGAGAGTGAGCACGACCACGAGGATCACGAGTCCATCCTCCAGCACGACGGCCCGGCACGGCAATGCGACGTACGCGATTGACGCACCGCGAACGGTCGGGGCGGGGACGATCGGGACGGCGGACAGGGGTGCGACGGGATCGGGGCGGACCCGCGCCTCCGCGAGTAGCGCGAAAGCCCCGGGGCTGCTTGACTTCCGGCATGACTGAACTCGACCACGGCATCGAACCGCACGCCCCCGGCCACGCCGAACGGCTCAACTGGCTGCGCGCCGGTGTGCTCGGCGCGAATGACGGCATCGTCTCCGTCGCCGCACTCGTCGTCGGCGTCGCCGCGGCCACGCCGGATTCCGCGGCGATCCTGATCGCCGGAGTCGCGAGCCTCCTCGCCGGGGCGATCTCGATGGCCCTCGGCGAATACGTCTCGGTGAGCAGCCAACGCGACACCGAGCGCACCCTGATCGCCAAGGAACGCTGGGAGCTCGCCAACCTGCCGGAGCAGGAACTCGCCGAGCTCGCCGAGATGTACCGGGCCAAGGGGCTCAGCGTGGAGACGGCCCGACGCGTCGCCGACGAGCTCACCGCGCACGACGCCCTCGCCGCGCATCTCGAGGTGGAACTGCACATCGGCACCGAGGAACTCTCGAACCCGTGGCACGCGGCGTTCGCATCCGCGCTCGCGTTCACCGTCGGTGCGATCCTGCCGCTTCTCGCTGTGCTGCTGCCACCGCCGGCGTGGCGGCTGCCTGCCACGTTCCTGGCCGTAGCGGTCGCCCTCGTGGTCACCGGCTGGCTGAGCGCCTACCTCGGCGGCAGCCCCCGCGGCCGCGCGATCTCGCGTGTCCTCGTCGGAGGCCTGCTCGCCCTCGGCGTGACCTGGGCGATCGGCGGCCTGATCGGCACCTCGGTCTGACCGTAGGCTGGTGCCATGTCCTCACCACGCACGCTCCCAGCATCCGCTCTGCTCGCGGCGGGCATCGACGCCGCCCTTGTGCTCGTCTTCGCGGCGATCGGCCGCGCGAGCCACGGCGAGGACCTGCTCGGCGTGCTGACGACCTGGTGGCCGTTCCTCGGCGGCCTCACGATCGGCTGGCTGATCATGCGCGCCTGGCACGCCCCGCAGCGGATCGTCTACACCGGGCTCGGTGTCTGGCTCTGGACGGTCGCGGGCGGTTTGCTGCTCCGGGTCGTGAGCGGCCAGGGCGTTCAGCCGAGCTTCATCGTCGTGACGGCGATCGTGCTCGGTCTGTTCCTGGTCGGCTGGCGCGGCATCGCGGTGCTTGTGCGCCGGATCCAGGCACGTCGTCGGGCCTCGACGCAGGTCCAGTAGCCTCAGCCGGCCGCGATCGCGTCGTAGCCGAGGAAGGCCGCGAACAGCGCGGCCGCGACGAGCGCCGCGGCGCCGAGCGCGCGCATCCGTTCCGGCAGTGTCACGCCCCAGGCGACGGCGAACCCGGCTCCGGCAAGGGCCTCGCACCACCACTGCGGGCCGCCGATGAGCACGATGCCGTACAGGCCCTCGCCGAGGACGAGCCCTCCGATGATCGCCGCGGCAACGATCCGCTGCCCCGCGAGGGGGCTGCTGGCCAGCGCGCCGGCCCATCCGCACAACGCCCCTGCGGCGACGCCGACGGCGCCCCACAGCAGCAGGATGCGCGGCGGAGCCGGCTGCGGCGCCAGGAGCACCCACACGGAGACCATCGTCAGCAGGCCGACCGCCCCGACTCCGGCCGCGGCCCTGCCGTGCACCCGGAACCCGGCGGTGACGAGGAACGGCACGAGGCCCCAGAGCGCGCTCGTGTTCGCGAGGGTGTCCCAGGGCGCGGGAAGCACCGCGAACAGCAGCCGGGCGAGCGCCCCGGCGGTGACTCCCGCGGCGGCAGCCACGAGATACCAGACAGGCCGGCGCCTCGGCAACGGGTCTCGGGAGGTCACGGGCCCAGCCTAGGTCCCCGACCCGCCAAAAAACGCCACAGCCAGCGCTCCGCGGATGCGGGCGCTGGCTGTGGCGCGGATCAATCGGTTAGACGAGCACCTTGAGCGAGGTGTTCCAGTTGAAGTCCTCGAAGGCCGGGTTGGCCTGCAGGGTCATCACGAGGAACTGGAAGCCCTCGAGCTCGCGGGCGCGACGCAGCGGGCCGACGACGATCGGGCGCTGGCCGGCGGCGGTGACGAAGGCGGAGACGGTCGCGTTCGCCTCGTCGGAGTCGGAGGCGATAAACACGTCGAGCGGGAGGCCCGCGGCGGTGCCCGCGACGAGGGCACCGGCGAAGGTCGTGTTGAACGCCTTGACGATGGTCACTCCGGGCGCGGCGAGCGCTGCGAGTTCTTCGGCGGCGGAGGTGCCGGGGGCGACGACGAGGGAGTCGAAGGTGCTGAAGTCGACGGGGTTGGTGATGTCGATCACGGTCTTGCCGGACAGGGCGACACCGAGGGTGGTGACGATTTCCTTGGCTGCGTCGAACGGGAGGGCGAGCACCACGATGTCACCGGTGAGCGGGCTGGTGAGAGTGCCCGAAGTGACCTGGGCGCCGAGCTCGGCGGCGAGGGACGCAGCCTTGGCCGGGTCGCGATCAAGGATCTGGAGGCCGCTTCCGGCGACGACGGCACGGGTGCCGATGCCGCGAGCCATGTTGCCGCTGCCGATGATCGTGATGTTCGTCATAGTTGTTTTTCCTCCGGAAGAGTGTCAGATGGATGCTGCCTCCGGCGGGATTCCCGTCACAATTACTTGAAGCAACAACTAAAGACTACGACTCTTTAGTTGAACCGTCAAGTTAACCGGTAGAATTCTCGGCATGACCGAACCGCGCTGGCTGACAGATGACGAACGCGAGGCCTGGCTGCGCCTGATGGCCGTGACCATGCTCCTGCCGGGGCGACTCGAGACGCAGCTCAAACGGGATGCCGGGCTGAGCCACTTCGAGTACTACGTGCTCGCGATGATCTCGGAGAGCTTTGAGCGCTCCCTCGCCCTGAGCGAGCTCGCCGCACGCACGAACTCGTCGCTGTCCCGCCTGTCGCACGTGATCGCCCGGCTCGAAGTCCAGGGTCTGCTCACCCGGTGCGCCTCGCCGAGCGACGGCCGTACCTCGATCGCACAGCTGACCGAGGCCGGCTGGGCCAAGGTCGTCGCGAGCGCGCCCGGCCACGTCGAGGAGGTGCGCTCGGTCGTCTTCGATTCCCTGACGCCCGGTCAGGTCAGCCAACTCTCCGAGATCTGCGGCAGCCTGCTCGGCACCCTCGACCCGGACCACCGCCTGCTCCGCCCGAGCTGAGCCGGCACGCGCCGAGCCCGCCGCCGTCCAGCCATGCCCGAGCCGGGCATGGCTGGACGGCGGGTTCAGGCTCTGCGGTCCCCGGTGCGTCCCGGTCTACCGTTCGTAGTCGTCGACGTCGTCGAACTCCTCGGCATCATCGATGTCGATGATGCTGTGCTCGTCGACACCGCGGTCGTCCTCGTCCTCGTCGTCCTGGTCGACGACGCGGTCGTCAGCGTCGATCGACCAGTCGAGATCATCGTCCGGGTCGTTTTCCGGGACCAGGTCCTCCTCGAGGGTGAGCTCGACGTCGTCGATGTCGCGGTCTTCGTCGAGACCGTCGCTGCCGGAGTCCGTTCGCCGTGGCCAGAGCCCGTCCGGGTCAATTCTCATTGTGGCTGCCTCCTCGTCGGAAGAGGGACGTCCCCCGCTGGGTGCCCCCGCGCGAGCAACGGTACGCTCCCGCCCCGCCACCGACAAGGGCCGGGTCGTCCCTGTGCACAACCGGTGGAAATCGGTGCGGAACCGTCCGGAACCCTCGGGAACCCTCCGGCGGCTCAGCTCTGGCCGGAGCGAAGCCCGGCTGTGGCGACGAGCGAACCGTCCCGCAGGACCGCGAGGACCTCGATCGGGAAGGTCTCGATGCTGCGGCCCAGTGCCGCCTCGCCGCCCGCGATGATCGTGGTGGCGAGCACGTCGACGGTCACGATGTCGAGACCGATCACGCTGACTTGCCGGTACGGCGAGGGTCCGCCGCCCGCGCTGGTCCAGATGTGCTCGCCGCGCTCGGCACTTCCCGAGGTCGCGACGGCCCGCACCGGGGCGACGAGCGGCACGGAGGCCAGGAGTTCATGCCGGCTTGCCGGGTCGACGATTCCGGCGACCCAGTCCTGGCCCGGTGACTGGTCGCCGCTCACGAGCAGGTCGCCGCCCGCATTGACCGACCACTCCGAGAGTCCGAGACCCCGCAGGGCCTCCCCCGCCTCCGCGATCGCGAGGCTCTTCACGACCCCGGAAAGGTCGAGCACGCCGTCGGCGCGGTGCGGCGTGAATACGCCGTCCGTGCGGTCGCGCCAGTCGAGCGCGATCGCGTAGCAGTCCCGTAGCTCGGCGCTCGCCTGGGTGAGACGAATGTCCCCCCGCGCGATCCTGCTGATCTCCGAGTCGGGCCGGTACAGGCTGAAACGCTCGTCCCAGCGGGTGAAGACCGTGCGGACGGCGGCGAGGGCCGCGTCCGGGGCGGCGGCCTCGGTGACGGCGCGGGTCCCGCCGTCACCGAGGCCGCCGTCACGCATGGCGCCGCCGCGTGCCGTGCTGCCGATGCGGAGGCTCACGACGGTGCCCATGGTCTCGAAGGTCTGCGCGTCCATGACGCCAACGCTAGCGGCGCCCCCTGCCGGGTGCACGATCTAGAACCCGGCCGTGTCGAGCGCAGCCTGCAGCGAGGTGAGGTAGCCCCTCGTCGTGTACGTGGCTCCGCTGACGTTGCTGACCTTCGCGGACTGGGCGGAGAGCACCTCGGAGCGGAGGATCGGGGCGGCCTGCGCGCTGATCGCGACGGAGCGGCCGCCGTCGTTGGTCAGCTGCAGGGCTGTGACCTCGGTGATCGTGCCGTTGGCGATCGTGACGGAGACCTGGACGGGGCCGAACCGGGTCTGCACGGACGATCCCGTGAAGGTCCCCGTCGGCCGGGCCGCCGGGGCAGGCGCCGCAGGGGCAGGCGCGGCCGGAGCGGGCGCCGCCGCTGTCGGCACCGTGGTCGTTGAACCGGCAGACGTCGTCGCCGGACCGGACACTGCCGGTGCTGAGGCGGCCGGCGTCGGCGTTGCCGGGCCGGCGCTCGGAGCCGGGATCGTCGCGGGCGCGGCCTGCGGCGCCGAGAGCGCCTGCATCGAGGCGTTCGCCTGGGCGCCGACCTGCCACCCGACTGCGAGCACGGACAGGGACGCCAGGGTGGCCAGGCTGACTGCGCGGGCCCTCACCAGTCGAACCTTTCGAAGTGGATCTGCCGGGTCGGCAAGCCTGCCGACCGGGCGTCCCGCACGACCTCGTCCGTCCACTTGCGTGGCCCGCAGATGTAGACATCGGCCTCGCGGAGCTTGGGCACGAGGGTTGCGAGGGTGATCCGGGCCTGGACCGCGTCGCCGGGGAGCCAGCTGCTGGTTCCCGGGGCGCGCTTGCCGGCGATGATGCGCAGTTCGGCGCCACGGGCGCGGCAGAGGGCGGCGAGTTCATCGACGAGGTAGGTGTCGTCGACGGTGCTCGACCGGAGGAGCACGGTCGCCTGCCCGGGTGCGAACGTGGCGGTCTCGAGAAGCGAGCGGATCGGGGCGACTCCGATGCCCGCGGCGATCAGGACGATCCGCGGCGAGGTGCGGGCGAAGTCGGTGAAGAGCCCGTACGGGCCTTCGAAGCTCACCCGGGTGCCGACGGGCACGCGCGGGAGCGTGGAAGACGCGTCGCCGAGCCCGCGGACGGTGATGCGGAGGGACGAGCCGGTGGGCGCGGCAGAGAGCGAGAACGGGTGCGCCTGCCACCACAACCCGGGGGTCCAGAACCGCCAGATGAAGAACTGGCCGGACTTCGCCCTGAGGCTGCGCAGCTGCCGGCCGGACAGGCGGATCGAGACGACCCCACGGGCCTCCTGGTCGACTCCGACCACGGTGAGGCGGGCCCTCAGCGATCGCACGATCGGCACGATGAAGCGGAAGAGGATGATGGACCCGGCAACGCCCGCATACAGGGCGAGCCAGTAGTAGCGCTGCAGCGATCCCTCGCGGAACAGGGTGCCGACGCTGAGCTGGTGCGGAATCGCGACGAGCACGGCGACGTAGGACAGCAGGTGCACGAGGTGCCACACCTCGTAGCGGAACTTGTGCCGCACGATGACGAGCGAGGTGACCACGACGGCGATGAGCAGGCCCAGCCCGAGGAAGGCCAGCGGCATGTCCGGGAGCGACGAGAACATGATCCAGACCTCGTCGAAGAACCCGGCGGGCTGCACGAGCGCATACCCGATGGTGAGCAGCACGGCGTGGGCGAGGATCAGGTAGAGCGCCGGCTTGCCGAGCGATTGGTGCAGCGCCATCGCGCTGTCGTGGCCGAACGCCCTGTCAATCGCGGGCAGCCGCGCGGCGAGCAGCATCATCACGAGGAGGAGGTCGGTGCCGACCAGCCCGGTGACGATTCCGAGTGCCGTGATGGCGTCGGCGGGTGTGCTGATCCTGGCCGCTCCCCCGTCGGCGAGGAAGACCGCGACGACGAGCGCCACCGAGACCACCGCGAGGATTTGCAGGCTGTCGGCCAGTCGCATCCGCCGCGGGTAATTCGGGTGGATGCGCGGCCTGGCTTGGTGCGGGCGTGCGCGCGTGTCGAGGCTCATAAGGTGAGCATCCCCGGCGAATCCAATGAATCTCTATCGAGGACCTGAGAGGAACCTGTGCGTCGCCAATGTGCGCTGCACGAGTTCACAGGTTCCCCTCTGCCCGGCGAAACGGATGCCCTCGGCTAGAACCCGGCAGCGTCGAGCGCCGCCTGCAACGAGGTGAGGTACCCCTGGGTCGTGTAGGTCGCGCCGCTCACATTCGCCACCGCGGCGGACTGTGCCTTCAACACTTCGGCCTTGAGCACGGGGGCGGCCCGGTTGCTGATCTGGACCGACTTGGAATCCTTGTCGGTCAGCTGGAGCGCCGTGACGTCGGTGATCGTGCCGGCCGCGATCGTGACGGAGACCTGCATGTTCCCGAACCGGGTGGCGACGACGGAACCGGTGAAGGTTCCGGTGACGCCGGCCGCCGGGGCGGCCGCGGCCGGGGTAGCCGTCGCGGTCGCGGTCGGAGTCGCGGTGGCGACCGCCGGCGCCGTGGCCGTGGCTGTGGGGGTCGAAACGGCCGGGGCGGATGCGGCGGCAGACACCGTCGCATCCGTCGCGGATCCGCCCAGGGTGTTCTGCAGGGAGGCGACGGCCGGTGTTCCGACCAGCCACCCGATTGCCAGTACGGACAGGGACGCTGTTGCGGCCGCAGCCGCTGCTCGTTTTCTCACCAGTCAAACCTTTCGAAGTGGATCTGTTGCGTGGGTAGACCGGCCGAGCGGGCATCCCGCACGACCTCGTCGGTCCACCGCCGTGGACCGCAAATGTAGACGTCCGATTCGCTGAGATTCGGGACGAGGGTTCTGAGGGAGATCCGCGCGTTGACGGCGTCACCGGGCAGCCAGCTGTGGGCTCCGGGCGCACGCTTGCCCGCGATGATCCGGAACTCGGCTCCCCGCACGCGGCAGAGCTCGGCGATCTCGTCGACGAGGTAGCTGTCCGCGACGGAGTGCGAGCGCAACAGCACGGTCGCCTGGCCCGGCGCGAATGTCGCCGTTTCCAGGAGCGCCCGGATCGGGGCGACGCCGATGCCTGCGGCGACGAGCACGATCCGCGGGCTCGTCCTGGCCCGGTCGGTGAACAACCCGTACGGGCCTTCGAAGCTCACCCGGGTCCCGACCGGCACCGAGGCGAGGTCGGTCGAACCGTCGCCGAGGGCGCGCACCGTGACCCGGAGGGAGTTGTGGGCCGGCGCGGCGGAGAGCGAGAACGGGTGCACCTGCCACCACTGCCCGGGCGTCCAGAACCGCCAGATGAAGAACTGGCCTGCTGTCGCCTGCAGGTGGTGAAGCCGGCGGCCGGTGAGGCGGATCGACACGACACCGGGCGCCTCACGATCAACGCCGGCCACGACGAGCCGGGAGCGCAGCGACCGCACGATCGGGAGCACCACCCGGTAGACCACGATGGATCCGGCCACGGCGACGTAGAGGGCGAGCCAGTAGTACCACTGCGGCGAGCCGGCGACGAGGACCGTACCGGCGGTCAGCATGTGCGGCAGTGCGGCGAGCACGGCGACGTACGAGAGCAGGTGCACGATGTGCCAGACCTCGTATGGCAGCTTGTGGCGCACGATGACGAGCGACGTGACGACCACGAGCACGAGCAGCCCGAGCGCGATGAAGGCCAGGAGCATGTCCGGCATCTGGGTGAGCATGTTCCACGTTTCGGCGAACACGTTGACCTCGCTGGAGAGGGCGTACCCGATGATGAGGAAGACCGCGTGGGCGAGGATCAGGTAGAGGGCCGGCTTGCCGAGGGACTGGTGCAGCGCCATGGCGCTGTCGTGGCCGAAGGCGCGGTCGATCGCGGGCAGCCGGGCGGCGAGCAGTGTCATCACGAGCAGCAGGTCGGTGCCGACGAGGCCGGTGACGATGCCGATCGAGGTGAGGGCGTCCGCGGGGGTGCCGAAGCGGGCGGCCCCACCGGAGCCGAGGAAGAGGGCGACGGCGAGCGCGACCGAGACGATGCAGAGCACCTGCAGGGTGTCGGCGAGGCGCATCCGTCTCGGGTAGTTCGGGTTGACGCGTGGGGCGGGCTGACGGCGGGTGTGCGTCGTCTCGGGGAGACGCTGCTGGAGGCGCAGGGGTCTGGTGTCGAGGCTCATGTTCCGAGCATCGGGCCGCTTCCGATGGGGAGCCTTTCGGAAGCCTATGTGCCGGCTATGAAATCCGCCTCACCTGCCGCCTATGCTGCTGCGCCGGTCCGCTTTCCGGAGCCGAACCGGAAGAGCAGCACGAGCAGGATCGCGACCGCCGCCCCGAGTGCGGTCTCGACGATGCGGTCGACGAGCAGGGCGGGCACCGGAACGGGACTACTGAGGTGCACGACGGAGAGGGCGAGCGGGGTGATGAAGAGCAGCGCGGCGCCGTAGTGCTTGCCGACCAGGATCTCGGCGCCGAACTGGCTGACCGCGATCACGACCACGAGCCACGCGACGGATGGCCCAGGCAACAGCACGAGGCCAGTCACGACCACGCCCAGTGCGGTCCCGACCACGCGGTGCACGGCCCGGGAGATCGAGTGGGCCGCCCGGGGCGGCGGCAGCACGGCGACGACGGCGACAACGGCCCAGTAGGGGTGCCCGATTCCGGCGGCGATCGCCAGACCGCCGGCGATGAGCACGCCCACGACGTTCTGCAGGATCGCCAGCCAGACCTGCGGATCGGTGACGGCCCGCGGCCAGAGGCGCGGCCGCCGCGGCAGACCTTTGAACAGCACGGCAGACCGGTCCCCCGAGAGCCGCCGGAGCGTCCAGCCGGACATCGTCAGCAACCAGGCGAAGACCGCACCGCACACCGCCACGAGCAGCCGCGGTCCGAATTCCGCCGCGGGCGTCGGCACCTGGGCGCAGACCGCGAACGCGAACACGAAGAACAGCGGGGTGCCGGGCACGAGCCCGGCGGTCGCGGCGATCAGGATGCCGGCGGCCACGACGAACAGCAGGCCGGCGGTCAGGAGGGGAAGGCTCGCACCGGCGATGGCCACGATGAGCGCGAGGGTGATGCTCACGAGCAGGAATCCCCCGCCGATGCTGATGGTGCGGGCACGGAGCCGGTAGGGCTCGTTGCGGCCGTAGAGCGCCGTCATCGCACCGAAGGACGCGTAGGCGGTCCAGTCGAGGCGCCCCCAGACCACGAGGAGCACCAGTGGGAGTGCCATCGCGAGGCTCGCTCGCACGGCCACTTCGATGTCGAGCGCGCGCAGCGAACGCACCCGTTCGAGGAGTCCCTCCGACACTAGATCTTCTCGATCGGCGCGATCTTGATCAGGAGCTTCTTTGCGCCCGCCGTATCGAACTGGACGTGTGCGACCCGCTTGGTGCCCTCGCCGGTGACCTGGTTGACGCGCCCGTCGCCGAAGCTCGAGTGCCGGATCCGGTCGCCGGCCGCGAGCTCGAGGTCGCCGTTGTCGCGGACCTGGGTGACGGCGTTCGCCCACTCGGTCTTCGGTTTCGGGGCGGGCGGCAGCTCGCTGAAACCGCTGCGGGTGG
Organism: Cryobacterium glucosi; assembly: GCF_004402235.1. Lineage (GTDB taxonomy): Bacteria > Actinomycetota > Actinomycetes > Actinomycetales > Microbacteriaceae > Cryobacterium > Cryobacterium glucosi. The sequence goes on from NZ_SOFS01000019.1 coordinate 254,730, forward strand.
AGTTGAAGCCGCCGCCGAAGCCGTCCCTGCGATTGAGCGCACGCGACTGGGTGCCGTTCCGGGAGTTGGCCATGCCGGGCGACTGCTTCCAGTCGATCAGCGCGGCCGGGATCTCCTGGAGGTAACGGCTCGGCATGGCCACGTTGATCTCGCCGAACTGGGCGCGGGTCATCGCGAGCGAGAGGTAGAGGCGCTGCCGGGCCCGGGTGATGCCCACGTAGAACAGGCGGCGTTCCTCGGCGGGGCCGCCCGGCTCGTTCGCCGACATCTGGTGGGGCAGCAGCCCCTCCTCGACCCCGGTCAGGAACACGGCTTCGTACTCGAGGCCCTTCGCGGTGTGCAGTGTCATCAGGGAGACGGTGCCCGAGGCGTCGTCGAGGTCGTCCGCTGCCGCGACGAGCGAGACCTGGGTGAGGAAGTCGACGAGGCCGGCGTCGGGGTTCTCCCGGTTGAAGTCCTTCGTCTGGGCGACGAGTTCCTCGATGTTCTCCGCCCGCGCTTCGTCCTGGGGGTCGCGGCTGTTGCGCAGCACCGTGAGCAGCCCGCTGCCCTCGAGCACGAAGGTCAGCAGCTCGGAGACGTTCACCGGCCCGCCGGGATACGCCGGGTCGATCTTGAGGGCGGCCTCGTCGAGCACGCCGGCCAGCTGCAGGATCGCGCCGGTGACCTTCTGGCCGAGTCCGAGGGACGCGGAATCGCGCATCGCCTCGCGGAAGCTGATCTGGTTGGCCTCGGCGAAGCTGCCGAGCCCGGTCTCCGTTGCGGGGCCGATGCCGCGCTTGGGGGTGTTCAGGATGCGCCGCAGGGCGAGCTCGTCGTCGGGGTTGGCGACCGCGATCAGGTAGGCGAGCGCGTCCTTGATCTCGGCACGCTCGTAGAACTTGGTGCCGCCGACGACCCGGTACGGCACGGCGGCGCGGACGAAGATCTCCTCGAGCGCCCTGGTCTGGGCGTTGGTGCGGTAGAACACGGCCATGTCCCGGTACGCCATGCCGGCCCCGTGCAGCGTCTCGATCTCGTCCGCGACGAACTGGGCCTCGTCGTGACCGTTGTACGCGGTGTAGCCGACGATCTTCTCGCCGTCGCCGCCCGCGCTCCACAGCTTCTTGTCTTTGCGGTCGAAGTTGTGGCCGATCACGGCGTTCGCCGCCGAGAGGATGTTCTGGGTCGAGCGGTAGTTCTGCTCGAGCAGGATGACCTTCGTGCCGGGGAAGTCCCGTTCGAATTCGCTGATGTTGCGGGTGTCGGCGCCGCGGAAGGCGTAGATGGACTGGTCGGAGTCGCCGACGACGGTGAGGGAGGCACCGGGGATGCCGCCAGTCGGCTCGCGCAGGTTGCGCACGTGCACGCCGGTCGCCTCGAGTTCGTCGGCGAGCTCTGCGGTGACGGGTAGCGTGAGTTCGCGTACGAGCGAGTACTGGGCGTGGTTGGTGTCCTGGTATTCGTCGACGAGGATATGCCGGAAGCGCCGCCGGTAGGTTGCGGCGACGCGGGGGAAGGCGCGGAACAGGTAGACCGTCTCGCCGATCAGGTCGTCGAAGTCGAGGGCGTTCGCCGCACGCAGGCGCTGCGTGTACTGGCGGAAGATCTCGATGAACATGACCTCCTGCGGGTCACTGAGGTTGGCGTTGCGGGCGTAGGAATCGACGTCGGCGAGCTCGTTCTTGAGCTTGGAGATCTTCGCGGCGGCGTTGCCGGGCGTGAATCCGTACGTGTCGGCGTCGAGCGACTTGATGATGCGCTTGAGGGTGACCTTGGTGTCCGCGGAGTCGTAGATGCTGAAGCTCGAGGAGAGGCCGGCGCTCTCTGCCTCGCGACGCAGGATGCGGACGCAGGAGGAGTGGAAGGTCGAGATCCACATGCCCTCTGAACCCTCGCCGAGGAGGACCTTGACCCGCTCGCGCATCTCGGCGGCGGCCTTGTTCGTGAAGGTGATCGCGAGGATCTGGCTCGGGTAGGCCTCCCGGGTCTCGAGCAGGCTCGCGATGCGGCGGGTCAGCACGCTCGTCTTGCCACTGCCCGCACCCGCGATGATGAGGAGGGACGGCCCGCGGTACTCGACGGCTTCGAGCTGCTGCGGGTTGAGCCCGTCGAGCAGGGGACTCTGCCGCTGGCCGGGCTCGCCATCGGGGCGGCCGGGGCCGTAGCCGTCGCCATAGCCGTCCAGGATTATCGGCGTTGCCGAAGAAGTGCGTGCGGGGGTGTTGTCCGGGTCGAAGGGCGTCATCATCTCGCCTCCAAGTCTAAGCGGTGCCCCTGACACCGGCAGGGGCACCCGGCCGCATGCCGGCGTTGCCGGCAGCACGTCGACCGGAGGCACGTCGACCGGCGGCCGCCCGGGTCAGCGGTCTTCGCGGGCCTCTGCGGCGAGTTCGTCACGGACCGCCACGGCGAGGTCGGGGTGGTCGGCGAAGACCCCGTCGATCCCGGTGCCCATGATGGTGCGGAACTCGGTCTGCCAGTCGCCGAAGTCGGCGCGGAACCGCCCGCGCTGGAAGGTCTTCGCAAGGAACACGTTCTCCGGGCGCAGCGTCCAGCAGTAGATCTCGAGGTTGGCGGCGTGGGCGGCGTCGACGAGATCGGAAGCTCCCGTGACGTGTCCGTCCGCCCCGATCTCGAGGACGAGCGACTTCGGCACGCTGACGCCGTCGACGAGACCGCTCAGCCCGTAGAGGCCCTGGTCGGTCAGGTAGTCCGCGTAGTCGGGGGCCGAGCGGCCGAGCAGGCGCACCTGGTCGGCCGGTTTCCCCGTCGCCTCGAGCAGGAAGATCCGCTTCCCATAGATGCCGCGTGCGTAGACCTGGTCGAGCAGGGTGCGTTCGAAACTCTCGATCGTGAGCCGCCCGTCGCCGGCGTTCCAGCCGGCGGTGTTCACCTCGGCGGCGAAGAGTTCGTCGACAGGGAGGCCGATCGACTCGAAATAGCTCGCGTGCTTGATCTCGGCGACGACGCCGACCGGGCGCCTCGCCCGGCTGGACACCCGGTCCATGAGCTTGAACACGTCGCGCAACCGCAGCAGCGGGAATCGGCCGTCGAAGGACGCACTGGCCTTGCGGAGTGCCGGCAGCCGTTCGCGAGCTCGCAGGGTGCGCAGCTCGGCCCAGGTGAAGTCCTCGGTGAACCAGCCCGTCATGCGGATGCCGTCAATGACCTTCCGGGTGCGGCGAGCGGCGAATTCGGGATGGGCCGCAACATCCGTCGTCGCGGAGATCTCGTTCTCGTGACGCACGATGAGCACGCCGTCGCGGGTGACGACGACGTCGGGTTCGACCGCGTCCGCACCGAGGGCAACCGCGAGCTCATAGGCGCCGCGGGTGTGCTCCGGCCGGTAACCGCTCGCCCCGCGGTGACCGATCACGATCGGTTGCATTCCCTGACCATACGCGCTGCTGGCAGACTCGAAGCCATGACACTCTGGAGGGAACCCGACACCCGGCGCCACTCGCCGGCGGTGTATCGCGCCCGCCTCACGCTCGGAGTCTCTGCCATCGCCCTCGGCGTTGCCGCGACGAACCTCACGAGCACCTACAGTCTCTTCTTCCTCGCCATCGGGCCCGCCGTGCAGCTGCTCGGCTGGCTCGCGCTGCCCGGGGCCCTCTGGCGGCGACTGCTGGTGATCCTCCCCGCGGAAATCGCCGCGCTCACGCTCCTGGCCGGCCCCGATTTCACCGGCGCGTTCGCCGTACTCCTCGCGTGCTGGCTGTTCGTGCGGCACCGGCCGGGGATCAGCTACCTCGTGCTGCTCGCCCCCGTCGTCGTGAGCTTCGCCCTCAAGCTGTCGCTGCACAACTCGTCGCAGAACTGGGTCGGAGACGTGGCCGGTTCGGTGACCGTGATCGCCGCGGCGTGGGTCGCCCGCGCTCTCGCACGGCGACGCTGGGCGCGGCTCAATCCGCCGCCGGCCGGCGAAACGGCCGGAACAGGCGACACCGGGGACGACCCCTCAGGATCTACAAGGCAGACGCCCAGCAGGGCTGAATAGACTCTCAGAAACGCCCACCGGCGTAGTGCCGGATCCCCGGCGTTGACAATACCCGAGCTGATTGAGATCTTAGGAACATGGCATCCTCAAACCCCGCATTCTCGCGCAATCCCGCCTTTGCCGCACAAGGATCCGCGGCAGCGAACGGCCTGACCGAAGCTGACCTGCAGCGCATCTACGAAGCGCCGTCCGCAGGCTCGCAGGACACCGGCCGGATGACCTACGAAGACACCATCGTGAAGACCACGCTGAGCTTCGCCCTTCTGCTCGTCGCAGCAGCGGCCAGCTGGCTGCTCACTCCCACGATGCCGTTCCTGCCGTTCCTCGGCATGATCGCCGGCCTCGTGCTCGGCCTGGTCAACGCCTTCAAGAAGGAGCCGTCACCGGGCCTGATCCTCGCGTACGCCGCAGCGGAAGGCCTCTTCGTCGGCGGTATCTCGTACATCTTCGAGGCCATCTACCCTGGCGTCGTCGTCCAGGCCGTGCTCGCGACCCTCGTGGTCGTCGGTGTGACCCTCGCCTTGTTCGCAAGCGGCAAGATCCGCGCCTCGAAGCGCGCGACCAAGGTCTTCCTGATCGCGATGGTCGGCTACTTCGTGTTCTCGATGCTCAACTTCGGCCTCGTCGCCTTCGGCGCCGTCGACAGCCCGTTCGGCCTCAGCAGCAACGTGAAGATCTTCGGCATCCCGCTCGGCGTCGCGATCGGAATCCTCGCGGTGCTCATGGCCGCGTACTCCCTCGTGCTCGACTTCGACTTCATCCAGCGTGGCGTCAACAACCGGGTCGCCCGCAAGTACGGCTGGTCCGGCGCGTTCGGCATCATGGTGACTGTCGTCTGGCTCTACGTCGAGCTGCTCCGCCTCTTCGCGATCTCGCGAAACTAGCTCGCTCGCACCCTGGCGAGAGCAGGACATCGCCGCACACACTGTGAAGTCGGAGATTTTCGTCAGGAAGATCTCCGACTTCACGTCGTTAAGGCAGGGGTCGCAGAGCCGGAGGCCGGCTCAGATCCAGCCCTTGTCTGTCGCAATGCGGATCGCCTCTGACCGGTTGCTCGCCCCGAGCTTGGCGGATGCCGCCGAGAGGTAGTTCCGGACGGCCCCAGGGCTCAGGTGCAGGGCGCGTGCGACCTCTGGGGCACTCCGTCCCCCCGCCGCGAGGAAAAGGACCTCGGTCTCCCGCGCGGTGAGCGGTGATTCTCCGTGCATCATCGCGTTGATCGCGAGCTGCGGGTCGACCACGCGTTCGCCGGCCCGGATCTTCCGGATGACCGCGATCAGGCGCTCTGAGGCGAGGTCCGTGTGCTGGAAGCCGTCCACGCCGCCCTGGATGGCGCGGCGGACGTCACCGGGGCGCGGATGGCTCGCGAGCAGCAGCACCTTCACCCGCGGGTCGGCGGCCTGGATCAGCGGCAACAGCCCCAGGCCGTCGATCGTCGGCAGGTGGATGTCGAGGACGACGACATCGGGAGCGGTCCGGCGCACCGTCGAGAGGACCTCGGCGCCGTCGCCGATCGCGGCAACGACCTCGATGTCGGCTTCGAGCGAGAAGACGGCCTGGAGCGCCGTGCGCAGGAGGACGTGATCCTCGACGAGCAACACCCGGATCTGCGAGCCCTGCCCCTTCACCGGTGCGGGAAGTGCGGGCTGGGTGGTGTCGAAGCTCATCCCTGCCCCCTCCCGACGTCGGACGACTGCCCGCGATCACGGCAGTTGTGAAGTGGAAGGTCGCGTATGGACTCTAGCAAACACCGACAGCGAAAAACCCCCCGAACGGGGTGTGGATCTGCCCAGAAGTCCCGACCAACGCCCGGGCGGTCAGTGCCGGGAGGACGAAGCCTCGACGCGCCACTGCCCGTCCGGCCCGCCGGGCCGCGCGGTCGCCCGGCTCATCGAGAAGGTGCGGGTGCGGAACCGCCAGGCCAACCGGACCATCGCGACGCCCGCCTGCCGGTAGTGATCCGCGAGCGCACGGGTGAACACGGCGCGTCCCGGCACGTCGACCCAGCCGTCCGCGCCGGTGTACACGGCTTCGACGCGCGGCCGGGCCGCGGCGTTCCGGAACAGGACGATGGCCTCCGCGGCGATCTCATCGCCGTCGGAGTGGATGCGGTGCCGCGGTGCGGATTCCTCGGCAGGGACGCTCCGGGGCACAGCGCCCGGCGAGCGCGGCTCATCATCGAACCCGCGTGTTTCCGGAACCGTGGAATCCATGGGCGTCACCTTCGTCCGGGGACGACGCCCCGACCGGAATGCCCGGCCGGCTGCCGCCGCGAGGAGGCCTCCGCGGGAGACGACGGAGAGCCGAAGCGGCTCCCGTCGACGCTTCCCACTCATCCTCACGCGGATGCCACGACGCCGGAAGTCCCTCCTGTCACCGCTGCCCCATGACAGCTGTCACGTTCCGGTGTTCGCCACCCGGAGCGCACCGGAAACGCACCGCCTTCGCCCGGTTACGAAAGAAGCACCCTAGTCTCGACGACGAGGGTGCTTCTTTCGTGCTGCAGCGGGAGTCGCTCAGCGGGGAGCGCTCACTCCCACTCGATGGTTCCCGGCGGCTTCGACGTGACGTCGAGAACGACGCGGTTGACGCCATCCACTTCGTTCGTGATGCGGTTGGAGATGCGGGCGAGCAGGTCGTACGGCAGGCGGGTCCAGTCGGCCGTCATCGCGTCCTCAGAGGAGACCGGGCGCAGCACGATCGGGTGACCGTACGTGCGGCCGTCGCCCTGGACGCCGACGGAACGGACATCCGCGAGCAGCACGACCGGGCACTGCCAGATGACCCCGTCGAGGCCGGCGGCGGTCAGCTCGGCGCGCACGATCGCATCCGCGTGCCGCAGCAGTTCGAGCCGTTCGAAAGTGATCGAACCGACGATGCGGATGCCCAGGCCTGGACCGGGGAACGGCTGGCGCTGCACGATCTCGGGCGGCAGACCCAGTTCGGCGCCGATCGCACGCACCTCGTCCTTGAACAGGGTGCGGAGCGGTTCGACGAGCTCGAACTTCAGGTCTTCCGGCAGGCCGCCGACGTTGTGGTGGCTCTTGATGTTCGCGGTGCCGCTGCCGCCGCCGGACTCGACGACGTCTGGGTACAGGGTGCCCTGGACGAGGAAGCGGATCGGGTCGCCGTCCTTCTCCGCGGCCTCCCTGATGAGTTCGGCCTGGGCCTGCTCGAAGGTGCGGATGAATTCGCGGCCGATGATCTTGCGCTTGGTCTCCGGGTCGCTGACACCCTCGAGCGCGGCGAGGAACTGCTCGCGTACGTCCACGGTGACGAGGCGCACGCCGGTGGCCTTGACGTAGTCTTCCTCGACCTGGCGGCGTTCGTCCTGGCGGAGCAGGCCGTGGTCGACGAAGACGCAGACGAGCTGGTCGCCGATGGCCTTGTGCACGAGCGCCGCGGCCACGGCGGAGTCGACGCCGCCGGAGAGCCCGCAGATGACCTTGCCGGTGCCGACCTGGGCGCGGATCTTCGCGACCTGTTCGGCGATGACGTTGCCGCTGTTCCAGTCGGCGGGAATCCCGGCGGCGCGGTGCAGGAAGTTCTCGAGCACGTCCTGGCCGAATTCGGTGTGCTTGACCTCGGGGTGCCACTGCACGCCGTAGAGGCGGCGCTCGTCGTTCGCGAACGCGGCGACCGGGGTCGAGCCGGTCGAGGCGAGCACCGCGAAGCCGGCAGGGGCGCGGGAGACGGAGTCACCGTGGCTCATCCACACGGTCTGCTCGTTCGGCTGCCCGGCGAGGAGGACGTTGTCGCCGCTCGCGACCGTCACGGGGGTCGACCCGTATTCGCTGAGCCCGGTGTGGGCGACCTCGCCGCCGAGGGCGGTCGCCATCACCTGGAAGCCGTAGCAGATGCCGAGCACGGGAATACCGAGGTCGAAGATCGCGGGGTCGAAGGTCGGGGCGCCCTCGGCGTAGACACTCGAGGGTCCTCCGCTCAGCACGATCCCGACCGGGTTCTTCGCGGCGACCTCCGCAGCGGTGATCGAGTGTGCGACGATCTCCGAGTAGACGGATGCCTCGCGCACGCGGCGCGCGATCAGCTGGGCGTACTGGGCGCCGAAGTCCACCACGAGCACGGGTCGGTCGATGCCGGACGCCTCCGTCGGAGTCACGACCACGGTCGGGTCGGCAACTGAAGTCATGAACGGGCCTCCGCACCCTCGGCGTCGGAAAGTGCCCTGGCGGAAAGCCAGGCGCGGACCTCGCGGGCGACGCGGCCCTCGAGGAAGAAGGACAGGGTGGGGATCACGCCGCCGAGGGCGATCAGCAGGAACCGGCTGAACGGCCAGCGCATCAGGCTCCAGAGCCGGAAGTCCGCGAACAGGTACAACACGTAGAACCAGCCGTGCATGATCAGGATCGCGGTGCTCAGATTGAACGCGGTGACGGTGTCGCGCGGCACGAGCAGCCCGTACGGGCCGCCGAGCTCGAGCTCGTACTGGAAGCCGAACTTGAGGATGACCTCGGCGCAGAGCAGCAGCAGGAAGACGCCGGTGATGATCGAGGACGTCTGGTAGAGCTTCAACGCCCCCGGGATGCTGGGGATATCAGCGCGTTTGGGTTCGAGTGGCATGCGCCAATTCTAACCGGCGGATATCGCCGCTTCCTCGCGGAGCTCCTCCTCGCGCTCCCAGGCGTCCCGGACGAGGCGGTACCAGAGGAACACGGCGAAGCCGGCGAAGACGACCCACTCGATGGCGTAGAAGATGTTCAGCCAGTTGAGGGAGGCATCCGTGAGCGGTGCCGGCGAATCGATTCCCGTGAGACCGGATGCCGCGGTCCCGTCGACGATGTAGCCCGGGTAGACCGCTGTGCCGTCGAAGCCGGCCCAGAGGTTGATCAGGGCCGCGGTGGACACCGTCGTCATGCTGTGCGGGTCACGGCCGTCTGCGGGAACGACGGGGGCTTCGGTCGGGAGGAACCGGCCGGCCAGGGTGACGACCTGGTTGGCCGGGGCCGACGCGAGGCCTTCCATCGTCGACCGGGCTGTCGCCTCGTCCGGAGCCCAGCCGCGGGCGACCGCGATGCTCGCGCCCGCGCCGTTCCCCGTGCCTGCCGCACCGACGATGAAGTGGCTCACGACCCAGTAGCCGGAGGCGCCGTCGTTGGACCGGTCGCTGATCAGCTGCTCGTCGCCGGGTACGTAACTGCCGTCGACGGTGACGAGCTGGCCGGTCGCCGCGTCACGCGGGGCGCCTCCGGGAGTCACGACGTCGGCGAGGGGTTTCACGGTCTCGGTGGTCTTCTCGACGACCACACCGGATGCGACGGCGCGTTCGAGCTGCCAGCGCCCGAGCGCCGCGAAGCCGGCCGCGACGGCGAGGGCGAGCAGGAGCGCGAGAATCCAGCGGGGGCGGAGCATCATGCGGATCATTGGTAGTCACCTGTCCCGGCGTCGGGTGCCGGCTTGTCCCTCTGGGCGCGAGTGCGCGAAAGTCGTTTGGCGTAGTCGGCCATCGGGTCGGCGTCTGCGTCGGCCTCTGCGGCCTGGCCGGAATCGACGCCGGAATCCCGGTCCGATTCCGGGGCGGCGGCGGGGTGCGAGTCGGCAGGAACGTGCACGTCGGCAGGTGCGTGCGCCTGCGTCTCGTCATCGGCATCTGGGTCTGGGTCTGGGTTCACGCGTGCGCTCGGGCGCGGGGCCGTGTTCGGTCGGACTGAGGCAGGCAGCGGTGTCGGCCCGTCGAGTTCGTCGATGCCGTCATCCACCACGTGCTTGACGTATTCGCCGCGTTCGGCCTGTTCCGCCCGTTCGTCGTGGTCGGCGCGGCGGTCGTGGTCCGTGCGCTTCCGCGGCTCCGGCCGTGATGACGGCAGCGGCTGGTCGCCAAGGTGGGCGGCGGCGCGCTGCGCGTCCTGGTCGCTCAGCGCGCCCGCTGTCGCCGCGTCGACGAGCCGGAACTCCTCGGCGTGCATCGGGTCGCGGTCGGGCCGGACGCCCGCGCGCTTCCGGCGGCGTCCGGGCAGCAGGGCGCCGAGCCTCTCGGAATTGGCGGCGAAGAGCGGACCGAGGATGGCCATGGTGAGCACATAGAGGCCCGCGAACGGCTGGAGTAGCCCGTTCAGGCCCGCTCCGACAGAGAGGGTCGCGAGGATGAGCGTGAACTCTCCGCGGTTCACCAGGATCGCGGCGGCATTGAGCCCCTCGGAGATTCCCATCGAGTGCAACCGGGCCAACAGCATCCCCGAGATCAGGTTGAGCACGAAGGTCATCACGACCGCCGCGAGCACCACGAGGATGACGGAACCGAACTCATTGATGTGCAGCGCGAGGCCGAAGTTGAGGAAGAAGAAGGCGGCGAAGATGTCCCGCAACGGGACGGCGACACGTTCGAGCCGGGTGCGGTAGGTGCTCGCGCCGAGGACGACACCGATCAGGAACGCGCCGATCGCATCCGTCACCCCGATGATCTCGCCGATGCCGGCGAAGAGCACGGCAAGCCCGAAGAACAGGATCGTGAAGAGTTCGTCGTCCTTGGTGCGGACCAGCCGGGACACGACACGGCCGCCCCAGCGGGCGAGAGAGAACATCACGACGAGGAAGAGGAACGCGATGCTCAGCTGCAGCACGATCGGCCAGATCTCGGTCTTGCCGCTCAGCACGACCGAGACGATCGACAGGTACACCGCGATGAAGATGTCCCCGACCACGGTCACGCCGAGGATCATCGGTGTTTCCTTGTTCGCCAGGCGGCGCAGCTCGATCAGGAGTTTGGTGATGATCGCGCTCGAGGACGTGCCGGTCATGCCGGCGATGACGAGGGCCTCGCGGGTGCCCCAGCCGACCATCATGCCGAAGGCGAACCCGATGCCCATGTTGATCACGACGTAGGAGCCGCCGGAGAGCAGCAGCTTCCCGGCGTCGTTGAAGAACTCCTCCTGGTCGAACTCGAGGCCGAGGCTGAACAGGAGCAGGATGAGCCCGAAGACGGCGATGAGCTCGATGTCTGCGGAGTGGAAGTCGAGCGGGAACCAGTGGGTGTACGGGCTCGCGAGCAGGCCGACGATCATGTAGATCGGGATGGACGGCAGGCCGATCAGTTTTGCGGCGCGCCCGAGCACATAAGCCACGACCAGCAGGATGCCGAGTGTGATCAGGTCCGTGCCAAGGTTCATTGGTTAGCCCCCGGGGGGCGCGTCGACGGTCTTGGCCTTGAGTTCACCGGTGCGGAAGAACGTGAAGGCCTTGGCGACCTTCTCCGGGGATCCTGCGACGACGAGGGTGTCGCCGGGGAAGACCCGGAAGTCCTGGGCCGGTGCCGGGTTGGCGGACTCGCCGCGCACGACGGCGACGACCGTGAGGCCGGCGATGCCGCGGTCGGCGGGGTTGCCGAGGGTCTGGCCGGCGATGTGATCCTCGTAGTCGACCGTGAACCAGTCGATGCTGAGACCGGGGATCTGGTCGAGCGCGGTGAGCGACTCGGTGATCTGGGTGCCGCCGAGGAGTTCGGCGAGGGTGTGCGCCTCGTCTTCGTTGAGGCGGAGGGAGACCTTGCTCGCGTCTGGGCCGCCCTCGTCGTCCGCGAAGGTGATGAGGTCGCTGTGCCCGGAGCGGTGGGCGATGACGCCGACCTTGCCGCCGTCATCGGTGATGAAGGTGTGCAGCACACCCACTCCGGGAAGCTTGACCCGCCGAACGTCAACCATGGTTACGACTCCTGAAGATTATGGGCAAGTGGGCCCTAGTCTATCGAAGCCGCCCGTCACCCGGCCGGGCACAGTCGGATGCCGGGCGCACGACGTGCGCCCGGCATCCGCCCGGTGGTGGTGTCGCCTGTGTCAGTGCGTGACGGAGTCGCCCATCGCCGACCGCTCGGTCAGGACGATATCGGGAGCCTCGAGGCGCACCCGGTCGGCGGACTCGTCGTCGGGTTCGAGCTGGGAGGCGCGTTCCGCGGCGACGCGCTTGAGGTAGACCGCGACCTCGCGTTCCTCGCGTTCGGCGTCCCAGCCGAGCACGCCGGCCATCAGCCTGGCCGCGACCGGCGCCGCGGAGACCCCGCGATCCCAGGCCTCGATCGAGATGCGGGTGCGCCGGGCCAGGACGTCCTCGAGGTGGAGGGCGCCCAGGTGGCCGGCCGCGTACACGACCTCGGCCTGGATGTAGTCGTCGGCTCCCGGGAGCGGCTCGATCAGCTCAGGGCTCTCCCGGATGAGGTCGAGCAGCTCGTCGGTGAGGGTACCGTACCGGTTGAGCAGGTGCTCGACCCGCACGGTGTGCAGCCCGAATGCCGTCGCGATGCGGGTGCGCTTGTTCCACGCGGCCTTGTACCCCTCCGCACCGAGCAGCGGGATCTCGTGCGTCGTTGACGGGGCGATCTTCCCGTCGAGGGCGTCAACGGCCGCGTCGATGGCGTCCTTCGCCATGATCCGGTATGTGGTCCACTTGCCGCCGGCGATCACGACGAGACCGGGAACGGAGTGCCCGACCAGGTGTTCGCGGGACAGTTTCGAGGTCTGCTCCGACTCCCCGGCGAGCAGCGGCCGGAGACCTGCGTAGACGCCCTCGACGTCCTCGCGGGTCAGCGGCACCCGCAGCACCGAATTGACGTGCTCGAGCAGGTAGTCGATGTCGGCGGCCGTCGCCGCGGGGTGCGCCTTGTCGAGGTGCCAGTCGGTGTCGGTGGTGCCGATGAGCCAGTGCCTGCCCCACGGGATCACGAAGAGCACGCTCTTCTCCGTGCGCAGCAGCAGCCCCATCGCCGACTGGAACCGGTCACGCGGCACGACGAGGTGGATGCCCTTGCTCGCGCGCACCTTGAAGGTGCCGCGTTCGCCGACCATCCGCTGGGTGTCGTCGGTCCAGACGCCTGTCGCGTTGACGACCTGCTTCGCGCGCACCTCGAAGCGTTCGCCGGTCTCGAGGTCGTGCGCGCGCACGCCCACGACCCGCTCGCCGACCTTGATGAAGCCCTCGACCCGCACCCGGCTCGCCGCGTGGGCGCCGTAGAACGAGGCGGTGCGCACGAGCGACGCCGTGTACAGGGCGTCATCGACCTGCGCGTCGTAGTAGGTGATACCGCCGACCGTCGCGTCGGCGTCGAGGCTCGGGATCATGCCCATCACCTGGCGCTTGGACAGGTGCCGGTGGTGAGGGACGCCGGGCGGCCGGCCACCGGTGTACGAGAAGATGTCGTAGAGCAGCATGCCCGCACCCACATAGAAGCGCTCGGTGACCCGCTTCTTCAACGGGTACAGGAAGCGCACGGGCTTGACCAGGTGCGGGGCGATCCGCTGCAGGAGCAGTCCGCGCTCCGTGAGCGCTTCCCGAACGAGGCGGAAATCGAGCTGCTCGAGATAGCGGATGCCGCCGTGCACGAGCTTGGACGACCGGCTCGACGTTCCGCTGGCCCAGTCTCGCGCCTCGAGAATGCCGACGCTCAGTCCGCGGGTGACGGCGTCGAGGGCGCTGCCCGCGCCGACGATCCCGCCGCCGACGACGAGGATGTCGACCTCCTTGGATTTCAGCCTCTCAATGGCCGCGGCGCGTTCCGCCGGTCCCAGCTTGTTCGACCGCGTGACCGAATTCCCTGTTGCCATGTGCGTACTCCCATCGAGGTGGTGGTGCGTACCTCGACGCTAGTTCGTTCGGTACGGCGCGACAACCACCTCGACGCGCTGGAATTCCTTGAGGGTCGAATAACCGGTGGTCGCCATCGACCGGCGCAGGGCGCCGACGAGGTTGGCGGTGCCGTCGGCGATCGGCGTCGGGCCGTACAGGATGGTCTCGAGCGGGGCGACGGTGCCGACCTCGACCCGCTTGCCGCGGGGCAGCTGCGGGTGGTGCACCTCGGCGCCCCAGTGGAATCCGCCGCCGGGGGCATCCGTCGCCCTGGCCAGGGTGGTGCCGAGCATGACGGCGTCCGCGCCGCAGGCGAGCGCCTTGACGATGTCACCGGAGGTGCTCAGGCCGCCGTCGGCGATGACGTGCACGTAGCGTCCGCCGGATTCGTCGAGGTAGTCGCGGCGAGCGCCGGCGACGTCGGCGACGGCCGTGGCCATCGGGGCGTGGATGCCGAGCGAGGCCCGGGTGGTCGACGCCGCGCCGCCGCCGAAGCCGACGAGCACGCCGGCAGCGCCGGTGCGCATCAGGTGCAGGGCCGCCGTGTATGTGGCCGCACCGCCGACGATGACGGGTACGTCGAGCTCGTAGATGAACTTCTTGAGGTTGAGCGGCTCCTGGTTGAGCGAGACGTGCTCGGCGGACACCGTGGTGCCGCGGATGACGAAGAGGTCGACGCCTGCGGCGACGACGGTTTCGTAGAGTTCCTGGGTGCGCTGCGGGGAGAGCGCTCCGGCGACGGTGACCCCGGCGGCGCGGATCTGGGCGAGCCGCTCGGTGACGAGGGCCGGCTTGATCGGTTCGGAGTACATCTCCTGCATGCGTGCGGTCGCCCGGTCGGCCGGAAGTTCGCGGATCTCGGCGAGGAGCGGTTCCGGGTCGTCGTAGCGGGTCCAGAGGCCCTCGAGGTCGAGCACGCCGATGCCGCCGAGCTGGCCCATCATGATCGCCGTCGTCGGGGAGACTACGGAGTCCATCGGGGCTGCGAGGAACGGGATCGCGAATTCATACGCGTCGATCGTCCAGCTGACATTCACGTCTTCGGGATCGCGGGTGCGCCGACTGGGCACAACCGCGATGTCGTCAAAGGCGTACGCGCGGCGAGCGCGCTTGGAGCGGCCGATCTCGATTTCCATACCCCCAGCTTAGGCGCAGCCCGTAACCGGAGGGTATGAACCGCTAGGCTGGCGCAAATCCCGCAGGTGAGGCCCGCAAACCTGCCCGATGCACCAGGAGCACCCGATGTCGTCCGAAAAGCCCACCGAGTCCGCGAAGCCTCGCCTCAACCTGATGTTCAGCAACCTGGAGCTCGTGATCGCGGTCCTCCTCGGCCTCGTCTCCATCGCAACGGCCTATGCCTCCTTCCAGGCGGCGCTCTACGACAGCCAGATGGCCGGGGCGTACACCAAGGGTTCGACGCAGTCCACCGAGGCGGAGTCGCTCTATCTCGAGGCCAACCAGCAATTCCTCGAGGACACCCAGGTCTGGAACCGCCTCGCCGAGCTCGACATCGAGAAGGACAGCACGGATGCGGCGATCGCCGCCGACGCGACGGGCAAGTACGACACCCTGACCTTCCAGGCCGTCTCGACGGACTTCGCCGCGGCCATCGCCCGGGCCGACGCCGAGAACACCGCCGACGCCACGGTGTACCACAGCCCGCTCGACGACGAGGAATACCAGAGCACCCTCTTCGGCGGCTACTCCGAGACGCAGGCGAAGTCGGTCGCGACGATCAGCCAGGGCGACGAGTACAACAGCCTCAGTGACCGGCTCACCCTCAACACCGTGCTGATGTCCATCTCGCTGTTCCTGCTCGGCATCGCCGCCCTCGTGCGCCAGTTCAAGGTGCAGCTCGTGCTGATGTCGACCGGCGTGGTGATCTTCCTCGCCGCTGCCGCGCTGACCGCGATGATCCCCTACGTCGGCCTGTAGCGGGGCAAGCTGTGCGAACGGCACAATCTGCAGGAGTGACACGCAGGACCGTCGCGGCGCTGGCCGCACTGGCCCTGGTCGTCAGTCTCGCCGCGTGCACGACGGGCAGCCCGGTCGAGCCGGACAGCGGCGACGGCCCGGCCGCCGGCAGCTGGACCGTTCTCACCTACTCGATCGCCGACACCGACCTCGAGCCGTTCATGATGGCCGACCTCGGCGAGATGGGCGAGGTCGGCTCGCACGACGGCCTCAATCTCGTCGCCCTCGTCGACCGTTCGGCGGACTACAGTGCAGAACCCGTGCTCGGCCAGCCCGACTGGGCCGGCGGGAAGCTCCTGCACGTCCTGCCCGGCGGCGCAGAGGTGATGGACGACCTCGGCCCCGTGGACACCGGCGACCCCGCCGTGCTCTCCGACTTCATCACCCGCGGCATCAGCGCGTACCCCGCGGAGCACTACGCCGTGATCATCTCCGATCACGGCGCATCCTGGCCGGGCGTCGGCGGTGACGAGTCCGCCGACGGAGATTCGCTGAGCCTCGCCGAACTGAACGACGCCATCGGCAGCGGCCTGAGCGCGGCCGGTGTGGCGAAGCTCGACCTGCTCGGCTTCGACGCCTGCCTGATGGCGACCTACGAGGTCGCAAGCACCCTGGCCCCGCGCGCGGATCGCCTGCTCGCCTCCCAGGAGCTCGAGCCGGGTCACGGCTGGAACTACACGGCCCTCGAGACGGCCGCCGCGGGCGCCACCGTCGACGAGCTCGGCTCCGCGCTGATCCAGGGGTTCTCCTCCCAGGCCGAAACCGAGGGCGACGCGGCCGAGATCACCCTGTCCCTGATCGACCTCGGCAAGCTGCCGGCGGTGGATGCCGCCCTCGCCTCGTTCAGCAGCAGCCTGGTCGGGCGCGGGGCCGGTCTCGCTCCCGTCGTGGGCCGAACCCTCGCGAGCACCCTCGGCTTCGGGCGCAGCCCCGATCCGGCCGAGGACTCGTTCATGACCGACCTCGGCCTCCTCGCCGGCGAGATCGGGCAGGGCGACACCGCGGAAGCCGACGCTGCCGATGCGCTCGTACGGGCGATCAGTTCGGCGGTGGTCGACAAGGTCGACGGCCAGTCCACCGCGGGCGCCACCGGTCTGTCGATCTACTTCCCGCCCCAGAAGGCCTATTTCGCAGAGGACTACCGTGCACTCGGCACCGCAGGTGGCTGGCTCGACTTCCTGACCTCTTATTACGCCGCCGGCGGTGCGATCCCCGGCGACCAGAAGACCCGGTTCACCGGGGGTGACGCCGAGGTCTCCTTCGGCGCGGACGGACTGAGCATCAGCGCCGCGCTCGACCCGGCCGGGCTCGGGAACGCGGCGAGCGCATCCGTCCGGTACGGCCTCATCGAGGCAGACGGCTCGGTCACCTACCTCGGCGAGCGGCCGGCGACGGTGGACGCGGGCGGGTCTGGCCTGGTGCATGGCGGGTACGACCTCACCCAGCTCACCCTGGCCGACGGCACCGACACGACGCCCGCGTACGCGCAGCTCGGAGACGACACGGGCACTGCCACGTCGGGGTCCGGCTCCGTCACGATCGACGTGCCGATGGCGTACTACTCTCCCGGTGACGTCGCGGGAGAGACCTACCAGGACGTGCTCCTGAGCCTCACCCTCGACGGCACGAGCGGAGACATCCTCAACGAGACCTACTTCGCCTACGACGACAAGCTCGGCAGCTACGGCGAGCTCACCGCGGACCCGGACGGCATCATCGTGCCCGAGCGGCTCAACGTGCAGGGCGACGGCACCGAGAGCTGGGTCGGCACGAGCGACTACGGCCTCTACGCCGACCTCCCTGCCCTGCACTACGCCTTCGCCAGGCTCCCCTCGGGCAGCCGGTTGCGGGTCGACCTGACCGTGACCGACTTCGGCGGCAACAGCGCCACCGCGAGCGGCACCGCGACCGTCCCCTGACCCGCGCGCCCCCGCGCGCCCCCGCTTTCGTGAGGTGTCGCAGATCGACGTTCGTGGCGCCCGCGAACCTCGATATGCGACACCTCAGCGAGGCAATCAACGGGTGCGCCTACGGCACAGGAGGTGCAAGCTGCTGTCATGGACGTTGAAGCCGAACCGTTGTCCCTGCTGCGCGAACGCACGAGCCTCAAGTGGCGGGCTTTTCCCGACGACGTGCTGCCCCTTTTCGTCGCCGAACTCGATTACCCGCTCGCCGAGCCGATCAGGGACGCCCTGTTCGAGGCCGTGCGCCGGAGCGACACCGGCTACGCGGTATCCGCTGAGCCGCTCGCCCAGGCGTTCGCCGGCTTCGCCGCCCGCCGCTGGGGCTGGCCGGTCGACCCCGGGCAGGTGGTCGCGACCAACGAAGTGGGTTCGGCCGTCGTCGAGGTGCTGCGGATGATCCTCGAGCCGGGGGACGAGGTCGTGATCACTCCCCCGGTCTACCCGCCGTTCTTCGACCTCGTGCCCGAGGCGGGCGGCCGGGTCGTCGACGTGCCGCTCCTGCACGGCCAGACCGGCTGGACGCTCGACCTCGACGGCCTCGAAGCCGCGCTCCGCCGGGGCGCCCGCGCCGTACTGCTCTGCAATCCGCAGAACCCGCTCGGCCACCCGCACGGCATCGAGGACCTCACGGCCCTCGCCGAACTCGCCGACCGGTACGGGGCCTTCGTGGTCAGCGACGAGGTGAACGCACCGCTCGCCTACAGCGCCGAGAGTTTCACCCCGTACCTCACGGTATCCCCTGCCGCGGCCCAGCACGGCGTCTGCGTCACGAGCGCGAGCACGGCCTGGAACCTCGCCGGGCTCACCTGCGCTCTCATCGTCACCGCCTCCGAACGGATGCGCCTGCTCACCTCCGCCCTGCCGCCCGGCATCCGCGAGCGCACCGGCCACCTCGGGCTGCTCGCGAGCACCACGGCGTTCCGTGACGGCGGCCCGTGGCTCGACGGCGCGCTCGCCGCGCTCCAGGCGAACCGGGGACTGCTGGCCGGGCTCCTCGACGCGCATCTCGGCGGGGTCGGCTACGAGCAGCCGCGCGCGGGCTATCTGGCCTGGCTGGACCTGCGCTCGCTCGGCTGGGGCGATGATCCGGCAGCGGTCGCCCTCGAGCGGGCGAAGGTCGCGCTGCTCCCCGGGTTGCTCTTCGGCACTCCGGGCGCCGGTTTCGCCCGGCTCAACTTCGGCTGCTCACCCGAGGTGCTCAGCGAGGCCGTCTCGCGGATCGCCGCGGCGACCTGAGCCGCACCGGCACCCGGCTGGGTGTGCCGGCGCGACCCGGTCAGCGACGGTAGTTCGGGGCCTCGACCACGATCTGCACGTCGTGCGGGTGCGATTCCTTGAGCCCGGCGGAGGTGATCCGCACGAACTTGCCCTTCTGCTTGAGCTCGTCGATCGTGCGCGCGCCGACGTAGAACATCGACTGGCGGAGGCCGCCGATGAGCTGGTACGCGACGGCGGATACCGGACCGCGGTACGGAACCTGCCCCTCGATGCCCTCGGGGATGAGCTTGTCGTCGGAGGGGACGTCCGACTGGAAGTAGCGGTCCTTCGAATAGGAGGTCTTGTTACCGCGGGTCTGCAGCGCGCCGAGCGAGCCCATGCCGCGGTAGGTCTTGAACTGCTTGCCGTTGACGAAAACGAGCTCTCCCGGGCTCTCGTCGCAGCCGGCGAGGAGCGAGCCGAGCATGACGGTGTCCGCGCCGGCGACGAGCGCCTTGGCGATGTCACCGGAGTACTGCAGTCCGCCGTCGGCGATGACCGGGATCCCGGTCTCACGCGCGGCGAGGGAGGCCTGGTAGACCGCCGTGATCTGGGGGACGCCGACGCCTGCGACGATGCGGGTCGTGCAGATGGAGCCCGGGCCGACGCCGACCTTGATCGCGTCCGCGCCCGCGTCGATGAGCGCCTGGGCGCCGCTCCTGGTGGCGACGTTGCCGCCGATGACATCAACGGCCGCGAAGGCCGGGTCGGTCTTGAGCCGGCGGATGATCTCGAGCACGCCGGCGCTGTCGCCGTTGGCGGTGTCGACGACGAGCACGTCGACCCCCGCGTCGAGCAGCGCGGTCGCGCGCTGCCACGCGTCGCCGAAGAAGCCGATGGCCGCGCCGACGCGCAGCCGGCCGGCGTCGTCCTTCGTCGCGTGCGGGTATTCCTCGCTCTTGTCGAAGTCCTTGACGGTGATCAGGCCGGTGAGCCGGCCGGCGTCGTCGACGAGGGGAAGCTTCTCGATCTTGTGGGTGGCGAAGATGGCCACCGCGTCCATCGGCGCCATGCCGACCTTGCCGGTGATGAGCGGCATCCGCGTCATCACCTCGCGCACCCGCATCGTGTGCTTCTGGGTGGCCGTGACGAAGCGCATATCGCGGTTCGTGATGATGCCGACGAGCACGCCGTCTCCATCGACGACGGGGAGTCCGCTGATCCGGAACTGCCGGCAGAGGGCGTCGACGTCCGCGACGGTGGCCTCCGGCGAAGTTGTTACCGGATTGGTAATCATCCCGGATTCGCTGCGTTTGACGAGATCGACCTGTTCGGCCTGGTCCGCGATCGACAGGTTGCGGTGCAGGACACCGAGCCCCCCTTCGCGGGCCATGGCGATGGCCATCCTGGTCTCGGTGACCGTGTCCATGGCGCTCGAAAGCAGGGGCGTCGCGACGCTGATTCTCCGGGTCAACCGCGACATTGTCACTGCTTCACTGGGAATGACGTCGGTGTGTCCTGGCAGGAGCAGGACGTCGTCGTAGGTAAGCCCGGTGAAACCGAACGGATCTGGCTGATCCATGAAACCCCTTTTTGCTGGTGCAGAGAAATAACAGAAGAGTCCGGGAATTCGTGGAAACGACCGGTTCCCCAATGTTAAGCGACTTCTCCGCGTGCGCATTCCTTGAGGACGGAAACGATTCCGAGGACCACTCCGAAACATTTGCGACATAATCGGGACGTACTGTCGACGAAGAAGTTGGCAGGGGCCGGTTCACCCGAGTTTTTTCCCCTCGACCACCCCGAGGCCCCGCCCGTTCACGGAGGTTACGTTTTGACACCATTCATGCAGCGAACACGTACGGCAGGCCTCCTGTCGTCCCGGCGGATGCTCGCCGGTCTCCTGCTCATCGGAGTCGCCAGTCTGGGCCTGATGGGCCTCGGCGCGACGAGTGCTTCCGCGGCGACGGCCGTCCCGACTACGGCGTGTGTGGCCAATGCCACCACAGGCTGTATCCAGGGCACGATCAAACAGGGCAACGGCGACCCCGCCGTCGGCGTGAGGCTCACGGTCACGAACGGTGACACGACCGAGAACCTCGTGACGGATGCCGCGGGCAAGTGGGGCGTGGCCATCACGGTCGCAGGCCCCTCGACCGTCACCCTCGACACCACGAGCCTGCCGAGCGGGAACACCCTCGACCCGAGCATCGCCAACCCGGCAACCGTCAATGGCGGCCTGGGTCGCAACGCCGGCACCATCTTCAAGCTGGTCAGCGGGGAAAGCACCGGCCTCTCGACCTCTGCCCCGTCGACGGGTGACTCCGCGACGACCGGCTCCGTCACGTGGGAGCGCTTCCTCCAGCAGGCCGCGTCGGGCATCCGCCTCGGGTTGCTGCTCGCCCTCGCCTCCGTCGGCCTCTCGCTGATCTACGGGACGACCGGGCTGAGCAACTTCGCCCACGGCGAGCAGGTGACCCTCGGCGGCCTGCTGGCATTCGTGCTCGCCAACCAGCTCGGTCTCAACCTCTTCCTCGCCGCCTTCCTCACCGTCGCGGTCTGCGCGGCGACCGGGTACTTCCAGGACGCGCTGATCTGGAAGCCACTGCGCAAGCGCGGCCTGCCGAACACCCAGCTGATGATCGTGACCATCGGCCTCTCGATCGCGCTGCAGTACGCGTTCCAGTTCTTCATCGGGGCCAAGACCGTCCGGATCGACAAGGCCAACCCGGTCACCGTCGAAATCGGCCCGATCACCCTCTCGGTTCAGTCGCTCTGGGCGATGGGCATCGCCGTTGCGGTCATCATCCTCGTCGGGCTGTTCCTGCTCCGGTCCCGGATCGGCCGGGCCACCCGCGCTGTTTCGGACAACCCCTCGCTCGCCGCGGCCTCCGGGATCGACGTCGACGCCATCATCCGCCTGGTCTGGACGGCCTCCGCCGGACTCGCCGGTCTCGCCGGCGTCATGCTCGGCCTCGTGCTCAATGGCGTGAACTGGCAGACCGGCCTGCAGCTGCTGCTGCTGATGTTCGCCGCGGTCACCCTCGGCGGCCTCGGCACCGCGTTCGGCGCCCTCGCCGGCGCGATGATCATCGGCATGGTCGTCGAGCTCACGAACCTCGTGCTCCCCGGCGACTTCAAGTACGCCACGGCACTGCTCATTCTCATCCTCGTCCTGCTCGTCAGGCCACAAGGCATTTTCGGGCGCCGAGAGCGCATCGGTTAGGAAGGACAAGACCGTGAATGAATTTCTGACGACCCTGACGGCGATTGCCGCCTCCGCCTTCTCGCCATCGACGGCGGCACTCGCCATCGCAGCCATCGGACTCAACATCCACTTCGGCTACACCGGCCTGCTCAACATGGGCCAGGCCGGATTCATGCTCGTCGGCGCATACGCCTTCGCCATCTCCATCGTCGCCGGGATCCCGCTGTTCCCCGCCGTACTGATCGCACTCGTCGCCGCGGCGGTCTTCGCACTCATCCTCGGCGTTCCGACGCTGAAGCTGCGCGGTGACTACCTCGCGATCGTCACGATCTCGGCCGCAGAGATCGTGCGGATGATCGGGCGCTCGTCGCTCCTCACCGACATCACCGGCGGCTCGAACGGTCTCACCGGCCAGAGCTACCGAGGCCCGTTCACCGACCTCTCCTTCCTCGGCGACGGCCAGACCACCCTCGGCCCGTTCACCTACGACAACACCGGCTCCAACGGCTGGTGGATCCGCCTGGTCGCGTGGTCCATCGTCGGGATCCTCTGCCTCTTCGTGTTCCTGCTGATGCGCAGCCCGTGGGGTCGCGTACTCCGCGGCATCCGGGAAGACGAGGATGCGATCCGCAGCCTCGGCAAGAACGTCTACAGCTACAAGATGCAGGCGCTCATCCTCGGCGGCACCATCGGAGCGCTCGGCGGCATCATCTACGTGCTGCCGGCATCCGTTCAGGCGGACAGCATGGGACGATCGATGACGTTCTTCGTGTGGACAGCACTGTTGCTCGGCGGCGCCGCGACCGTGTTCGGGCCCGTGCTCGGCTCGATCATCTTCTTCGCCCTGCGCCTGTTCGTGCAGGGTGTCGCCGGCCAGTTCGTGCCGGACAGCATCATGAACGGCCAGCAGGCCGAACAGTTCTCCTGGATCCTGATCGGTGTGGTGCTCATGCTCGTGGTCATCTTCAGACCCCAGGGTGTACTCGGTAACAAGAAGGAGCTGAGCTTCAATGTCAACTGATCTCGGAGTCACCGTCGCCCCGACAGCCGCTGCGGCAGCCGCAACCGCGAGCGTCGCCGCCGTCTCCCCCCTTCCCGGCGTCCCCAAGCCAGACCCGATCCTGGTCGTCGACAACATCGTGCGGCAGTTCGGCGGCATGACCGCCGTCAACGTGCCGCACCTCGAGGTACAGCGCGGAATCATCACGGCCCTGATCGGCCCGAACGGCGCGGGCAAGACCACGTTCTTCAACCTGATCACGGGCTTCGACAAGCCGAGCTCCGCTCCGCGCCTCATCGGCGGCCCGAAGTCCGACCAGGCAGCCCGCTCGATGTTCAACGGGCGTTCGGTCAACAACATGGGTGCGGCGAAGGTCGCCCAGCGCGGCATGGTGCGCACCTTCCAGCTCACGAAGGCGCTCAGCAGGCTCACCGTGCTCGAGAACATGCTCCTCGGCGCGAAGGACCAGCCAGGCGAAAACCTCTTCGCCGCGGTGATCAAGCCGCTCTGGGCTGCGCGCGAACGGGAGATCACGGCGCAGGCCGAGGACCTCCTGCAGCGGTTCAAGCTGCTCGAGAAGAAGAACGACATGGCCGGCAGCCTCTCCGGCGGCCAGAAGAAGCTCCTGGAGATGGCGCGGGCGCTCATGAGCGAACCGACCATGATCATGCTCGACGAGCCGATGGCCGGGGTCAACCCCGCACTCACCCAGTCGCTGCTCGGGCACATCAAGTCTCTCCGCGACGAGGGCATGACCGTCCTGTTCGTCGAGCACGACATGCACATGGTGCGGCACATCTCCGACTGGGTCGTCGTGATGGCCGAGGGCAAGGTCGTTGCGGAGGGTCCGTCGGCCACCGTCATGGACGACCAGGCCGTGATCGACGCCTACCTCGGCGCGCACCACGACACCGACCTCGGCGACGACTCGCTCCTCACGGACGAAGTCGCGGAGGAACTGGCCAAAGAGGTCGAACTCGAAAACCGCACGGAAGGCGACGCGTAGTCATGGTTGTACCCACAGGCTCTCCCGCTCCGGTCCTGCAGGCGACGGATCTCGTCGCCGGCTATGTTCCCGGGGTCAATATCCTCAACGGCTGCAACCTGGATGTCTACCCCGGTGAGCTCATCGGAATCATCGGCCCGAACGGCGCGGGCAAGTCCACGCTGCTCAAGGCACTGTTCGGACTGGTGTCCGTCCGCAGCGGTAACGTCACGCTCAAGGGCGAAGACATCACCGGTTTCAAGGCGAACCGCCTCGTGCAGGCCGGCGTCGGCTTCGTCCCCCAGAACAACAACGTGTTCCCCTCCCTCACGATCGAGGAGAACCTGCAGATGGGCCTGTACCTGCGGCCCAAGCTGCTCGTCGAGCGTCTCGACGCGATCTTCGACCTGTTCCCCGCCCTCGCCGACCGCCGCAACCAGCGCGCCGGTTCGCTCTCCGGCGGCGAACGCCAGTCGGTCGCGATGGCGCGTGCGCTCATGATGGACCCGTCCGTACTGCTCCTCGACGAGCCGTCCGCCGGCCTCTCCCCGGTGCGTCAGGACGAGACCTTCATCCGCACCCGCCGCATCAACAAGACCGGCGTCACGATCGTGATGGTCGAGCAGAACGCGCGCCGCTGCCTGCAGATCTGCGACCGCGGGTACGTGCTCGATCAGGGCCGCAATGCCTACACAGGCACCGGCCGCGAGCTCGCCGACGACCCCAAGGTCATCGAGCTCTACCTCGGCACCCTCGCCAAGGACGTCGACGCTGAGAAGGACGAGAAGCCCGTCAGCATCGCCTGACCCGCCCGCACCGCCGAGAGGCCCGTGCCAGCCCCCTGGGGGCAGGCACGGGCCTTTTCGCGTCCCCGGCGACATCCGCCGCTGCGCCCGTCTGCTCAGGCGCTCCCGCAACGGCGGGCGCGGGCTGCCGAAACCGGCGCCGGTGCGGCTGGAAACCTCGCTGAGGGGTCGCACATCGAGGTTCACGGGGTCGGCGAACGTCGATCTGCGACACCTCAGCGAAAGATCGGATGCTGGCGAGCACGGCGAGGCGCGGGGGCGGGGAGGCGCGGGGCGGGGAGGCGCGGGGCGGGGAGGCGCGGGGGCGGGCGCACGAAAGAGCGGGGCCGGGCTTTCGCCCGACCCCGCTCCCTGTGTTCGTCCGGCCTCAGCCGACGATCAGCACTCTCCTGCTAGTAGGAGGTCTGTCCTTCGATGGCGGACTGCCAGACCGGCTTGTTGTCCTTGTCGAACTTGTAGATGCCGATGAAGGCGCTCGACGGCTCGTTGTGCGAGTTGAACGGGCCGACGCCGGACTGTCCGACGTACTGGATGTCCGTTCCGGCGGTGACGAGCGGTGCACACTCGGCGTAGCTCTTGCACTTGGTGCCCTTGCCACTCGCGCCGGAAACGGCCGCGAGCTGCGCCTGGATGTCGGCGGAGACGGTGGACTTGGCCTTCAGCGCCGCGAGGGCGGAGAGGGTGGTCGCGTCGTAGGCCTCAGGAGCGTAGGAGAAGTCTCCGAGAGCTGCGTTCTGGGTGTCCTTGTACCAGGAGACGAGCTTGGCCTTGAAGTCATCAGCCGGGTATGCGCCGGGGATCGTGCCCTGTGCGCTGGTCAGCGTGCCGGCTTCGAAGTCCTTGCTGTAGTCGGCGGTGTTGCCGTCGGACAGGTAGACCTTGGAGAGGTCGACGCCCTGGGCCTTGAGCTCGGGGATGATCGACTTGGTCTCGTCGAAGGCGAGGATGACGATCGCGTCAGGGTTGGTCGCCTTCGCAGCGGTCACCTCGGACGAGAACGTGGTCTGGCCGGGGGGGAATTCCTGGCCGTTGCCCTTGCCGCCATAGACGACGGTTCCGCCGGAGGCTTCGACGCTGGCCTGCGTGAAGTCGCGGAGGCCGGTGCCGTAGGAGTCGTTGAAGACGAGGAAGGCGACCTTGGCGTTGCCGTCACCCGTGATGAGCTGGCCGAGCGCGGAACCCTGGACCGAGTCCGGCGGTGCGGTACGGAAGTAGAACGGACCGTAGCCGCTGAGCTTGGCCGAGGTGTTGGCCGGGGAGATCTGGACGATCTTGGCGGAGGCGAAGGAGTCGACGACGTTGAGCGAAACGCTCGAGGACGCGGCGCCGATCGCGACGGAGACCTTAGCCGCGATGAGCTTCTGGGCGGACGCGGTCGAGATCGTCAGGTCCGTGCTGTCACCGGAGTCGGTGGCCAGGACGCAGGCGTCCTTGCCGTCGACGCCGCCGGCGGCGTTGATGTCGGAGACGGCGAGGCCGACGCCGGCGAGTTCCGGCGGGTTGAGATAGGCGAGGCTACCGGTGATCGGGAGGATCGAGCCGACGACCAGCGACTTGTCCGTGGACGCTCCGCTCGCACAAGCTGCGTCGGTGTACGAGGACGCGGCCGCAGCCGAGGTCGTGGTAGCGGTTGAACCGCCGCCGGATGCACAACCGGAGAGCATGACGGCGATGACGCCTGCTCCCGCCACGATGGCGGTCCGGAGGGCGTGCTTGGATTTAATCATCCTGGGTACCCTTTCATCTTGCACGCGTAAGTACGCCTCCGGGTGAGGCCCACTCGCGTTATTAGGCTCCAACCTAGGATCACTTTGTTTCGAGGATGTTTTCTTGCCGCGCAAAGAGAACATCGTTAGCGATTCGTGACACCACCGGCACCTGCTCTGGGGGACGCCGTCGGACGAGGTGCTGTACTAGGAGCGTCGCCCGGTCACGCCCTGGTATGCGATCTGCTTCTTCTCACCGAGGGCGGTGATGCAGGATGCCCAGGATGCGCACACCGCGTCGCCGTGGCTGACCCGGTCGAGCGCCGGGGCGATCGAGGGCCCGCCGTCGTCGCCTGCCTCCCTCGCGGCGAGGGCCGCGAGCACCACCCCGTCGAAGGCTTCCCCGCCTCCGGCGGTGTCGGCGAGCCCGGGGTCCGAGGTGCGCAGGCGCACTGCGAAGGCCTCGTCTGCTGCGAGCGGAGTGCCGCCGTTCGTGAAGTCGTTCAGAGGCAGCAGGGCGATGCCCGCTGCGGCGACGGATGCCGTGACATCAGCGGGCACCGCACTCGTCGCGTCCCAGAGAACGAGGTCAACGTGTCGCGCCACCAGGTCGGCAACCGCGGCCGCGACGTTCCCCGTCGAGTTCCGATGCACGAGCTGGATCGGCAGAGTGCCGGGCACGGCCTGCTCAAGGATCTCGCGGGCGGCCAGCTCGGTGCCGGCGACCTGAGCGGCGCCGGTCACTGCGGCTCCCGCTTCCCCGGTCATCGGGAACAGCGTGCCGATCAGGAGCGTGCCGTCGCCGGTCGGCGCGACCGTCGCGGCGACGGTCGGAGTGCTGGTCACGACGACGGGGGCGTCCCCTGCGGTGCACCCGGAAAGCAGCAGCGCGGCGGCGACGACGGTGAGCGCGAGACCGGCAGACGTGAGCCCCCGGGGTCGCGAGGTGACGTTCAGAGCTGGAAAGGGCATCCGTGGTCCTTTCACAGGTGGGATGCTTCGAGCGTATCGCCGGTCAGAGGGGTTCGGGGGATGCTCGCCGCGGGGCGCGTCCGGTGACGACCATGTCGGCCGTGAGGATCACGAGCGCGACCCAGACGAGCCCGAAGCCGACCCAGCGCTCCGGCGGCATCGGCTCGCCGAGGATGAAGACCCCGACGAGGAACTGCAGCACCGGTGCGACGAACTGCACGAGGCCGAGCAGGCTGAGCGGCAGGCGGCGGGCGGCGGCTGCGAAGAACAGCAGCGGGACGGCCGTCACGACGCCCGTTGAGACGAGGCCGACGGTGTGCCACGGCGACACGGTGCCGAAGGTGAGCCCGGTGACGGCGCCCACGATGAGGAGTTCCGCGACCGCGATCGGCATCAGCCAGGCGGTCTCGAGGGTGAGGCCGGTGAGCGCGCCGACGCCGGGTCCGACGTTCTTCTTGATCAGCCCGTAGAACCCGAAGGACAGGGCGAGGACGAGCGAGATCCACGGGAGTGCCCCGTAGCCGAGCGTCAGCACGAGCACAGCGGCCGCGCTGATCGCGACCGCGATCCACTGGATGCGCCGCAACCGCTCGTGCAGAACGAAGACGCCCAGCAGCACCGTGACGATCGGGTTCATGAAGTAGCCCAGGGCGGCCTCGACCACGTGCCCGGTCAGCGTCGCGAAGACGTAGGTCTGCCAGTTGACGAAGATCAGGAGGCCGGCCAGGCCCATCACCCAGACCGTCTTCGGGCGGCGGAGGACTATGAGCAGGGCGGGCCAGCCACGGGTGACGGTGATCAGGGCGAGGCAGAAGACCAGGGAGAAGAGCACGCGCCAGGCCACGACCTCGAAGGGTCCCGTCGGGTGCAGCAGCAGGAAGAAGAGCGGGAGCAGGCCCCAGAGGCCGTACGCGGAGATCGCGAAGGCGAGTCCGCTGGTCGGTTCGGCCGACTGGCTCCGTGTCCTGCTCACAACGATTCCCCTTCGCGGGCGTGCCCTGCCTGGACGTGTTGGGTGGTGCGGGCCGCGCTCGGGCGGACCTGGCAACACAAAATCCCGGATGATCAGGCCATCCGGGATTTTGTGTTGTTCGTACGTGTACTGCGGTCGTGCGTGGCGCCTGGAACGAATCCCTAGCGGACGACGACGGCGAGCACGTCGCGTGCGGAGAGGACGAGGAGGTCGTCGCCACCGAACTTGACCTCGGTTCCGCCGTACTTGGAGTAGATGACCTTGTCGCCCACGGCAATGTCGAGCGGGATGCGGTTGCCGTTGTCGTCGATGCGGCCGGGGCCGACGGCGACAACTTCGCCCTCCTGGGGCTTTTCCTTGGCAGTGTCAGGGATGACCAGACCTGATGCGGTGGTCTGCTCGGCGTCGACCTGCTTGATGACGATGCGATCCTCGAGCGGCTTGATGGAGACCGACACGGTTGACCTCTTTCTTAGCTAAGACTTGGTTGGCAGACTCACAGCGAGAGTGCTAACAGCGAGTTTAGGGCGCTTCTGGCACTCACGCAACGTGAGTGCCAGACTCGGGCGTTCCGGGCGCGGCGGCCATGGCTTGATATCGTTTGGACAATGGAACGCTCCGAGCTTGTTGACCTGTTGTCCCCCGAGGGGCTGCGCCTGCTGGACTCGCTTCCGCCCTGGGACAACGCCTCCGATGTGGTTCGGCTGGTGAGCGACCTGCGGAAGGCCGGCCATCCTCAGGGACTCGTGACCGCGGTGCTCGGCCAATCGCGGCTGCGGGCGAAGGCCGTGGCCAAGTTCGGCGACTTCGCCGGGCGGATGCTCTTCACTGAGGCCGGTCTCGAACAGGCCACCCGCCTGAACGTCGCCGCGCTGCACGCCGGCCGGTTCGCCGCTGCCGGACTGAACCGGGTCGCCGATCTCGGCAGCGGGATCGGCAGCGACTCGATGGCCCTCGCCGCGCTCGACATCCAGGTGACCGCCGTGGACACGGACGAGGTCACGGCCACGGTCGCGAGCTACAACCTCGCCCCCTTCGACAATGCCGCCGTCGTGCACGGCGACGCGGAGACCTTCGACCTCACCGGCTTCGACGCTGCCTGGCTCGACCCGGCCCGCCGTACGGCCGGTCACAGCAATACCTCCCGGCTGACCCGCCCGGAGGATTATTCGCCGAACCTCGACTTCGTCTTCGGACTGAGCGAGCGGATGCCGATCGGAGTGAAGCTCGGTCCGGGTCACGACCGTGACGCCATTCCCGCCGCCGCGGAAGCGCAGTGGGTGTCCGTGGACGGAAAGCTCGTGGAGATGGGACTCTGGTTCGGCGTTCTCGCTCGCGAGGGCATCCGCCGTTCGGCCCTGCTCCTGGGCAGGGACGGCCGGCACGAGCTGACCGCGGCCGCGGACAGTCCGGATGTCGAGACCGTGCCCGGAGAGGCGGGCGTGCCCGGGAGCTACCTGTATGAGCCGGATGGCGCCGTGATCCGGGCGCGGCTGATCGGCGACCTGGCCCGCAGCATGGACGCGCTGATGCTCGGGGAGGGCATCGCATACCTGAGCTCAGAGTCGCTGCACGAGACCCCGTTCGCGACGGCGTTCCGGGTGCTCGAGTCGCTGCCGGTGGACGAGAAGAAACTCCGGCTCGCGCTCAAGGAGCGTCGGATCGGGACTCTCGAGATCAAGAAGCGCGGCGTGGACGTTGACCCGGCCGTGCTGCGCACCCGGCTGAAGCTGCACGGGTCCGAGTCCGCCACTCTCGTGCTCACCCGGGCGGGCGGCCACAGGCTCGCTCTGCTCGTGGAGCGGGTGCAGCCGCCGCGCTGAGCACTCAGCGCCGGGCACCCAGCGCCGGGCACTCAACGCCGGGAGCTCAGTGCGGGATGGGGCTGATGCCCTGGCTGATCAGCACGATCCAGCCGGCGGCGATGACGAGGCCCGCGAGACCGGTGCCGAGGCCCCAGGCCCAGATCGCGACGGCCGCGCGTTCGGTGCGGCTCGCCCAGACGGCGAGCACGACGGCCGCGAGCGAGAGCGGCGCGGTCCAGACCACGAAGACGGCGCCGGCGAGGCCGACGGCGCCGAAGAAGAGGGAGGCGAGAGAGCGGGCGCGCCTGCGCGCAAGGGCGCGCAGCTCGGACTCGGTGTAGACGTACGGCACCCATTCGGTGGGAGCCGTGACGGTCGACGCGTAGTCGAGTTCGCCGGTGACCTCTTCCGGCGGGCGCGTCAGTTCGAAGCGGAGGTCGTCACCGGCGGTGGGACGTCGTGCATCCGTCACTGCGGCCTCCCGGTCCGTTCACTTCGCCCGGGGAACGGGCTCTCAGCGATATTAGTAGGTACTCGGCATGCTTGCGAAGACGATGATCCAGACGACGATGCTCAGCAGGGAAAGGGCGACGCCGACGATGCCCGTGATCAGGCCGGTGAGCCACAGGGCACGTGCGCGCGGTTCCTTCGTGCGACCGAGCGCCCCGAGCACGATGGCCGCGGCCGGCAGCAGCAGGGTGAGCACCCCGCCGACGAAGGGGATGAAGGCGATCGGGAGGCCCAGCAGTCCGACGACACCTGCGACAAGCGAGAGGATGCTGAGCAGCGGCTGGCGGGTCGAAGCCTGCGTCCCCGGGGCGGGCGGGTACGGATACCCGTAACCGGGCGGCGGCGACGGCGGTCCGGCGGAGGCAGGACCGCCGGGCGCTGGACCGGCGGTCGGAGGATCCGTGAACGGCGGACCGGCGAACCCATCGCCGCCGGATGCCACGGGCTGCGTTCCGGGGAGCCCTGCAGCGGCCACGGTGGACTCGCCGCGCGGAATCTGCGGGACCTCGGGAACCTCGGGCACGTGCGGCACGTCGGGCACCTGCGGAACCTCGGGAACCGGAGGGATTCCCGAGGCACCAGGGGCGTTCAGATCACTCATGAGCTGTTCCTTTCCACTTCATTGACGGGTCAACGGTGATGGCAGGTCAGTCGTGACGACAGGCCGGCAGGGACGATCCAGTGGGTCAGTAGCTGGAGTACCCGTTGGTCGAGGCCGTGCTGATCAGCACGATGAAGAGGATCGCGCCGATGATGCCGGCGACGATGCCCAGGTAGCCGAGAACGAGGCCGGCGATGGCGAGCCCGCGGCCCTTTTCTCCGGTCTTCTTGATCTGGCTGAGGGCGATGTGGCCGGTGATGATCGCGGCGAGAGAGACGAAGAACGCCGACACGAGCGACACGATCGCGAGGACGTTGTACTTGTCCTGGGCGAGGGGCTGGCCGTAGGCCTGCTGGCCGTACGCCTGCGGCTGGCCGTACTGCTGCTGCTGCTGGCCGTACTGCTGCTGACCGTACGTGTCCGGTGCGCCATACGCGGGGGCGGCAGGTGCCTGGTACGCCGGCGCGGCGGGTGCCTGGTATTCGGGCGCGGCGGGCGCCTGGTAGATCGGGGGCTGGTTCACCGGGGGCGGGGTTACCGGAGGCTGGTTCGGGTCGGTCATGACTAACGGCTCCTTTGGGCTTCGATCAGCTGGCGGTGCCATAGTTGCACCCTCATTGAACGGGTGTCAACGCCCATGACGCGCCATGTCTGTTGCGTCCAGCGTATCGCGGATGCATAGGAACCGGAGATGGGACGCGGTTTTTAGCCCTGGATGACGGAAGCAGGGAGCGTTGAATCCGCACCGAAGTCGAGGGTGGACGGCTCGTGACCCGCCATGATCAGCTGGGCGCCGAGCGCGGCGATCATGGCGCCGTTGTCGGTGCACAGCGAAAGCGGCGGGATGCGCAGGGCGATGCCTGCTGCATCCGTTCGCTCGACGGCGAGCTCGCGGAGCCGCGCGTTCGCGATCACCCCGCCGCCGAGGAGAAGTCGCGGCACACCGAGGTCGGTGCACGCGGCGACGGCCTTGGTGAGCAGGATGTCGATGACGGCCTCGCGGAAGCTCGCCGCGACGTCCGCGAGCGGCACGGTCTCCCCCGCGTCGCGGGTCTGCTCGACCCAGCGGGCGACCGAGGTCTTCAGCCCGGAGAAGGAGAAATCGTAGCGGTGGTGTTCCATGTCCTTGTGATGGCTGAGGCCGCGGGGGAAGCGGATGTACGCCGGATCGCCGCCGAGCGCGACGCGGTCGATCTGCGGGCCGCCGGGGTATGGCAGGCCGAGGATGCGGGCGACCTTGTCGAAGGCCTCCCCCGCCGCGTCGTCGATGGTCTCGCCGAGCAGTTCGACGTCGGAGACGAGGTCGCGCACGAGGAGGAGCGAGGTGTGCCCTCCGGAGACGAGGAGGGCGATCGTCGGGTATTCGAGGGGCTCCGTGCCCGGATCGGCGTCGGTCTGGAGTACGTCGGCACCGACGTGGCCGACGAGGTGGTTGACCGCGTAGATCGGCTTGCCGAGGGCGATCGCGAGTGCTTTCGCGGCGCCGACGCCGACCATGAGCGCGCCGGACAGGCCGGGGCCGTAGGTGACGGCGATCGCGTCGACGTCCTCGAGGCGGATGCCCGCGTCCTCGGTCGCCGCCCGGATCATCGGGACGAGCTCCTCGAGGTGGGCGCGCGCCGCGACCTCGGGTACGACGCCGCCGTACCGGGCGTGCTCATCCATCGATGAGGCGATCGTGTTGGAGAGCAGCCGGCTTCCGCGGACGATCCCGATGCCGGTTTCGTCACAGGAGGTTTCGATGCCGAGCACCAGGGGGTTGTCGCGGTTCATTCGGTCGCCTCCGCGGCATCCGTCGGGTCGGTCGGGGACTGCACCGGGTCGGGCGCGGCGAGCGCCGCCTCCGCGGGCGGCACTGCGAGTCGCATCACGAGCGCGTCGACGTTGTCCGGCTGGTAGTAGCCGCGGCGCACACCGATCTCCTCGAAGCCGAGCCGGAGGTAGACCCGCTGGGCGCCGGGGTTGTCGGCGCGGACCTCGAGGAACACCTCGCGGATGCCTCGCTTGCGGGCCTCGGTGACGAGGCTCTGCACGAGGGTGGCGCCGAGACCGTGCCGGCGGGCCGTCTCGGTGACGGCAATGGTCTGGATGTCGCCCTCGAGCGCCCCGCGCGGCGCGAGCAGCCCCGCGTATGCCTCGATGCGGTCGGGTTCGTCCGGCGGGACCGCGACGAGGTAGTAGCAGTCCGGGTCGGTCACGTCCCGGAGCATGCCCTCCGCGGACCAGGCGTCGTTCTCGAAGAGGCGGGTCTCGAGGGCCATGATGCCGTCGAGGTCGCCCGCGTGGGCGCGGCGCAGCTGCCAGGTCACTCAGCTCACCCGTTTCGGACCGTTGGAGAGGGTGACGTCGGGCGAGCGCAGGTAGAAGGCGGCGTCGGTCGCGAAGGCACGGTCGTTGGCCAGCAGCAGTTCAGCGACCCTGCCGAGGTCGGCGGCCGGAACGGTCACGGCGTCCGCGCGGACCAGGCCCGCGTAGACCCAGTCGGGCTCGAGCAGGACGGCCGGTTTCGCCACCCCTGGCGCGGCGAGGCGTACGGGCAGGCCGGCGGCATCCGCCCCGCTGTATGCCGACCAGTTCACCTCGCGCCGGCGGGCGTCGGTCACGACGACGAGGCCGCCGGTGTGGCCGGCCCGAAAGCGGCTCAGGGCGATGGCGTCGTGGCTGATCACGGGGAGGAAGGGCAGGCCGGCGCCGAGAGCGAAGACGCGGGCAGCGGCGATGCCGACGCGGAGACCGGTGAATGGGCCAGGGCCCATGCCGCCGACGACACCGGTGAGGTCGGCGACCCGCACGTTCGCCCGGTCGAGGCACTCTGCGATGAGTCTGCCGATCACCTCCGCGTGGCGCATGGTGTCTGCGGTGTCGATGTCCGCGAGCACGCCGCGGACCCCGTCGACGACCGCGACGCTGGTTCCGGCGGAGGTATCGATGGCGAGAAGCACCTGTTCAGCCTATTCCCCGGGCCATGCGCCCTCGAACGCGGCCCAGCGGGGGCCGAACCCGGTGATGGTGACGGTGCGCGGCTCGTCGAGGTCGACGTCGAGGTCCAGGCCGGGTGCGGCGGATGCCCGGGCGGAGCCGGCCGCGCCCGCCGGCCCGGTCTGCAATGCGCCCGTCGGCCGCTCGATCTCGATGTCGAGCCAGGATTCGGTGACGCCGTCGAGCAGGCCGCGACCCCATTCGACCACGACGACCGAGTGTTCGAAGTCGATGTCGAGGTCGTCGAGTTCCATCGCGCCCTGCAGCCGGTAGGCGTCGACGTGCACGAGCGGCGGGCCGCAGACGAGGCTCGGGTGTGTGCGGGCGAGCACGAAGGTCGGGCTCGTCACCGCGCCGCGTACCCCGAGTCCGACGCCGAGGCCGCGGGTGAAGGTGGTCTTGCCCGCGCCGAGCGGACCGGTCAGTACGAGCAGGTCGCCCGCGCGGAGCTCAGCGGCGACGCGGACGCCCCAGAAGTGCATCGCAGCGGCGTCGGGGATCACCCGGCGGTTCATCGCGCGGGCTCCCCGCTCTCGCTGAGGACAGCCCGGTAGCTGCGCGGAACGCGGTGCCCGATCCGGGTGACGATCTCGTAGTTGATCGTGCCGGCGGCATCCGCCCAGTCGGCAGCGCTCGGCACCGGCTCCGGCTCTCCCCCACGCACGTCGGGGTCGCCGAAGAGCACGACCTCGTCCCCGACGTCGACACCGTCCTGGCCGAGACTCACGACGAACTGGTCCATCGCGATGCGTCCGACGATCGGATAGCCGCGGCCGTTGATGTTCACCCGCGCAGAGCCGGACGCCGCGCGGGGCACACCGTCCGCGTAACCGAGCGGGACGAGGGCCAGATTGCCGTCCTCTGGGGCACGCCACAGGTAGTCGTAGGACACGCCCGCTCCCGCAGGCACCCGGCGCACGGCGGCGACGCTCGCGCGGAGGGTCATCGCCGGCGAAAGGCCGAGCTCCCGCGGGCTCGCGTCGTCGAAGGGGGACAACCCGTAGAGGCCGATGCCGATCCGCACCATGGAGAACCGGGCGGCGGGCAGGCGCAGGGCGGCCGCTGTCGACGCGAGGTGCGCGAGCTCCGGGGTCAGCCCTGCCGCTGCGGCGAGGTCGAGGCCGGAGCTGAAGCGGGCGACGGCCTCGTCGTCCGCGGCCGGGGAGGCGTTGGAGAGATGGCTGAAGATGCCGCGGACGTGCACGAGGCCGTCCCGTTCGAAG
The DNA here is from genome assembly GCF_004402235.1 of Cryobacterium glucosi. Taxonomy (GTDB): domain Bacteria; phylum Actinomycetota; class Actinomycetes; order Actinomycetales; family Microbacteriaceae; genus Cryobacterium; species Cryobacterium glucosi. The sequence goes on from NZ_SOFS01000019.1 coordinate 290,185, forward strand.
CCGGAGCCGAGCGCGAAGACCTCGGCCCAGTCCGGCCCGTTCAGGCCATTGCGGCTGAGGCCGGTGTCGAGCTTCAGGTGGACATTGGCGACGCGGCCGAGCCGGCCGGCGGCATCCGCTATGGTCCGCAGCTGGCAGGCGGACGAGACACCCAGGTCGATGTCCCTGGCGATCGCGGCCTCGAAATCCGTGTCGGGCCCGTGCAGCCAGGCGAGGAGCGGGGCCTCGATGCCGGCGTCCCTGAGCGCGTGCGCTTCGGTGAGATCGGCGACGCCGAGCCAGTCGGCCCCCGCGGCGAGGGCGGTGCGGGCGACGGGGACCGCGCCGTGGCCATACGCATTGGCCTTGACGACGGCCATGAAATGCGGGGTGCCGATCGTGGCGCGCAGGTGGGCGACGTTCGCGGCGATCGCACCGAGGTCGATGACGGCCTCGCGGAACTCGCTCACGATGCACCCTCGAGCACGACGAAGGCGCAGGCGACGCCCGCATCGTGGGTCATCGTGAGGTGCACGGAGTCGACGCCGCGCGCACGCAGCACCTCGGCCATGACCCCGCTCAGCCGGAATCCGGGGTTACCGTGCGCGTCGCTCACGACTTCCATCTCCTGCCAGCTCGTGCCCGCGCTGTCGCCGAGCGCCTTGATCAGTGCTTCCTTGGCCGCGAACCGCGCCGCGAGGGAGTGGGTGGGCAGGCCGCGTTCTGCGGCCGCGAACAGCCGGGGAACGAGTCCGGGCGTGCGCAGAACCTGCCGGTCGAACCGGTCGAGGTCGACGATGTCGACGCCGATGCCACGAATCACGCCCGCGACCGCCTGCCCGTCCCCACTCCGTCCGCGCTTATTCGACCGTGACCGACTTCGCGAGGTTGCGGGGCTGGTCGACGTCGAGGCCCTTGACCGTTGCCAGCTCCATCGCGAAGATCTGCATCGGCACGACCGCGAGGAACGGCTCGAACAGCGGCGAGGCGAGCGGGATCCGCAGTACGGTGTCCGCGAACGGCAGAACGGCCACGTCGCCCTCTTCGGCGATCGCGATGATGCGAGCGCCGCGGGCGCGGATCTCCTGGATGTTCGAGACGACCTTGGGGTGCAGGTGCGCGGAACCGCGCGGGCTCGGCACGACGACGAAGACGGGCTGGCCGGGCTCGATCAGCGCGATCGGACCGTGCTTGAGCTCGCCGGCAGCGAAACCCTCTGCGTGGATATACGCGAGTTCCTTGAGCTTGAGCGCACCCTCGAGGGCGATCGGGAAACCGACGTGGCGGCCGAGGAACAGCACGGCACGGGTGTCCGACATCCAGGCGGCGAGTTCGTGCACGGCGCTCTCCTGGAGCAGGGTGGTCGCGATCTTTGCGGGAATGGCCTGCAGCTCGACGATCTGGGCCGCGGCATCCGCTTCGGTCATGCTGCCGCGCACGCGGGCGAGGTGCAGGGCGAAGAGGTAGAGGGCGGCGATCTGGGCGGTGAAGCCCTTCGTCGAGGCCACGGCGACCTCTGGGCCGGCGTGCGTGTAGATCACGGCGTCGGACTCGCGGGGGATGGTCGCACCCTGGGTGTTGCAGATCGAGATGGCCTTGGCGCCGGACTCCCTGGCGAACTTGACCGCCATCAGGGTGTCCATGGTCTCGCCGGACTGGCTGATGGAGATGATCAGGGTCTCCGGGTTCAGCACCGGGTCGCGGTAGCGGAACTCGTGGCTGAGCTCGACGTCGACGGGCACGCGGGTCCACTTCTCGATCGCGTACTTGGCGACGTAGCCGGCGTTCGCCGCGGTACCGCAGGCGACGATGACGATCCGGCGGATGCCGGCGAGCACGTCGTCGCCGAAGGCCTCGAGCTCGGGCACGACGGCCTGGCCCTCGTGGATGCGGCCGAGGAGCGTGTTGGCGATGGCGTCCGGCTGCTCGGAGACCTCCTTGGCCATGAAGCTGGACCAACCGCCCTTTTCGGCGGCGGAGGCGTCCCAGGCGATGTCGAATTCCTCGAACTCGACGGCGTTGCCGTCGAAGTCCGTGATGGTGACGACCTCAGGGGTGATCGTGACGATCTGATCCTGGCCGACGGCGACGGCCCGGCGGGTGAACTCGACGAACGCTGCGACGTCGGAGCCGAGGAAGTTCTCCCCGTCGCCGAGACCGATCACGAGCGGAGAGTTGCGACGGGCGCCGACGACGACACCGGGCTGGTCCTGGTGCACCGCGAGGAGGGTGAATGCGCCGTCCAGGCGGCCGACGACGCTCAGGAACGCGGCGCTCAGGTCGCCGAGGCGCTGGTATTCGCGGCCGAGCAGCACTGCGGCGACCTCGGTGTCGGTCTCGCTCTCGAAGGTGAAGCCCTCGGAGAGGAGCTCCTCCTTGAGAACGGAGAAGTTTTCGATAATGCCGTTATGGATAAGGGCGAGCTTGCCGTTGTCACCAAGGTGCGGATGCGCATTCGCGTCGGTCGGTCCGCCATGGGTGGCCCAGCGGGTGTGGCCGATGCCGGTACGGCCGTTGTTCATCGGGTTGCCTTCGAGGTCCCCGGCCAGAATGGCGAGCTTACCGGCCCGTTTCCTGGTGTTCAGCACGCCGTCATCGTCGATGACCGCGATCCCCGCCGAGTCATACCCCCGGTATTCCAGTCTCCGCAACCCCCTCATCAGGACCTCGACGCTTTTATCTTCCCCGACATAACCCACGATTCCGCACATAGCCCCGATTTTAGTCCGACTAAGCTGTGTGGAATGTCCGATCCAGCCGCGAGCCTCTGGAACAACGGCCACACCACACCGTTCGTCGAGCTGGATCGAGCGGACTGGGCGGCCCTTGCACCCACCACCCAGCTCCCCCTCCGTGAGACCGAGATCGTGCAGTTGCGCGGCCTCGGCGAGCCGCTCGACCTCGGCGAGGTGACCGATGTCTACCTGCCCGTCAGCCGCCTGCTCAACCTCTATGCCGCTGGAGCAAGCCAGTTGCACCGGGCGACGAGCGACTTCCTCGGCGAACGTGCCCGGCGCACCCCGTTCGTGATCGGCGTCGCCGGGTCCGTCGCCGTCGGCAAGTCGACGATCGCCCGGCTCCTGCGCGAACTGCTGGCCCGCTGGGAGGACACTCCCCGGGTCGAACTCGTGACGACCGACGGGTTCCTCTTCCCGAACGCCGAACTGGCCCGGCGGGGACTGATGGCTCGCAAGGGATTTCCAGAGTCGTACGACCGGCGATCCCTGCTCCGATTCGTGTCCGCCGTTAAGGGCGGCGCCGCCGAGGTGCGGGCTCCGTTCTATTCGCACCTGAACTACGACATCGTTCCCGACGCGCAGATCGTGGTGCGCCAGCCGGACGTCCTCATCGTCGAAGGCCTCAACGTGCTCGCGCCGCCGACAACGGGGCACGGGCTCACGGTCAGCGACCTCTTCGACTTCACCGTGTACGTGGATGCCCGCACCCAGGACATCGCCCGCTGGTACGTCGACCGGTTCCTGCGCCTGCAGCGTGGCGCGTTCAGCAACCCGAAGTCGTACTTCCACCGGTACGCGACGATGACCGAGGACGAGGCCCGCCGGGAGGCCCGCCGTATCTGGGACGAGATCAACGAGCCCAACCTGGTGCAGAACATCCTGCCGACGCGCTCCCGGGCGACCCTTGTGCTCCGCAAGGACGAGAACCACGCCGTGTCGAAGGTGCTGCTCCGCAAGCTCTGAGCGGTGCGGCATCCGCCCGCAGCCCTGACCGATTCGACGGGGTTTTTGGCTTTCCGACACGTGGGAGACCGGGTAGACCGGTTCAGAACCGAAAATCTCCGTCGAATTGGTTCACTCCGCGGCGTAGAGTCGACTCACCAATCGTTCTGGCCGACCCGCCTGGAGGCGCGATCGTGAGAGCCGCCTACACCGCGCTGGTGCTGTACCTGGCCGGTCCGCTGCTCGCGCTCATCCTCGTGCCGACCGAACCGGGGATGATGTTCTTCGCCGGCGTCGCCGTACTCGGCCTGGCGCTCGTGATCGGGGTCCAGTGTCGACTCACGGCCGCCGACGCCCTCGAGATCACAGTCGGCCGCCGCTCCCACCGACACCGCGAGGTGCTCAGCGAACTCGCCGCACCGAGTCATCCCAACACCGCCGGGCGTCCACGCCCGCGCGCACCGGCCCGGCCGCTCGCGGTCGCCTAGTCCTCAGCCGGCAACTCCAACGCAGGGCGAGGCAGCGCGACCGCAGACGCGCCCCTCTTCCTCCGACCGTTGGGATATTCTCCGTGGACCTCTATTCCGTTGCGCCCGTCGCAGCCCTGCTCCAAGCCGCCTCGGCGGCCGTCACCACCTTCTCCTCCGCGCTCGCACCCATCTCCGGTGCGAGCAGCACCGCACTCGTCATCGTCCTGGTCACGCTCCTGTTGCGGGCAGGTCTCGTACCGATCGGCCGCGCCCAGGTGCGCGCCGAGTTCGTCCGCAGGCGCCTCGCCCCGAAACTCCGGGAGCTGCAGCGCCGGTACCGGGCCGACCCCGAGCTACTGAACCGCAGGACAGCCGAGCTCTACGCGGCCGAGAAGGCGTCGCCCCTGGCCGGATGCCTGCCGACGCTCCTGCAGGCGCCGATCGTGTCGACCGTGTACGCGCTCTTCGTCCTCGCCAGCATCAACGGACACCCGAATCCGCTCCTCGCTCAGGAGCTCGGCGGCGTCCCGCTCGGCACGTCGTTCCTTGCGCTTCTGGGCACCACCCCGGTCTTCTGGCCCGGACTCATGCTGTTCGGAGCGCTCCTCGCCGTCATCGCCCTGACCGCGGGGCTCTCTCGACGACTGGCTGCGCGATACTTCTCTCCGGTCGTGCCGACAGCCCGGCCCGCTGCAGCACGGCTCGCCGCAACCCTCAGCTGGCTCCCGTTCCTGACGCTTGTGTTCGCGAGCGTGGTCCCGCTGGCCGCGACGCTCTACCTCACGGTGAGCACAGCCTGGACGCTCGTCGAACGCGGCCTTCTCCACCGCTCGTTCGCTCCGACCGGGCCCGGGTCCTAGAGGGAGTCGAGGGCGAGGCGCAGGCGCACGACGTCGGCGAGGGAGTGCGCAAGCCGGTCGGCGGTGGCCTGGTCGGCCGCCTCGACCATGACGCGCACCATCGGCTCGGTGCCGGACGGACGCAGCAGCACCCGGCCGGTGTCTCCGAGTTCGGCTTCGGCCTCGCGCACGGCGGCGGCGATGACCTCGTCGGATTTCAGCGCGTGGTGATCGACGCCGCGCACGTTCACGAGGATCTGCGGGAACACGGTCATCACGGCGGCGAGCTCGTGGAGCGGCTTGCCGGTGCGGGCCATCTCGGCGACGAGGTGGAGTCCGGTGAGGATACCGTCACCGGTGGTCGCGAAGTCCGTCATGATGACATGTCCGGACTGTTCCCCGCCGAGGGACAGGCCGTTCGCGTTGAGCTCTTCGAGCACGTAGCGGTCGCCGACCTTGGTCTCGATCATGCGGATGTCGTTGGCCGCCATGGCCCTCCGGAGGCCGAGGTTGCTCATCACAGTGGCAACGAGCGTGCGGTCCTTGAGGACGCCGCGCTCGGCCATCGAGACGGCGAGGATCGCCATGATCTGGTCGCCGTCCACGATGTTGCCGTGCCGGTCGACGGCGAGGCAGCGGTCGGCGTCGCCGTCGTGGGCGATGCCCACGTCGGCACCGTGCTCGAGGACGGCCTTCGCGAGGTTGTCGAGGTGGGTCGAGCCGACCCCGTCGTTGATATTGAGCCCGTTCGGGTTGGCGCCGATGACGGTCAGCTGCGCGCCGGCATCCGTGAAGACCTGTGGGGACACGCCCGCGGCCGCGCCATTGGCGCAGTCCAGGACGACGTGGATACCGTCGAGGCGGTGCGGGAGGGTGCCGAGGAGGTGCACGACATAGCGGTCTTCTGCGTCCGCGAAGCGTGAGATCCGGCCGACATCGCCGGCGATCGGCGTGAGCTTGTCGTGGTCGAGGTGGGCCTCGATACGATCCTCGACGTCGTCGGGAAGTTTGGTGCCACCGAAGGCAAAGATCTTGATGCCGTTGTCGGGGGCGGGGTTGTGCGAGGCGGAAATCATCACGCCGAAGTCCGCACCGATGTCCGCGATCAGGAATGCCGCGGCCGGCGTGGGGATGACGCCGGCGTCAAGGACGTCGACACCGGAACTGGCGAGGCCCGCGGCTACTGCCGAGGCGAGGAATTCGCCGGAAATGCGCGGGTCACGCGCGAGGACGGCCACCGGACGGCGACCTTCGGCTCGACGCGATTCAGCGCGGCGACCCTGGGTGAGAACTGCGGCACTCGCCTGGGCGAGGCCCAGGGCCAGGCCAGCCGTGAGATCACGGTTGGCCAGGCCCCGAACACCGTCGGTGCCGAAAAGTCGAGGCATGTCGGCGCCGACTATCGATCTAGCGCTTCGAGAACTGAGGCGCCTTACGGGCCTTCTTGAGTCCGGCCTTCTTGCGCTCCTTGACGCGAGCGTCACGGTTGAGGAAGCCGGCCTTCTTGAGGATGGCGCGGTTGTTCTCTTCGTCGATCTGGTTGAGCGAACGCGCGATGCCGAGACGCAGGGCGCCGGCCTGGCCGGAGGGGCCACCGCCGGTGATGCGTGCGATGACGTCGTAGCTGCCGATCAGGTCGAGGACCTTGAACGGGTCGTTGATGAGCTGCTGGTGAAGCTTGTTCGGGAAGTAGTCCCCGAATTCGCGACCGTTCACCGTGATGGTGCCCGAGCCGGGAACGATGCGCACGCGGGCGATGGCCTGCTTGCGACGGCCAACGGCTGCGCCGGGAACGTTGAGGACGGCGCGGGGCGCCTTGGTTACGATTTCGGCCGGGGTCTCGGTGGAATAGCTCTCCGGAGCCTGGTCAATCTGATCTGCGATCTTCGCCACGATGGTGTGAATCCTTTTTTCTTAGAGTCGAGAAGTCTGGTGGCCGGCGCTACTGAGCGACCTGGGAGAGGGTGTACGGCTTGGGCTGCTGCGCAGCGTGCGGGTGCTCCGGGCCTGCGTAGACCTTGAGCTTCGCGAGCTGGGCGCGACCGAGCGAGTTCTTCGGCAGCATGCCGCGAATCGCCTTCTCAACCGCACGCGTCGGGTGCTTCTCGAGCATCTCCGAGTAGTTCTGGGCGGAAATGCCGCCCGGGTAACCGGAGTGGCGGTATGCGATCTTCAGTTCGAGCTTCTTGCCGGTGAGGGCGATCTTCTCGGCATTGACGATGATGACGAAGTCTCCCATGTCCATGTGGGGAGAGAACGTTGCCTTGTGCTTCCCCCGGAGGAGAACGGCGGCGTGGCTGGCAAGACGACCGAGCACGATGTCTGTGGCGTCGATGACGACCCAGTCGTGCTGGACTTCGCTTGCTTTGGGAGTATAAGTGCGCGTCACTGTTGTGCTGCTTTCTTGTTCGAACGGAGGTGTTCGTGAATCCCGCTCCGGGTGTGTTCCCCGACGGGGAACACGATCGATGGAGGGCTCACGTTCGTGTGCCTGGCTGCAACGCACAGACACCAAGGGTCAATGCTAGTCCGCCGGGAGCGTTGGCGCAATTCGCCTGCGCGATTCGGCGGCGCGCTGCGCTACTCTTCGTCCTCGTCGAGGGCGCGCCGGGCACGGGTCTCGAGGGCGCGGGCCGCGAGCCGGTCGTCGGCGGGATAGTCGACCGCGAGCAGGGTGAGGCCCTGCGGCGGCATGACCTTGAACTCGCTCGTGCGGGCCCGGTTGATCCGCAGCGTCGCGAGCCGCTCCCCTGCGAGCCGTCCCTCTCCGACCGCGACGCAGGCCCCGACGAGTGCCCGCACCATGCTGTGGCAGAAGGCGTCCGCCTGCACCGTCGCGACGAGCACGCCGTCCGGGTCCCGCCGCCAGCTGAACTCCTGCAGGGTGCGAATCGTCGTGGCGCCCGGCCGGGGTTTGCAATAGGTCGCGAAGTCATGCAGCCCGAGCAGGGACGCCGCGGCCACCTGCATCGGTTCCAGGTCGAGCGCGAAGCCGTGCCAGGTCGTGCGCAGCCGGTCCTGCGGGTTGTGCCCGAGCACCGAGTCGGCGATCCGGTACTCGTAGCGGCGCCAGTTCGCCGAGAACCGAGCGTCGAATCCGGGGGGTGCGACGGCGGATGCCTTGATCACGATCTCTGGCTGGGTCACCAGGATCCCTCCGAGCCTCCGCTGCACCATCACCGCGAGCGTCGCAGGGGTTCGGCCCCTTCCCCGTCGGAGCAGGCCCCCGACCTGGTCGGGGGTGAGGTCGAAGTGCGCGACCTGACCGAGGGCGTGCACCCCCGCATCCGTTCGCCCGGCGACGATGAGGGACGGATACGGCGGGTAGCTCTGCAGGATCGTGGCGAGTCCTGCCTCGATCTGGCCCTGCACGGTGCGGAGCTCCGGTTGAATCGCCCATCCCGAAAAATCGGTGCCGTCGTAGGCGATGTCCAGCCTGATCCGGGTGTTCTCCGGGAGCGGGGAGACAACAGGGGCGGCAGGAAGATTCACGGAGGTAAGTGTAAGTGCCGGGCCGGGTATCGTAGAACCCGGATCGGCTCCGCTCACCGCTATGAAACTCAGTTACCGCACTCCCGCATCCCTGCGCCCGGACTCTGAGACTCGGGATTCGCGCCGTTTCTCCGGCCTCGACGGCCTGCGCGGCATCGCCGTGAGCGTTGTGCTCGTGTTCCATTTCTTCCCACAGGTGCTGCCCGGCGGCTTCGTCGGCGTCGACGTGTTCTTCGTGATCAGCGGGTTCCTGATCACCGGTCTCCTCGTGGACGAATACGCCCGGTCCCGCCGGATCTCGTTGCGCCGGTTCTGGAGCCGCCGGGTGCGCCGGCTCGTGCCGCCGCTCGTTCCCCTCGTGCTGCTCTGCTGCACCGTGGCGTGGATGCTCGGGGGCGACGTGCTCGTCGGCCTCGGCTGGCAAGTCCTCGGCGCGGTCACGTTCGGCTACAACTGGGTGTCGATCGCAGGCTCCGCGAGCTACTTCTCGGCGACGAGTCCTGAGCTGTTCCGGAACCTCTGGTCCCTGGCCGTCGAGGAGCAGTTCTATCTGGTCTGGCCGTTTGCGCTGCTCGCGGTGCTGCTCATCCGGAGCGCCCGGATTCGCCTGGCGGTCGTGTGCACCTTCGGCCTCCTCTCCCTGCTCTGGATGGGGTTCCTGTTCCACCCGGGCTCCGATCCGACCCGGGTCTACTACGGCTCGGACACGCACAGCTTCGGGCTCTTCGCCGGCGCGGCCCTCGCGCTGCTGCTGCGGCACCCGAACGGCCTGGGCGCACCGACCCGCAACGCCAACGCCGGTGCCGCCCGCACCGGCCCAGCGGGCTTCACCCGGTTCGCCTCCCGGCTCGCCTCCCCCGCCCGGCTGCGCCCCTGGCTCGGCCTCGCCGCATTACTCGGCATCGGTGCGGCTGCGGCGTGGTTGCCCGCCGCGGGCCCGTTGGCGTACCGGGGCGGACTCGCCGCTATCAGCCTGCTGTCCTGCGTCGTGATCTGGGCCGCCGTGCGCGGCGCCCGCTTCGGCCGCTGGCTCGACACCCCGGTGCTCCGGTGGATCGGCGAACGGTCCTACGGCATCTACCTCTGGCACTGGCCCCTCTTCGTGCTCGCCGGCGTCGCCTGGCCGGCCGCCGGCGTCGAGGTGCACCTGCTCGTCGCCGCCGTCGCCGTGCTTGTGGCCGCAGCCTCGTACCGGTGGCTCGAGCAGCCGGTGCGGCGCAGGGGGCTGCGCGGCGGCATCCGCTCCCTGTCGGGTTTCGCGACCGAGTCGTGGTCCCGGCTCGCGGTTGTCGGCGTCGCAGCGATGGTCGGCCTGATCCTCGTCGGCGGCACGACGGCCGCTGTCGTCGTCGCACCCGCCGAGACGAGTGCGCAGGCACGGATCACGAGCGGCCGGCACATGCTCGAAGCCGCCCAGGCCGACCGGAAGCGCGAGGACGCCGAGCGGAAGAGCGACCCGACCGCGGCGCCCGCGCCGGTCGCACCGGGCGACCTGATCTCGGCCGTCGGCGATTCCGTGATGCTCGCCTCGGCACCCGAGCTCGAAGACCGGTTCCCGGGCATCCTGATCGACGCCGCCGTGTCCCGGGGCATGCGCGCGGCTCCGGACATCCTTGCCGCCCAGGCCGCCGCCGGGACGCTGCGTCCGGTCGTCGTCGTCGGGCTCGGCACGAACGGGCCGATCACCACGGATGAGCTGCTCGCGATCGAGGCTGCGATCGGCCCCGACCGGAAGCTCGTGCTCGTGACCGCCTTCGCCGACCGGGACTGGACGGCCGGCGTGAACGAGGCGCTCGTCGGCTTCGCCGCCCACCACCGACTCGTGGGCATCGCCGGCTGGCACGACGCGATCGCGCCGCACACCGACGTCCTGGCCGGGGACAACATCCACCCGGGTCCCACGGGAGGGCGGATCTACGCCGACTGCATCGCGTCCGCGCTGGACTGGCTCGCCCCCCAGCATCCGTTGCACGGCCGGGACCCCTACCGGCTCGGCCAGGACCCCGTCGTCCTCCGCCCAGTGTCCTAGGAGATCAAAAAAGAAGGGCCCGACCGAAGTCGGGCCCTTCCAGGTGAAGCGGGTGAAGCGTGGGTTACTTGGCTTCCTCGACGGGAGCCTCGGCAACGACCTCGTCCTCGGCCGGGGCGTCGACGACGGCCTCGGTCTCGGCGGGGGCCTCGACGACGACCGGCGCGACGGCAGCAGCTGCAGCGGCGGACGTCTTCGCGGACTTGACCTTCGGGGTGACGGGCTCGAGGACGAGCTCCATCTGGACCATCGAAGCGTTGTCGCCCTTACGGAAGCCGAGCTTCGTGATGCGGGTGTAGCCGCCCTCGCGCAAGGCGACCTGGGGTGCGATCTCAGTGAAAAGCTCGTGCACGACGGTCTTGTCGCCGATGGTGGCCAGAACGCGACGACGGGCGTGCAGGTCGCCCTTCTTCGCGAACGTGATCAGTCGCTCGGCGACCGGACGAAGGCGCTTGGCCCGCGTTTCGGTCGTCTTGATCGACTTGTGGGTGAACAGCGAGGCGGCAAGGTTGGCGAGCATGAGGCGCTCGTGTGCCGGGCCGCCACCGAGGCGGGCTCCCTTAGTGGGCGTGGGCATTAGTAATCTCCAGTATCAAAAGTCAAAAGTCAGTCGGGAGACTGCTTTTAGATGGTTTCTTCGTCGTAGCCGCTGTAGAAGTGGGCGCCGTCGAATCCGGGCACCGAGTCCTTCAGTGACAGGCCAAGCTCGACGAGCTTGTCCTTGACCTCATCCACCGACTTCTGTCCGAAGTTGCGGATGTTCATCAGCTGGGTCTCCGAGAGGGCGACCAGTTCGCTGACGTTGTTGATGCCTTCACGCTTGAGGCAGTTGTACGAACGAACCGACAGATCGAGGTCTTCGATCGGGATCGACAGTTCGGTCGACAACACGGCGTCGACCGGCGCGGGGCCGATTTCGATGCCCTCTGCCGCGGTGTTCAGTTCGCGGGCCAGACCGAACAGCTCGGTCAGGGTGCGACCGGCGGATGCGATGGCGTCGCGAGGCGAGATCGCCGACTTGGTCTCCACGTCGACGACGAGGCGGTCGAAGTCGGTACGTTCACCGGCACGGGTCGCCTCGACGCGGTAGGTCACCTTGAGCACGGGCGAGTAGATCGAGTCGACCGGAATCTGGCCGGCCTCGGAGTACTCGTTGCGGTTCTGGGTGGCCGACACGTAGCCGCGGCCACGCTCGATGGTCAGTTCGAGTTCGAACTTCGCCTTGTCGTTCAGGGTGGCGATGACCAGTTCGGGGTTGTGCACCTCGACGCCGGCCGGAGCCGAAATGTCGGCGGCGGTGACCTGGCCGGCACCCTGCTTGCGCAGGTACGCGGTGATCGGCTCGTCGTGCTCGCTCGAGATGACGAGTCCCTTGATGTTCAGGATGATCTCGGTGACGTCTTCCTTGACACCGGGAACCGTGCTGAACTCGTGCAGCACGCCGTCGATACGGATGCTGGTGACAGCGGCTCCGGGGATCGAGGAGAGCAGGGTGCGGCGCATGGAGTTGCCGAGGGTGTAACCGAAGCCAGGCTCGAGCGGCTCAATGATGAACCGGGACCGGAACTCCGAGATGTTCTCCTCGGTGAGCGTGGGGCGCTGTGCGATAAGCACTATTGATTCCTTTCGGCAAAGTGTCCGCTATATGACACTTGCGAGGCGAGGTGTTGAGTGTGAAAGAAAAAAGAATCGCGCGGGGCCTGGACCGCTCCGTGAGGAGCAGTCCAGGCCCGGCGATCCGCGGCGACCGGGGTCGTCACGAGGACGAACCCGGCCAGTGCGGGTGCTTTAGACGCGGCGACGCTTCGGCGGACGGCAACCGTTGTGAGCCTGGGGCGTCACGTCGTTGATCGAGCCAACCTCGAGGCCGGCGGCCTGAAGGGAGCGGATCGCGGTTTCGCGGCCTGAGCCGGGTCCCTTGACGAACACGTCAACCTTCTTCATACCGTGCTCCTGCGCCTGGCGGGCGGCCGACTCGGCTGCCAGCTGTGCGGCGAACGGGGTCGACTTACGCGAACCCTTGAAGCCAACTCCACCTGAGGACGCCCAGCTGATGACCGCACCGGTGGTGTCGGTGATCGAGACGATGGTGTTGTTGAACGTGCTCTTGATGTGGGCCTGGCCCACGGCGACGTTCTTCTTTTCTTTCTTGCGCGGCTTCCGAACGGCCGACTTGGGTGCTGCCATGAATTTCTCCTGAATCCTAAAGGCGAGACGGGCCAGGCCGAGGCCTAGCGCGCCTTCTTCTTGCCGGCTACGGTGCGCTTCGGGCCCTTGCGGGTGCGAGCGTTGGTCTTGGTGCGCTGGCCGCGGACGGGCAGGCCCTTGCGGTGGCGGATTCCCTCGTAGCTGCCGATCTCGACCTTGCGGCGGATGTCGGCGGCAACCTCACGGCGGAGGTCACCCTCAACCTTGAAGGTTCCTTCGATGTAGTCACGGAGGGCGACGAGCTGCTCGTCGGTCAGGTCCTTGACTCGGATGTTTCCATCGATTTCAGTGTCGGCGAGGGTCTTGAGTGCCCTCGTGCGGCCAACACCAAAGATGTAAGTCAGTGCAACTTCCACGCGCTTATCGCGGGGAATATCAACGCCGGCTAGACGTGCCATTATGGCTTCTCCTGTATATGAGTGGAGGTCTGTAGCAGTGCCCGTTCATCGGCCTCCAACCGATGGTGTCCCCCCTCGCGGGGTTCCTGGCACTGCTATTTTCTGTATTCAGTTGAATCGTTCACCAGGGTGAGCCTGTCGGGTGACAGACTCCCACCGGCTAACCCTGACGCTGCTTGTGACGCGGGTTCTCGCAGATGACCATCACGTTGCCGTTGCGGCGGATGACCTTGCACTTGTCACAGATCTTTTTGACGCTGGGCTTGACCTTCATGGTGTGTCCTTGTATTCGCTGTCTTCGTACCCGCGGAATGCCGCGGGCCGTTACTTACAGCAACTTCTTACTTGTAGCGGTAGACGATCCGGCCGCGAGTCAGATCGTAAGGGCTCAGCTCCACGATCACGCGGTCCTCAGGAAGGATGCGGATGTAGTGCTGACGCATCTTGCCCGAAATGTGGGCAAGAACTTTGTGGCCGTTCGTCAACTCAACGCGAAACATCGCATTGGGAAGAGCTTCGACTACTGCGCCCTCGATTTCGATGACACCGTCTTTTTTGGCCATAACTCACTATCACTAGGTATTGATTGCTGGTCGTGCGGGGATATGGTGCTCTAGACACGCCGCAGGCGACGGCATCAGACACCAAGGATTTACTCTATGGTATGAAGTTGCCTTTTGGCAATTCTTCCCTATAATCCCTTGGCAATTGCTGCTGCCGCCGCCCGTTTCAGTGCGGAATCGTGCTGTTGTGTCGCTTCAGTGCCGATTGTGCTTTTTTGAGCCTGACGGGCCTAGAGCGTGCGCTGCACGCCTTCGACGACGGTGACGACGTCCGAGAAGAGCGGATGCGTCGCGTCGAGCCCGCAGACATCCGTCACGAAGCCCGCGGCCGTGAGGCTGCGGAGCTTGGCATGGAGTTCGACGCTCTGCTCGTCGTCCGCCACGTCGAAGCGGAGGGCTGCGCCGACCGCCTCGAGCAGTGCCGTCGGGCGGGTGCCGCGTTCGGCGATCTCCGCGGCGGGGCCGATGAAGCGTTCGTGCCTGCTGAGCTTGCGGAGCGGCTGGCGTCCGACGCGCTGCACGGTGTCGGGAAGGGCCGGGTTCTTGAACCGAACCAGGATCTTCTCGCGATAGGCGCGCTGGGCGGCTTCGTCGAGCCCGTGCTTGGCCACCAGGAGGGCGCTGGTCTCCTCCAGGACGCGCCGGGCGCCGTCAAGCACCTCGGGTACCAGGAGGGCGTCCGAGATCTTCGTGACGCCGGCAACGGAGCCGAGGTAGGCGACCGTTGCGTGGCCGGTGTTGACCGTGAACAGCTTGCGCTCGATGTAGGGCGCGAGGTTGTCGACGAAGGTCGCACCGGGGATCACGGGCACGGCGCCGTTGAAGGCGCCGCGCTCGATGACCCACTCGTAGAAGGCCTCGACGGTGACGTCGATGCCACTGCCGTCCGCCTGCCCGGGAACGATCCGGTCGACGGCTGTATTGGCGAAGGCGACGCGGGCGTTGACGGCCGCGTGATCTCCCTCTGCCACGTGGAGCCAGACCTGTTCCGCGAGCACGTCGGTCGCGTTGATCGCGTTCTCGCACGCCATCACGGCGAGCGGGGGCAGCGACGCGTCGCGGGCCTCGAGTCCGGCGGCGATGACCGGGGCCACGAAGCGCAGCACGGTCGGGCCGACGGCGGTCGTGACGATGTCGGCCGTCGCGATCTCCTGGATCAGGGCGGCCTCGTCGGTCGCGCTGTTGATGGCGCGGAAGTTGTCGACCACGCGAGTGGTCGACTCCTCCCCCGCCTCATGCACCGAGTAGGTCGTCGCGGCCTTGAGGGCGTCGATCAGGGAAGCATTCACATCGGCGAAGACCACCTCGTATCCGGCGTCGTGAAGCAGGAGGCCGACGAATCCGCGACCGATATTGCCTGCACCGAAGTGAATTGCTTTCATTCTGCGTTGACCTCCTCGAGGAGAGCGTAAATCTCTCCTGCATTTCCTGCATCGATCAGTTTCTGTACTTCGTCCTCGTCCGAGAAGACGATGGCGATCTTCGAGAGGATCGCGAGGTGCTCGTTGTTGAGCCCCGCGATCCCGACTGCGAACCGGACCGGGTTGCCGTCCCAGTCGATGGGCGTGTCATAGCGGACGAGGGAGAGCGCCGAATGAAGGATCGACTCCTTCGCCTCGTTCGTGCCGTGCGGGATGGCGAGGAAGTTGCCCATGTAGGTCGACACACTCGCCTCCCTGTCGAACATCGAATCGACGTACGCCTGGGTCACTGCACCCGCGGCGACCAGCAGTGCGCCGGCCTCCTTGATGGCGTCGTTCTTCGTGGTGGCCGTTCCCGCGGCCACCACGTTGCCGGGCTCGAGGATCTGATCGGTCACAGTGTGGCCTCTGAGTCCGCCTTGCTCTGGAGCAATTCGACGACCTCGTCGTACTTCGGGCTGTTCATGAAGTTCGACACCGAAACGTGCACGGATGCCGGTGACTTCTGCTGGGCCCTCGCGGTGAGGTCCTGGTGGGTGATGACCAGGTCGGCGGTGCCGTCGAGGTTCGCGATGGCCTGGTTGGTCACCGTGATTCCTTCGATACCGGCCTTCTTGATCTTGTTCCGCAGGACGGAGGCGCCCATGGCGCTTGACCCCATGCCTGCGTCGCACGCGAAGACGATGTTCTTCAGCTGGTGGCCTGCGGCGGCCGCGGTGGCGGCATCCGTGGTGCCCGCAGCGGCGAGGTTGCCGAGGACGCTCGAGGACTTGCCCTTGAGGGCTTCGGTCTTCGCGACGGCCTCGGTGAGGTCGTTGTCGAGTCCGGCGGCGATGTCGCGCTTGCGGCTCGCACGGAGGATGACGGACGCGATCAGGAACGACACGGCCGCGGAGCCGATGACCGAGAGGACGACGCCGACGTAGCTGTCCGGTGCGGTCTGGAGAAGCACGGCGAAGATGCTGCCGGGCGAGGCCGGGGCGCGGAGACCGGTGTGGAACGCGACGTTGATCGCGACGCCGGTCATGCCGCCGCCGATGGTGGCGAGGATGAGGATCGGCTTCATCAGGACGTAGGGGAAGTAGATCTCGTGGATTCCACCGAGGAACTGGATGATGATCGCGCCGGGTGCACTGGCCTTGGCCAGTCCGACCCCGAAGAAGGAGAACGCGAGGAGCAGGCCGAGGCCGGGGCCGGGGTTCGCCTCGATCAGGAAGAGCAGCGACTTGCCGGATTCAGCAACCTGCTGCACGCCGATCGGGGTGAACACGCCGTGGTTGATGGCGTTGTTCAGGAACAGCACCTTGCCGGGCTCGACGAGGATGCTCGCGAGCGGCAGCAGGTTGTTGGAGACGAGCCAGTTGACTCCGCCCTCCAGCATGGTGCTGAAGCCGGTCACGACCGGAGCGATTCCGAAGAACGCGCCCAGGGCGAGGATGGCGCCGAGGATACCCGAGGAGAAGTTGTCCACGAGCATCTCGAAACCGGGGCGGATCTTGCCCGCCCACAGGCTGTCGAGCTTCTTGAGGAGCCAGGCGGAGAGCGGGCCGACGATCATCGCACCGATGAACATCGGGATCGCGCTGCCGACGATGACGCCCATCGTGGCGATCGAGGCGATGACGCCACCGCGGACGCCGTAGACCATCCGGCCACCGGTGTTGGCGATCAGGAGCGGGAGCAGGTACAAGATCATCGGGTCGACCATCTTGGCGACGGTCTCGTTCGGGGTCCAGCCGGTCGGGATGAAGAACGCGGTGATGAGGCCCCACGCGATAAACGCCGCGATATTGGGCATGATCATGCCGCTGAGGAAGGTGCCGAAGCGCTGCACGTGGACGCGCGCTCCGCCTCCGCTCTTCGTGTCAGTTGACGTCGTCGTCATTTCTCTGCCTTTCGTTGTGTGTTCGGGTTGTGATTGCGGGTGAGCGGTGAAACGACTCGCACGGACTAGTCCGTGTGAGAGAAGGTGGCGGCGAGCTTCGTCGCCGCGGCGCGAGCGGATGCCGCGCCGTCTGCCGCGAGGGCGACCGCGGCGAGTTGCCCGGCCTCCTCCGCGCTGAACCGGGCTAGTTCCGCCCGGACGTCGGAGAGTGCCGCAGAGGACATGGACAGGCTCGTGGCCCCCAGTCCGACGAGCACGACGGCGAGCAGCGGGTCCGCCGCCGCCTCTCCGCACACCCCGACCGGTTTGCCGCTGGAGCGGCCTGCTTGGCCGACCTCTCCGATCAGGCGCAGGACCGCGGGGTGCCACGGGTTCTGGTAGCCCGCCACGGAACCGAGGAGACGGTCGGCGGCGAGGGTGTACTGGGTGAGGTCGTTGGTGCCGATCGACGCGAAGTCCGCGTGCTGCAGGATGCGGTCGGCCAGGAGTGCTGCCGAGGGGATCTCGACCATGACGCCGGCCGTCTTGAGCCCGAGCTTGTGGGCGAGTTCCACGAAGTAGGTGGTCTCCTCGACCGTTGCGACCATGGGCGCCATCACCCAGACGTCGGCGTCGGTCGCGGCATCCGCTTCGGCGAGCGCGGTCAGCTGTTCGCGGAGGATGTCTTCGGAGGCGCGCAGGGCCCGGAGGCCGCGGAGGCCGAGTGCGGGGTTCTCCTCCGCTGCGTCGTTGAGGAACGCGAGCGGCTTGTCGCTTCCGGCGTCGAGCGCACGCACCACGACCTTCTTGCCGGGGAAGGCATGCAGCAGGCGTGCGTACTGTTCCGCCTGCTCGAGGATCGTCGGTGCGTTCCGGGAGCCGAGGAAGAGGAACTCGGTGCGGAACAGGCCGACACCTTCCGCGCCCAGTTCGACGGCCCTGGCGGCGCCGTCGGCGGAACCGAGGTTCGCGAGGAGCGGGATCGGGGTACCGTCCCGGAGTCGGCCGGGGCCGGTCGGGGCCTGGGCGCGCAGGGCGCGGGCACGGATGCGGGCTTCGGCCGTTTCGACTTCGGCCTCCGTCGGGGAGACGGTCACGGTGCCGGCTGCGGCGTCCACGATCACGAGGGTGCCGTCGGCGAGGTCGGTTGCCCCTGTGGCGCCGACGATCGCGACAATCGCCTTGTCGCGGGCGAGGATCGCGGTGTGGGAGGTCGGGCCGCCGTCACTCGTGACGAGACCGAGCACGCGGGTGAGGTCGAGCAGCGCGGTGTCGGCGGGGGCGAGGTCATGGGCGACGAGGATGAACGGTTCTTCCTGCTCCGGCACGCCGGGGGCTGCCCGGCCGCCGAGCTGGGCGATGACCCGCTGGGACACGTCGTCGAGGTCTGCCGCACGCTCGGCGAGGTACCCGCCGAGTTCGGTGAGCTGGTCGCGGAAAGTGGAGAAGGCCTCGAACACGGCGCGTTCCGCGGTCTTGCCGGTCGCGAGCCGTTCGGTGAGGTCGTCGACGAGGGTGGGGTCCTCTGCCATCATGGCCTGGGCTTCGAGGACTTCCTGGGCCGCTCCGCCTGCGCGTTCGGCGCGGCCTTCGAGGTCGACGGCGACAAAACGCTGCGCGGCCGCGGCTCGGGCGCCTTCGTCCTCCGGGGTGAGTGCGCTGGGGGTGTCGGTCGGTTCCGGGAGCGGTTCGGGCATCCGCAGCACCCGGCCGATGGCCACGCCCTGGCCGATGCCGGTTCCGGTCAGGTCTGTGCCGGACGTGGCGGATGCCGTCGCGAGGCTCATACCGCGACCCGCGTTTCGGAGGTCGCCGCGTCCGCGGCAGGCAGGTCGTGGTCGGCGGCGAGCAGGGATACGAGGGTGTCGAGGGTGGCACTGGCCCCGTCGTCGACGGTCGCGATGGTGACCTCGTCGCCGTTGCCGAGGCCGAGGGAGATCACGGCGAGGATGCTGGCGGCGTTGACCGCCTTGCCGCCGGTCTTTTCGATGGTGACCTTGACGCCGGAGTCGGCTGCCGCCTTGGTGAAGAGTTTCGCGGGGCGGGCGTGCAGGCCGTTCGCCGAGCCGATTCGAACTGTGCGTTCAATCATCGGTGGGGTTCCTTCCGGTGGAGAGTGGAGTGCTGTACTGGGTCATGCCACGGCTGCGAGCGCCGCGTCGAGTGCTTCGGCTCCGTCGCGGGCCGTGAAGATCGTGTCGGCCAGGAGAGCGCAGCCCACGCCGTGTTCGGCCGCCTGCGCCCGGATCTCGGGGAATCGTGCGGCCAGGTGCGGGCCGACGAGCAGGGCGTCGATGCCGTCGAGGGCATCGGGGAGTTCTGTTTCGCTGGCCGCGGCGACCGTGGCGACCAGGCCACGCTCGGAAATGGTCCGGCGCATCCGCAGCGCGACGAAGGTGCTGGACGCGCCCGCACCACAGATCACAAGAATCCTCATTGACTCAGCCTTTCGGTGTTTCGACTCTTTCAGTTTCGTCCGATGGCCTGGCCCCGGCCAGTAGAGCTGTTTCCGCACCCCCGGAAACACGGCGCGGGAATACCGGAGGGGTGCAGCATGATTGACTAGCTACGACAATGTGGAGTTTTGTGCGATGAGCGACAAACAAACGCGGATGCTGGAGTATCTGTCGCAGACGCCGGTCTGGGTGACCGCCGGCGAACTCGCCGACCACCTCGGGGTGACCCCTCGGACCGTGCGCAGTTACGTGACGAACGTGAAGGCGGCGGCGCATCCGCTCGACGTGATCGAATCGGGGACGGCCGGGTACCGGTTGGATCTCGAGGCGTACGCCGTGTTCCGGTCGAGCCGCAAGCCGGTCGAGCCGGACACCAGGCAGAACCGGCTCTATGCCCTCGTCAGGCGGCTCACCGAGTCGGACAGCGGCCTCGACGTGTACAGCCTCGCGGCGGAGCTCTTCGTGAGTGATTCGACGATCGAGGCCGATCTCGCCCGGGTGCGGTCGCTGCTGCCGGAGACCGGGCTCACGCTCGGGAGGCGCGGCAGCGTCGTGACCCTGGCCGGATCGGAGACGGACCGGCGCCGGCTGCTCAGCCGGATGTTCCGCGAGGAGACCGACCGCGGGATGCTCAACCTCGAGACCATCCAGCGCGAGTTCGCGTCGAAGAGCCTCAGCGCGTTCAAGACCGACCTGATCGCCATGCTCGACGCCCAGGGCTATTTCGTGAACGAGTACGGCACCAACGACGTGCTCCTGCACGTGGCGATCGCCGTCGACCGCGTCACCAAGCGCGCCGCGCCGCTCCCCGCCGAGCCGGAGCCCACTCCCCCTGACGAGATGACCAGGGCCCTCGCCGTGCTCATCAAGCGGCACTTCGACGTCGAGCTCGCGCTCGGGGACCTCGACTACATCGGACTCCTCCTCACCACCCGGGTGATCACGCCGGGTCACGACCAGCCGGCGAAGAAGCTCATCGAGAACTTCGTGCGCCCGGAGGACCTCGACGCGGTCAGGCAGATCGTGACGCAGGCGAGCGAGGAATTCCTCGTCGACCTCACCGAGGAGACGTTCATCGTGCGGCTCACCCTGCACGTTCGGAACCTGATCAACCGCGCCCAGGACCGGTCATTCGCACACAATCCGCTCACCCGGTCCATCAAGACGGGCTACCCGATGATCTACGAGCTCGCGGTGTACATCGCGAGCCAGTTGCAGCGCCAGGAGCGGATCGTGATCAACGACGACGAGATCGCGTACATCGCGATGCACGTCGGCGCGCACCTGCAGCAGCAGTCCCGCCGGGTCGACCTCGTCAGCTGCGCTATCGTCTGCCCGAACTATTACGACATGCACGTCCTGCTGCGGGAACGCATCGAACGTGTCCTCGGCGATGAGCTCGAGGTCGTCTCCGTCGTCACGAGGAGCGACGTGGACTGGAGCGGGCTCGAGGCCGACCTCGTGCTCACGACGATCGATCCGGGCAGCCTCGGCGACGGGATCATCGTCATCCAGCCGTTCCTGACCGAAGCCGACATCGAGCGGGTCCGGAAGGCTGCGAGCCGGGTGCGCCGGCTGCGCAGGCGCGCGCATCTCAAGGATGACCTGCTGCAGTTCTTCGACGCCTCGCTGTTCTCGCACAACTTCTACGCGAACGACGAAAACGCCATGATCCGCGCGCTCGGCGACCGGATGGCCGCGCAGGGCATCATCGAGCCGGAGTACATCGTCGGCGCGATCGAGCGCGAGCTGATGAGTTCGACGGCGTTCACCGACAACCTGGCCGTGCCGCACTCGATGTCGATGACCGCGAACCGCACGTCGATCGCGATCGTGATCAACGACACCCCGATGGACTGGGGCGAGGCTCGGGTCAACGTCGTCGCGCTCGTGGCGTTCAGCGCCGCGGGGCGCAAGAGCTTCCAGGATGTCTTCGACCAGTTCGTCGAGGTCTTCTCCGACCGCAACGACGTGCAGCGGCTGGTCCGCAGGTCGGTCGACTTCGCATCCTTCATCGACGAGCTCGTGCACCTGATGGACCAGTAGCCCTCACGGGGAAACCGGGATCAGGCGCGCAGTTCCGCCCAGCCGCGCGATTTGAACGCGTAGATGGCGAGGTCGAGTGCCTCGTCGCCGTTCTGGGATGCGAACACGGTGTCGGGCAGGAGCGCGACGCCGACGCCCCGCTTGATCGCCTCCGCGCGGATCTTCTCGTAACGCGGGGCCAGATACGGGCCGACGAGCAAGACGTCGATCGGGTCCAATGACCCGGGAAGGTCGGATTCGCTGCCGGCGTGAACCGTCAGTTCGAGGCCCCTGGCCTCACCTGTGTGGCGGATGCGATGGGCGACGAAGGCGCTGGACGCCCCGGCACCGCAAACTACGAGAATCCTCATTGACCTGCTCATTTCTTCGGCGGGCTCTGCCCACTTCCATCTTCCCGCTAATCAGGGCCTTTGGCTAGCGGATGCCGCGCCCCGGCGCGCCGTCTCCCGCCCGCGAGAGTACACTTTTGGCCCTTAAGACCGGGTCTTAAGGGCCAAAAATGCGCTCTCGCGGAGGTACGCGCGCGTGTTGGGGCGGCGGGGCGGCGGAGGGGTGGTTAGGGGATGGGGACGGGGATGACGCCGAGGGGGGCGAGCTGGGCTGCGCCGCCGTCCTCGGCGGTGAGCACCCAGATGCCGTCCTTGTGCACGGCGACGCTGTGCTCCCAGTGCGCGGCCGCGAGGCCGTCACTCGTCGCGACGGTCCAGTCGTCGTCGCGGACGAAGGTGTCGATCGATCCGAGCACAACCATCGGCTCGATGGCGACGACGAGTCCGGGCTTGACCTCCGGTCCCTTCTGGCGCACCCGGTAGTTGAAGACAGGAGGGGCTTCGTGCATGGACCGGCCGATGCCGTGGCCGACGTAGTCTGTCAGGATGCCGTAGCTGCCCTGCGACTCGATGTAGTCCTCGATGGCGTCGCCGACCTCGTTGAGGTACCGCGCCTCAGCGAGGCGGGCGATCCCGTGCCACAGGGACTGCTCCGTGACGTCGGAGAGTTTCTGGCGTTCGGCCACGACCTCAGGCCTGCTCGGGTCCGGGATCACGAAGCTGAAGGCGGCGTCACCGTTCCAGCCGTCGAGGATCGCGCCGCTGTCGATCGAGACGATGTCGCCAGGGGCGAGGACACGGGCGCCCGGGATGCCGTGGACGACGTCCTCGTTCACGCTCGCGCACACCGTGTGGAAGTAACCCTGCTCGAGCTTGAAGTTCGGCAGGCCGCCGCGGGCCACGATTGCGGCCTCTGCGGCCGCATCGAGCTCGAGGGTCGTGACACCGGCCCGCATCAGAGCGCGGGCCGCGTCGAGGGACGCGGCGGTCGCGAGGCCCGGTGCGATCATCAGCCGCAACTGTGCCGGCGACTTGTAGATGGATCGACGAAGGCTCATTGCCTGGTTCCCCGCAAACGGATCAGGACGCGCTCGGTGCGTCCGTGTTGATGTCGACGGCGTGAAGCTCGCGCTCCGCGAGGGCACTCAGAATGCGCTCGGTCACCGCATTGACGGCACCGAGGCCGTCAACGGTGACAACGAGCCCGCGGGCCCCGTACACGTCGATAAGCGGAGCGGTCTGCTCCGAGTAAACCTCGAGACGGTGACGGATGACGTCGGCCGTGTCGTCCGCTCGGCCCTGTTCGGCCGCGCGCTTGAGCAGACGGGCGACGACCTCGTCGGTGTCCGCTGAGATCTGGACGACGGCATCGAGTGCGGTGCCTTCGGCGTCGAGCAGGCGGTCGAGCTCGTGCACCTGTTCGAGCGTGCGCGGGTAACCGTCCAGGAGGAAACCGCCAGCGGCATCCGCCTGGGCGAGCCGGTCGGCGACGATCTCATTGGTCAGCGAGTCGGGCACGTAGGCGCCCTTGTCCATGAACGCCTTGGCTTTGAGGCCGAGTTCGGTCTGGTTCGTCACGTTGAAGCGGAAGATGTCGCCGGTCGAGACGGCGGGGATACCGAAGGCAGCGGCCAGGCGAACCGCCTGGGTGCCCTTGCCGGCGCCGGGCGGGCCGATCACGAGCAAGCGGGTCATCGGAGGAGCCCTTCGTAGTGACGCTGCTGCAACTGGGAGTCGATCTGCTTGACCGTCTCGAGGCCGACACCGACGATGATCAGGATGCTGGCGCCGCCGAACGGGAAGTTCTGGTCGGCTCCGATCACCGAGAATGCGATCAGCGGCAGCAGGGCGATCAGGCCGAGGTAGAGCGCACCGGGCAGGGTCACCCGGGTCAGCACGAAGTCGAGGTACTCGGCCGTCGGGCGTCCGGCACGGATGCCGGGGATGAATCCGCCGTACTTCTTCATGTTGTCGGCGACCTCTTCCGGGTTGAAGGTGATCGCGACGTAGAAATAGGTGAACCCGACGATGAGCAGGAAGTACATCAGCATGTAGAGCGGGTGGTCGCCCTTGGTCAGGTTGTTCGTGACCCAGGAGACCCACGCCGCCGGGGCCTGTCCGGCAGCCGGCTGGTTGAACTGCGCGATCAGGGCCGGCAGGTACAGCAGCGAGGACGCGAAGATCACAGGGACGACGCCGGCCATGTTGACCTTGATCGGGATGTACGTGTTGTTGCCGCCGTAGGTGCGTCGTCCGACCATCCGCTTGGCGTACTGCACCGGGATGCGTCGTTGCGACTGTTCGACGAACACCACGGCCGCGACGACCAGCAGTCCGACCGCGATCACGATCAGGAAGGTGTCGAGGCCCTTCTGGTTGAGGATCGAGCCGAGGGAGTTCGGGAAGCGGGCCGCGATGGACGTGAAGATGAGGAGCGACATGCCGTTGCCGATGCCGCGCTCGGTGATGAGCTCACCCATCCACATGATGACGCCGGTGCCTGCCGTCATGGTGATGACCATGAGCATGATGGCGTACCAGGCGTCGTTGGTGATGAGCTGCGAGCACTCGGAGCTGGAGGAGGTGCCGAACAGCGCACCGCTGCGGGCGACCGTGATGAGCGTCGTCGACTGGAGGATGCCGAGGGCGATCGTGAGATAGCGCGTGTACTGGGTGAGCGTGCTCTGCCCGGACGCGCCCTCTTTGTAGAGGGTCTCGAAGTGTGGGATGACCACGCGCAGGAGCTGCACGATGATCGAGGCCGTGATGTACGGCATGATGCCGAGCGCGAAGACCGACAGCTGCAGCAGCGCGCCACCGCTGAACAGGTTGACGAGTTCGTACAGGCCACTGGTGCCCTGGTTCGCCGCGAGACACGCTTGCACGTTTCCGAAGTCCACAAAGGGAGAGGGGATGAACGAGCCCAGTCGGAACAGAGCCACGATACCGAGGCTGAATCCGATTTTCTTACGAAGGTCGGGCGTGCGGAAGATCCGCGCTATGGCGCTGAACAAAAGGCCTCCAGTTACTAACGTGAAACGAGCCTGCCGGGGCCGCTATCGAATGAACGATGGCGACGCCCGACAAGCTCGATCAGCGTCTACGGACTTACTTGATTGAGCCACCCGCGGCGACGATCTTCTGCTCAGCTGAGCTGGAGACCTTGTCGACCGCAATGTTCAGCTTAACGGCAATTTCACCGTTACCGAGCACCTTGACTTTTTCGTTGTCACGAACGGCGCCCTTGGCGACCAGGTCGGCGATGGTGACATCGCCACCGTTCGGGTAGAGCTCGGCAAGACGGTCGAGGTTGACGACCTGGTACTCGACGCGGAACGGGTTCTTGAACCCGCGCAGCTTCGGGGTACGCATGTGCAGAGGCATCTGCCCACCCTCGAAGCCGATGCGCACGTTGTAGCGTGCCTTGGTGCCCTTGGTGCCACGACCCGCGGTCTTACCCTTGGATCCTTCACCGCGGCCGACGCGCATACGGTCCTTCTTCGAACCGGGAGCGGGGCGAAGGTGGTGGACCTTCAGCACCTGCTCGCGCTTCTCAGCGGGTGCAGTCTTCGCGGCGGCAGCCTTGGGGGCAGCCTTCTTTGCGGTGGCGGGCTTGGTTGCTGCCTTGGCGGCAGCGTCCTTCTCGTCAGCCATTAGTCAATCTCCTCGACCTTCACGAGGTGAGCAACCGTGTTGACATAGCCGCGGTTCTGCGAGTTGTCCTCGCGGATCACGACAGCGCCAATGCGCTTGAGACCCAGGCTGCGAAGCGTGTCGCGCTGGTTCTGCTTCTCACTAATTTTGGACTTGATCTGTGTCACTTTGAGGCGAGCCATCAGGCACCTGCCTTTGCTGCCGCTGCTGCAGCAGCAGCCGCGGCGTCGGCGCGCAGGAAACGGGCCGGGGCCACGTCTTCGTACGCGAGGCCACGACGGGCGGCAACGGCACGCGGCTCTTCGAGCTGGTGCAGTGCCTCGACGGTGGCGTGGACGATGTTGATGGTGTTCGACGAACCGAGCGACTTGCTCAGGACGTCGTGGATGCCGGCGCATTCGAGCACGGCGCGGACGGGGCCACCGGCGATAACGCCGGTACCGGCAGCGGCGGGACGCAACAGGACAACGCCCGCTGCGGCTTCGCCCTGGACGGGGTGCGGGATCGTCAGGCCGACGCGGGGAACGCGAAAGAAGTTCTTCTTCGCTTCCTCGACGCCCTTGGAGATAGCGGTCGGGACCTCGCGGGCCTTGCCGTATCCCACGCCGACGAGTCCGTTGCCATCACCGACGACGACGAGGGCGGTGAAGCTGAAGCGACGACCACCCTTCACCACCTTGGAAACGCGGTTGATGGTGACAACGCGCTCCAGGAACTGGCTCTTGTCGGCGTCGCGGCTTCCGCGATCCTTGTTCGGGTTGCGCTCACGGCCACCACGACGAGCCTCACGAGGCTCGTTCTGTGCCGGAGCGGTTGACGCAGCGGTTTCGACGGGTGCCTCAGCGGCCACCACGGTCTCCTTGGCTGCTGTGTTACTGGTTTCAGCGGTCACAGGTTCAATCCACCCTCTCGAGCTCCCTCGGCGATGGCAGCGACGCGTCCCGCGTACTTGCTGCCGCCACGGTCAAATACGACGGCGTCGATACCGGCGGCCTTCGCGCGCTCGGCGACGAGTTCACCGACCTTACGGGCCTTGGCGGTCTTGTCACCATCGAAGGTGCGCATGTCCGTCTCGAGCGTGGATGCCGACGCAAGGGTGAAACCCTTGCTGTCGTCGACGACCTGCACGAAGACGTGGCGAGCCGAACGGGTGACGACGAGACGGGGGCGAAGCTCCGTCCCAACGACCTTTTTGCGAAGACGTGTGTGCCTGCGTCCGCGGGCAGCGGCCTTGCTCTTACCTCTAGTTCCGAGACCCATGGTTACTTACCACTCTTTCCGGCCTTGCGGCGAACAATCTCGCCGGCGTAACGCACACCCTTGCCCTTGTAGGGCTCAGGCTTGCGAATCTTACGGATGTTGGCGGCGACCTCGCCGACGGCCTGCTTGTCGATGCCACCGACCGTGAGGCGGTTGACGCCCTCGACGGTCAGGGTGATGCCGACGGGCGGCTCGATGAGGACCGGGTGTGAGAAGCCAAGGGCGAACTCGACCGCGGTGCCCTTCTGGGCGACGCGGTAACCGGTACCGACGATCTCGAGGCCCTTGGTGTAACCCACGGTCACCCCGATGATCTGGTTGGCGATCAGGGTGCGGGTCAGGCCGTGCAGCGAACGCGATGCGCGCTCGTCGTCCGGACGGGTGACGACAACGTGGCCGTCTTCGATCGACACCTGGATCGGGTTGGCGACGGTGAGCGCAAGCTCACCCTTCGGGCCCTTGACGCTGACGAGGCGGCCCTCAGTGGCAACCGTGACATCCGCGGGGATCGGGATGGGGAGTCTTCCAATACGTGACATTGTCGACTACCACACGTAGGCGAGAACTTCTCCGCCTACGCCCTTCTTCTCGGCCTGACGGTCGGTGAGCAGACCGCTGGAGGTGGACAGGATGGCAACGCCGAGGCCACCGAGAACGGTGGGGATTTCGGTCGACTTTGCGTACACGCGCAGGCCGGGCTTGGAAACCCGCTTGATGCCGACGATGGAACGCTCGCGGTTCGGACCGAACTTGAGGTTCAGCGTGAGGGTCTTTCCGACCTCTGCATCCTTGACATCCCAGGCGGAGATGTAACCCTGCGCCTTGAGGATGTCTGCGATGTGCGCTTTGAGCTTGCTGTGCGGCATCGACACTGTGTCGTGGTACGCCGAGTTAGCGTTGCGCAGTCTGGTCAGCATGTCTGCGACCGGATCTGTCATTGTCATTTGTGGTGCCTTTCTCGCCTGGTTTCGTTCATCCGTTACACGGGTGACGACCTTGGTCGTGGTGGGGCTGGACGGTTGTCCAGCCCCAGGGTTTAAAACTAGCCGGTACTACTTGGTGTTCTCGGCCGTCTGGAAGGGGAAGCCAAGCGCCTTGAGCAGCGCACGGCCTTCTTCGTTGTTCTTGGCGGTCGTCACGATGGTGATGTCCATACCGCGAAGACGGTCGATCCGGTCCTGGTCGATCTCGTGGAACATGACCTGCTCGGTGAGACCGAAAGTGTAGTTGCCTGCACCGTCGAACTGCTTGTCCGAGAGGCCGCGGAAGTCACGGATACGGGGAAGGGCGAGGCTCAGAAGCCGGTCCAGGAATTCCCACATGCGGTCGCCGCGGAGGGTGACGTGGGTTCCGATGGGCTGTCCTTCGCGCAGTTTGAACTGCGCGATGGACTTGCGGGCCTTGGTGACCTGCGGCTTCTGGCCGGTGATCTTGGTGAGGTCGGAGACGGCGCCATCCATGATCTTGCCGTCGCGAGCTGCCTCGCCGACACCCATGTTGACGACGATCTTCACGAGGTTCGGAATCTGGTGAACGTTCGTGAAACCGAGCTCGGTGGAGAGCTTGGCGGAGATCTCGTCGCGGTACTTCTGCTTGAGACGCGGAAGCGTCTTGACGGGCGCTTCGCCCGCAGCAACGATCGTGTCGGTCATCAGAGGTCCTTCCCTGACTTCTTGGCGTAACGGATGCGGACCGTCTTGGTGACGCCGTCCTTCGTTACCTCTTCGATGCGGACGCCGACGCGAGTCGGCTTCTTGGTCTCCGGGTCGACGATGGCCACGTTGGACGCGTGGATCGGCGCCTCCATGGTCTCGATGCCGCCGGTCTTGGTGCCGCGCTGGGTCTGGCCGACACGAACGTGCTTCGTGACGAAGTTGATGCCCTCGACGAGGACACGGTTCTTCTCCACGAGCACGGCGATGACCTTGCCCTGCTTGCCACGGTCGCCGCCGCGTGCCTGGCTGCGGCCGCTGATGACCTGTACGAGGTCACCCTTTTTGAGTCTGGCCATGATTTAGATAACCTCCGGTGCCAGCGAGATGATCTTCATGAACTTCTTGTCGCGAAGCTCGCGACCGACCGGTCCGAAGATTCGGGTGCCCCGGGGGTCACCGTCGTTCTTCAAAATCACTGCGGCGTTCTCATCGAACTTGATGTACGAACCGTCTGGACGACGGGTCATCTTCTTGACGCGAACGACGACGGCCTTGACGACGTCGCCCTTCTTGACGTTTCCGCCCGGGATCGCGTCCTTGACGGTGGCGACGATGGTGTCACCGAGGCCTGCGTAACGACGACCGGAGCCACCGAGGACGCGGATGGTCAACAGTTCCTTGGCACCCGTGTTGTCGGCAACCTTGAGTCGTGATTCTTGCTGAAGCACTTTTTATACCCTTCTATCAAGTAAGCGCGAGGCTTACTTGGCCTTCTCGAGGATCTCGACCAGGCGGAAGCGCTTGGTGGCGCTCAGCGGACGGGTCTCACTGATCAGGACCAGGTCTCCGACGCCGGCGATGTTCGCCTCGTCGTGGACCTTCAGCTTGGACGTACGGCGGATGACCTTGCCGTACAACGGGTGCTTCACGCGGTCTTCGACCTCGACAACGATGGTCTTGTCCATCTTGTCGCTGGTCACGTAGCCGCGCAGCGTCTTCCGGTAGCCGCGAACGAGAGCTTCTGCCTCGGCTGCGACGACCGTTTCGTCAGTCTTCGCCATGACTAGGCCTCCTTCGTTTCGACGGCCTCAGCGACAGCATCCGTTTCGGATTCTGCAGCCTTAGGGGCCTTCTTGGGCTTCTTCTCTGCCTTGTCGGCCTTGACGGCCGCTTCGACCGGTGCGGGCGTCGGGCGAATGCCCAACTCGCGCTCACGGAGAACCGTGTAGATACGAGCGATGTCGCGCTTGACCGCGCGGAGGCGGCCGTGGCTTTCAAGCTGACCGGTGGCCGACTGGAAGCGCAGGTTGAACAGCTCTTCCTTGGCCTTCTTCAGCTCGTCGAACAGTCGTTCGTTTTCAAAAGTGTCGAGCTCGACTGAGGCGAGCTCCTTGGATCCGATCGCCATTATGCGTCGCCCTCCTCGCGCTTGATGATGCGTGCCTTCAACGGCAGTTTGTGAATGGCGCGGGTGAGCGCTTCCTTGGCGACGATGTCAGTGACACCGCCGATTTCGAAGAGCACACGACCCGGCTTCACGTTGGCGACCCACCACTCCACAGAACCCTTACCGGAACCCATGCGGGTTTCGGCCGGCTTCTTGGTGAGCGGGCGGTCAGGATAGATGTTGATCCAGACCTTGCCGCCGCGCTTCATGTGACGGGTGATCGCGATACGAGCGGACTCGATCTGACGGTTGGTCACATACGCGGGGGTGATGGCCTGGATGCCGTACTCGCCGAACGACAGCTCGGTGCCACCGGTTGCGTGGCCGGTGCGGCCCGGGTGGTGCTGCTTACGGTGCTTGACTCTGCGTGGAATCAACATGGTTATGCCTCAACTCCTGCTGCAACCGGCGCCGCGGCCTCTGCGCGGGGCGCACGGCGGGGTCGGTCGTCACGACGCTCGGGGCGGGACGACTTAGCGTTGGCCTGCTCGCGGGCGAGTTCCTTGTTGGTGATGTCGCCCTTGTAGATCCAGACCTTCACGCCGATGCGGCCGAAGGTGGTCTTGGCTTCGTAGAAGCCGTAGTCGATGTTCGCACGCAGGGTGTGCAGTGGCACGCGTCCCTCGCGGTAGAACTCCGAGCGGCTCATCTCAGCGCCGCCGAGACGACCGGACACCTGGATGCGAACACCCTTGGCGCCGGCGCGCTGGGCGCCCTGCAGGCCCTTGCGCATCGCGCGGCGGAAAGCCACACGAGCGGAGAGCTGCTCTGCGATGCCCTGGGCAACGAGCTGGGCGTCGACCTCAGGGTTCTTGACCTCGAGGATGTTGAGCTGGATCTGCTTGCTCGTGAGCTTCTCGAGGTCGGAGCGGATCCGCTCGGCCTCGGCGCCACGACGACCGATCACGATGCCCGGACGGGCGGTGTGAATGTCGACGCGAACGCGGTCACGGGTGCGCTCGATCTCGATGCGCGAAACTCCCGCGCGGTCGAGGGTCGTGCTCAGCAGGCGGCGGATCTTGACGTCTTCAGCGACGAAGTCGCTGTAACGCTGGCCCGGCTTCGTGCTGTCAGAGAACCAACGCGACACGTGGTCGGTCGTGATTCCCAGACGGAAGCCATACGGGTTTACTTTCTGACCCATTACTTCGTACCCTCCTCAGGAGTGGCGAGCACAACAGTGATGTGGCTCGTACGCTTCTTGATCTGGAATGCGCGACCCTGTGCGCGGGCCTGGAAACGCTTGAGGGTTGTACCCTCATCAACGAATGCCTGGCTCACGAAGAGGTCCTGCTCGTCCAGGTATGTGTTCGCTGCATCGGCCTTGACTCGTGCATTCGCGATGGCCGAGGCCACCAGCTTGTACACCGGGTCGCTGGCGCCCTGCGCTGCGAACTTCAGGATTCCCAGGGCCTCGTGGGCCTGCTTGCCGCGGATCAAGTTGACGACGCGACGAGCCTTCTGGGGGGTAACGCGGATGTGACGCACGCGTGCGATCGACTCCACCATTTCTTCTCCTCCTTCACGTCACCGCGTTAGCGGCGACGGCCCTTCTTGTCGTCCTTCACGTGACCACGGAAGGTGCGGGTGGGCGCAAACTCGCCGAGCTTGTGCCCGACCATGCTCTCGGTGACGAACACCGGGATGTGCTTGCGTCCGTCGTGAACCGCGATGGTGTGCCCGAGCATGTCGGGGATGATCATCGAACGGCGCGACCAGGTCTTGATTACGTTCTTGCTGCTGGCTTCATTCGCCCGGACAACCTTGCGAAGCAGGTGGTCGTCAACGAAAGGGCCTTTCTTGAGACTGCGTGGCATCGTCTACTCCTACTTACGCTTCTTGCCGACAGTACGGCGACGAACGATGAGCTTGTCGCTTTCCTTGTTCGGGTGCCGGGTACGGCCTTCTTTCTGGCCCCAGGGGCTGACGGGGTGACGTCCACCGGACGTCTTTCCCTCGCCACCACCGTGCGGGTGGTCGACCGGGTTCATGGCAACACCACGAACGGTCGGGCGAACGCCTTTCCAGCGCATCCGGCCGGCCTTGCCCCAGTTGATGTTCGACTGCTCGGCGTTGCCGACCTCGCCGATCGTGGCGCGGCAGCGGGCGTCGACGTTGCGGATTTCTCCGGACGGCAGGCGCAGCTGGGCGTAGATGCCATCCTTCGCAACGAGGCGAACCGACGAACCGGCGGAGCGGGCCATCTTGGCACCGCCGCCCGGACGCAGTTCAACCGCGTGGATGATGGTACCGGTGGGGATGTTCTTCAGCGGCAGGTTGTTGCCGGGCTTGATGTCAGCACCCGAACCCGACTCGATGATGTCGCCCTGGTTCAGCTTGTTCGGGGCGATGATGTAGCGCTTGGTGCCGTCAACGAAGTGCAGGAGCGCGATGCGCGCCGTGCGGTTCGGGTCGTACTCGATGTGAGCGACCTTGGCGTTGACGCCATCTTTGTCGTTACGACGGAAGTCGATGAGACGGTACTGACGCTTGTGTCCACCACCGATGTGACGGGTGGTGATGCGACCCTGGTTGTTACGGCCACCGGTCTTGGACAGGGGGCGAAGCAGGGACTTCTCCGGGGTCGAACGGGTGATCTCTGCGAAGTCCGCAACAGATGAACCGCGACGACCAGGAGTCGTGGGCTTGAACTTACGAATAGCCATTTCTTATTCCTCTAGTCCGCGCCGCTTAGCCGACGGCCGTGAAGATGTCGATGGAACCGGACTTGAGCGTGACGATGGCACGCTTGGTGTCCTTGCGCTTGCCCTGACCGAACTTCGTGCGACGCGTCTTGCCGATGCGGTTCATGGTGTTGATCGAAGCGACCTCCACCTTGAAGATCTTTTCGATCGCGAGCTTGATTTCGGTCTTGTTCGAGCGCGGGTCCACGATGAAGGTGTACTTGCCCTCGTCGATCAGGCCGTAGCTCTTCTCAGAGACGACCGGAGCGATGATGACGTCGCGGGGATCCTTGTTGATCGGGGTAGCCATTATGCGGACACCTCTTCCTTCTTGGTCTTGCTCGCCACGAACGCGTCGAACGCGCCCAGGGTGAAGACGATGTCGTCGCTGACGAGAACGTCGTAGGCATTCAGCTGGTCCCAGGACAGCACGTGCACCGTCGGGAGGTTGCGGATGCTGCGCAGTGTCAGCTCATCGGTGCGCTCGAGAACGACCAGCACGTGCTTGCTGCTGGCGATCTGGGTGAGCAGCGTGATGGCGCCCTTGGTGCTGGGCGTCTCTGCAGTGAACAGTGCGGTGACGACGTGGAGACGGTCGCCGCGGGCGCGGTCGGAAAGCGATCCGCGCAGTGCTGCCGCGATCATCTTCTTGGGGGTGCGCTGTTCGTAGTTGCGGGGCGTCGGTCCGTGGACGATGCCACCGCCGGTCATCTGGGGCGCGCGGATCGAGCCCTGACGAGCGCGACCGGTTCCCTTCTGCTTGAAGGGCTTGCGACCGGCACCGGAAACTTCTCCGCGGCGCTTGGTCTTGTGCGTGCCCTGGCGTGCGGCAGCGAGCTGCGCGACGACGACCTGGTGGATCAGGGGGATGTTGGTCTGGACGTCGAAGATTTCGGCGGGCAGTTCAACGGAACCGGACTTTGCGCCGGTTGCATCGATGAGATCGAGCGTGGTGGCCATGCGGTTACGCTCCCTTCACGGCAGTGCGGACGAATACGAGGCGGCCCTTGGCACCGGGAACGGCACCCTTGACCAGCATGAGGCCCTTCTCGGCATCAATGGCGTGAACCTTGAGGTTCAGCACGGTGACGCGCTCGCCACCCATACGACCGGCCATGCGCATGCCCTTGAAGACACGGCTCGGGGTCGAGGAAGCACCGATGGAACCGGGCTTGCGGTGGTTGCGGTGGGAACCGTGGGAGGAGGAGACACCCTTGAAGTTGTGACGCTTCATAACACCGGCGAAACCCTTACCCTTGCTCGTGCCCATGACGTCAACCTTGGAGCCGGCAACGAAGACACCGTCAACGGTGAGTTCCTGTCCCAGGGTGTAGTCAGCGGCATCCGCGGTGCGGAGCTCGGTGAGGTGACGGCGAGGCGTGACGCCCGCCTTTTCGAAGTGTCCGGCGGAAGGCTTGTTGACCTTGCGCGGGTCGATGGCGCCTGCAGCGATCTGGACGCCGGCGTAGCCGTCGATTTCCTTGCTGCGGATCTGGGTGACAACGTTCGGCGAGATCTCGATGACGGTGACGGGAACGAGCTTGTTGTTCTCGTCCCAGACCTGGGTCATGCCGAGCTTCTTGCCGAGGAGACCCTTGGTGGTCTTGGTATCGGAGTAAGACATCGCGGGCCCTAGAGCTTGATCTCGATGTTAACGTCCGCCGGAAGGTCGAGACGCATGAGCGAGTCGACGGCCTTCGGGGTGGGGTCAATGATGTCGATCAGACGCTTGTGGGTGCGCATTTCAAAGTGCTCCCGGCTGTCCTTGTACTTGTGAGGGGAACGGATGACACACACCACGTTCTTCTCGGTTGGAAGCGGCACGGGGCCGACGACTGTCGCGCCCGCACGGGTCACGGTGTCGACGATCTTGCGCGCCGAGATGTCAATGACCTCGTGGTCGTAAGACTTAAGCCGAATGCGGATTTTCTGTCCCGCCATGTCGAACTCTCTTTCTTGTCAAGGCTTCGTACATCCCGAAGGCTGCATTGGACGCCGTAGTAGCACTGCTGCTGTCGCACCACTGTTCATCTGTCAATTTCGATTCCTCGTCTCGCAGCCTTCCAGCCGCACGACTTTGAACCGAGCCAACCGCTTCTCCATACCGGGGCATGGGGGAAGGCATGGATTTCCCATGCTTTCCCGGCTGTTGGTTTAAGCTCTGTTCTGCTACCCGCGGCCTAACCGTGCGTCCTGTGGACACCGGCTATGCACTGCCTGGCAGTGATCCCGACACCGCGTGCAGCGCGGCAGTCGAAAGTGTTGAACTAGAAGAGTCTGCCACAGGGGTAGGTCTTTGTGCAACCCGGGCGTGTCGCGACCGGCGTGTCGCGCGTTTCGGCCCCCTTTCGCCCCGTTTCCAGCGCTTCGCTGCCCGTTTCGCGCTCGTTTCCCTCTGCCGGGGCCCGCGCTCGATACAGACACGCCATTCACCACGTGCGGAGGCCCGGTCTCCGAACAGGCAGCCCAAGCTCCAGCAGACGCCCGCGCAAAGCGCATCCTGCTCAACGCAATGGAGAAACCCCAGCGAGTGAAGCCGTGCACCTGCCGACGCACCCCATCTTCACGGCGCTTTTCATCCCACAGCACTTCCTCGGGCGTACGCCCGTCCCTCATGACGGGATCGAAGTACTTGATCTTCCCGTCAGCCTCCCCCAATGCTGATAGTCGGCTACGGACAACAAGTGGTTCGCAGGGTGGTCCGGTGGAATGTGTTCAGTCATGCTGCAGAGCCTGTGACCCACGGAGCACATCTGAAGGTCGAAGGCGTCATTCGTGCGTTACCGACGACATCCACTCCTGTGGAGGACTGCGTTCAGACTCGAGCGCGGGTGTTCCGCCGTTCAGCGCCTGGCACAGCACCCGCGGAACGGCGAAACACCCGCGCTCGAGTGGTGCGTCCTGAGCGCCGCGGCCGACTCGGACGCTCGCTGCGGACGCTCGCCGCGCGAGCGCTAGTCGGTGCCGACGTGAGTGTCGGCGGCGGCGCGGGCCTGCTCGATCTGGTCTTCGAACTTGTTGCCGGTGACCTTGTTGACCGCGTCGGCCGTGCCGTCGAGCAGCTTGTCGCTGATGTCCTCGGCCTGCTCGCTGTGCAGGGCCTCGGTGACCTTGCTGTCGCCCAGGAACTCCTGGGCCTTCTTCGTGATGTCGTCCAGTCCCATGATCCACTCCAGTCCGGCCGCTTCAGTGCGACCGCGACCCACGATAGAACCGGGGCACGCCCACGACAAGGGTCTCGCGGGGACGCAAAAACGGGCCGGCCCCGAAGGACCGACCCGTTTCAGTGGTGCAGGTGGTGAAGAACTACTTGATGATCTTCGTCACGGTTCCGGCGCCGACGGTGCGGCCACCTTCACGGATAGCGAAGCCGAGTCCATCTTCCAGGGCGATCGGCTGGATCAGCGCGACAGTCAGGTCGGTGGTGTCGCCGGGCATGACCATCTCGGTGCCCTCGGGCAGCGTGATGACGCCGGTGACGTCGGTGGTACGGAAGTAGAACTGCGGACGGTAGTTCGCGTAGAACGGGTTGTGACGGCCGCCCTCTTCCTTTGACAGGATGTACGCGGTGCCCTCGAAGTCGGTGTGCGGCGTGACCGAACCCGGCTTGACGACGACCTGGCCGCGCTCGACGTCTTCGCGCTTGGTGCCACGAAGAAGAAGACCACAGTTCTCGCCGGCCCATGCCTCGTCGAGCTGCTTGTGGAACATCTCGATACCAGTGACCGTGGTCTTGATCGTCGGGCGGATGCCGACAACCTCGACCTCGGAGTTGATCTTGAGGGTTCCACGCTCGGCGCGGCCGGTGACGACGGTGCCACGACCGGTGATCGTGAAGACGTCCTCGATCGGCATGAGGAAGGGCTTGTCCTTGTCGCGGACGGGCTCCGGGAAGTAGTCGTCAACGGCCTGCATGAGCTCCAGGATGTTGCCGACCCACTTCGGGTCGCCTTCCAGCGCCTTGAGCGCCGACACGCGGACAACAGGAGCGTTGTCGCCGTCAAAGCCCTGGGCGGTGAGGAGTTCGCGAACCTCGAGCTCGACGAGCTCAAGGATCTCTTCGTCGTCGACCATGTCGGCCTTGTTCAGCGCGACGAGCAGGGACGGCACGCCGACCTGCTTGGCGAGAAGAACGTGCTCACGGGTCTGAGCCATCGGGCCGTCAGTTGCGGCGACAACGAGAATCGCGCCGTCCATCTGTGCGGCACCGGTGATCATGTTCTTGATGTAGTCAGCGTGGCCCGGTGCGTCGACGTGCGCATAGTGACGCTTTTCGGTCTCGTACTCAACATGGGAGATGTTGATCGTGATGCCGCGCTGGCGTTCTTCCGGAGCCGAGTCGATCGACGCGAAGTCGCGCTGAACGTTGGTCTTGGAAGGGAACGTGTCGGCAAGGACCTTGGAGATCGCTGCAGTCAGCGTGGTCTTTCCGTGGTCAACGTGACCGATCGTTCCGATGTTTACGTGCGGCTTAGTCCGCTCGAACTTGGCCTTGGCCACTGTGGGTCCTCCTCAGGACTCTCGGCTTCACCGCCCGCTGGTTTGCGGCCGGTGAAACTGCTGGATTTGTGTACTTATGTTACTCGGGCCGGGAGGCCGAAGCGATTCGGCCCGAAGGCCCGGAAAAGGCCCGAGGGCCCCAGGCTATTCGCCCTTGTTCTTCTGGATGATCTCTTCGGCAACAGCCTTGGGGACCTCGGCGTAGCTCTCGAAGGTCATCGAGTACACGGCACGCCCGGAGGTCTTGGACCTCAGGTCGCCGATGTAACCGAACATCTCCGAAAGCGGAACGAAGGCACGAATGACCTTGACGCCGCTCGCGTCTTCCATGGTCTGAATCTGACCACGGCGGGAGTTGAGGTCGCCGATGACGTCGCCCATGTATTCCTCAGGCGTACGAACTTCGACGCTCATGAGCGGCTCGAGAAGAACAGGGTTCGCCTTGCGGACGGCTTCCTTGAAGCCCATCGAACCGGCGATCTTGAACGCCATCTCCGAGGAGTCGACGTCGTGCGCGGCACCGTCGAGCAGGCTGGCGCGAACGCCGACCATCGGGTAGCCGGCCAGAACACCGACGTGCATGGCGTCCTGGATGCCCGCGTCGACCGAGGGGATGTATTCCCTGGGGATGCGGCCACCGGTGACCTTGTTCAGGAACTCGTAACCCTTTTCGGCAGTGATTTCAAGCGGCTCGATCGCGATCTGAATCTTCGCGAACTGGCCGGATCCACCGGTCTGCTTCTTGTGGGTGTAGTCGTGACGCTCGACGGCCTTGCGGATCGTCTCGCGGTACGCGACCTGGGGCTTGCCGACGTTGGCCTCGACGTTGAACTCGCGACGCATGCGGTCGACGAGGATGTCCAGGTGAAGTTCACCCATTCCCTTGATGACCGT
Source organism: Cryobacterium glucosi (assembly GCF_004402235.1). Lineage (GTDB taxonomy): Bacteria > Actinomycetota > Actinomycetes > Actinomycetales > Microbacteriaceae > Cryobacterium > Cryobacterium glucosi. The sequence continues at coordinate 328,053 of NZ_SOFS01000019.1, forward strand.
CTGGCCAGTTTCCTGGTTCTGCTCGGTACGGAAGGTCGGGTCTTCTTCGGCCAGCTTCTGGATCGCGAGACCCAGCTTTTCCTGGTCCTGCTTCGTCTTCGGCTCGATCGCAACCTCGATGACCGGGTCAGGGAACGTCATCGACTCGAGTACGACCTGGTGGTTCGGGTCGCACAGGGTGTCGCCGGTGGTGGTGTCCTTGAGGCCGATGACCGCGTAGATGTGACCGGCGGTCACGAAGGCCACCGGGTTCTCCTTGTTGGCGTGCATCTGGAAGATCTTGCCGATGCGCTCCTTCTTGCCCTTGGTCGAGTTGATGACCTGGCCGCCGGAGTCGAGGTGTCCCGAGTAGACGCGGATGTAGGTGAGGCGACCGAAGAACGGGTGCACCGCGACCTTGAACGCGAGGGCCGTGAACGGCTCGGACGCATCAGAGTGACGCATGACGACGACCTCTTCATCGCGCGCGTCGTGGGCCTCGATGGCCGGCACGTCGAGCGGGGTGGGGAGGTAGTCGATGACGGCGTCAAGCATCGGCTGGACGCCGCGGTTCTTGAACGCGGAGCCGCAGAGGACCGGGTAGATCTCGCTGTTGACCGTGAGCTTGCGGATCGCGTGCTTGATCTCGGAGACGGTGAGCTCTTCGCCGGAGAAGTACTTCTCCATGAGGTCGTCATCGGTCTCGGCGACGGTCTCGAGGAGCAGCTTGCGGTAAACCGCGGCCTGCTCGACGAGGTCGGCCGGGATGACCTCGATCTCGTAGTGGGATCCCATCTCGACGTCACCCTTGGAGTCGCCGCGCCAGGTCAGTGCACGCATCTCGACGAGGTCGACAACACCCTCGAAGGTGTTCTCGGCGCCGATCGGCAGCTGGATGACGAGCGGCTTCGCGCCGAGGCGCTTGACGATGGTGTCGACGGTGTAGAAGAAGTCCGCGCCGAGCTTGTCCATCTTGTTGACGAAGCAGATGCGGGGAACGTCGTACTTGTCGGCCTGGCGCCAGACGGTCTCGGACTGGGGCTCAACGCCCTCCTTGCCGTCGAACACGGCAACCGCGCCGTCGAGGACGCGGAGCGAACGCTCCACCTCGACGGTGAAGTCCACGTGGCCGGGGGTGTCGATGATGTTGATCTGGTTGCCGGCCCAGAAACAGGTCGTCGCAGCGGAGGTGATCGTGATGCCACGTTCCTGCTCCTGCGCCATCCAGTCCATGGTCGAGGCGCCGTCGTGGGTCTCGCCGATCTTGTGGTTGACACCCGTGTAGTACAGGATGCGCTCAGTGACGGTGGTCTTGCCAGCGTCAATGTGCGCCATGATGCCAATATTGCGGACCTTGCTCAGGTCGGTGAGCACATCAAGTGCCACGGGTGTCCTCCGGACGTTTTTTGGGGGTGTGTGGGGCGAAACAAGACAAGCCGGTGGGCGAGCGGGGCGGGTGACCCGCCCCGCTCGCTCACCGGATCGCGACTACCAGCGGTAGTGTGCGAAGGCCTTGTTCGCCTCGGCCATCTTGTGTGTGTCTTCACGACGCTTGACCGCGGCACCGAGGCCGTTGGACGCGTCGAGGATCTCGTTGGTGAGGCGCTCGGTCATGGTCTTCTCGCGACGGGCCTTGGCGTAGCTGGTCAACCAGCGGAGAGCCAGGGTGTTGGCGCGGTGCGGCTTGACTTCGACCGGCACCTGGTAGGTGGAACCACCGACGCGGCGCGAACGCACCTCGAGGGTGGGGCGCACGTTGTCGAGCGCCTTCTTCAGCGTGACGACAGCATCCGCACCGTTTTTGGCAACGACGCCCTCGAGTGCATCGTAAACGATGCGCTCGGCGAGGCCCTTTTTGCCGTCGAGGAGGATTTTGTTGACGAGCTGGGAGACGATGGGGGCGCCGTATACCGGGTCAGCGATAACGGGACGCTTGGGCGCTGGGCCTTTACGAGGCATTACTTCTTCTCCATCTTGGCGCCGTAGCGGCTACGAGCCTGCTTGCGGTTCTTGACAGCCTGGGTGTCCAGTGCGCCGCGAACGATCTTGTAACGAACACCGGGGAGGTCCTTCACGCGACCGCCACGCACGAGCACCATCGAGTGCTCCTGCAGGTTGTGACCCTCGCCGGGGATGTAGGCGGTGACCTCGGTACCGTTCGACAGCTTGACGCGGGCGACCTTGCGGAGAGCCGAGTTCGGCTTCTTCGGGGTGGTGGTGTACACGCGGGTGCACACGCCGCGCTGCTGCGGGTTGGCCTTGAGGGCGGGAGCCTTGGTCTTGGTGACCTTGGGGCTGCGGCCCTTCCTGACCAACTGCTGAATGGTTGGCACTAATTACTCCTTGTTATTGCTGCACGGTGACAGCTCATTGATGGTTAGCATTCGATTCGTTCCGTTTCCGGTCCTTGTCGAGTTCATCTGGACCCGCCGGCGCACGCGGAACAAGTTCCGCGCGTTTCAGTGGGTATGCCGTGGGGGCTGCTCGGTGAGCAAACCCAGCATGCGTGCCGTGTCTGGGCGCCCAAGGTGCGGCACGACGAGATCGCGATGGCATGACTCAAGCGCACGACGAAGCGCACACCCCGAAATACTAACTCCCCTCGGGTAGCCCGGTCAAATGGCGAGCCTCCGTCGAGCGGATGCGGCGGGCCGGGCACGCGCGTGGCCCACGCGGCTTGTCCCCCACTCGTCCGCGACTCACAGGCCGTGAGGCCAGAGCGGGGAGTTGAGGGTGCTGTCGAGATCGGCGAGCAGGGACTGCACCCAGGGCTCGACGAACTCGTTCACCGCGGCCCGCATCCGCTCACGATGGCGGTACAACGCCATGCAGACCTGGCCGCCGACCTCGGCCGCGTACTCGTCGGCGAGGCGCAGCTCGGCGCGAATTGCCGCCTTCTCCTCCGCGGTGAGTGGCGCCGGTTCGGCGACGAACGCGGCCGGGGAGGCGGGGCGCGCGAGTTCGGCGAAGGTGAAGAGGTAGGGCGCCTCACGTTCGGCGGGCGGGTCGAGCTCGAGGCCGGCGAACTCGGGGTCGAGGCCGTCGGCCGGGCGATAGCTCGCGACGGCGGCCTTGCGTTCCTCGTTCGCGCGGATCTCCCGGCTGAGCAGCGGGAGGGTGGACTCGGTGTACGCGTCGACGGAGCCGTCAATCACAGCCTTCACGCGCATGGCGAGGGCGTGCTGCACCGCGTGCGGGACATCGGTCGTGAGGCCGGCGGCGCGGATGACGGGCGAACCGAAACAGGTGCGGCACAGCCGCGTCCTGCGGGTGTGCGTGCCGGGTCGCCACTTGGGGAGCCAGCTCAGCCAGTCGTCGACGACATCGCCGACGCGTGCTTCGATGGAACCATCCATGGACATTAAGGTTACTCGATGCCGCAGGTGTTCGGCGGGGAGATTTCGCCCTATTCGTCCGGGCGTTCCCAGGGCCACAGCGGCCGGCCGTGTTCGTTGATGCGGGAGGCGAGCACGAGCGAATACAGCAGGGTGACGACGAAGGCGAGGATGCCGGTCGTCGCCGCGAACGGCTCGCGCAGCACCGCCGCGGCGAAGGTCAGCCCGCTGAACAGTTGCCCGTTTCCCAGGGGATAGAGCACGGAGCCGGCGGCGACGAACCCGAGGAACGCGGCGATGCCGGTTCCGGCCGCGTACCCGAGCGCCACCCGTTGGCGGCGCGGCGATGCCCGCAGCCCGAGCCACAGCAGGAGAGCGAAAACCAGCAGCACGGCCGCCGCCGCCATTCCGGGACCGACGAGCGGGCCGGCATCCGTCACCGGGATGACCTCGATGTCGGCGAGCAGGCTGATCATGCCGAAGGCCGCGACGAGCAGCGCCGCGTAGAGCACGGCCGCGAACACGGCGACGACGGCCGCGTATCGCTGATAGTCGCGCATCGCTCAGGCCTCACTCCCCCGCTGCGGGGGCTGCACCGCTACGGCGATTCCGCCGGCCGGCTTCGGACTGTTCGGGATTACTGCGGACGGGAGAGCTGCGGCCCTTCGGCGAGGCGGCGGTCGTAGTCCTGGCGGGCGGCGGCGTTGCGGGCCGTGACGGTGCGTCCGCGGCGGGCGATCCAGGCGCCGAACCAGATCGGCACCTCGCGGGCGACGACGGCGGCGGCGATCGCGTACGGGCTGAGCCACTGCGCGGTGATGAAGCGGACCGCTTCGGACGGGGTGAAGTTCCAGGCCTGCACGGTCAGCAGCGCCGCTCCGATGTAGGAGAAGTACACGATGACGGCCACGAGGAAGCCGAAGAGCACGTATGCCCACCAGCCGCCGCGGTTGACGATCAGCACGAGCAGGGAGAACCCGATGAAGAAGAACACGGCGGGCACGTAGAAGACCGGAAGCACGATGAAGTCGGTGAACTTCGCGGCGGCGTCGGCGACCGAGCCGCTGCCGGCCCCGGCGATGCCGAAGGCGACGAGCGCGTAGACGATGGAGTACACAACTGTCGCGAGAAGCACAAGCAGCACTCCGGCACCCCGGTTGCCCTTGTCGACGGGCGGGGCCGGGGCCTGGATGTAGATGGGGCCCGCGGGCGCCTGCACGGGAACCGCGGGCGTGTAGCCGGGGGTGTAGTCGGTGACGGGAGCATGCTCCGCTGCCGTCTGGTCCTGCGTGGCGACCTGGGCGTCCTCATGTGCGGCCTCGGCCGAGACGGCCGTGGGGGTCTCGTAGGAGATCGGCTCGCCGACCGGCTCGGGGACGACGACAGGGGCGACGGGGGCGGATGCCGCGGGCTCGGCGAGCGGGGCCGGTACCGACTCGTCAGCGGGCACTGCGGCGGCGTGCGCCGGCTCGCTCGGAGCCGGCTGGTCGGTCGGGTCCGTCTCGGACCGCGCGTACGCGGCCGTCGGGGCATCCGTCTCGGGGGTCGTGTTGCGCTCGTCTGATGTCGGGTCGCTCATGCTGCACTCCTCGCGGGCCGGGTGGCCGTAGCTCTCTGCAGCAACCATAACAACATGCCCGGCCCCCGATTGGGAGCCTCGCGGCGCGATTCGGGTTTCGGCGCGGCAGAGGCTCCGGGTCTATTTCGCGGCGGGCGTCGGGGTGGCCGTCGGAGTGGCGGCAGTGGCCGCCGCGGTCGCCGCCGCGGTCGCGGGCGGCACGAGCACGTAGACGAGGCCGGTGATCGTCGCCGTGATGTCACCAGGAACGGTGGCCTTGGTCGTTTCGGTTGCTGCCGCCTCGGCCACCGGAGCCGTCGTGATTCCGGTCACCAGATAGAGTCGCTGGCCACTCTGCAGGCCACTGATGAAGTCGAGGGCATGGCCGTAGCTTCCGGTGACCGTGATCTGGACGGCGAGCGAAGCGAATGTCGTCGCCGTGATCTGCGCATTGGTCAGCGGCGTCGTGCTCGTGGACGTGCCGGCAGTGGCGTCTGCCGTTCCGGTGGCGGCGAGTGCCACGGGGGCCGCATAGGGTACCGCATCGGCCACGGTCATGCCCGAAAGCGTCACGGACGTTGACCCGGCGAGCGCATCGAGCTGGGTGACGAAGCTCGGCATTTCGGTTCCGCTCGGCACCGACGTTTGCAGGGGAACCAGTTTCGCCTTGAGATCGTCGATGCCGGCGAAGTCGCTCTTGAGTTTGGCCAGGACCGCGGCCTGCCCGCTGTTCGCGGCTTCCACAGCGACGCGCGCGTCATTGGCAGTCGCGACTGCGGCCAGTTGCGGCTGGATCCCGAGCAGGAAGCCCAGTGCGATCACCGCAACCATGACAACGACCGAGCCGATAATCCACATTCGATTCTTATCCATGGTCATTTCCCCACAGTTGTGAAGCGCTTGGCGTACGCGGAATCGTTCACGTGCATGGTGATTTCCACCTTGTAGACATTCGTCGCCGCATCCAGAGTCACCGAACCGGGCAGTGCATCGGCGAATCCCGGGAGAGTGGCCAGTGCGTTGAGCCAGGTCGGGACGTCAGGCAGAACCGCGCTCCTCGCAGTGAAGGTCACGGTTCCGACTCTGGCTCCCTGCAGGGGCGCCGTCGGCTGTGCGTAAGCGGAGATCGGTGAAGCGAAGTCCAGTTTGACTGTGTCGATCGCCACTGTCGACGGCAGCGTGGCTTGGACGCTGTCGAGATACTTCTTCCAGTCGATCTCGGTCGAGACGCCTACCTGTTGCGCGGCCTGGACCAAATTGACGTGTGCTTGCACGGATCGGACCTCGACGTACTTGGTCTGTTCGGCCAGGAGAGCGGCCGTACGATTCTGTTCGTCCGCGAGCTGGCCCTGAGCCTGGATCGCGAGCACGGTCGACGCGCCAGAGCCCACCATCACGATTGCGATGACGCCGACGACACCGATCAGGATGCGTCGACGGAGGACGCCGGCGGAACGGTCCTTGTAGATCTCCGGCGGCAGCAGGTCGACCCGGGGCTCCCCCCCGATCACCAGAAGAACGCCCTTGCCAGCGCGGCTCATGCTGCACTTCCCAGGGCCAGGCCAAGCGCCACGGCGTAGGTCGAGCCGCTGGCCCGAAGGTCGCTTGCGTCGACGTCGCGCGCGAGGCCGACAGTGGAGAACGGATCGCCGACGATCACGGGCATCCTGGTCATTTCGGCGAGTGCCTCCGGCAGGCCGCCCAACTGGGCGCCCCGCCCGCTGAGGACGATCTGGACCACCGGGTTGGTCGGTCGGGTGTTCACGAAGTAGCTGATGGTATTGCGGAGGCTCGTCAATTGCTCGCTCGCGATCTTGTAGATGACTTCGACGGCGCGCTTGTCCGCCTCCGGCACCGTTCCGGTGGCCAGGCCGAGGCCCCGCTTGGCCGCTTCGGCGTGCTCAAGTTCGGACTTGAGCTCGGCCTGGAGCGCTCGGGAGATATCGTCGCCTCCGGTGGCGATGATGCGCACGAACTGCGGCACGCCGTTTGTCGCGATTACGACGCTCGTAGTGCTGCCGCCGATATCGACCAGGGCGACGGTCCCGGTGATGCCCGGCCTGCTCACGAGAATGCGACTGAGTGCGAACGGAATCAGGTCGACGTCGACGGTCGTCAAGCCCGCAAGCTGGGTGGCCTTGACGTTCGCCATCACGGCGGACTTCACTGCGGCGATCAGGAGGCCGTTGACGACCGGACCGTTCTCCCCCTCGGATTCGGAGATCGGGTAGAAGTCAAGAAGCGCTTCGGCAACAGGGATCGGGAGCATCTCCTGGACCTCGAACGGCAGGGTCTCCCGGATGCGGGCGAGCGACATCTTCGGCACGGTCAAGTCGCGGGCGAGTACCCGTTGGTTACCCATCCCGAGCACGACGTTCTTCGACTTGAATCCGCCGATGGCCCAGAGCTGTTTGAGCGCCGCCGCGACCGTGTTCTGCTCGATGACTTCGCCGCTGTCCACCGCACCCTCCGGCAGCCCGATCTGGCTGTAGCGGAGCAGGATCGGTTTGGCAGAATGTGGGTCGCCCACCTCGACGGCGCGCAGAACGGCGCTACCGATGTCTATCCCGACGACGCTTGATGTCACGATGTTGCTCCCTTGTTACCGATGATGTGTGCCACGACTACTGTCCGATTCCCATGAGAGACAGGTAACCGTCCCACAGTTGAGCGCCCCCGAAGATTCCGACCCAGGCGCCGGCGAGCATCCAGGGTCCGAACGGGATGCCGCTCTTCCGGGTGGCGCGGTGGGTGACGACGAGTCCGAGCGCGAAGAATCCCCCGAGAAGGAACGCCGCGAACGCGCCGACGGCGAGTTCACCCCAGCCGAGATAGCCGAGGAACAACCCAAGGAGACCTGCCAGTTTGACGTCGCCGAAACCCATGCCGCCCGGATAGACCAGCGCCATGATCAGGTACAAGGCCCAGAGAATCACGAGACCCGCACCAGCACGGATGAGCGCCGCGTAGTCACTGGTCGTGATACCCGCCGCCCCGAGCAATCCCGCCCCGACCGGATAGCTCGGAAGCACGATCGCGTTCGGAAGCCGGTGGGTGTCAAGATCGATCAGTCCGAGGGCGACGCTCACCGCGGCCAGGTACAGAAAGGCCAGCAGCACAAGAAGAGAGCGGACCCAGACCGGCCCAACGCGGCCGTCGCCGACATCTGCCGCCTCGGACCCGGTCCATGCCCACAACGCGATCACGACGAAGAAAACGGCCGTTCCCGCTTCTACGAGCGGATACCGTGCCGAGATCCCCGTGCCGCAGTTCCGGCACTTGCCCCGCAGGGCGAGCCAGGAGAGTACGGGCACATTGTCTCGGCGCAGAATCGGGGCGCCGCACCGCGGGCACGCGCTCGGGGGCGACACGATGGAGAGTCCGGCCGGGACTCGATAGATGACGACGTTCAGGAACGATCCCACGACGAGGCCGACCACGGCGCACAGAACGACGATGACGGGCAGCAGGTCCATCGTTTGTGCGAACGTCACGGAAGCGCCGCCCCGGCAGTCGTAAAGGCAGATGCGACCTCGACCAGCACGCTGACGCCATAGGTCGTCGCGACGGGGGACAGGAACTTCGGCGGGGCGATGTACTTGAAGCGCTGGTCGTAGGAGTAGGCCTTGACGTATCCGTTCGAACCGGAATGCACGATCCCACGGAATTTCTGCGCGATGGCCCCGTTCACCGTGAGGGTGCCCTGTTCGCCGCCCCTGTCGTAGTTCTGCACCTGGAAGGTGTGCGTGACAGACAGGATTGCAGCGTTGATCGTTCGGTTGTTGGCGAGGAGGTCCGCATTCGAGCCGTTGACCGGGTTCCAGACCCAGACTGCGTTCTGGCCGACGAGACCGAGGATGTCAGAGCTCGTGTCCGAGTACAGCACGTCTCCCGTGACGTAGACGAAATTCTCGCTGGCGACCGTCATCGCCCCGTGGAGTGTTCCCTTCACGAAAACGTCGCCATTTCGGCAGCCGTACGAGGTCGGGATGGAAGAAACCACCTCATTCGCCATGGGGAACCCGATGCCGTTGCCTGATCCGCAGGTTGAGGACGTATAGCCGGACGGGTACGAACTCGAACCGCTGGTCGGCCAACCGTTCGGATCGCTGGTTCCCGACGGCACGTTCTGAATGTAAACAAGGTTGTTGGGGAGCACAGGAATGGTTGCGCCCGCCGACGAACCGAGGCTTCCGGTGGCCGTACCAACGGTTCCGCACTTTGCTGGCATATTGACTCCCGACGTCACCGGGTCCCCGATGACGTTGGTGAACTTCGACCACGGTGAGCGGACCGTCATTGTTCCGCCGCTGTTGAAGACGATGCTCGTGGGGCCCGTGTAGAGGCATCCCGGCAGCGGCACATCCGTTGACAGGTCCGTGCGCGTCTCCTTCTTCATCTGGGAGTTGGTGGACGGCATGCCCACGACCGGGCTGTACGTGACTCCGAAGGGAATCGACTGGCCGGAGCAGGTGTTGCCGTTCGAGTCCTTCTTCAGGTAGAGCAGGCCTGTTCCCGGGTTGGCCGACGTGACCATGCCGGAGAAGGTCGCGTCACAGATGCGCATGGTGTCATTGGAATGGACCGGCCCGTTGATGGTGTCTCCGCCGCCGAACGCGATGTCGCTGCAGTCGGTAGAACTTCCGGGCAGCGGCCGACCTGCCCAGCCATACTTCACGCACTGAGTGACCGAAGCCCCACTCTGATCGGGATCCTGGATCTCGTAGTCGGTGAAGTACAGAAAGTCGATGAAACCCTGTTGCTTGAGGTTCGCGACGATGCTTCGCGTCGTGCTGCCCACCCGGCCGGTGGCGCGAATACGCAGGGTCCCGGAAGATGAGTACTGGGAATTGTCGACCTCGTACCGGAATGAAGCACCTCCACCACTCCCCGCAACAGTCGCCCACGAGCCAGCCGTTCCGACGCCGAACGCCGGATTGGTCAGAGTACCGCTGGGCAGGGATACCGTGCTCCCCGTGCTAAATGTTGAGGCCGAGTTGCCGTATTGTACGTAAGCGTTGTTGTTGGCCAGCCTGCTCTCGTATTCCGCAACCCCAGCGTACGCAGCCGACATCGCGCCGTTCCAATTCTGGTCGGTGCCGGCTTTCACGACGCCGCTGATGGAGAAGCTCATCGCCGTCGCGACCATCAGCAGAAGGACCATGCCGATGCCGACGACCATGATGAGCGCTGCACCGGATTCGTCCCTGATCAGGTCGATACGGACGCGGAATCGTTCACTGGGGCGCATCAGGGACCCGTTCTTGTCAGCGGCAGGTTGGGCATCCCGACCGTATTCTGCAGTGTCACGGCTGATTGCGAATTCGTGGCGCTCGGTTGCAGGGTCAGATTGACGGAGACCGCTGCGATCGTTCTCAACTGCGCGACCGTGAAGGTCCCGGTTGCCGGGACCGGGAGAGGTGTGCCATCCGAAAGGAGGTAGGTGAACAGGGCCGGGCCGCCGGTCGCCTGCGGTGCCACGGTGCCGGCCATGATCCTGGTCGATGTCGGCACCGTCGTCGTGAAACCATAGAAACCGGGGCTGAGCAACGTGGCCGGCCAGACGGTCTCCACCAGGCGACGGCTGGAATCGAGGGCGAGACGGATCTTCACCGGCTGCTGCGCCGCGGAGGTCAGGTTCACGTATGCGTAAAGCGTTACGGATTCCCCGGTGAGGGGCGCGGTCAACGGAGATGAAAAAGCCGGGTCGTTGAGGGCCTGGCCCGAGACCGGGTTCTCGGTCGCGGCCCTGATCACCCTCGAGATTTCGTTCATGCCGTTTGACGCCTCGCGAGTGTTGCCCGTGAGGCTTTGCGCCTGTGAAAGGGTCCGGGTGGCACTCAGGAAGAGGCTGGAGACCATCGCGGCGACGACGCCGAGGAGCACCACCGAGACCAGCAGCTCGATCAGGGTAATACCGGTGTCATCCAGGTGGCGACGACGACCGCGACTGGTCATCCGGTTCACGGCACTACCGTTCGGGGGTCGAATGTGACGACGCCAGTAGCGCCGACCACTCCCCGGTTGAGGGTTGTGATGCTCGTCGCTGGCACCAACGTGGTCTGGCCCGTCGAGGTTCCCCAGTAGAGGAGCCACGAGCCGTATGGCAGGCCGATCTGCTGGTTTCCCGAGCCGAGGGCGCCGAACGTGTACGTCGTCGTGACGCTGCAGCCAGGATCACCGGTCAGCGGAGCCGTGGCCTGGGAGACCGCCTTGAGGTATTTGCCCGAGAGTCCGGTTACAGCCGCGATTCCCATGGGCACCGGCAGGTCGGCGGCACCACCCGGCAGGGCCGAAACGGCCGAGGGCGTGTGCCCGATAGCACCGTCCGCGGCGGGGATGATCCACCTGGCCGGGTCGGGCGACAGGCAGGTCGGTGCTGTGCCCGCCGGCGGGACGTACTTGCCCGCGATCGGCTCGTAGCCGGACGTGAACGGGTGCAGTGAAATCACCCTCGACAGCGCATTCGTAGTTGCGCTTGTCGTGTACACGCCGTATGTGCTTCGGACGGTCGTGTCGAGATTGTTGGGAATCAGGGTCGAGCCGGACGTGTAGTTGACCCCATACTTGGCGGTGAACGTTGCAGGCAGGTCGTATTGGAAGGCGACGGATGCCGCTGCACCGGCGGCGACACCAACGGTCGTCGTCGAGGTCGCCGCTTGATTGACGTCCACCGAATTGGCACGAGAGATCTTGACGTCGTAATTCCCCGGGACGACCTTGAGAACGTAACTGCAGCCCTGCGCGTCCGTGGGGTCAGGAACGTCCGTGATCGCGACGGCACCGTTGGCCGGCACCGACGGGATAGCCGTCACCGTGACTCCGGAACTGCCATTGCCCGATGCCGTCAGCACCGAGACCAGGATCGTGCCCAGGGTCGGATCGTTGATCTTGCTGCCCGGGGCGACCACGGTGTCGGAGCGGACCGGGTTCGTCGCCGCGCGCATCCCGTCCCAGGTGACGCTGACGTTCAATCGCTTGTATTGAAGCTGGCCGCCACCCGAACCGCAGTTTGCATCCACTCCGGTACTTGTGATCCAGCTGACGTCGCGGTGAAGGTGAAACGTGGTCTGATTCACGATGAGTGTCTTGTCGGTGTCGACAAGGGTGAAGACGTCGGCCGCAGCACGGTCAAGGTCGAGCTCCTGGGCCGCGAGGTTCGCTGCGACTTCGCGGGCGCGTGCATCGTTCACCAGCGCCAGAGCCAAGGTGAGCGAGTAGGCGACCGAGACGGCGATGATGGCGAACACCATCATCGCAACCAGAATCTCCACGAGAGTGAGTCCCTGATCGCGGCCTTCTCGTGCAGTGATGCGATCCCGCAGGGCTTTCATGGTTCACCTCCCTCTCATCGGGACTTGAGGCAGCGACGTTACGATCGACGTGTTAGCGCAGGACGAAAAATGTGGGGCGCCGTCAGACGGCGCCCCACAGTCGATTCAGGTTACGGCGCGGTGCATCCGGCCGGAATGGTTCCGACCAGCTTCACGGCTCCGCCGGACTCGGTGGCGTAGAAGACGGTTCCACCGGTGCTGGTGCTCTTTGCCGCGACACAGAAGGCGCTGCCGGCGCCAGCCTTGTAGGTGATCGTGGCAGTGTTCGTGCCCTTGGACGCGCCCGCGCTGATCGCAGCAGTGGTCAGGACGCTGCCGGCGACGACGGTGGCATCCGCCGGAAGCGTGCCGGTGTTCGTCTGCATGCTGACGACGGCCGTCTTGAGGTTCACGACGTCAGACTGAGCCGAGCTGTCCTTGGCGTTGTCCTGCACACCCAGGTACACCGGGATGGCAATCGCGGCGAGGATGCCGATGATGATGACGACGACGAGAAGTTCGATCAGGGTGAAGCCCTTTTCGTTCTCGTTCAGGTTCTTACGGCGGAGGTTGAGAGCGGCGAGCGCACGAGTGACCACGGTGGGATCCATTCAGTTGAGGGCGAGGAATCGGCCATCGGGCCCGATCGGACTCTAAGAGTATTTGCAGGTCATTTTCAGCGGCGACCCATGAATGAGGGGTATTGCATGCAATCTCACCCCCAGTACGAGGGCGGTTCGCGGCGTGTCCTATTTGATGGCACTCGCGATACTGAAAATCGGCATGTAGAGCGCAATGACCATACCGCCAATGATGACGCCGAGGAACGCGATCATGAGCGGTTCGATGGCGGCCGTGAGCTGCTCGGTGGAAGACTCGACCTCCTGGTCGTAGAAGTCGGCAATCTTGTTCAGCATGGTCTCGAGCGAGCCGGCGTCCTCGCCGACGGCGATCATCTGGGTGACCATCGGGGGAAAGACAGGCTGGGTCAGGAGCGGTGCTGAGATGGACTGGCCCTGGCGTACAGACTCAGCCACCTTGACCAGTGCGTTTTCGATGACCCAGTTCCCCGCGGTCTCGCCGACGATCTTGAGTGCTGGCAGGATGGGCACGCCGGCGCCGATCATGTTAGCGAAGTTGCGGCTGAATCGAGCAACGGCGATCTTCTTCAGCAGCGGGCCGAACACAGGCAGCTTGAGCATGATCGGGTCGCGGAAGCGACGCACCCTCTCGGTGTTCTTGTTTCTGCTCCACCAAACACTGAACACCACACCTCCTACGACGATCACGGGCACCACGTAGACCATGGAATGGGAGAGGTTAACCAGGATCTGGGTTGGTAGTGGTAGCCCGCCCCCGAGCCCCTTAAACATGTCGTCGAAGATCGGAACTATGAAGATGAGCATGATCATAACCGAGACGAGAGACATGATCAGCACGATCACGGGATAGGTCAGGGCTGACTTGATGGTTCCGCGCAGCTTGACCTCCTTCTCGAAGTTCGCCGCGATCGATTCGAGCGACCGATCCAGGAAACCGCCGGTCTCACCGGCCCGGATCATGTTGATCATGATCGGAGGGAACTCCCGGCCGTGCTTCGCGAAGGACTCCGAGATCGAAACGCCGGTCTCCACGTCGTCGCGCACCTGCCCGAGGATCTTGGCGAGCGGCTTGTTCTCCGTCTGCTCAGCCAGGATGTTGAGCGTTCGCAGCAGGGACAGGCCGGAGCCGATCATGGTCGCCATCTGCCGGCTCATGATCGCGAGGTCCTTGAGGCCGACGCCCTTCGTGAAACCGGGGATATTGATCTCGCGATTCAGGCCGGTGCCCTCGGCGGAGACCTTGATCGAGACGGGCGAAATACCCATGGCGCCGAGGCGCGAGGCCACGGCCCCCTCGCTCGCGGCATCCAGTTTGCCCTTGACGGTCTTCCCGTTGTTGTCGCGACCGACGTAGGCCCAGGCTTGCGCAGTCGACATCAGCGCTGCGGGATGGAGTAGGTGTCGCCGTAGTCGACGCCACCGCTCCCCATCGTGCGGGAGGAGTCGTCAGTTGTGGTGTCGGCGCGCTTGATCAGCTGCTGCAGGCTCTCCACGTCGTGGGCCTTGTCGAGGGCAGCCTGACGAGTGATCTGGCCGGAGTCGACGAGGTCGGCGAGGTGCTGGTCCATTGTGTGCATGCCCTCGGCTGCTCCGGCCTGCATCATCGAGGTGATCTGGTGGGTCTTGCCCTCGCGGATGAGGTTGGCGATGGCCGGTGTCGTGACGAGGATCTCGGTCGCGACCACGCGGCCCTTCTGGTTCGCGCGCTTGACGAGGGTCTGGCAGACCACGCCGCGGAGGGTCGCCGCGAGCTGGGTACGGATCTGTCCCTGCTGGTGCGGCGGGAACACGTCGATCATGCGGTCGATCGTCTGGGCGGCATCCTGGGTGTGCAGGGTCGCGAAGACGAGGTGGCCGGTCTCGGCGGCGGTGAGGGCCACCGAGATGGTCTCAAGGTCCCGGAGCTCACCGATCAGGATGATGTCGGGGTCCTGGCGCAGCACATGCTTGAGCGCGGCGGCGAAGCTCTTGGTGTCGTGGCCGACCTCGCGCTGGTTGACGAGCGACTTCTTGTGCTTGTGCAGGAACTCGATCGGGTCCTCGACCGTGACGATGTGGTCGGGCCTCGTGCTGTTGGCGAGGTCGACCATCGCGGCGAGGGTCGTGGACTTACCCGAACCGGTGGGCCCGGTGACCAGGACAAGGCCGCGCGGCAGCAGCGAGAATCGGCCGACGGACTCGGGCACGCCGAGTTCCTTGAGCGGCTTGATCTCGCGCGGGATGAGCCGGAAGGCTGCACCGATCGAGTTGCGCTGGTGGTAGAAGTTCACTCGGAACCGGGCGCCGGCGGCGGTGTACGCGAAGTCGAGCTCGCGGTCGTCCTCGAATCGTGCGAGGTCTGCGGGCGAGATGATGCTCTCGAGGGCCGTCCTGACTTTCTCCGGCATCCAGGCCGGGAGGCCCTCGATCGGGCGCAGGGCGCCGTCGATGCGGATCGTGGGCGGGGCGCCGACGGTGATGTGCAGGTCGGATGCCTCGAGCTCGAGCACGAGGTGGAGGGCGTCGATCAGGTCCTGGTCGGCGGGGCGTCCGTCGGGGCCGACCTGCACGGGGGAATGCGGGCGGGCGCCTTCGGTGTGGGTCTCCGGCTCGGCCTGGATCGCGGCGCGGCGACCGGCAGGGCGTGCGTTCTGCGAGACGTACGGCTGCGGCGGGGTCATCGCCGGGTCGGCGACCCGTTCCTGCTCGGCGGCGGCAGTGGGCACAACGAAGGGAACGACGAAAGGTGTCCCGGTGGGCGGCTCCATCGGCTGCGTACCCAGGGGAGTGTGCGGTGCGGCCACCGGCTGCGGGAGCGTGTACGGGGCCGCTACCGGGAGCGGAAGCGTGTAGTCGATCGCGGAACGGGGCGGTTCGGCCTGGTTCACATCGATGTCGTCGAGGTCCTCGTCAGCGGATGCCGCCGGGACCGCGAATCCCTGGAGGGGCGCCGGGGCGAAATCGGGTTCGGCGCGACGGACGCTGCGGCGTTCGAAGCCGTGGCCGCCGGTTTCGTCGATTCCGGCGCCGCGACGTTCGGCCGCCGCGCTGTCGACCGCGGCCTGGAGGCGTGCGGTGCGCTCGGCCGCGACCTGCTCGGCGGCGGTGCGCTCGGCATCCGCCTTCTCGAGGGCAGCGCTCTCGGCGGGGCCGGCCGCGATCTGGTCCCACCAGGAGACGTTCTCTCCCGGCTCGACGGCCGGAATTTCATAGATGGGCTTGTCCATGCGTTCTTTCCTTTCGGCATGCGACGAGCGCTATGCAACAACTCGCAGAATCTCTTCGATCGAGGTCAGGCCCATGCGGACCTTCTCCCAGCCGTCATCACGGAGGGAAATCATTCCCTCCGACCGGGCGGCCCGGCCGATGTCCGCGCTCGAGGCGCGGTCGACGGCGAGCCGTTCAATGTTCTCGGAGACCGTCATGACCTCGTGCACGGCGAGCCGGCCTCGGTACCCGGTCTTCGAGCAGTTCTGGCAGCCGATGGGCTGGTAGAGCACCGGCAGCGGCTGGGTCGGGTCGAACCCGAAGCGCAGCTGGTTCAGGCGCTCGACGGTGACCTCTGCGGGGGCCTTACAGCGGTCGCAGAGGCGGCGGGCGAGGCGCTGGGCGACAACGCAGTCGAGTGCGGAGCCGACGAGGAAGGGCTCGATACCCATCTCGGTCAGGCGCGTGATCGCGCTCGGGGCGTCGTTGGTGTGCAGGGTCGAGAGCACGAGGTGGCCGGTGAGCGACGCCTCGATGGCGATCTGCGCGGTCTCGTGGTCGCGGATCTCGCCGAGGAGCACGACGTCGGGGTCGCTGCGGAGGATGGACCGCAGCGCGCTCGCGAAGGTGAGCCCCGCCTTGGGGTTCACCTGTACCTGGTTGATGTCCTTCATCCGGTACTCGACGGGGTCCTCGACCGTGATCACGTTGATCTCCGGGCGGGCGACCGAGTTGAGCGTGGTGTACAGGGTGGTCGACTTGCCGGACCCGGTCGGGCCCGTGACGAGGATCATCCCGTAGGGCTTCGTGTACGACTTCCTGTACGCCTCGTAGTTGTGCTCGAGCAGGTTGAGGTCGTGCAGGTCCATCGTCGTCGAGGAGTTGTCGAGGATTCGCATGACGATCTTCTCGCCCCAGACCGTGGGCAGGGTCGCCACGCGGAGGTCGATCTGGCGGCCGGCGTGGCTGACCGACATCCGGCCGTCCTGGGGCTTCCGACGCTCGGCGATGTCGATGTCGCTCATGATCTTGAGGCGCGAGATGACGCCGTTCTGGATGCTCTTGGGCGCCCGCTGCATCTCGTGCAGCACCCCGTCGATGCGGTACCGCACCCGCAGGTTGTGCTCGGCGGGCTCGATGTGGATGTCCGAGGCCTTGTCCTGGATGGCCTGGCTGACGAGGAGGTTGACGAAGCGCACGATCGGGGCGTCGTCGTCGAGCGAGTCGGAGACCCCGAAAGCCGATGCGGCCTCGACGGTGGCCTGCTCGTCCTCCATGGTGGTGGTGAGGTTGCTGAGCTCGTCGTCGGCGCGGTGGTAGCGGGCGATCGCGGCGAGCAGGTCATTCTTCTCTGCGACAACGGGGATGACCCGCATCCGCGCGGACTCGCGCACGTCGTCGATCGCGAACACGTTGCCGGGGTCGACCATGGCGAGCACGAGGCGGCCGCCCTCGATCGCGATCGGCAGCACCTGGTGCCTGCGGCTCATTGCCGGGGTGACGAGGGCGACGGCGAGCCGGTCGACGGGGAAGTCGATCAGTTCGACGAAGGCGAGGCCGGCCTGCTCGGCGCGGGCACGGGCGAACTGCGCCTCGGTGATCACCCCGGAGTCGACGAGTGCACGCACGGCGCTTTCGTCGGCCGGGTCACCGGCCATGAGGGTGTCGAGCTTCTCGATCGGCAGCAGCCCGTGCAGGATGAGAATCTCGGTCAGTGAAGCCACGTGATCCTCCCCCGCCGGCTGAAGCTGCAGAGAACCGCGAGCGCACGCAGCAAATCTATCCACGCCCGGGAAAGTTGGTAACGCCCAACGCTAACCCCGCGTTCGAGTCCGGGACAGACCCACGATCAGGGGGTGCGGAGCTTTCCGACCGGCGAAACCGTCAGCATCCGGGTACCCGTGGACTCGACGACGAGGGAAGCTACGTCGTCGCGGCCGGGCGGGAGGAGCCGCGCGGTGAGGCGACCGGCGTCGAGCAGATCGAGCTGGCCGGCGACGATGTCCGCGACCGCGGCGAGCGCCTCGGGGGGCCGTCCGCCGGAGTCGTCGAGCAGGGTGACGTCGACGCCGCGGAGCCGTGCGGCGCGGGCGGCGGTGATCACGGGTTCGACGAAGAGCGTCCTGGCCCGGATGGCGTCGCGCAGGGTGGCCTCGACGATGAGGCACTCGGCGCGGAGCGGCGGATCGAGGTCTTCCCCGCCGGCCAGGCGCTCGAGGGCAGGCCGGGCGAGCGCGTTCACTCGGGCGAGTTCCGATTCCCGTTCGGTGACACCCGCTTCGGCGCTCGCGGTCGTCGCGATGGAGACCGCGCGCTCCCGGTTGAGCACGGCGAGGGTGCGGGTCGAACGGGTGAGCCCGACGGCGAAGACCGCCCCGGCGAGCAGGGTGGCGGCGTGCCGCACCACGAGGGTGAGGCCGTCGGCGACGCCCAGCCCGTTCAGAAGCGCCCAGCCGAGGCCGACCGCGACGAGCAGGCCGTAGCCGGCCCAGGCCGGGCCGGGCCGTCCGCGGGTGGCGAGGAGGACGAGCAGCAGGGTGACGGCACCGAACGCCCAGTGCGCGAACGGCTGGGCGGATGCGGGGGCGACGGCTGCCGAGGCGAGCGCGGCCCCCGCGGTGGCGAGCAGGATCACCACGACAGGGGCCCGGCGGGGAATCGGGTCGGGGACGATGACCAGGAGCCACGCCGCGGCGGCGACGATCAGGAGCAGGCCGAGGGCGGTGAGGGGCCGGCCTGCGGCGGGGCCGGGGTCTCCGAAGGCGAGGAGCAGGTGCACCGCGGCGAAGACGGTAAGGAGGACGAGGGCGAGGCTCCGCGGCAGGGTGACGAGCAGCGGGATGGCTGCGGGCGTTGCCGGGGTTCCCGGGGCGACCGGCATGGCCAGCGTTGTCGCCTCCGGCGTCCAGGAGACCACGACCTCGGCGCCGGCGCCCGGCCGCGACCAGACCGTGGCCGCCCCTCCCGCCACGCGGCGCATCCGCTCGACGATGCTGCGGGCGATGCCGAGGCGTTCGGCCGGGACGCTCGCGGGATCGAAGCCGACCCCGTCGTCGCGGACGGTGATGCGGAGGCCGGGGCCCTGCATCCGTGCGGTGACGCTGCGTTGCACCGGGCGGTCAAGGCCGACCCCCGCAGCGACCCGGGAATTGCGCAGGGCCTCGCCGACGGCGCCGAGCAGGGCCGTCGCGGCTGCGGCCGTCACTACTGAGCGGTCGTCGAGGTCGGAGTTGACGACGGCGTCGGGCGTGATCTGCGCGGCGAGGGCTTCGAGTCGTCGGGTCAGTTCCGGGCCGGGGACGAGCTGCCCCGGGGCGCGGTCCCTGACCGCGTCGAGGCGCACGAGGGTGGTGGCGGCGTGCTCGGCGAGGGCTGCGGCCGGAATGCCGCCGCGGCCGGCCATCAACAGGGTGGAGATGACGCTGTCGTGCACGAGCGCGTCGATCGCCACGCGCTCGCGGCTGCGGGCCACTCCCGCCGCGGCGGCAGCGATGTCCGCCCGGGTGGCGACCGTCGCAGTGTCGACCCGGACGGCATTGCGGCGGGCCGCCATCATCAGCCCGAGGAAGACGCCCACGAGGAGCATCGAGTAGACGGCGTCTTCGAGGCCGACGAGGACCGGCTGGGGATCCGTCGATGTCGCGGCGCGGACGAGGCCGCTGAGCGCGCAGACGACGACGAGATAGGCCCAGCCGACGCGGTCGCGGGTGGCGACGCCGACGGCGAGGACGGGCACCCCGGTGAAGGTCAGGGCCCAGGGGATGTCCGCGCCGGCCGGGAGCGGGGTGGCCCGGAACGACAACCAGAAGACGAGGATGGCGAGGAACACGACACCCTCGGCGAGCGCGATCCGGCGCAGCAACCTCAGCGACGCCCGCCGGGAGAGCACACCGAGCGCGACGGGCAGCCCGAAGACGAGGGCCCAGATCAGGATCGCGGGAAGGGGTCGCGGCGCCCAGACCTGACTGAGGAAGGAGCCCAGGCTGAGGAGGCAGAACACCACCGCGGTGGGACCGATCGACGTATAGAGCACCCGGGCGAGGCGCTCGGCGGCGGTCAGGCCGGCGAGCGGGCGCCGGCCGCGCCTCACGGCTGGCCGGGGACCGGCAGGATGCCGTCTTCGAGGGCCCGCTTGTACAGGTCGATCTTCGTGTTGGCCGGGCGTCCGACGCGCTGGTATTTCGAACGGACCCGGCGGATGTAGTCGATCACGGTCGCCTCGGCGAGGCCGGTGCGGGCGGCGACGAGCGGGGCCTTCGCGCCGGCCGCGTAGAGGGAGAGCACTTCGCGTTCCCGCGGGCTGAGCCCGGCGTCGTTGAGCTCGGGGTCGCCGTCGAGGGCGGCAGCCCACTCGGTCGAGGGGATCGGCTCCCCGGCGGCGGCGCGGAGCACCGCGTCGAGCAGCACCGCCGTCGGTTCGGACTTGCGCACCACGCCGAGCACCCCGCTGCGGGCGGCCGTGCGCATCAGCACGGCGTCGTCGCCCGCGGTGAAGGCGAGGACGGCCGAACCGGCGGAGCGCAGCCGGTCGACGTTGTCGCCGACGGCCGAATCGTCGGACAGCCGCAGGTCGAGGATCACGAGGTCGACCGGGTGGCTGGCCTGCGCGGTCGATTCGAGCAGTTCGGTCACCGAAGCGACCGTTGCGACGACCTGGATCTCCGGGAGCGCCCCGAAGAGGGCGGCGAAACCGCGCGCGACGATCTCGTGGTCATCGATCAAGGCAATGCGATAGCTGGGCACGAGAAACTTTCGGTCAGGCCGTACGGGGACGGCGCCTGCGGTGCGGTGAAGCTGGATGGTGTTCCTGCCGCCGGCGTGCGTGTTCGGGTGCCACCGGAAGTGACGGCTTTTCGACGGTGATGTGCTGGTCCTAGGGTGAAACCGGGGGAACGCGCCGGGGGGCATGTGGGGCGCTCGCAGTCTCGCCAGGGACGAGGTCTTCTGGAGAGACAGCCGGGCGCCCCCTCCCCTCGTTCATGGCCCGATGGCCGAGGCGCCCGCCGCTCTCCTCGAGGTAGCAGGAGCCGCACAGGGACTCATAGGTGACGAAGGCCCCGTCGATCGCGACCTGGTCGCCAGCGAAGACGAAGCGCCCGTCGATCTTGCGGCCGTTGAAGACGGCCTTGCGCCCGCAGCGGCAGATGGTCTTGAGTTCTTCGAGGCTGTGCGCGATCTCGAGCAGGCGGCGGCTGCCGGGGAACGCGACGGTCTGGAAGTCGGTGCGGATCCCGTACGCCAGGACGGGGATGTTCTCGAGGATCGCGATGCGGAGCAAGTCGTCGACCTGGGCCTCGGTGAGGAACTGCGCCTCGTCGACGAGGAGGGCGCTGACGTCGAGCCCGTCGCGGGCCACGACCTCAGCGCGGTGCTCCTGGAAGAGGGCGTAGGCATCCGTCTCAGGGGTGAGCAGGAAGTCGACGCCGCGCGTCACACCGAGGCGCGAGAGGATGCCCCGATCACCTTTGGTGTCGACAGACGGCTTGGCGAGCAGCACACGATGGCCGCGCTCCTCGTAGTTGTATGCGGCCTGGAGCATCGACGTGCTCTTGCCGCTGTTCATCGCTCCATAGCGAAAGTACAGTTTTGCCACGGTACCTGGAATCCCCCTCTGCGCCACCCGGCGCGTTCGTCTGCCCCGGGTCAGTTCAGCGTACTGGGCGTGCGACGCGTCGGCGTTCGGGGCCGTGTTCCGCGTCGAACTCGAGCGTCACGAGCGGACGACGACCGGATGCCCGGCTCGTGGAGACCCGCACCCGCCCGAACACCACGTGCAGGACGCCGAGGTAGGGCCGCAGCAGGGCGCGAACGGCCCGGGCGGGCAGGTCGATGCCGACCTGGATCGTGACCTGGTCGAGCCGGGGGGCGGATGCCGGGGCGCCGGCGCCCGCGGGCATCTCGCGCCGGGGTCCGCGGTCGGGGATCGTGCGGAGCGGGGAGGTGCTCAGCGGGATCTCGGACGTCGTGGTGAGCGGCGACCGGGTCAGGGCCGGCCGCGGGGACCCGGTGCCGCGGAACTCGTCGCCCGCGGTGACCTGAACGACGAGGCTGCAGGGGTCGAAGCCCGGCGCCGAGCAGAGGGCGCCGAGCAGGGCCGCGGTCGCGGCGCGCTGGTCGGTATGGAAGGCGGCGGCGCGGCGGTCGGGATCGGCGACCACGAGCAGCGGGGTGATGCCGCGGGCCAGGAGTGCCGCGCGCTCCCTCGCGATGGCCGCGTCGAGCCAGGTCTTGTCGAGCTCGCGAAGGAGCGCCTTGCGCACGTCGGCGGCGAGCGCACCGGCCCGGGTGATGTCGGCCTTGGTGATCTCGCCGCGATCGAGGACCTCGGTGAGCAGCGGGAGCACGCCGGCGGCGAGTTCGGTGCGCTGCTGCTCGACGACGGCCCTGACCACGCGGGCCCTGGTCTCCTCGGTGCGCTCGATGATCGCACGGCGGGCATCCGTCTGCCAGGCCAGTAGTGAGCCGACGAGGCGACGGGAGTATGCGGCCCCGGCGAGCGCGGGAGCGAGGACCTGGGTGACCGCGACGGCGGCGAAGACGACGGGGGCGACGTCGATGGAGTGGAAGGGCGCCTGCACCCAGGTCACCGCGGCGACGACGAGCGCGAGGACCCCGGCGGAGGCCGCGATCTGGCGCCACGGCCGGTAGGGGGCGAGGCCGAGCAGGAGGAGGCCGATCGCGACGGGACCGAAGTCGTCCTGGATCAGGGCGTTGTGGTTCCAGCGGGAGGCCTGTTCGAGCAGGTAGGCGGCGAGGGCGAGCACGGCGATGGCCACGTGCGCGGCGGCGCGGAACGGTGCGTTTCTCGGGCGGGAGGCGAGGACGAGCAGGATCGCGGCGAGGGTGACGGCCGCGATCGCGAGGGAGCCCAGGAGCGCGTTGCCGGTCTGGCCGGCCTGGGTGATCGTGGCCGTGACTGCGGAGACCGTGACGATCGCGGCGATCGCCGGCGCGAGCGGCCACGCGGCGAGGGCTCCGAGCGGATCGAGCTGCTGCTGGGTCAGGGAGCTGCGGCTCATAGCGGCCAGCCGATCCCGGCGTCGCTCGCGGTGTCGCCGGCCGGATCGGATGCCGGGCCGCTTGCCGCACCGGTGCCGGGCCGTTCGACGGCGTCACCGGGAGGCGCAGGCACCGTCAGGAGCACGGAAGTGCCCGCACCGGGACGGGTCATGATCGTGACCGAGCCGCCGAGGCGCTCGATCCGGCGGCGCACCGCCTGGCGAAGGCCGAGGCGGTCGGCGCCGGTCTCCGATTCCGTGAAGCCGCGGCCGGCATCCATCACCATCACCGAGAGATCGTGGTCGGTGGATTCGATGACGACCTCGGCGGAGACGATGCCGGCGTGCAGGATGACGTTGATCAGGCACTGCTGCACGGCGAGGCCGAGCTCGCGGTCGGCGACCGCGTCGAGGCGGCCGAGGGCGGCGCGCTCCCCCGTGACCTCGACGACGAGGCCGCGGTCACGGCAGCGTTCGATCGCGGAGTAGACGGCACTGTCGAGCCAGCCGTCCGGTCCGGAAAGTCGCTCGTCGGAGTCGGTGAGCCAGCTGGTGCCGTGCAGGGTGTCCACGGTCTCACGGATGCCTGCGGCCAGGTGCGGGCCGAGTGGCCCGGGGTGGGCGTGCACGAGCGCGACAAGCTGGTTGAGCGTGGTGTCCTGGCTGAGGGCGACCGCGCGCACGTCGAGTTCGTGCCGCAGCAGCCGGGACTGGTCCTCCTGCAGCGCCCGGTGCATGGCGAGCTGGACGGGACGGTGCCGGCGCCGGCCGAGGCCGCTCACGAGCATCACCCCGACGAGGAAGAGGTACGTCGACACCGTGAACGCATCGGGGTGATAGGGCACCCCGGTTTCGAGGGCGGCGAGGACGGTCACGGTTTCGGCGAGGATGAAGCCGGCGGTGCCCCAGAGCACGCCCACGAGGGCGCCCGTTCCGACGCCGCCGACCATCAGCAGCGCCATCTTCGGCATGGACACGAGAAAGACGTCCGAGCTGTGGAAGAGCTCGGGCAGCCCGAGCAGGGTGACGCTGACGACGTAGGTGACGACGGAGCCGACGAGAAGGTAGGCGACCGAGAGCAGCACGGTGCGGTGGCGGGACAGGAGGAAGAGGAGGATCGCCATCGAGAGGATCCCGATCAGGCTCACGCCGATCTGCGCGCTCGGGTGGCTGATGCCGAGAACGGCGATCGAGACGAGGGCACCGACCAGGCAGGTGAGGCCGAACCAGTGCGTGGCCTGGGCCAGGGCACGCCCGACCGAGGTACCGACCAGATGGTCGGGGAGGCCTAGGGTCATTGCCGCTCCGTTCTCCGTCGATTATCGCATCCGGTGGAGTCCTTCTGGCGTGACGGGTCGCGAATCGAGGTTCGCGTGGGCGTTGAACGTCGATCTGCGACACCTCAGCCGGGGCGGGGGCGCAGCGAGGCATCCGCTGTGCGGAGCCGCAGTTCAGAACAGGGTCGGGTGCAGCTCAGGCGGGAGCTCGCCCGCAATGAGCAACCCCGGGCCGGGCACGGGCCGGCCAGGGAACGCAGGGACGGCGGGCGCGGGGCGGGCGAGCGCGCGGGAGCGGACGCCGCCGGTGACGGGATCCTCGATCCCGTGCTCGAGCCCGTGCGCCCGGATCAGCGGCTTGATCCGGAGCGCGAGCCATTGCCGGTAGCCCTTGGGTGCGTAGGCGTTACGACCGTAGAGCTCGTGGTAGCGGGGCACGAGGTCGGGGTGGTCCCTCGCGAGCCACTGCATGAACCAGTCGCGCACCCCCGGCCGCAGGTGCAGCGCGGTGTACATCACGTCGGAGGCCCCGGCAGCCTTCGCCTGGCGGAGGGCGTCGTCGAGGTGCGCCCGGGTGTCGGTGAGGAACGGCAGGATCGGCATCATGAACACGGAGCAGCGCAGGCCGCGCTCCCGGATGGCGGTCACCGTGGCGAGGCGCGCCGCCGTGGATGGCGTGCCCGGCTCGACCGCTGACTGCAGCTCGTCGTCGTAGATCGCGATCGAGAGGGCGAGGTCGACGGGCACGAGCGTGCTCGCCTCCACGAGCAGATCGAGGTCGCGCCGGATCAGGGTGCCTTTGGTCAGGATCGAGAGCGGGGTGCCGGAGTCGGCGAGCGCCGCGATGACGCCCGGCATCAGCCGGTAGCGACCCTCTGCACGCTGGTAGGGATCGGTGTTGGTGCCGAGCGCGACGGCGTTGCGCTCCCAGGCGGGCCTGGCGAGCTCCTTGCGGAGAACCTCCGCGACGTTGACCTTCACGATGATCTCGTTGTCGAAGTCCTTGCCGGCGTCGAGGTCGAGGTACGTGTGCGTGTTGCGGGCAAAACAGTTGTGGCTGATGACCCCGTTCGCAATGAAGTCGCCGGTCCCGGTCGTGATGTCGATCATGTCCATCGTGGTCCCCAGGTCCTCGACGGACACGACCTGAAGTAAAGCCGCGGACTTCACGGCTGCACCGGCGATGGACAGCTTCCGGTCAATGGCGGGCCCTACGAGCCCGAAACCCATGAGTTTGTTGTTCTCGGTCAGGTAGGGACGTTGACCGTCCCCGCGCATGGCGCGGGTGACGAACCTCCACCCTCGCTCGGTGAGGAAGCGGTGATCTCCGCTGGCCACGAGCTCGGTGCCGTCAGCGAGGGTGACGCGGTAGCCGCGCTTCCGGGTGTCCCAGGAAGCGAGCACTTTGGTCTGCACATACCGCCGGTAGGCGCCGACGGTCTCCGTGCCCATGATCGCATCGCCAACCCTGACCTCCCAGAGTGGCTTCTGCCGTCCGTCGGCCATCAGGATAAGCGTTTCCGGGCTCAGGCAGTATGTGCACGCATGGGAGCAGCCTCGGTAGGCGTTGATCGTCCAGCCGAACGGCATGGCGCTCTGGCCGGGCACCCGGTTGAGCGCGGACTTGGCCAGGATCTCGTGGAAGGTGATCCCCGCGAACTCGGGGGTGCGCACGCTCCGCACCAGGTTGTTCAGCCGGGCAAGGCCGGGAAGCGCGCCCGCTTGTTCCGTCGTGAGTTCCTGCCCGCTCCACCGCATGCATACATTCGAACACACGTTCGATACTTGCGCAAGGGTGACGCGGCATCCGCCCTCACCGATTCGACGGAGATCGTGCCCGACTCCGTCGGATCGGTCAGGGGTTGGGGATCGGTCAGGGGTTGGTGAGGTGCAGGGTCGCGGCGGTCGCGGCGAGGGAGGCTGCGGCGCGGGCGGGGTCGTCCGACAGGGTCGTGCCGAGGCTCGGGATCAGTTCGCGGAGTCGCGGTTCCCAGGCCGGGTACTGCTCGGGGAAGCAGCGCTTGAGCAAGTCGACCATGATCGGAGCCGCGGTCGATGCCCCGGGGGATGCCCCGAGCAGGCCGGCGATGCTGCCGTCGGCCGAGGTGATGACCTCGGTTCCGAATTGCAGCACTCCGCCCTCCTTCGGGTCCTTCTTCATCACCTGGACACGCTGGCCCGCGGTGATGAGCTCCCAGTCGGCCATCTTCGCCGTCGGCATGAACTCCTGCAGGGCCTTGAGCTTGACGGTGCGGGACGCGAAGACCTCGCCGAAGAGGTACTTCATCAGGCCGACGTTGTGCCGGGCGACGGCGAGCATCGGGCCGATGTTGTGCCCACGGACAGAGAAGGGGAGGTCGAACCAGGTGCTCGACTTGAGGAACTTGGGGGTGAACCCCGCGAAGGGCCCGAACAGCAGCGAGGCCTCCCCCTCGACGTGGCGGGTGTCGAGGTGCGGGACCGACATCGGCGGGGCGCCGACGGCGGCCTTGCCGTAAACCTTGGCCTGGTGCTGGGCAACGACCGCGGGATTGGTCGTGCGCAGGAACTGGCCGCTGATCGGGAACCCGCCGAAGCCGCGTGCCTCGGGGATGCCGCTTTGCTGCAGCAGGGCGAGCGCGCCGCCGCCGGCACCCACGAACACGAAGCGGGCCTTCACCGTGCTGGGGTGCCCGCCGACGAGGCGCCGGAGGTTCAGCCGCCAGGTGCCGTCCGCCAGCTTCTTCAGGCCGGTGACCTGCTGGTTGACGTGGACGCCGACACCCTTGGCTGCGAGGTCGTCGAAGAGGTAGCGGGTGAGTGCGCCGAAGTCGACATCGGTGCCCGAGGCGATCCGGGTCGCGGCGATGCGCTGATTCTTCGGGCGGTTCTTCGTGAGCAGCGGGGTCCAGGTGCCGATGACGGCCGGGTCTTCGCTGTATTCCATCCCGTGGAAGAGCGGCTGGTCCTTGAGCGCCGCGAACCGTTTGCGCAGGTATTCGACGTTGGACTTGCCGTGCACGAACGTCATGTGCGGCGTCGAGTTGATGAACTTCGTCGGTTCGGGCAGAACGCCGTCGATGACCAGGGACGACCAGAGCTGGCGGCTGATCTGGAACTGCTCATTGATGCTCACGGCCTTGTCGGCGGTGACGCTTCCGTCGCTCGCCTGGGGCATGTAGTTGAGCTCGCACAGGGCAGCGTGACCGGTCCCCGCGTTGTTCCAGGGGTTCGAGCTCTCCTGGGCGACCTCGCCGAGGCGCTCGTAGACCTCGATACTCCAGTCGGGCTGCACCTGTTTGATCAAGGTGCCGAGAGTGGCGCTCATGACGCCGCCACCAATAAGTACGACATCAACCTGCGCCATTGGATTCACACGTTCGAGTGTAACGCCGCGCGCACGGGCGCCTGACCGCGTCCGATACCGCCGATCACCCCGGACTGGGGGCGAAATGGGACACCAAAACGGAACAAAGATCCGTCAGACGATACTCCTGCGTAACATATCTGTATAACCCCCCCGATAGGGTGGGTTCGTGCATTCGTCCGGCTCGCGTACAGGTCTCGTCCTCGGCATCATCGCCCTGGCGGTGCCCGTGCTTGCCCTCGGCACTTTCGTCAGCGCTTTCGCCCTGCAGGTACCCGGAGGTCAGACCGTGAACCCGCTGGCAACCACCTCGTTCTACGTTAATCCGTCCTCCTCGGCGGCGCAGGCCGCAGCGGATGCAGCCGAAAGGTTCGGGGCGACCTCGGCAGAGGCGACGGCGCTGGGCCGGCTCGCCGCCCAGCCCGCGGCGATCTGGCTGACGCCGGAGAAGTATCCGCTCGACACGGTCGGCGAAGAGGTCGCGACCATCACAGATGCCGCGATCAAGGACGGGAAGACAGCCGTCTTCGTTCTCTACGGAATCCCCAACCGGGACTGCGGCAACTTCTCGGCCGGCGGGCTCTCGGTGCTCGAATACCCCGGCTGGGTGCAGGCGATCGCGACGAGCCTGACGTTGCGCGAGGCCGTCGTGATCCTCGAGCCCGATGCCCTCTCCCTCGCCACCCAGTGCAACAACGTCGAGGAGCGGGTTCACGAGGTGCACACCGCGGTCGACCTCCTCGCACCCACGCGCGCAACGGTCTACCTCGACGCCGGCCACTCCGAATGGATCGCCCCGTCCGCGATGGCCGGGCTGCTCAACCGCTCGGGCATCGCCTCCGTGCGCGGTTTCGCGACGAACGTGTCCAACTACATGGACTCCGTGGCCGAGCACGCGTATGCACAGCAGGTCTCCGACCTCACCAACGGCGCCCACTACGTGATCGACACCTCCCGCAACGGTGCGGGCTCGAACGGCGAGTGGTGCAATCCCCCCGGCCGCGCCCTCGGCGTCCTGCCCTCCGTCGTCTCGAACCAGGGCGCCCAGGATGCGAACCTCTGGATCAAGCAGCCGGGCGAGAGCGACGGAACCTGCAACGGCGGCCCCACGGCAGGGGACTGGTGGAACGCCCAGGCACTCGCGCTCACCAAGGCCGCCGGATGGTAAGCCCCGGTGCCGCCCGCACTCCCCTCGACAGCACACCGTTCATTGTTCGTTTTCGGTCGCAGGCCGAAGCAGCTAGGAGATAGATCATGGAAACAACGGAGAGTGAGCGGCGCGTTGCTGTCATCATCGAGGACGACGACGATATCCGTCATCTCCTCGAGGCCGTGCTGACCCAGGCCGGTTTCGACGCAATCGCGACGAGCAACGGTGTCGACGGCGTGCGCGCGGTGCGGGCGTACGACCCGATCGTCACTACCCTCGACGTGAGCATGCCGGGTATGGACGGCCTCGAGACCGCGAAGCGCATTCGCGCCTTCAGCTCGACCTACATCGTGATGCTCACCGCGCGCGACGAGGAAATCGACACCCTGCAGGGCCTGGAGGCCGGCGCAGACGACTATATGACCAAGCCGTTCCGCCCGCGCGAACTGCGCGCCAGGATCGACGCCATGATGCGTCGTCCCCGTCAGGCCCTCGTCTCACCGTCTTCGACCTATGCGGATGCCCCGTCTGCGGACGCTTCCGACGACTCCGGCTTCCCGGCAGCGCCGGCCGAGTATGCGACCTCAGAGCACGCCACCACCGACTACGCGCAGGCCGCATCCGCGCCGGAATACGCGCAGGCCCCTCCGGTCGAGTACCGGCCGGCCACAGCGGCTCCGCACTACCAGCAGCCGCCCGTTGCGCAGCCGACGACCTACCAGCAGGCCCCGCAGCAGCCGCAGGCACCGCAGTACCAGCAGGCGCCGCCCGCGCAGTACCAGCAGGCGCCACCGCAGCAGGCCGCGCCGCCCGTGCAGTATCAGCAGGCCCCACCGCCCGGATACGTCCCCGGGCCGTCCGGCTGGGTCCCCGCCCCGGTCGAGTATGCGCCGGCGCCCCCGCAGGGCTGGGCGCCCGCCCCGACGCCCGAGGCTCCCCCGGTGGCCCAGCCGCAGGCATCCGCCCCCTCGAACGCGCTCGCACTCATCGCGCCGCAGCCCGCCGTTCCGGACGCCGCGGACTGGATGGAGCACAACGGCCTGCGCCTGAGCCCGGAAATGCGTCTCGCGGTACTCGGCACGGCGGAGCTCGACCTCACCCGCACCGAATTCGACCTGCTCGCCGCGTTGCTCGACTCCAAGCGCCGCGTGCGCAGCAAGGCGGACCTCGCGCTCCTCCTGCGCGGCGAAAGCTACGTGACCGCGTACTACGTGAACGAGGCCGACAAGCGTGCCGTCGAAGCGCACATGGGCAATCTGCGCCGCAAGCTCGGCGACAGCCTCACCACCCCGCGCTGGCTCGAGACCGTGCGCGGCGTCG
The DNA here is from genome assembly GCF_004402235.1 of Cryobacterium glucosi. Lineage (GTDB taxonomy): Bacteria > Actinomycetota > Actinomycetes > Actinomycetales > Microbacteriaceae > Cryobacterium > Cryobacterium glucosi. The sequence goes on from NZ_SOFS01000019.1 coordinate 358,117, forward strand.
GTTACCGGCTGGCGGCTTCCGAAGACGACTGAGGCCCGGCTCTCCGCCGGAACTCCGCAGGGGCGGGCCCGAGGCTCGTCCCTGTTTCAGTGAGCGTGCGTCGCGGGGAATTCCCAGCGCCGCGGCGGAACCGCACGGTCGCCGAACTGGGACTGCTGCTCATACTGAGCCTGCTGTTGCCCCTGTTGAGCCTGCCAGGCCTTCTGGGCGCGCTCGGCGTCTTCTGCCCTGGTCGTCAGCACGGCGAGCTCGGCACAGGTGGCTTCGCCGACCTCGACAAGCCGCCGCATGTGTTGCAGGCAGCCCGGCAGATCATTGCGCGAGAGCGCACTGTGCACGAGGGCAGCGGTCGCTTCGAGCACGACGGCTCCCACCATCGTGCTCGTCGAACGGATGCTGAGGAGGACGACGTGCGCCTCTTCCAGGTCAGGCCGGGCGAGGGACTCCGCAAGCCGCTCGGCCCGGCTGGGCCAGAGGGCGATGAAGTCGCGCAGGAATCGGTGACGCAGCGAGGTATCGCCGCCCACCTGGTTGAGCAGCGTCTCGAGCGCCCCGTCTTCGAGTAGGGCGATCACACCCGGTAGCCCCGGTGACGCTTGACGAGTGTGCCGAACATGGTGAGGGTCTGGATGATGGTGGTGACGCCGAGGATCGGCCAGCCGATCCAGAGGACCGTCGACTGCGCCACCACGGGCAGCTGCAGCCAGATGAACACGAGCGCGGCGAAGAAGGCCGTCGCGAAGATGAGCGGGAAAAGGAAGGCGTTTCCGGAGCCGCGCTCTGCCTTGGCCTGCTCCGCCCAGTTGTCGACCTGCTTGTTGCTCGCGAACTTCGTCCAGGCCCTGAGGAAGTGTCCGATTCGCACCCACATGTAGATCTCCGCGGGGAACCAGGCCAGCGCGAAGAAGAAGTCCCGCCCGTTGCGGTTCTTCATCGACCAGGCCGTGCGGAAGTTGAGCAGCAGTGCGACGAGCGGCGGGATCAGCCAGACCGGGCTGAACACGAAGGCGCCGATCGACAGGGATGCGGCGAGCAGGATGATGAACAGACCACGGGTGACGATGTTGACGGCCATCGAGAAGTTCTCGATCCAGCGGAGCCGGAGGTTGGGGTGGAAGGGCTGCCCCTTCGTGTCGCCGCGCTGGCCGGGCCACATCAGCTCGATGGCGCCGAAGTTCCATTTGACCTGCTGGGCGTCGAGGCCGCGCAGGGTCGTCATGCCGCCGACGTTGGCGCGGGCCTGGGCGCTGATCTTGGTCAGGTAGCCGGCGCTCTTGATCTGCAGGGAGAGGAGGGAGTCCTCGACCTCGCTGTCCTTCACCCACGGAGTGGACTGCTTGCTGTCGATCATGACTTCCTGGAGGGTCCGGATCGAGAAGATCGAGAACTGCCCGCCGAGGACGGCCATGTTGCGGCCGCGGAGCATGTTCTGCATGTTGAAGGCGGCGAACTGGGTGCGCTGGCCGGCGATGAGGAACTTACCCATCGTGCCGTCGATCTGGCTGTCGTCGATGCTGTAAATGGCGGAGATGCCGCCGACGCGGGTGTCGGAGGAGATCTCGGCCTCGAGGTGCCAGACCGCCCGGGGGTCGGCGGTGGTGTCGCCGTCGACGCCGAGGAGGTAGTCGCAGCCCTCGATGAGCGAGAAGCCGTAGTTGAGCGCACCGACCTTCTTGTCCGGGTTCTCCCCGATGTCGTGGACGAAGATCTCGGTGAACTGCTCGACACCGTCGGTCATCCGCATGTGCGGGCCGGCGTAGTGGCTGGCGATCTCGACCGTGTCGTCCGTCGTGTTGTTCACGACGACGTGGATCACGTCGGGAAGACGCGTCTGGGCGAGCAGGGAATCCAGGACTGAAGCGATGGAGTCCGCTTCGTTGTACGCAGGAACGATGCACCCGATGGTCGGGCGGAACACGGGCAGAGCGTCGACGATTTCCGTGAAATCGTTCGCGTAGGCCGCGAGGGAAGGGTCAACCGGGGGCTGGGCCTTGACATACGGGGAATTCTGGGGGTTCTCGTTCACAGGTCTTACTCTCCCATCCGAACCGCAACTTTTGCCACACCCCCGGTCAAGGTCTCCGCAAGATAAGCTCAAGCGCAGCCCCCCTGTTCGGGCTTGAACCACGATCCACGGGAGTCCTCATGCCTGCTCGTTCCCTCTCACGAGTGCTTCCCGCGCTCGGTCTGGGTCTTCTGCTCACAGCGTCTCTGAGCGGATGCGGCCAGGCACCCTGGTCGACGGGTCTCGCCTCGAGCACGCCGACGGCCACCTTCTCGGTGGCCCCGATCATTCCGGTGATCAATGACCTCGCGACCGGTTCGACGACCCGCAACCTCAAGGCCGGCGATGTCACCCTCGCCGTGAACTACTGGTCGACGCTCAACATCGGCGAATGGACACCCTCCGCGAACAAGCCGATCAGCTTCTCTCTGATCGGAACCCTCGGAACGGACGACGGCCAGGCCGTCTACCTCTCCCGGGTGAGCGTCGCCGCGTCCGTGAAGGGCCCCAGCGGCCCCCTGACCGCCCCACCCGCCTCGGTCGACCAGGCCTCGATCGCGCCCGGCTACCTGATCAAGACGCCGTACAGCTACAGCCAGACGTTCATCCTGCCCGCGGTCGACCCCGCTGCGACGAGCATCACGCTCGCATTCACCTACGAGGTCCTCGTGCAGTCGACGCCGACCTCGGCGGCATTCGCCAAGTCGACGGCGAGCGACGAGATCACCGTCGCGCTCACCCCCGCCGGATAGCCGCCGGTCGGCCGGCTTCCGCGACTCGGTCCGTCGGGTCTCAGGCCGCTTCGGAGACGACCGTGATGTCGTTGCCACCGCCGCGCTTGAGCGTGCGGATGGCCTCGGTGACGGCCGACGTGAGCACGCCGAGCTCGTAGCCGTGGTCGAAGGTGTCCGCGATGGCGAAACTCGCGGTCAGGCGGATGCGATAGGAGTCCGTGACCGGTTCGTCGACGAGCGCGGTCTGGATGCGTTCGGTGATGCTCCGGGCCTCCGTTGCGGACGAGACACTGACGAGAATGAGGAAGCTGCCGGCGGCGGGGTGCCCGATCAGGGCCATCACGGGCGCGCTGTACCGCAGAGTCTGGGCGAACCGGGCGATGGCCGCGTCACCTGCGGCGCGCCCGAAGGCGGTGTTGATCTCCGGGAGGTTGTCGATGTCGGCACCGATCACGGCGAGTCCGAGCTGCCAGCGGTCGGCCCTCTCGATGTGGTCGGTCGCCGCCTGCACGAAGGCACCAGACGTCATCACGCCCGCCGCAGAGTGGATGCCATCGGTGAAGTCCCCGACGGCGTTGTTGCCGAGCTTCTCGGCGCGGAGGATCGAAATGGCGATGGAACCGACCACGATCAGGGACATGTTGACGATCGACGCAGATCCTGTTCCGAAGAACCGGGAGAAGTCCGGGTGGTCGTGGCCGAGCGCGACCAGGGCGACCACCCGCGCCGACGTGTAGACCGTCACGATCCAGAGGCTCAGACCCAGAATCCTGCCGTTGATGTTCCTGCCGAGCCTGCCCCGCAGCGCCTCAGAACCGCCCAGGGCGCCGAAGGCGGCCATGGCCGCCCAGGTCACCCCTGAGGCGCCCCAGCCGTCGCCGCCCGGCGCAGTGACGAGCGTCCAGATCGCGACGACCGCTCCGGCCGCTCCGACGGTCCACAGCAGGGACTCCCGCGAGTTGTAGAGGCGGGAACCGCTCCAGAACGCCCCGGACAGCACGACGAGGCCGACGTTGCCGACCAGGAGACCCCACCAGTTCGATGCCCCGATGATCGCCACGCCGTAGCCGAAGGCCACGGCGATCCCTGCGATGAAGGCGAGGCTCCAGAGCTTGCCCGCCGCGTCATTGCGGTTGAGGGCCGTGTTCAGGATGAACGACACCCCGCAGAGCACGACGATGAGCGCGCTGACGATAAAGAGTGTGGTCGAGTCCAAGTGCTGGGCCCCCTTCTGAGGGCAGTCTATCGGCTGGCGACGGGCGTCAGGGGTAGCGTGAAGACCGCCACCGAGCCTTTGCCCTTGGTGGATTCGAGGCGCAGGTCGCCCCCGTGCTTGCGCATGATGTCCCTGCTGATGCTCAGCCCGAGCCCGGTGCCGTGCACGCTCGAATTCCGTACCGAGTCCGCACGGTAGAACCTGTCAAACAGTTTGGTCTGTTCCTCGGCGGTCATCCCCCTGCCGGTATCCGAGATCCGCAGTTCCGCCAGCCCGTCGGCGACGGCCAGCGTGACCCCGATCCGCCCGGACTCGACGTTGTACTTGATCGCGTTCGAGAGGACGTTGTCGACGACCTGCCGCAAGCGGAACGCATCCGCTTCGACCGTGACGGCGGGAAGGGCCTCGACATCGAACCCGATGGTGCGTTTGGAGGCCGAAGGGCCGGCGGACTCGAGAGCGTCAGCGACGATCCCGGCCAGGTCGCACGGGGCGACGTTGAGCGGAGGCTCGTGCTTCGAATCACTCGCGTCGGTGAGCAGCCCGGAGACCATCTCGAGCAGTCGGTCGGAGTTCTTCGACGCGACCTCGAGCATGCCCCTGGTCGACGGGTCGAGACGTTCGTCATCGAGAGCGAGTTCGAGGTAGCCGAGGATGGACGTGAGCGGTGTGCGCAACTCGTGGGACACCGAGGCGACGAGGTCGTCGCGGGCCTGGATCGCCCTGACTTCCGCGGTCACGTCGCGCGAGACCATGACGCCGCCGTCGTAGTCGCCGTTCTCGTCGGTGATCGGTCGCGCGGAGACCAGGAGGGCAGCCTGCTGCTGGCCGGGTTCGCCGACCCAGACGGTGAGGCGGTCGATGGTCTCCCCGCGGAGCGCCCGGGAGTACGGCCGGTCCAGCTCGTCGTACGGGGTCACCCTGTCTTCGTGGAACACCGTGCTGACGACTGCCGGCCGGTTGTCTGTCGTGCCATAGAGGGCGAGCAGCTCGCGCTGCGCACGGTTCAGGAAATTCGCCGTGGAGGCACGGTCGAATCCGACGACCCCGAAGTCCACAGCGTTGAAGAGTTCGTCGAGGGTCTGCTCCTGGCGGCGTGAACGTCGCAGGGCCGACTCGAACAGGCCGGCCTGCTGGGTGAGGAGCACCCGCTGCGCCGCGGCGCGCTTGGTCGTCAGGTGCGTGGTCACCGCGACGAAGCCCAGCATGGTCGGTATCATCGCGAGCTGGGGAACGTCGGCCAGGGAAATGGGCACGGAACGGAACAGGGTCCCGCCCCAGATCATGACGGCCGCCAGGATGACGCTCCCCGTCGCACCCCGCGCTCCGAAGTGCGTCGACAGCCAGATCACGGGAAGCACCAGGAGGAAACTCGCGCCGATCGCGGTCGCGGCCTGCCAGATCAGCACGATCGCGATGATGTCGACGACGGGAAGCAGGACGATCCAGTACTTGGAGTGGTCGCTCCACGTGACGAGGGCGCTGACGGCCGTGACGATGAAAATCAGGAGCACGCCGAGGAAGAACATCGGGGAGCTCAGCCGCTGGATCGCGGTGAGCCCGGTGACAGCGACGAGGAAGAGGGTCGCCCCGGCGAGGAGAAGCTGGGAGAGGAAGACGGAACGGTCGAGGCGCGACAGATTCGACCTCACCGCTCGGTCCATCCCGGTCTCACTCATGGACTGAGACTATCGGTCAGGTCGCCGGGGCTGCAGCAGGAGTCTCTGCTCCAACGGTTGGACCGATCGGGAGGTCGCCAGCGGGGACGACCGCTGCGGCCCCATAGCGCTCGAGACGGGACAGGGTCTTCTCAAAGCTCTCCGGAACGCCGTAGTGGAAGCCCTGGGCGCTGCGGATGCCGATGGCAGCGAGATGCCTGACCATCGCCTCGTTCTCCACGCCCTCGACGATCATCGAGTATTCGAGGTTGTCGCCGAAGCCCTGCAGCGCGGTGAGCACCTCACGCTGGCGGATGTCATCGAGGTCATCGACGAGGCTGCGATCGATCTTCAGGATGTCCATGGGCATCCGCACGAGCGCGTCCACCGAGGAGTCCTGGGACCCGTAGTCGTCGAGGGCGATCAGCAGCCCCAGGTCGCGCAGCCGGTCGGCCTGCGAGCGGATGGCGGGGGTCACCCGGGCGACGGAACGCTCGTTGAGTTCGAGGCACAGCGAGATTCCCGGATACCGTCCGGCGAGGTCTTCCATGAAGGTGCCGACCCGGTCGGGCACGATCTGCCCGGCCTCGACGTTGATGGCCATGCAGGTGACCCGGGGTTCGACGAGGCGGAAGTCGGCGGCCGCGGCCATGGCCTTCACGGCGACCTGCCGGGTGAGGGCGTCCATCCGGCCGAGTCCCTTGGCCTTCTCCACGATGGACGGCGGCGAAAGCGGGCCGAGAACGGGGTCGTTGTAGCGGACAAGTGCCTCGAACGCCCAGATCTGGCCCGTGACGAGGCTGACGATCGGCTGGAACGCGAGTTCGAGGAGGTCCTCGTCGATGGCGTGCGCGATGATGTCGTTGATCTGGGAGGAGCGGTGGCTCGAGATGTTGATGCTGCTCTCGTTGGCCGGTCCGCCGCGGCGCCGCGACTTCTTGATCGCGAGCATGGCCCGGTCGGCGTCCTGCACGAGCTGGGAGACATCCGTCTCCCGGTGGGCCGAATAGGCGAGGCCGATGCTGAGCGTCGGGGTGTAGCTGCTCGAGCCGAGGGTGAGCGGCTGCACGGAGGTCTCGAGGATGCGTTCGGCGATCTCCTTCGCCTCGCCGAGAGAGGCCAGGTGAGTGAGGATCACGACGAATTCGTCACCGCCGACGCGAGCGACGACGTCGCTCGGTCGCACGACCATGCGCAGCCTGCGGCCGAGTTCCCTGAGCAGGTCGTCTCCGCTCTGGTGCCCGTGCCGGTCATTGAGGCGCTTGAAGTCATCGAGGTCCAGGAACAGGACGGCGAGGGCCTCCGAGTAGTCACGGTGGTCGTTGATGTTCGCGAGCGCCGTCTGGAAGGCCCGGTAGTTCGGCAGGCCGGTGAGGGGGTCGGTGTTGGCGCGGGCGGTGAGGCCGCCGATGTTGTAGTGGGCGCTCATCGCGAGTTCGGCCGCGCGGGCGAGGGCGTTGAGTGCGCTCCTGTCGTCGGTGGTGAAGACGCCACCCATCGGCTCGCGGCCCGCGACGACGAACCGGGTGTCGGACTCGGACAGCAGGATGGGGGCGCTGATCTCCCCGACGCGCGCCGCGTGGTCGCGCACGGCGACGTACTCGACGCCGATGGTCGTCCGCACGGCCTCGTGAAGCAGTGCGAGGACCCGGGAGGTCGCCTCGGCATCGTCCTCAGGCCCGGACTGGACACGGCCGGCGGAGATGTCCTCGCGCCCGGCGGCGCCGAGCGCCGCAGCGCCCGTGATGAGACCGGTGAGCCGGCTGCGCATCGTGACGACGCGGCCGATGAGCTTGATCCCGACGCCGGCGAGAGTGAAGGCGAGCAGGGTTGCGATCACGAACACGATCGGGTCCCGACTGACGGCCAGGCCTGCGTCGTGGAAGACCACGACGAGCGCGGACAGGAGTGCGCAGCCGAGCACCATCAGCGCCAGCCGCGCCGGCGCGATCAGGGGGCCGGTGCGGTTCGCGATCGGCCGGACCAACACCATCCGCAGGTATTCGATGATCGCCACGAGCGCGACATACGCGGCGCCGGCGCAACCGGCGGCGAGATAACTGGGGAGGCCGAAGGCGGTCGCGCCTGCGAGGACGGCGACGGCCGCGGCACTGCCGGTTCCCGCGAGTCCGGCACTGTAGAGGGCGACGTCGACGCGTCGGGAGCGCACCAGGACGATGAGCAGCACTCCGAGGACGATGGCGCCGGCCGCGGCCAGCGGGCTGACGACGGTGTAGAGCACGGGCAGCACCAGGATGGGCAGGCTCACGACGGGGCTGCGATGCCGTTCAGGGCCCAGGCGCACCCAGCAGACGTTGAGCGCTGCGGCGCAGAAGACACCAGTGGCGGCGACCCACCAGGCGGACCCCGGCTGACCGGTCAGCGACAGGATCGCGGAGACCACGACGACGCCGGCGATGGTCGCGAAGAGTGCGATGATCACGCGCCGCACGCCCTCTGAAACGCGATACCCGCCCATGGTGTTCCACAGTAGTGCACGCGGTCCGGCGGTCGCCTCCGCGACCGGAAAAGTCACCGTCGGTCAGGACGCGAGCAGGTCCGCGGCGACGAGTTCGGCGATCTGGACGGCGTTGAGCGCGGCGCCCTTGCGCAGGTTGTCGTTGGTGATGAACAGGGCCAGTCCACGCCCATCCGGCACTCCGGGGTCCTGGCGGACCCGACCGACGAAGCTCGGGTCCTTGCCCGCGGCCTCGAGCGGAGTGGGGACGTCCGTGAGCACGACGCCCGGAGCATCCTTGAGCAGCTCGAGCGCACGGGCGACCGAGAGCGGGTTCGCGAATTCGGCGTTGATGGACAGGGAGTGGCCCGTGAAGACCGGCACCCGCACGCAGGTACCCGAGACAAGCAGGTCGGGCAGTTCGAGGATCTTGCGGCTCTCGTTGCGCAGCTTCTTTTCCTCGTCCGTCTCGAAGAGTCCGTCGTCGACGATCGAACCGGCGAGCGGAACGACGTCGAAGGCGATCGGGCGCACGTACAGCACGGGTTCGGGCATCGGGACGGCGGACCCGTCGTGGACGAGCTGGAGGAGGTTGTCGCTGTGCGCGGCGGCGCGGATCTGGCTCGCCAGTTCCTGGGCACCGGCGAGCCCGCTGCCGGACACGGCCTGGTAGGTGCTCACGATCAGGCGCTGCAGCCCGGCTTCGTCGTGCAGGACCTTGAGCACCGGCATCGCGGCCATCGTGGTGCAGTTCGGGTTCGCGATGATGCCCTTGACCGCGTGGTGAATGGCTTCGGGGTTGACCTCGCTGACGACGAGGGGAACGTCGGGGTCCATCCGCCAGCCGGACGAGTTGTCGATCACGGTGACGCCGGCAGCGGCGAACCGGGGGGCCTGGACCTTGGACAGGGTCGCCCCGGCGGAGAAGATCGCGATGTCGAGCCCGGTCGGGTCGGCCGTCGCGGCGTCTTCGACGACGATCCGGTCGTCCTTCCACGGCAGGGTGGTTCCGGCCGAACGGGCAGAGGCGAAGTAGCGGATGCCCGCAACCGGGAAGTCCCGCTGCTCGAGCAGGTGCCGGACGACGGCGCCCACCTGGCCGGTTGCCCCGACGACTCCGATGTGGATTCCTGCTGTGCTGCTCACGGTTTCTTCCCTAGTATCTGTCTGTCGTGCTGTCTGACGGTCTGACTGCGGGTGACGCGGTGTGTGGCTCGGTTCCCGGCGATGCCGGGGCGGCGCGGCTCAGCGGCCGGTGCCGCCGTGCACGACGGCCTCGGCGTCGTCGTCGAGGTCGAACGCGGTGTGCACGACCCGGAGCGCCTCGTTGATGGTGTCCGCGCGGGTGACGACCGAGATGCGGATCTCGCTCGTCGAGATCATCTCGATGTTGATCCCGGCCTCGTAGAGTGCGGCGAACAGCTTCGCGGAGACACCGGTGTTGGTGCGCATGCCCGCGCCGACGAGGGCGAGCTTGCCGATCTGGTCGTCGTACTGCAGGCTCGCGAACCCGACGTTTCCGCGTTCGTTCGTCAGCGCGGTCAGGACCCGCTGTCCTTCCGACTTCGGAAGGGTGAAGGAGATGTCGGTCAGCCCGGTCGAGGCGGCGGACACGTTCTGGACGATCATGTCGACGTTGGCGTTGGTGTTCGCGACGATCTTGAAGATCTGCGCGGCCTTGCCGGGGATGTCGGGAACGCCGACGACGGTCACCTTCGCCTCGCTGAGGTCGGCGGCGATCCCGGCGATGATGGGCTCTTCCACTTTTTCTCCGATCAGGGATTCGGTCGTACTGGTAACGGGAGGCGTGCCGACGGTTCCATCCGGGAGCGCGGTCGCCGGGTCGGTCGTGTCGGGGTTGTACACGATCGTGCCGAGATTGTTGTTGAACGATGAGCGCACGTGCAGGGTCACCCCGTGCCTGCGGGCGTATTCCACCGCCCGGATGTAGAGGACCTTGGCGCCGGCGGCGGCGAGCTCGAGCATTTCCTCGCTCGAGATGCGGTCGAGCTTGTGCGCCCGGGGAACGACGCGCGGGTCCGCGGTGAACACGCCGTCGACATCCGTGTAGATCTCGCAAATGTCGGCGTTCAGGGCGGCGGCGAGGGCGACGGCCGTGGTGTCCGAGCCGCCGCGACCGAGGGTCGTGATGTCCATGGTGTCGCGATTGAAGCCCTGGAAGCCTGCGACGATCGCGACGGCGCCCTCGTCGAGAGCCGAGCGGATGCGACCGGGCGTGACGTCGACGATGCGCGCGGCGCCGTGGTGCGCGTCGGTGATCATGCCGGCCTGGCTGCCGGTGAAGGAGCGCGCGTCGTAGCCCATGCTCTTGATCGCCATGGCGAGAAGGGCCATGGAGATGCGTTCGCCTGCGGTGAGGAGCATGTCGAGCTCGCGCGGCGCCGGGATCGGGGTGACCTGGTGGGCGAGGTCGAGGAGCTCGTCCGTGGAGTCGCCCATCGCGGAGACGGCGACGACGACCTCGTTGCCGGCCTTGCGGGTGTCGACGATGCGCTTGGCGACGCGCTTGATGCTTTCGGCGTCTGCGACGGATGATCCGCCGAACTTCTGCACGATCAAGCTCACGTGGCGCTCCTGGGGGTTCGGGTCTGCGGGCATGGCGGGCATAGCCCCGTCTTCCATCCTAAATGCTGATGTATTCGGCACCGGCAATGTGACGCCGCGCACGCGGGCGTGGAGCCGGGGTCAGCTCGAGACGGTGCGGCGACCCTCGAAGGCACGGCCGAGGGTGACCTCGTCGGCGTACTCGAGGTCGCCACCGACGGGCAGGCCGGAGGCGAGCCGGGTGACCGTGATCTCGAGGGTCGTCAGCAGGCGCGACAGGTAGGCCGCCGTCGCCTCGCCCTCGAGGTTCGGGTCGGTCGCGATGATGACCTCCTGGACGGTGTTGTCGGAGAGGCGCTGCAGCAGCTGGCGGATGCGGAGCTGGTCTGGCCCGATGCCGTCGATGGGGCTGATCGCGCCACCGAGCACGTGGTAGAGCCCCTTGAACTCGCGGGTGCGCTCGATCGCCACGACGTCTTTGGCCTCTTCGACGACGCAGATCATCGCGGGATTGCGGCGCGGGTCGCGGCAGATCATGCACGTCGGCTGCTCGGAGACATTGCCGCAGATCTCGCAGAAGCGCACCTTGTCGCGCACCTCGAGGAGGACATTGGCGAGGTGGGTGACGTCGAAGCTCTCGGTCTGCAGAATGTGGAACGCGATACGCTGCGCGGACTTCGGCCCGATTCCGGGCAGGCGGCCGAGTTCGTCGATCAGTTCCTGGACGATTCCTTCGTACATGGGTCAGTCGCCTCTGGTTCGGGGTGCCGGTTCGTACGGCTGTTCTTCGAGGAAGGTCGCACCGAGGACCTCGCGGACGACGGATTCCCCGTAGCGCTGCTTCTCCTCGAAGGCCGGGCTGCGCCTGCCGTTCGGGCCGATGGTGTTCGGCCCGGTGTGGGTGACGTTGCGATCGACCGGTGCCGGCTGCGCCTGGGATGCGGGAGGCACCTGGCGCGCGGGCGACCGGTTCTGACCCTGTCTGGCCGAGCCCGCGTTGCGGTCCGGTGGGGTGTCCTCGTCCGGCGGCACGTCGCTGTCGTCGTACGGCGGCGGTTCGTCGTCGTATGGCGGTTCACCCTGTCGGGCAGCGGATGCCGTGGGGCCGGGCGCTGCCGGAGCCGAGGGTGCCGGTGTTGCCGCGTTCGGTGCAGCGGCGGCAGGGGCAGCGGTCGCGGCAGGTGCGGTCGCGGGGGCCGTCGCCCCGGTGGACGCGTCGCCCGCGCCCGGAATCGCGACGGTCGCCCAGGCGGTGACGGAGCCGGTCGGCTCGACGGGGGTGGACCGCGGTGCCGATGCCGGCTGAGCGGATGCCCGGGTCGGGGCGTTGGACCCTGCGGTGGCCGAGGGTCCGGTCGGTGATGCTGACGCGTCCGGGCGTCCGAACGGTGTGTCGGCTGCGCCGTCGCTCACCGCAGCGGCCGGCGGTGCGGCCTGCGACGCGGCGGCGGCAGGGCTCGATGTCTGTGGCTCTGGCGCGGGCGACGCACTGGGCACAGCTGACGGGCCGGCGACGGGGGTTGATGCCCCGGGCTCGGTGACCTTGGCGATGAGGCGCGGCGTGAAGCCGAGGACCGAATTGACCGCCCGTTTGAGGTAGTCGCCGACGCCCTCCCCCGGCGCGGCTGACTGCTTGAGGCCGGCGACGTCCTTCTGGCTCGGGAACGACAGCACGAGGAGGTCGCCGTCGCGGAATTCGAGCACGTTCGCCGTGTAGAGCACGAGCCACGCGCTCGTCTTGGCGGTCTGGACGGCCTCGAGGACCTCTGGCCAGGCGTCCTTGACCTGCTGGAACGTGACCGGCCCGATCGGGCGGGCCGCGGCAACGACGGCCGGCGCGACGGATGCCTGACCTGCCGGAGGGCTCGTGGGAACAGTGGAGACCGCGGGGGTCACGGGGGCTTCGGGCGCAGGCGCACCGCGATCGGCGACCGGCACGGGGCGTGCATCGGGGGCGTGCGAAGCATCCGTCGGAGACGAAACGGCGGGCGTCGCGGAGCTGGGAGCCACCGATGCGGCCGAGCTCGTATCGGCACCGCTTGTACCGACATCGCTTGCACCCACAGCGCTCGTACCAACACCGATGCGGCGCTCGAGCCGTTCCACGCGGGCGAGCGCGCCGCGGGTGGAGTCGTCGCTCGCGGGGATCAGCACGCGGGCGATCATGAGTTCGAGGTGCAGCCGGGGCGAGGTCGCGCCGGTCATCTCGGTGAGTGCGGTGTTGAGGATGTCGGCGGTGCGGGAGAGCTCGGCCGGGCCGAACTTGGCGGCCTGAACGGCCATCCGCTCGATCTCGTCTTGCGGAACCCCGCGGAGCACGGCGGACGCGCCCGCTGCGGAGGTTGCGGCGACGACGATGAGATCGCGCATGCGCTCGAGGAGGTCTTCGACGAAGCGGCGCGGGTCCTGGCCGGTCTGGATGACCCGGTCGACCGCGTCGAAGGCTGCGGCGGGGTCGCGGGCGGCGATCGCGTCGATCGACTCGTCGAGCAGGGACGCGCTCGTGTAGCCGAGGAGGGCGACCGCGCGGTCGTACTCCACGGAGTGGTCGTCGGAACCGGCCATGAGCTGGTCGAGGAGCGAGAGGGTGTCGCGGGGCGACCCGCCGCCGGCGCGGACGACGAGCGGAAGCACGCCGGGTGCGACGGCGACCTTCTCGCTCTCGCAGAGCGTCTGCACGTATTCGAGCATCGGGCCCGGCGGGACGAGCCGGAACGGGTAGTGGTGGGTGCGCGAGCGGATCGTGCCGATGACCTTCTCGGGCTCGGTCGTCGCGAAGATGAACTTCACGTGTTCCGGCGGCTCTTCGACGATCTTGAGCAGAGCGTTGAAGCCCTGCGGCGTGACCATGTGCGCCTCGTCGAGGATGAAGATCTTGTAGCGGTCGCGGGCGGGCGCGAAGATGGCGCGCTCCCGGATGTCGCGGGCGTCGTCGACGCCGTTGTGGCTCGCGGCATCGATCTCGACGACGTCGAGCGAGCCGCCACCGTCGCGGGAGAGCTCGACGCAGCTCGGGCAGACACCGCACGGGGTGTCGGTCGGGCCCTCTGCACAGTTGAGGCAGCGGGCGAGGATGCGCGCACTCGTGGTCTTGCCGCAGCCGCGGGGGCCGCTGAACAGGTACGCGTGGTTCACCCGATTCGTGCGCAGGGCCGTCATCAGGGGTTCGGTCACCTGGGACTGGCCGATCATCTCGGCAAAGGTCTCTGGCCGGTAGCGGCGATACAGGGCGGTAACCACGGATCAATCGTAGCCGGGACCGCTGACAGTCCCGCCCGGGGGCCGGGGTCCCGGGCGGAGACCGCTAGAAATCGGTGTGGCCGAGGTCGGGGCGGGAGACGAAGCGGGCCCGGGTGCTTCCGGTTCCGTGCAGGAACAGCACGAGGAGCTCATTGCGCTCCCGCAGCACCGGGCCCGGAACGTACAGGGTGGTCTGCGGTCCGCGGTCCCAGAACCGCCCGAGGTTGAACCCGTTGATCCAGGCCTGGCCCTTGCCCCAGCCTGCCGTGCTGAGGAAGAGGTCGCGTCCCTGCTCTGTGTCGAACGAGCCGCGCGCGAACGCGGGTCCGCTCAGCGAGCCGACCGGGGCCTCCACGGCGACCGTGTCCGCGGCGGGCTCGGCGGCCCGGAGCGAGTCGAAGGCGAATGTCAGATCGACGTCCAGGTCGGGATCGAGATCGCGCTCGCCGCCCCCGTCGGAGCATCGCGGATGCTGGGCGAAGAGCCGGCTACCGGCTGCGGCGAATCCGTCCAGGTCGAGGGGCAGCACCTGCCAGTTCCCGAGAGGCGCCCCGTCGAGGGTCGCCGGGCCGATCAGGCCCTTGTCCTCCCCGATTCTCGGGCCGTAGTTGACCCGGCCCTGGTCCTCGACGAGGAGGTCGAGCGTGGACCCCTTCGGCAGGCTGATCGACCGGTCGTGGTGGTCGCGCTGCAGAACGCCGACGGGATTGCCGTCGACGAACACCTGGGCGCGATCGCGGATCGCGCCGAAGGAGAGCAGATGTGCGCCGGGGGCCAGCCTGCTGCGGTACAGCGCGAATCCGGTGTACTGGCCGAGGGCATCCATGCTCGGCAGCCCCGGCACGGGTTCGGCGGCCGGGTCCGCCAGCTCGCGCAGAGCGTCCCAGAGCGTCACCGACTCATCGAGCTCGACCTCGAAGGCGGGCGCCGCCGGAACGGCTTCGGGCAGTTCGGCCGGCACCGGCCCGTACCGGGCGAGCACCTCGCGGAAGGCGAGGTATTTCTCCGTCACCTCCCCGCTCTCGGAGAGCGGAGCGTCGTAGTCGTAGGACGTGACCGTCGGCTGGAACACGCCCTTGTCGTTGGCGCCGTTGGTGAAGCCGAAATTGGTGCCGCCGGTGAACATGTAGAGCGACACGGAAGCGCCGGTGGCGAGCAGGGCGTCGAGCTCACGGGCCGAGTCCTCCGCGGAGGTGGTGTGGTGGTGGGCTCCCCAGTGGTCGAACCAGCCGTTCCAGAATTCGGCGCACATGAGCGGCCCCGTCGGCTGGTGGCGGCGCAGGGTCGCCAGTCGTTCGGTGGCCCGCGACCCGAACGAGCCGGTCTTGTGCAGGCCGGGAAGGCTGCCGTCGGTCAGCATCTGGTCGGTGGGCTGGTCGATCGTGGTGAGCGGCACCGTGATGCCGCCGGCCCGGTTGAGGTCGACGAGCGCACGCAGGTAGTCCTTGTCGGCGCCGTATGCGCCGTATTCGTTCTCGATCTGCACGAGGATGACGGGCCCGCCCCTGTCGATCTGACGGGAGGCCACGATCGGCAGCAGCTGCCCGAAGTATTCGGCGACCGCCGCGAGGTAGAGCGGTTCGTTGCGCCGCACGCCGACGGCCGGGTCGCGGAAAAGCCAGCCGGGCAGGCCGCCGTTGTCCCACTCGGCGCAGATGAAGGGGCCCGGCCGCACGATGGCGTACATCCCCTCCGCCGCGATGAGGTCGAGAAACCTGGCCAGGTCGAGCCCGGCATCGGTGCGGAACTGCCCGCGAACCGGCGAATGCGCGTTCCACGCCACGTAGGTCTCGATCGTGTTGAGCCCCATCAGCCAAGCCTTGTGGATCCGGTCCGCCCAGTGGTCCGGATGAACCCGGAAATAGTGGATGGCGCCGGCGAGCACCCGGAACGGCGTGCCGTCCAGGAGGAAGTCGGTCTCGCCGATCGCGAAGTCGGCCACGGTCACTCCCCCGCCCGCGGCCGGCTCAGCACGGCGACCCCGGTCGCCGGGAGGGTGAGCGAGCCGGCGGCCAGGGTGCTTCCTCCGAGATCGACGGCCGTGAGGCATCCATCGAACGGGGTGAGTGCCACCGTGACCGCATGCGCGGAATGGTTGATGTAGAAGAGGTACTCGAGGATGTCCGTCTCACGCACGGCGAGCTGGACAGTGCCGCGCACGTCGGAGGGCAGCGGTGAGGCGATGCCGGCATCCGCGGCGAAGCGACCGACGAGGGCGACGAGGGCTTCCCTGTCGAGTACCGTCCCGACGAAGCTGGCCCGTCCGGCACCGACGGCACGGCCGGTGATGGCCGGCACGCCGGGGAACGGGCCGTCGTCGAAGCGCGCGAGCACGTCGACGTCGTTCCGCACGGTGACGTCGTGGGTGAGCAGCGTCCCTGTCGAGCCCGCGGGCAGGTCGCCGGACAGTCCGACGGCCTGGCCGGCGAGCAGGCCGCCGAATTCCTCTGCGCGCACGCCGAGCAGCTCACGGAAGGCACCGGGGTAGCCGCCGGGGTGGATGTGGTCGTCGGCGTCGGCGATGCCGGAGAAGACGCCGACCGTGAGGTGGCCACCACCGGTCACATAGCCGGTGAGCGCTTCCGCGAGGTCTGCCGTGACCACGTAGAGCATCGGGGCGATCACGAGGTCATAGCCGTCGAGGCCGGGTCCGTGCAGCACCGATCGGGCGGGAATGATGTCGGCCTGGAGCCCGTTCGCGAGCGCCGCGGTGTACCAGGTCATCGCCTCGGCCTTGTAGCGCAGCAGCTCGGTGGGGTGCGAGTCGAGCTCGGAGGCCCACCACGAGTCCCAGTCGAAAAGGATGCCGATGCGGGCCTGCCGGGTCCGGCTTCCCGCGACCTCGGCGAGGCCGGCGAGGTCGCCGCCGAAGCGGGCGACCCTGCGGAAGACGGTGCTGTCTTCACCCGCGTGCGGGAGCATCGCGGAATGGAACTTCTCGGCGCCGGCCAGCGACTGTCGCCACTGGAAGAAGCAGACCGCGTCCGCGCCATGCGCGACGTGCGTGAGGCTGTCGCGGCGCAGCTGGCCGGGCGACTTCGCCTGGTTGACCGGCTGCCAGTTCACGGCGCTGGTGGAATGCTCCATCAGGAACCAGGGCGCACGATGCGCGATCTGGCCGGTCAGGTTGGCCGAGAACGACAGTTCCTCGAAGGCCTCCGGGTCTGCGACGAGCAGGTAGTGATCGTTGGAGACGATGTCGACCTCGTCGGCCCAGTCCGCGTAGTCCATGCCGCGGGTCTCCCCCATCACCATGAAGTTGGTGGTGATCGGAACCTCGGGAGTCGCCTGCCGCAGGATCTCGCGCTCGGCGACCAGGTAGTCCTTGAGTGCGTCGCTGGAGAACCGGGCGAAGTCGAGTTGCTGGGTGGGGTTCGGGTGGGTGGCGGCGAGGCGCGGCGGCAGGATCTGGCTCCAGCTCGAGTAGTTCTGGGACCAGAACGCGGTGCCCCAGGCCCGGTTGAGTTCGACGAGCGAGCCGTACCGGCCTGCGAGCCAGCCGCGGAAGGCCGCAGCAGCGTCGTCAGAGTAGTCGTAGACGTTGTGGCAGCCGAGTTCATTGCTGATGTGCCACATGGCGAGTGCGGGATGGTCGGCGTAGCGCATGGCCATCTTCTCGACGAGGGCCAGGGCGTACCGGCGGAAGACCGGTGAGGTCGGACGCCACTGCTGGCGGCCGCCGGGCCAGATGGTCTCGCCGAACCGGTTCACGGGCAGCACCTCAGGGTGCGCCTCGGTCAGCCAGGGTGGCGGGCTCGCGGTTGCGGTGGCGAGGTCGACGGCGATGCCGTTGGAGTGCAGCAGGTCGAGGGCGCGGTCGAGCCAGCCGAAATCCCAGCTGTCGATGGTGGGCTGCAGCAGCGCCCAGGAGAAGATGCCGACGCTGACGATGTTCACGCCGGCCTCGCGCATCAGCCGCATGTCGTCGGCCCAGACCGCCTCCGGCCACTGCTCGGGGTTGTAGTCGGCGCCGTATGCGATACGGGCGGTTCCGGACGCCAGGCTCTCCGTGCCGTCGGCGAGGGTGTGCGCATCCGGCCAGCGCACCCAGCGGGTCGCTGTCGATGTTGCCGCGATGGTCGCGCTCACGGTGCTCATGACGCGCTCCGGGCGGCCAGGCGGACGATGGACCAGGACAGTGCCGGCAGCACCGCGGTGAGGCGGGCGCCGTCTTCCGACAGCGTCAGGCCCGTGAGTTCGACGGGTGCCACCGTCTCCTGATGATCGAGGGCATTCGTGCTGAACCGGTCGCCGCCGTCCGGGGCGTGCACGCTCCGCGCGGACCGGATCGCTCCGGCGGGTGCCCCGGCCAGGTCCACGTCCAGGGTGAGCGGGGTGGCGCTCGACCGGTTCACGAGATACAGCACGACCTCGTCGTCGGTGGCCGTCGCGGCGGCATCCGCTACGTCGACGGTGCCGTGGGCGACGGTTTCGTAGGTGTCGGAGTGGATCGCGGTGGCCAGCACGTCGCCGCGGGCGGCGCCCGCGGTCAACGCGAAGGGGAAGAACGTGGTCTGTCGCCAGGCCGGTCCGCCGGGTTCGGACCTGATCGGGGCGATCACATTCACGAGTTGGGCGAGGTTGGCCATCGAGACCCGGTCGCTGTTGCGCAGCAGGGAGATCAGCAGGGAACCGACGACGACGGCGTCGCTGACGTTGTACTCGTCTTCGATCAGCCGGGGGTGGGCGTTCCAGTCGCCGGTGAGCAGGTCCTCCTTGTCCACCTCGTTGAAGCGGGTCTGGTACCAGACGTTCCACTCGTCGACGCTGATGCCGATGAAGCGGTCGACGCCCCGTTCCGCCGCCACCTCGTCGACGATCGCGGCGACGTCTCCGATGAAGCGGTCCAGGCCGACGCCGGAGGCCAGGAAGCTGCCGAGGTCGCCGGGCTTCTCCTCGTAGTAGGCGTGCAGGGAGATGTGGTCGACGAGGTCGATGGTGTGCCCGAGCACCGTGCGTTCCCAGCTGCCGAAGGTGGGCATTTCGGCGTTGGAGCTGCCGGCGACGACGAGTTCGATGGTGGGGTCGACCCATTTCATCACCCGGGCGGTCTCGGCGGCGAGGCGCCCGTATTCCTCGGCGGTCTTGTGGCCGATCTGCCAGGGGCCGTCCATTTCGTTGCCGAGGCACCAGACGCGGATGCCGAACGGTTCCGTGCGGCCGTTGGCCCTGCGCTCCTCGGAGCGGGTGGTGCCTCCCGGGTGATTGGCGTATTCGAGCAGGGCCGCGGCTTCCGCGACGCCCCGGGTGCCCAGGTTCACGGCCTGCATCACCTCGACGCCCGCGGTCTCCGCCCAGGCCGCGAATTCGTGCAGGCCGACCTCGTTGGTCTCGATGCTGTGCCACGCCACGTCGAGGCGCACGGGGCGCGTGTCGCGGGGGCCGACGCTGTCTTCCCAGCGGAAGCCGGAGACGAAGTTGCCGCCGGGATAGCGGACGAGGCTCGGGTTCAGTTCCCGCACCAGGTCGAGCACGTCCTGGCGGAATCCCTCCGCATTCGCGGCGGGATGACCGGGCTCGTAGATGCCCGTGTACACGGCGCGGCCCATGTGCTCGACGAAGGAGCCGAAGATCCGGGGCGAAACGGGTGCCACAACGTTGTCGCGGGTGATGCTGAGCCGGGCGTGCAACACGGGAGAAGATCCTCTTTGTTCGGTACGACGGTGGTGAAGGCGACGGAAAAGGGTGGGCCTGGTCCAGGCCCACCCTTCTCCGACGGTGGCGCAGGATGCTACTTGCTGGTGACGGTGAAGCCCTGCTGGTTGCCGTAGTCCGCGGTGGCCTTCTGCCACGCGGTCAACCCGGCATTGAGGTCGGACTTGGCGGCATACGCCTGGCCGACCGTGTCCTTGAAGATGCTGTTCGAGTAGACCTGGAACGGGAGGTAGCTCCAGCCGGGAACGACGTCCTTCGCGGACTGCACGAGGACCTGGTTGATCTTCTGGCCGCCGAAGTAGTCGCTCGTGGCGTTCAGGAACGCGTCGGAGTTCAGGTCGGCGACGGTCGACGGGAATCCGCCGGCGTCGATCGAGATCTGGGTACCCGCGCCCTCGTTCATGTACTGGAGGAAACCGGCTGCGACGAGCTTGTTCTTGCTCTGCTCGAGGATGGCATCTCCACCGCCGCCGTTCTCGGCGCTTGCCTTGTCGCCTGCCGTGTACGTCGGCAGCGGCGCGACCCGCCAGTCACCGGCGGCTTCCTTCACACCGGACTCGAGGTTGCCGGGCATCCAGGCACCGATGTTGAGGGTGGCGATGGTACCGTCGCCGAGGCCCTTGTACCATTCGTCGCTCCAGCTGGGCGTTGCGGCGAGGAGGTCGTTGCTGAGCAGCGTGTTCCAGGTGTCTGCGAACTTCTTCGAGCCCGCGTCCTGGAGGTTGATGCTGACCTTGGTGGAGTCCGTCGTGGTGTACGGCTGGCCGCCGGCCTGCCAGATCATGCTCGTGGTGAAGCCGGCGTCGCCGGTGTCGTTGGTGATGTAGGCGTTCGGGTTGGCCTCGTGCAGCTTCTTGGCCGTTGCGACGTACTCGTCCCAGGTGGTGGGAACGGTGAGGCCGTACTTGTCGAAGACGGCCTTGTTGTAGAACATGGCCATGGGGCCGGAGTCCTGCGGGAGGGCGTAGATGCCGTCGCCGAGCTTGACCGATCCCCAGGTGCTGTCGGTGTATTCGGACGCGTACGAGTCGAAGCCGTATGCGCTGAGGTCGGCGAGCGACTTGGACAACGCAAACTGCGGAAGCGCGTAATACTCGATCTGGGCGATGTCCGGCGCGCCGGACCCTGCCTTGATCGCGTTCTGGAGCTTGATGTACTGATCGTTGCCGGTTCCCGCGTTGACGACCTTGACGGTCACATTCGGGTGTTCCTTCTCGAACGCCGCGGCGATCTTCTCCACGGCCGGGGCCCACGCCCAGACGGTGATGGTCGACTTCTCGTTCAGGGCCGCGGTGATGTCCGCGGCGCTGGCGGTCGACGATGCTGTCGATCCGGTTCCGGATCCGGAACACGCGGCGAGGGACATGCTGAGCGCGAGTCCGGTGGCGACGACGACCGCGGTGCGACGCAGTGCCTTCCTGGTGCTGTGTGGTGCTTTCATGAAATGCCTTTCACTTCCTTGTAAATGGATGGACTGCGATGCGGGACAGGTGGTGCGGTCGAATGGGTCGGGGGGTCACGCCTTGACGCTGCCGGCGGCGAGACCGGACTGCCAGTAGCGCTGCAGGAACAGGAACGCGACGACGATCGGGATGATTGTGAGCATCGAACCGGTGATCACGAGGTTGTAGATCACGTCGCCGCCGACGGTCTGGGCCTGATTGCTCCACTGCTTGAGTCCGACGGTGAGCGGGTACCAGGTCGGTTCGCTCAGCATGATCAGGGGCAGGAAGTAGTTGTTCCAGGTGGCCACGAGGGTGAACAAGAGCACGGTCACGAGGCCGGGGGCGAGGAGCTTGAGGGAGATGGTGAAGAAGGTGCGGAATTCGCCTGCCCCGTCCATGCGTGCGGCCTCGAGCACCTCGGTCGGCACGGCATCGAGGGCGTAGGTCCAGATCAGGTACAGGCCGAACGGGCTGATCAACGAGGGCAGGATGACCGCCCAGGGCGTGTTCGTGAGGCCCATCTGGCTGAACATGAGGAAGGTCGGGACCGCGAGGGCCGTGCCGGGGATCGCCACGGCACCGAGCACGACGGCGAAGACGGCCTTCTTGCCCGGGAAGTTGAATTTGGCCAGTCCATAACCGCCGAGTGCCGCGAGGAAGGTGGCCCCTCCCGCCCCGACGACGACGTACATCAGGGTGTTCCCGAACCAACGGACGAAGACTCCGTCGTTGTAGGTCACGGTCGCGACGATGTTGTCCCAGAGGGCGTTCGGACCGCTGAACCAGAGGCCGAAGGAGTTGAGCAGCTCGGCCTGGGTCTTCGTCGAGTTCACGAAGAGCCAGAACAGGGGAAGCAGGCTATAGAGGACCAGCGCGCCCATGATGATCGTGAGCAGGATCGACTTCTTTGTGTGCAGGCCCTGGTTGGACTTGTTCGTCCGGGTGTAGCGGGACATCCGTGGGGCCCTGGCCTGGCTTGCGGGCACGTTCACTCTGGCCTGGTCAGTGGTGGACATCTCAGACCTCCTTCCGCGAACCGGAGTTCTGCACGATGTAGGCGATGACGGCAGTGAAGAGGCCGACGATGATCGCGATGGTGGCCGAATAGTTGTACTGCTGGCCCGCGAACGACAGGTTGTACGCGTACATGTTCGGGGAGAAATAGGTCGAGATGGTGTTGGGCGCCAGGGACTGCAGGATGCTCGGCTCGTTGAAGAGCTGGAAGCTGCCGATGACCGAGAAGATGCCGCCGATCACGATGGCGGGACGCAGCGCCGGCATCTTGATGCTGCGGATGATGCGGAAGGCGCCGGCGCCGTCGAGGGAGGCCGCCTCATAGAGGTCGGTCGGGATCACCCGGAGCGCCGCATAGAACAGGATCATGTTGTAGCCGATGAATTCCCAGGTGACGATGTTGCCGATGCTCGCGAGCACCCAGCTGCTCCCGAGCGGGTCAGGAATGGCGAGGTGGAAGAAGTCGTTGAGGTTGCCGACCAGGCCGAACTTCGTGCCGTACATGAAGCCCCACATCAGGGTGGCGACCACCGCGGGAACGGCGTACGGCAGGAAGATCGCGATGCGGAAGAAGCTGGACAGGTGCAGGCGCGCACTGTCGATCGCGAGGGCGGCGAAGAGTGCGATGCCGAGCATGATCGGAACCTGCACGACGAAGAACAGGGTCACCCGCCCCATCGACTCCCAGAACTGGGGATCCGTGAGCGCCTGGCCGTAGTTCGCGAAGCCGACGAAGGAGTTGCCCCCGACGAGCTGTTCCTTGAAGAAGCTCAGGTAGATCGAATACAGTACCGGAGCGATCAGGACGAGGGTGAAGACGACCATGAACGGGGCGATGAACTTCCAGCCGGTCCAGTCGCGCTTCTGCACGTGCGGCTTCCGTGGGCCGGAAAGCGCCTGGCCACTGGGGGTGAGCGTTGACAGCGTCGTCATTCCTGTTTCTCTGACTCGATAGTGTGGTGCGGCGGATGATGGAGTTCGAGGTTCCTGGTCATGTTTGCGTAAACATGACGTGTAAGCACGCTAGCATGTTTACGTAAACATACGGAAGCATTTTCCGGGACCCGGGAGGGAACGTGGCAAAGATCAGCCCCGCTGAAGGCGCCGGCACCTCCGCGCCCTCGACTCCCCCGAGTCACCCGACTCACCCGACTCCCCAGAGTCCCCTGACCCGCGGTGTGCAGCGCCTGCCGTCGATGGCGGATGTCGCGGCCCTGGCCGGCGTCTCGTCCCAGACCGTTTCCCGAGTGGTGAACGCCCGCAGCAATGTCGACTCCGACACCCGGGACCGCGTGCTCGCGGCCATGGATGAGATCGGCTACCGCCCGAACAGCGCCGCCCGCGCCCTCAAGTCGGGCCGGTTCAGCACCATCGGCGTGATCATGTTCACCCTGTCGAGCTTCGGCAACATGCGCACGCTCGACGCGGTGGCGATGGCGGCCGCGGAGGCCGGGTACTCGATCACCCTCATCCCGGTGACGAGACCCACCCAGGGTGCGGTCACCGGCGCCGTGACCCGGCTGGCCGAGCAGGCCGTCGACGGCATCGTGATCATCATGGAAGCCCACATGCTCGACCGGATCGACGTGACCGTGCCGACCGGGCTTCCCGTCGTCATCGTCGACTCCGACGCCGGTTCCCGGTACACGGTCGTCGACACCGACCAGACCGAGGGCGCCCGCCTGGCCACCCAGCACCTGCTCGACCTCGGTCACCGCACGGTCTGGCACATCGCCGGCCCGGAGTCCTCCTTCTCGGCCGGTCGCCGCACGGCGTCGTGGCGCAACACCCTGAAGGCGGCCGGTGCCCCGGTGCCCCCCGTGCTCGAAGGGGACTGGAGTGCGCAGAGCGGCTACGTGCACGGGGTGACCCTCGCCGCCGACCCGCTCGTCACGGCCATCTTCGCGTCCAACGACCAGATGGCCCTCGGTGTGATGCGCGCGATGCATGAGGCCGGCCGGGCCCTGCCCGCCGACGTGAGCGTCGTCGGCTTCGACGACATGCGCGAGTCCGGTGAATTCTGGCCCCCACTGACGACGGTGCACCAGGACTTCGCCCAGGTCGGCCGGCTCTGCATCGAGAAGCTCCTGCGGCAGATCGATTCCCCCGGTGCGTCCGTTCCTGGCACCACGATCGTGCCCACGCACCTCGTGGTGCGCGGAAGCACAGCCCCCAGAACCGCCTGAGGTATCCGCCACGCCCCGTTCGCGAGAGCGCACTTTTGGCCCTTAAACCGCCGTTTTAAGGGCCAAAAGTGCACTCTCGCGAGCAGTAGCGGGGTGCGTTAACGCACGCGACGGCCGCCCCCGAAGGGAGCGGCCGTCGACTTCGGTGCTGCTAGATGACGGCGAGGGTCTGGCGAGCGATCTCCAGCTCCTCGTTCGTCGGGATGACGAGCACGGTGACCTTCGAGTCATCGGTCGAGATGACGCGGGCGGCCCGGGAGAACGGGTCGTTCTTCGCCGGGTCGATCTCGATGCCGAGGAATTCGAGTCCGGCGAGGGCGCCGGCCCGGATGATTCCCGAATTCTCGCCGATACCGGCGGTGAAGACGATCACGTCGAGTCCACCGAGCTGGGCGATGTAGTTGCCCACGTAACCGCGGATGCGGTGGTAGTAGACGTCGAGGGCAGCCTGGGCGACCGCGTCCCCGGCTATCGCGGCGTCCTCGACGTCGCGCATGTCACCGTTGCCGGTCAGTCCGAGCATGCCGCTCTTCTTGTTCAGCAGGGTGTCGAGCTCTTCGATCGACATGCCGGCCTTGCGGTGCAGGTGGAACAGCACGGCGGGGTCGATGTCGCCGGAGCGGGTACCCATGACGAGTCCCTGCAGCGGGGTGAGGCCCATCGAGGTGTCGATGGACTTTCCACCGTCGACCGCGCACGCCGACGCCCCGTTTCCGAGGTGCAGCACGATGGTCTTGAGCTCGGCGAGCGGGCGGCCGAGGAACTCCGCAGCGGCTTCGGACACGAACTTGTGCGAGCTGCCGTGTGCTCCATAACGACGGATGCCGTACTCGGCGGCCAGCGCGGTGTCGATCGCGTAGGTGTACGCCGGTGCCGGCATCGTCTGGTGGAACGACGTGTCGAAGACGGCAACGTGGGGCACGTCCGGGAACTGTGCCCTGGCCGCGTTGATGCCCTGAACGTGTGCCGGGTTGTGGAGCGGCGCGAGGTCGGAGAGCGCGCTGATCTGGGCGAGCACCTCGTCATCGATCACGGTCGGACCCTGGAAGATACTGCCACCCTGCACGACCCGGTGGCCGACGGCCACAAGGTTCGCCGTGCTGAGCTGCGGGCCGCTGGCGGCGAACGCGGCGAGCATCACGGCGAATCCGGCGGTGTGGTCCGGGATCGGCAGCGTCTGCTCGACGCGGTCGGAACCGGCGGCGGTGTGACGGGCGTGCCCGCTCGCCTCACCGATGCGCTCGACGAGACCGCTCGCGAGCTCGGTCTCCGTCTGCATGTCGATCAGCTGGTACTTGAACGACGAGGAACCGGAGTTGATTACCAGGACGGCGCTCATGCTGAGACCGTCGCAGTCGCGGCAGCAGCGGCGGCAGCGGAGTCGAGTGACGCCGCCTGGATTGCGGTGATCGCAACGGTGTTGACGATGTCCTGCACAAGTGCTCCTCGGGAAAGGTCGTTGATCGGTTTGCGCAAGCCCTGCAGGACAGGGCCGAGCGCGAGGGCGCCAGCACTGCGCTGGACGGCCTTGTAGGTGTTGTTGCCGGTGTTGAGGTCCGGGAAGATGAAGACGGTGGCCCGGCCGGCCACGGCCGAAGCCGGCATCTTCACAGCGGCGACAGCAGCATCCGCTGCCGCGTCGTACTGGATCGGGCCCTCGATGAGAAGGTCGGGGCGACGCTCGCGGACGAGCGCGGTCGCGGCGCGGACCTTGTCGACGTCCGCCCCCTTGCCCGACTCGCCTGTCGAGTACGACAGCATCGCGATGCGCGGCTCGATGCCGAACTCGACGGCCGTCTCCGAAGCGGAGATGGCGATGTCGGCGAGCTGCTCTGCGGTCGGGTCGGGGTTCACGGCGCAGTCACCGTAGACGAGGACCTTGTCCGCGAGGGCCATCAGGAACACGCTCGACACGACGGACGTGTTCGGGCGGGTCTTGATGATCTCGAAGCTCGGGCGGATCGTGTGCGCCGTGGTGTGCGTCGCACCGGAGACCATGCCGTCGGCCAGTCCCATCTGCACCATCATCGTGCCGAAGTAGGACACGTCGGTGACGACGTCCCTGGCCTGGTCGATGGTGACGCCCTTGTGAGCGCGCAGGCGGGCGTACTCTGTGGCGAACTTGGTGCGGAGCTCCTCGTTGAAGGGGCTGATCACCTGGGCCTTCCCGATGTCGATGCCGAGCCCGATCGCGCGGGAGCGGACCTCGACCTCTTCCCCGAGAATGATGATGTCTGCGACATCGCGGGCCAGCAGGGTCGCGGCGGCGCGCAGCACGCGGTCGTCCTCCCCCTCGGGCATCACGATGCGCTTGCGGTTCTTCCGGGCACGTTCGAGCAGCGTGTACTCGAACATGAGCGGCGTCACGACGTCGGCGCGGCTCACCTTGAGGCGATCGAGCAGAACGGATGCCTCGACGTGGCCTTCGAAGAGGGCGAGCGCGGTGTCGAGCTTGCGCTGCGAATCCGCGGCCATCCGGCCGGGGGTGTGCGTGATGCGCACCGCGGCCTCGTAGGACGCGAGTTCGGTACGGATGATCGGCACCGAAGAAGCGAGCCCCTCGACTAGCTGTTCGATCTCCGTCGGGAGGTCGAAGCCGCCGACGAGGATGATGCCCGCGATCGAGGGGAACGTCGCAGAGGAGTTCGCCATCAGCACGGCGAGGAGCACATCGGGACGGTCGCTCGGGATGAGCACGACGGCCCCGTCGAACAGGCGGGGCAACACGTTCACCATCGACATCGCCGCGACGACGACTCCGAGGGCCTCACGGGACAGGAGCGCGGGGTCCCCCTTGACGAGGGTTCCCTTCACGGCCTTGAGGATGCTCTTCATGCTCGGTGCGACGATGTACGGGTCCTCGGGAAGCGCCCAGACCGGCACGTTCGCGAGTTCGCTTCCGGGGGCGTCGACGACGTCGCGGACGGCGCCGATCACGTCGTCCAGGCGCGTCGGATCTGCCCGGTTGACGATGACGCCGAGCAGCGAGACGTGCTCGTTGCGCAGTTCGGCGATGGTGACATCCGTCAACTGGCGGATGTCGTCCGGCGTGCGCGGGTCGCTCTGGCCGAGCCTGTCATCCTGGTTGAGCGTCTCGCCCTGGCCGGAGCCCACGCGTCCACCGAGAACCAGCAGCACAGGGACGCCCAGGTTGGCGGCGATGCGGAGGTTGAAGGCGAGCTCGGTGGGGCTGCCGACGTCGGTGTAATCGCTTCCGATGACGACGACCGCGTCACACTGGGCCTCGACGGCCTTGTAACGCTGCACGATACGGCCGAGTGCCGCATCGGGGTCGAGGTGGACTTCGTCATAATGTACGCCTACGCATTCGTCGTAGGTGAGCGGGGTGCTCGTTGCAGCGGTCGCACTTGCGGCCTTGCCTGCGGAGAGGTGCTCGAGCAGGAGCTCGAGCACGTAGTCGGGATGGTTGGAAGAACGGGCGACGGGACGGAAAACGCCGACCCGTTCGACCGAACGAAGCAGGGTGTCCAGAACACCCAGCGCGATCGTAGATTTGCCTGTATAACCCTCGGCGGAGGTGATGTAGATACTGTCAGCCACGATTAGACGTTATCCCCACCTGTGGAAAGTCCCACATCGACCGGGGTGGCGCCGATGCCGTTCGCATCCCACACCCACTCGGTGACCGCGGGAATGTCCTCACCGAATGCACGCGTGTAGTCGCGGGCGCGGAGGCGGGCATCCTGCATTTCCTGGCGGAGAACACCGGCGCGCGCGCCGAGTCCGGGGACGCGGTCGATAACGTCCATCACCAGGTGATACCGGTCGAGGTCGTTGAGCATGACCATGTCGAACGGTGTCGTCGTGGTGCCGTTTTCCTTGTACCCGCGGGCGTGCAGGTTCGCGTGTCCGTGGCGCTTGTAGGTCAGGCGGTGGATCAGCCACGGGTACCCGTGGTATGCGAACACGATCGGCTTGTTCGCGGTGAAGTAGGCGTCGAACTCGGCGTCGCTGAGTCCGTGCGGGTGGTCCGCCTCGGACTGCAGGCGCATCAGGTCGACGACGTTGACGACGCGGACCTTGAGGTCGGGCATCGCTTCGCGCAGGATCGCGGCGGCGGCGAGGATCTCGAGGGTCGGGACCTCTCCGGCTGCGGCGAGGACGACATCCGGTTCGGTGCCGGCGATTTCGGTGCCTGCCCAGTCGAAGATGCCGAGGCCGCGGTCGCAGTGTGCGACGGCCTGGTCCATGGTGAGCCAGTTCGGCGCGGGCTGCTTGCCTGCGACGACGACGTTCACGTAGTCGACGCTGCGCAGGCAGTGGTCGTAGATCGAGAGCAGCGTGTTCGCGTCGAAGGGCAGGTAGACGCGCACGACATCCGCGCTCTTGTTCACGACGTGGTCGATGAAGCCCGGGTCCTGGTGGGAGAAGCCGTTGTGGTCCTGGCGCCAGACGTGCGAGGAGAGCAGGTAGTTGAGGCTCGAGATCGAGCGGCGCCACGGGATCTCGCGGGTGACCTTGAGCCACTTCGCGTGCTGATTGAACATCGAGTCGACGATGTGAATGAAGGCCTCGTAGCAGTTGAAGAGGCCATGGCGACCGGTGAGCAGGTAGCCCTCGAGCCAGCCCTGGCACTGGTGCTCGCTGAGCATCTCCATGATGCGGCCGGCGCGTTCGAGGTTGGTGTCGCCCTCGTGGTATTCGGCGTTCCAGGTCTTCTCCGTCGCAGCGAACACGGCGGGGGCGAGACGGTTGGATGCTGTCTCATCCGGCCCGAAGATCCGGAAGTTGTCTGGGTTGTCCCTGATGACATCCGCGAGCCAGGTTCCGAGGACCTTCGTGGCCTCATCCGTCGTGGCTCCAGGGGAGGGAACATCGACGGCATAGTCGTGGAAGTCGGGAAGGCGCAGCTCCTTGCGGAGCAGGCCGCCGTTGGAGACGGGGTTCGCGCTCATCCGCAGCTCACCGTCCGGGGCGAGCCCGGTGATCTTCGCGACCGGCGCACCGGACTCGTCGAACAGTTCTTCGGGGCGGTAGGAGGCGAGCCAGCCCTCGAGGAGGCGGGTGTGCGCCTCGGTGTCGCGGGCGTTGCTGAGCGGCACCTGGTGCGAACGCCAGGAGTCGACGACCTTGAGGCCGTCGATCGTGGTCGGGCAGGTCCAGCCCTTGGGGGTGCGCAGGATGATCATGGGCCAGCGCGGACGCTCGGTGTCGCCGGCGAGGGCGCGGGCCTTGATGTCGGCGATCTCGTTGAGCACCTCGTCGAGGGTCTCGGCCATGCGCTGGTGGACGAGGAGCGGGTCTTCCTCGTTGAATCCGCCGGAAACGATGTACGGCTTGTGGCCGTAACCGCGCATCAGGTCGAGGAGTTCCTCCTCGGGGATGCGGGCGAGGATGGTCGGGTTGGCAATCTTGTACCCGTTGAGGTGCAGGATCGGCAGCACGACGCCGTCGACGAGCGGGTCGACGAACTTGTTGGAGTGCCAGCTGGTGGCGAGCGGTCCGGTCTCGGCCTCGCCGTCGCCGACGACGGCCGCGACGAGCAGGTCGGGGTTGTCGAACGCGGCGCCGTAAGCGTGGCTGAGCGCGTAGCCGAGCTCGCCGCCCTCGTGGATCGAACCGGGGGTCTCCGGTGAAGCGTGGCTCGGGATTCCGCCCGGGAAGGAGAACTGGCGGAACAGGGCCTTGACGCCGCGTTCGCTCTGCTCGACACCGGGGTAGATCTCGGTGTACGTGCCGTCGAGGTAGGCGTTGGCGACCATGCCGGGCCCACCGTGGCCGGGGCCGGTGACGTAAAGGGTGCTGATCTTGCGTTCCTGGATCGCGCGGTTCAGGTGGGCATAAATGAAGTTGAGTCCGGGGGTCGTTCCCCAGTGCCCGAGCAGGCGGGGCTTAATGTGGTCGCGGGTCAACGGTTCCCGCAATAACGGATTGTCGAGCAGGTAGATCTGCCCCACCGAAAGATAATTCGCGGCTCGCCACCAGGCGTCTACGCTCGCGAGCGCTTCATCGCTCAGCGGACGTGGCTGCTGGGTGGGCCACAAGAAGGTTTTATCGGACGTGTTGACCATGGGTGCCTCCGGCACTGTCGGGGCGCGATCCGCGCATAGCCCAGTCTATGAGTAGATATGGAATCGTTATCACGGAATTGTGCGCAGTATGCGACGCGCGCGTAGTGACTAGTGCGCGGCATGCCCAGACCTCGGCCCGGGTGGGCGTCAGAGTGCCCTGCGGAATCCGCTTTTCGAGGCCGCGGGGGCATGAAAAAACTCCTCGCGCACCCACCAGAGCCCAGTTACCCTTGCTACGTTTCCGTCCTGGGGGAGTTGGCTGAGATAGCGCCACGCGAGGAGCCGCTCCCAGTTTATGCGCAAAGCCGCACCGAGCCAAAAGCAGGTCCCTGCGCAGCGCGTTCTCAAGTGCCTTCAGAAACAGGTAAGATTCTTCGAGGTTGTTACCTTCGGGAAATGACCGGCCAGGAGAATTCGCCTAGTGGCCTATGGCGCACGCTTGGAAAGCGTGTTGGGTGAGAGCCCTCGGGGGTTCGAATCCCCCATTCTCCGCCAGTAAAGATTCATCAACGGGTGAGCGCACAGCGCCCACAGCCGGGGTTCGAATCCCCCATTCTCCGCCAGTAAAGATTCATCAACGGGTGAGCGCACAGCGCCCACAGCCGGGGTTCGAATCCCCCATTCTCCGCCAGTAAAGACTCGTCAGTCGGCGAACGGATGCCGGGGCGCACGCGGCGCCGGCGGCGGCGGCACTTCCTTCGCGGCCACGATCTCGGCAAGCACGATCGTGACGAGACCGCGTTTCGTCTCGACCACGCAGTCGGCCGGACCGCACGCGCGGAGGTAGCCGACGGCATCCGTCACGCCGCCCTCGATGGTGCGGCGCACGACGACGCGGGTCCCGATCGCGGCCTCTGTCACGAAGCGGGCGGCGGCCACTGCTGCACTACTCATAGGGCGAGCCTACGCGGCGCCAACCTCTGCGCCGGCCTAGCGCAGCCTGCTGAACGCCTCGACCCGCTCGGTCTCCCCCGCGACGAGGATCACATCGCCCGCCTCGAGAACCGTCTCGAGGGTCGTGTAGCTCCAGCCGGCCCCCTCGTGGAAGAACGCGGTCACGGTCACGCCGTGCACCGGACGCACCCGGGACTCGCCGAGTGAGACCCCCACGATCACGCGAGGGGGCGCCATCTTGACGAGGGCGAAGTTCTCGCCGATCTCGAGATAGTCCTGCATCACCCCGCGCACGAGGTGCGCGACCCGCTTGCCCATGTCCTTCTCCGGATAGATCACGTGGGTCACGCCGAGCTGGTCGAGGATCGCGCCGTGCGGTTCGCTCACCGCCTTGGCCCATATGTTGCCGATCCCGAGCTTGAGCAGCAGCGACGCCGTGAGGATGTTCGCCTGGATGTCGCCGCCGATCGCGACGACCGCTGTGCTGAAGTCGGCGACCGCGAGCTGGCGGAGGGTCTCCTCTTTCGTCGAGTCTGCGCGCACGACGTGGGTGAGCAGGCCGTTGTGCGCCTGGACGATATCGGCATCGCCGTCGATCCCGAGCACCTCGGTGCCGCTTTTCATCAGCTCGAGGGCGAGGGAGCTGCCGAACCGGCCGAGGCCGATCACGACAACGGCGTCCTCCTGGGTGAGACGGGAGGACGAGCGACGCCCGAAGAGGGAGAACTTAGCCAATGATCGGCCTTTCTATGGGGAGTTCGAAGGCGCTGGGCCGCTGCCGGAGTGCGAGGGCGGACGCGAAGGCGATCGGGCCGAGCCTGCCGATGAACATGAGCAGCATCAGCACGACCTGCCCGCCGGGAGGAATGGCCGCGGTGATGCCGGTCGAGAGCCCCACGGTAGCAAAGGCAGAGATCACCTCGAAGAGCAGCGCGTCGAGGCTGAAATCGGTCAGGAGCATCAGGATGACGGTGGAGAAGGCGATCACGGCCACGGCGATCAGCACGATCGTGATGGCCTGGCGTTGCACCGAGCGGGCGAGTTGCTTGCCGAACACGGTGACCGTCCCTTCGCCGCGAATCTCCGCGACGAGGACGAAGAACAGGACGGCGAAGGTCGTGATCTTGATGCCGCCCGCGGTTCCGGCGGGGCCGCCGCCGATCAGCATGAGCACGTCGGTGCCGAGCAGGCTCGCCGAGTCCATCTGGCCCCAGTCGATGCTGTTGAAGCCCGCCGTGCGCGCCTGGACCGACTGGAAGAATCCGACCAGGATCTTGTCCGACCAGCCCAACGGCCCGAGGGTCGACGGGTTCGACCACTCGACTGCTGTGAGGTACACGGCGCCTGCAACGAGGAGCACAACGGTGCCCGCGAGCACGAGCCGGGTGTTCATCACCCATTTCCGGGGCAGGCGCGGGTACCGGCGCAGCTGCACGAGCACGGGGAAGCCGAGACCGCCGAGGATGACCGCCGCGGCGAGCGGGAGGCAGACCCACGGGTCGGTCGCGTAGGAGATCATGTTGTCGCTGAACAGGGCGAACCCCGCGTTGTTGAACGAGGACACCGCGTGGAACAGCCCGAGCCAGAGCGCCCTCCCGAGCGGCTCGCCGTAGCCGAAGAGGAACCGCAGGCTCAGCACCACGGCGACGCAGAGCTCGATCAGCACGGATGTCCCCACGACGCCGAGCACCAGACCGCGCACGTCCTCGAGTCCGACGCTCTTGACCTCGGCAGCGGCAGTGATCCGGGAGCGGAGGCTCATCTTCCGCAGCACCGAGAGCCCGACGACGGACACGAACGTCATGATGCCGAGGCCGCCCACCTGGATCAGGAGCATGATCACGACCTGCCCGAAGGGCGTCCAGTGCGTCGCGGTGTCGACGACGACGAGCCCGGTGACGCAGACCGCGCTCGTCGCGGTGAAGATCGCCTCGAGCAGGCTCGACCCACCGGGACCCACCCGCGCGATCGGCAGCATCAACAGCGCTGTGCCGACGAGGACCGCCAGCGCGAAGGCCGCGACGCCGGCCTGGGCCGGGTGCGCCCGGAATCTCGGTGGCTGCGCGCGGCGGTGCGCGCTGGGAGAGTCTGGCACGAGCCCACTCTACGGATTCCAATCCGCCTCGACGAGGGCTCCGGACTACTTGTGCGGCCCGGGGAATACCCGAGGCCGGACCAGAACTACGAAATGGAGCTCTCATGAACACCATCACGAAGCGTCTCACCGCATTCGGAATCACCGGAGTCGCGGCATCCGCACTCATCGTCTGCGGCTTCGTCGCCCCGGCGCAGGCAGCGGAAACCGGTACGGTCTCCCCCTCGGGCAGTGACGGCAGCAGCCTGGCCAACACGGTCGACTTCGGCCTGCTGAACGACGCGCTGCGCGGCATCGACGCGAACGGGTCCGGCCTGAACGGGTCCGGCGCGAACGGAACCAGCACGGATGCCCTCGGCGGCGGAGTGCTGAACGCCCCGCTGGTTTCCGGCCCGGTCGTCTCGGGCAACTCCGTCGGCAACGGCGCCTCGATCGGCAACGGCACCTCCGTCCCGGTCGCGTCCGGCAACGACGTCCCGGTCGCCTCCGGCAACGACACGGCCGTCACTGCTCCGGTGACCGCCCCGGTCACGGCTCCCTTGACCGCTCCGCTCACCACCGACACGACCGCGCCCGTCACCGCTCCTGTCACCGCTCCGGCCGGCAACGGCACCTCGGCGTCGGTCGATGACATCGGTGCGAGCGTCAGCGACATCGTCGACGGTGCCCTCAGCGGCTCCGGCAGCACCGGCGCCACGAACGGCACCGGCACCGGAATCGACCTCGGCGGCATCCTCGGCCGCTGACCCGGCCCGCACGACCGGCTGCACCGCAGCCTCCACCCGGAACCGGGCGGCACGATCCCCTCGTGCCGCCCGGTTCCGGCGTCTGCCCGCACGCACCCGGGCACCGGGGTGCGGCGTGCTGTCCCCTTTAAGGTGGCTATCCGGCACGCTCTCTCATTCGCGATAATCTGGGTACACCGGCTAGGGGGAACGCTTAAGGTGAAAGTCACTGGGGGACCGCTCATTCGGGCGCACGCTCTGAGACCGCACGGCCGGTTGCTCCGGCAGTCCGGTCTGTCCGTGCTCGCCCTCGTCGCCCCGGTTTCCGCCGTGCTCTACTGGCTCACGATCCCGACAGATTCCTGGCGACCGGTTTTCGTCGGCCAGATCATCCTCGTCGCCATCTGCGTTCTCGCCGCGATCGCGTTCTTCCGCACCGTGATCTGGGTCGACAGGGACGGCGTCTCCGAACGCGGCTTCCTGGGCAGGGTCACGAGCTACGACAAGTCCGTGATCGGCACCATCGTGCTGCTCGACCTCTACGAAAGCGGCGCGCTCGACACGCACCCGCAGCTGTTCATCACGGGACTCGACGGCCGGCTGCTGCTGCGGATGCGCGGCCAGTTCTATTCGCGCGGGGCGATGGAGCTGATCGTCGAACAGCTCGACGCGCCGATCGTGCGGGTCGCCGAACCGATGACGCTGCAGGACCTCAACCGGTCCCGGCCCGAGCTGCTCTACTGGTTCGAGCGCCGCTACACCTCCCACACAAGCTGAGCGGATGCCGGGCGGCGGCTCAGCGCCGGCGGCGGGTTCCGAAGATGCCGGCAACGACCCCGGTCAGGATCGACTTCGTCACGGACGACCCGAGCACCTCCTCGAGCACGCTCTTCTGCGGCTTCGCGCTCGTGCGGGTGCGCGCCGGGCCCGCGGTCTGCCGCATCAGCCGGTCGTATTCGGCCTGCGCCTTCCGGTCGGCCTGCTCCCCGGCCCGCGCATCCTTCGCCTCCTGCGCGGCGGCGACCTTGTCCGCCTTCTCGCGCTCCGCGGCCGCCTTCGCCGCATCGAGCGCCGCCTGCTCTGCCGCCTGCTGCTCGGCCGCGGCCCGGTTCGCCGCCTCGAGCTTGGTCGCGAGGATCTCCCGCGCCGATTCCCGGTCGATCGCGGCGCCGTATGTCGCCAGGAGCGGCGAGGCCGCGACGGCCGACTCGATCGCGGCATCCGCAGTCGGAGACATCGACCCCTGCGGCGCGCGCAGTCGCGTCCAGGCCACGGGACTCGGGGCGCCCTTCTCGTTCATCACCGTCACGATCGCCTCGCCGGTTCCGAGCCCGGTGAGCACCTCTTCGAGGTCGTAACCGGAGTTCGGGAACGTCGAGACGGTCGCCCGCAACGCCTTGGCGTCGTCCGGGGTGAAGGCCCGCAGCTGGTGCTGCACACGGGAGCCGAGCTGGGCGAGCACATCGCCGGGCACGTCCTTGGGGGTCTGGGTGACGAAGAAGATGCCGACTCCCTTCGAGCGGATGAGCCGAACGGTCTGGGTGATCGACGCGAGGAAGTCCTTGGAGGCGTTCGCGAAGAGCAGGTGCGCCTCGTCGAAGAAGAACACGAGCTTGGGCTTGTCGAGGTCGCCGACCTCTGGCAGGTCGTTGTAGAGGTCGGCGAGGAGCCACATCAGGAACGTCGAGAAGAGCGCTGGCTGGTTCTGCACGCCGGGCACCTCGAGCAGGCTGATCACGCCGCGGCCGTCCGGCGCGGTGCGGAGGAACTCCCGGGTGTCGATCTCGGGCTCGCCGAAGAACACGTCGGCGCCCTGGTCGGCGAAGGTGATCAGCTCGCGGAGGATCACGCCGACGGTCGCCGGGGACAGTCCGCCGAGCCCGGCGAGCTCGGCTTTGCCTGCCGGGCTCGTCAGGAAGCTCAGGACCGCGCGCAGGTCGGTGAGGTCGAGCAGCGGCAGGCCGGCCTGGTCGGCGTAGTGGAAGACGAGGCCGAGGCTGGACTCCTGGGTGTCGTTGAGGCCGAGGACCTTGCTGAGGAGCAGCGGGCCGAACCCGGCGACGGTCGCGCGCACCGGTACACCGCGGCCGGTGCCGCCGAGGGAGAAGTACTCGGTCGGGGCGGCCTGGCCGGCCCAGCCCTGCCCGATGCCGCGGGTGCGGGCGAGCAGCTTGTCGTTCGGCACGCCCGCGGTCGCGACCCCGGACAGGTCGCCCTTGATGTCGGCGGCGAACACGGGCACGCCGTGCGCGGAGAGCTGCTCGGCGAGCACCTGCAGGGTGCGGGTCTTGCCGGTTCCGGTGGCGCCGGCGACGAGGCCGTGCCGGTTGGTCATCGCGAGCGGGATCCGGATCGGCACGTCGGCGAGGGCGTCGCCGTTGACGAGGGCCCCCATCTCGAGCGCCGGCCCGCTGAAGGCGTAGCCGGCCCGGATCACGTCGACCTGGGCGGCCGTGAGCGGTGTTGCGTGTGCCGCGGGCGCCGCAGGTGCCGCGGGTGCCGCGGGTGCCGGCACCGGTGCCGCCGGGCCGGACCCGGTCTGGGCGGTCGCCGTCGCGGCATCCGCCTGCTCCTGAACGGCCGCAGCCTGCACTCTCGCGAGGGCGGCTTCGGCGTCGGCCTGCGCCTGGCGGGCCGCGGCGACCGCGGCCTCGGCTGCGGCCTGGAGTTCGGACAGGTGATCGGCGGCGTCGCTCGGATTCATGGCGCGATCCTAGTCCCACACGCGATCCGTGCGCCAAAATCCCGGCCGCGAGAGCGCACTTGTGGCCCTTAAACCTCGGGTTTAAGGGCCACAAGTGCGCTCTCGCGGAACACACGCGCACGAAGGGCGGCGTGTCGGGGGGAGATAGGGCGGGGCGAGGCGGGTCAGGCGGGGTCTGCGGGGCGGGAGGTGAACACCCAGGAGTCGCCGGCGAGTTCGGGCCGGAGGCCGCGGGAGAAGGCCTCGGCGAACACGACGCGGGAGTCGGTGCGTTGCCGGGCCGCGGCATCCGGTGCGTCGTCGCGGAGTCGCTCGAAGTCAGGGTCGAGCCGCAGGGGTTCTGGGGCGGGCAGCCCGTCGCGGGTCGGTTCGGCGCTGCTCCACTGCGGCCGCGGGGAACCGGCGAGCGCCGCACGCACCCGACGCGAGTCGAGGCGCCAGCGCACCTCGAACCGGTCGCTGCGGTCGCTGCCGCTGATCGCGTCGTCGAGTCGCCCGTAGAAGTCGGGGTGGAAGTCGGTCACCTCTGCCCCGAGTTTCACGAGGTTGAAGTGCGCGTTGCGGCGGATCAGCGGGTCGAAGGTCCAGCGCATCTCGTCGACGCCGTGCTCGAGGCAGACCGCGCGCTGGAAGAGCTTGAGCGCGTAGCCGACCCCGCCGCCGCGCAGCCCGGGGGCGACGGCCGTCATGTGCGAGTGCAGGTGGATGCCGCCCGTCCAGCCGAGGAAGCCGAGTGCGGCCCCGACGAACGCGGGTGCAGCATCGGCGTCACTCGTGGCGACGAGCACCGTGTTACCGGCGTGGTCGAGGGCGCGCAGGAGAGAGGCGTCCGGGCTGCGTCCGGCACCCCAGGTGCGCTCGAAGAGCGCGACGACCGCGGGCAGGTCTTCGGGGCGCGCCGCACGCACGCTCACCGCGGCCGCGTCGGCCGCGGCCAGCGCGACCCGGTATGCGGCCACGAGGGTCTCGGCGGAAGTTTCGGCGGAAGCATCGGGCGCACGGGGCGCCGGCGGAACGTTCATGCCTCGAGTAGACCACATCCGCGGCCGGCCCGACCCAGGGCGTCCGCCGCGACCGCGCTCCCACGCGTTCGACACCCAAGAACTCCGTCGAATCGGTTCAGTGGCCTCGGCCCGAGACGCGATCGGCGATCGTCGCGAGCGGCGAGGTCGTCGTGCGGCGGCCGCCGTGCTCGGCGCGGTCCGCGATCCCGTACGCGCGATACAGCCCGGTCACCGCAAGCCAGCGCAGCGGCTCGGGCTCCCAGTTCCGCACCCGATGGTTGACCCAGGGCAGCTCACTCAGCGCGGCCGCAGCACCGGCCGCACCACCGGCCGCACCGCCCGGTGCGTTCCCGGCGGCCCGCGCGAGGATCAGCTCGGTCAGCGTGCGCCCGGCCAGGTTCGTGGTCGCGACCCCGGTTCCGACGTACCCGCCCGCCCAGGCGAGCCCGGTCGCCGGGTCGAGGCCGACCGTCGCGGCCCAGTCCCGAGGAACCCCGAGCACGCCGGACCAGGCGTGGTCGATCGTCACCCCTGTCGTCGCGGGGAAGAACCGGTTGAGGATGCCGCGCAGCGCGTCGACCGTGCCCGCAGGGGTGCGCCCGTCGGAGTCCGTCCGCGACCCGAACCGGTACGGCACCCCGCGGCCGCCGATCGCGATGCGGTCGTCGGCGGTGCGCTGGGCGTACATGTAGGCGTGCGCCATATCGCCGAGGGTCTCGCAAGCGTCCCAGCCGATGCTCTCCCAGACCGCCGGCGCGAGCGGCGACGTCGCGATCAGCGACGAGTTCATCGGCAGCCAGGCCCGGTGCAGGCCGCGCAGTCCCGCGGTGAAGCCTTCGGTCGCCCGCACGACGACGTCGGCGGCGACGACCCCGCGCGCCGTGACCGCGCGGTGCGGCGTGATCTCGGTCACGGTGGTGTCCTCGTAGATCTCGACGCCGAGTGCCTCGACGACCCCGGCGAGTCCGGCGGCGAGTTTCGCCGGGTGGATGCGAGCGCAGTGCGGGTGCCACATCGCTCCCGTGGCTCCGACGACGTTCACGCGAGCGGATGCCTCCGCAGCCGTCAGGAGCTCGACATCCGTTTCCGCCCACTCCTGTTCGGCCCGGGCGCTCGCCTCGAGCCGCCGCTGCTGGGGCACTTCGCACGCAACGGTGAACTCGCCGCCCTTGACGATGTCGGCGTCGATGCCCTCGGCGGCGGCGACCCGGATCACCTCGTCGACGGTGTCGTTCATCGCGGTCTGGAACCGGGCCGCGGAGTCCCGCCCGTGGGTGGCGACATACTGCTCGCGTCCTCCCGTGATCGAGTTCGTCAGCCAGCCGCCGTTCCGCCCGGAGGCCCCGTAACCGGCGAAACGCTGCTCGAGGATCACGATGCGCAGGCCGGGCGCCGCCTTCTTCAGGTAGTAGGCGGTCCAGAGTCCGGTGTAGCCGGCGCCGACGATGCAGACGTCGGCGCGGAGAGCACCGGGTAGCGGCGGACGCTGCGTCGGCCGGCCGAGCTGGTTCCACCAGAACGAGACCTCGCCGTTGATCATGCCGGGCCGGCCGCGGAAGCGGGCCGCACCAGCCGGTCTTCCATCCCCCAGGGCTCGCCATATCCACCGGATTCCTCGCTCGCGCTCATCAGGTCGAGGAACGGTTTCGCGTCGAACGCCTCGGGACCGAGCACACCGAGTCCGCTCCAGGCGCCGGTCGCGAGCAGTTCGAGGGCGATCACCGGGTTGAGGGCGGTCTGCCAGACCACGCACTGGGCGTCGTACTCGCGCATCGTCCACTCGTTGTCGCTCACGTGGTACAGGTACACCTCGCGCGGCTCCCCGTCGACCCCTGTGCCCGTGACCCAGACCCCGGCGCAGGTCTTCCCGGTCATCCGGGGTCCGATCGTGGCCGGGTCGGGCAGGCTCGCCGCGACGACGTCGCGGGGCGCGACCCACACGGGCCCGGACTCACTGCGCACCCGCACCGGGGTCACGCTGTCGAGGCCGAGGCGGTGCAGGGTCTGCAACACGCCGATGAACTCCTCACCAAGCCCGTACTTGAAGGTGACCCGCTTCGCGTCGAGCCAGCGCGGCATCAGCAACACCTCTTCGTGCTCGACGTTCACGCACTCGACCGGGCCGATCCCCTCCGGGAAGTCGAAGATCTCCGGTTCGCTGAACGGCTGCGTCGTGAACCAGCCGCGGTCCTTCTCGAAGATCACCGGCGGGTTCAGGCACTCCTCGATCGTGGTCCAGATGCTGAACGAGGGCGCGAAGATCTCGGCACCGGACTCGTCGCGCACGACGAGATTGGCGCCGTCGCGGGTGCCGAGCTCGTCGATCTCGCTGAACAGGTGGTCTGCGGCGTACCGGGCGAACACGTCGGACAGCCCCGGCTCGACGCCCATCCCGACGAGGGCGAGCCGCCCGGCGGTCTCCCAGTCTGCGGCGAGCGCGAACTGGTCATCGCCGAGCTTGACGCCGGTCTCGTGGTACGGGTCGGTCGGGTGCGGTTCGGAAAGGCTCGCCGCCATGTCGAGGTAGTCGCAGCCTGCGGCGAGCGCCCCGGCGAACACGCTCGGCACGAACTTCGGCTCGACCGCGTTCATCACGTGCGTCGCGCCGTGTTCCCGAGCGACCGATGCGACGCGGTCCGGATCCCCCGCATCGATCTGGGCCGCTGTGAACCGGGCCGCGCTCTCGTCACCGTACTTCGCTGCGACGGCGGCGATCGTCCGTTCCGCCCGGCCGATGTCGTAGTCACTCACGATCACCCGCTCGAAGAACGACCGGCGGGCGATGATCTTCGCGAACGCGTCTCCGACGCCGCCCGCCCCGACAAGGAGGATTCTCATTCGATGACGCTACCGCGCTCATCCGCCGTTGTCTGCCCCGCATCCCGACCAATTCGACGGAATTTTCACCTCAAACGGCCCGAAACACCCGTCCCGGGTACACAAGCCTCACAAGGGGTGCCGAACCGGTTCTGGGGCGGGCGGATGCCGGCGGGCCAGCCGGCGCTCGCCGTCCAGTTTCGCGGCGAGGGGCGCCCAGAGCAGC
The DNA here is from genome assembly GCF_004402235.1 of Cryobacterium glucosi. Lineage (GTDB taxonomy): Bacteria > Actinomycetota > Actinomycetes > Actinomycetales > Microbacteriaceae > Cryobacterium > Cryobacterium glucosi. The sequence continues at coordinate 398,790 of NZ_SOFS01000019.1, forward strand.
ACGGCGACGCCGATGCCGAGCAGCAGGCCGCCGATGGTGTCGGTGAGCCAGTGCGCGCCGAGGTAGGTGCGGCTGACCATCATCGCGACGGCCCAGACCGCGCCGGCCACCCAGACCCACACTTTCGGGAAGATCAGGGCGAGGCAGACGACCATCGTCGCCGCATTCGCTACATGCCCGGAGGGGAATGAACCGAAATCGCTGGTGACCAGCATGTCCTGAGGGCGGGCGCGGCCGAACAGGTTCTTGAGAAGTTGCACGAGCCCGGAACTGACGATCGTTGCCACCAGGAAGTAGCCCGCCGCCCAGGGACGTTTCAGCAGGAGCAGTCCCACCAGGATCAGGACCGGGATGATCACGACCCCGGCGATTCCCGCGCCGAGGAAGTTCATCACGAGCGAGGCGTACTCCCAGATCGGCGCCCGGTGCTCGATGATCTCGGCCATCCACTCGGTGTCGATAACGAGCGGATTCCCGTTGTCGCGAAAGACGATCAGGGCGCCGAGGCCCGCGGCAAGGAGTACCGCCACGAGACCGCTGAGGAGAGGCCAGCGCCGGGCGACGCGTCGGGCCGCCGGGGCCGCCGCGGTTTCCGGGGCGACGGCGGGTGCAGGGTCTGGCTCGGGTGCGCGGGCGCTGTCATCGTCCATCAGGCCATGTTAGGCCGACCTCGGGGCGGACCCCCGCACCCGTTCCCGCCACGGACACCTGTTGCCCGTGCGCGAGCCACAGTCGTCCGCACCGGCCGCAGTTGTCCGCACCGGCCGCAGCTGCCCGGCGGGCGCGCTCAGTGGGCGAGGCGCGGGACCGTCCGCGGGCGCAACACGAACCACAGGGAGCACACCGAGGCGAGCGCGGTCCCGAGCATGACCGCGGCCATCGGCACCGCGGTCGAGACCCCGAGCATCCCGACGACCGGCGAGACGAGACCCGCGAGCCCGTAGTTGCCCGCCCCGAGGAGGGACGCCGCCGTGCCCGCTTCGTGCGGATGCGCGTTGAGCGCGATCACCTGCACGGAGGGGAAGGTGAATCCGCACGCCGCGATGAAGAACCAGAGCGGCACGATCACGCCCCAGAGCCCGGCGTCGACGAGGCCGAGCACGAGCATCAGGGTCGCGAACACGGCGAGCGCGGCGGTCGAGCAGGCCAGGATCCACTGCGGGGCGACGTTGTGGCGGTGCATCAGCCGGGAGCTCGTCTGCACCCCGACGACGATGCCGAGGGAGTTCGCCGCGAACAGCACCCCGTATTGCTGCGGCGTGAACGCATAGACCTGCTGGAACAGGAACGACGATGCCGACAGGTAGGAGAACAGCCCGGTGAAGGTCATCGCGCCGACGATCGCGACGCCGACGAAGGTGCGGTCGCCGAGCACCGCCCGGTAACGCTGGCCGAGGGTGCTGTGCCCGGCGTGGTGGCGCTCGTTCACCGGCCGGGTCTCGACGATCCAGATGGCGACCGCGGCGATCACGACAGCGCCGTACCCGGCGAGAACGATGAAGATGCCGCGCCAGTTCATCACGAGCAGCAGCTGCGAGCCGAGAACAGGAGCGACCACGGGCGCGAGTCCGCTGATCAGGGCCAGTCGGGACAGCATCCGCACGAGCGGCTTGCCGCCGAACAGGTCGCGCACCATGGCGAGGGCGACGACGACGCCCGCCGCGGCGCCGAAGCCCATCAGCACGCGGAAGACACCGAGCCAGACGATGTCGGGCGAGAGCGCGGCGCCGACGCTGCTCGCAATGTGGAAGCCGGCCGCGAGCATGAGCGGCAGTCGGCGGCCGACCTTGTCGCTCCACGGCCCGACGATGAGCTGGCCGAGCCCGAACCCGACCATGGTGCCGGTCAGGGTGAGCTGGATGGCGGCCGCCGAGACGCCGAGCTCGCTCTGCAGTGTCGGGAACGCGGGAAGATACAGGTCGATCGTGAACGGGCCGAGCGCCGTGAGCGCGCCGAGAATGAGTACGTAGACGAGCCGCTGCCCGCGGGACAGCGCATCACCCGGGTGCCTCCCGGTCGCCCGCAGGTCTGCGGCGGTGATCACGGTCAGTGATTCGGTGGTCAGGGCGGGGTCCTTTGCTCGGTTTCCCGCGAGTCAGGATGCCGCGGGCCGGGTCCGGCTGCATCGAGAGTCCCCAGGGTGCCAGGTCGCACCTGCGTCCAGCCTACGTCGCGCCCGGCGCGGGCCGCGCGGTTCAGGCCGCGTCGAGCGTCCCGAGCGACCGCGGCCGCACGAGGGTCCACAGCACGACGATCGAGACAACGGCCGTCACGCCCATGACCGCGGACATCGGCACGGCGGTGCCCACCCCGAGCAGTCCGACGATCGGGGAGATCAGCCCCGCGACCCCGAAGTTGGCCGCGCCGAGCAGCGACGCGGCGGTCCCGGCCTCGTGACCGTGCGCATCCAGCGCGATCACCTGCGCCGACGGGAAGGTGAAGCCGCACGCGGCGATGAACACCCAGAGCGGAACGAGGGTGCCCCAGAGGCCGGCGCCGGCGCGGTCGAGCACGAGGATCGCCATCGCCGCCGTGAGCAGCACGATCGTCGATACGGCGATGATCCACTGCGGGGCGACGTTGAAACGGTGCATCAGCACAGAGGAGAGCTGCACGCCCGCGACGATGCCGAGCGAGTTCACCGCGAACAGCACCCCGTACTGCTGCGGGCTGAACGCGTACACCTGCTGGAACAGGAAGGGCGAGGCGGAGAGGTAGGAGAACAGCCCGGTGAAGGTCATCGCTCCGATGATCGCGACCCCGACGAAGGTGCGGTCGCCGAGCACGGCCCGGTAGCGCTGGGCGAGTGTGTTGTGCCCGGAGGCGTGGCGTTCCAGCGTCGGGAGGGTTTCGACGATCAGGAACGCGACAGCCACCACGACGACGACGCCGTAGCCGGCGAGCACCCAGAAGATGCCGCGCCAGCTCATCACGAGGAGGAGCTGCGACCCGATCACCGGGGCGAGCACGGGGGCGAGCCCGCTGACCAGGGCGAGCCGGGACAGCATCCGCACGAGCGGCTTGCCGCCGAACAGGTCACGCACCATCGCGAGGGCGACGACCGCGCCCGCCGCCGCGCCGAAGCCCATCAGCACCCGGAAGACGCCGAGCCAGACGATGTCCTGGGACAGTGCGGCGCCGACGCTGGCAAGGATATGGAACCCGGTCGCGAGGAGCAGAGGCAGGCGCCGACCGACCCGGTCGCTCCACGGCCCGACGACGAGCTGGCCGAAGCCGAAGCCGATCATGGTCCCGGTCAGGGTGAGCTGGATGGCCGCAGCGGAGACGCCGAGTTCGCTCTCGAGCGTGGGGAACGCGGGCAGGTAGAGGTCGATCGTGAACGGGCCGAGCGCGGTGAGGGCTCCGAGCACGAGCACGTAGACCAGGCGCTGCGGCCGGGTCAGGGCATCTCCGGGATGCCGGACGACGGAAATGGGGGCGGTGGCGGTGCTCACGGCGGACGTGTCCTCACTGTGGGTGCTGGGGGCTGGCGCTGGGACGCATGCTGGGTGCAGGCCGGACGGTCACCGCGCCTGTCGTGCGCCCGGGTGCACACGACGAAAGACACTCTCGCCCACTGGTGCCAAGGCGGGCGCCCCTCCGGCTATTCCCGCCGGACCGCGACACGCCGGACGGATCAGTCGGAGACGCCGAACCCGTTCGGGTCGGCGAGGATGCCCTCGAAGGCGAGCTCCGCTGCACCGATCATCAACAGGTTCGATCCCAGTTCCGCCGCGGTGATCCGCACGCTCCCGAAGGAGGACGGCAGCGACCAGGTACCGACGGCCGCGCGGAGGCGTTCGGGATCCGCGTTGAAGAGCGCGCCGAGGAAGCCGCCGAGTACGACGAGCTGCGGGTTGAGGATGTTGATCGCCCCGCCGAGCGCGACCGCGAGGAAGTCGAGCTGGCGGTGCACCTCGGCCTGGACCTCGGCGGATTCCGTCGAGAGCAGGGCGCGTTCGAGTTCGTCGGCGTCCGCGCCGGAGCCGGAGAGTCCGAGCACCGCGAGCAGTTCCTCCCGGCTCACTTCGGCCTCGAGCGTTCCCGTGATCCCCGCGGAGTCGACGCGGGAGCTTCCACTCACGCGGGTGTGGCCGAACTCGCCCGCATAGCCGGCGACGCCGCCGACGGGCAGGCCGCCGACGATCATGCCGCCGCCGATGCCGCTTGCCCCGCCGTTCAGGTAGATCAGGTCGGTGATGCCCTTGCCCGCGCCGAAGTAGCGTTCGGCGAGCGCCCCGAGGCTCGCGTCGTTCGCGGCCACGACGGGAAACCCGGTGGCCTGCTCGAGCATGTCCGTGAGCGGTTCGTCGACCCAGCCGAGGTGCGGGGCGAGCCGGACGAGCCCGTCGTGGGCGCGCACGAGGCCCGGAACGGCGACACCGATGCCGACGACCCGAAACCGGGCCTCGAGCTCGCCGCGCATCCCGTCGATGACGGCTGCGGCGATGTTGACGGCCTCCGTCGGGCTCGGGGTGTGCTCGGTCGGGTAGCGGATGCGGCGGTGCACGGTGCCGTCGAGGCCCACGATCCCGATCGTGACCGCGTCGATCTCGGGGTTCACGGCGAGGGCGACGACCGCGGCGGCCACGTGCACGATGGGGCTCGGCCGGCCGACCTGGTTCGTCGAGTCCGGGTCCCGCTCCCCCGCGAGGCCGAGCTGGGCGAGCTCGCCGACGAGGGCGGCGATGGTCGACCGGTTCAGCCCGGTGAGGCGGGTCAGCTGGGCGCGGGAGGTGGGCCCGTTGCGGTGGACGAGGCGCAGAATGACCGACAGGTTGTGCCGACGGATGTCGTCGTGGTTGTTGCCCTGCACCTGGTACTCCTCCGTCCGCGCGTGTTGCACAAGGCTACCGCCCGCGCCCCGGAGTCAGCGTCCGCCGCTGCGCCGCTTGTTGAAGATGTCGAACGCGACCGCGAGCAGGAGGACGAGACCCTTGATGGCCATCTGCCACGCGGCATCCACCGAGAGGATCGACAGTCCCATGTTCAGGACACCCATCACGAGGCCACCGACGATGGCTCCGACGACCGTTCCCACGCCGCCCTGAACGGCTGCGCCGCCGATGAAGACCGCGGCGATGGCGTCCAGTTCGTAGTTCTGCCCTGCCGAAGCCACGGCGCCGCCTGCGCGGGCCGTGCTGTCCACGCCGGCGAGTCCGGCGAGCACGCCCATGTTGACGAAGACGTAGAAGTTGACCCATTTGGTCTTCACGCCGCTCATCATGGCGGCGAAGAGGTTGCCGCCGATCGCGTAGACGTGACGGCCGAAGACGGTCTGGTTCAGCATGAACGTGTAGCCGAGAATCAGGACGGCGAGGACGATCAGGATGATCGGGGTGCCGCGGTAACCGGAGAGAAGCCAGGCCAGCCACATGATCGCGATGACCGCAATGCCGGACTTGACGGCCATCTGCACGACGGACTCCATGGGCAGCTCGAGGCGCCGCAGGGTCGCACGGGTGCGCAGCTGCTGCGCGACGAGGGCGATGCAGGTGATGGCGCCGAGGGCGAGAGTCAGGGTGTCCCGTCCGCCGAGCTCACCCAGCACTCCGGGCAACCAACCGGCGCCGATCGCCGTGAAGGAGTCCGGCAGCCCGCTGATCGTGCCACCGGTCAGCAGGACGAGCGTGAGGCCGCGAAAGATCAGCATGCCGGCGAGGGTCACGATGAAGGCGGGGATTCCGACGAAGGCGATCCAGAAGCCCTGCCAGGCGCCCACGACCGCACCCACGACGAGGGCGAGCAACACGGCCGCCCACCACGGGAAGCCCCATTGGTTCGTCGCGATGGCCGAGACCGCACCGACCATGGCGACGACGGAGCCGACCGAGAGGTCGATGTGGCCGGCGATGATCACGACGACCATGCCGATCGCGAGGATCAACACGTAGGCGTTCTGCTGGATGAGGTTGTTCACGTTGCCGGGCAGCAGCAGCCGGCCCTTCGTGAGCACTTCGAACAGAACGATGATGACGACGAGCGCGGCGAGAATGCCGTACTGGCGGAAGTTGATGGCCAGCCGGGGCTTGCGCGTGGCTGGGGTGGTGGTGGTCATTGCGGTCTAGTCCTTTCCCGCAGTCATGAGGTGCATGAGGCTTTCCTGGGTGGCATCCTTCGCGGCGACTTCGCCTGTGATGCGACCCTCGGAGATCGCGTAGATGCGATCGGAGATGCCGAGAAGCTCCGGTAGTTCGGAGGAGATGACGACGACGGCCTTTCCTGCCGCGGCGAGCTCGTTGATGATGCCGTAGATCTCGTACTTGGCGCCGACGTCGATGCCTCTGGTCGGTTCGTCGAGGAAGAGCACGTCGGGGCCGGTGAAGACCCACTTCGACAGCACGACCTTCTGCTGGTTGCCGCCGGAGAGCTGGCCGGTGATCGACGAGACGCTCGGCGCCTTGATGTTCATCCGCCTGCGGTAGTCGTCCGCGACCTTGTACTCGCGGTGGCGGTCGATCACGCCGAACCGGGCGAGGGTCGCCAGCGCCGCCGCCGAGACGTTCACGGTGATGTCGCCGATCAGGTTGAGCCCGTATTTCTTGCGGTCCTCCGTCGCGTACGCGATTCCGTTGCGGATGGCTTCGTCGACCGTGCGCACCGAGATCTCGGTGCCGTTCTTGAAGACCCGGCCGGTGATGTTGGTGCCGTACGAGCGTCCGAAGATGCTCATGGCCAGTTCGGTGCGGCCCGCGCCCATCAGCCCGGCGAAGCCGACGACCTCGCCCGCGTGCACGGTGAACGAGGCGTTGTCGACGATCTTCCTGCCGGTGTCCACCGGGTGGTACGCGTTCCAGTCCTCGACCCGGAGGATCTCTGCGCCGATCTTCGGGTCCCTGGGCGGGAACATGCTGTTGAGGTCGCGGCCGACCATCGAGCGGATGATGCGGGCCTGGGTCGCGTCGGGACCGTGCATGTCGATCGTCTCGATCGTCTTGCCGTCCCGGATCACGGTCACCGTGTCCGCGATCCGGCGGATCTCCTTGAGCTTGTGGGAGATGATGATGCTCGTGATGCCCTGGCCCCGCAGGTGCTCGATCAGGTCGAGCAGGTGGTCGGAGTCTTCGTCGTTGAGAGCCGCGGTCGGCTCGTCGAGGATCAGGAGCTTGACCCGCTTCGACAACGCCTTGGCGATCTCCACGAGCTGCTGCTTGCCGACGCCCAGCTCGAGCACCTTCGTGGCCGGGTTCTCGTCGAGACCGACCCGGGCGAGCAGGCTCGCGGCCTCGAGGTTGGTCTTGTTCCAGTCGATGACGCCGCGGGTGGCGTTCTCGTTGCCGAGGAAGATGTTCTCCGCGATCGAGAGGTACGGGCTGAGCGCGAGTTCCTGGTGGATGATGACGATCCCGACCGCTTCGCTGTCGTTGATCGATCTGAACTGGGCCTCTTCCCCCTCGAATTCGATCGTGCCGTCGTAGCTGCCGTGCGGGTAGACGCCGCTCAGCACCTTCATCAGCGTCGACTTGCCTGCGCCGTTCTCACCGCAGATGCCGTGCACCTTGCCGCGCTCGACTTCGAGGGTGACTGAGTCGAGGGCTTTGACCCCGCTGAAGTCTTTCCCGATGTCGATCATCCGAAGAATCGGACCGTTCATGTGTGTCGCTCCTGTCAGCGAATACGTCGTTCGGGTGCGTACCGACCACGGTGGTGGCGAAGCCCAGGGCCCCGCCACCACCGCAGTCGGTACGGAATTCGGTTTCTTCGGTACGGCTTAGAGGCCGACGTCCGATGCCTTGATGAACCCGGAATCGATGAGCTTCGTCTGCACGAGGTCCTTCGTGACGACCTCAGGGGCCAGCAGGTAGGACGGGACGACCTTCTTGCCGTTGTCGTACGTCTTGGTGTCGTTCACCTCGACCGTTGTGCCGGCCGCGATCGACTGGATCATCGTGAAGACCTGGGCGCCCAGGGTACGGGTGTCCTTCCAGACGGTCATCGACTGGGTGCCCGCGAGGATGGCCTTGACGTTCGCCTTGTCCGCGTCCTGGCCCGTGATGATCGGGTAGTCGGTGCCTGCGGTGTAGCCGGCCGACTTCAGGGAGGCTTCGATGCCGACCGCGAGGCTGTCGTTCGGGGAGAGCACGACGTTGACCTTGGCGCCGTTGCCGTAGAACGAGGAGAGCCGGTTGTCCATCTCGGCCTGTGCCTTGTCGGACGCCCAGCCCTGGATTCCGATCGTGGTCCACGCGTCGTTCGTCTTCGGAGCCTTGCCGCTCGGGACGACCAGCTGGCCGCTCGTCACGTAGGGCAGGAGCACGTCCCATGCGCCGGAGAAGAAGAACTTGGCGTTGTTGTCGTCGGGGCTGCCGGCGAAGGGCTCGAGGTTGAACGGACCCTTGCCGTCCTTGAGGCCGAGTTCCTTCTCGATGAACTGCCCCTGGAGCTGGCCGACCTTGTAGTTGTCGAACGTCGCGTAGTAGTCGACGTCGGCGGTCCCGTTGATCAGGCGGTCGTAGGCGATGACCGTGGCGTCCTGCTTCTTCGCGTCGGCGAGTGCCGGTGCGAGTACCTTGCCGTCGATCGCTGCGACGACGAGGATCTTGGCCCCGCCGGCGACCTGGTTCTGGATCTGGCTGATCTGCTGGTCGGTCTTGTTGTCGGCGTACTGAAGGTCGACGGTGCAGCCGGCCCCTTCGAGCTTGGTCTTGAGGCCTTCGCCGTCGTTGATCCAGCGCTCGAGGCTTCTCGTGGGCATCGAGATGCCGACGTTGCAGTCCGCGATTGCTGCCGTGGTGCTTCCGGTCCCTGATGTGGTGGCCGTTGAACACGCCGCGAGCGAGAGCGCAACGGCCCCCGTAGCGACAATCGTGAACAGCCTCTTGGTTTTCGTCATGATCTGCTTTCTGCTCTGAATGCTGTGATCGCACGAGGAGGCGGCAGGAAAACCACCATTACCCCCTTGTAACGCTGTCATCAACATGGCGACACGCGCTTATGTTGACGCATCCAACATATAACAGGATTCGGCCCCGAGTCACCCCCTCTTTTGGGCCAGGGACGCAGATCTGGCAATTACAACGTGAGAATTCAGGGCCGGAACCGAATTTGTTGCACCAAACCGCAAAACCGTGCGCGTGCACGGTTTTCCCGGCGCGCCAGAGTGACCCTTCCGGTCGAGAGCGACCGCGGAAACGGGCACTCTCGACCGGAAAGGTAGCGGGATCAGGCGGCGGGATCAGCCTCCGGGGATCAGGCGGCGGGGATGATTCCCGTGGCGACGAGCTTCGCGTACCAGAGGGCACTGTCCTTGGGGGTGCGCACCTCGGTGTCGTAGTCCACGTAGACGATGCCGAACCGCATCGAGTAGCCATAGGCCCACTCGAAGTTGTCCATGAACGACCAGACCTGGTACCCGCGCAGGTCGACGCCGCGCGCGAGGGCCCGGTGTGCGGCGGTGAAGTGCCGCTGCAGGTAGTCGGTGCGCAGCGGGTCGTGCACGGCGGGGCCGTCCGCTTCCTGCACGAGGGTGTCCGGGAAGGCTGCGCCGTTCTCGGTGATCATGAGCGGCTGGTCCGGGAATTCCTCGCTGAGCGACACGAGCAGTTCCTCGAGGCCCGCGGGCTCGATGTTCCAGCCCATATCGGTGTACGGGCCGGCCTGCTGCACGAATTCTACCCGGTCGGCGCCGGGCCAGGGAGAGCCGGCGGCGTCCTTGTGGCCGTCGGCGCTCTGGCGCGGGGCCTCGCCGTCCCAGAGCCGCACTCGCGTGGTCGAGTAGTAGTTGACGCCGAGCACGTCGATCGGCTGGTGGATGATCTCGGTGTCGCCGGGCCGCACGAAGGACCAGTCGGTGATCGCTGCGGTGTCGGCGAGGACATCCGCCGGGTACTCGCCCTTCAGCAACGGGCCGAGGAAGACCCGGTTGCCGAGGCCGTCGATCTGCCGAACGGCCTCTGGCCCACCGGGGCCCTCGCCTCGCACGACGTGCAGGTTGAGCGTGATCGAGAAGTCCGGTTCGTTCGTGACGACCTTCCGGAGTTCCGTGATCGCGAGCCCGTGCGCGAGGTTGAGGTGGTGGACCGCGGTCAACGCCTCCGCACCGTCGGTTCGACCGGGCGCGTGCGCCCCGGAGCCGTAGCCCAGGTACGCGGAGCACCACGGCTCGTTGAGCGTCGTCCAGGTGTCGATCCGGTCGCCGAGAGCCGCGCCCATGATCCGCGCGTACTCGGCGAACGCGTACGCGGTCTCGCGGTTGGTCCAGCCGCCCTCGTCCTCCAGGGCCTGCGGGAGGTCCCAGTGGTAGAGCGTCGCGATCGGACGAATGCCGCGCTCGAGCAGCCCGTCGACGAGCCGCTCGTAGAACGCGAGGCCCTTCTCGTTGACCGGGCCGCGGCCGGTGGGCTGGATCCGGGACCACGAGATCGAGAACCGGTACGCGTGCAGGCCCAGCCGCTGCATCAGGTCGAGGTCTTCCTCGAGGTGGTGATAGTGGTCGCTCGCCTTGTCGCCGGTGTCACCGTTCAGGATCGCGCCGGGCGTGTGGCTGAAGGTGTCCCAGATCGACGGGCCGCGGCCATCCTCATCGAAGGCACCCTCGATCTGGTACGCGGCCGTCGCCGAACCGAACACGAATCCGGCGGGGAACTCCAGCCCCGAGTCGCGGTAGTCCGGGTTGCCCTGGCGGGAATCGGTCATGAGAGGGTGGCCTTTCGATTCGCGGATGCTGAGGTGTCGCCTCCCGCGCGCCTGGCGCGGAACGCGGCGTCCGAGTCACTCTGCACCGTGACCCCGTCGCCGTCTTCCACAATCGTAAAGGTCACGACGGAATCGCCGAGCGGATCCGACACGAGCACGGTCCTGGTGGCGTCGCCGCCGGGATAGACCGTGATCAGGACGTCATCGGTGTAGTCGTAGTCCGGCCGGTCGTCCCTGGCGCCCGTCGCGAGCACAGCACCCTCCCGCACCCACAACGGAATACTGTCGAACGTGTGGGTCTCGCGGCGCCAGGCCGGTCCGGCCGCGGTCTCGCCGGTCAGGTAGTTCGTCCACGTCCCGGCGGGGAGGTAGTACGACACGTCGCCGGCCTCGCTGAAGACGGGAGCGACGAGCAGGTCGTGGCCGAGCAGGTACTGGCGGTCGAGATAGTCGACCGCGGGGTCGCCGGCGAATTCGATCTGCATCGGTCGCATGAAGGGGATGCCGGTGCGGTGCGCCTCGAGGCCGACCTGGTACAGGTAGGGCATCAGCGAGAGCTTGAGCTTCGTGAAGCGACGGGTGACGTCGACGGCGCTCTGGCCCGGTTCCTCCGTGCCGTCGTCGAAGAGCCACGGCACCCGGTAGCTCGTGGAGCCGTGCAGGCGGGAGTGGCTCGACATCAGGCCGAAGGCGAGCCAGCGCTTGAGCACGGCCGCATTGGGCATGCCCTCGAAGCCGCCGATGTCGTGGCTCCAGAACCCGAAGCCCGAGAGGGCGAGCGAGAGCCCGCCGCGCAGCGTCTCCGCCATCGACTCGTAGCTCGAGGAGTTGTCCCCGCCCCAGTGCACCGGCTGCTTCTGGCCGCCGACGGTCGCGGATCGCGCGAACAGAACGGCGTCGCCGACGCCGTGGTGCTCCTGGAGCACCTCGAACACGGCGGCGTTGTAGAGCTGGGTGTACCAGTTGTGCATCCGCTCCGGGCTTGAACCGTCGTGCCAGACCACGTCGAGCGGGATCCGCTCGCCGAAGTCGGTCTTGATGGCGTCGACGCCCTGGTCGAGCAGGTGCCGCAGCTTGCCCTGGAACCAGGTGACGGCATCCGGGTTGGTGAAGTCGACGAGGCCCATGCCTGCCTGCCAGAAGTCCCACTGCCAGACGGAGCCGTCAACCCTCTTCACGAGGTAGCCGGCCGCCTGGGCCTCGGCGAAGATCGGGGCGCGCTGGGCGATGTACGGGTTGATCCAGGCGCTCACGTGCAGGTTCTTGCCGTGCAGGCGGGCGAGCATCCCCTCGGGGTCCGGGAACACCCGCGGGTCCCACTCGAAGTCGGTCCAGTTGAATTCGCGCATCCAGAAGCAGTCGAAGTGGAAGACCGAGAGCGGCAGGTCGCGTTCGGCCATGCCGTCGATGAAGGAGTTGACCGTCGCCTCGTCGTACTGGGTCGTGAACGAGGTCGACAACCAGAGGCCGTACGACCAGGCCGGCACCTGGGCCGGGCGCCCGGTCAGCTCCGTGTAGCGGCCGAGCACGTCCTTGGGCGTCGGCCCGTAGATCACGAAGTATTCGAGGTACTCTCCGGCGACGGAGAACTGCACCTGTTCGACCGACTCGGTGCCGACCTCGAAGGAGACGTGCTCTGCGTGGTTGACGAGCACGCCGTAGCCCCGGTTGGTGAGGTAGAACGGGATGTTCTTGTAGGACTGCTCGCTCGAGGTGCCGCCGTCGGCGTTCCAGATGTCGATGGTCTGGCCGTTCTTCACGAGAGGGCCGAAGCGTTCGCCGAGACCGTAGACGAGTTCGCCGACGCCGAGCCCGAGCCGCGCGTGCACGTAAGCGGATGCGGCGGCGAGCCCGGTCTCCGTGACGCCGGAGACCCCGGTGGGTTCCGCCGCGATCGGCGCGCCGTCGGCGAGCTGCAGGTAGCCGATCGATTTCGGCCCGCTCTCGGTCAGGGTGCGCCCGTCGGCCTCGAAGCGGAGGCTCCAGGGGCTCCCCCTGTCGATGCGCGCGGTCAGGGGGCCGCTCGTGACCGTCCCACCGTCCGCGTCGACGGACACGATGCCGCTGCCGGTGACGGCGCCGTCGAGCTCGAACCCGGGCTCCGTGGCTCCGCCGGTGTTCTTGGCCACCCGCACCCGGATCACGCCGGGCAGCGGGGAGGACAGCGTCACCGAGAGCAGGGCACGGTTGAGCACGTCGCCGCGGTGGGCGATGACCTTGGTGGGGGCGTCGATCCGCAGTGCGTTGCCGTCACCCGTCGCGCAGGGCACGACCTCGAGGTCGTACGCCTCCTGCGCATAGAGCGGCGTGACGCCGGGTCGCACGTGCCAGAATCCATCGGTGAACTTCATTACTTGACTGCTCCTGCGGTAATGCCACGCGTCAGCGTGCGCTGGAAGATGAGGAAGAAGACGAGCGTCGGCAGCAGGCCGAGCAATGCGGATGCGCTCGTGGTGGTGACGTCCATCAGGCGATCGCCCTGCAGCACGCTGATCGCGACCGGGACCGTCTGGTTCGCGTTGCTGACCAGGAACGTCAACGGGATCAGGAATTCGTTCCAGGTCCAGATGAAGAAGAAGATCAGGAGCACCGCGAGGGTCGACCGGCTGATCGGGTAGACGACGCGCCAGAGGATCTGCCAGCGGCTCGCGCCGTCGAGGGAGGCCGCCTCGAGGAGTTCCTTCGGGAAGGTTCCGTAGACGCTCGACAGCAGGTAGGTGCCGAAGGCGCTCTGGATGACCGTGAAGATGATGATGACGGCCCAGATGTTGTCGTAGAGGCCGACCTGCTTGAACATGAAGTAGAGCGGGTAGAGCAGGGCCTCCTGCGGCACCATGTTGGCGAGCAGGATGAGGACGACGATCCAGGTCCGACCGCGGATGCGGCCGATCCCGATCGCGTAGGCGTTGAACATCGACAGCAGCACGGCGGCCACGGCGACGACACTCGAGATGACGACGCTGTTCCAGAGCTTCTCCGGGAAGTTGACCCTGGTCCAGAAGTTGATGATGCCGTCGAAGTAGAGGTTGCTCGGCAGGGCAAGGGGGCCGGAGCTGTTGTAGTCGGCCGGAGACTTGAAGGAGTTGATCACGATCATCACGAACGGGATCGCGATGAACAGGCCGATGATGATGGCGATGAACAGGATGACCCAGTCGCCGGTGGTCTTGCGGGTGTGCACCTTGGGCAGCTTGAGCGGCTTGGGTTCCGGGGCGCCGGAATCGCGGCGGGGACGGATCTTGTCGGTCAGGGTAGTCATGGCTAGCGCTCCTCGTCCTGGCGCTCGAGCCGGGTCTGGAAAGTGATGAAGATGATCGCGACGATGGCGACCACGACGGTCAGGGCGGTTGCGATCGTTGCGCCGTAGCCGACCTGCTGGTTCTGGAAGAACTCGCTGTAGGAGTAGTAGCTCGGCACCATGGTCGATGTGCCCGGCCCGCCGCGGGTCAGTGCGTAGATCGGGCCGAACACCTTGAGGGCTGCGATCGTGCAGGTCAGGGTCACGACGAAGATCTCCGGGCGGATGATGCCGACGGTGATGGCGCGGAACCGCTGGAACCAGTTGGCGCCGTCGAGCTCCGCAGCCTCGTAGAGTTCCGGGTCGACGCGCTGGAGGGCGGCCATGAAGATCACGATCGGGTAGCCGAGCTGGACCCAGATCATGATGACCATGATGCAGGCCATCGCGGTGTCCGGGCTGCCGAGCCAGTTGTGTTCGAGGCCGCTGAGTCCGATGGCGCCGAGCACCTGGTTGAGGGCACCTTTCTCCGGGCGGAGGATCCAGCCGATCACGATCGCCGCGATCACGGTCGGCAGGATCTGCGGGAGGTAGTAGGTGGCGCGGAGGAAGCTTGCGATCTTGCCGCCGAACTTCTTGCCGACGAGGTCGAAGAGCATGGCCGCGAGCACGAGGCCGAGCAGGGTCGGGACGACGACCATGGCCACGATCATGGCGATCGAGTTCCCGAACGAGGTCCAGAACACGTCGTCGCCGAAGAGCTTGGTCCAGTTGTCCAGGCCGATCCAGACCGGAGGCTTGATACCGCGGTACTTGGTGAAGGTCAGGAAGAAGTTCCAGCCCAGCGGAACCAGGACGATGATGGTGAGCAGGAGCAGGCCCGGCACCAGGTAGAGCCAGAAACCCTTGCCGCCCGCACCGGGGATGAGGCTCTGCACGGGTGCGCGGCGAACGCGCTTGCCCGCAGGCTTGCCCGGCCGGGGCGGGTGCGATTCGGTTGTCTCAGTGGCCAGCGGGGCTGTCATAACCATCGCCTTGCCTTTCTTCAGTTCAGGGGTCTGCCGCGCAGCCACGACGCCGGGCCTGCGCGGCAGGAAGAGGGGGGTGCGGGTCGCGCCGGGGAGGCGCGACCCGCGGCGGACTACTTCTTGATGTCCTTGATGCCGTCGTTGTATTCGGTGCCGAGTTCGGTCAGGACGTCCTTGGACGACTTGGTGCCGTTCATGAGCTCCTGCAGGCCGGCGTTCAGCTGGTCGTAGAAGGTCGGGGTGGGCCAGTCGGGGTAGAAGCCGATGCCGTCGCGCGCGGTGAGCGTGTTGAAGTTGGCAATCAGTTCCTGGCTCTTCGGGTCCGTGATGTCCGAGGCGTTCGCGGCGACGGGGACGCCACCGTTGTTGCCGATCAGGGCCTGGATCTCCGGGCGCATCGTGATGTCGATGAATGCGGCGGCGAGGTCCTTGTTCTTGGCCTTCTCGGGGACGACCCACATGTTTCCGCTGGATCCGGGAGACATCGTGGCGCCGGGGTAGAGGAAGGTGCCGAAATCGAAGCCCTTGATCTCTGTCGTGAAGCGGTTGTACCACCAGCTGCCGGAGAAGAAGATCGGGTTCGTCCCAGCGATGAACGCGGTGCCGGCATCCTCTGCCTTGGTCCCGGTGGCGTCCTTGGAGATGTAGCCCTTGTCGGTCCAGTCCTTGATGGTGTTGGTCGCGTAGGTCAGTTCCTTGCCCTGCCAGTCGACGTCACCGGTGTAGAGCTGGTAGTCGTTGACGAAGCTGCGGTCTGCCTTGGTCAGCGCAAGCTGGTACCAGAGCTGGCCGAGCGGGTACTCGGCTGCCGACTCCGCCAGCGGGGTGATCCCGGCGTCCTTGAAGGTTTTCAGTGCGGCTTCGAACTCGGCCTGCGTGGTCGGGATCGCGACGTTGTACTTCGCGAACATGTCCTTGTTGTAATAGGCCTCGACGAATTCGCCGTAGTTCGGAACGCCGTACCAGGAGCCGGAGCCCATGATGCCGTTTTCGTCATACTTGGCGGTGGTCTGCAGGGAGGGGGCGAGCTTCGCGTCCCAGCCGTACTGGCTGACGTAGTCGTCGAGGTTGCTGAGCAGCCCCTGGCTTGCGAGCAGGCCGGCGGTGGCGTTGCCCTTGTTGTACTCGAGGATGTCGGGGGCCTGGTCGGAGTTGAGGACCTGGCTCGCGGTCGAACGGATCTGCTCGAAGCTCTTCGCTTCGAACTTCACCTTCGCGCCGGTCTCCTTCTCGAAGACCTTGATCGCCTCGTTCCAGGCGATTCCCATCGCACTGGTATCGGACTCGAAGTCCCAGAGCGTCAGGGTCTTCCCCGTGCCGTCGACGGGGCCAGCCGAGCTGGCGCTCGTGGATCCGCCGGTTGAACCGCTTGCGCAGCCGGTCAAGAGTGCCGCTGCTGCCGTCATTGCGACGACAGCGAGGGCGCGCTTTCCTAATCTCACTTTCTACCTCCTTGTAGTGGCGACACCGATTCCTGTCGCCGATGACGACCCGAGCGCGAGCGAATCGAAACGCTTCGATAATTGCTGTGCTTATCGCCCGCCGAAACGCTTCGACAGTGGGTCGCTTTGAAGCATAGGGGCCTGCGGATGCGGGCACAAGTTGTTTGTTGATATTCGCAACATATCCGCGTCGCGCGAGCATCCGGCCCGGCCGCGATCCCCCGGATCCTCCACCTGAGGTGTCGCATATCGAGGTTCACACGCGGGTTGAACATCGATATGCGACACCTCAGGGACGTCATCGACGACCGACGGCGGCGCGGCGCACCCGCGCACGGAGAGCGCGCCGCGGGGTACCCGGCTTCATCCGGTACATGTCGGCGTCCGCCCGCGCGAACAGATCCTCCGCGCTCGCGCCGGGGGCCCCGATGGCCACGCCGATGCTGGCCCGGACGGCGAGCGTGAGGTCTCCGATCGGGAACACGGGGCGCATCCGCTCGGTGATGCGCTCGACGAGGGCGGACGCCTCGGGAATCCCGCCGGTGATCAGGATGACGAATTCATCTCCGCCGAGGCGCGCGACGAGGTCGCTGGGCCGGACTACGGCACTCAGTCGCTCGGCGACCAGGCAGAGCACGGTGTCGCCGACGGCGTGACCATGCCGGTCGTTGATGGACTTGAAGTCGTCGAGGTCGCAGTAGACCAGCGCCACCTCACCGGACTCCCGGCCGACGGCCTCCTCGAGGGCCGAAATGAACTGCCGGCGATTGGCCAGGCCGGTCAGGTCGTCGTGGTTCGCGGCCCTGTCGAGCTGGCGCTCTGCGTGGACGAGTCCCGTGATGTCGCGCGACACACTCAGGTATTGCGTGACGCGGCCCTCGACGTTGCGCTTGAACGGGGTGAGTCCGCGCTCGACCCACAGGCTGCGCCCGTCGGCGGTCACCATCCGGTGCCGGCAGTGCACGACCTCGTGATCGAGGGCCAGCCGCACTCGCTCCTGGGCAGCGCGGTAGATGCCCCGGTCTTCGCTTGGAACGGCGCGGTCCCGCTCCGCGGGATCCGACAGGCCCTCGACGCTGTAGCCGTAGGTCTCGCTCAGGGACTTCGACGCCCAGAGAAGCTTCTCCTCGTCAAGGTCGAACACCGTGATCAGGTCGGGGGTGGTCTCGAGGACGGCGTTCTGGAATTCGAGCACTTCCCCGAGACGTTGCTGCGCCGCCATCCGCTCGGAGACGTCGGCAACCTGCACGAAGAAGCCTCCGGCGATGTCGGGCTGGTAGTCGACCTGCAGGTGGCGCGTCACGCCACCGGCGTCGACGAGGGTCCGGTCGAAATGCTGCGGGATTCCGTCGAGTGCACCACGCACCATGGGAAAGTTGCTCGCGTAGAGCTCGGCGCCGAGCACCTCGCTGATATGCCGGCCGCGCATTGCCGCGGCGTCGCCGCCGAGCAGCATGCCGTACGCGGTGTTGGCGAGGTCGCAACGGAGGTCGTTGTTCCAGTGCCCGATCAGGGCGGGGATCCGGTCGATTGCGGTTCGCAGGAGGTCCCGTTCTGCCACGAGTGCCTCGTAGTCGTCCATCGTCACCTTTGCCCGAGGAATGCGACCACGGGAACCCGTCGAAGCTCCCCCACTTGGAGGGTACAGGTCCCGGAGCGTTCCCCACCGTTCCCGGAGAAGATCCGGTGGTGGGACCCGGCTTCCCGGGTCGGGAGCGGGTCAGGATCGCGGGGAGGCCCCTGGCCGATCCGGCGGCGGTGCGATCGAGCCGCGCTCGTAGAAACGCGGAGGGACGAGCTCGATACGGGGTTCGATCGGACCGCTCACCTGCTCGATCGCGAGCGTGACCGCGCGCCAGCAGGAGTCGGCGGCGACGAGCGGAATCGTGTCGAGCGGAGGCTCGAAGTGATCGGTCTCGAAGCTCGCGCAGGCCGCAAGCACGGAGAGATCCCGCGGCACCCGCAGGCCGCGTTCCCGCAGCACGTCCAGAACCGCGGTGTGTATGCTCTCCTCGGCATGGAGGACGAGCGCCGTCATGTCCGGGCGCTCCGCGAAGAGCGCATCGAGGGCGATCCGGACGCTCGGGCCGTCCCGTTCGGGCATCACGAACGCCGTCTCGACCCCGTGGGCCGCAGCGGCCGCGAAGAAACCGTCGCGGAACCGGGGCGGGAAATTCGAGCCGCGGGCATAGACGCCGGGAGAGTGCCCGATCAGGCCGATCGACCGGTGCCCGGCTGCCACCAGCTTCTCGACCGCGAGCGCCGCAGCGGCCTCGAAGTCGAGGTCGACGCAGACGAGACCGGCAGCATCCCGGGGAATCCCGATGAAGGTCGCCGGCACGCCGAGCTCGCGGATGACCGCGACCCTGTCGTCATCGCCCGCGACGTCGAGCACGATGATGCCGTCGACGAGGCTGCTCGACGCCACCCGGCGCAGTCCGCTCGTCGCCTCGTCCTGGGTGAGCAGCAGCACGTCGTAGTCGTGTTCGCGGGCGGCTTGCGCGACCGCGAGCACGAAGGCCATGTGGGCCGGCGCATAGGTGTCCGCGTGAAAAGGCGCCGTGAGGGCGAAGATGTTGGTGCGGGTGCCCGCGAGCATCCTGGCCCCCGCGTTCGGACGATAGCCGAGACTCTCCACGGCATCGAGGACGCGCACGCGCGTGGATGCCGCGATCGACCGCTTGCCGGACAGCGCGTAGGACACCGTGCTGATCGAGACACCGGCAACCCGCGCAACATCGTGGATGCTCGCCATGGCGCCGACCTCGCTTCCCGATAATAAATGTCTTGTCGCACAGTCTGACCCATGAACCAACGGACCAGAACCACCCCGTCCCGGATTTGTTGTGAGAATCGACTTAAACGGGTCAGGGGTCACGGATGCCGACGGTCCGGTCACTAGGGTGGTCAAGCATGACGGTCTTCGCGAATCCGGTCCTGCCCGGAATGTACCCCGATCCCTCGGTCTGCCGGGTCGGCGACACCTTCTACCTCGCCAATTCGTCGTTCGAGTACTTCCCCGGTCTCCCACTGCACTCGAGCACCGACCTCGTCACCTGGACACCCCTCGGCCACGCGATCGACCGCACCGGGCAGGCCGGCCTGCTCGACCTCGCCGGGGTGCCGGACTCCGGCGGCCTCTACGCGCCGACCCTGCGCCATCACGACGGTCTTTTCTTCCTCGCCTGCACCGTCGTCGGCGGCGCGGCGGACGCGTCGTTCTTCCTCACCACGACCGACCCGGCCGGGCCCTGGTCCGATCCGGTGTTCCTCGAGGGCGCGCGCGGCATCGATCCGACGGTCTTCTTCCACGAGGGCAGGGTCTGGTGGGCCGGCTGCCGCCTCGTCGAACCCGGCGCATACCCCGGCCAGACCGAGATCTGGCTCCGCGAGCTCGACCCGGTCGCCGGGCGACTCTTCGGCCAGGAGCACATCCTCTGGAATGGCGCGGTTGCCGGGGCGGTGTGGGCGGAGGGCCCGCACCTCTTCGCGCACGACGGGTGGATCTACCTCCTCGCCGCCGAGGGCGGCACCGAACGGAACCACGCCGTCTCGGTCGCCCGCTCCCGGTCCGTCACGGGCCCATACGTCGGGAACCCCGGCAACCCGATCCTCAGCCACCGCCAGCTGGGAGCCACCGCGAGCGTGCAGAACGTCGGGCACGCCGACCTCGTCGAGGCAGGGGACGGCTCCTGGTGGGCCCTCGCCCTCGGCGTGCGCAGCCGCGCGGGCGGGCACGTGCTCGGACGGGAGACCTTCCTCGCGCCCGTCGCCTGGGAGTCCGGCTGGCCCGTGGTCAACCCGGGTGCAGGCCGGCTCGGCGAGCGCGGAAGCACACCGTTCACGAGCGCGGATGCGCCGACCCCGGCCGAACTGCATGACACATTCCCGGTCGGGCCGCTCGCGGCGCACTGGCTCGGCGTGCGCGGGCCGGTGCCGGGAGCGCACACCTCTGCGGCAGAGTTGCACCTCGAGCCTCCTGCGCCGCCGGCCCCGGACCCGGCCGGGTCGACATCGGCGCCACGACCCGCGACGAGGACGCCGGCCGCGTTCCTGGGGTACCGGTTGCGGCATCCCGACGTGCGGGCCGGTCTCCGCCTGGTGCTGCCGTACCCCGGGGTCACGGCCGGGCTCGCCCTGCGGCAGAGCGAGAACTTCGGCCTGCGCATCGAGCTCGCGCACGCGCCGGCCGGCTGGACTGCGACCGCGATCGCGCGCGCGGACGGGGCTGACACGGTCCTCGGCAGCGTGCCGCTCGACCCCGTCGCACCGGGCTCCCTGCTCGACCTCACCGCGGAGCTGTCTGCGGCGGGGGTCGCTTTCACGGTCACGGTCGCCGGCGAGACGCGCGTCGTCGCCGTGACGGATGCCGCCCTCCTGACGACCGAGCGCGCCGGCGGCTTCGTGGGCACCGTCGTCGGGCCCTTCGTGAGCGGCGAGCCCGGCCACCCGGTCACGGTCACCGGCTTCGACTACGTGCCGACGGCATCCGCCACGCCCTGACCGAACCGATTCGACGGGGATTCTGCCCGGAAAGCCCTTCACACCCGCTCCCCCGCGAAATGGACCAGAAGAGTCCGTCGAATCGGTTGGGAGTCAGGCGAGAGGGGCCGTGCTGTGCCGCGTGACGAGGCTCGTCGCAAGATCCATCCGCTGCACGGTGCCGCCAGGGGAATGCCGCATGCTGACCGCGAGATTCGCCGCGGCCTCCGCCATCTCGGTGAGCGGCTGCCGGATCGTCGTGAGCGGCGGCCCGACCCACCGGGCGAGGGGGAGGTCGTCGTAGCCGACGACCGAGAGATCGGCAGGGATGAGCAGCCCCAGCGCCCTGGCCGCCTCGTACACGCCCATGGCCTGGAGGTCGCTCCCCGCGAAAATGGCGGTCGGCCGGTCCGGCCGGTCGAGCAGCTCGACCGCGCGCACCCGGGCCCCCTCCGGGTGGAAGTCACCGTCGAGCACGAGGGAGGAGTCGTAGGCGATTCCGGCCGCTTCGAGCGCGGCACGGTACCCGCCGATCCGCGCGACCGAACACAGCATGTCGACCGGACCCCCGATCATGCCGATCCGGGTGTGCCCGAGGTCGATGAGGTGCCGGGTCGCCGCGAGGCCGCCCGACCAGTTCGCCGAGCCGATCGAGGGAACGTCCGGGGTCGGCTCCCCCGCCGGGTCGACGACCACGAAGGGGATACCGCGGGTCGCGAGCTTCTGCTTCTGCTCCCCTGAGAGGTCCGAGAAGACCAGGATCACGCCGACCGGATTGCGGGCGATCACGCCGTCGATCCATTCCACGGACGGCGCGTGCCTGTCGCCGCTCTCGGTGAGGACGATGCTGAGCCCGTTCGCCCGCGCGACGCGCTCGACCCCGCGGATGATCTCGATCGCCCAGACGCTCTCGAGCTCGTGGAAGACGAGCTCGAGCAACGGCGCGGAAGCTGCGGCGTCGCCGCGGCGGCTGTACCCGTTGCGGGAGAGCAGCTCTTCGACCCGGGTGCGCGTCGCCGGGGCGACGTCGCCGCGGCCGTTGAGCACCTTGGACACGGTGGAGAGCGACACGGCCGCGAGCGCGGCGATCGCCGACAGGGTCACGCGGTCCGGACTCTCCCGGCTTTCTTCGACGATCGACATGGCCTCATTCTTCCCCGAAGCCTCGGCTCCGTGCATCCGTTTGGTTTGTCGCTTGACGCAACAAACCCTGCGCCATAGACTCCAGTCATCCTAATCACTTTCGGCAACTTCGCCGAAACTTTCGAGAGGCGTTCAATGTCGAACACGAGCAGGTGGCTCAAACGAGCCGTCGCCGCATCCGCAGTAATCGCGTTGGGAGTCACGCTCTCCGCGTGCTCCGGCGCATCAGGCAGCACAGCCAACAGCAACCGTCCGGAGAATGTCATCCACGTCGCCGTCTACGGAGACGCGGGCAACACCGTCGAGCAGGCCATGGTCGACAAATTCAACGCCACCTCCAAGGTCCAGGTCATCCTCGACAGGATCCCCGGCGCCAATTACCAGCAGAAGCTCCAGACGATCATCAGCACCGACGCGGCGCCCGACGTCTTCTTCAACTGGGGCGGCGGCAGCATCCAGCCGTTCGTGAAGGCCAACCTCCTCCTCCCCCTCACCGACATGATCAAGTCGGACCCGGCCCTCGAGTCGAGCTTCCTGCCCTCGGTCTTCAACGCCGCCGCGATCGACGGCGTGCCGTACGGCATCCCGATGCGCGGCACCCAGCCGGTCATCCTGTTCAACAACAAGCAGGTCCTGACGGATGCGGGAATCACCGCCCCGAAGACGTGGGACGACCTGCTCGCCGACGTCAAGGTCCTCACGGCGAAGGGCATCACCCCGATCGCCCTCGGCGGCGCCGACCAGTGGCCGACCCTGATGTGGTTCGAGTACCTCTTCGACCGTGTCGCCGGCCCCGACCTCCTCACGAAGGCCATCGGCGGCGACACCACCGTCTGGGACTCCGCCGACGGCAAGGCAGCACTCACCAAGCTCAAGTCCCTCATCGACGCGGGCGCCTTCGGCACCAACTTCGACTCCGTGAGCTTCGTCGACGGCGGCTCGCCCGCTCTGCTCCGCACCGGCAAGGCCGCCTTCGAGCTCATGGGCTCGTGGGAGTACTCCACCCAGCAGACCGCGGACAAGGCGTGGACCGAAGCCAACCTCGGCTACACCGGCTTCCCGTCGATCGCCGATGGCAAGGGTGACGGCGCCGACCTCGTCGGCAACACGAACAACTACTACTCGGTCATCAAGGCCACCCGCTACCCGGACACCGCCCGCGACTTCCTGAAGCTGATGTACTCCGACGAGTTCGTCCAGGCCCAGCTCGGCATCGGCAACCTCCCCACGACGACCACGACCGAGAAGTTCCTCGACCAGGCCGCCGACCCGGCATACGCGACCTTCCAGTTCAACCTGGTCAAGGACGCACCCGCGTTCCAGCTCTCCTGGGACCAGGCTTACCCCCAGTCGGCATCCGCCGACATGAAGACCGCGGTCTCGCAGTTCTTCACCGGCAAGCTCGACGTCGCCGGCTTCATCTCCGCGATGCAGGCACTCTAGGTAACTGACCATGAAGCGTCCAACCACCGGGCGCTCACGGCACTCGGGCGGCCCCAACGTGGGCCGCCCGGGCTTCGCCTGGGCCCTCCCCGCCACAATCTTCTTCGCCCTCTTCGCGATCGTCCCCCTCATCGGCGTCGCGGTGATGTCCTTCACGAGCTGGAGCGGCCTCGGCTCTCCCGAGTTCAACGGGCTCGACAACTGGAACAAGCTCCTCGGCGACAAGGTCATGATGCAGAGCCTCTGGCTGAGCGCCCTGCTCACCCTGCTCGGCGTCGTCATCCAGACCCCGCTCAGCATCCTGCTCGGCGTCTGGGCTGCGGGACAGCAGAAGAACCGCGCCGTCCTCTCCGCGATCTACTTCATCCCGCTGCTGCTCTCCTCCGCGGCCGTCTCGGTGCTCTGGCGGGCCCTGCTCGACCCGAACTTCGGCATCCCCGGCCAGCTGGCCGGGATCTTCGGCGGCGACGGCAACCTGCTCGGCAGCCAGGCCGGCGCGATCGCCGTGCTGACCTTCGTCGGCGCGTGGCAGTTCACCCCGCTGCACACCCTGCTCTACCAGGGCGCTGCCCGGTCGGTCCCGCCCGTGCTCTACCAGGCCGCCGAGATCGACGGCGCAGGCACGATGCGCAAGTTCTTCAGCATCACCCTGCCGCAGCTGCGCAACACCATCGTGACCTCCGGCATCCTGATGGTCGTCGGCGGCCTCACCACCTTCGACACCGTGCTCATCCTGACCAAGGGCGGGCCGGGCACCGACACCACCATCACGCCGTACTACATGTACCGGAAGGCGTTCCAGTCCTTCGACTTCGGCGTCGGCAGCGCGATCGCGCTCGTCCTCGTGGTCATCGCGACGGCCATCTCGCTCATCATGGTCAGGGCGACCGGCTACGACAAGATGAACAGCGCCCAGGAAGGCATCTGATGAAGCCCAGACCGAATTACTTCGCCGGGGCCGGCAGCATCATCTGGCTCCTGATCGTCCTCGTCCCGATCTACGTCATGGTCACGGCGACGATCCAGACGCAGCAGGGCTACGCATCCGCCGGCCCGTTGTCTCTGCCGAGCTCGTTCACCCTCGACAATTTCGGCGCCCTCGTCACGGGCGGGTTCCTCACCTACGTGTGGAACACCGTCATCGTCACGGTGAGCGTCGTCGCGATCGTCGTGCTCGTCGTCCCACCGCTCTCCTACGCGGTCGTCCGCAGCCGCAGCCGGGGCATCTCGCTGATCTTCCGCACCTTCCTGCTCGGACTCGCGATCCCGGCCCAGGCCGTCATCGTGCCGATCTTCTACCTGATCTCGGTCGCCGGGCTCTACGACAGCCTGATCGGCATCATCCTGCCGACGGCGGCGTTCTGCCTGCCGATCTGCACCCTGATCCTGACCGGCAGCATGCGCGACATCACCCCGGAGCTCTACGAGGCCATGGCCATGGACGGTGCGACGCCGATGCGCAGCTTCTTCCAGCTCGTGCTTCCCCTCTCCAAGAGCGGCATCTCGACGATCATCGTCTTCTCCGCGCTGCAGGCCTGGAACGGCTTCCTTTTCCCCCTGATCCTGACCCAGTCGGCCTCGACCAAGGTGATCACCCTCGGACTGTTCGACTTCCAGTCGCAGTACGGTGTCAACATTCCGGGGCTGATGGCGGCCGTGCTGCTCTCGATACTCCCGGTTCTCTTCGTGTACCTATTCGCCCGGCGCGCCCTTGTTCAGGGCCTCATGGGCGTCGGAGGCAAGTAATCATGACCGACACACTCTCCCCAGCCCCTTCCTCGGTGGATGCAGCGCCGCACGCCTGGCAGGACACCGCGCGCTCCCCCGCCGAGCGCGTCGACACCCTCCTCGCCGCGATGACCCTGCGCGAGAAGGTCGCCCAGCTCTACGGAGTCTGGGTCGGCGCCTCCAACGACGGCGGCGGCGTCGCCCCGTACCAGCACGACATGGAGGACGTCCTCGACCTCGACGCCCTCCTGCCGCACGGCCTCGGCCAGCTGACCCGGCCGTTCGGCTCCGGGCCCGTCGACGCCGCCGTCGGCGTCGTCTCCCTCGCGCGCAGCCAGCGTCGCATCGTCGCGGCCGGCCGCTTCGGCATCCCCGCCCTCGCCCACGAGGAGTGCCTCGCCGGCTTCACCGCGTGGGGCGCGACCGCATACCCGGTGCCGCTGGCCTGGGGCGCGACCTTCAACCCCGGCCTCGTGCAGGAGATGTCGGGCCGGATCGGCGCGAGCATGCGCTCCGTCGGGGTGCACCAGGGCCTCGCCCCCGTTCTCGACGTCGTACGCGACGCCCGCTGGGGCCGCGTCGAGGAGACCATCGGAGAGGACCCGATCCTCGTCGGCACCATCGCGACCGCCTATGTGCGCGGTCTCGAGTCCGCCGGCATCGTCGCGACCCTCAAACACTTCATCGGTTACTCCGCATCGAAGGCCGGCCGCAACCTCGCCCCCGTCTCGATCGGCCGCCGCGAATTCAACGACGTGCTCGTCCCGCCGTTCGAAATGGCGGTGCGCGAGAGCGGGGTCCGCTCCGTGATGCACGCGTACACCGACATCGACGGCGTGCCGACCGCCGCAGACCCGACCCTGCTCACCGGGCTCCTCCGCGACACCTGGGGCTTCACCGGAACGGTCGTCGCCGACTACTTCGGCATCGCCTTCCTGAAGACCCTGCACGCGATCGCCGAGACCTGGGGGGATGCCGCGGTGCAGGCCCTCCGCGCCGGCGTCGACGTTGAGCTGCCGACCGTCAAGACCTTCGCGGAACCGCTCCTCGCCGAGATCGAGGCCGGCCGGCTCCCGACCGGCTACATCGACCGCGCAGCCCGGCGCGTGCTGCTGCAGAAGCTCGACCTCGGCCTGCTCGACGCCGACTGGTCGCCGCTCCCGGCCGGCTGGACCGAGACCGACCTCGCCGACGTCGAGGCCGTGCGCGGGCGGGTCGATCTTGATCCCGCCGCGAGCCGGAGCGTCGCGCGCCGGATCGCCGAACAATCGGTTGTGCTGCTGACGAACGACGGCCTGCTGCCGCTCGCGCCGGCATCCACCGGCTCACCGCTGCGGATCGCGGTCGTCGGCCCCAATGCCGACGACGCGCTCAACCTGCTCGGCTGCTATTCGTTCCCCGGCCACGTCGGCACCCTGCACCCCGAGGTGCCGATCGGAATCGAAATCCGCACCGTGCTCGAAGCAGTTCGCACTGAGTACCCCCTGGCGACCGTGACATACTCGCCCGGCGTCACCGTCGATGGGACCGACGAGGCCGGCATCGCGCCAGCGGCACGTGCCGCAGCCGACGCCGACCTCGTGATCATCGTGCTCGGCGACCGGCCCGGACTGTTCGGGCGCGGGACCAGCGGGGAGGGCTGCGACGCCGAGTCGCTCGAACTGCCCGGTCGGCAGTGGCGGCTGCTCGACGCGGTCCTCACGAGCGGAACCCCCGTCGTGACCGTGCTCGTCGCCGGACGCCCTTACTTCCTGCACGATGCACCCGAACGGTCAGCGGCCGTGTTGCAGTCGTTCTTCCCCGGCGAGGAGGGCGCCGGGGCACTCGCGGGCGTGATCAGCGGCCGGGTCAACCCGTCCGGCCGGCTGCCCGTGAGCGTACCGAACCACGCGGGCGGCCAGCCAGGCGGGTACCTCGCCGCGCCGCTCGGGAGCCGGAACGAGGTCTCCAACCTCGACCCGACCGCACGCTTCCCCTTCGGCCACGGTCTCGGCTACAGCCGATTCGAGTGGACCGATGCCGCGATCGGCGCGGCCTCGATGACCACGGATGCCGCAACGACGGTCACGCTCACGGTCACGAACGCGGGTGCCCTCGCAGGGGCCGACGTGGTGCAGCTCTACCTGCACGACCCGGTCGCCTCGGTCGTGCGCCCGGTGAACCGGCTGATCGGCTACGCGCGGGTCGAGCTGGATGCGGGTGCGAGCGCACGCGTCGAGTTCACGGTGCACGCCGACCTGTCCGCGTTCACGGGCAGGGACGGCGACCGCATCGTCGAACCCGGTGCTCTCGAGCTGCGGCTCGGGCACTCGAGCGCGCTCGTCGCCGCACCCCTCAACCTGCGGCTCACCGGGCCCGTGCGCACCGTCGACCACACCCGCGCCCTCGTGGCCGCGGCGACCGTCGCCCCGCGCTGAAGCCCCGCCCGACCGGCCCGTTCCGGTCGCACCGATTGCCGGATGACGGTAGCGCGGCATCCGCTTTTCCCCTAATATGTTTATAGATACAACAAATCATCAACGTCGCTGACAGACAAGGAACCTCATGGCCATCACGCCCACCCCCGCAGACAAATTCTCCTTTGGCCTCTGGACCATCGGCTACAACGGCGCTGACCCCTTCGGTGGGCCGACTCGTCCGCCGCTCGACGTCGTCGACGCCGTGGAGAACCTGGCGAAAATCGGGGCGTACGGCCTGACCTTCCACGACAACGACCTGTTCCCGTTCGGCTGCACGGAAGAGAAGCGCCAGTCGCAGATCGACCGCGTCAAGCAGGCGTGTGCAGACACCGGCCTGATCATTCCGATGATCACGACGAACCTGTTCAGCGAGCCCGTCTTCAAGGACGGCGGCTTCACCTCGAACGACCGCAGCGTCCGCCGCTTCGCCCTCCGCAAGGTGCTGCGCAACCTCGACCTCGCGGCCGAACTCGGCGCGAAGACCTTCGTGATGTGGGGCGGGCGCGAAGGCGCGGAGTACGACTCGGCCAAGGACATCCGCTCGGCCCTCTCCCGCTACCGCGAAGCCGTCAACCTGCTCGGCGACTACGTCACCGACAAGGGCTACGACATTCGCTTCGCGATCGAGCCCAAGCCGAACGAACCCCGCGGCGACATCCTGCTGCCGACGATCGGTCACGCGATGGCGTTCATCACGACCCTCGAGCGCCCCGAATTGGTCGGCGTGAACCCCGAGGTCGGCCACGAGCAGATGGCCGGGCTCAACTTCGCCGCCGGCATCGCCCAGGCGCTGTACCAGGGCAAGCTCTTCCACATCGACCTCAACGGCCAGCGCGGCATCAAGTACGACCAGGACCTCGTCTTCGGCCACGGCGACCTGCACAACGCCTTCGCTCTCGTCGACCTGCTCGAAAACGGCGGCCCGAACGGTGGCCAGACCTACGAGGGCCCTCGCCACTTCGACTACAAGCCGAGCCGCACCGAGGACATCACGGGCGTCTGGGACTCCGCCAGGGCCAACATCCAGACGTACCTGCTGCTCAAGGAACGCGCCGCGTCCTTCCGCGCCGACCCCGAGGTGCAGCAGATGCTCGCCGCGGCCAAGGTGCCCGACCTCGCGCTGCCGACCCTCGGCGAAGGCGAGACCTACGACGACCTGCTCGCCGACCGCGCCTCCTACGAAGACTTCGACACCGACGCGTACTTCGGCGGCAAGGGCTTCGGCTTCGTTCGCCTGCAGCAGCTGGCCCTCGAGCACCTGCTCGGCGCCCGCAACTAGCACAGCATCACCTGCGCGCCCCGGCCGGCGTGTCACGCTCATCTGGGGGGCGGGACAAACCGGCCGGGGCGCGTTCGCGCACGCCGCGCCCGCACGTCCTCACTCGCACCCCACCCCCTCTCGAAGCGGAGAATGTAGTCATGTCACTGGTTGCCGGAGTCGATTCCTCGACCCAAAGTTGCAAGGTCGTCGTTCGTGACACGGAAACCGGTGCGCTCGTTCGCAGCGGTCGCGCCGTGCATCCGGAGGGGACCGAGGTCGACCCACAGAAGTGGTGGGAGGCCCTGCAGGCCGCCGTCGCCGACGCCGGCGGACTGGGCGATGTCGCAGCGATCTCGATCGCGGCCCAGCAGCACGGCATGGTCGTCCTCGACATCGACGGCCGCGTTATCCGCCCGGCTCTGCTCTGGAACGACACCCGTAGCGCCCCCGCAGCCGCAGAGCTGATCGACGAGGTCGGCGCCGCCGAATACGCCCAGCGCACCGGCCTCGTGCCGGTCGCGTCGTTCACAGCGACGAAGCTGCGCTGGCTGCGCGACGCCGAACCGGGCAACGCCGCGCGCGTCGCCGCGGTCGCGCTCCCCCATGACTGGCTCACCTGGCGGCTGCGCGGCTTCGGCCCGGCCGACGAGAGCCCTCTCGGCCCCGACCTGACGGCGCTGACCACGGACCGCTCCGATGTGAGCGGCACCGGCTACTGGTCGCCGATCACGGGCGAGTACGACCTCGACCTCTTCGAGCGCGCCCTCGGGCACGCGGCCGTGCTGCCGCGCGTGCTCGGCCCGGGTGAGATCGCCGGAGAGACGGTCGCACTCAGCCTCGCCTCCCCTGACGAATTCGACGGAGATCGTGCCGATTCGACACCTGAGACGACCAGTGCATCGTTCACCGACCTGGAATCCCCGTCGAATTGGGTACCCGCCGGCATCGTCGTCGGCGTCGGCGCCGGCGACAACGCGGGCGCCGCCCTCGGCCTCGGAGCGGGCGACGGCGACGTCATCGTATCGATCGGCACGAGCGGCACCGTCTTCGCGGTGACCGCGACCCCGGCAACGGATGCCACGGGCACGGTCGCGGGGTTCGCCGACGCGAGCGGGCTCTTCCTTCCGCTCGTCGCGACGCTCAACGCCGCGCGCGTGCTCGACGCGGTGCGCGGACTCCTCGGCGTGGACCACGACGAGCTCGGCCGACTCGCCCTCGAGGCGGAGGCCGGCGCGAACGGCCTCGTGCTCCAGCCCTATTTCGAAGGCGAGCGCACCCCGAACCTGCCCAACGCGACCGCGACCCTCTTCGGGCTCACCCTCGCCTCGACCACCCGGCCGAACCTCGCCCGCGCGGCGATCGAAGGCCTGCTCTGCGGGCTCGCCGACGGCCTCGAGGCCGTGCGCGGCCAGGGTGTCGTCGTCTCCCGGGTGCTCCTGATCGGCGGCGCGGCGCAGAACCCGGCCGTCCGCGGCATCGCGGCGCAGCTCTTCGACAACCCCGTCGTCGTTCCGGCCCCTGGCGAGTATGTCGCCGACGGCGCAGCCGTGCAGGCGGCGTGGGCGCTGACGGGAGCGCGACCGGAGTGGCGCATCTCGCTCGCGGCGGAGCCGGCGATCGACTTCCGCCCCGTGATCCGCTCGCAGTACGCCGCCCACCGCGTCTGACCCACCTGCTCCGACCCACCCCGCCTGCCGGGTCAGAGCGCGCTGATCCGCCAGCTCGCCTCGTGGGTGTCTCCTGGCGCCAGACGAACGAGGTCGATGCCGGAGTTGAACGCGTCAGGAGGGCACGTCATCGGCTCCACCGCGAGGCCGAGCCGGGTGACCCCTGGGAGCGGCAGGTCCGCGGTGTGCACCTGCAGCCACGGGCATTCCGGCCCGAAGCTCATGGCCACACCGCGTCCGTCGGCCTCCCGCAGTTCGAGTGTCGCGCGCCCGCCGGAGTCCTGGATGATGCCCGTGAACGCGTGATCGATCTCCGTCGCACCCAGCACCCGGGGCTCCCGGAAGTCGAAGGCACCGTCGCCGGCCGCGACGTCGACGACTCCGACCGGCAGCAGCCGGTCCGGTGTGACCTCGAGGAACCGGTCGGCCGGAAGCCTGAGCGTCCAGCTGTCCAGCGGGGAATCCCCCGCGCGCAGGTACGGATGCGGGCACACGCCATACGGCGCGGTGCCCGCTCCGGAGTTGCACACCTCGATCGTGGTCGTCAGTCCATCCGCGGCGAGCGCGTACCGGGCCGTGAAGTCGAGCTGGAAAGGATAGCCGGGACCGGCGGGCAGCCTGAGTCCGAGCACGACCTCGCCGGGAGCCTGCGCGAGCAGCCGCCAGGCCCGGTCGAACACGAGCCCGTGCAGCGCGCAGTCCCGCGACGGCTCGTTGACCGGCACGTGCACGGCCACTCCGTCTACCGGGTAGCGACCGTCCGCGATCCGGTTGGGCCAGGGTGCCGCGAGAGCGCCCCGGAAGCCGACCATGGCCTCGTCCCGGTCAAAGCTCACGACCAGGTCGCGCCCCTCGTACTGCAGCAGGCGCAGGCACGCGCCGATCTCGGTCACGACCGCGCGGTAGCCGTGTCCCGCGATCTCGTACTGCTCGCCGCTCGGCGCAGGGTTGGGTCCCGCCGTCGTGGTCTCGCTCGTCATGATTCCTGTCCTCGCTCTTCGGATGCCCCGGGCACGGTCACCGGTTCGCGCGATCCCGAGGACTCACGCTCGATCACCCGGAAGTCGGCCAGGAACTCTCTCGGCGCCTCCGGGGCGGTGGCATTGATCCGTTCGAGCAGCACCCGCACGGCGGTCTCGGCGATCTCTGCCCTCCCGGGATCGACCGTCGAGAGCGTCGGAAGGCTGTACCGGGTCTCGTCGAGATCGTCGAAGCCCATCAGCGCCACGTCCTCCGGGATGCGCAGCCCAGCCTGCTGGAGCACGCGCATGGCGCCGAGGGCCAGGGTGTCGTTGAGTCCGAACACGGCGTCGAACTCCACGCCGGAGGCGAGCAGCTCCCGCGTCGCTGTGGCGCCGTTCGAGCGGTGCCACAGGGTCGTGAACCCGATCAGGGCGGGGTCGAAGGGAATTCCGGCGGCCTCGAGGGCCTCCCGGTACCCGCGCAGGCGCAGGCCGGCCGAGCCGATCACTTCGCCCTCGTGCGCACCGACCACCGCGATCCGGCGCCGTCCCCGCCGGATCAGGTGTTCGGTCGCCGCCCTCGCGGCATCGACGTTGCGCATCGTGACGTGGTCGGTCGGCCCTTTGAAGATCCGCTCCCCGAGCAGCACGAGCGGGTAGCCGACCCGCAGGAAGTCCGCGTCGTCGTTGCCCATGCCGAGAGGGCTGAAGATCAGGCCGTCGGTGAGCTGGCGCCGGGGGCTCGAGAGCAGGCCGATCTCCCGGTCCCGGTCTCCCCCGGTCTGTTCGATCAGGACGGTGACGCCATGGCGCTCCGCCGAGCGGATCACGGCATCCGCGAGCTCGGCGAAGTAGCTCAGGGACAACTCGGGGAGGGCGAGGCCGATCATGCCCGTCCGTCCGGAACGCAGGCTGCGTGCCGAGAGATTGGGGTGGTAGTCGAGCTCGGCGATGGCCTCGAGCACCCGCTGTTTGGTGGCGGGGCGAATGTGGGGGTGATCGTTGATCACGTTGGAGACGGTCTTGATCGAGACTCCGGCGATTTGTGCCACATCGTGCAGTGTTGCCGCCATGGAGCCCCTTCCGATTCGGGCGACGTTCGCAGCAGCGTTCGTCTCCTCGCATAGTACAACGTTGTATGGCAGGCGGTGGGCGGGATCCGGCCTGATCACGGCAGCCTGTGACGATCTGGGTCAGACCGCTTGACAAATCGATGTCCGCCTCGACAGAATCTAGTTACATCGTTTACTTACAACGATGTAAACGATGCGATCGGCTCAGCGGATCCCGTCGCCAATACCGAGACAAGGGTGTCTGCACACCGGGAATGGACCAACACAAGTGAAAAAGATTCTGGCAACGGGGGGCGTCGCCATCATGCTCGCCGCAACGCTCAGCGGCTGCTCAACCGGGGCGGCCGAAGCAAGCTGCCAAAACAAGATCGTCAACTCTGCCGCAACCGTGGTCAACGTCTGGGCGTGGTATCCCGAATTCGAATCGGTCGTCGACCTGTTCAACAACACGCATGACAAGGTGCAGGTCTGCTGGACCAACGTCGGTGCGGGCAATGACGAGTACACCAAGTTCTCGACGGCCATCGAGGCCGGCTCGGGTGCTCCCGATGTCATCATGCTCGAGACCGAGGTCGTGCAGAGCTACATCCCGCGGGACGCCCTCGCCGACCTGACGAGTTACACGGCCGACATCAAGCAGAACTACTCCGAGGGCGCCTGGGCCGACGAGTCCAGCGGGGCAGGCGTCTACGCCATCCCCGTCGACGGCGGACCGGTCGGCATGCTCTATCGCAAGGACATCTTCGACAAGTACGGCATCGCGGTTCCGACGACCTGGGAAGAATACGCGGCCGCCGCGCAGGCCCTCAAGGATGCCGGATCGACCTCGATGATCACCGACTTCGCCGGCAATGGCCGGGCATACCAGCAGGCGCTCTTCGCGCAGGCCGGCTCGATTCCCTATACCGTCGACGGAACGAACGTCACGGTCGACCTGAACGACGCCGCGAGCCTCAAGGTCCTCACCTACTGGCAGGACCTGGTCTCCAAGGGCCTTGTCGGCACAGAGGACGCGTCGACGACCGACTACAACACGCACCTCGTCGACGGCACATACGCTTCGACGATCGCGGCGGCCTGGCTGCCCGGCTACCTCGCCGGGTTCACCGGCGCCGAGAGCGGTGCCGTCTGGCAGGCTGCCCCGATCCCGCAGTGGGCAGGCGAAACGCCCAAGCAGGTCAACATCGGCGGATCGGCCTTCTCTGTGACGAGCCAGGCCAAGGACAAGGATGCCGCCGCGACCGTCGCGAAGGACATCTTCGGAACCGAAGAGGCCTGGAAGCTCGGCATTGAAAAGGCCGCACTCTTCCCGCTCTGGAAGCCGATCCTGACCTCCTCGTACTTCACCGATCGCGCCTACGACTTCTTCGGCGGCCAGCAGATCAACAAGGACGTCTTCCTCGCCGCCGCGAACGACTACAGCGGCTTCCAGGTCAGCCCGTTCCAGAACCTCGCGTACGACAAGCTCACCGAGGCCGTCAACTCGGTCTCGAGCGGTGCCGCCACGCCGGCGGATGCCCTCGCGACGTACCAGAAGGCCGTCACGGAGTACGCGACCTCACAGGGGTACACGGTCAAATAACCCGGACCCACGGTGGTCGGCCGGGCTCACGCACCGGCCGACCACCCGGCCCCTGGAAAGGAACAATGTTGTCCTCAACCATCGAGAGACGCTCCGTCACCCCGGACCGTGCTTTCCTGAAAAAACCCGGCCGGCTCGGATCGGGCGTCAGCGCCCGGCGTGCACGCTGGGGGTGGCTCTTCGTGGCCCCCTTCGCCGTCTTCCTGGTGCTCTTCCTCCTCACGCCCCTCGTCTACGCCTTCATCCTCAGTCTGCAGAACAAGACCGTGGCAACGGGCACGCACTGGGTCGGCCTCGACAACTACGCCAAGGCCTTCACCGATCCTCTCTTCCTCGAGGGTGTCTGGCTCGTCGTGCGGTTTTCGATCATCCTGATCCCGATCCAGATGCTCGTCTCGCTCGGCGCTGCCCTGCTGCTCGACTCGATCACGAGCCGGTTCTCCAAGTTCTCACGGCTGATGATCTTCGTTCCCTACGCGGTTCCCGCCGTGATCGGCGCCCTGATGTGGGGCTTCCTCTACAGCCCGAGCTTCGGCCCCGCCGCAGAGGTCGCCGGCTGGTTCGGCCTCAACGCGCCGCAGTTGCTGTCGCCGGACAACATCTTCGGCAGCCTCGTGAACGTCGTGACCTGGCAGTGGGCCGGCTACTACATGATCATCATCTACGCGGCGCTCCAGGGCATCGACACCTCGATCTATGAGGCGGCCAAGATCGACGGCGCCAACGCCTGGCAGACCGCGCTCCGGATCAAGATCCCGATGATCTCGTCCTCGCTCGTCCTGATCCTGGTCTTCGCCCTGATCGGAACCCTGCAGTTCTTCACGGAGCCCCAGATCCTGCGGAGCATGGCGTCGGGATCGATCACCGCCTCGTACACGCCGAACATCTACGCATACACGCTCGCGTTCTCCTATTCGCAATTCAACTACGCCTCGGCGATCTCGTTCGCCCTCGGGCTCGTCGTCTTCGTGGGCTCCTATATCTTCCTGCACTTCACCCGTAAAAAGAGCGGACTGAACTCATGACCGTGCTCGTTTCGACCACCTCACCGCGACCGGAGAAGCGGCGGTCCCATGCCTCCCGCGAGGCCAGCCGGGCCGGCGGGCGTCGCGTCCTGCCGCACCTCGTCCTCGTCGGCCTCATCCTCTATTTCGCGCTTCCGTTCTGGTGGCTCATCGTCGCGAGCACCAAGGACCAGGCGACGCTCTTCAGCGGCGACACCAGCCCGCTCTGGTTCGGGAAGTTCAACCTGATCGACAACATCCAGCTGTTGTTCACGTACTCGAACGGGCTGTACTGGCACTGGCTCGGCAACTCGTTCCTCTACGCCCTCACCGGCGGCATCGGCGCGACCGTCATCTCGGTGCTCGCCGGCTACGGCTTCGCGCAGTACCGCTTCGCCGGGCGCACCCCGTTCTTCGCCCTGGTGCTCGGTTCGGTCATGGTCCCCGCGACGGCCCTCGTCATCCCGATGTTCGTGATGTTCAGCGCGACCCACCTGACGAACACGATGTGGGCGGTGATCCTGCCGTCCATGCTCAATCCCTTCGGCGTTTACCTGATGCGGGTCTACACCCAGGATGCGATCCCGGACGAGATGATCGACGCCGCAAGGATGGACGGGGCCGGCGAGTTGCGGATCTTCTTCCGCGTCGCACTCCCCCTGCTCCGCCCGGCCCTCGTCACCGTGCTGCTGCTCAGCGTCGTCGGCACCTGGAACAACTATTTCCTGCCGCTCGTGATGTTCTCCAACCCGAACCTGTTCCCCGTCACCGTCGGGCTCGGCGCCCTGCAGACCCAGGCCGGCGTCAACACCGGCGGGCAGTCGCTCTGGACCATCGTCATCGTCGGAGCACTGGTCTCCGTGATCCCGCTCATCATCGCCTTCCTCACGCTGCAGAAGTACTGGCAGGGCGGGCTCTCCCTCGGCAGCGTCAAGTAAGCATCCGCACCTCTTCCACTCATCTCGATTCCAAAGGACTTTCCTCGCGTGACACAGGCAACAATCGTCATCGACCGCTCAGCCGTCGTGGCACCCATCAACCGCCGGATCTTCGGTTCCTTCGTCGAACATCTCGGCCGGTGCGTGTATGACGGCATCTATGAACCCGGCCACCCGACCGCCAA
Source organism: Cryobacterium glucosi (assembly GCF_004402235.1). Lineage (GTDB taxonomy): Bacteria > Actinomycetota > Actinomycetes > Actinomycetales > Microbacteriaceae > Cryobacterium > Cryobacterium glucosi. Next base: position 435,060 of record NZ_SOFS01000019.1, read on the forward strand.
CGCCGACGGGTTCCGGCTCGACGTCGTCGACCTCGTCAAGGAGCTCGGCTCGACGACCATCCGCTACCCCGGCGGCAACTTCGTCTCCGGGTACAAGTGGGAGGACGGCGTCGGACCGCGCGCGGACCGACCGGTGCGCCGAGACCTCGCCTGGCACTCGCTCGAGAGCAACCAGGTCGGCCTCGAGGAGTTCGCCCGCTGGTGCGCCCTGACGGACTCCGAGCTGATGATGGCCGTCAACCTCGGCACCCGCGGCATCGACGCCGCCCTCGACCTTCTCGAATACGCCAACCAGCCCGACGGGACCGCGCTCAGCGAGCAACGAATCCGGAACGGCGCGGTCGAGCCGTACGACATCCGGATGTGGTGCCTCGGCAACGAGATGGACGGACCCTGGCAGATCGGCCATATGTCTGCCGACGACTACGGGAAGATCGCGGCTCGCACCGCATCCGCCATGAAGACCGCGGACAAGGGCCTCGAGCTCGTCGTCTGCGGCTCCTCCGGTTCTGCGATGCCGACCTTCGGGGAGTGGGAGCGGGTCGTGCTCGAGCACAGCTACGAGTACGTCGACTACGTCTCCTGCCACGCCTATTACCAGGAGCGCAAGGGAGACCTCGCTTCGTACCTCGCGTCCTCCCTCGAGATGACCTATTTCATCGAGACGGTGAAGGCCACGGCGGACCACGTCAAGTACAAGCTCCGCAGCGAGAAGACCATCCAGCTCTCCTTCGACGAGTGGAACATCTGGTACCTCGACGAGCACCAGGCCTCGGAGGAGGTCAACGAGGAGTGGCGCCACGCGCCGCGGCAGCTCGAGGACGTCTACTCCGTCGCCGACGCCGTCGTGCTCGGCAACCTGCTGATCACGCTCCTGCAGAACCACGACAGGGTCGGATCCGCTTCTCTCGCACAGCTCGTCAACGTCATCGCGCCGATCATGACCGAGCCGGGCGGGGCGAGCTGGCGCCAGACCACGTTCTTCCCGTTCTCGGTGACCTCGAGGCTCGCCCGCGGCGTCGTGCTGAAGCCCCGGATCGATGCCGGGACCTATGACACGGCCCTCTACGGTGCAGCGCCCCTCGTCGACGCCGTCGCGACCTTCGATGCCGAGACGGGCGCATCCGCCGTCTTCCTCGTGAACCGCAGCCAGACGGAGTCGATCGAGGTGTCGATCGACGTCTCCGGCCTCGACGCGACGCTCCTCACCGAAGCGGTCACCCTGCACGATGCGGATGCCTACGCCAGGAACACACTCGCCGACCAGAATCGGGTCGGCCTGAAGCCCCTCGACGGCGTGCTGCTCACCGAAGGGGTCCTCACCGTCATCCTGCCGCCGGTCTCCTGGTCGGCACTCGCGCTGAACTAGGTTCCGAACGCCCGGCAGCCACTGCCGGCAGGCAGAATTCCCCCCGGTCGCCCCGCAACCGGGGGGAATTCCCGGTTCCGCAGGAGAGTCTCAGGCCCGCACACGCCTTCCCCGCGCCCGGCGTGCCACAATGACAAGCACCTGCCGAACCGCGACCCGAACCGCGAACCGGCCCGCCAGTCCCCAGGAAGGGGATGGACCGATGAGTCCGTCATCCAGGCTACCCACCCTGCTCGACGTGGCCACCGCGGCTGGCGTGTCCCTCGCCACCGCGTCGCGTGCCCTGAACGGCAGCACCCGCACCGTCAACGGGGACTACCGCGACCGGGTCTTCACGGCCGCCGCCCAGCTCGGCTACACTCCCAACCTCTCGGCGCAGGCCGTTGCCACGGGAAGCACCCGGACGGTCGCCCTTGTCGTCACCGACATCGCGGACCCGCGCGACGCATTCCTGGCATCCGGCGTGATCGACGCGGCAGCGGATGCCGGACTCACCGTCACGGTGACCGTCACGGCCGGCGACCCCGACCGTGAACTCGCACTCGTCCGATCCCTGCGCGGGCAGCGCCCCCGGATCCTGATCCTCGCCGGACCGCCGTCCCCCGATGACACGGACGGCACTCCGCTCACGGACGAGCTGCGCTCCTTCGAGGCCGGCGGTGGCCGGGTGATCGTACTCGGCGAGCGTTCCCTCGGCTTCGCGACCGTGCCACGCGGCGAGATCGGCTCCGAGGCGGGGCCGGAGTCCCTCGCCGCCGTCGGCCGCGCGGCCGTCGCACGAGCGCTCGTCCCTCCGGTCCCCGGGCCCGGGACGCCAGCCGCGACCGTCGCGAGCTGACTCCGGCCGGTCCCCGGCCAGTACAGTAGGGCCGTGAACGACTACACGGCACCCGACTTCGCACGCACGCCCATCGACGAGGAATCGGCGGCCGTGCTCGCGATCGGCGGCCTCGAACTGCGCCTGATCGACGCCGCAGACACCGAGGCCCGGCGATACTGGCACCGCGCGACAGCGCGCGGCTTCCACGAGGGCGCGCCCGACGACAACGAACTTGTCCGCCGCCTGGCGAACACCGCAGGGGATCGCGTGACGGCCGTCCTCGACGCGACCGCTGCCGATCCGCTCACCCCGGTCGCGACGGTGCGGTCCTGGCCGATGGGCCTGAGCGTCCCCGGCGGCGGCACGCTGCCCGCCTGGGCGATCAGCTCGGTCACCGTCTCGCCGACGCACCGCCGCAGAGGCCTCGCCCGCGCCCTGCTCACCGCCGAGCTCCGCACCGCGCACGGGCTCGGCCTGCCACTCGCCATGCTCACCGTGTCGGAGGCCACTATCTACGCGCGATACGGGTTCGGGCCGGCCGCGCACCAGGCAAGCATCACCATCACCACCGGCGACGCCCGGCCGGCCCCGGCAGCCCCGACGGACATGGGGCGGCTGCACTTCGTCTCCCCCGAATCGCTGCGCCACGACGCCCCGGCGATCTTCGAAGCCGCCAGAAGGCGCGGCGCCGGTGACGTCGACCGTCGCGACAGCCTCTGGGACCAGATCCTCGGACTCACGACCCCCGCGTTGGCCGAGCCGTCCGAGGCGGCAGCCCCGACCCCGACGACCGCCGCCACCCCGACGCGGCAGACGGTGCGCTTCGACGACCCGACCGGCCGACCGAAGGGATTCGCGGTCTACAGCGTCACGCTCGAGGGCGACGCCTACCCTGGTCGGCTCGACGTCGTCGACCTGGTCGCGGCGACCGACGCGGCATACACAGCACTCTGGCGCTTCCTGCTCGACCTCGACCTCATCGGAGAGGTCTCCGCCCCGCTCCGGAGTACCGCGGAGCCCCTCGTCTGGCAGCTCGAGAACCCGCGGGCCGTGCGCGCCTCCGCCGAACGCGACCACCTCTGGCTGCGCCTCCTCGACGTGCCTGCCGCACTCGAGCACCGCCGATACGCCGCACCCGGCGTCTTCCTCCTCGATGTCTCCGACGACCTCGGCATCGCAGGGGGCGAGTTCCTGCTCACTGTCTCTCCAGACGGTGCCGGCTCGGCGCATCCGCTCGCCGCGGCCGAGGCCACCCCGGCGGGAGCGGCCCACCTCAGCCTCTCGGTCGCCGCCCTCTCCGCCCTGTACCTGGGCGGCCCGAGCGCCGTCGTGCTGAGCCGCGCCGGCAGAGTCACCGAGCACACGGAGGATGCCGCGACGCAGGTCGACGCCGCATTCCGCTCAGGGCAGCCGCCGCACCTCAGCACCTGGTTCTAACCCTCCTCACAGCTGGCTCCCAGCCCGATGGCACGGGGCGTGGAGGTGGACGGCCTAACCTAGATTCGATAAGTCACTCGCGACGAAACGGTGTACAGGGTCTATGAACAGCAACCTCCCCGGCAAAGGCACGCCCCCGAAGAAGGACCGCCGCGATGCGGCACGGGAGAGCGCCCGCTTGATGCGTGAAGCCCAGCAGAAGAAGGACAAGCGAAACAAGCTGTTCCTGCGAGGCGGCATCGGTGCCGGACTGGTTGCGATCGCCGTCGTCGTCGCCCTCGTCATCGTGAACAGCAACGGCCCCGCGGCCGCCGGCCCGCTGAACATGGCCAGCGATGGGGTCCTGCTCACCGGCGACGGAACGACCATCACCGCCGTCCCGACGGCCGCCCTCGCCGCGGACGCCACGCCGGTCGCGACCGACCAGACCAAGCTCACGAGCACTGCGAACATCGTCGTCTACGCCGATTACCTGTGCCCCTATTGCGGCCAGTTCGAGACCACCAACGGCACCGCGATCAACTCCTGGGTCACCGCGGGCAACGCGACGCTCGAGTACCACCCGATCTCCATCCTCGACGCCAACTCGGCCGGGACGAAGTACTCGACCCGGGCAGCGAACGCCGCCGTGTGCGTGGCCAACTACCAGCCCGCCGCATTCCCGGCCGTCAACGCCGCCCTGTTCGCCCAGCAACCCGCTGAGAGCACCGCCGGCCTGACGGATCAGGAACTTGTGAGCCTGGTCACGACCGCGGGAGCCACGGACGCCGGCATCACGAAGTGCATCACTGACGGTGCCTTCAAGTCCTGGGTCGGCAATGCGACCAAGCGCGCCCTCGCCGGCCCGCTGCCCAACTCGACGACCCTCACCAAGGTCGCCGGAACCCCGACCGTGCTCGTCAACGGCGTCGCCTACACCGGCTCCCTGACCGACGCGACGGTGTTCTCCACCTTCGTCCAGGACCAGGTCACCGCAGCCGCCAAGAAGTAGGCGGCCGCTGGTGCAGCCACCGGGCCGAAAACAGCTGGGCACGACCGACCTCGAGGTGTTCGGCGAGACCGTCGACGACGAGACGCGGTGCGTTCACTACAACACGGCGGCGGATGTCGTCGCGATCCGGTTCTACTGCTGCCGCCGGTTCTACCCCTGCCACCTCTGCCACGCCGCCGCGGCCGATCATGCCGCGCGGCAGTGGCCGGTCGCGCTCTGGGCGGAGCAGGCGATCCTCTGCGGAGCCTGCCGCCGAACCCTGAGCATCACCGACTACCGTGCCGCGACACGCTGCCCGCACTGCGCGGCGCCCTTCAACGACGGATGCCGGGCGCACGCCCACCTCTACTTCGAGGCTCCCAGCCCCTGACCCCGCCGCCTCGCCCGCCCGGCGCGGTCCCGTCCCGTCCCTTCCGCGAGAGCGCACTTTTGGCCCTTAAACCCGTGGTTTAAGGGCCAAAAGTGCACTCTCGCGGAACTTCACGAGCCGCGCGAAGGTGAGGCTCAGCGGGCGAGGGTCAGCGGGTGAGGCCGGCGGGCAGCGCGGAGTTCAGGTCGGCGACGAGGTAGAGACGCTGCGTCGCGCGGGTCATGGCGACGTACAGCGATCCGGCCCCGCGCTCCGAGGCGGCCACGATGCCTGCGGGATCCACGACGATCACGGCGTCGAACTCGAGGCCCTTCGCGTCGCGAGGCCCAAGGAGTGCGATCTCCCTGCCGAGCCCGAGGGCGCCGAGACCTACACGGTCCCCGAACTCCGCCGAGAGCTCCGCCCCGACGGCCTCAAGCGCCGCATCGGCAGCGATCACGGCGAGGGTACCGCCCGCACGCAGCGCGCGCTCGCGGTGAACCGCTGCCGCGACATCCGCTTCGACGGTTATCGGCCACTCACTCGCGCGAACCGCCCGCGAGGGCGTCACCGGCAGCCCGTGCGCGATCGCCATCTCCTCGGCGGCGGTCGCGATCTGGCGGGGTGTGCGATAGTTCACGGTCAGTTCCTCGAGGCGCCAGCGCCCGGCCTCGAGGGAGGCGTCGAGGATGGGCGCGAGCGCCTCCTTCCAGCTGCCGGATGCTGAGGCGGATGCGGCCTGCGCGATATCGCCGACGACCGTGAACGACCGGCGCGGCCCCCGGCGCAGCAGCAGCCGCCACTGCATCGGCGAGAGTTCCTGCGCCTCGTCGACGACGACGTGGCCGTATGTCCAGGTGCGGTCGACGGCCGCACGCTCGGCGGTCGTGGCCCGGTCGCCGAGCTCGGCGAAGTTGTCTGCCAGGGCGCGCGCGTTGACGAGACCCTTCACGTCCATGTTCGCGATTGCGAGTTCGGCATTCTCGATGTCGCGTTTGCGCTGTTCCTTCTGCTCGCGCTTCTGGACGGCGTCGACGACGTTGTACTCGCCGAGGTGCTCGGCCGCCTCATCGAGCAGCGGGATATCGGCGATCGTGAACTCGGCGTCCCTGGCCCGGTGCAGGAGCGCCCTCTGCTCCGCACTCCAGCCCGGGGTGAGCTCGGCGAGCCATTGCGGGCGTGCGTAGAGATCCTGCACGAGCTTCTCGGGGGTGAGCGGCAGCCACGCGGTGTTGAGCGCGACGCGCACGTCCTGGGCGAGCCGCAGGTCTTCGCGCAGCATCGGCAGGTCGGACTCGTCCATCGAGGCGCCGCCCTGCTGCAGCTGGCGCAGCCAGTCGCGCGCGAGCGCGCCGATCGCGGTCTTCACGAAGGTGACCCTCGCGAGGTTGTGCGGCTTGCCGCCCTCGCGCGCCTTGGCGATCGCGTTCGCCACGAGCTGCGGGGCCAGGGTGATCTTGTCGCCGTTGACCTCGAGCTGACGGGTCCCCACCGGGATCCGCTGCCGGGAGCGCACCGCATGGGCGATGAGCGCGGCCATGAAAGCCTGGCCCTTGAGCGCCGCGACGGCGGGGACGTCCTCGCGGGTCGCCTCGACGCCCGGGTACAGCTGCCCCACGCTTGAGAGAACCACCCCGGTCTCGCCGAGCGACGGCAGCACCGCCTCGATGTACTGCAGGAACGAGCGGGACGGCCCCACGATGAGCACCCCGTTGTGCTTCAGGCGATGGCGATGCGTGTAGAGCAGGTACGCCGCACGGTGCAGCGCGACGGCGGTCTTCCCCGTGCCCGGCCCGCCCTGGACGACGAGCACTCCGGCGAGGTCAGAGCGGATGATCCGGTCCTGTTCCGCCTGGATGGTCGCGACGATGTCGGGCATGTGCCCGGTGCGCTGGGCGGTCAGCGCGGAGAGCAACGCTCCCTCCCCCTGATGTTCTGAGGGTTCTCCGCCGAGGCGTTCGGCGTCGAGGATCTCGTCCTCGATCCGGATGATGGTCCGCCCCCTGGACTGCAGGTGGCGCCTGGCCCTGGCTCCCAGCGGGGTCGCGGCCGTCGCCTGGTAGAACGCGCTCGCCTGCGGCACCCGCCAGTCGAGCAGCATCGGCTGCAAGTCTTCGTCGCGCAGCCCGACCCTGCCGATGTAGCGGAACACGGAGTCGCCGCTCGCGTCGTCCGCGGCCAGTTCGAGCCGGCCGAACGCCAGCCGGTCGTCGATCTCCCGCAACTGCACGATCCGGTCCTCGTAGAGGCGCGCAAAGGTGTCCCGCTCGGAGCGGGTCTGATGATTTCCGCCGACGTCGAGCAACCGCACCGCCGTCAGCTGGTCCTCGGCCTCCCGCTGCAGCGCGTCCAGACGCGCGTACAGCGTTGCCACGTAGTTCTGTTCCCGTTCAAGCTCCAGGTCGACCACCGAAACACCCCTCAAATCCGACATTCGAGTTTACCCGACACGGATGGGTGCTCCTTCCGGCCAGGCCCCCCCCAACGCGGAGGCTAGGCTGGCCCTGTGTGAAAACGCTTCAAATATTGCGGTCTCATACAGGCACACCCGTCGAAAGGCGGGGTCGCAAAGGCACGGGACCTTCGGGTTCGCCGGCCTACACACTGACAGGACCCGGCCTCGCATGACCGCGATACAACAACACCACTTCTTCACCGCGCTATGGAATCCGTTCCGCCGCCCGGATTGCATGACGGAGGGCACCCGGTGGCTCTTCACGTGGTTCGCGGTGGCCTCAGTTCTGCTCACCGTTCCGATCATCGTCGCCTCGGACACCAACGGAGTTCTCCTGGTCGCGCTCACGGCCGCGGTCGCCCTGATCGCCTCGTGGTGTTCCGCGTTCATCCTCAGAAGGATTCCGCTCGCACTCGACCTGATCGACTTCGTCGCGTTCGTGGCGCTCGCACTGACACTGCCCGACCCGATGATCGTCCTCGGGGTCATGTTCGGGGCCATCTGGTTGCGCGGACTCTACGGTTCCACGGCGAGGTCATTCATCCGCTGCTCGCTGTATTCGCTTGCACTCGTCATCACGGTCGTGCTGTGGGTTCCGGTCAACGGGTCCGCAGCGATGACGCCACCGGTGGTGGTGCTCGGCACTATTCCGACCCTGTTCCTCACCGTCGTGATCGTGCGGCAACTGAGCATGGTGCTGGTCTCCCGCGAACAGTCGATGCGACGCGACCGTGAGCTTTCGGCGACTGGAACCCTGCTCCTCGGAGTCATCGACGAGGCGGATATCTTGGTCATCGGCTGGGCTGCGACGCAGGAACTCTGCCTCGCCACCCCCGGACTGCGCGTCCTGCGGGTCATGCGCGACGGCCCTGTCCTGCGCGTCGACGGCGCGACCGGCCAGTTCGACTCGCTGCCTGCGCAACTGCCCGGCACCGTCATCACGTCTGCCTCCAATGGAAAAGACGCCAGCGCGACCGACGTCGACTCCCTCCCACTCGATGCAGCCGTCGGCACCCCCCTGGCGTGGGCCTGCCTCGCCTCGAATGCCCAGGCGAATACGTGGATTCTTGTGGGAGCCCCCGGCACGATCCCGGCGGAGGCCCTCGTTTCGGTCCGGGCGCTCTCCAACCAGGTCTCGCTCGCCCTCCGCAACAGTACGGTCCAGGGGGAGCTCACGGTCCAGGTCAGTTCGGACCCGCTTACCGGTCTCAACAACCGTGCGTCGTTCATGGCCAAGCTCACCGCGATCCTGGGCACGGTAGACGATGCCAGCGGCGTCCACATCTTCTTCCTCGATCTCGACGATTTCAAGGACGTCAACGACCTTCTCGGACACCGGGCCGGAAACGAACTCCTCATCGAGGTCGCCGAGCGGATGCGGTCAAACACCGGGAGCAATGCCATCTGCGCCAGGCTCGGTGGCGACGAGTTCGCCATCATCCTGGCCGGCAAGAGTGATTCCGATGCCCTCTGCATCGCCACAGCCCTGGGCAGGTCGATTGCCGAACCGGTGACCCTCGAGCGGAACACCGCGCAGGTCGGCGTCAGCATCGGCATCGCCACAGCAGCAGCAGGGATCGACATCGAGGATCTGGTGCACCAGGCGGACGTGGCGATGTACGCGGCGAAGGCCAATGGCAAGAACCGCGTCCAGGTCTTCGAGCCTGGCCTCCTCCGCGTGGACAATCCCAGGGTCACCTTCGAATGGCAGCTCGCGGCCGCGGCGGCCGCCGACGAGCTCGTCGTGCACTACCAGCCCATCCTCGATCTCCCCGGGCTGCAGTGCACCGCCGTCGAGGCCCTCGTCCGCTGGCAACACCCGGAACGCGGCCTGCTCTTCCCCGGCGACTTCATCGACATCGCCGAGCGGACCGGAGCGATCATCGGTATCGGCGCTTTCGTGATGCGACGCGCCTGCCTCGACGCCGCGGCATGGCGGACGGCCAATCCTGGAGCGCCGATGGCCGTGCACGTGAACGTTTCGGCCCACGAGCTCGACTGCGAGGGGTTCGTCGACTCGATCATCGGCTGCCTGGCCGACACCGGGACCCTCGCGAAGGATCTCATCATCGAACTCACCGAGACCGTCGTACTGGACTCCCCCGCCGCGATCGGTCGCCTCCGCGCGATCGGAGCGCTCGGCGTCGGGATCGCAATCGACGACTTCGGCACGGGCTATGCCTCCCTGACGTCATTGCGCGCGCTCCCCGTCGACATCGTGAAGATCGACATGAGTTTCGTCGCCGGCGCGGTGTCCAATCCCTTCGACCGCTCCGTCATCGAGGCGATCGTTCGGCTGTGCGCCCAGCTCGGCGTCGCGACGGTCGCAGAGGGCGTTGAGCGGCTTGACCAGCAACGTCTCCTCGAGGCCCTCGGCACGGGTGGGGTGCAGGGCTACCTCTATTCGCGTCCCCTGTCCGCCGCCGACCTGACCGCCTGGCTGGAGGCCAATCGCGCCGCAGCGGGCGGGGCGGAAACGGATGTCGGGGGTTTGCTCCGCACGAGCGTCTGAGACCAGCGCGCACGGTCTCAGGACACGAAGACGGCCCCCGGGCGGAGCACTGCGAGTGTCTGCAGTGCGCCGCCAGGGGGCTGCTTCGTTTGCTTCCCGGAGCGTCCGACCGGCGGGTCAGTCGCCCTCGACCCTGACCGTCTGGATGGTTCCGGTGAGCACACCGATCAGGCGATCCCCGTCGAATTCCGAGGTGGGGGCATCCATGACGATCTTGCCGAGCCGCAGCACGACGACCCGGTCGGTGACCTCGAGCACATGAGGCAGGGTGTGCGAGATGAAGATCACGCCGAGCCCCTTCGCCTTCGCGGCCTTGATGACATGCAGCACCTCGCCGGCCTGCCGTGCACCGAGGTGGTTGGTCGGCTCGTCGAGGATGATCACACGGCGCGCCCACGCCACGGCGCGGCCGATCGCCACGGCCTGGCGCTGACCGCCGGAAAGCTGGGACACCGGGCGGTCGGATGCCGGAACGGCGATCCCGACGCGCTCGAGGTCCTCGTGGGCGTCGTGCTCCATCTCCTTGCGGGCCAGGAAGCCCATCGTGCCGAAGATTCCCTTGACGGTCTTCTCCCGGCCGAGGAACACGTTCTGCGACACCGTCAGGTGCGGGGCGAGCCCCGAGTCCTGGTAGAGGGTTTCGACGCCGGCCTCGAGCGCCTCCCGGGGCGAACCCCAGGTGCGCTCGACGCCGTCGAGGTAGATCTTCCCGCCGTTGGGCTGGTGAGCCCCCGAGAGGACCTTGACGAGCGTCGACTTGCCCGCGCCGTTGTCGCCGACCAGGCCGAGCACCTCGCCGGCGTGCAGCTTGAGGCTCGCACCATCGAGGGCGACGACCGACCCGTAGCGCTTGGAGACGTTCTTGACTTCGTAGATCACTTCGCCGGTCATTATTTTCTTCCGTTCTTGCTCTGCAGCGTCTGCGCAGCGACGGCCGCGGCGATCAGGATGGCCACGACGACCTTCTTCCAGTCGGGTGCGACGCCGACCATGATCAGGCCGGACTGCACCGTGAAGAGGATGAGCGCACCGAGCACGGTGCCCCAGATCCGGCCGATGCCCCCCATCAGGGATGCGCCGCCGATGACGACCGCGGCGATGGCGTCGAGTTCACGCCCCGTTCCCGATGACGGCGAGCCGGCACCGAGGCGCAGGTAGACGTACATCCCGGCGAGGCCCGCCAGGGCCCCGGAGAGCGCGTAGACCAACGTCAGGTGTCGTTCGACGTTGATGCCCGCGCCGCGGGCAGCGAAGGTGTTCGAGCCGATCGCGTAGGTGTAGAGGCCGAACCGCGCCTTGTGCAGGAACAGGCCGGCGATGGTCACCACGACGATCACGACGATCAAGGCCCACGACAACGGGTTCACCTTCGGGTCCATCGCGGCGATGAGGTCGAAGTTGTTGGCCGAGCCGATGGGCTGCCCGCTCGAGATGATCACGGAGAGCCCGAGGGCGGCCCCCATCGTCGACAGGGTCGCGATGAACGGGACGATCCGGAGCTTGTTGATCAGGAAGGCGTTGGTCAGGCCCACGAGGAGCCCCACTCCCACCGACACCAGGGTGCCGATGAGGAGCGGGCCCGACGCGTCCGAGCCGGACACCGTCTGGTCGACCTTGAGGACGTTCGCCATCGTCCAGGCCGACACGACTCCGCTGAGACCGATGACGGCCCCGACCGAGAGGTCGATTCCACCGCTGATCACGACGAAGGTCTGGCCAACTGCAATCAGGACGACCGATCCCCAGTCTGTGAGGATGTTGCTGGCGGTCAGTGCGGAGAAGAACTTGGGCTCCAGCACCGAGAAGACGACGACGAGGAGGACCATCACGCCGATCAGGATGGTGCTCTGGTTCGACGCGAGGGTGCTGATCCGCGCCGTGAGAGCGAGCGGAACCGGCTTCTGTTCCGCCGGAACGCCCGGTTTCCGCGCAGTGGTTTGATTGCTGTTGGTCATGATGACTCCCTGGCTCTTTTCGTGAAGTACGGGAAGCGTCAGTTACTTGACGTAGGTGTACTTGGCGAAGTCAGCGTCAGAGGTCTTGGAGTCGAGGACGACGTTGGGGATGACGACCTCGTGCTCGGTCGCCGTCTTGCCGGTGTTGATGAATTCGACGAGGGTCTTGATGGCCAGGCGAGCCTCGGCGGCCGGGTCCTGGGCGACGAGGGCAGTGAAGATGCCCGACTTGATCTTGGCGACGTTGTCCGGGTATGCGTCGTAGCCGACGAGGCCGATCTTGCCGCTGAGGCCCTTCGACTCGAGCGCGGCGGCCGCGCCGGAGGCGTTCGTGCCGTCGATCGCGAAGATGCCGTTCAGGTCCGGGTACTTGGTCAGCCAGTTGCTCACGTTCGTGGCAGCCGTCTCCGGGTTGGACTCGGAGTAGGCGACGTCGACGATTTCCACGCCGGGGTACTTCGCGGCGACCTGGGCCTTGAAGCCGTCGAGGCGGCTCACGTTGGTCGTGGCGGTGGCACTGGTGAGTCCGACGACGACCTTGTACGAGCCGCCGGACTTGTAGCCGATCTGGGTCGCGAGCGCGTCGGCGGCCTTGGAACCGCCGTCGGCGTTGTCGCCGGTGATGAAGCTGACGACGTCCTTGAGGTCGGAGACGTGGGTGTCGACGTTGACGACGGGGATGCCGGCCGCTGTGGCCTTGGCAACCGAGGCCTGCAGGGCCTTCGGGTCGGTCGGGACGAGCACGAGGCCGGTGGGCTGCTGGGCGAGCACGGCGTCGACGATCGGGATCTGCGTTTCGGCGGAGTACTTGGCCGGGTCGCCCTGCCAGATGAGCTTGACGCCCTGGGCCTTGGCCTCCTCCTCGGCGCCGACCTTCATGGCCTGGAAGAACGGGTCGGACTCTGCGCCCATCACGAAGGCGATGGTGATGTCCTTCTTTTCGGTCGCCGTGGTCGCGCTTCCCGTGCTCGCGGTTGTCGAGCACGCGGCCAATGACATGGCGAATGCGGCTACGACGCCGACGGTGGTGATCGCTCGGAACGAACGCTTCATGGAGGTCTCCTTTGACACATAGGTGCACTGCAATTGCGACTGCACACGCCGTTTGCGAGATCGTTCTCGCAAACTTGTATAAGATTGCAGCACACAGCACCGCGGCGCAAGCCTGTTCGGTAACGTTTCGATTACGAGGATTGTTCATGGTTGAACGACGAAGTCACGCTCCGACGATCATCGACGTCGCAGAGCACGCCGGCGTCTCCCGCGCCACCGCCTCCCGGGCCCTCTCCGGGTATGGGCGCACGTCCGCAGCCACCGTGGAACGCGTCCGTCGCGCAGCAGACGAGATCGGCTACCGCCCCAATGAACTCGCCAGGGCCATGCGCGCCGGGTCGACCAGCACGATCGGACTCGTGGTCATCGCAGACTTCACGAACGCATTCTTCGACCGCGCCACCAAGTCCATCGTCGATGCCGCGCGAAAACGCGGGTACCAGGTCCTGATCAGCAACACCGACGAGGACCCGGACGTAGAGCGAGGGGCCATCGAAACCCTGCTCGAGAAGCAGGTCGACGGCCTCATCGTGTTCCCCTCCGCAATCGGCCACAGCGAGCACCTCGAGGCCGGAAACCTGGGCGGACGCCCGCTCGTGCTCGCCGACCGTCGCCTGGACGATCTCGGCGTCACCACGGTCACGACTGACGACTTCACCGGCACGCGGGAGGCGGTCCGCAATGCCGTCGGCCTCGGGCACGCCCGGCTCGGCTTCCTGATCACGGCCGCGAACATCGCAGGCCAGACCACCGCACGGCCCCCCGCACTGATCTCGAGCGTCAGGGACCGTGCCGATGGTTTCGCCGCCGGAGCGGCCGACGCGGGCATCCCTCCCGAAGACCAGGTCTGGCATTTCAGCGAAGACGTCCCCGAGTCATCGGAGGCCGCGGTCGCAGAGATGCTCGACCTGGCCTCCCCACCCACGGTCATCTTCACCTCCAACAACGACATGGCGCTGTCCGTGCTCAAGGTCGCGGGTTCGCGGGGGCTCGCGATCGGACGCGAAGTGTCTCTGGTCACGGTCGACGACAGCCCGTGGGCGGCATACATGGTCCCGGGGATCACCGTCGTCGCGCGCCCGGTCGAGCAACTCGGAGAGCTCGCCGTCGAACGGCTCGTGGCCGAGATCGAGTCACCGGGTCAGCCGGTCGAGGACATCCAACTCCCGACGGAACTCATCCCCCGGGCGTCGGTCGCCGACCTCAGGAGCCCCGCGGCCGGACGCTAGGGGCCGCTCAGGCCGGTACGCCGGGCCGCACCACGAGCACAGGGCAGTCCGCGTGTCGCACACACTGTTCACTGACCGACCCGAGCAGCATCCCGGCGAGGCCGCCGCGCCCGCGGGAGCCGACCACCAGCATCCGTGCGCCGCGGGAAACGCTGATCAGGCAGCTGAGCGGCGTCGCGTACGCCGCCCGGTACTCGACGGGCACTCCCGGATGCTGCGCCGCGATCGGCCCGGCATCGGCCTCGAGCTTCTCCCGTACCGCGCCGGCGTAGTCGGTGAGGGGCGAAACGTAGCCGAACTTCCAGTCGGCCGGGCGTGGAGCGGTGTCGATCGACCAGGCCCGGACGACGACGACGGATGCGCCGAGCGGCCCGGCGAGGTCGAGGGCGACCGCGAGCGCATGGTTCGCATAGTCGGAGCCGTCGTGCCCGACGACGATACTGCCGGTGGGAGCTGGAGACTGGTCTGCATCGATGCCTGACATGCTCCCACGCTACTCCCGGCAAAGGGGGCGCGACGGAAAACACCCCCGACCGCGAGAAGAACCGTCGCGGCCAGCCCGCACCGTCAGCCCCGCGTCAGCCCTGGCGCTGGCACCTCTCCGGCCCCGATCGTTTGCCGGGCCCGGTTAGGGTGGAGTCATGCCTCTCCGCGCCTCCCAGCGACGAATCCTCATCGCCGTCGCGACGGTCGCCGCGATCGTGGCCGGCGGCTTCCTCGTGCGCTCGGTCGTCGTGCCGCGGACGGCGCCCTCCGATCCCGCCGTCTTCGACGCCGGCGCCCTGATCAGTGACTACAACTTCTTCAACCCCAATGCGATGACGACCGACGAGGTGCAGTCCTTCCTGGAAGGCCGGAACTGTGTGCGACGCGACGAGTCGCCGTGCCTCTGGGAGTACCGCGAGTCGACCGTGTCCGAACCCGCGCAGGGCCCCGGACACTGCGCTGCGTACGCGGGCGAGCCGAACGAGCGTGCGAGCACGATCATCGAGAAGGTCGCCGAGGCCTGCACGATCAGCCCGCGGGTTCTCCTCGTGCTGCTGCAGAAGGAACAGTCCCTGCTGACCCGGCCCAGCGCATCCGGCTACCTGCGGGCGACGGGCTACGGCTGCCCGGATACCGCCGACTGCGCCGCGGAGTACTTCGGCTTCTTCAACCAGGTCTACCGGGCCGCGTGGCAGTTCCGGCAGTACACCCAGGAGCCCGAACGCGCCTACAAGGTCGGCGCGGTCAGCGTCGCGTACAACCCAGACGCCGCGTGCGGCGCGGCTACGGTTCAGATCCGCAACCAGGCCACGGCGAACCTGTACAACTACACCCCGTACCAGCCGGATGCCGCGGCACTCGCCGACACGAACGGCGACGGCGGCGGATGCTCGACGCACGGAAACCTGAATTTCTGGCTGTTCTACAACACCTGGTTCGGATCCTCGCTGAGTGAACCGTACCCCTCCGTGTTCGCCTCCTGCCTCAATCTCGTCGGCGGGCAGCCGTGCCCCCGCACCGAGCTGATCCCGACGGCGTGAGCGGCGCCGGGAGGTCAATCCCCCGCAGCGGCAGCGCCGCGGGAACGCCGGAACGCCGACCGCTTCGGACGTGACCGCAGCTGCGCGCGCACGTCGCCGAGGATCTCGGTGACCGTCGCGAGTTCCTCCGGCCCGATGCGGTCGAAGAGCATCTCACGCACGAGCGTGACGTATCCCGGTCCGCCGGCGGCGAGTGCCGCCCGGCCCGCTGCGGTGATGTGCGCGATGACGGAACGTTCGTCGCCGGGTGACGGGCGTCGCTCCACGAGCCCGAGGGCCTCGAGCCGGGCGACCTGGTAAGTGAGCCCGCTGCGGGACACCGTCAGCGCGTCCGCGATGTCGGTCATCCGCAACCGCCCCTCTGGCGCCTCGAGGAGCCGGAGCAGGATCTCGAACTGGGCAAGGGTCAGGCCCACGGCATCCCGCAACTGGCGGTCTGCGGCGAACTGCACGATGTTCGCGGTCTCGACGATGGCCGCCCAGGCGCGCATCTCCGCGGGCGACACACTCGGGGCCGCGCCGATCCGCTCAGGATCGCCCGGATTCGCACCGCCCGATGGGGGAATACTCACGACTCGCTCCTAGTTGTTTCGAATACGAAGCACTTCCACAAGGGCCACCCCCAGTCTGCCCCGCCCACCACGAAAGAAGACACAATGAGCACCGCCGTCTACACCGCATCCGCCACTTCCTGGGGCGGACGAACGGGCAAGGTCGTCACGAGCGACAACAAGCTCGACCTCGACCTGTCCATTCCGGCCGAAATGGGCGGCGACGGCGGCGCGGGCACGAACCCCGAGCAGCTCTTCGCGAGCGGCTGGGCGGCGTGCTTCCACAACGCGCTCAAGGGCGTCGCCCGCCAGCGCAAGGTCAACGTCACCGACTCCGCCGTCTCGCTCGAGGTGCACCTCGTCGGCGGAATGGCCACCGGCTTCGACTTCGAGGTCACGATCGAGGCCCAGCTGCCCGGCGTCGACCCCGTCGTCGCCCAGGAGATGCTCGAGGCGGCCCACCAGGTCTGCCCGTACTCCCGCGCCACGCGCGGAAACATCCCGGTGACTCTCGTCGTCATCCCCGACGAGGACTGACCCCCCGCCGCACCCCCGCGCCCCGAGCGCATCGCCGAGCGCGGGTCTTCCGCCGTTGCGCGGGTGGTCGACCACCCGCGTGGCGGCGGAACGCCCGCGCTCGGTCCGGCGGGCGAGCGGATGCGCGCGTCAGCGCCGGTGGTGGATCCGAACCTTCGCCGGCGCCGGCGTGGGAGTCGGAGTCGGGGTGAGAGTGGCCGTCGGCGTCGGCGCAGGCGCCACGACCACGGGCGCCACGGGCGCCGTGGCACCGAGGCCGAGGAAGGTCGCGTCGAACGAGTTCAGGTCGACGAGGACGCCGTTCAGGTTGTGCTCGAACTTCTGCTGCACGCCGATCCGCGGATTCGCGGCGGTGTTCCAGCCGCCGTATGACACCGCAGCGGGCGCGCCCGTGTCGGCGAGCCAGCCGCTGTAGTTCACTGCACCGGCATTGGTGTCCCAGAGCGGCACGTCGGCGAAGGCGCCGCTGTTGTTCATGATGCTCGGCCACATCCCCGAACCGCTGTAGATCACCGGCCGCACACCCATCGCACGCACCCCGTCGACCATCGCGCGGGTGACCGGCGAGCTGCCGGTCTCGACGTCGAGGGCGAAGAACTGCAGTTGCGACTGGTACGGGCCGGCCGCGGCGATCCCGCCCTGCCAGCACGTCGCATCCCGGGTGTAGACGGCGATCTTGAGGCCGGCGTCGAGCGCCATCTTCAGCTGGGCCTGTGTGTGCTCCCAGGGGGCGCAGCTGCCCCACGCGGTCGAGTGCATCACGTAGAGACGGATACCCTCGTTGTACGCCTGTGTGAACCAGGCCGGGTCCGTGATGATGTTCGCGGAGTCGACGACCTTGACGGACGACGGCGTCGCCGCCTGGGCGGAAGAAACGTTCGTGGGGGCGATGAGGCCGAGTATAGCCAGCGAAAGCGCAAGCGCTGCCGCCAGGTGATTCTTGTTCATTTAAGGGGACTCCGAAGTACCAGATCGTGGTGCTGAACCCGGTAACTCCAGTGTCAAATCACTTCAGTGTCGCGCGTACGTCGCCGGAGCTGACTGTTCGTCAGACTCAACGGGTGGAACCAGGCAATGAGATATTCTGTCTATGGTGACACATCCTCACGTTGAGCACTAGTCCCCCAACGAGGGACACGCTGCGGCCGCCGACTGAGCCGAGAGCGTAATTCCTGCACCGCCGGGACCGGACCCGGTGTCGCCATCCACGGAGAGTCGCGCGCTTGGACCGGCCCCGGAAACGCCCGGTGAGAGCGGCAACCTGACCCTGGATGCCTGCCGGACGACGGCCGGCATCGGGCGGGAAGTCCTGGCAGCACTCATCCGTCTCCCGGGCCGGGCACCCAGCAGACACGGAGGGTCTGGCCGACCCGGCTGCCTAGACTCGCCACGTGCTGCCGGCATCGGTTCGCCATCCGGGCCCGCCCTGGATTGCACCCACCGTCGGCCGCACGCAATCGAAAGGAATAACTGTGACCCAGAACAAGAACTCCTCGGCTACCGCCACCTCTCGAAAGAAGCGCCTCACGATCGGCGCCGCCTCCGTGCTCGCCGCGGGTGCCCTGCTCGGCACCGGCATGCAGGGAGCAACGGCCAGCCCGTTGGGCGGAACCGCCGAACCGGGCACCCCGTCGACCCCGTCGGCATCCGCCCCCGCTACCCCGGGCGCCTCGTTCTTCAGCTCCGTCGCGCACGAGCTGCGCGGGGACCTCGCGCACGGACGGGACTTCGGCGAGAAGGCCCAGAAGGTCGCCGCGACGATCTCCGATCACGCCGAGCTCTTTGCGAGCCTGCCTGCGAATCTGCAGGCCGACCTGACCACCCTCACGCAGGCCTCGGACGGGGACCGCACCGCCGCCGCCGAATTCATCGCCACGTCGGCTCTCGCCGGGAACTATGGCGAGCAGGCGCAGGCGCTCGCCGTTGCGATCCAGGCTGACCCGGAGCATCCGCTGCGCGCCGCCCTGCACGCAGCGCTCGAGGGCAGCCTCGACGCCGGCACCCCCGGCGCCGGCGCCGACACCGCGACGGACACCACGGACGCGGGTCCCGCCGTCACCAAGCTCGCCCTGAGCCTTGTCGACAACCCCGCCCTGTTCGACAAGCTCCCGGTCGAGCTGCAGAGCGCCCTGACCGCGCTCAAGGCACTGCCGGCGGAGCAGCAGGATGCCGCTGCCCAGCAGATCGCCACCGACGCCGGGACCGGGACCTACGGCCCGGAGATCCAGAAGATCGCCAAGCACCTGGCACACGGCGCAGCGCAGGACACGGGGCACGACGCTTCGGGCCACGCCGACGCCACGGCCGCCCACTAGCCGGCCGGAACGAACGAGGAAGGCCGGGGGCGCAGTGCGCTCCCGGCCTTCCGCCGTCCTACCGGTCCAGGGCTAGAAGTCCCAGTCGGCGTCTTCCGTGTTGACGGCCTTGCCGATCACGTACGAGGAGCCCGACCCGGAGAAGAAGTCGTGGTTCTCGTCGGCGTTCGGCGAGAGCGCGGACAGGATCGCCGGGTTCACGTCGCACACCTCCTTGGGGAAGATGGCCTCGTAGCCGAGGTTCATCAGGGCCTTGTTGGCGTTGTAGTGCAGGAACTTCTTGACGTCCTCGGTCAGGCCGACGGTGTCGTAGAGGTCCTGGGTGTACTGCACCTCGTTCTCGTAGAGCTCGAAGACGAGGTTGAACGCGTAGTCCTTGATCTCGTCGCGACGCTCCTGCGTCGCCGCCTCGAGGCCCTTCTGGAACTTGTAGCCGATGTAGTAGCCGTGCACCGCTTCGTCACGGATGATCAGGCGGATGAGGTCGGCCGTGTTGGTCAGGCGGGCGCGGCTGGAGAACCACATCGGCAGGTAGAAGCCCGAGTAGAACAGGAACGACTCGAGCAGCACCGAGGCGACCTTGCGCTTGAGCGGGTCGTCGCCCTGGTAGTAGTCCATCACGATCGAGGCCTTGCGCTGCAGGTTGACGTTCTCCGTCGACCAGCGGAACGCCTCGTCGATGTCCTTGGTGTTGCTCAGGGTGGAGAAGATCGACGAGTAGCTCTTGGCGTGCACGGACTCCATGAACGCGATGTTCGTGTAGACGGCCTCTTCGTGCGGGGTGATCGAGTCGGGGATCAGCGAGACGGCGCCGACGGTGCCCTGGATCGTGTCGAGCAGGGTCAGGCCGGTGAACACGCGCAGGGTGAGCTGCTGCTCGACCGGGGTGAGCTGGTTCCAGGACTGCACGTCGTTCGACAGCGGGATCTTCTCCGGCAGCCAGAAGTTGTTGGTCAGCCGGTTCCAGACGTCGACGTCTTTCTCATCTTCGATCTTGTTCCAGTTGATCGCATCGACATGCGAGATGAGCTTGAGCTTGTCAATCATTTCGTGTTCCTTTTTCGGCATGTCTCAGTCTTCGGCCGGTATCGGACGAGTCAGCGTGCACTGTGATTACAGCATCCACAGTAGATGAAGCGGTGCTGTGCTTAGAGCATGCACGAGACGCAGCCGTCGACCTCGGTCCCCTCGAGGGCCATCTGGCGGAGACGGATGTAGTAGATGGTCTTGATGTCCTTGCGCCACGCGTAGATCTGCGCCTTGTTGATGTCGCGGGTCGTCGCGGTGTCCTTGAAGAAGAGCGTGAGCGAGAGACCCTGGTCGACGTGCTGCGTTGCCGCGGCGTAGGTGTCGATGATCTTCTCCGCACCGATCTCGTAGGCGTCCTGGTAGAAGTCCAGGTTGTCGTTCGTCATGAACGGGGCCGGGTAGTAGACGCGGCCGAGCTTGCCTTCCTTGCGGATCTCGATTTTCGAGGCGATCGGGTGGATCGACGAGGTCGAGTTGTTGATGTAGGAGATCGACCCGGTCGGCGGCACGGCCTGCAGGTTCTGGTTGTAGATGCCGTGTTCGATGACGGATGCCTTCAGCTCGGCCCAGTCGGCCTGGGTCGGGATGCGCACCCCGGCCTTCTCGAACAGCTCGGCGCCGCGGGCGGTGGACGGGACCCACGCCTGGTCGGTGTACTTGTCGAAGAATGCGCCGGAGGCATACGTCGAGTCCTCGAAGCCGGCGAACGCGTGGCCGCGTTCGATGGCGAGGGTGTTCGAGGCGCGGAGGGCGTGGAACAGCACCGTGTAGAAGTAGATGTTCGTGAAGTCGATCGCTTCTTCGCTGCCGTAGTACACCCGCTCGCGGGCGAGGTAGCCGTGCAGGTTCATCTGGCCGAGGCCGATCGCGTGCGACTTGTCGTTGCCGTCTTCGATCGAACGAACCGAGGCGATGTGGCTCTGCTCGGAGACCGAGTTGAGGCCACGGATCGCGGTTTCGACGGTCTTGCCGAAGTCCGGCGAGTCCATCGACAGGGCGATGTTCATCGACCCGAGGTTGCAGGAGATGTCCTTGCCGATGGTGTCGTAGGACAGGTCTTCGTTGTACGTGGTCGGTGTGTTGACCTGGAGGATCTCCGAGCACAGGTTCGACATGTTGATGCGGCCCTTGATCGGGTTCGCCGCGTTGACGGTGTCCTCGAACATGATGTACGGGTAGCCGGACTCGAACTGGATCTCCGCGAGGGTCTGGAAGAAGTCGCGCGCCTTCATCTTGGACTTCTTGATCCGCGGGTCGTCGACCATCTCGTGGTACTTCTCGCTCACGGAGATGTCGGCGAAGGGCACACCGTAGACGCGCTCGACGTCGTAGGGCGAGAACAGGTACATGTCCTCGTCCTTCTTGGCGAGCTCGAAGGTGATGTCGGGGATGACGACGCCGAGCGACAGGGTCTTGATCCGCACCTTCTCGTCGGCGTTCTCACGCTTGGTGTCGAGGAAGCGCATGATGTCGGGGTGGTGCGCGTGCAGGTACACGGCGCCGGCACCCTGGCGGGCACCGAGCTGGTTCGCGTAGCTGAAGGAGTCTTCGAGGAGCTTCATCACGGGGATGATGCCGCTCGACTGGTTCTCGATCTGCTTGATCGGGGCGCCGGACTCACGGATGTTGCTGAGCAGCAGCGCGACGCCGCCGCCGCGCTTGGAGAGCTGGAGCGAGGAGTTGATGCCGCGGGCGATCGACTCCATGTTGTCTTCGATGCGGAGCAGGAAGCAGGAGACGAGTTCGCCGCGCTGCGCCTTGCCCGAGTTCAGGAACGTCGGCGTTGCGGGCTGGAAACGGCCGGCGATGATCTCCTCGACGAGGCCGGTCGCGAGCTTCTCGTCGCCCTGGGCGAGGCCGAGTGCGGTCATGACGACGCGGTCTTCGAAACGCTCGAGGTACCGGTTGCCGTCGAAGGTCTTGAGCGTGTACGACGTGTAGTACTTGAACGCACCGAGGAAGGTCTGGAAGCGGAACTTCTTCGAGTACGCGAGGTCGTTGAGCCTCGTGATGAATTCGAAGGAGTACTGGTCGAGCACGGCCTGCTCGTAGTATTCCTTCTCGACCAGGTAGTCGAGGCGTTCCCGGAGGGAGTGGAAGAACACCGTGTTCTGGTTGACGTGCTGCAGGAAGAACTCACGGGCCGCCTCCCTGTCCTTATCGAACTGGATTTCCCCGTTCGGCCCATAGAGGTTGAGCATGGCATTGAGGGAGTGATAGTCCATCGCCAGCGCGACCTGCGCGTGCGGGGCTACTTTCACGGCTGTTGCTTCCAAAATGATTCCAATCCGTCGTGAACGATGCGCACATCATCCGGAGTTCCCAATACTTCAAATCGATACATATGCGGCACGTTGCACTTGGCCGCGATGATGTCCCCCGCGATGCAGAATGCCGTGCCGAAGTTCATGTTGCCCGCGCCGATCACGCCGCGGATGAGCGACCGGTTGTGCTCGTCGTTCAGGAAGCGGATGACCTGCTTCGGCACAGCTCCCCTGGCCTCGCCGCCGCCATAGGTCGGCACGACGAGCACATAGGGCTCCGTCGCCCGGAGCGGCTCGTCGCGCGCGTACAACGGGATGCGTGCGGCAGGCCGGCCGAGTTTCTCCACGAACCTCTGGGTGTTCCCCGAGGTGCTGGAGAAATAGACGATCTCAGCCATTGGATGCCGGCCTCACTCTCGAACCGCGTGCTTCAGTCCCGTAGCGCAGACCGCTCAGGCGAGACGTGCGGCGAGTTCGTTGATCTTGTCCGGGCGGAAGCCGGACCAGTGGTCCTCGTCGGTGATGACGACGGGCGCCTGCAGGTAGCCGAGTGCTTTGACGGCCTCGAGGGCGTTCTCGTCGACGGAGAGGTCGAGCACTTCGTACTCGATGCCCTTGTTGTCGAGGGCCCGGTAGGTGGCTGTGCACTGCACGCAGGAGGGCTTGGTGTAAACCGTGATTGCCATGTGGAAGGCCTTTCTCGTGGTTCAGAAGAGTAGTGGTTCAGAAGTGAGTGCGCCAGTACGACTGTGCAAGTGCGATGCGGCCCTGCGAAACGCGGGATGTCACGGGTGTTGCGGCGTTGCTGTGCTGGAGATCAATACTACATGTAGTGCCTCCCAATGGGAATGGCCACTACATGCGGTAATTACAATTATGTAGTTATCCACCGACATTCGTGATGTTGTCAACAGGCTGGCGCATTCGGAGGCCCGCTTTCCCGCGGAAATCGCCGGGTTATCCACATCCTGCAGAATCAGCATTCGCACCTCTGTGGATAACTCACCGCGGGCGTGTCGCCGCCGGGAGCGGCTAGGCGCGCGGGGCGGACGACTCGCGGACGACGAGTTCAGGGACCGAGCTCGGCAGGTCGGGCGCCTCCTCGTCCTCGAGCACGGCGAGGAGGGTGCTCAGGATGTTGCGGCCGAGTTCGTCGAAGTCCTGGCGCATGGTCGTCAGTGTCGGGGAGAAGAACGCGGCCTCGGGGATATCGTCGAACCCGATGACGCTCACGCGGTCCGGCACGGCGAGTCCGTTGCGGACGAGGGCGTGGATGAGTCCGAGTGCCATCTGGTCGTTGCCGGCGAACACGGCCGTGAAGTCGCCATAGGCGCCGGATTCGATCAGGTCCATGCCGAGGCGGAACCCGCTCGCAGGCGACCAGTCGCCGATCAGCGGTTCCCTCGCGATGAGGCCGCGGTCGCCCAGTTCGTCACGCCAGCCCCTGGCTCGTTCGATGGCGTCGACGGAGTCGGCCGGTCCGGCGAGGTGCACGATATTGGTGTGGCCGAGTTCGGCGAGGTGCGTGACGGCGATCCGCGCACCGCGGTAGTTGTCGACGCCGACCCGGTGGAATCCGCCGCGGCCGCTCGACTCCACCGCGATGAGGGGCACCCCGAGTTCGATGCCCCTGACGGCCTCGAGGGCGCTGCGGTGCGCCGCGATCAGCACGATCGCCTCGACGTTCTGCCGCAGGAGGAGCTCAACGGCGGAACGCAACGACTCCGGGTCCGACTCGAGCATGCTCGCCATGCTCACCGCGTACCGGGCGTCCCTCGCCGCCTCGTTGAACCGCAGGACGGTGCTCGAGGGTCCGTAGTCCGGTCCTCCTGTTGTGATCAGGCCGATCGTCCGGGAGCGGCGGGTGACGAGGGCGCGCGCAGCGGGTGACGGCCGGTAGCGGAGCTGCTTGATCGCGTTCTCGACACGTTCCCGTGTCGCGGGGCGCACATTGGGAAGGTCGTTGAGCACCCGGGAGACCGTCTGGTGCGAGACGCCGGCCAGCCGCGCGACGTCGAAGATGTTGGCGACGCGCGCCTTCTCATCGTCCTTGCTCACCAGGCTCATTGGCTCCCACCGATGCGTGTTCAACGCATCGTCTCTCTGTCCCCTTATTCTGGCTCACGCGCGGGTGCCGTGGCCGACACGCTCTCGCCGGACGCGTTATCGACGGCGTGCCGTCAGGACCTTCTGAAGGACGATGAAGACGAGGAGGAGCCCGCCGATGAAGATCCGGGTCCACCACGAGCTGAGGGTGCCTTCGAAGGTGATGATCGTCTGGATCGTGCCGAGCACGAGCACGCCGAGCACAGAGCCGAGCACGAAGCCGTACCCACCCGTGAGCAGGGTCCCGCCGATCACGACCGCGGCGATCGCGTCGAGTTCGGTGCCGACCGCCGTGAGGCTGTATCCCGAAAGCGTATAGAAGGTGAAGAGCACCCCGGCAAGGCCGGAGCAGAATCCGCTGATCACGTAGACGAGCACCTTGGTCCTGGCCACCGGCAGTCCCATCAGCATGCCCGACTGTTCCCCGCCGCCGATCGCGTAGACGGTGCGGCCCAGCCGGGAGTAGTGCAGCACGAGGAACGCGACCAGGACCACAAGAAGGGCGATCACGACGCTCGCCGTGATGCTCATGCGACCGCCGAACGAGATCCTGGTCTGCGCGAGGCTGACGAAGACCGGGTCGGTGATCGAGATCGAGTCCTTGCTGATCACGTAGCAGAGTCCCCTGGCGAGGAACATCGCGGCGAGGGTCGCGATGAACGGCTGGATCTTGAAGATGTGAATCATGAGTCCGACCAGGAGTCCGAGCACCGATGTCAGCACGAGGATGAGCGGGATCACGACCGAGGCAGACCAGCCGGACTGGAGCAGGCTCGCGGCGATCATGGTCGACAGGGCGAGGACGGCCCCGACCGACAGGTCGATGCCCCCGGTCAGGATCACGAACGTCATCCCGACCGCCAGCACGATCAGGTAGGCGTTGTCGACGAACAGGTTGAGGATCACGGGCCCGGAAACGAAGCCACGATAGCGGCTGCCACCGATCGCGAAGATGGCGATGAGCAGCACGAGGGTCACGAGGACGGGGCCGTACTTCGGGCTCGTGAACGCGGACGAGACCCGGCCGAGCAGTCGGCGGCCCGCGTCGACGGGCGCGGAGGAGGTGTCGATGCTCATGAGACGGACGCCCTTTCGGCGGTTCGGGTGCCCGGACGTCCCCGGCCGAGTGACCGGCGCCAGCGGCCGAACGTGGCGTTCGTCGTTGGCGACTGCAGCAGGCAGACGGCCGTCACGACCGCGGCCTTGAAGACCATCGTCGCGATGGGTGGGATGCCGACCGTGTACACCGTTGTGACGAGGGTCTGGATGACGAGGGCGCCGACGAGGGTGCCGAGGAGTGAGTACCGGCCGCCTGCGAGAGAGGTTCCTCCGATCACCACCGCGAGGATCGCATCCAGTTCGATGAAGAGGCCGGTGTTGTTGGCATCGGCCGCCGTCTGGTTCGAGGTCAGGATGAGGCCGGCGATGGCGGCCGCGAATGCCGAGAAGGTGTACACGGTGATCAAGAGGCCCCGCGACCGGACGCCGGCCTGCCTGCTCGCCTCCGGATTGATTCCGACCGATTCGATCAGGAGCCCGAGGGCCGTGCGCCGGGTGAGCAGGGCGGCTGCGGCAAAGATGACGGCCGCGATGACGACGGAAACCGGGATGCCGAGGACGAATCCGGACCCGATGACCTTGAAGGGAGGACTGTTCACGGTGAGGATCTGGCCCTCCGTGATGAGCATCGCCGCGCCGCGCCCGGCGGTCATCAGGATCAGGGTCGCGATGATGGGCTGGATCCCGAGCACGGCGACCAGGAACCCGTTCCACAGGCCGAGGACGAGGGCGATCAGGAGCGCGGCGATCACGGCGACCGCGACCGTGCCGATGCTGCCCGGTTCCGGGGAACCGAGGATGATCGAGCAGGCCACGGCACCGGCGATCGCGCACACGGCGCCCACGGAGAGGTCGATCCCACGCGTCGCGATGACGAGAGTCATTCCGACCGCGATGATGAGGGTCGGCGCGCCGTTGCGGGCGATGTCCACGAGGCTGCCGAAGAGGTGCCCGTTCTTGACCTCGAGGCTGAAGAAGCCGGGGAAGGCGACGAGGTTGATGGTGAACAGGACGAGCAGCATCACCACCGGCCAGAACAAGCGGCTCGAGAACATCCGGTTCATCGTTCCACCGCCGTCAGTTCACCGTCGGCGATGATGGCCAGGAGGCTGTCAACGGTCAGGTCGTCATTGACGATGTCGGCGACGAGCCTGCGGTCCCTCATGATCGCGATCCTGCTGCTGAGGCGCAGCACCTCCTCGAGTTCCGCCGAGATGAACAGCACCGACATCCCGTTTTCGGCGAGGTTGACCACGAGTTTCTGGATCTCGGCCTTCGCGCCCACATCGATGCCCCTTGTCGGTTCATCGAGGATCAGCAGCCGCGGCGCGACGGCGAGCCACCTGGCCAGCAACACCTTCTGCTGGTTGCCTCCGGAGAGGTTCCTGACGATGGCGTCCGGGTTGGCCGGCCGGATGTTCAGGGCCTGGATGTAGCTGACCGCGAGCTCGTCGCGGCGCTTCCGAGAGATCGGATGGAACCAGCCGCGGTCGGCCTGCAGCGCGAGCACGATGTTGTCCCGCACGGTGAGGTCCTCGACGATGCCCTCGGCGCGGCGGTTCTCCGAGGAGTAGGCGACTCCCCGCGCGAGGGCGGAACGAGGAGTTCGGAACCGGTGCGGCGTGCCGTCGATCACCAGTTCCCCGGAGTCCGGTCGGTCGATGCCGGAGAGGATCCTGGCGAGCTCGGTGCGCCCGGAGCCCAGGAGACCGGCGAGCCCGACGACCTCGCCGGTGTAGACCCGGAGGTCGACCGGCGCGATGGACCCCTTGCGCCCGAGCGCCGTCGCGGCCAGAAGGGGCACTTCGTCGTCTTCCCCGCCTCCCGGCTCGACGATCCGCCGCTCGAGGGCGTCGAGGATCGCGAGTTCCTTGCCGATCATCTTCTGCACGAGGTCGAGGCGCAGGATCTCTGCCGTGCGGTATTCGCCGACGAGTTTGCCGTTCCGAAGTACCGTGAGGCGGTCCGAGATCTCATAGACCTGGTCGAGGAAGTGGGAGACGAAGAGGATCGCGACGCCCTCGGCCTTGAGCTCGCGGATCACCCGGAAGAGTTCGGCGACTTCGTCGGCGTCGAGGCTCGACGTCGGCTCGTCGAGGATCAGGACCTTCGCGTTGACGTCGATGGCCCTGGCGATCGCGACGAGCTGCTGGACAGCGAGCGAGTGCGAACCGAGCAGTGAACCGGGATCGATGTCGAGGTGCAGGCCGCGGAGGAGTTCCACAGCCCGACGCCGGGTGGCCCGCCAATCGATGCCGCCGAACCGGCGGGGTTCCCGACCGAGCATGATGTTCTCAGCGACGCTCAGGTTTCCGAGCAGGTTCACCTCCTGATAGACGGTGCTGATCCCGGCATTCTGGGCCTGGGCGGGGCCCGCGAACGAGACCCGGTTGCCGGCGAGCAGGATCTCGCCACTGTCGGCCGGGCCGCTGTCGATCGCATAGACACCGGTCAGCGCCTTGATCAGGGTCGACTTGCCTGCACCGTTCTCCCCGAGCAGCGAGTGCACCTCGCCGGGGAACATCCGGAAGTTCACCCCGTCGAGGGCCTTGACGCCGGGGAAGGAGATCGAGATGTTCGTCATCTCGACGACGGGGGCCTGTGCGTTCATTCACGTTCTCTCTTCATCGTCGTGCGAGCGGATGCCGGCTCCCGGCGGCAGGGACCGGCCGGCCGGATGGCCTGCCGATTCGAGCCGCCGGAGACCGGCGAAGCGGTACCGGATCCGCTCAGTACTGACGGGTGGGAAATGCGGCAGTCGCCTGCTCCTGGGTGAAGGTCGTCTCCTCCGTCAGGATGCGCTTCTCGACGCTCTCCCCCGCGACGACCTTCTTGACGATGTCGACCAGCTGCTTGCCGAGAAGCGGAGAGCACTCGACGATGAAGTTGATCTTGCCGTCGGAGAGCGCCTGCATGCCGTCCTTCACCGCGTCGATGGTGACGATCTTGATGTCCTTCCCCGGCACCTTGCCCGCCGCTTCGACGGCCTCGATCGCGCCGAGGCCCATGTCGTCGTTGTGGGCGAAGATCAGGGTGGCGTCCGGGTTGGACTTCAGGAGCGCCTCGGTGACCTGCTTTCCGCCCGCCCTCGTGAAGTCGCCGGTCTGCGATGCGACGATCTGGAACTTCGGATCGGCCTTGATGACGTCCGCGAAGCCCTCCGCACGGTCGATGGCGGGAGCCGCGCCCGTCGTGCCCTCGAGCTGGATGATCTTGACGGGATCTGTCTGGTTCTTGTACTCGTCGACGACCCACTGGCCGGCCTTCTCGCCTTCCTTGATGAAGTCGGAACCGAGGAAGCTCACGTAGAGGCTGTCGTCCTTCGAGTCGACGGCACGGTCCGTGAGGACGACCGGAATCCCGGCGTCCTTTGCTTCCTTCAGGACCGCGTCCCAGCCGGTCTCTACGACGGGAGAGAACGCGATGACGTCGACGCCCTGGGTGATGTACGAGCGGATGGCCTTGATCTGGTTCTCCTGCTTCTGTTGCGCATCCGAGAACTTGAGCTGCATTCCGGACGCGGCGAACGCATCCTGGATGTCCTTCGTGTTCGCGGTCCGCCAGCCGCTCTCCGCGCCGACCTGGGCGAAGCCGACGACGATGTCGCCCGGCGCCTTCGCAGCGCCCGTCGAGCTGGTGTCTGCGGCAGTGGAACATCCCGTGAGGGCCAGGAGAAAGGCGCCGACGGCGACCGCTCCGATCATCTTCCTGATCATGTGACTAAACCTCCTTGTTTAGCGTCCCGGCGGAACATTCTGCTGCGTGTCTCGGTGCCGGGCGACCAGGTCGTTCTGGTCGATGTCGAAATGTTAGCGCTCACAAGCGCGCGTTCACAAGCCCTCCCGATATCTTTTCTATCTCCTGTGAAGCGGGGATCCCCGGCATCCGTTCGGCGATTGTGAACGCTCATAACCGAGGCCCCTCATGCAAGCGGAGCCGACCCCTGGCCGGGGCCGGCTCCGCCGGATGATGCGATATCTGTTACTTGGTGAGCGGCGAGAGCTTGGGATCGTTCGCGTAGGCCTCTGCCGCGTTGGCCTTCGTCACGATGACCGGAGGCAACAGGTAGGCGGGAACGATCTTGACGCCGTTGTCGTACGACTTGGTGTCGTTCACGTCGACGGCCTCGCCCTTCTGCAACGCCTGCGCCATCTTGATGGCCTGGGCGACGAGCAGGCGGGTGTCCTTGTTGATCGTGGAGTACTGCTCACCGGCCATGATCGACTTGACCGACTCCACCTCGGAGTCCTGGCCGGTCACGATCGGGATGGGCTTGCCTGCTGCCTTCACCGAGGTGATGATCGCCCGCGCCAGGGTGTCGTTCGGGGAGAGCACGCCATCGAGGGCCTTGTCCCCGTAGGTGCTGGTCAGGAGCGAGTCCATCCGGCTCTGCGCGTTCTCGGCCTTCCAGCCGGCGGTCGCCGTCTGCTTGATGTCGGTCTGGCCGGAGGCGACGACGAGGGTGCCGTCGTCGATCTTCGGCTGGAGGATGCTCATCGCGCCGTTGAAGAAGACCGCGGAGTTGGCATCGTCGGAGGAACCGGAGAAGAGCTCGATGTTGTACGGCCCGGCTGCCTTCCGGGAAGCGAGCCCATCGAGGAGGGCCTGGCCCTGGAGCTCACCGACCTTGAAGTTGTCGTACGCCACGTAGTAGTCCACGTCCGGCGTGTTGAGGATCAGCCGGTCGTAGGCGATGACCGTCGCACCCGCGTCCTTCGCCGCCTTCACCTGGGTGCCGAGCTGGCCGCCGTCTGCCGCGCCGATGATGATGACCTTGGCGCCGTTGGTGACCATCGCCGAGATCTGGTCCTGCTGGTCTTTGACCGTCGTCGAGGCGCCGGCGTACTGCACGTCGCCCTTGAACCCGGCCGTCTTGAGGCCGTCTTCGAAGAGGCCTCCGGCGAGGACCCAGTTCTCAGAGGTCTTCGAGGGAAGCGCGACGCCGATCACCGAGTCCGCCGGGAATCCGGCGGCCGCTGTGGAACCGCCCGTGGTGTCGGTGCGGGTGGAACACCCGGAGAGTGCCATCAGGGCTACGGCGGCGAGCGCTGTAGTCGCAAGGAGTTTTCGCATGTTCGATCGCTTTCTACTCAATGTGGTGGAGCAGGGATTGTGCTGTGCAGGGTGTGGAGCGAGATCGGGAGAGGTCATGCGGATGCCGCGGATCAGGAGGGCATGCTCGCCGGCGGTCTGGCCGTGTCCGGCGTCCCGGAGTCGGGGACGACCATCGGCGCTTCGTCCGGAGCCGGGGTGGTCTTCCGGTTCCGGGTCATGAACCCGAGGATCGACGGCCGGCCCTGTTTCTTGTTCCAGACATCCACCCCCACGGCGAGGAGAAGCACGAGACCCTTGATGATCTGCACCCGGTCGCTTCCGACACCGAGGAGCTGGAGCCCGTTGTTGAGCACGGCCATCACGAGACCGCCGATGATGGAGCCCGTGACCGTGCCGATTCCGCCGGAGACCGCCGCACCGCCGATGAAGACGGCGGCGATGGCGTCGAGCTCCCAGCTCAGCCCGTCCTGCGGTCCGGAAGCGACCGAGCGGGCGACGAAGATCATGCCGGCGAGGGCGGCCAGGATCGACATGTTCATCATCACGAGGAAGTTGATCCGGCGGGACTTGACGCCGGAGAGTTCGGCGGCGAGCTTGTTTCCGCCGACCGCGTAGACGTGACGGCCGAAGATCGTGTTCCGGGTGACGAACGAGTACACGAGCACGAGCACCCCGAGGATGATCCCGGAGACCGGGAAGCTCGTTCCGGTGCGGCCGCCCGCGAAGAGGAAGGACGCGTAGACGACGACCGCATTGAGCAGCACGACCTTGACGACGCTCGCCCAGAGCGGGGACGGCGTCGAACCCATGATCCGCTGCACGCGGCGCGCCCGGATCTCCCGCCAGATCACGGCGATCACAATGATGAGCCCGAGCAGGAGGGTGAGGTTGTTGTACCCGGTGTACGGCCCCACCTCCGGAAGATACCCGGAGCCGATGGTGGTGAAGCCAGGGGGGACGGGCACCGTGTTCGCGTTGCCGATCAGCTGGTTGCCGCCGCGGAAGATGAGCATGCCGGCGAGGGTGACGATGAAGGCCGGCACTCCGACGAAGGCGACCCACCAACCCTGCCACGCCCCGATCAGCATGCCCACGAAGAGGCCGAAGAGGATGGCGAGAGGCCAGGGCAGGTTCCAGTCCTTCATCGAGGTTGCGACGACGATGCCCACGAACGCGGCGACGGACCCGACGGACAGGTCGATGTGCCCGGCGATGATCACGATCACCATCCCGATGGCGAGGATCAGGATGTACGAGTACTGGCTGACGAGGTTGATCAGGTTGCCTGAGGACAGGGTCAGGCCGTTGGTGAGGTACTGGAAGAGCAGGATGATCGCGATCAGGCTGAAGAGGATGCCGAACTGACGCAGGTTTCCCCCGCCGAACAGCTTCCGCGCGCTGCGCGCCTCGCTCGTGGTCGTGGTCTCGGTAGTCATCAGCTGCGAACCTTCTTTCTGGCGCTCGTCATGCTCTTCATCAGGGTCTCCGGGTCGGCCTCCGCCGCGGGGATGCAGTCCGTGATCGCACCCTCGAAGACCGTGTAGATGCGGTCGGCGAGCCCCAGGAGCTCAGGGAGTTCCGAGGAGATCAGGATGACGCCCTTCCCCTGCGCCGCGAGGTTCTGGATGATGCCGTAGATCTCGTACTTGGCGCCGACGTCGATGCCCCGGGTGGGTTCGTCGAGGATGAGCAGGTCGGGGTCCGTGAACATCCACTTGGCGAGGACGACCTTCTGCTGGTTGCCGCCGGAGAGCTTGCTGACCCCGGAATCGACCGTCGGCGTCTTGATCCGGAGGCTCGTGCGGTAGCCCTCCGCGATCGAGTACTCCTTGCCGTCGTTGACGACGGGACCGGCCGAGATCTTGGAGAGCTTCGCGGACACGATCAAACGCTTCACGTCGTCGAGCAGGTTGAGGCCGAGCGCCTTGCGGTCTTCACTCACATAGGCGAGTCCGTGGTCGATGGCCTCTGCCACGTTCCTCAGTTCGATCTCCTTGCCGTCCTTGAACATCCGTCCGGAGAGGAAGGTGCCGTAGGACCGGCCGAAAATACTCATCGCGAGTTCGGTGCGGCCGGCTCCCATGAGCCCGGCGATGCCGACGATCTCCCCGCGCCGCACGGTGAGGCTCGAGTTCTTGACCACCATCCGCTCCGTGACCTGCGGATGCTGCACGTTCCAGTCCCTGACCTCGAAGAACACCTCTCCGATCCTCGGGACATGGTCGGGGAAGCGGCTCTCGAGGCTCCTGCCGACCATGCCGCGGATGATGCGGTCCTCGTTGACCCCGTCCCGCACGGCGTCGAGGGTCTCGATCGTCTTCCCGTCACGGATGATCGTGATGGAGTCGGCGACCTGTTCGATCTCGTTGAGCTTGTGGGAGATCATGATCGACGTGATCCCCTTGCCTTTGAGACCCCGGATCAGGTCGAGCAGGTGCTGCGAGTCTGCCTCGTTGAGCGCCGCGGTCGGCTCGTCGAGGATCAGGAGCTTGACCGACTTACTGAGCGCCTTGGCGATCTCCACGAGTTGCTGCTTGCCGACGCCGATGTTCTTGATCAGGGTGTCCGGATCTTCGCGGAGCCCGACCCGCGCGAGCAGTTCGAGGGCGGTCTTCTTGGCCGTGATCCAGTCGATCGCGCCCCACCGGGTCGGCTCGTTGCCGAGGAAGATGTTCTCGGTGATGGACAGCTCGGGGATCAGCGCGAGTTCCTGGTGGATGATCGCGATCCCGGCTTCCTCGCTCGAGCGGATGTCCCGGAAATGCACGGTCCTGCCCTGGTAGACGATGTCGCCGTCATAGGTCCCGTACGGGTACACCCCGGAGAGCACTTTCATGAGGGTGGATTTGCCTGCGCCGTTCTCACCGCAGATGGCGTGGATCTCCCCTGCCTTCACGGTGAGGGACACGTCGGACAGGGCCTTGACCCCGGGGAACTCCTTCGTGATCGATCGCATTTCCAGAATGACCGGCCCGTCCGCGCGGACGGGCTCGTCGTTCATGACGTGCTGGGTGGACATCATTGTGCTCCTTGCGCCAGATGCCACAGATAGTAACCGGCAGTGGCCGCGAGCAACAGGCTCCCTGCTGCCGCGACGTGTCACGCTTGGGTAACGGCTGATCGGATACACAAAAGGCAGATCGCAGGCGCAAAAAAGCGGGCCGGTCGTCCGAAGACGACCGGCCCGCTCTCGCGTGTTTGTGCGGGTCAGCGACCGCCGGAGCGACGCTTGTTGTACACGTCGAACGCGACGGCACCGAGCAGCACCAGGCCCTTGATGAGCTGCTGGTACTCCGTTCCGACACCGAGGATCGACATGCCGTTGTTCAGCAGCCCGATGATGAAACCACCGATGATGGCGCCGGTGACGGTACCGATACCACCGGTGACCGCGGCGCCACCGATGAAGACGGCGGCGATGGCGTCGAGTTCGAAGCCGTCACCGGCCTTCGGGTTGGCGAGGTTGAGCTGGGCGGTGAAGACGAGCCCGGCGAGTGCCGAGATGACGCCCATGTTCACGAAGAGCATGAAGGTGACGCGCTTGGTCTTGATGCCCGACAGTGCAGCGGCGTTCAGGTTGCCACCGATGGCGTAGATGTGGCGGCCGAAGACGCTGTTCGACATCACGGATGCGTAGACGACGATCAGGACGCCGAGGACGATCAGGACGATGGGCGTGCCACGGTAGCTCGCGAGCAGGTACGTGATGCCGAGGATCATCGCTGCGGTGAACACCAGCTTGGTGAGGAACCAGGCGAACGGCTCGTCTTCGACGTCGTACTTCGCGCGGGCACGGCGCTGGCGGATGCCCTTGAGCACCAGGAAGAGCGTCGCAATGATGCCGATACCGAGGGTCAGCGGTTCGACAGCACTGGTTCCGCCGCCGAGGTCGGGGAGGAATCCGCTGCCGAGGGCGCGGAATTCGTCGGGGAACGGCGAGATCTGCTTGTTCTGCAGTGCTATCTGGGTGAGCCCACGGAAGGTGAGCATACCGGCCAAGGTCACGATGAAGGCCGGTATCCCGAAGTAGGCGATCCAGAAGCCCTGCCACATTCCCACGAGGGCGCCGACACCGAGGCACAGGATGATCGCGAGCCACCACGGCACATTCCACTGCGTGATCATCACGCCGGACATGGCGCCGACGAAGGCGACGACCGAACCGACCGAGAGGTCGATGTGGCCGGCGATGATGACCATGACCATGCCGACGGCGAGGATCAGGATGTAGCTGTTCTGCACGATCAGGTTCGTGACGTTGATCGGCTTCAGGGTGATGCCGTTGGTGGCCACCTGGAAGAAGATCACGATCGCGATCAGGGCGATGAACAGGCCGATTTGCCGCAGCTGGCCGGCGAGGTAATTAAGTGAAGATCTGAACACGCTCATCGCTTGTCCTTGTCCCTTTCCTGGGTCATGTTTTGCATAAGGAATTCGGCCGTCGTCTGCCCGCGGGCGACGTCCGCCGTGATCCGGCCTTCGAAGATGGTGTAGATCCGGTCGCAGATGCCGATCAGTTCCGGCAGTTCGGACGAGATCACGATGACGCCCTTGCCTGCGTCGGCGAGGCGGTTGATGATTCCGTAGATCTCATACTTGGCGCCGACGTCGATGCCGCGGGTGGGCTCGTCGAGGATGAGGACATCCGGGTCGGAGAACATCCACTTGGACAGCACGACCTTCTGCTGGTTTCCGCCGGAGAGCTTCCCGGCGAGGGCCTCAACCGTCGGAGCCTTGATGTTCATGCTCTTGCGGTAGCCCTCTGCGACGACGATCTCCTGGTTGGAGTCCACCCAGCCGCGCTTGGCGATCTTGTGCATGCCCACCGTGGAGATGTTGCGTTTGATGTCCTCGATCAGGTTGAGACCGTACCGCTTGCGATCCTCGGTTGCGTACGCCAGGCCGTGATCGATGGCGTTCGCTACCGTGCTCGTGTTGATCTTGACGCCGTTCTTGTACACGGTGCCGGAGATGTTGTGCCCGTAGCTGTGGCCGAAGACGCTCATCGCGAGCTCGGTCCTGCCCGCGCCCATCAGCCCGGCGATGCCGACGATCTCGCCGGCCCTGACGGTGATGTTCGCGTCCTTGACAACCCGGCGCTGGTGGTCGAGCGGGTGGTAGACGTTCCAGTCTTCGACCCGGAGGAGTTCCTCACCGATGTTCGGCGTGTGGTCGGGGTAGCGGCTGCCGAGGTCGCGGCCGACCATGCCCTTGATGATGCGCTCCTCGGAGATGTCATCGGTGTGCATGTCGAGCGTCTCGATGAGCTTGCCGTCACGGATGATGGTGACCTCGTCGGCGATGGCCTTGATCTCGTTCAGCTTGTGGCTGATCATGATCGAGGTGACGCCCTGGCCCTTGAGGTGCTTCATCAGGTCGAGCAGGTGCGCGGAGTCCTCGTCGTTGAGTGCTGCGGTCGGCTCGTCCAGGATCAGGAGTTTGACCTCCTTGGACAGGGCCTTCGCGATTTCCACGAGCTGCTGCTTGCCGACGCCGATGTCGCGGATCTTGGTGATCGGGTTGTCCTTGAGACCGACCCTGGCGAGCAGCTTGGCTGCCTCCATGTTGGTCTTGTTCCAGTCGATCCAGCCGTTGTTCTGCTGCTCGTTGCCGAGGAAGATGTTCTCGGCGATGGAGAGGAACGGGCTCAGCGCCAGCTCCTGGTGGATGATGACGACGCCTGAGGCCTCGGAGTCATTGATGGATTTAAAGGCGACCGGCTCATTTTCGAAGACGATCTCGCCCTCGTATGTGCCGTGCGGGTAGACGCCGGAGAGCACCTTCATCAAGGTGGACTTTCCTGCACCGTTTTCACCGCAAATCGCGTGGATGTGGCCTCGCTTCACCGCGAGGGAAACGTCCTGGAGGGCTTTCACTCCGGGAAAGGTTTTCGTGATGCTGCGCATCTCGAGAATATTCGTTGTCACCGTTACTTCTTCTTCCGGTGGAGAGAGGGTGGGTGGTGGTTGTGGTGCTGGTGCTTTCGGTGCTGGCAGTGGCGGCGGGGTGACCCGCCGCCACTGCCGGTGGAGCGAAGAACCTACTTGAGGTCGGCCTCGGTGTAGTAACCGGTGTCGACGAGCAGGGCCTTGTAGTTGTCCTTGGTAACGACCTGCGGAGCGAACAGGAAGGTCGGGACGACCTTGACCTTGTTGTTGTAGCTCTTCGTGTCGTTGACCTCGGGGGTCTTGCCGTTGAGCAGGTCGTCAGCCATCTTCACGGCCTCGTCGCCGAGCTGGCGCGTGTCCTTGTAGATGGAGGAGTACTGCTGGCCGGCGATGATCGACTTGACCGAAGCGGCCTCGGAGTCCTGACCGGTGATGATCGGGAGCTTGTCGGTGGCGTATCCCGAGCTCGTCAGAGCCGAGATGATGCCGATGGAGAGACCGTCATACGGGGAGAGCACGCCGTCGACCTTGGAGCCGTCGGAGTAGGTGCTCGCGATGAGGTTCTGCATCCGCTTCTGGGCGGTCGCCGGGTCCCAACGCAGGGTGGCGACCTGGGTGAAGCTGACCTGGCCGCTCTTGACGACGATGACGCCCTTGTCGATGTACGGCTGCAGGACGGAGATGGCGCCGTTGAAGAAGAACGTGGCGTTGTTGTCGTCGGGGCTGCCGCCGAAGAGTTCGACGTTGAACGGGCCGGTCTTGCCGGTGTCCTTGCCGTCCTTGTCCAGCACGCCGAGTCCGGTGAGCAGGCTCGTGGCCTGCAGCACGCCGACCTCGTTGTTGTCGAACGTGGTGTAGTAGTCGACGTTCTTGTTGCCGTTGATCAGGCGGTCGTACGCGATGACCTTGACGCCGGCCGCTGCGGCCTGGTCAAGCTGGTCGCTGAGCGCGGTGCCGTCGATCGACGCGATGATGAGGATCTTCGCGCCCTTCGTCAGCATGTTGCTGATCTGCTGGACCTGGGTGGGGATCTTGTCTTCGCCGTATTCGAGG
This sequence comes from Cryobacterium glucosi, assembly GCF_004402235.1. Taxonomy (GTDB): domain Bacteria; phylum Actinomycetota; class Actinomycetes; order Actinomycetales; family Microbacteriaceae; genus Cryobacterium; species Cryobacterium glucosi. The sequence continues at coordinate 472,613 of NZ_SOFS01000019.1, forward strand.
TCGACCTTGTAGCCGAGCTTCTCGAGGGAGGCCTTGACAGCGTCGCCGTCCTTGATCCAGCGCTCGCTGGACTTGGTGGGCATTGCGACGCCGACAAGTGCACCGGCGTTGGCGCCCGCTGCAGCGGTGGTGGTGGCTGTGTCGCCACGCCCGCCGGAGCAGGCAGCGAGGGAGAGTGCGAGTCCAATGGCAGCGATGCCTGCGAGGACCTTACTTGTCTTCACTGAATTACCTTTCGTGGATCTGTTATCAACTCTGATGGCAGTTGTATTGGTGCTGCTATGTGATTACAGGCCTTGTGCCAGTCGGTAGTAGGCCTGGTTCCAACGCACCTAGCGGGTGAAATCCCGAAGGGTGGTGGTCTTATCGGTCACGAGAAGCTCGGTGCGAGCAATCGCGGCGAAATCGTGGGGGTCGAGAGTGGTGGAGAGAGCGGGCATCACTTCAGTGCTCCTTGCGGCGCTTGTCCGTAGACGTTCTGATAGCGGTTGTAGAGGGAGTCGATCGCGGCCTGCGGGATCGGGATGAGTGCTCCGCCCTGGCGGGCGATGTGCACGGTGCGGGCGACGTCTTCGACCATGACCGCGGCCTTGACCGCGTCCCTGGCGTCCTTGCCGATCGTGAAGGGGCCGTGGTTCTGCATCAGGACGGCCCGGGACCGGTGTCCCGTGAGGGCCGCGACGATGCCGCGGCCGATCGTGTCGTCACCGATGATCGCGAAGGTGCCGATCGGGATCGGGCCGCCGAACTCGTCGGCCATGGCCGTGATCACGCAGGGGATCTCCTCACCGCGGGCGGCCCAGGCGGTCGCGTAGGTGGAGTGCGTGTGCACGACACCGCCGATCTCGGGCATGTTGCGGTAGACGTAGGCGTGGGCGGCGGTGTCGCTCGACGGGGAACGGTCCGAGCCGGGGGTGCCGGGGATCACTGCGCCGTCGAGGTCGCACAGGATCATGTTCTCCGGGGCGAGGTCGGCGTAGTCGACGCCGCTCGGCTTGATCACGAAGAGGTCTGCGCCCGGGACGCGGCCGGAGACGTTGCCGCCGGTCCAGACCACGAGGCCGTTGCGGGTGAGTTCGGCGTGGAGGTCGGCGACATCGGCGCGGATGCGAGCGATCGCGACCTCGATCTGGGGTCCGTAGGTGCTCATGCGAACGCCACCGTACCGGTGGAGATACCCGCACCGCGCGTGAGGGCGTTCGGTCGGCGATCGCCTCCGATGACAGAGATCTCGGCGGATGCGTCGGCTGCGGGCGCGGCCTGTGCGTTCTCGATCACGAAATTCGACTCCTTTGTCATGCGGTGCTGAGGCCATGGCCGTCTGCGTACTCACGTGCGTACTTACATTGTCACGAAATGTGAACGGTCACAATCGCTGTGCTCACACTACGCCCGCAGTGGGCGTCCTTGTCAAGTCAGGGCGAAAAAGTGGCTGGTTGCGTTTTGGTAACCACCCGAAACGCGCCGGATTCAGAAGGCAGGGGGCCCTGTGGAGCCACGGACGATGAGCTCGGGAATGATCGGTGCGCGGAACTTGTCCGGGTCGTCACCGGCGATGGTGCCGAGCAGGAGGGCGATGCACCGGCGGCCCAGTTCCGCGAAGTCCTGGCGCACGGTCGTGAGCGGCGGCCAGAAGTGTGGCGCCTCCGGAATATCGTCGAACCCGACGATGCTCACATCCCGTGGGATGTCGAGCCCCGCATCCCTGACCGCGTGCATGATCCCGAGCGCCATCTGGTCGTTCGAGGAGAAAATGGCGGTGAAGTCGCGTTGCCGCAACAGTTCGCGCCCGGCGTGATAGCCGAAGTCCGCCGTCCAGTCCCCGAGGATCGGGGCGGTCGTCGGCACGTCCATCGCCCCCATTTCCTCCAGGAACCCGCGCATCCGCGCCTCGGCCTCGATCCAGTCCTGCGGCCCGGCGAGGTGGAAGATGCGCCGGTGCCCGAGGTCGATGAGATGCCGTGTGGCCAGTCGTGCACCGTGGATCTGGTCGACGGAGAGTGCGTGGTCATTGGGCCGGCCCGTCGACTGGAGTGTGACATACGGCACCTCGATCGAGAGCTGTTCGAGGACGTCGAAGACGCGGACCTGGGGGGCGATGACCACGATCCCCTCGACCGACTGGTACATCAGGTGGTCGAGTGCCGCTTCGATCGAGACAGTGTCGACCGAGGTCAGGTTCGCGGTGTTGACGTAATAGCCCGCCTCCCGCGCCGCATCCTGGATCGCGGCGATGCTGCTCGCGGGGCCGTACTGGGCCCCGGAGGCCGACAGCACGCCGATCGTGCGCGATCGCCCCCTCGACAGCGCCCTGGCCGCCCGGTTGGGTCGGTATTGGAGCTCCTCGATCACCTGCAGCACGCGGGCCTTGGTCGAATCTCGGATGCTCGGGTGATTGTTGAGTACTCGCGACACCGTCTGATGCGAGACTCCGGCGAGGCGTGCAACGTCCCGGATGCTGGGAGCCCGACCAGTGGGCAGTTCAGCAGTCATCGGGGCCTCGTCTATGAGCACGGTCACAAAGAAATTACGCACCCCCAGTATGCACCGCCGGGGAGGCGCGATGTGACCGTCACATAGCGGGAATCCGGCCTCAGCCGACCGGGCCGGGTACCCGCGCGAATGCCCGCACCGGGAAAGTGCCGAAGCCCTCGATCTTCGGAGGTACCGCCGAGAACGTCCCGCCGGAGGCCGGTACGTCCCCCAGCCCGGTGAGGTGCTCGACGACGTGGATGCCGGCAGCGAGCAGGGCCGAATGGGCGGGCCTCTCCCCACTCCCCTCGGTGTCGTCGATGTTGAGCGAGTCGATCCCGACGAGGGCGACGCCGGCACCGACGAGGAACCCGACGGCGTCTTCGGCCAGGAAGGGAGCCCCCGCCCTGTACTCCGGGGTGCCGAAGTGGCGGTCCCAGCCGGTGTGGATCAACACGGCCGAACCGGCCAGGCCGGAGCCTCGCTCGGCGAATGCCGCTGCGGGAATGCCACGGGCCGCAGCATCCGTCAGATGGAATACCTCGGCGGGGAGGTCGACGAGGGTATCGAGGTCGAGGCCGGCGAGATCCGTTCCACCCTCGTACCGGTGGTACGGACTGTCGAGATACGTGCCCGTGTTGCCGATCAGGGTGATCACGTCCATGGTGAATTCGGTGCCGGGCGCGTAGGCCGAGCGCGAGGCGGCACGGGTGAGGAAGGGCTCGATCACGGGAGCCGGCAGCCCCGGGTACGTCACGAGGCCCGCCCGGATGGTGTGGCTGAGATCGATCAGGCGGGCACGGGCGACGGTCATGTGTTCTCCTGGGCGGTTCGGGTTGGGCGGGGACGTGTTGAGCGAGCGCTTCCGGGCGAATGTTCGGGTGTACGGGAGCGCAGGGGGTTCGTCCGGCGCTTCTTGACCCGGCCGATGACGACGGCGACGAGGGCGAGCACGGCGGGAACGAGGAGGTTCGGGCCCGCGAGCACGAGCAGCGCGCCGGTGAGGGCCACGCTGACCGCTGCGAGCCACCAGCCGAGGCTGTAGCGGTCCAGGAGGCGCACGGCGGCGATCATGCCGAGAGTGTAGATCGCGACCATGGAGCTCGTGTGGATCAGGATGAAGACCGACAGGGGCAGGTGCTGCGTCACCATGATCGTGAAGTACCCACCGGTGAGCACGGCGACCACGGAGAGGCTGCGGCGCGGGACGCCGCCCGATTCGACGCCGCGGGCGAGCCAGAGCGGGAGATCGCCGTCGCGACCGAGCGAGGCGCCGAGCTTGGCGAACGCGCCCAGGTACACGTTGAGCACCCCGAGGGCGACGATCGCTGCGATCACCGCGACCGAGACCGGGCCGACGCCGCCGGGCGCCTGGGCGACGAGGGCGAGCAGGGGGACGGCGCCCGTTCCCGCAGCGCCGCCGAGGACGGCGACCGTCACGTACTGCAGCGCGAGGTAGGCCGCGCCCACGACCACGAGCGCGATCGCCGTCGCCGCCGGGATGACGCGGCGGGGATTGCGGAACTCCCCCGCGATGTGGGTGCCGACCTCCCAGCCGGCGAAGGCCCAGACGAACAGGCTGACGGCGGCGCCGACGCCGGTCCAGCCGTGAGTCAGGAACGGCTGGAAGTTTCCGGGCTCTGCGGCGGGGAAGGCGACGGTGACGACCCCGATGACGATGACGAGCAGCGCTCCGGTGAGGATGAGCTGAACGGCTCCGGAGACCCGGACACCGAGGTAGTTGGACACGAACGGTGGAACAAGGATCAGGAGGGCGACGATCGGTACGGCGGCCTGCTCCACCCCGAGGATCGCGACGACGTATTCCGCGCCGAGCATGGCGACGACCGGGGCGCCGAAGCCGACGCCGAAGAAGAACCAGTAGCCGGTCATCCGCGCCCACGTCTGGCCGAGGGCCGTGCGGACGTAGCTCGCCACGCCGCCGGGGTCCGGGTATCGGGCGGCGAGGGCGGCGAACGTGCCCGCGAGCGGGATGGACAGCACGAAGACGATCAGAACCGCGAGCAGGGAGGCCGGCCCTGCCGCAGCGGCCGTGAGTCCGGGCAGCACCAGGATCCCGGTGCCGAGGACCGCGGCGATGTACAGCGCGGTGCCCTGCAGCAGGCCCAGACTCCCGGAGCCGGTGGGGGCGGGGCTCACGGGGGCATCCGTCGGCTGGGTCATGGTCCTATGCTGCCGGACGACCATGCCCCGGCGAAATGGCAGACGTGACACACTCCGTCGAATTCCTGCCAACTTGCGGCCCGCACCGGCCGCAGCCGAATCCGTTAGGGGCGGGTGAGGTGGGCGACGGCGGCGAGGGCAGCGTCGAGGTCGGCGATCAGGTCGGCCTTGTCCTCGATACCGACGGAGAGGCGGATGATGTTGTCTGCGACCTCGAGTTCCGTTCCACGCACCGAGGCGTGCGTCATCTCGGCGGGGTAGTTCACGAGGGACTCGACGCCACCGAGGGACTCGGCGAGCTGGAAGAGCTTCGTGGACTCGGCGAAGGCGCGGGCAGCGGCGGCCCCGCCGGCGAACGCGATCGAGAGCATGCCGCCGAAGCCGCTCATCTGGCGTTTGGCGAGCTCGTGGCCGGGGTGGTTCGGCAGGCCGGGGAAGTAGACGGCTTCGAGGGCTGGATGGCCGTCGAGGTGTTCGGCGATCGCCTGCGCGTTGGAGCAGTGCCGGTCCATCCGCACCGAGAGGGTCTTGATGCCGCGCACGGTGAGCCAGGCGTCGAGGGGTGCGGAGACGGGTCCTGTGGCGAACTGCAGGAACTGCGCCTTCTGGTAGAGCGCATCGTCATTGATCACGAGGGCCCCGCCGAGCACGTCGGAGTGACCGCCGAGGTACTTGGTGGTCGAGTGCACGACGACGTCGGCGCCGAACGCCAGCGGATGCTGCAGGGCGGGGCTCGCAAACGTGTTGTCGACGATCACGGTGACGCCGAAACGGTGCCCGAGCGTGGCGAGCGCCTCGATGTCGCTGATCTTCATGAGGGGGTTGCTCGGCGTCTCGACCCAGAGGATCTTCGTTTCAGCGGGAATGATCGCGGCCTCGACGGCGGCGAGATCGGACAGGTCGACGGTCGTGTTGCGGATGCCGACCGCGCCGTGCACCGTGTTGATCAGGCGGTGCGTTCCGCCGTAGACGTCGTTGCCGAGCACGATATGATCGCCGGGTGCGAGCAGGGCACGCAGGATGGTGTCCTCCGCGGCGAGGCCGCTCGCGAACGACAGGCCGTGCGCGCCACCCTCGAGGGCGGCGAGCAGGGTCTCGAGCACGGTGCGCGTCGGGTTCCCGCCGCGGCTGTATTCGTAGCCGCCGCGCAGATGGCCGATGCTCTCCTGCACATAGGTCGAGGTCAGGTAGATCGGCGGGATGACGGCTCCGGTCGTCGGGTCGAATTCCTGTCCGGCGTGGATGGCGAGGGTGTCGAAGTTCGGGGTGCTGGGCATCCGTGGGTCCTTTGGTGGTGGGCGCTCAGGCGCTGAGGTAGGTGAGGAGGTCGTGGCGGGTGATGACGCCGAGGGGCTTGCCATCGGCGGTGACGAGGAGGGCATCGTCGTGGGCGAAGGCGGCACGGGCGGACGCGACGGGTTCGTTGACGCCGATCATCGGCAGGGAATCGCCGACGTAGGCGCTGATCTTGTCGGTGAGTTTCGCCTCGCCGGAGAAGACGAGCTCCATCAAGTGGCGCTCGTCGATCGCGCCGAGCACCTCGCCCATCACGACCGGTGGCTTGGCGGTCAACACGAGCAGCTGGGAGACGCTCGACACCGTCATGGCCTCGATCGCGTCGCGCACGGTGTCGATCGGGTGCACGTAGACGAAGGCAGGCAGGGTGCCGGTCTTGCTCTCGAGGAGGTCTGCCACGGTGTGCCCGGCCGGGGCGTTGCTGAAGCCGTAGCTGCGCATCCACTTGTCGTTGAAGATCTTGCCGAGGTAGCCGCGACCGCCGTCGGGCAGCAGCACGACGACGACGGCGTCGGCCGGGAGGGTCGCCGCGGCGCGAAGGGCCGCGACCACGGCCATGCCGCTCGAACCGCCGACGAGGATGCCCTCTTCGAGTGCGAGGCGCCTGGTCATGGCGAAGGATTCGGCGTCGGAGACGGCGATGACCTCGTGCACGACGGCGGGGTCGTACGCCGCAGGCCAGAAGTCCTCGCCGACGCCTTCAACGAGGTAGGGCCTGCCGGTGCCGCCGGAGTAGACCGAGCCTTCCGGGTCCGCGCCGATGATGCGCACCGTGTCGCCGGAGACCTCGCGGAGGTACCGCCCGGTGCCGGTGATCGTTCCGCCGGTGCCGACGCCCGCGACGAAGTGGGTGACGGTGCCGTCGGTGTCGCGCCAGATCTCCGGACCTGTCGACTCGTAGTGGCTGAGCGGCCCGTTCGGATTGGCGTACTGGTTGGGCTTGAAGGCGCCGGGGATCTCCCTGGCGAGCCGGTCGGAGACGCTGTAGTACGACTCCGGGTCGTCGGGCGCGACGGATGTCGGGGTCACGACGACCTCGGCGCCGTACGCGGTGAGCACGTTGCGCTTGTCCTCGCCGACCTTGTCCGGCAGCACGAACACGCACCGGTAGCCGCGCTGCTGCGCGACGAGGGCGAGGCCGACGCCGGTGTTGCCGGACGTGGGTTCGACGATGGTTCCGCCGGGCAGCAGCAGGCCGTCACGTTCGGCGGCATCGATGATTCGGGTGGCGATCCGGTCCTTCGCGGAGCCGCCCGGGTTGAAGTACTCGAGTTTGACCAGCACGGTCGCGCCGATCCCCTCGGTGACCTTGTTGAGTTTGACCAGCGGCGTGTTGCCGATGAGGTCGAGGATGGTGTCTGCAATCTTCATGGAAGATCCTTCGTCGAGGTGTCGTGAATGTCACCGCGCGGCCTGGGGCTCACGCACGGGACGGGCGAGGAGTGATCGGGGTGGGGCGTCAGGGGTCGGTCAGCGACCCGGACAACACGGACACTTCAGACGGACGAGCACCCTCCAACTCTAGTACCGCTCGTCGGTGAGCGGGCGGGGCGGAATCACAGGGGCGCTCGGTGCCACGGCCGGGACAGCACCCGAGACGGCGCCCGGGCTCGCGACCTGCTCGGAGTAGAGCCGCGCGTAGACGCCGTTCGCGTCGAGCAGGCCGCCGTGGGTCCCGCTCTCGACGATCCGGCCGCCGTCGACGACGAAGATCACGTCGGCCGCGACGATCGTCGAGAGTCGGTGGGCGATCGCGATCGTGGTGCGGCCGCGGGACGCGGTGTCGAGTGCCGCCTGCACGACGCGCTCGGAGATGGCGTCGAGGGCGCTCGTCGCCTCGTCGAGGATGAGCACTTCCGGGTTCTTCAGGAGCACCCTGGCGATGGCGATACGCTGCTTTTCGCCGCCGGAGAGCCGGTACCCGCGCTCGCCGACGACCGTGTCGTAGCCGGCGGGGAAGGACGCGATCGTGTCGTGGATGCTCGCGGACCGGGCGGCGGCCTCGAGTTCGTCCGCCGTGGCATCCGGTTTCGCATAGCGGAGGTTCTCGGCGATCGTCGCGTGGAAGAGGTAGGTCTCCTGGCTCACAATGCCGATGTGGGAGACGAGGGACTGCTGGGCGAGATCGCGCACGTCGATGCCGCCGAACAGGACTCGCCCTTCCGTCGCCTCGTAGAAGCGGGGGATCAGGTAGGAGACGGTCGTCTTCCCGGCGCCGGACGGCCCGACGAACGCGGCGAACTGGCCGGGCTCGATCGTGAACGAGACCTGGTCGAGGGTGGGCCGGGACTCACCGGCGGCATCCGGATAGGCGAACGTGACGGCATCGAATTCGACGCGACCGGTGGCGGGGCCGGTCTCGGGCACCGCGAGAGCCTCCGGGGAATCCTGGATCGCCGGGACGAGGTCGAGGTACTGGAAGATCCGCGCGAAGAGGGCGCTCGAGGTCTGCAGGTCGAGTGCGACCCGCATCAGGCCGAGCAGGGGGAACAGCAGCCGGGACTGCACGGTCGTGAACGCGACGATCGTGCCTGCGGTGATGTCGGCGGAACCGTTGCTCATCAGCAGGCCGGCGACCAGGTAGACGATCGCGGGGATGCTCGAGAGGAAAATACTGACCATGGCGAAGAACCACTGGCCGCTCATCTGCTGGCTGACCTGCAGTCGTACCTGGTTGTCGTTCTCGTCCGAGTAGCGGCCGATCTCGGCCTGCTGCCTGGTGAAGCTCTTGGAGAGCAGAATCCCGGAGACGCTCAGAGTCTCCTGCGTGATCGCGGTCATGTCGGAGAGCGATTCCTGGGTCTTCGCCGCGATCCGGGCGCGGACCTGGCCGACGCGGCGCTGGGCGATCACGAGGATCGGCATCAGGATCAGGGCGACGATCGTGAGCTGCCAGTCGAGCAGGAGCATCGCGACGAACGCGGCGATCACGGTGACGGCGTTGCCGAGCAGGCTCGAGATGGTGTTCGTGAGCACGCTCGCGACGCCGCCGACGTCGTTCTGCAGCCGCGACTGGATGATCCCGGTCTTGGTGCGGGTGAAGAAGCTCAGCTCCATGGCCTGCAGGTGAGTGAACAGTCGCACGCGCAGGGCGCCCATCACGGTGTTGCCGACACTCGCGGTGAGCCAGGTCTGCCACACCCCGAGCAGCTGGGAACCGAGGTAGATCGCGATCATGAGCCCGACGAGGGTCGCGAGGCGGGGCAGGTTGGGCTCTCCCCCCGGCGGGAACAGGCCCTCGTCGAATGCGCGCTGCACGAGCAGAGGCGGGACCACCGAGAGCGCGGCGCTGATGATCACGAGCACGACGGTGACAGTGAGCGCGGTGCGGTGCGGCGCGAACAGCGCGGCAATCCTGCCGAGGAGGTTCGGTATCCGCGGTGCTTCGGCGTTCTCGGCGCGCTGGGCGACGGGGTCACCGCCGCTGATCCGCCCGCGCGGGCGTCCGTACTGTCCAGGCCGGCCGGAGGGGGCCGACCCGCCACCGTGGCCGTGCATTGCACTCATGAAGCCAGCCTAAACGTCGCCGCAGCGGCATCCGCTCGCCTGCAGGGCACGCAACTGTGCCCGCTCCGGACACCTGTTCCCGTTGCGCGGGGCACAGGTGTCCGTTACGGGCACAGGTGTTGTTCGAGCGGATGCCCGGGCCTGGTCAGCCCTTCGTCGAGCCGGCCAGCAGGCCGCGCACGAAGTAACGCTGCAGGCTGAAGAACACGATGAGCGGCACGATCAGGGACACGAAGGCCGCGGCCGTGAGGCGCTGCCAGTCCTGCCCTCGGGTACCGGTGAGTTCGGCCAGGCGCTGCGTGAGCGGGGCGACATCCGGCGTGCCGCCCGAGAAGATCAGGGCGACGAGCAGGTCGTTCCAGACCCAGAGGAACTGGAAGATCGCGAAGGACGCGAGCGCGGGCACCGCGAGCGGCAGCACGATCCGGAAGAAGACCTGGCCGTGGCTGGCGCCGTCGACACGGGCTGCCTCGATGACCTCGCTCGGGATCTCGGAGATGAAGTTGTGCAGCAGGAAGATCGCCAGCGGCAGCGCGAAGATCGTGTGCGCGATCCAGACCGGCAGGTAGTTCTGCGCCGGGATCATCGGGATCAGCTGGTGCAGCGCCTCCTGCCCGGGCTTCAGGATCGCGGTGAACATCTGGAGCAGCGGGATCAGCGCGAGCTGCAGGGGCACGATCTGCAGTGCGAACACGAGCACGAAGAGTGCGCCACTGCCCTTGAACTTGATCCAGGCAAAGGCGTACGCGGCCATCGAGGCGATCACGAGGGGGAAGATCGTGGCGGGGATCGCGATCGCGAGGGAGTTCACGAAGTACGCGCCGAGCTGCGGGGAGGACTGCGAGGTGGAGAGCAGCACCTCCTTGTAGTTGTCGAGCGTGAAGCCCGGGTTCTGCAGGATGGTCCACCACCCCGTCGTGGTGATCAGCCCGGCGGGCCGGAAGGAGGACACGAACAGGCCGAAGGTCGGCAGCGTCCACAGGATCGCGATGACGAGCGACACGACCGTCGCCGTGCGCGACGTGAGGCGCCGTTTCACCCTGGCCGACTTGGTGCCGACGGTGACGACCTCGAGGGCATTCTTCTTGGTGCCGACGATGGGCAGGTCGACTACGTTGTCGCTCATCGGATCTCCCTCTGCTTGCGCATGATTCGTACGTTGTAGATGACAATCGGCAGCACCATCAGGAACAGCACGATCGCGAGCGCAGCGCCACGGCCCTGCTCACCGGCTCGGAATGCCTGCGTGTACATCTCGTTGGCGATGACGCTCGTGTTGAAGTTACCGGCGGTCATCGTGCGCACGATGTCGAAGACTTTGAGGGTGGCGATCGAGATAGTCGTGATCACGACGACGAGCGAGCCGCGGATGCCGGGGATCGTCACGTTGGTGAACCGCTGCCAGGCGTTGGTTCCGTCGAGTTCGGCGGCCTCGATCTGCTCGGTCGGGACCCCCTTGATGGCTGCAGAGAGGATGACCATGGCGAATCCGGTCTGGATCCAGATCATCACGATGATCAGGAGGAAGGTGTTGATCGGCGAGGTCTGGAGCCACTGCACCGGCTGGCCGCCGAGCCAGACCACGATCTGGTTCAGGAGGCCGATCTGGTCGCTTCCTCCCGACTTGTAGTCGTAGATGAAGCGCCAGATGATTCCGGCACCGACGAAGGAGATCGCCATCGGCATGAAGACGAGGGCCTTGAAGTATTTCTCTCCCCGGGACTTGTCGATGAAGACCGCGTAGCCGAGGCCGATGGCCGTTGAGATCGTCGGCACGACGACAACCCAGATCAGGGTGTTGCCCAGGGTGATCAAAGCAGCCGGCTGGGTGAACATCCAGACGAAGTTCTCGGCGCCGACATAGGCACCCGAACTGTTGGTGAACGCCAGGAGGGAGGTGCGGAATGCCGGGTAGATCAAACCGGCAAGCAGCAGGAGGAGGGCGGGCGCGATGAAGAAAGTCAGCTGCCAATAGTCGCGCCCGCGTTTGGGCGCCCTGTCTATCAGGAAAAGCAGGAGACCGATGACAAGCGCGAACGCTGCCAGTGCCCCCACTACCTGGATTATCTTTCCGAGTAAGTCTGCGGTCGTCATTGGCCGGTCCCTTCAATCGTGCGCGAAGCGGTCGTGCGAGGGGTCGCGTGGAGGTCTTGTGGGTGGTGCAGGTGGTGCGGTCGTGCGGGAGGCGGGTGGCGGGGCCCGCCGACTTCTCGGCAGGCCCCGCCCCGGTTGGGGCATCCGCTAGCGGATGCCCCGGGGAACTAGCTCTTCGGCCAGCTCGCCTCAATGGTGTCCGTGACCTTCTGGCTGCTGTCGCCGCTCAGCCAGGACACGATGCCCTTCCAGAACGAGTCGGTGCCGACGGCACCGGGCATCAGGTCGGAACCGTCGAAACGGAACACCGTCTTCGGGTCCTGCAGGATGGTGATGCTCTGCTTGAGCAGGTCGCTCGAGGCGTTCGCGGGGTCGAGGCCGGTGTTGGCGCTGATCACGCCGCCCTCCTTGACCCGGTTGTTCGCCCAGGTGTCACTGGACAGGTAGGTGAGCGTCGCGGTGATCGCGTCGCTCGTCTTGAAGGCTCCGACGAGCTCGCCGCCACCGGTGACCGCCTGGTCGCCGCCGGCCTTGACCGGGGGAAGCAGGAACGCGTAGACATCGCCCGTGGGGGAAACCGTCACCGCGGAGCCGTCCGCCTTCTTCCAGAAGCCCTCGTAGAACGAGGCCTGGTGGTGCAGGGAGCACTTACCGTCGAGGATCGGGAGGCCCGCGTCGCCGAACTGCGTGGAGATGATCGACGAGACATCGCCGAGACCACCGTTGACGTCGTCCGGGTTCTTGAGGATCGCACCGACGGAGTCGAACGCCTTCACGATGGCGGGGTCGTTGAACGGGATCTTGTGCGTGACCCACTTGTCGTAGGTGTCCGCGCCGGCCTGGCGAAGCACGTAGTCCTCGACCCAGTCGGTTCCCGGCCAGCCGGTTGCGTCACCTGATCCGACACCGGCACACCACGGCTTGTGGTCGCCGTCGGCCGCGATCTTCGCGGTGAGTGCGGTCAGTTCATCGAGGGTCTTCGGGATTTCGTAGCCCTTGGCCTTGAATTCCGCAGGCGAGTACCAGACGTAGCCCTTGACGCTCGCCATCAGCGGGGCGGCGTAGAAGGTGCCGTCAGCTGCGGTGCCGTAGCCCTTCCAGTCCTTCGACCACCACTTGTCGACGTTCGCCTCGACGGCGGCCGGCGCCTTCTTGAGGAAGCCGGCAGCAGCGAGCTTGTTGAAGAGGCCCGGCTGCGGGATGATGCCGATGTCGGGAGCGTTGCCACCCTCGGCGAGCACCGCGATCTGGGCTTCGAATTCCTTCGTGCCCTGGTAGGTGACCTTGATGCCCGTGCAGGACTGGAAGTCGGCCCAGGAATTGACGAGGCGATCGGCCTCGACGTCCTGGATGGTGCCACCGATCTTGACCTCGGGGCTGTCCTTGAACGTCCCGTAGGACGCGTAGTCGGCACAGTTGGACGACGACGAACTGGATGCGGCGATGTCGCCTGTGCATCCGGTCAGGGCGAGTCCGACCACGGCCGCGGTGGCCAGCGGCAGGTAGAGCCGGCGGTGCTGCTTCACGCTCATGCGTTTCTCCTCATTGAGTGATGCGGGTACGCGAGCTATGCGGTTCACGTACCGAAATGTGATGCGGGACTGTGTTGCGGGAATGTACTGCGGGAATCAAGAACTGCAATACGGGATCGTGCCGGGTATCCGATTCCCCTGCCTTCGTAAGTAAGGAACCGGTTCCACATCACAAACTACGGGAGGTCAGCGGGATTGGCAAGACAATCTTTGTCACGAAATCGCAAAGATTCCGGCGATGATCGCGCGACCACGCACACGCGGGCATTAAAAGTGTCACAGTTCAGCCTTTTCTGCTGGAACCGGTTCCAGTAACAGCGAAAGGAGCGCTACTCTTTCGTTACCGATCCAAAGGAGGACGAGTCGTGAGCGCAATCGCCGACGTGGCACGCCTCGCAGGCGTTGCAAAAGCGACGGCATCCCGCGCACTCAGCGGTCGCGGTTACGTTTCGGAGGCGACGCGGCTCCGGGTCGTCGCGGCCGCGAGGGAGATCGGCTACGTCGCCTCGCCGAACGCCGCGAGCCTCGTGACCGGGCGCACGAAGAACGTCGGCGTGATCATCCCGTTCATCAGCCGGTGGTTCTTCTCCGAGGTGCTCGAGAGCCTGGAACAGGCCCTGCTCGCAGAGGGCTACGACATGACGCTCTACAACCTCCCGGCAGCGTCCGCCGAACGCGACAGCGTCTTCGAGTACTTCCTCGCTCGCAAGCGGTTCGACGGGGTCATCTCTGTCGGCGTCGCCTTGAGCGAGGCGGAGGTCGATCGACTTCACCGCCTCGGGAGGCCGTTGATCGGCATCGGCGGGCCGATCAGGGACGTGCACACGATCGCGATCGACGATGTCGCGACAGCGCGGCTCGCGACCGAACACCTGCTCGGCCTCGGCCACGTCGACGTCGTGCACGTCGGCGGAGATCCGATCGACGAGATGGACTTCCGGGTGCACAGCCAGCGCCTGAGTGGCTTCTACTCCGCCATGCGCGACGCAGGCCGCTCGACGGACCGATGCTTCTACCCCTGCGAATTCAGCATGCCCGGCGGCTACGAGGTGGGGTTGTCCGTGCTCGGCGACCCGCGTACCCGTCCGACCGCGATCTTCGCCGCGAGCGACGAAATCGCCATCGGCGTCATCGTCGCGGCGCGGGAACTCGGCATCCAGGTGCCGGCCGAGCTGTCCGTGATCGGCATCGACGGGCATCCGTACGCGGACATGTTCCGCCTCACGACCCTGGAGCAGCATCCACGCAGGCAGGGACGCCTCGCCGTGAGCGCGCTCCTGACCGAACTCGCGCGCCCGACGGACGCGGACGCGAGGCTCGAGGAAGACGGATACCTCACGGTGCTGCCGACGAACCTCGTGATCCGGTCGAGCACGAGCGGCCCGCACCGGCCACGCAGTTAGCTGTCTCCGGCGCCGATCGCCTCTGCCTCTTCGAGCTCGTCCTCCATCGCACCGTCAGCACGGGCGAGGTGGCGGTGGCCGAGCACGAGAATCGCGACGGCCACGAGGACGGATGCCGCCCCGGCGTAGAACGGGACCGCCGGCCCGAAGAACTCCGCGAGCAGGGTTGCGGCAGGCGGCGCGATCGCCCCGCCGAGGAACCGCACGCCCGAATAGGCCGAGGACGCTACCGGGCGCGGCAGGTCGGTCGCCTCCATCACGGATTCGGTGAGCACGGTGTTGAGCACGCCGAGCAGCAGCCCGCCGACGATGACGCACGTGACGACACCGGTGGCCGAGCCGATCAGCACGCCCGCTGCCGCGAGGTCGAGGGCGAGCAGGGGCAGCACGAGCCAGAGCACCCGGCTGCGGCGCATCCGCCTGGTCAGGAGCGGGGCGACCCAGACCGAGGTGACGGCGAGCGAGATGCCCCAGCCGAAGAAGACCAGGCCGAGGGTGATCGCACTGCCCAGGCCGAGCGGCACGAGCGCGAACGGCGTGTACGCGAGCAGCACGAAGAAGCCGATGTTGTAGAACAGGGCCGCGCTCGCGAGGATGCCGAGCCCCGGCCGGGCGAGCGCCCGGAAGGGTGCTGACAGCCGGATCGGCGCGGGCTTCTGCGGCTCCTTCTTCAGCATCACGATGATCGCCACGAAGCCGATCGCCATCAGCGCCGTACTGCCGAAGAAGGGCCCTCGCCAGCTGATGCTGCCGAGCAGCCCGCCGATGAGCGGGCCGATCGCGATGCCGAGCCCGAGGGCCGCCTCGTAGAGGATGATCGCCGAGGACGTGCCTCCGGATGCCGCGCCGACGATGGTCGCGAGCGCGGTCGAGATGAAGAGGGCGTTGCCGAGGCCCCAGCCGGCGCGGAAGCCGATGATGGTCTCGACGTTCTGCGACAGGCCGGCGGCGAGCGCGAACACGATGATGAGCGCGAGGCCGATCAGCAGGGTGCGCTTGGCGCCGATCCTGCTGGACAGCCAGCTCGTGAAGAACATCGCGATCCCGGTGATCACGAGGTAGCTCGTGAAGAGCATCTCGGTCTGGGTCGGGCTCGCGGCGAGGTCGCGGGCGATCGCAGGCAGGATCGGGTCGACGAGGCCGATGCCCATGAACGCGATCACGCACGCGAAGGCGACGGCCCAGACCGCGGTCGGCTGGTGCAGGATGCTGCCGGCGCCTTCCCGTCGTCCCTGCACGTCGGTTGCGGCAGGGGTTCCGTGTTCCGCCAGCGCGGTCACGCGGCTCATGCGCGGGCTCCGGCCGGACGGCCAGGCTCAGACGCAGGCACACGTGCCGTAGTGACGGCCGCGGTGGGCACCCGCTCCACGGGCACCTCGCTGCCGTCGAGGCGTTCGCGCAGGATGTCGACGGCGTTGCGGATCGTGGCGAGCTCGGCATCCGCCAGCCCGTCGAACATCGGCAGGAGGGCTTCGGCGAGTTCGCTGCGCCAGGCGGAGAGCGCTGCGTTGCCGGCAGCAGTGATCACGGTGCTCGTGACGCGGGCGTCGAGCGGGTCGGCGAGACGGGCGGCCCAGCCGCGTTCGACGAGGTGTGCGACGAGCTTGGTCGCGGTCGGCTGCGAGATGCGGCTGCGGGCGGCGATCTCGCCGAGGCGGATCGGGCCGAGCTGGCGGAGCACGCTCAGGGTGCGCCAGACGGCCGGCGACTCCCGGCTGTCCGCGGCGTGGGCGGCGACCCGGGTGAGCCGGTGGTTCACGGTGATCAGGTCACCGAGGAGTGCGGGAAGGTCAGAAGGCATTCCCCCACTGTACATAGCTTGGCTATCTATGTCCATAGCCCGGCTATGGACATCGGCCCGCGCCCGGGTTCGGTCGGATTAAACAGCAGAGGGCGCCGCATCCAGTGGATGCGACGCCCTCGGCGTGTTGCGAATCGAACGGCTGACGCCTGTCGACCTCGAGTGAACCCCCTGGGGGGCCCGACTACTTGAGGGTGACGGTGGCGCCGGCGGCCTCGAGGGAAGCCTTGCCCTTTTCGGCGGCTTCCTTCGTGACGCCCTCGAGGACGGCCTTCGGCGCGCCATCGACAACGGCCTTGGCCTCGCCGAGGCCCAGGCTGGTGAGCTCGCGCACAACCTTGATGACCTGGATCTTCTTGTCGCCAACGGACTCGAGGATGACGTCGAAGGCGCTCTGCTCTTCGACCTCTTCAACGGCGGCGGCGGGGCCAGCGGCACCGGCGACGGCGACGGGGGCTGCTGCGGTGACCTCGAAGGTCTCCTCGAACGCCTTGACGAACTCGGAAAGCTCGATGAGGGTCAGGCCCTTGAACTGTTCGAGCAATTCTTCGGTGGAAAGCTTTGCCATGATTATTCTCCCTATAGTTTCTTAGTTACTCACCGCTAGCAGGCCTATGCCTGGTTCGCGGACTCCTGCTTCTCACGCAGTGCTTCGATGGTGCGAACAGCCTTCGAAAGCGGTGCGTTGAACAGATATGCGGCTCCGAACAGCGAGGCCTTGAACGCGCCGGCCAGCTTGGCCAGCAGCACTTCACGGGACTCGAGGTCGGCGAGCTTGCCTACCTCTTCGGCAGTGAGCGGGCTACCGTCGAAGTAACCACCCTTCACTACCAGGAGAGGGTTTGCCTTGGTAAAGGCACGCAGGGTCTTCGCGACGGCGACGGGGTCTCCGTGCACGAAGGCGATGGCGGACGGGCCGGCGAGTTCGTCGTCAAACGACGTGATGCCGGCGTTGTTGGCCGCAATCTTGGTGAGCGTGTTCTTTACCACGGCGTACGTGGCGTCCGCACTGATGGAAACGCGCAGCGTCTTGAGCTGCGCAACAGTGAGACCGCGGTACTCGGTGAGCAGAACGGCGGTCGAGCTCTGGAATTTCTCCGTCAGCTCGGCGACCGTTGCTTCCTTGTTCGCCATGGCGCTCCTCTTGGTTTCATGTGCCGGTAGCCCGGGGCGCAGACATGAAAAAAGCCCCAGCGCAAGCGCCGGAGCTGAGCAGTCCTTGCGAACTGAAACTGAACTTCGATTCCTGCGCGGGCTGTTCACATGAGTGAACCTTCGGTCACCGTCCATTACTGGGCAGCGACAACCGGCGGTCTTTGGCTTCGTTCACTGTAACGGATGCCGCTGGCGGGCGCAAATCGCGGCATCCGCCCCTCAGCCCGTGAGCGGAACGGCATAGGTAGTTGACCTGAGTCCACTATCGAGATATAGTTGATGCTTGTCAATTACACGCCCCAGGAGTTTCATGTCTCGCGTTTCATCCGTTCGTACCGCTCCACCGCAGAACCCGCAGGACCGGCAGCCCCTCCCCCACCGCGACTCGGACACGCCGATGTCGAAGCGGCAGGTACTCGAGGCCCTCTCCGGCCTGCTGATGGGCATGTTCGTCTCGATCCTCGCCGGGACCGTCGTCAGCACGTCGCTGCCGCTCATCCTCTCCGACCTGCACGGTGACCAGTCCGCATACACCTGGGTCGTCACGGCGACCCTGCTCGCGACGACCGTGAGCACGCCGATCTGGGGCAAGTTCGCCGACCTCTTCGACCGCAAGCTGCTCATCCAGCTCTCCCTCGTGGTGTTCGTCCTCGGTTCCGCACTCGCGGGCTTCTCGCAGAACACCGGCACCCTGATCAGCTTCCGGGTGCTGCAGGGCCTCGGCGCCGGCGGCCTCGCCGCGCTCAGCCAGATCATCATGGCCGACATCATCAGCCCCCGTGACCGCGGCCGCTATGCCGGTCTCTTCGGCGCGGTCCTCGCCCTCGGCACCGTGGGCGGTCCGCTCCTCGGCGGTGTCGTGACGGACGCCTTCGGCTGGCGCTGGAACTTCTTTATCGCACTGCCCGTCGCGATCCTTGCGATCATCCTGCTGCAGCGCACCCTGCACCTCCCGGCCAGGGTCAAGCGGGTCGTCAAGATCGACTACCTCGGCGCGATCCTCATCACTGCGGGCATGTCGCTCCTGATGATCTGGGTGACCATCGCCGGCACCCAGTTCGAGTGGGCATCCGTGCCCTCGTTCCTGATGGTCGGCGGCGCTGTCGTGCTGCTCGTCGCCGCGGTGTTCGTGGAGTTCAAGGTCAGCGAGCCGATCATCCCGCTCACCCTGTTCAAGAACCGCACCTTCACCCTCGCGGTGATCGCGAGCATCTCGGTCGGCGTGTCCATGTTCGGCACCTCCGTCTTCCTCAGCCAGTACATGCAGCTCGCCCGGGGAGCCACGCCGACCCAGTCCGGCCTGCTGACCATCCCGATGATGGGCGGCTACCTGATCTGTTCGGTCACGTTCGGCACCCTGATCAGCCGCACGGGCAAGTGGAAGGCGATCATGGTCTCGGGCGGAGCGCTCGTGATCGTCGGCTTGCTGTTCCTCGGGACCCTCGACTACCGGACCGATCTCGTGCTCGTCGGCGTCTACATGTTCGTGCTCGGCTCCGGCCTCGGCATGCTGATGCAGAACCTCGTGCTCGTCGTGCAGAACTCGATCGAGGTCAGGCACCTCGGCGTCGCCACGAGCAGCGTCACCTTCTTCCGCAGCCTCGGTGGAACGATCGGCGTCTCGGTGCTCGGCTCCGTGCTCGGCACGGCGGTCGCGCAGCACATCACCGACGGCGTCGGCGCGCTCAGCGCCGCCGACAAGATGGCCGCGGCGAGCGCGCTCGGCTCCGGCGCCATCCCGCGCATCGCGGACCTCCCGGCCGCGGTGCGCACCCTCGTCGAATCCGCGTACGGGTCCGGCGTCGGCACGGTCTTCCTTCTCGGCATCCCGCTCGCCGTGATCACCCTCGTGATGGTCACCCTGCTGCCGAACGCGTCCCTCGGCCGGAAGACGGGCATTGCCAGGGCCCGCGAAGGTTCCGGGGACGGCACGTCGGCCGGGCACACCGGCGTGACTGCCGCGGAGCGCGCCGCAGAGGACAAAGCCGGGCGCGCTGCCGAGCGCGAAACCGAGGTCGAGGAGATGGAAGACATCCTGATCGAGGTGAGCGCGGCATCCGCCGGCCTCGCCCCCGCCGGGCTCAACAACCCGACCGGGGTGATTCACCTGCCGCGGGACGACCAGCCCGGCGCGCACAGAGTCAGTAGTCTGTGACCATGATCCAGGGGACTCCGACAGCGTCCACGCACACCGACGAGCGGGAGCACGCACCGGGCGCTGAGTCGGCGACGGCGATCGCCGAGGTCGAGGAGCAGCTGAGCGTGCTCGCCGGGTTGATCCGGGCGAGCATGCGGGATGCCGCGCTCTTCATCGACGCGTCGCTGCAGCCGTTCGCGTTCAAGCTCCTGCGCCACATCGAGCGCTACGGGCCGACGCACTCGAGCGCGGTCGCCGCTGCGCTCTACGTGGACAAGAGCGTGATCAGCCGCCAGGCGAAGCAGCTCTGCGAACTCGGTCTCGTGCGCACGGAAGTCGACCCGGACGACGGCCGCGCCCGGTTCCTCGCCGTCACAGACCTGGCACGGGCCAAACTCGACGCCGTACGGAACGGTGAGACCGCGATCGTGCACAAGCGCCTGAGCGATTGGCCGACGGACGACCTGCACCAGCTCGCCACGCTCCTCGCCCAGCTCAACACCCCGTAGCCCGCGCCACGCCGCGGGTCAGGCGAGCGGGAGCGACACTCGGAACTCGGTGCGGCCCGGCCGGCTCGACACCGTGACCTCTCCCTGGTGCGCGGTCACGACAGCCTGGACGATGGCGAGGCCGAGTCCGGTACTTCCGGTTCCGCGGAACCGCGAGCTGTCGCCGCGGGCGAAACGCTCGAAGAGGGTCGTCTGCAGGTTCGCCGGGATGCCGGGGCCGTCATCCGTCACGGTCACGATCGCACGGCCGTCCTGCTCGGACAGCGCGACCTCGACGGTCGTGTCCGGCGGGGTGTGGATGCGCGCGTTCGCGAGCAGGTTGGTGAAGACCTGGTGCAACCGGGGCGTGTCGCCAATGGCCTGGATCGGCTCATCGGGAAGCTCGAGGTTGAGCACCCGGTCTCGGCCGGCCGCGTGCGCATCGCTGACGACGTCGACGAGCAGGCTCGTGAGGTCGACGGTGCCGTGTTCGAGTTCGCGGCCCTCGTCGAGGCGGGCGAGCAACAGAAGGTCCTCGACGAGCCCGGTCATCCGAACCGACTCGGATTCGATCCGGCTGAGGGCATGCAGGGCGTCCGGCGGCAGCTCCTGGCCGGAGCGCCGGGTGAGCTCGGAGTAACCCCGGATCGAGGCGAGGGGCGTGCGGAGCTCGTGACTCGCATCCGCGACGAACTGCCGTACCTTGTTCTCGCTCGCCTGCCGGGTCTCGAGGGCGAGGTCGACGTGGTCGAGCATGCGGTTGAGCGCGGAGCCGACCTGGCCGACCTCGGTGCGGGGGTCGGTGTCCGCGGCGGGGACCCGGTCGACGAGGCTGACCTCGCCGCGGTCGAGCGGGAGCTCCGAGACGCGGGCGGCCGTTGCCGTGACGCGCTGCAGCGGGCGAAGTGCGAGGCGCACGATCCACATCGCGAGGATCGCGACGACGATGATGCCGACGAGGGAGACGACGCCGATGATCATGGCGAGCTGCGTCGCGGTGCCGTCGACCGTGCTGAGCGGGAGGCCGACGATCGAGAGGGTGCCGGTGCGGCTCGAACTTGCGAGGATCCGGTAGTTGCCGACATCGCCGCCGAGGTCGACGGTGACGGGCTGCGCGGTACCGGTCTGGCTCGCGAGGATATCGGCCTTCTGCACGAGGAGGTCGACCTGGTGGGCCGTGAGTGCGACGATCGTGCCGGTGTCGTCGGTGTAGCCGGCTGTGAGGGTGGAATCGTAGAAGACGAGGGCGAGAGTGCCCGGCTGGCCGGGGCCGTTGAGGATGACGCTCGCGGAGGGCACGAACACCGGCAGCGCGGCGCCGAGGTCGTTGTCGCGGCGGCCCTCGAGCATCGAGTGCGACCGTTCGGCGGCGGAGCTCACCTGCTGGTCGAGGCCCGCGAGCAGGTTGGCGCGCAGCACGGTGACGCTCACGACACCGATCGAGATGCTCACGAGGGCGAGCAGGCCGACGACGGCGAGCACGAGCCGGCGGCGCAGGGTCCAGGGGGCGCGTCCGGGTCGCAGCCAGAGCGGACGCCGCAGCCACCGCGGGCGGCCGACCCACTGCGGTCGACGTGACGGATGCTGCGGGCCGGGTCGTGCGGGCGAGCCGGCCGGGTCGAACGGGTCAGTCCGGTCGGCAACGTCGGCCACGTCAGCCACGCCAGCCGCGTCAGCCGCGTGGGTCGGGTCAGCCGCGTCAGCCGGGTCGAGCGAATCCGGCCGGTCGGTCGGCGTCATCACGCGGTTTTCAGCATGTACCCCGCACCGCGCACGGTGTGGATCATCGGCTCGCGTCCCGCATCGATCTTCTTGCGCAGGTACGAAATGTAGATCTCGACGACGGAGGACTTGCCGCCGAAGTCATAGCTCCAGACCCGGTCGAGGATCTGGGCCTTGCTCAGCACGCGGCGTGGGTTGCGCATCAGGAAACGGAGCAGTTCGAATTCGGTCGCGGTGAGCTCGATGGCGTCGCCGGCCCGGGAGACTTCGTAGCTGTCCTCGTCGAGGGTGAGGTCACCGACCGAGATGCGCGGGTCGACGGAGTCCGACACGGCCAGGGTCGAGCGGCGGATCAGGCCGCGCAGCCGGGCGACGACCTCTTCGAGGCTGAACGGCTTGGTGACGTAGTCATCGCCGCCCGCGGTGAGGCCGGCGATGCGGTCGTCGAGGGAATCCTTCGCGGTCAGAAAGAGAACGGGAGTCTCATAGCCGTCGGCGCGCACGCGCTGCAGCACCTGGAGGCCGTCGATGTCGGGAAGCATGATGTCGAGCACGATCGCATCCGGCCGGAACTCGCGGGCGATGGTCAGCGCCTGGCGTCCCTCGCCTGCGGTGCGCACCTCCCAGCCCTCGTAACGGAGGGCCATCGAGAGCAAATCCGTGAGCGTGGGTTCGTCGTCGACGACGAGCACTCGAATGGGGCTTCCGTCGGCCTTGTGGAGACGCGGCCCGCGGGTCGAGTGGTCTGTTTCACGTGTGCTCATAGATCTCAGTATCGCGAGCTTTCTATGAAAAGCCTATGCGGGGACCTTGGCGCTCCTGTGAATGGGGTTCGCGCCCGCTCTGCCCCTCCCCTGCCGCCCCATCGTTCGCACCCCGCGCCCAACCAATTCGACGGATCGGTTGGGCGGGAACGGCGGTCGCGGCTGGCACAATGGGGAGGGTGACCGATACCCTGCTCCCGCTTTTTGAGCCGGCAGGGTCACTCACGGTCTCCTCGGCAGCCGCAGCATCCGTCGCCGCCGTCACCGCAGCAGTCGCTGCGCCGGCGATCGCCCCGCACCTGCTGCGCATCGTCGCCGACTCAACGGACTGGGCGGCCTGGATGCGCGCCCGCAACCAGGGCATCACGGCCACGGATGTCGCCAAGCTCGCCACTCCCAAATCGGTGCAGAACGCGGCCAACGACAAGATGAACGGCAGCAACTTCGGCGGCAACACCTACACCGACCACGGTCGCGCTCGCGAGCCCGTGATCGCGTCCTGGGTACTCGACAACTACGGCATCGAACCGAGCACGACCCTGTTCCATGCCGCCGGCCACCGCCGCCACCTCGCGACCCCCGACGGCGTGGGCACGGATGCCCGGACGCTCGAACTCTCGGAGATCAAGACGACGAACAAGGCGTGGCGCAGCATCCCGCGCTCCTATATGCGGCAGGTCTGGTGGCAGCAGTACGTACTCGGCGCCGATCGCACGCTGCTGGTCTGGGAGCAGCACCGGGACTTCGTGCCGATCCGGTCGCAGCCGGAATGCCGCTGGATCGAACGCGACGAGGACCAGATCGCGATCCTGGTCGGTTACGCGAACCAGTTGATCGACGTGCTCAACGCAATGGCGACCCGGGCGCAGCAGGCTCGGGCGTAGACGCGATCCTCGCGGCCCCGGCGGCCACGGCGGCGGCCGCGCGGCGGCGCTTGCGCAGCGCGGACACGGCGCCGCTCGCGAACATGTATCCCATGTAGGCGAACAGCAGCCCGGCGACGATGGGCACGATCCAGCTGCGGCTCTGGCCGTTGACGGCGTTGTTGACCCAGCCGACCCACGGCACGGAGTACCAGAGGCGCCCCTGGATCTGTACCGGAAGCACCTGGTCTGCATCGGCGACGCTGTTGTTGTCGCCCTTGAAGGTGAAGGTGCGTCCGCCTTCGGAGCTCGAGCTGATCGCGGTGACCCGGTGGGTGATGACGCCCGGCTCCCCCGAGCGGATCTGGTATGTGACGACGTCGCCGATGCGGATCTCGTCCGGGGTGACCGGGCGCACGATGATGAGCGTTCCGGGCGGCAGGGTGGGTTCCATCGAACTGGTCAGCACGGTGAGCGGGGTCGACCCCGTGACCTTGGGGACCACGATCAGCAGCAGCGCGAGGGCGACCACGAGGAGCAGGATCGCTCCGCTGACCGCGAGCCCGAGGTAGTGCAGCAGGCTCTTGTCGGGCGGGTCGACGGGCGCAGGGGCCTCGTTCGCGGCCGCACCGGGCACGGATGCCGCGGGTGCCGGCGAGTGTTCCGGTGCAGACTGAAGCTGGGTGCTGGTCATTCGCGGTCCTCCTCAGGGCGGCGACGGCGGGCGAGCAGGAGAAAGATGCCGATCCCGAGCAACAGGCCGCCGACGACCAGCACGGGTGCGGGCGGTTCGACGCCGGTGTGCGCGAGGATTCCGCTGCCGACGACTGCCGGGTACGCCGTCGGAGTCGTGGCGGTCGGGGTCAACGGCGTCGGCGGAGCGCCGGGAAATGCCGGCACGACCGTTCCCGGATCGTCACACGGAGACGCCGCGAACGGGCCGGCAACGGCATCCCGCATCGCCACGAGCAAGCCCAGGCTCGCGCTCGCTCCCTGGTCGACAGTGCCGGAGACATCCGCCATGGTGAACGTGACGACGAGTTTCATCGTGCCGCCTGCCGCGATCGGCTGCGAGGGCACGACGATCGCGCAGCTATCGAGCCTGCGGAGGGTGCGGGTGAGGGTGTCGCCGGTTCCGGAGTTCCACGCGGCGAGAGTGATGTGATCGGCGTATCCGCCGGACGGGAGCAGCACGTCGTGCGCGCTCACCCGCACCTCGGCTGGCGCGGCGGTCGGGTTGCGCACCCAGAGGGCGGCCTGCTGGCTGCCGCGCGGGACGAGCAGGCCGAGGCCGTCGAAGAGGCCGGCGTTGAGCGTCGTCGCGAACGTCACGCCATCGGTGCTGAGGAGCAGGTCGACGGGGGCGATCGGAGTGGCGCCAGCCGAGGCGCTTGCCGGCGCTGCGACGCCCGAAACGGCGAGTGACATGGCGAGCGCAGCGATTCCGAGGGCGGATGCCGCGACCCGGCGACCCCGGATCGGGTTCGGGCGCATGTCAGCCCACCCACGTCATGGTGAAGGTCTGGCTGGCCAGCCCGAGAACACCGCACGGCTGTTGCTCCAGCTGGATGTTGTTCGTTGCGGTGGTCTGCCCGCTGACGTCGAGACACTGGCCGCTGTCGTTCACGAAGCGGTAGGTACCGCTTCCAACAGCCCCGACGGCCGTGATGCGCCAGCTCTGGTTCGAGGTCCCGGCATTCTGGAGTTGTGCGGCGAGGCCGGCGGCGGCGCCCCTGCCGGTATCCCAGAAGAGCTGAGGGGCGTACTTCGCCTTCACCGCAGACACACCGGCAGGGTTCGAGAAGTTCCAGGACTGGTTGTCGAAACCGGTCGACTTGCAGCCGAAGCTGATCATCGCAGTTCCGGCCGCCGTCGACTGGTTCTCGCCGTCGATGCAGAGTCCGGTCGTCGCATTCTTGACCTTGTACCAGGCCCCGGAATTGGGGCCGGCGGTCGCGATGACTGCAGCTGTGGACAGGGGCGAGGCATCGCCGGCCGCATCGAGGGCCCTGACCGTGTAGCTGTACGCCGTGCCGACGTCGAGCCCGGTGTCGGTGTAGGTCACCGTGGGCGCCGTCGTCGTCCCGATCAGGGTCCCGTTGCGGAAGACCTGGTAGGTGATGATGGCTGCTGTGTCGGCGGGTTTGGCCCAGGTCAGGGTCGCCGTGTGGTCCGTCGTGGTTGCAGTGGGCGCGCCGGGTGTCAGGGTGTTCGCGACCGTCTGGGTCGCGTAGATGGCGAGCGGGGCGATCGCCCAGTTGCCGACGCTCGAGGTGAGGGTGACGGTCGGCACTGCGGAGATACCGACGAGTGCGAAGCGTTGCGCCTGCGTGATCGTGCTGCGCACGCAGAAGTATGCGGACGTTCCCACGGCGAGCGCGGTCGCGCCGCTGCCGGAGAAGGTCAGTGCCGAGGTCCAGTGCTGGCCGGTGGGACTGGTAGAGGTCGCCCCGGTCGAGCAGGACGCCGCCGAGGCGACGGGCCAGGTCTGCAGGTCGACGCCGGTCGCGAGTGTCGTCGCGGGAGCCGTCAGCGTCAGCGTGTACGGCGCAGGGATGTTCCCCTTGTTCGTAACGGTCACGACCTTGGTGACCGACAGCGTGCTCGAGTCATACAGGACGGCGAGCGTGTCGAAACCGGTCTGCGTGACGGCCAGGCTGCCGGCCGTGACGGACGCGATTGCGGTCACCCCCGGCGCGGTCCAGCTCGCCT
This sequence comes from Cryobacterium glucosi, assembly GCF_004402235.1. Lineage (GTDB taxonomy): Bacteria > Actinomycetota > Actinomycetes > Actinomycetales > Microbacteriaceae > Cryobacterium > Cryobacterium glucosi. Next base: position 498,743 of record NZ_SOFS01000019.1, read on the forward strand.
GGGCGACGCTCGTGCCTGCCAGGGTAAGGAAGAGGGTGAACGCGAGCGCCAGCATCCGTTTGGGCGAACGGATGCGAGGAGCGCGGCGCTGCACGGTGGACATGGCTCAGGCCTGGATTCCGTCGATGACGATGCCGAAGTTCGCGGCGGAGAGGCCCTGGGCCGTGGCAGGGGCGGACAGCGGCAGGGTGACGGAGACGCAGAGGGTGGTGGACCCGCCGACGGGGAGGGTCTTGCCCAGACTCGTGACGACCGGGGTGGTGTTGAGGACTGCGGTCCAGGTCGGGGCAGGCGCGACCGGGCAGGTACCGACGAAGAGGCCGATGCTCAGGGACGCCGAGAGGGTCGTCGCCGGAACCGGCGGAGTGAATCCGGCGATCCGGAGTGCGAGCGGAACGTTACCGACGTTGGTGACGGTGACCGGGGCACTGACCGTGACGCCCGGGTAGAGCACGCTGGTCGGCAGGGTGAGAGTGGACACGGTCAGGGTCGCGGTGCCGGATTTGATGGTCGTGGCCGCAGACACCGGGGCACTCGCATTGAGGTATGCGTATGAGCCACCAGCGCCGAGGACCGCAAGGCAGATCGCGGCCGCCACAGAGACCGCGGTCGAGACGATGGTCCGAAAAGAGGGGACACGCGTCGCGGCTCGCAGGCCTTTTCGAAGGACTGACTGGATCCGAACCATGCGGGAAGACGTTTGGAGGGGAAACATGTGCACCCCAATTCATCGACCAACAGTGTTTCTGAGGCTAGGAAGCCGGTGCGTCTGGCCGAGACCAGACGCACCGGCGGGACCGACTAGATCTGGGTCAGGAGGACCGAGAAGTTGCTGAGATTTACGGAACCGCCCTGGGCGGAGTTGTCGACGGAGGTGCCGAATGGCCAGGTGATGGTCGCTGTGACCGTCACGGTTGTCGCTCCCTTGACGACCGAGTATCCACCGGTAACGGCGGTCAAGTTGGCGGTGAGGGCGGCGCTGCTGCTCAGTGCCGTCGCCAGCTTCGTGTCGAATGTGCTCGACGACGTCGCAGTGATCGCGGCCCCACTCAGGGACAGCGTCGCCTTCAGGTTGTCGCCTGTGGCTGAAATGTTGAGCACCTTGGTGTAGGTGAGAACATCACCGGGGACTGCCTTGTATGCCGCGATGCTCGTGATCGGGACCGGCGCGTTCGTTCCCACCGTGCTCGTCCAGGTTCCGGGCGCGGCGGGCGTCGGCTCGGTAACGGACAAGGTGCCGGCCGCGATCGTCGCAGCGCCACCAGCGGTCACCGTCGAGTTCCACGAGGCGAAGGTGCCCGCACCGCCGAGGAGGAGCGCCACGCCGACCGCGCCAGCGAGGGAGCCTTTGAGAAGCTTGTTCATGATGGATCCTTTTCGACGCCGCGACGGGCATCAGGGTAGTTGCAGGCCGAGATTCGGCCGACCAATGTGGGAAGGACAGTTCGTTCGTTGCCCGGGTGGGAAGGATCGCGCCACTTCGGGTGCGGCGCGAAACTCCACTCGGGCAACGGGTCACCGAATACAGGCCAAAGCCACGCCGGTCACCCGGTGGAGCTCGACTCGAACGGTCCCCCTAAATGAGGACTTCGGTCCCCCTTTATGTGGACAGACTACGACGGCGCGACAGGGCAAATCCAGACCTCCAAGCCCCCAAGGTGAGGCACATCCGTCGTTTTCGCACCCCCAGATCGAGTCACGTAGCTAACCGAATCCGGCCGGTGGCCGACGGTTTCTCAGGCTGTCCACCCGGTGCCCGCCGGGAGACAATGGACTCATGGGAAATGCAACGAACGTGCCCCCGACCATGCGTGCCCTCGTCATCGACCGCACCGGCGCGGCCGGGGAATTACACCTGGACACCGTGCCGACGCCGATCCCCGTACTCGACGAGCTCATCGTGCGGGTCGTCGCCGCGGGCGTCAACCCGATCGACGCGAAGACCCGGGCCGGCTCTGGCGTGGCGGCGGCAATCCCGGCATTCCCCGCCGTGCTCGGCTACGACTTCAGCGGAATCGTGGTGAGCTCGCCGTACGAGGCCTTCCCTCTGCAGCCCGGTGACGAGGTCTACGGCATGACCCGCTTCCCCCGCACGACGGGCAGCTACGCCGAGTACGTCGCCGTCTCGAGCATGAGCGTCGCCCGCAAACCGTCGACGCTGAGCCACATCGAAGCCGCCGCCGTGCCTGTCGCTGCGCTGACCGCGTGGGAAATGGTCGTCGACATCGCCGAGGTGACCCCGGGCGAGCGGATGCTGATCCACGCCGGCAGCGGCGGCGTCGGCCACTTCGCGGTCCAGATCGCCAAGGCCTTCGGCGCGTACGTGATCACGACCGGCTCGCCCCGCAACGCCGAGTTCCTGCGCCAGCTCGGCGCCGACGAGGTCATCGACTACACGAGCATCCGCTTCGACGAGGTGCTCGCCGACGTCGACTCCGTGATCGACCTGATCGGCAATGTGCACGACGACACCGGCACGCGGTCGCTCCGCATCCTCCGGCCCGACGGGGTGCTCGTCAATGCGCCGAGCGGCAGCTGGCCGACCCTGCAGGCGGACGCCGAGGCCGCCGGCGTGCGGGCAACCGGATTCAAGGTCGCTGCCGACGCGGATGCCCTGGACTGGATCACGAAGATGATCGACGACGGCGCGGTGCGGCCCCACATCGACCACGTCTTCGAACTCGCGGAAGGCCCGGCCGCTCACCGCCTGATCGAAGAGGGCCACACCCGCGGCAAGATCGTGCTCCGCATCTCCGATGTCGGAGTCTCGGGAACGGGCGCGTGAGCCCAGCCTCGGGCACCGGGCCGACGATCGTCTGGTTCCGCGACGACCTCCGCCTCGCCGACAACCCGGCACTGCACGCGGCCGTCGAACGCGGGCTGCCGATTGTCGCGGTCTACGTGCTCGACGAGGACTCCCCGGGTGTCCGGCCGCTCGGCGGGGCGTCCTGCTGGTGGCTGCACGGCAGCCTCCATGCGCTTGGCGAATCACTGAAGGCACTCGGCGGGAGCCTGCTGCTCCGGCGCGGACCGGCGGCCGATGTGATCGGCACGCTTGCGGCATCCACGGGAGCCGGGGCCGTGTTCTGGAACCGCCGTTACGGGGCTGCGGAGCGCGCGGTCGATACCGCGATCAAGGCCGGGCTGCACGCCGACGGCGTCGAGGCCCGGAGCTTCGCCGGTTCGCTGCTGTTCGAGCCGTGGACGATCCGCACGGGACAGGGCAACCCGTACTCGGTGTTCACGCCGTTCTGGCGGGCGTGCGTCGCCGGGCCGCCCCCGCGCGAGCCATACCCGGCGCCGGAATCGATCGACGACGGGTCGGGAACACTGCCCTCTGACCGGCTCGAGGACTGGGGCCTCCTGCCCACCCGCCCGGACTGGGCCGCCGGGCTCCGTGCCGCCTGGCAGCCGGGCGAGGCTTTCGCCGCCGAGGCGCTCGACACGTTCCTGCGTGAGTCGCTCGCGCGCTACGCAGACGAACGGGACGCCCCCGCCCAGACCGCGACGAGCCGCCTGTCGCCGCGGCTTCGCTGGGGCGAAGTGAGCCCGTTCCAGGTCTGGCACGCCACCCAGCGGGTGCTCCGCGGGGCGGATGCCGCCACCGCGTCGAGCGCGCAGCGGTTCCTCACCGAACTCGGCTGGCGGGAGTTCAGCTATCACGTGCTCTTCCACGCACCCGAGCTTGCGACCGAGAATCTCAAGCGCGAGTTCGACCGCTTCCCGTGGCCCCCGCTCGATGACCGCGTGCTCGAGGCGTGGCAACAGGGCCGCACCGGCATTCCGCTCGTCGACGCCGGGATGCGCGAACTGTGGCAGACCGGGAGTATGCACAACCGGGTACGCATGGTCACCGCTTCATTCCTCACCAAGAATCTATTGGTGGACTGGCGCGTGGGCGAGCGCTGGTTCTGGGATACCCTCGTCGATGCCGACGGCGCGAGCAACCCGTTCGGCTGGCAGTGGGTCGCCGGATCGGGCGCGGACGCTGCACCCTACTTCCGGGTGTTCAACCCCGAACTGCAGGCGGCGCGGTTCGACCCGCACGGGGAGTACATCCGCGAGTACGTGCCCGAAATCGGCACGGCTGCCTACCCCGCTCCGCTCGTCGACCTCGGCGAGACCCGGCGCGCGGCTCTGGCCGCCTACGAGTACGTCAAGGCCGCGAAGGCGCCCGCCCCGGTTCCCTCGGCCTGAGCCGCCGGGTCAGAGGGCGCGTTCGAGGACGAAGTCGTCCTCGAACCGGTCGCCGACCAGGAAGTGCTTGGTGCCGACCCGCGCGAAGCCGTGCTTCCCGTAGAAACGGATGGCCCGGGCATTCTCCTGGTTCACCCCGAGCCAGGCGCCCCGCGCGCCGCGATCCCGCGCGGCGTCGAGTGTCGCCGTCATGAGCGCTGCGGCCGCTCCACGCCCGTGGCTTTCGGCGCGCAGGTAACACTTGCTGAGCTCGACGGTCGGGCGGATGCCGATGGCCGCGAGCACCTCAGGGTCACCGGGCTCGCCGAAGATCAGCATGGTGTAGCCGAGGGGAAGACCGGTCTCCGGGTCTTCGGCGAGGAACAGCATCCGCCCGCGGTCGGCGAGGTAGGCGTCGAAGTTCGACTCCGAGAGAACGTCGCGCACGAAGGCCGCGATCGCCTCGTGGGTCGTGTGAGGAGGGCACGCGAGCGCGAAGGTCGCAGCCGCGAGTTCGGCGAGCACCCCGGCATCCGCCGCCCCCGCCGTTCGTATCGATATCACGTCCCCACCCTACCGACCCCGTCGGCCCGCGAAAGCGGGTGAAACGTCGCTAACCAGCGGTCAGAACGACGATTCACCCGCTTTCGCGGAGGTGGGACGGACCGCTACAGGTAGCGGGCGTATGCGCCGACGGTGAGGAAGGTCGGGAACTCGGGCTCGAGCGCCGAGGTGCGGAAGACCGACAACGCGTCGTCGAAGCGGTCACCGGGAGTGCGGGGCAGGCCGGCGAACACCTCGGCGACCAGGCCGTCCACCCACGGTCCGTCGATGCGCACGCCCTCGGCGGTGACCGAGTTGTCGTGGATCCACTGCCACACCTGCGAGCGGGAGATCTCCGCGGTCGCGGCGTCCTCCATCAGGTTGTCGATCGCCGCGGCCCCCACGCCGCGCAGCCAGGACTCGATGTAACGCAGCCCGATCGTGATGTTGTCGCGCACGCCGGCGGTGGTGATCTGCCCGCCGACGGATGCGACGTCGAGCAGTTCCGCGGCGGTCACGCTGACGTCGTCGCGGGTGCGGTCGAGCTGGTTCGGCCGGTCGCCGAGCACCGCATCGAACTCGGCCTGGGCGGTCGGGATCAGGTCGGGGTGGGCGACCCAGGTGCCGTCGAAACCGTCGCCGGCTTCGCGCTTCTTGTCCGCAGCAACCTGCTCGAGTGCCCGTTCCGTGACAAGCGGGTCGCGCCGGTTCGGGATGAAGGCGCTCATGCCGCCGATGGCATACGCGCCGCGGCCGTGGCAGGTCGAGACGAGCAGCTCGGTGTACGCGCGCATGAAGGGCACGGTCATCGTGATCTGCTTGCGGTCGGGGAAGACGAACCGGCGCCCGCGGGCGCGGAAGGTCTTGATGATGCTGAAGATGTAGTCCCAGCGGCCGGCGTTGAGGCCCGCGCAGTGGTCGCGGAGTTCGTAGAGGATCTCCTCCATCTCGAAGGCGGCCTGGATCGTCTCGATCAGCACGGTCGCGCGGATCGTGCCGTACGGCAGGCCGAGCGCGTCCTCGGAGTGGCTGAAGATGTCGTCCCAGAGCCGGGCCTCGAGGTGGCTCTCGAGCTTCGGCAGGTAGAAGTACGGTCCGCTGCCGCCCTCGATCAGGCGCTGGGCGTTGTGGAAGAAGTACAGTCCGAAGTCGACGAGGCTGCCGGAGGCGCTCATCGTGCGGTTCGCCCGGTCGACGAAGCTGATGTTCTTCTCGACGAGGTGCCAGCCGCGCGGGCGCATCACGATCGTCGGGGTCGCGCCGGTCGCGTCTCCCGTGACGGTGTACTCCTTGCCCTCTGCGCTCGTGAAGTCGAGCTGCCCGCGGACGGTGTCGAACAGGGTGATCTGGCCCTCGATGACGTTGGCCCAGGTGGGGCTCGTGGCGTCCTCCTGGTCGGCGAGCCAGACCTTGGCACCGGAGTTGAGCGCGTTGATGGCCATCTTCCGGTCCGTCGGGCCGGTGATCTCGACGCGGCGGTCTTCGAGGCCGGGGCCCGCGCCGGCGACGCGCCAGCTCGGGTCGCGACGGATGTGCGCCGTTTCGGTGAGGAAGCCGGGGTCGCGCCCGTTGGCGGCGTCAACGCGCTTCCGTAGCCTGGTCGCGAGCAGGTCGTGGCGGGTGCCCGCGAAGCGGTCGTGCAGCTCGGAGACGAAGTCGAGCGCAGCGGGCGTGAGGATCTCGTCGTAGCGGGCACCGAGGTCTCCGGTGACCTCGAGGTGCGGCTGGATCATGGCGAAGCTGCCGGTGTTCGTGGTCGGGGCGACCGTGTCGGTCGTCGCCAGGGGGGAATTCATGGGGTTTCTCCTTCTGGAGGGTGAGGTCGAGGTGTTCGGGGCGGTGAGCGGATGCGGCCGGCCGGGTGGCCGCATCCGCTCGGGGTGAGACGGGTCAGGGCGTAAATCGGGTTAGAACTGCTCGGCCTCTGTGGAACCGACGAGGGCGAGCGTCGCGCTGTTGGGGTTGAGCGCGGTGGCGATCTTGTCGAAGTAGCCGGTGCCGACCTCCCGCTGGTGGCGGGTGGCGGTGTAGCCGTCTGCCTCGGAGGCGAATTCGGCCTCCTGGAGTTCGACGTATGCGCTCATCTGGCGTTCGGAGTAGTCCTTGGCCAGGGTGAACATCGAGTGGTTGAGGGCGTGGAAGCCGGCGAGGGTGATGAACTGGAAGGCGTAGCCTGCCTTCGCGAGCTCGCGCTGGAACGCCTCGATCTGGGCGTCGTCGAGGTGCGACTTCCAGTTGAACGAGGGCGAGCAGTTGTATGCGAGCTTCTTGCCGGGGAACTGCGCGTGGATCTCGGCGGCGAAGCGCTGCGCGAGCTCGAGGTCGGGCTCCGAGCTCTCGACCCAGAGCAGGTCGGCGTACGGCGCGTATGCGAGACCGCGGGCGATGACGACGTCGATGCCGTTCTGGGTGTCGTAGAAGCCCTCCGCGGTGCGCCCGCCGGTGAGGAACTCCTGGTCGCGCTCGTCGATGTCGCTCGTGATGAGCGTGGCGGCGAGGGAGTCGGTGCGCGCGATGATGATCGTCGGCACGCCGGCGACATCCGCTGCGAGACGGGCGGCGTTCAGGGTGCGGATGTGCTGGCCGGTCGGGACGAGGACCTTGCCGCCCATGTGGCCGCACTTCTTCTCGCTCGCGAGCTGGTCTTCCCAGTGCACGCCGGCCGCTCCGGCCTCGATCATCGACTGCATGAGCTCGTAGGCGTTGAGCGGGCCGCCGAAGCCGGCCTCGGCGTCGGCGACGATCGGCGCGAGCCAGTCGATGCCGGTGCCGGTTCCGCCGTTCGCGGCTGCTTCGCTCGACTCGATCTGGTCGGCACGGAGCAGCGCGTTGTTGATGCGGCGCACGACCGAGGGGACGGAGTTCGCGGGGTAGAGCGACTGGTCGGGGTAGGTCTGGCCGGACAGGTTGGCGTCGGCGGCGACCTGCCATCCGGAGAGGTAGATCGCCTTGAGGCCGGCGCGCACCTGCTGCACGGCCTGGTTGCCGGTGAGGGCGCCGAGGGCGCGCACCCACTCGGGGTTCTCCGCCGTGCCGTTCTGGTGGATGAGTTTCCAGAGGTTCTCGGCGCCGCGGCGGGCGAGAGTGCGGTCCTCGCGGACCGAGCCGCGAAGGCTGATGACATCCTCCGCGGTGTAGTCGCGGCGGATACCGTTCCAGCGTGCGTCGGCCGCCCACTCGAGGGCGAGTTCGGCGGCGGTCTGGGTCTGGTCGCCGGGGCGGGCTGCGTTCTCGGTCATGCTGTCTCCTTGGGTTTGCGTCATTGCTTGCCTGTGACACCTACTCTGCGGTGGTTGAGCGACCCGAACCCCTCCTGGAATGACAGAAGAAATGAAGTTCTTCTGCTTGCGTGAAGTTCTGCACCGTGTGAACATGGTGCGATGATCACCGCCGATCCCTCCCTGCGCACCGCCCTGTCCCAGCCGGAACCCGACGAGCACGGGATCGACGCCCTGACTCTCGGCCGGCGCATCCGTGAACTGCGGGGTTCCCGCAGGATGACCCTCGACACCCTCGCCGCCGCCGTCGGGCGGGCGCCGTCGCAGGTGTCGATGATCGAGAACGGCAAACGCGAGCCGCGCCTGTCGATGCTGCGCACGATCGCGACCGCGCTCGGCACGACCGTCGACGAGCTGCTCAAGACGGAGGCGCCCTCGGAGCGTGCCGCCCTCGAGATCGCCGTGGAACGGGCCCAGCGGGGGCCGGTCTTCACCGCCCTCGGGCTGCCGCACATCCGGATTGGCCGGTCAACGAGCGATGAGGCGCTGCAGACGATCCTCACCCTGCACCACGAGATCGAGCGTCTGCACCGGGAGCGGGCGGCGACGCCAGAGGAGGCGCGGCGGGCCAACGCGGAACTGCGCGGCATCATGCGCGCGCGGGACAACTATTTCCCCGAGCTCGAGGCCCAGGCGGCCGGGCTGCTGGGCGCGGTCGGCCACCGGGGCGGGCCGGTGCCGCAGCGGGTCGTCGCCGACATGGCCGCGCACCTCGGCTATTCCCTGCACTACGTCGCGGACCTGCCTCACTCGACGCGATCGGTCACCGACAAGCGAAACGGCCGTATCTACCTGCCGATCGAGCAGAGCGCATCCCGGGACACTCGCTCGCCGATCCTCCAGGCCTTCGCGAGCGCACTCTGCGGGCACGAGGAGCCGACAAGTTATGCGGAATTTCTCCGGCAGCGGGTCGAGACCAACTACCTGACGGCGGCGATCCTGCTGCCGGAGGACGACGCCGTGAAACTTCTGACCGAGGCCAAGGCGCAGCGCAACATCTCGATGGAGGATCTCCGCGACGCCTTCGCGGTGTCCTACGAGACGGCCGCGCACCGGTTCACGAACCTCGCGACGGCCCGGCTCGGCATCCCGGTGCACTTCATGAAGGTGCACGAGTCCGGCACGATCATCAAGGCATACGAGAACGACTCCGTGCGGTTCCCGAGCGACGCCCTCGGCGCCGTCGAAGGGACGACGGTCTGCCGCAGCTGGACCGCTCGCACGGTCTTCGACGTCGCCGACCGGTTCAGCCCCTGGTACCAGTACACCGACACCCCGTCCGGCACCTTCTGGTGCACCTCCCGCATCGCGAAGGCGAAGGAAGGTGAGTACTCGGTGAGCGTCGGCGTGCCGTTCTCGGAGACGAAGTGGTTCCTCGGCCGCGAGACGAACAACCGGGCCGTCTCCCGTTGCCCGGACGAGAGCTGCTGCCGCAGCGCCCCCGACGAACTCGCCGAGCGCTGGGCGGGCCAGGCCTGGCCGGCCGCGCGTACCCCGACGAGCCTGCTCGCCGCCCTCCCGACCGGCACCTTCCCCGGCGTCGACCAGACCGAGGTCTACCAGTTCCTGGAATCCCACTCCCCCAGCCTCTGAGCGGATGCCGATCGTCCTGCTGATTTCCAGCTCGGCCAGTTCCGCGGAATTCCGGGGCCGGGCATCCGGTCTTCCGGAATCTGCAGGAGCTATGCCACGGGGACGGTGTCGGGGACGCGGTGCAGGGCCTCGACGAGCGGGGCCAGTTCGGGTTTTGCCTCGGCCTCGGCGAGGGCTGTCGCGAGTGTGTCGTCGTAGAGGGGGCGGACATCCGCGAGCAGGGCCTGGCCGGTCGCGGTGAGCTCGGTGTAGATTCCGCGGCGGTCGTCGGCGCAGAGGATGCGGGTGAGCAGGCCGCGATCCTCGAGCCGGTTGACGAGCCGGGTCGTTGCGCTGCTGCTGAGCGCGGTCGCGCCGGCGAGCTGCTGCATCCGCATGTGCCAGCCGTGCTGGCGACTGAGCGCGTCGAGCACCGTGAACTCGATCACGGAGAGCTCGGCACCGCCCTGGAGCGCGCGCTCGAGGGCCGCCTCGATGAGGCCGTGCAGCGCGGCGAGCGTGCGCCAGCCGTGGGCGCGGATCTCGACGGCGTCGTCTTCGATGCCCATGGTCCACTCCGATTTCCGTCGACCTCGTCGACAAACTAGTTGCTTGCGCGTTTATCTAGCGTGTGCAAGTATTAATGACGCGCCTGCAACTAACAGCGTACGCAGTATGACCGCGTAAGTACAGTTTTCCGCCCCCCAAGGAGTCTCCCGCATGCCCATTGGTCTTTTCGCCCTCGCACTCGGAGGGTTCGGCATCGGACTCACCGAGTTCGTCATCATGGGCCTCCTGCCGGACCTCGCCTCCGATTTCGGCGTGAGCGAGGCGGCGGCCGGCTGGCTCATCTCCGGCTACGCCCTGAGCGTGGTCATCGGAGCACTCGGCCTCACCGCTGCCGTCACCCGGCTGCCACGCAAGCACGTGCTCATCGCGCTGATGGGGCTTTTCATCCTCGGCAACCTGATCTCGGCGCTCGCACCGACCTACCCGGTCATGATGCTCGGCCGCATCGTCGCCGCCCTCTGCCACGGTGCGTTCTTCGGCATCGGCTCGGTGCTCGCCGCCGACATGGTCGCCCCGACGAAGAAGGCGGGTGCCATCGCGATCATGTTCACGGGCCTCACCGTCGCGAACGTGCTCGGCGTGCCGTTCGGAACCCTCCTCGGCCAGAACCTCGGCTGGCGGGCGACGTTCTGGGCGATCACCGCGATCGGCGTGCTCGCCCTGGTCGGCATCGCGACGCTCGTGCCCGCGACCGCGCACGCCACGGCCGGCGCCGGCGGTCTCCGCGGCGAGCTCAGGGCCTTCCGCTCGAGCCAGGTCTGGCTCTCGATCGCCGTGACCGTGCTCGGCTACGGGGGCATGTTCGGCGCGTTCACCTACATCGCCTTCACCCTCACCGAGGTCAGCGGCTTCGCCGCCGCGAGCGTGCCCTGGCTACTCGTCCTCTTCGGGGTCGGCCTGTTCGTCGGCAACGTCCTCGGCGGCAAGGCGGCCGACCGTTCCGTCGACCGGACCCTCATCGTCGTCCTGGCGGCGCTCGCCGTCGTCCTCGTCGCCTTCGCGCTGACCGCGGGCAGCCAGGGCGCGACGATCGCCTCGCTCGTCCTCCTCGGCGGGTTCGGTTTCGCAACCGTCCCCGGCCTGCAGATGCGGGTGATGAGCTACGCGAGCGAGGCGCCCACGCTCGCCTCCGGCGCGAACATCGCCGCTTTCAACCTCGGCAACGCGCTCGGCGCCCTGCTCGGCGGTCTCACGATCAGCGCGGGCCTCGGCTACACCTCGCCGATCTGGGCCGGCGCGGTCGTCACCGTGGCCGGTCTCGCCGTCATGCTGGTCGCCGCAGCCCGCGCCCGCCGTTCCCGCCCGGCCGATCAGGCCTCGCGGGTGATCTCGACCGTGACGAAGAGCTGGGAGCCCGCTGAGCCTGCGTAGACGCCGCGGAGCGGCGGCACGTCGTTGTAGTCACGGCCGCGGCCGACGGAGACGTGCCGGTCACCGATCTCGATGAGGTTCGTCGGGTCGAATCCGCGCCACTCGCCACAGAACCACTCGACCCAGGCGTGGGATTCGCCCGTGACGGTCTCGCCGACCTCGGCGTTCGGCTTCGGGTGCAGGTAGCCGGAGACGTACCGGGCCGGGATCCCGACCGAGCGCAGGGCTCCGAGGGCGATGTGTGTGATGTCCTGGCAGACCCCGCGCCGGTCGTTCCAGGCCTCCTCGGCGGTCGAGTGCACGCCCGTGACACCCTGGACGTACTGCATCTGGTCGCCGATCGCGGCACAGATCTCGTAGGCGGCCGAGCAGGAGCTCGTGTGGCGCGCGGCGATCTCGGCGGCGAGCGCCTCGACGTCCATCGGCGGTTTCGTCAGGCGGGTCTGCCGGGAGTGTTCGAAGAGCGTCGAGGTGCGCAGGGCGTCCGCGGCGAGGTCGACCCAGCTGTGTTCGTGGGTCTCGTGCTCACGCGGCCGGACTTCGACGAGGCTGTTGGCGGTGAGGATCAGCTCGGAATGCGGCGTCAGTACCTCGAACGAGGAGACCCGGGTGCCCCAGTAGTCGGCGTAGTAGTGGTTGCCCGCCGCCGGGCTGATCTCGAGGTTAGAGAACAGCACGAACTGGTCGACCGAACTGACCGGCAGCATCCGCGCCTCGTTGTATGACGCGGCGACTTCGCCCTTGTAGCGGTACCCGGTCGTGTGCCGGATCCGGAGGCGGTTCACGAGGCTTCCCCTGTCCAGGTCGGAACGTTCCCCTTGGGGAAGTACCGGTTGCCGATGGCTTCGGAAGCGGTGCTCGTCGCGTCCTGGACGCGCATCATCTGCAGCGGCAGGTCGTTCAGGATGTCCATGATCGGTCGGTACTCCAGTTGGCTGCGGATCTGGCCGAGCACCCGCTGGGCCTGGCCGGTGACGCCGGCCCGGTCTGTGCGCGGCTCGAGGTCGCGAAGGCACTGTTCGGCGCGCGAAACGGAGAAGACGATGGACCGGGGGAACAAGCGGTCCATCAGCAGGTATTCAGCGGCGTTCCGGGCAGAAGGCACTCCGCGGTAGGTGCGCAGGTAGGACTCGTACGCGCCGCAGGAACGCAGGATCGTCGTCCAGGACGGCCCGCTCGCCTCGGTCAGCGACCGGGTCGCGAGGAGGCGTGCCGTCATGTCGGCCTGCTCGAGGCTGCGCCCGAGGGTGAAGAAATGCCAGGCGTCGTCCCGGCTCGCACCGGCCTCGACGATCCCGACGGCGAGCGCGGCGCGTTCCCGCACCCACGCGAAGTAGTCGTGGGTCTTCTCACTCGCGACCTTGCGGGGCATCCGCGCGCTCGTCGTGTTGAGGCACTCCCAGAGTTCGGTCGGCACGATCTCCCGCGCACGACGGGCGTTCTCGCGTGCGGAGGTGATCGAGTACGCGATCGAAGCCGGATGCGTGCGGTCCATGGCGAGGGTGGCGAGAACGTCCTTGCGGGTCAGCTCTCCCTCATCGGGGACGGGGCTGCCCATCAGCTGGAGGAGCGACCGGCAGGCGAGGTTCTCCTCGATCCAGGGATCCTCGAGCAGAAGCTGGAGGTGCACGTCGAGGATGCGGGCGGTGCCGTCGCTGCGCTCGATGTACCGTCCGATCCAGAACAGGCTTTCTGCAATGCGACTCAACATTCCCGGTCCTCCTGCGCCGATGACTTCGATGCCGCCGGCGCCCCTGCGGACACCGGTTGCCTCCCCTGCTGCTGCTGCTGCTGCTGTTGTTGCTCCTGCTGGTCGCTGTTGCCCAGCGGTTTGTCCTGCGGCGAGTGGTCGACGGGGTGCGTGCCCGCGGCCGTCGCCTGGGTGTTCGCGGCCTGGTCGGCCACGAGGCCCTGGATGTTGCGCGCGGAGGACTCGTGGTAGAAATCGGGTTCGAGCCCGATCACCCAGGTGTCCTTCGACCCGCCGCCCTGGCTCGAGTTGACAACGAGCTCACCCTCGGGGAGCGCGACGCGGGTCAGCCCGCCCGGCAGCACCCAGACATCCGTTCCGTCGTTCACGGCGAAGGGGCGCAGGTCGGCGTGGCGCGGCCTCATGCCGTCCTCGACGAGGGTCGGGATGGTCGAGAGCTGCACGACGGGTTGCGCGATCCAGCCGCGCGGGTCCCGCAGCAGCTGCTTCCGCAGTGTCGCGAGCTCCGCCTTCGACGCGGCGGGCCCTACCACGAGGCCCTTGCCCCCCGACCCGTCGACGGGCTTGACCACGAGCTCGTCGAGCCGGTCGAGCACCTCTTCGAGCGCGAGGGGATCCTCGAGCCGCCAGGTGTCGACGTTCGGGATGATCGCGTCTTCGCCGAGGTAGTAGCGGATGAGATCGGGCAGGTAGGTGTAGACGAGCTTGTCGTCTGCAACACCGTTCCCGACCGCGTTGGCGATCGTGACGTTCCCGAGCCTGGCCGCCATCAGCATGCCGGGCGACCCGAGCTGGGAGTCCGCGCGGAACTGGAGCGGGTCGAGGAACTCGTCGTCGACCCGGCGGTAGATCACGTCGACCCGGGTGGGGCCCGCGGTCGTGCGCATCCAGACGCGCCCGCCCGAGCAGAACAGGTCGCGGCCCTCGACGAGCTCGACGCCCATCAGCCGGGCGAGCAGGGTGTGCTCGAAGTATGCGGAGTTGAAGACGCCCGGGGTGAGCACGACGACATTGGGGTCGTCGACCCCGGCGGGGGCGGATGCCCTGAGCGCCTGGAGCAGCTTGTTCGGGTAGTCGCCGACCGGGCGCACCCGCATCGAGACGAAGAGTTCGGGGAGCGTCTGCGCCATCACCCGACGGTTGGAGATGACATAGCTCACGCCGCTGGGCACCCGGACGTTGTCCTCGAGCACCCGCCACGCGCCCTTTTCATCGCGGATCAGGTCGATGCCGGAGACCTGGATGCGCACGTTGTTTGCCGAGACGATGCCGGCGGCCTGCCGGTGGAAATGGTTCGACGAACTGATCAGGCTCGCCGGGATGACGCCGTCGTGCACGGCGGCCTGGGGCCCGTAGATATCGGCGAGGAACGCCTCGAGGGCGAGCACGCGCTGCTTGATGCCGGCCTCGACGGTGACCCACTCCGGTTGCTCGATCACCCGCGGAACGGCGTCGAGCGGGAACGGACGCTCTTCCCCGGCGAAGTCGAACGTGACGCCCTGGGCGAGGTAGGAACTCGCGAGCGCCGCCGTGCGGCCCCGCAGCTCCTCCTGGGTCATTCTGGCCAGGGCGCCGTAGACGTCCTTGTACGCTGCACGCGTTTCCGTCGGAGTGAGCGAGGACGGATCCGGGAACATCTCGTCCCAGGCGCTCGCTGACCCCGTCCGTTTCCGACTCTTCGTAGTGGCACCGTAGCCGGTGAACAGGTCAACCATGGTCGGAGCGTAGTCGCCTCATGTTGCGGGATTGTTTCGCCACACCGGCCGTTATTTATGTATGCAAAGTGACGAAATTTCGGGGAGCTGATTCGACATTCTCGGGAATTTGGCGGAAGATGTGGTCAAGATTGCATACAGCACTGGGAGACGCGATGATTGGCCCGGCCGTGACCCCTTTCCCCGATCCCGAGCTCGCCGTCGCGGCGACCGGAGCCGGGAAACCGGCCGCCGCCGATCACCCGGACGAGGATCCCGTGCCTTCGCACGCCTTCCGGGCGAGTTCCGTGCTCGACGTGCGCGGGCTCGGCGTCTCGTCGGCGACAACGACCCTTGCCCCGGTGGATGCGATCACCCTGTCGGTCTCCCACGGCGAGTCCCTGGGCCTTGTCGGAACCGTGGCCGCCGGCGCGATCTCGGTGGCGCTCGCGATCGCGGGAGAACTCCCGGAGGGCGCCGCGATCGCGGCGGGCTCGATCCTCGTGGAGGGCGTGGAACTGGTCGGACCCGGTCGCGGCCCGGCGGCACGCCTGCTCGGCACCGTGATCGGTTACCTGCCCGCCGACCCGCTCAGCAGTTTCGACCGCACCCGGTCGGTGAGGAACCAGCTCGCCGGCGCCCTCCGAAAACGCATCGGCGTCACCCCGGACGTCGCGAAGCGGCACATCGTCGACCTGCTCGACCTGGTCGGTGTCGTCGATCCGGCCGCCAGGGCCCGGCAGTATCCGCAGGACCTCGACCCCGTCGTCCTCCACCGGGTGGTCCTGGCCGCCGTCCTCTCCGGCGACCCGGCCCTCGTCATCGCGGTCTCCCCCGGTGCGGGCCTGGAGCCGGACGCCCGGGCCGCGCACGCCACCCTGCTGCGCGACCTCTGGCACGCGAAGGAGTTCGCGCTCCTCGTCGCATCGACCGATTTCGAGATCGTCGCGGAGACCTGTGACCGGGTCGCGGTGGTCGAGGACGGCCGGATCGCCCTGCAGGGGTCTGTGGCCGAGATCCGGAATGCGCGCTACGGCGTGAAGTCGGCCAGGTCGGCCAGGTCGGCCGCGTCGATCGCCTCCGCGTCAAGCGGATTGGCGTCAGCGGGCTGAGCGGCGCCAGGCGTGACGGCGGTAGCGTCGCCCTGGTCCCAGCTCTGCACCGAATTGCGTGCGGCCAGGATGTGCGACCGCATGGACGTCGAGGCCCAGAGCGCGTCGTGCGAGCGGAGGGCGGCCAGGATGTCGCGGTGATGGTGATTGCTCACCGCGCGGAAAGATCCGCTGTCGCGCCGGAAGGCCTTTGCCATCAGTGGCACCCGGCCGACGAAGACGGTCAGGCGGGTGAGCTGGGCGTTCGCGGCGGCGGTGACGATGATGCGGTGGAACTCGGCGTTGAGTTCGCCGAGCCGGGAGATCCCGGCGTCGTCCTTCGCGAGCACGACGTCGTCCATCAGGGTGATCAGTTCGGCGAGACGGTCGAGGTCGCCGTCGGAGATCCGCACCGCGGCGAGGCCTGCCGCGCGGCTCTCGAGCATGGCCCGCAAGTAGTAGGTCTCGCGCATCTGCTCGGTCGTCCAGGCGATGACCGTCGCGCCCTTGTTCGGCACGAACTCGACGAGGCCGGTCTCGTCGAGCCTCCGCAGAGCTTCGCGGATCGGGGTGCGGCTGACGCCGAGTTCCTCGGCGAGCGCCTGCTCGCGCAGGGTGGCGTTACCCGGGATCTCACCGGAGAGGATGCGTCCGCGCAGGTAAGCGAATGCGGCCTGTCCGCCTGTTACCGACACTATTTCCACCCGATGTCCTTGTCGCCACGTACGCGTGTTTCAACTATGACACACGGCGTTCCGGCGACGACGGCGCGAAGGGCCGGGCGGGCCCGCCCGCCGCGAAGTGGGGGTACGTCCGGAAACGACCCGCCGGTGCCCTGGCCGGGTCAGAACGCCGGCATCCCCGTGAGAGCGCGACCGATCACGAGCTGGTGGATCTCGTCCGTGCCCTCGTAGGTGCGGACGGACTCGAGGTTGGCGAGGTGACGCATCACCGGGAATTCGTTCGTCACCCCGTCGCCGCCGAGGATCGACCGGGCGAGGCCGGCGATCCGGATGGCCTCGCGCACGCTGTTGAGCTTGCCGACGCTGATCTGGGCCGGGGAGAGGGTGCCGCGTTCCTTCAGCCGCCCGAGGTGCAGGGCGAGGAGGACGCCCTTCTCGTACTCGACGAGCATGTCGGCAAGTTTGGCCTGGGTGAGCTGCATGGCCCCGATCGGGCGGCCGAACACCTCACGACTGCGCGACCGGGCGATCGCAGCGTCGAGGCAGCTCCTGGCGGCCCCCATCGCGCCCCAGACGATGCCGAATCTCGCCTCGTTCAGGCAACTGAACGGGCCGGAGAGCCCCGTGGCGCCGGGGAGGACGGCATCGGCGGGCAGGCGCACCCCGTCGAGGGTGACGTCGCACTGGATGGACGCGCGCATCGAGAGCTTGCCAGCGATCGGTGTCGCGGTGAACCCCGCCGTCCCGGTGGGAACGAGGAATCCGCGCACCCCGGCATCCGTCTGCGCCCACACCACTGCGACGTCGGCGACACTCGCGAGGCCGATCCAGCGCTTCGTGCCCGTGAGCACCCAGTCGTCGCCGTCGCGCGTGGCGGTCGTTCGCATCGCGGCGGGGTCGCTGCCGCCGGTCGGTTCGGTGAGGGCGAAGCAGCCGATGAGGGAGCCGGCGGCCATGCCGGGCAGCCAGAGCTGCTTCTGGTCCTCAGTCCCGTACTTGTGGATCGCCGACATGGCGAGCGAGCCCTGCACAGAGACCAGGGTGCGCCAGCCGCTGTCGGCGGCCTCGAGTTCGAGGCAGACGAGGCCGTAGCTCACGGCGCTCGCGCCCGCGCAGCCGTAGCCCTCGAGGTGCATTCCGAGGAAGCCGGCCGCGCCGAGTTCGGGGACGAGTTCGGCGCGGAAGAACCGGTCCTCGAAGTCCTGCTCGATCGTGGGCAGGATGCGGTTGGTCGCGAACGCGCGGGCCTTGCGCGACCAGACGACCTCTTCTGGAGCGAGGAGGTCGTCGAGATCGAAGACCGAGTCGACGAGGGGGCTGGCGACGAGTGGGGTGGGGCGGCCTGATGCGGTCACGAGAGGTCCTGTTCGGTTCGGCGGAGCGCGGTGGGTGGTGCGGGAGTGGGCCTGAATGCGGGTGCGGGGACGGGTGCCGGTGCCGGCTCCGCCGAAGCGGCCGCGCCGAGGGCGCTGTGAGCGTCCGGCCCGAGCCAGTCGGCCCCTGCGTGTTCGCCGAGCCGGGGCGGAGGCAGCAGGTAGCCGGCCGGACGGTCGCCGAGGTGGATCGGATTGGCGACCTGCCGGCTGACGCGCCGCGGGTCCGAACCCGACACGAGCTCGACGACGGACGCGGTTCCGAGACCCTCGGCGAAGGCGAAGGCCTCGCTGATCGAGTTGACGAGTCCGGCTGGCACCCCGGCATCCGTGAGCGTGTCGACCCAGTGCGCCGCGGGATGGGCACGAAGGAGGGCTTCGAGGGCGGGCCGGAGGTCGGCGCGGTGCCGCACCCGGTCGGCGTTGCCGAGGAATCGCGGGTCGGTCACGAGGCCGGGTGCGCCGAGGAGGCGCACGAGCGTGCGGAACTGGGAATCGGTGCCGACGGCGATCACGAGGTCGCGGTCGGATGCCGCGAAGAGCTCGTACGGGGCGATGCTCGGGTGGGCGTTGCCGAGGCGCGCCGGAGAGTGCCCGGTTGCGAGGGTGCCCGCCGCCTGGTTGGTGAGCGCCGAGAGCAGGGTCGTCAGGAGGTCGACTTCGACGCGCCCTCCGGAGGCCCTGCTCGGGCCGGTGGCCTCGGCCGCGCCGGCATCGCCCCGGGAATCGCGTTCGCGGAGCGCGAGCAGGATGCCGCTGAGCGCGTTGAGTCCGGCGAGCACGTCCACGAGAGCGACGCCGACTTTGCTCGGCTCCCCATCGACCGGGCCGGTCACGCTCATCAGCCCACCGACGGCCTGCACGAGGAGGTCGTAGCCGGGGAGCCGGGCACCGGCACCGGCACCGAAGCCCGTGATCGAGCAGTAGACGACGCCGGGGTTCGCGGCGCGCACGGCCTCGTAGCCGAGGCCGAACCGCTCCATCACGCCGGGCCGGAAGTTCTCGACCACGACATCCGCCGTGGTCGCGAGGCGCCAGGCCGCCGCCCGTCCCTCGACGGTGCCGAGGTCGCAGACGACCGAACGCTTGTTGCGGTTGACCGCACCGAAGTAGGTGGACGCGCCCTGGGCATCCGTGGGCGGCAACCACTGCCGGGTGTCGTCCCCGGCCGGGCTCTCGATCTTGATCACGTCGGCGCCGAAGTCGGCGAGCATCATCGTGGCATACGGCCCGGCGAGCACGCGCGAGAAATCGGCGACCCTCAGCCGGGGTGCGCGGGCCGACGGTTCGTGCGGCATCAGCTCACCTCGGTCCCCATCGACGCGTCCGGCCGGCAACACCGACGGGACGCAGTTGTGATCCTATACCGAATGTTTTCGGTTCCGGCACCCGTCCGACAGTTCCCAGCATGCCACCGTCGGCTACATTGAAGTCTATGGAGGCACAGCTGCGACCCGGCGCCCGGGAGGCGATCTTCGCCCAGCTCATCGAGGCCGGCCGCGCCGAGCAGGTTGCCCGTCGCCTGACCGATGCCATCATCCTCGGCGTCCTCACGGCGGGCGAACGCCTGCCGAGCGAGCAGGAGCTCGCCCGCCGTTTCGGTGTCGCCCTGATCACAGTCCGCGAGGGCCTCGTGATCCTGCGCGAGACCGGCCTCGTCGAGACCCGTCGCGGCCGCGGTGGCGGCAGTTTCGTGATCCAGGCGGATGCCCCGGACGAGACGCTCCTGCACACCCGGCTCCGCGGCGTCGCCCACGTCGAGCTCTCGGACCTCGCGGTCTACTTCTCCACGATCATCGAAGGCTGCGCGGAACGGGCCGCGCTTCGCGCGGCACCGCAGGATGCCGATCGACTCTCCGAGTGGCTCGCCCAGGCCGACTGGGACCGCGACGCGGGCGCCCGCGCCAATGCAGGCGGCTTCTACCTCGAACTCGCGGTACTCAGCCAGTCGGCCCGGCTCGTGCGCGAACAGGTCCGGCTGCAGGCCGAGTTCGGCCCGCTCCTCCTGCTCGGGCTCGCAGACCCGTCGATGCGAGCCAGTGTCGCTGCCTGCAACACGGACGTCGTCGCGGCGATCCGGAGTGGCGACGGCCCGCACGCCCGCACCCTCGTCGCCGGGCAGGTGCGCGAACTAGCCGAGTGGCTGCATGCCGCGAAGACCAGGATCGAACGGGGAGGAACGCTCCATGCGGCATCCGCTGTCAGCGCCTGAAACACCGGTCGTGACGCCGGCCCCCCTCGCTCCCCAGGCCTGCGCCGCCGCCGTCAGCGCCGCGGTCGCCGACGTGTTCACGGTGCTCGAGGACTGGCGGGACCGGGTCGCCGCAGCGGTCCCGCTCACGACGACGACCGAACTCGACGCCCTCGTGGAGACGCTCGTCCTGCCGGCCCTCCTCGGCGAGGCCGAACCGGCCGCACACCGGGACGCGGCACAGCACGGCACGGCACAGCACGGCACGGCACCGCACGGCACGGCACCGCACGGCGCACCGGCCCTCCTGGTCGGCGCCGGCTTCATCGCGACAGCGGACTACCGGCCAGGCCGCCCCGCGCATTTCGCCTGGTGGCTCGGCCCGCTCGCGTCGAACCCCCTGCTCGGCACGACGCTCTCCCCCACCCGGCTCGACCTCGCGGCGCGGGTGCACACCGAATACCTGCGCGACTTCCGCGGCCTGGAGTGGTACCGGGTGCCGGAAGCCACCGGGCGGGCGCACGTCACGGGTCCGTACGTCGACCACCTGTGCACCTTCGATTTCATCGTGACCCTCACCCTCCCCGTGCAGGTCGACGGCGGCACGGTCGGCGTGATCGGGGCCGACGTGTCGGTCACCCGTCTCGAGCAGGCCCTGCTTCCGGTCCTGCTCGGACTCAGCGCGCCCGCCGCCCTCGTCAACGCGGTCGGCCGCGTCATGATCTCGACGGAGGCCACGCTCGCCGCGGGCGACATCGTGCCGAACCCGGGGCATCCGCTCACCGGCTATGACCGGGTGCCCTGCCCCGGGATTCCCTTCGATGTGATCGTCCGGCGCCCACCGGAATAAAAGATTGCATTTGGGATGATTTAGGGTATCGTCGGCCTCTGGGGAACTCCGCCCCGGGCGCCGCGGCCCTGGCCAGCGCCGACCAGACGCTTGGGAAAGGCCTGCGCATGTCCATCCGTGAACTCCGTAACTTCGTCAACGGGCAGTACGTCGCCTCCGCAGCGAGCGAGCAGCTCGACATCGTGAACCCCGCAACCGAGGAGGTCTACGCGCGCACCCCCGTGTCGACAGAAGCGGATGTCGCGTCCGCGTACTCCGCAGCGGCGACCGCCTTCGAGACGTGGGGCGAGACCACGCCCGGCGAACGCCAGCTCGCCCTGCTGAAGTTCGCCGATGCCCTGTCCGAGCGTGCGGAGGAGATCGCGGACGTCGAGAGCGAGAACACCGGCAAGCCGCGTGCCGGCCTCGTCGGCGACGAGGTCGACGTCATGATCGACCAGGTGCGCTTCTTCGCCGGCGCCGCCCGCGTGCTCGAGGGCAAGTCAGCCGGCGAGTACCTGAAGGACCACACCTCGTTCATCCGGCGGGAGCCGATCGGCGTGATCGGGCAGGTCACCCCGTGGAACTACCCGATGATGATGGCGATCTGGAAGATCGCCCCCGCCCTCGCTGCCGGAAACGCCGTCGTGCTGAAGCCCTCGGACTCGACACCCGTCTCGACGCTCCTCCTCGCCGAGATCGCCGCGGAGTTCTTCCCGGCCGGCGTCTTCAACGTCGTCATGGGCGACCGCACCACGGGCCGCGCCCTCGTCGCCGACCGGATCCCGCAGATGGTGTCGATCACCGGTTCCGTACGGGCCGGCATGGAGGTCGCGGGCACCGCGGCGCTCGACGTCAAGCGCGTGCACCTCGAACTCGGCGGCAAGGCCCCGGTGATCGTGTTCGACGACGCCGACATCGACGCCGCCGTCGAGGGCATCGCGACGGCCGCGTTCTACAACGGCGGCCAGGACTGCACCGCCGCCACCCGGGTCCTCGTCCAGGCCGGAATCCACGACGAGTTCGTTGCAGCACTCGCGGCGTACGCCCGGGTGAACGCGAGGACCGGCGGCCCGCGCGAGGACGGCATCCTCTTCGGCGCCCTCTCGAGCGCCGACCAGCTCGCCCGCGTGCAGGGCGTCATCGCGGGCCTGCCCGACCACGCGAACATCGCGCTCGGCGGGCACCGCCAGGGCGACCTCGGCTACTTCCATGAGGCGACGATCGTCTCGAACCTCCGGCAGGGCGACGACGCGGTGCAGAACGAGATCTTCGGACCGGTCATCACGGCCCAGAAGTTCACCGACGAGGCCGAGGCGCTCGCCTGGGCGAACGACGTGCAGTACGGCCTGGCCTCCTCGGTCTGGACCAAGGACCACGCGCGCGCGATGCGGATGGCCAAGCGCCTCGATTTCGGCTGCGTCTGGATCAACACGCACATCCCGCTCGTCGCCGAGATGCCGCACGGCGGCTTCAAGCACTCCGGCTACGGCAAGGACCTCTCGATGTACGGCCTCGAGGACTACACCCGCATCAAGCACGTGATGAGCTACATCGGCTGATCCACCCCTTTCGGGGCAAACATCCGGTTCTATAGCTTTCTCGCAATGGTGTCACTATGGTGGGCACACACAGCCTGCCGACGACGTCAGGATGCACCGCAGCCGAAAGGTCATGATGAGCGCAGATCAGCCCGGAAAGACGCCCGCCGCGAGGGGAATTGGTGACCAGGAGCACCTCAGGGTGCTCGGGTACGAGGATTCCTTCCACCGTTCGATGTCGCTGTGGGCCAACTTCGCCCTCGGCTTCACCTACCTCTCGCCGCTCGTCGGCGTGTACTCCCTCTTCGCGCTCGCCCTCAGCACGGGCGGGCCGCCCTCGATCTTCTGGATCCTGATCGTGGGCGCCGGCCAGCTGCTCGTCGCCCTCGTCTTCGGCGAGGTCGTCTCGCAGTACCCGATCGCCGGCGGGATCTACCCGTGGACCCGCCGGCTCTGGGGCAAGCGATACGCCTGGATGGCCGCCTGGGTCTACGTCTGGGCGATGCTCGTCACGATCACTGCCGTCGCCGAGTTCGGCAGCGGCTTCCTCGGCAGCCTGATCGACGCGCCGGTCACGAAGGAGGTCACGCTGGGCCTCTCGGTACTGTTCCTGCTGGTCGCCTTCGCGTTCAACTTCTCTGGCACGAAGATGCTCGGCCGGGTCGCCAGGATCGGCCTCGGCGCCGAGCTCATCGGCGTGATCGGGCTCGGGCTCTACCTGCTGATCTTCCAGCGCAAGCAGGAGTTCAGCGTCTTCTTCAGCACGATGGGCGTCGAGGGCGACGCCAACTACGCCGTCGCGTTCCTCGGTGCGGCACTCGCCGGACTGTTCCTGTTCTACGGCTTCGAAGCCTGCGGGGACGTGGCCGAGGAGGTCGCGAACCCGGCCAGGGGCATCCCGAGGGCCATGATCCTGACCATCCTCGTCGGCGGGGTCTCCGCGCTGTTCTCCTTCGGCGGCTATGTGATGGCGGCACCCGACCTGCAGGCGGTGGTCGACGGCAACGACATCGACCCGATCCCGGCGATCCTCGAGGCCTCGCTCGGAACCGTCGGCGCCAAGCTCTTCCTGGTCGTCGCGATCACGGCGTTCCTGTCCTGCGTGCTGAGCCTGCAGGCCGCGGCCAGCCGGTTGATGTTCTCCTTCGCCCGCGACGGGATGATCCCCGGCCACGCCTGGCTGTCCAAGGTGAGTCCGCGCACCGCCGTCCCGGTGAACGCGCTCATCGTCGCCTGCTCGATCCCGCTCGCGCTCTGCCTGCTGATCTACGCGGGCGGCAGCCTCACCCAGATCACGGCATTCGCGGTGATCGGCATCTACGTGGCGTTCCAGTCCGTCGTGCTCGCGGCGCTCCGCCAGAGGATCAAGGGCTGGCGTCCGGCCGGTCCGTTCAACCTCGGCAGGGCCGGCTTCGTCGTCAACGTGGTCGCCCTCGCCTACGGTGTCTTCGCGATGGTGTTGCTGGCGCTGCCCGGCAAGACGGGGGTCTTCCTCGACGACTGGATCGTGCTGATCGGGCTGGCGGTCGTGATGGGCGCGGGCCTGCTCTACCTGTTCATCGCGAAGCCGCACACGAATTCGCACCAGCCGGAGGGTGATGCGATCGCGGTCGCGGCGCTGCTCCGCGCGCATCCGGGCAATGCCGCACCCGGAGTCGTCGATCCGGGGAAGCCGCGCCCGACATCCGTCTCTGACTGACCGTCGCCAGAACGAGACGGGTACGACGAAGGGCCCGTCTTGCGACGGGCCCTTCGTTGTGGTGCTGGTGCCGGTGCTTAGATGGCGTTGACGTCGAGCGGGATGCCGGGACCGAAGGTCGTCGAGACGGCACCCTTCATGACGTAGCGGCCCTTGGACGAGCTCGGCTTGAGGCGGACGATCTCCTCGAGTGCTGCCGTGATGTTCTCGTTCAGCTGCTCGGCGGTGAAGGATGCCTTGCCGACGACGAACTGCACGTTGGCGTGCTTGTCGACGCGGAACGCGATCTTGCCGCCCTTGATGTCGTTGACGGCGCGGGCGACGTCGGTCGTGACCGTTCCGGTCTTCGGGTTCGGCATGAGGCCACGCGGGCCGAGGACCTTACCGAGACGACCGACCTTGCCCATGAGCTCCGGGGTCGAAACCGCGGAGTCGAAGGCGGTGTAACCGGCGGCGACCTTCTCGATGAGCTCGTCGCCACCGACCTCGTCGGCGCCGGCAGCGATGGCTGCCTCGGCCGCGGGGCCGGTTGCGAAGACGATGACGCGCGACACGCGGCCGGTACCGTGAGGAAGAATAACGGTTCCGCGGACCATCTGGTCAGCCTTGCGCGGGTCGACGCCGAGCTTCAATGCGACCTCGATGGTCGAGTTGAAGTTCGCGGAGCCGGTCTCACGCGCGAGCGTGACGGCCTCGGTGGGGGTGTAGAACTTGTCGGCCTCGATCTTCTCGGCCGCGGCCCGGTAGGCCTTTGACTTCTGTGCCATGTGAATCTCCTGAATATAAAGATTTGAGAGTGTGGTGCGAGCCTGGCCGGCTCTTCCACGTACTGCTGGTGGCGGATGCCTGGTTGAGGTTAGGCCTCGACCGTAACGCCCATGGAGCGTGCGGTGCCGGCGATGATCTTCGCGGCGGCGTCGATGTCGTTGGCGTTGAGGTCAACCATCTTCGCTTCGGCGATCTCGCGGACCTGCGCCTGGGTGAGCTTGGCCACCTTGACGGTGTGCGGGGTTCCGCTGCCCTTGGTGACGCCGGCGGCCTTCTTGATGAGCTCCGCTGCGGGCGGGGTCTTCAGGATGAACGTGAAGGAACGGTCGTCGTACACGGTGATCTCAACCGGGATGACGTTGCCGCGCTGGGATTCGGTCTGGGCGTTGTATGCCTTGCAGAATTCCATGATGTTCACGCCGTGCTGGCCCAGTGCCGGCCCGATGGGCGGTGCGGGGTTTGCGGCGCCGGCCTTGATCTGAAGCTTGATCAGACCAGTAACCTTCTTCTTCGGTGCCATGATTCTTCCTTCTTTTATGATGACGAGCTGCCGCGAGGCAACTCTCCCGGTGGCCCGGACGGGCCCCGGTGGTGGGGAAACTTACTAAAGCTTGGTGACCTGGTCGAAGCTGAGCTCGACCGGGGTCTCACGCTCGAACAGGGAGACGAGGACGATGAGCTTGCCGCTCTCCGCCTTGATCTCACTGATCGTGCCGGGCAGGCCCGCGAACGAGCCTTCCTTGATCGTGATGGTCTCGCCGATTTCGTAGTCGATCTCGGCGGGCAGTGCGCGGGTCGCGATCTTGCCGTGCGTGCCCGCGCCCTTGGCGGACGGCACGTCCTGGATCTCGACGAGGCTCTTCAGCATGCCGAAGGCCTCCTCGAAGCGCAGCGGCGTCGGGTTGTGCGCGTTGCCGACGAAGCCGGTGACACCCGGCGTGTGCCGGACGACGGACCAGCTGTCCTCGTTGAGGTCCATGCGGACGAGCACGTATCCGGGGATGCGCACGCGGGTGACCATCTTGCGCTGGCCGTTCTTGATCTCGACGACGTCTTCCATCGGAACCTCGACCTGGTAGATGAAATCTTCCATGGCCATCGACTGCTTGCGGTTCTCGATGTTCGACTTCACGCGACGCTCAAAGCCGGCGTAGGAGTGGATGACGAACCACTTGCCGGGCTGGAAGCGGAGTTCCTTGCGGAACTCGGCGTATGGGTCTTCGTCGACGGGCTCAGCGGATGCGTCAGCAGCGTCGGCCGCATCGGCTTCTGCATCGGCCGTGTCCGCGCCGCCGTCGACATCTTCCTCGTCGTCGACGGCTTCGGCGGCAGCCTCGGCCTCGTCGACGGAGTCGATGTCCAGGGCGTCGTCGACCTCCGAGTCGGCTGCGGGGTCGACCGCGCCGGCGAGGGCGTCGAGGGCGGCGTCGAGGTTGTCTTCAACGCCGACGCTGGGGTCGAAGACGTGGACGGCTACCTGTTCGGCGGCCTCCACGGACTCTTCCTCCGCTTCGTGGACGTTGCCTTCCTGTGCTTCGTCGTCGTCAGACGCCTGCTCGGCGGCGGTGGCCCAGTCGGCGTCGTCGTGATTCGTCTCAGTCACTAAATCTCAATCCTTCTGTAGTGCGCGGGCACGAAGACGTGTCCCGCGCAGCGTTGCCGTGAATCCTGGCCGTGCGGTCAGCCGCCTTGGCGGCGGCCGGTCAGCCGCTTGGTGTTCCGAAGACGTACGTGACGACGAGTGCGAACACCCAGTCGAGGGCGGAAACCAGCGCCATCATGATCGCTACGAAGACCAGCACGACAGCCGTGTAACTCAGCAGTTCCTTGCGGGTCGGCGTGACAACCTTGCGAAGCTCCGCCATCACCTGCTTCAGGAACAGGGACATCCGTGCGAACGGACCGCGTTTGCCGTCGCGAGCGAGTCGTGCGTCTGCGACGATTTCCTCACTGGGTTCGTCGACAACTTTTCGGGCCACCTGTTACACCTTTCATGGGCCGACGGAAATGCCACCGACTTGCAGGGCGGACAGGACTCGAACCTGCAACCTGCGGTTTTGGAGACCGCTGCTCTACCAATTGAGCCACCACCCTATGCAGCCGGATCGCCATGCGAACTCACACCACCCCCCGAAAAATACTCGAGAAAAAGGCGCAAAAAAGCATGGCAGATTTCAACTACCTCGATCAAGTCTAGGTCACACCGGCACGACTGTAAAGCTGGGGCCGCCGGGGCGGATGCTGGCCGCGCGGGTGCGGCCACCGTATGCTCGTTCTGTGGCTCACGAACTCAAGCGAATCTCTACCCGGATCGGCTCCATCGCGGAATCGGCGACCCTCAAGGTCGACAGCAAGGCCAAGGCCCTGCAGGCGGCCGGTCGACCGGTGATCAGCTTTGCGGCGGGTGAGCCGGACTTCCCGACGCCCGCGCACATCGTCGAGGCGGCGCTTCTCGCCGTGCGCGACCCGAAGAACCACAAGTACACGCCGGCCGCGGGTCTTCCCGACCTGCGCGAGGCCGTCGCGGCGAAGACGCTCCGCGACTCCGGCCTCGCAGTCTCCCCCGCCCAGGTGGTCATCACCAACGGCGGCAAGCAGGCCGTCTACCAGGCCTTCGCAACCCTGCTCGACCCGGGCGACGAGGTCATCGTGCCGACCCCGTACTGGACCACGTATCCGGAGTCGATCCGGCTCGCCGGCGGCGTCCAGGTCGACGTCTTCGCCGGAAGCGACCAGGGCTACCTCGTCACGGTCGAGCAGCTCGAGGCCGCCCGCACCGAGCGCACCAAGGTGCTGCTCTTCGTTTCGCCCTCCAACCCGACCGGCGCGGTCTACTCTCCGGAGCAGACCAAGGCGATCGGCGAGTGGGCGGAGGAGCACGGCCTCTGGGTCATCACCGACGAGATCTACCAGAACCTCACCTATGACGGCGTGCGCGCGGTCTCGATCGTCGAAGCCGTTCCGGCCCTCGCCGACCGCACCATCCTCGTCAACGGCGTCGCGAAGACGTACGCGATGACCGGCTGGCGCCTCGGCTGGATGGTCGGCCCGCTCGATGCCATCAAGGCGGCGGCGAACCTGCAGTCGCACCTCACCTCGAACGTGTCCAACGTGTCGCAGCGCGCCGCGATCGCCGCGCTCACCGGCCCGCAGGACGACGCGATCGCGATGCGGGAGGCCTTCGACCGGCGCCGCAGGCTCATCGTCTCCGAGATGAACAAGATTCCCGGCATGGTCACGCCGACGCCGCAGGGCGCGTTCTACGTCTACCCGAACGTGACCGGGCTGCTCGGCCGCACCTGGGGCGGCGTCACGCCGACGACCTCCCTCGAGCTCGCCGACCTGATCCTCGACCAGGCCGAGGTCGCCGCTGTTCCCGGCGAAGCGTTCGGCCCGAGCGGGTACCTGCGCTTCTCATACGCGCTCGGCGACGACCAGCTGCTTGAGGGCATCCACCGCCTGCAGCGCCTCTTCACCTGACGTCGCAGCCGGCCCCGCATCCACCGACCGGTGGATGCCAGGGTCGGCCGGGCGGACGCTTACGTTCCCGGGCCTCTGGTGGGATTCTTTCGGTATGAAGACCACAACTCCCGCGAGCAGCTCAGACCCCGTCGTGCGCGTGCGCGACCTGCACAAGTCCTACGGCGCGTTCGAGGCCGTCGCAGGCATCAGCTTCGACATCCGGCCAGGGGAGACCTTCGCGCTCCTCGGCCCGAACGGCGCAGGCAAGAGCACGGTCATCGAGATCCTCGAGGGCTACCGCGATCGCACGAGCGGTGAGGTGAGCGTGCTCGGCACCGACCCGCAGCACGGCGGCCTCGACTGGAAGGCCAGGCTCGGCATCGTGCTGCAGTCGACCGGCGAGAGCGGCAACGTCACGGTCGCCGAGCAGCTCGCGCACTTCGCGAGCCTCTACCCGAACCCCCGGCGGGTGGCGGAGGTGATCACGGCCGTCGGCCTCGAGGACAAGGCGAAGACCCGCATCAGCCGGCTGTCCGGCGGGCAGCGCCGGCGGGTGGATGTCGCGCTCGGCATCATCGGCCGGCCCGAACTGCTCTTCCTCGACGAACCGACCACGGGGTTCGACCCCGAGGCACGTCACCAGTTCTGGGACCTCGTGCGCAGCCTGAAGGCGGAGGGCACCACGATCCTGCTCACGACCCACTACCTCGACGAGGCCGCCCAGCTCGGCGACCGCGCCGGGGTGATCACCGGGGGCCGCCTGATCGACATCGGCGCGATCAACGAGATCGGCGGGGCAGAGGCCCGGGTGCCGCTGGTCCGCTGGCGGGATGCCGGAGGGGAGCCCCACGAGATCCGCACGGACCAGCCTGGCCGGGTCGTCGCCGAACTCGTCGCTGCGGGCGGCACTGCGGGCGGCGCGGAACCGGCCGAACTCGAGGTGATCCGCCCGAGCCTCGAGGACGTCTACCTCGGTCTCGTGCGCGAGAACCGCGCGGAAACCATTGCGGCGGCGTCCGCTGGTTCAGCTTCTGCTTTTGCATCTGACGACAGCACGGAGGTGCTCGCATGACCGCGATCGACACGACTGCCGGGACCGGCAGCATCCGCTCGGCCCGCCACGGTGTGCTGAGGCTCGGCCTCGCCCGGGTGTATTACGAAGCGCGTATGTACTTCCGCACCCCGGACAGCGTGTTCTTCACGTTCCTGTTCCCGTTCATCATGCTCGCGATCTTCACGGCCGCCTTCGGCTCGGCCGGCAACATTGGCAGCGCGCCCGATGGCAGCGGCGGCGTCAGCGTCGGCGCGTATTACCTTCCGGGCATGCTCGCGGCGGGGATGCTGCTCTCCGGGGTGCAGAACCTCGCGGTCGACATCGCAGGTGAGAAGAGCGACGGCACCCTCAAACGGCTCGGCGGCACCCCGCTGTCCCCGCTGAGCTACTTCATCGGGAAGATCGGGCAGGTGCTCGTCACCGGCACGATTCAGGCGGCCCTGCTGATCCTCGTCGCGCGGTTCGTGCTCGACATCGCCCTGCCGACCGACCCGGCCAGGTGGCTGACCTTCGCCTGGGTCTTCCTGTTCGGTGTGATCGCCTGCGCGTTCCTCGGCATCGCGCTCTCGGCGCTGCCGCGCTCCGGCAAGAGCGCGACCGCCGTCGTGATCCCGATCGTGCTGATCCTGCAGTTCATCTCGGGCGTCTACCTGCAGTTCTACGTGCTGCCCGACTGGATGCAGAACGTCGCGAGCCTGTTCCCGCTCAAGTGGATGGCACAGGGGATGCGCTCGGTGTTCCTGCCGGACAGCTTCGCGAGCCTCGAGCAGAACGGGGTCTGGGACCTCCCCCTCGTCGCGCTCAACCTCGGCATCTGGCTCGTGGTCGGGCTCGTGCTCAGCAGGGTGACGTTCCGCTGGATCCGCAAGGACAGCTGAACCGATGTTCCCCGGTCACGGCGAGCGTGGGAGGCTGGGCGCATGAGGATTCCGGCCATGACGACCCTGCGCTGGTGGGACGTCGCCGTCGGCGGGTCACTGCTCCTGATGGGGGTGCTCGCGGCCGCCGACCAGTACCGGTACGGGCACGAGCTGTCGCGGATCGGCGCGCTCGCGACGCTCGTCGTGATCGGCATCGGCCATGTCGGTTTCGGACGGCGCGCGATCGCCTGCCCGACCGGACGGACCGGTTCGGTCGCACTGGCCGCGATCGTCTTCCGCGGAGTGCTGATCGTCGGCGTGGGCGTCGCAGCGGCGTTCAATCCGAGTCTGGCGACGCTCCAGGCGATCGCCTTCCCGCTGCTCTGGACGCTCACCGATTCCTTCCTCGTCTCCGTGGCCCTGAGTGCACTCCTCGCGGCATCGGCGGGGGCGGGTCTCTGGCTGGGCATCGGCGGCACTCCCGCGGCCCTCGGGCAGGCGTATGCCACCGAAGGGATCTCCTTCGTCTTCGCGATCGCGATGGGCGCCTGGATCACCCGCATCGCCCGCGACGGCAGCACCCAACGGCGTCTCTACGAGGAACTCAGCCTCGCCCAGGACGAACTCGCCGCCCTGCACAGGGACGCCGGGAGCGCGGCCGAACGGGAACGCCTCGCCAGGGAGATCCACGACACCATCGCCCAGAGCCTGACGAGTCTCGTGATGCTCGCGCAGCGCGCGGGGAACGAGCTCGGACCGGACAGCGGGGCGAGGCCCACCGTCGAGCTCATCGAAGACACCGCCCGGCAGGCCCTGACCGAGGCGCGCAGCCTCGTCGCGGCGATGTCGCCCGTGCGGGTCGGAGATTCGACCCTGGCCGAGACCCTGCGCCGCCTCGCCGGGCGCTTCGAACGCGAGACCGGCATCCAGGTGCGGGTGATCCTCGCCGACACCGGGCTCGACGGGCTCGACCGGGAAAACGAGGTCGTGCTGCTCCGCTGCGCCCAGGAAGGCCTCGCGAACGTGCGCAAGCACTCCCGCGCGGGGGCGGCATCCGTTCGTCTCGAACACGTCGGCACGGATGCCGTCCTCACCGTGACCGACGACGGTCGCGGTCTCGGCGCCTATGCTCCCGCCCAGGAGAACGGGTTCGGCCTCTCGGGGATGCGCGACCGGCTCGCCCTCGTCGGTGGCCGGCTCACGGTCGGCGCCGGTGAGCGCGGCGGCACCGTACTGCGGGTGACCGTGCCGGCGGCGGAAGCCGGGCACCCCACGATCTCCGTCGAATCGGCGAGGCACGAGCGATGATCCGCGTCATCGTGGCCGACGACCACCCGATCGTGCGCGGCGGTATCGCGCTCCTGCTCGGCGGCGCCGGCGACATCGAGGTCGTCGGGCAGGCAGGGAACGGCGAGGAGGCCGTCGCGCTCGCGGCCGCGCTCAACCCCGACCTCGTGCTGATGGACCTGCGGATGCCGCTGCTCGACGGCGTCGCGGCGACCGCGCTCATCGTCGCGGCGAACGAGCGGACCCGGGTGCTGGTCCTCACGACGTACGAGAGCGACGACCAGATCCTCGCGGCCATCGCGGCCGGAGCGAGCGGGTACCTGCTCAAGGCCGCGCCCCAGGCGGAGATCATCGAGGGCGTGCGCTCGGTCGCGCGCGGCCAGACCGCGCTCGCACCGTCGATCGCGGCGATGCTCGTACACCGGGTGCGCACGGATGCCGCGCCGGCTCCGCGCCTGTCTGCCCGCGAACTCGACGTGCTCCGGCTTGTGTCGGCCGGCGAGAGCAACCCGCAGATCGGCCGGTCCCTGTTCATCAGCGAGGCGACCGTCAAGACGCACCTGCTGCACGCCTTCGAGAAGCTCGCGGTGAGCGACCGGACCCGCGCCGTGACCCGGGCGATGGAACTCGGGCTGCTGTAGCCCGGTCTCCGCCGCCTGCTTGGCTCGGCAGTGGGGCTAGAGCAGCTTGCGCTCGAGCGCCCAGGCGGTGAGTTCGTAACGGGAGGAGAGCTGCAGTTTGCGGAGCACCGCTGAGACGTGCGTCTCGACGGTCTTCGGCGAGATGAACAGGCTCCCGGCTACCTCCTTGTAGGTGTAGCCGCGGGCGATCAGCCGCATGACCTCCTGCTCCCGCGCGGAGAGGCGGTCGAGTTCTTCCGTCGTCTCTGCGGTCTCGCCGGCGACCGCGCCGAACGCGTCGAGCACGAACCCCGCGAGCCGGGGCGAGAACACGGCGTCGCCGTCGGCGACCCGGCGGGCGGCCTCGGAGACCTCGGCCCCCGATGAGCTCTTGGTGATGTAGCCGCGGGCCCCCGCCCGGATCACCCGGACCACGTCGTCGGCGGCGTCGGAGACGCTCAGCGCGAGGAACAGGGTGTGCGGCGCCCGGTGCGCGGCGTCGTGGATGACCTCGCTGCCGCCGCCACCGCGCCCGCCGGGCAGATGCACGTCGAGCAGCACCACCCGCGGCTGCAGTGCGACCACGAGCGCGATCGCCTCGTCGACCGTCGCGGCCTCACCGAGCACGCGGATGTCCGCGTCCAGTTCGGCGCGCAGGCCCGAGCGGAAGATCGAGTGGTCGTCGACGATCACGACGGGGAGACCGGCGGTCGAGGCGGGCAGGGTGGGCAGGGTGGGCAGGGTGGGCAGGGTGGGCAGGGTGGGCAGGGTGGGCAGGGTGGGCGGGGTGGGCGGGGTGGGCGGGGTGGGCGCGCTTCCGGGATCGGTGCCGGGGCCTGGGGTGCCGTGCGGCTCGCTCATGGGCGGCTCCCGTCGGCATCCGCTGCCGCGGGCAGGGTCCGGTCGGGGTGAACCGCTTCGACGGAGTTTTTCGGGTCTTCGATCGTTTCCGGGCCGCTCAGGTGCGTTGTCATCACAAAGTCCGTCGAATTGGTTGGGTGCGGGAGGGCAGGGTCTGCGGGAGCGGGCACCGTGGGCAGGGTGAGCAGGATCTCCGTGCCCGCGCCGCCGGGGCCGGGGCGCACGAGCGCGGTGCCGCCGAGGCGGCGCATCCGCCCGATGACGGACTCGCGGACGCCGTGCCGGTCGTCCGGCACGTCGTCGAGCCGGAAGCCCGGGCCGCGGTCGGTCACGCTGAGGCTCACCGCGTTCGCGCCCGTCTCGAGGTAGACGGACACCGGCCCGCCGGAGTGCCTCGCCGCGTTGAGCATGGCCTCGCGCCCCGCGGCGAGCAACCCCTCGGGGGCTGGGCCGAGGCTCGAGCCCGCACTCACGATGTCGAACTGCACCGGGAAGTCGGCCTCGAGCTCCGCCCCTATCCGGCGGAGGGCCGTCGGGAGATCGACGTCGGGGATGCCGCCGGCCCCGCCTGCACCGGCATCCGTTCCTGCGGCAGTACTCGCGGCCGTGCCCGCGGCAGTGCCGAAGCCGGTCCCGGTCCCGGTGAAGAGCCACTCGCGCAGCTCCCGCTCCTGGGCGCGGGCGAGCCGGGCCGCGTCGCTCTGCGGCCCGGCCTTCTGCTGGATCAGTGCGAGCGTCTGCAGCACCGAGTCGTGCAGGTGCGCGGCGATTTCGGCGCGCTCGGCCTCCCGCGCCCGTCCCGCGCGCTCGTCGGCGAGGTCGCGCGAGAGCCGCACGAGCCACGGCGCGATCACGACGACGACGCCGAGCAGCACCGAAGCGGATGCGATCACGACCGTCCACCCGTCGGGGCTGTCACTCGTCACGAAGAACAGCAGGATGCCGACGGCGACGAGCACGAGGGCGCCGAGCGCGCGCACGAGCAGGGCGGACGAGTGCTGCTCCGAACCGCCGCGGATGTCCGCGAACTGCCGCCAGGCGAGCGCGGTCCCCGACAGCACGACGATCGCGGGGATGACCACGGCGAGCGGGATGTCGGCGCCGAGCCGGCTCGCGACGAGAGTGAGACCGGCGGCGAGGAGCGCGAGCCCGAGCAGGATCTCCGTGATCGGAGCCGACCGGGCCGAGGACGCGGCGGCGGCGGCTCGCTCGGCCGCGGCATCCGCGGGACCGCCGAGGCCGTGGCGGGAGCCGGGGGAACCGGCGTACCCGGGCGCCGGCCGCGCGAGGCTCGCCTTGGGGAGCTCGGCGGCCCCGAACCGGACGGGGTTCGCCGTCGCGGTCGGCGTCGTCACCCAGAGCCAGGCGTAGAGCAGCGCGCCGGCCCCGCCGGCCAGGATGAGCAGCAGCGTCGCGGTGCGCACCACCGTCACGGACAATCCGGTGTGCTCAGCGAACCCCGCGCAGACGCCGGCGATGATCCGCTGGCGCGGCCGGGACATCCGCTCGGTTCTCATGTCTTCATCCAAGCACCCCGAAGGCCGCCCCGATCCGGTACGGCCAGATCTCAGGGTCCGTTCAGGGTTCTCCCCCATAGCAGCGCGCCATCGCGGGTGGTTGAGTGAAGTTATGACCGATCAACCGCGTAATCCGACATACCCGGCCGGCCCGGGCCCGTCGGGTCCAGACCAGCTCACCCGTTTCTTCGACTGGATCCGCCGCAGCGGCATGGTCCGCGGCGCAGACCGCTGGTTCGCCGGGGTCTGCGGCGCCATCGCCGGCCGCACCGGACTCGACCCGATCATCGTGCGCGGCATCGCGTTCGTGCTCGCCGTGCTCGGGGCGCCCGTGCTCTTCGTCTATGCGGTGGGCTGGGCGCTGCTCCCCAACGCACTCGGCCGCATCCACGC
Organism: Cryobacterium glucosi; assembly: GCF_004402235.1. Classification (GTDB taxonomy): domain Bacteria; phylum Actinomycetota; class Actinomycetes; order Actinomycetales; family Microbacteriaceae; genus Cryobacterium; species Cryobacterium glucosi. The sequence continues at coordinate 533,887 of NZ_SOFS01000019.1, forward strand.
CGAGGAAGCCCTCCGCGGCCGCTTCGAGCCCGCCATGATCGGGATCGGCGCCGTCCTCCTCCTGACCGTCGTGCCGTTCACCCGCGGATTCTGGTGGGACGGCCCTCCCGCGGCCTGGGGCATGCCCGGCTGGCTGAGCACGTCGCTGAGCGCAGCGTGGGGCCTCGCGGTCGTTGCCGGCATCGTCTGGCTCGTGCTCTACCTCGTGCGCCGCGGTCCTGGCAGCGGCGGGTCTTCCGGCGGCGGAAACGGTGGCGGCTACGGTTCCGGTCCGGGCGAGCGCCCGCGCCCCACCTCGGGCTACGGCTCAGCGGCGGATGCCGGTTCGACCCCGCCCGCGCCCGGCGCGCCCCCCGTTCCTCCGGCTCCGCCGGCTCCACCCGCGCCCGGCGCCGCGGCCTCTGCCGGCACCGCCGGCCCG
>NZ_SOFS01000030.1 GCF_004402235.1 Cryobacterium glucosi
CAATCAAACATTTACGGAGAGTTTGATCCTGGCTCAGGACGAACGCTGGCGGCGTGCTTAACACATGCAAGTCGAACGATGATGGAGAGCTTGCTCTTCGGATTAGTGGCGAACGGGTGAGTAACACGTGAGCAATCTGCCCTTGACTCTGGGATAAGCGTTGGAAACGACGTCTAATACCGGATACGACCCTTGGAGGCATCTCTGGGGGTGGAAAGAATTTTGGTCAGGGATGAGCTCGCGGCCTATCAGCTAGTTGGTGAGGTAATGGCTCACCAAGGCGACGACGGGTAGCCGGCCTGAGAGGGTGACCGGCCACACTGGGACTGAGACACGGCCCAGACTCCTACGGGAGGCAGCAGTGGGGAATATTGCACAATGGGCGAAAGCCTGATGCAGCAACGCCGCGTGAGGGACGACGGCCTTCGGGTTGTAAACCTCTTTTAGTAGGGAAGAAGCGAAAGTGACGGTACCTGCAGAAAAAGCACCGGCTAACTACGTGCCAGCAGCCGCGGTAATACGTAGGGTGCAAGCGTTGTCCGGAATTATTGGGCGTAAAGAGCTCGTAGGCGGTTTGTCGCGTCTGCTGTGAAAACCCGAGGCTCAACCTCGGGCCTGCAGTGGGTACGGGCAGACTAGAGTGCGGTAGGGGAGATTGGAATTCCTGGTGTAGCGGTGGAATGCGCAGATATCAGGAGGAACACCAATGGCGAAGGCAGATCTCTGGGCCGTAACTGACGCTGAGGAGCGAAAGCATGGGGAGCGAACAGGATTAGATACCCTGGTAGTCCATGCCGTAAACGTTGGGAACTAGATGTGGGGACCATTCCACGGTCTCCGTGTCGCAGCTAACGCATTAAGTTCCCCGCCTGGGGAGTACGGCCGCAAGGCTAAAACTCAAAGGAATTGACGGGGGCCCGCACAAGCGGCGGAGCATGCGGATTAATTCGATGCAACGCGAAGAACCTTACCAAGGCTTGACATATAGAGGAAACGGCTGGAAACAGTCGCCCCGCAAGGTCTCTATACAGGTGGTGCATGGTTGTCGTCAGCTCGTGTCGTGAGATGTTGGGTTAAGTCCCGCAACGAGCGCAACCCTCGTCCTATGTTGCCAGCACGTAATGGTGGGAACTCATGGGATACTGCCGGGGTCAACTCGGAGGAAGGTGGGGATGACGTCAAATCATCATGCCCCTTATGTCTTGGGCTTCACGCATGCTACAATGGCCGGTACAAAGAGCTGCAATACCGCAAGGTGGAGCGAATCCCAAAAAGCCGGTCTCAGTTCGGATTGAGGTCTGCAACTCGACCTCATGAAGTCGGAGTCGCTAGTAATCGCAGATCAGCAACGCTGCGGTGAATACGTTCCCGGGCCTTGTACACACCGCCCGTCAAGTCATGAAAGTCGGTAACACCCGAAGCCGGTGGCCTAACCCTCACGGGAAGGAGCTGTCGAAGGTGGGATCGGTGATTAGGACTAAGTCGTAACAAGGTAGCCGTACCGGAAGGTGCGGCTGGATCACCTCCTTTCTAAGGAGCACAGCAGTGCCGTCTGTATACAGCGGAGTAACACTGCCAAGCCATACGAAGACGAATGTTCTTCGATGGCGCTCATGGGTGGAACATTGACATTGATATGCAGAGATCATCTCTGGATCCAGTACGCCTGGTACCGCTTGCGGTGCCTCGTTGGAAAGGTCCGGTTATGAAGGAAACATATATGCACGCTGTTGGGTCCTGAGGGACCGGAACAACTGGGTTTTGCCTGGTTGGACTGTTCCTCTGGACCTTTTCTTGTCAGCAGTCGTACCGAACTTGTTCGGTCGCTGGCTTGGAGGGGTACCGCCCGTACTTTGAGAACTACACAGTGGACGCGAGCATCTTAAATTTGACAGTCTTCGGACTGCAAATTACAAAGATCTATTTATAGATCATTGGTCAATTTCGNCTGTTCACATCAATCGTGGGCAGGTGAGGGTACCGCCCGTACTTTGAGAACTACACAGTGGACGCGAGCATCTTAAATTTGACAGTCTTCGGACTGCAAATTACAAAGATCTATTTATAGATCATTGGTCAATTTCGATCGTGAGACGAAAGTTTTACGATTCTTAATCGATTCAAACTCATGTGATNGATCGTGAGACGAAAGTTTTACGATTCTTAATCGATTCAAACTCATGTGATTTCAAATTTCTAAGAGCAAACGGTGAATGCCTTGGCATGTAGAGCCGAAGAAGGACGTAGTAATCTGCGATAAGCCTCGGGGAGTTGATAAACGAACTGTGATCCGAGGATGTCCGAATGGGGAAACCCCGCCAGGCCCGTAAGGTGACCTGGTGACTCCCGCCTGAATATATAGGGCGGGTAGAGGGAACGTGGGGAAGTGAAACATCTCAGTACCCACAGGAAGAGAAAACAATAGTGATTCCGTTAGTAGTGGCGAGCGAACCCGGATGAGGCTAAACCGATCATGTGTGATAGCCGGCAGGCGTTGCATGGTCGGGGTTGCGGGACTTTTCTGCTGATTCTGCCGAACAGTGAGGGTTAGAGCGTTGTATAGACGAACAGGATTGAAAGCCTGGTCATAGAGGGTGCGAACCCCGTAGTCGAAATGCAGTAATCGCCCGAAGAGTATCCCAAGTAGCACGGGGCCCGAGAAATCCCGTGTGAATCTGTCAGGACCACCTGATAAGCCTAAATACTCCTACATGACCGATAGTGAACAAGTACCGTGAGGGAAAGGTGAAAAGTACCCCGGGAGGGGAGTGAAATAGTACCTGAAACCGTTTGCTTACAAACCGTTGGAGCCAGTCTGATTCTGGTGACAGCGTGCCTTTTGAAGAATGAGCCTGCGAGTTAGTGATATGTGGCGAGCTTAACCCGAGAGGGGAATGCGTAGCGAAAGCGAGTCTGAATAGGGCGATTCAGTCGCATGTCCTAGACCCGAAGCGAAGTGATCTATCCATGGCCAGGTTGAAGCGACGGTAAGACGTCGTGGAGGACCGAACCCACTTCAGTTGAAAATGGAGGGGATGAGCTGTGGATAGGGGTGAAAGGCCAATCAAACTTCGTGATAGCTGGTTCTCTCCGAAATGCATTTAGGTGCAGCGTTGCGTGTTTCTTGCCGGAGGTAGAGCTACTGGATGGCCGATGGGGCCTAAAAGCTTACTGACGTCAGCCAAACTCCGAATGCCGGTAAGTGAGAGCGCAGCAGTGAGACGGTGGGGGATAAGCTTCATCGTCGAGAGGGAAACAACCCAGACCACCAACTAAGGTCCCAAAGCGCGTGCTAAGTGGGAAAGGATGTGGAGTTGCACAGACAACCAGGAGGTTGGCTTAGAAGCAGCCACCCTTGAAAGAGTGCGTAATAGCTCACTGGTCAAGTGATTCCGCGCCGACAATGTAACGGGGCTCAAGCACGCCACCGAAGTTGTGGCATTGATATTTTTGGTAAGCCGCACACTTGTTGTGTTGGTTCAGCCGTGTTGATGGGTAGGAGAGCGTCGTGTGGCCAGCGAAGCGGCGGTGTAAACCAGCCGTGGAGGCTACACGAGTGAGAATGCAGGCATGAGTAGCGAAAGACGGGTGAGAAACCCGTCCTCCGAAAGATCAAGGTTTCCAGGGCCAGGCTAATCCGCCCTGGGTAAGTCGGGACCTAAGGCGAGGCCGACAGGCGTAGTCGATGGACAACGGGTTTATATTCCCGTACTGGCGAAAAACCGTCCAAGCTAATCCAGTAATGCTAAGCATCTGAATCCTCTAGATGGATCCCTTCGGGGTGAAGCGTGAGGCCTAGCGTGCGACCCTATGCTGGTGCGGTTAGCGTATTAACAGGTGTGACGCAGGAAGGTAGCTGAGCCGGGCGATGGTTGTCCCGGTCTAAGGATGTAGGCCGAGAGGTAGGCAAATCCGTCTCTCATATAAGGCTGAGACCCGATGGGTAGCCCGTAAGGGCGAAATCAGTGATCCTATGCTGCCAAGAAAAGCATCGACGCGAGGTTTTAGTCACCCGTACCCCAAACCGACTCAGGTGATCAGGTAGAGAATACTAAGGAGATCGAGAGAATCGTGGTTAAGGAACTCGGCAAAATGCCCCCGTAACTTCGGGAGAAGGGGGGCCGGAGGCGTGAAGGGATTTACTCCTGGAGCGTTCGAAGGCCGCAGAGACCAGTGGGAAGCGACTGTTTACTAAAAACACAGGTCCGTGCCAAGTCGCAAGACGATGTATACGGACTGACGCCTGCCCGGTGCTGGAAGGTTAAGAGGAACGGTTAGCCGCAAGGCGAAGCTGAGAATTTAAGCCCCAGTAAACGGCGGTGGTAACTATAACCATCCTAAGGTAGCGAAATTCCTTGTCGGGTAAGTTCCGACCTGCACGAATGGCGTAACGACTTCCCAGCTGTCTCAACCGCGAACTCGGCGAAATTGCATTACGAGTAAAGATGCTCGTTACGCGCAGCAGGACGGAAAGACCCCGTGACCTTTACTACAGCTTGGTATTGGTGTTCGGTGTGGCTTGTGTAGGATAGGTGGGAGACTGTGAAGCTTGGACGCTAGTTCAGGTGGAGTCAACGTTGAAATACCACTCTGGTCATATTGGATATCTAACTTCGAACCGTGATCCGGTTCAGGGACAGTGCCTGGTGGGTAGTTTAACTGGGGCGGTTGCCTCCTAAAAAGTAACGGAGGCGCCCAAAGGTTCCCTCAACCTGGTTGGCAATCAGGTGTCGAGTGTAAGTGCACAAGGGAGCTTGACTGTGAGACTGACAAGTCGAGCAGGGACGAAAGTCGGGACTAGTGATCCGGCAGTGGCTTGTGGAAGCGCTGTCGCTCAACGGATAAAAGGTACCTCGGGGATAACAGGCTGATCTTGCCCAAGAGTCCATATCGACGGCATGGTTTGGCACCTCGATGTCGGCTCGTCGCATCCTGGGGCTGGAGTAGGTCCCAAGGGTTGGGCTGTTCGCCCATTAAAGCGGTACGCGAGCTGGGTTTAGAACGTCGTGAGACAGTTCGGTCCCTATCCGCTGCGCGCGCAGGAAATTTGAGAAGATCTATCCCTAGTACGAGAGGACCGGGATGGACGAACCTCTGGTGTGTCAGTTGTTCCGCCAGGAGCACCGCTGATTAGCTACGTTCGGAACGGATAACCGCTGAAAGCATCTAAGCGGGAAGCCGGCTTCGAGATGAGATTTCCATCCCTTCGGGGGAGAGGCTCGCAGCTAGACTACTGCGTTGATAGGCCGGATGTGGAAGAGGGGACTAAAGACCCTTGGAGCTGACCGGTACTAATAAGCCAATAATTTGATAACACACCAGTTTGAAT
>NZ_SOFS01000032.1 GCF_004402235.1 Cryobacterium glucosi
GGAGCTGACCGGTACTAATAAGCCAATAATTTGATAACACACCAGTTTGAATTAGCTGCAAGCGTCCACTATGTGGTTCTCGACGTACGGTCGAGAACAACCCCGGCATAACACCCGGGGTCTATAACTGAAAAATATAGAATCGATTCATCGAAAGATGTTTCGGCGGCTATAGCGAGAGGGAAACGCCCGGTCACATTCCGAACCCGGAAGCTAAGACTCTCAGCGCCGATGGTACTGCAGGGGGGACCCTGTGGGAGAGTAGGACACCGCCGGACTTAACTTAGAAACACCAGAAAAGCCACCCCACGGGGTGGCTTTTCTGCTTTAACCCGCACACCGCAACCACCAGCCAGCCAGCCAGCCNCCGCACACCGCAACCACCAGCCAGCCAGCCAGCCGGCCCGCCCTGCACTGGCCCCGCGCGACACCAGCGCCGCTACGCCCCGGACACGCCGGGCGCGTAACGGCGCAACCGGCGCGCAACCCGTAGCGGGGCGGCGCAGCATCCGCTCAGCGGTTGGGGAAATCGTGGGGGAGGCGCGTGAGCACCGGGCGGAGGCGCTCGAGGCGTTCTCGTTCCAGGAGGAGTGCCGCGTACTCGCGGCTGCGGCGCACGGCGGCGACGCCGGCGAGGAACTCCTCGGGGGAGACGGCGGGAACCGGGGAGACGAAGGGCGCCGCTTCCGCCGCGAGGTCACTTGCCACGCGCACGCGTGTCTCCGGGGTCAGGCGTCCGGACTGGCGGAGGAACTGGGCGATGCGGCGCGAGAGCCGGTCAGGCAGCCGCACGACATCGACGGTGTACGACCAGGTGGTGAGCTCTTGCGGAAGCCCGAGGACCGGCTCGTCGAACCGGGCCACCCGTTCATACTGGCTGTACGTGCCGGCCATCAGGTCGCCGAGGCGCTTGGACTTGCCGTTCAGCAGAGCCGTCGTGGCGGCCAGGCCGCCGAAGGTGAGGTAGATCTCGAAGATCCCGCTGAGGGCGCGGGTGAAGGCGTGCCGCAGCTGAATGGACCCGCCGTCGTCACGCACGATGCGGGCGCCGATCGCGAGCTTGCCGAGCGAGCGTCCTCCGGTCACGGTCTCCACGACAGTCGGGAGGACGAGGATCGAGAACGCGAGCCCTGAAATCGCCAGCGTCTGTGCGAGCGCTGGATCCAGGGCGTCGCCCATGACGAAGTCGACCGCGAAGGCGAGTCCCACGAAGAAACCGAGATAGGCGAGCCAGTCGATGATGGCGCCGGCCGCGCGCAGGATGAAACTCGCCGGCCGCACATCAAGCGCGACCGCCTCGCCAGTGACGAGTTCGTACTCATAGGGAGAACTTTCTCCCTGATCCGCCGCGTTTCCGGGGTGTGCCATGTCTACTATTAGAGCAGATGGACCTCGACGCATATTCAACGGCGCACCGCGCCCAGTGGGACCGCCTCGCCGAGCTCGGCAGGGAGCGGCGGCTCTCCGGCGCGCAGTCCGACGAACTGATCGGCCTGTACCAGTCCGGCGCGACCCAGCTGTCCGCAATCAAGAGCACGGCCGGCTCCACGATCCCGGGCGACCGGCTCTCCGTCGCGTTGTCCCGCGCCCGGCTGCGCTTCACCGGAGCCGGCGCGAACCTCGTGTCCCAGGTGCCTCGGTTCTTCGTCCTTCAACTGCCCGCCGCGCTCTACCGCCTGCGCTGGCTCACGCTGTGCGTCGCGGTCGTGACGGTCGCGGTCGCGGTGCTCTATGCCGTCTGGATCACCGGCGACCCCCGGGTGCTCGCCAACCTCGGCTCCGACGCCCAGCTCCAGCAACTCGTGAACTCTGAATTCGTCGACTACTACTCCGCCAACCCCGCCGCGTCGTTCACCGGCCAGGTCTGGACGAACAACGCCTGGATCGCCGCGCAGTGCGTCGCCTTCGGTATCCTCGGCCTCTACGTGCCGTACATCGTGCTCTCGAATGCCCAGAACATCGGCACGACAGCCGCGGTGATGTTCGCATACGGCAAGGGCGACGTCTTCTTCCTCTACATCGCGCCGCACGGGATGCTGGAGCTCACCGCGATCTTCGTCGCTGCCGCCGCGGGGCTTCGCATCTTCTGGTCCTGGATCGCCCCCGGTGGGCGTACCCGCGGGCAGGCTCTCGCGGCGGACTCGCGAGCCCTCGCGACGGTTGCGATCGGCCTCGTCTTCGTCCTCCTCGTCTCCGGCGTGATCGAAGGCTTCGTGACCCCGGCGCCGTGGCCGTGGCCGGTCAAGATCGGCATCGGCTTCGCCGCGCTGTGTGCGTTCCTGACGTACATGCTCGTGCTCGGCCGACGGGCCGCACGTTCCGGCGAGACCGGCGACATCGGTGAGTTCGAGGCCGGCAGCACCCGCATCTACGCGTCCTGAGGGCCGCGAGCGGGCTACAGTCGGCCGGCGAGCTTCAGGGCGAGGTAGTGGTCGGCGAGGCGGGGCGGCAGGTCCGCTGGCGGACCGGTGACGACGTCGGCACCCTGCTGGCGGATCGCCGCGGCGACCCTGGCGACGTCGAGCAGCGCCCGTTCGGCAGCGGCGGCGCGGTAGACCTGCTCCCGGTCGGCGCGTTCGTGGGTCGCCTGCACGGTCGTCGGGTCGGTGACCGACGCGACGACGACGGTGTGGCGGCGGGTCAGCTGGGGCAGTACCGCGAGCAGTCCGGTCGACGCCCCCGCGGCATCGATCGAGGTCAGCAGCACGACGAGGGCGCGCTGGCTCGTGATCGCGCGCACCTGGGCCGGCACTCCGGCCCAGTCCATTTCGAGGAGTTCGGGGTCGATCACCGCAAGGGTGTCGACCATCCGCGACAGCAGTTCTGCGCCCTGCGCGCCCTGCACCCGGCCGCGCACCCGCCGGTCGAAGGCGACCATGTCGACACGGTCTCCGGCCTTCGACGCGAGCGCGGCGAGCAGCAGCGCCGCCTCGAACGCGGTGTCGAGCCTCGTCTCGTTGTCGATCCGCGCGGCGGAGGTGCGTCCGGTGTCGATCACGATGACCACCCGCCGGTCGCGCTCCGGTCGCCAGGTGCGCACGACCACGTCGTTGTGCCGCGCCGTAGCCCGCCAGTCGATCGAGCGCACGTCGTCGCCGCGCACATACTCCCGCAGCGAGTCGAACTCGGTGCCCTGTCCGCGCACGAGCACGCTCGTGCGCCCGTCGAGTTCCTTGAGCCGGGTGATGCGCGAGGGCAGGTGCTTCCGGGCGTTGAAGGGCGGCAGGACACGGATGCGCCCGGGCGCCTCGAGCGTGGCCTGGCGCGCCCACAGGCCGAGCGGCCCGTACGAGCGGATCGTGACCCGGTCCACCCGTCGTTCTCCCCTCCGGAACGGAGTCAGCGGGAGGGACACGAGCCGGCGTTCCCCTGTCGGGACGGACAGAGGGGTGCGGTTGTTGCCTGCGCCGGCCGACGGTTGCCAGGCATCCCGCACGAGGGCGCGGAGGCGACGGGAGCCGGAATTGGTGACGTACAGCAGGCTCGTCACGGTTTCGCCGAGGCGCACCCTGGCCGGCAGCCTGCGTTCGAGGCGCACGGCTCTGGGCGAGCCGGCCAGCGCGAGGTCGAGCAGGCCGAGCCCGACCGAAAGCAGCAGCCACAGGGCGAGGATGCCGCCCGCGGCCGCCTGGCTGCGTCCGAGCAGCACAATCGGCACGACGCCGAGGGCGATGAGCAGTGTGAACCGACCGGAGACCGTCACCTTAGATCGGAACCTGGACCTGCTGGAGCACGCTGCGCAGGATGGCGTCCACGGACACGCCCTCGAGCTCGGCTTCCGGCTGGAGCTGGATCCGGTGCCGCCAGACCGGGAGGACCATCGCCTGGACGTGGTCGGGAGTGATCGAGTCGTAGCCGCTGAGCCACGCCCAGGCTTTCGTCGCCGCGAGAAGCGCCGTCGTCCCGCGGGGGCTCACGCCGAGCTTGACCGAGGGGCTGCGCCGGGTCGCGCGCGCGAGATCCACGATGTATGCGAGCACGTCCGCGCTCGAGCCGACCTCCATGACGGCGGCCTGCGCGGCGGTGAGCTGCTCGGCGCCGAGCACGGGAGTGACCCCGGCCGCGGTGAGGTCGCGGGGGTTGAAACCGGCGGCGTGGCGGCGGAGCACCTCGAACTCCGCGTCGCGTTCCGGCACGTCGAGCACGAGCTTGAGCAGGAACCGGTCGAGCTGCGCCTCGGGCAGCGAGTACGTGCCCTCGTATTCGATCGGATTCATGGTCGCGGCGACGATGAACGGGTCCGGCAACGGAATCGTCCGGCCGTCGACGCTGACCTGGCGTTCCTCCATCGCCTCGAGCAGTGCGGACTGGGTCTTCGGCGGTGTCCGGTTGATCTCGTCCGCGAGCAGGATGTTCGTGAACACCGGGCCCTTCCGGAACTCGAACTCGCCGGCCCGCGCGTCGTAGATGAGCGACCCTGTGACGTCGCCCGGCATCAGGTCGGGCGTGAACTGAACCCGTTTCGTCTCGAGGCTGAGCGCGTGGCTGAGCGAGCGCACCAGGAGGGTCTTGGCGACACCGGGCACGCCCTCGAGCAGCACGTGGCCGCGCGCGAGCAGGGCGATGATGAGTCCCGTCACTGCGCCGTCCTGGCCGACGACGGCCTTGCCGACCTCGGTGCGAACCTGCGCGAGCGATTCCCGAAGGGAAACGATGGTATCGGTCGGTGTGCTCATGGGTCCATTCTTCCGGGGGTGGTTGCGGTGGGTGGGGCGGATGCCGGCGGATCAGCGGGCAGGCCGCTCGCGGCGATCACGGCTCGCTCCAGGTCCTGGAGGAGGTCGGACTGGGCAATGAGGTCGCGGTCCGTCGCCGGGACTCCGTCGACGAGGACGAAGCGCACCTCGGCCGGTGCCCGACCGGTCAGTGCGGACACCGCGAGCACGACGTCGTCGAGGCTCGCGAGCCTGGACAGCCCGACCCGGGTCGCGAGGCGCTGCACGGTGGCGACCCGCAGGGAGTCGAGGGCGCGGAGGCGCGCGTTGCTGCGGGCATAGAGGCGGGCCCTGCCTTCCATCGTCTCGCTCGCGCGTACGGTCACCGGCAGGTTCTCGGCGACGAGCGGTCCGAGTCGCCTGCCCTGCCACACGGCCGCGGCGAGGAAGACGACCGCGAGCAGCAGGATCGAGGGCGTGACCCAGCCCGGCGTCAACTCGCCGAGGCTCGGCGGGCCGGTGACCGCGACATCCGTCAGGGTCGGCAGGTACCAGATCAGGTCGGCGCTCGGCCCGAGCAGCCCGAGTGCGAGCGCCGCGTGACCGGATGCCGTGATCTCGTCGTTGCTGAAGATGGCGCCATCGGCGACGAGGGTCAGCTCTGTGGACGGCAGGGTCGCGCCGACGACGGCGAATGAGTTCCGACCGGACGGGAAACAACCGATTTCCGCGGAGTCGGCGGGGAGGCTGAGCGTCTTCCCGCCGGGGGCGACGCCGCCTGCCCTGATCGCAGCGGGCAGGTCGCAGCGATCGCCAGGGCCGTCCAGGCTGTCGGCGACCCCGCCGAAGCCGACTGCGGGGGTCAGCGTCTGCAGCAGGAGGAAATCGGGGGAGACCACGACGGTCCGGGGTGCGAGGGCCGCCATGGCCGAGATCCGGTCGTTCGTCAGATAGCCGTTCGGGTCACTGAAGAACAGGGTCGGATCCGTGCTCGCCGCGGCGATCGTGCGAGCCTCGTCCAGGGAGTCCGCTGTCGTGACGCGCACCCCCTGCTGGCGCAGCACCTCGACGAGGGCGCGGGCGCCCGCCGGTGCGGCGTTGTCGGCGGCGAGCGGGGTCCCTCCGCTTGAACCGGCGCCCGCGAGCAGCGTCGCCGCGATGGCGACGAGCAGGGCGCCGACGCCGGCGAGCACCCAGAACCGCGAGCGCCGTGCGGCGGCGCGCAGGGTCGGGGTCGTCGCTACGGCATCGGCGCCCGCGAGAGTGGTCACCGCATTGCCGTCGGGGCCGGGTCTTCGCGGGTCGTCGGCGTCCGCGTGCGCAGGGCGCTTTCGAGCGCGGCGAGGGACAGGAAGCCGGACTCGGTGCCCTCGGCGTTGAGGTAGCGCACGCCGTCGAAGAGGTCAGCCGCCGTCCGGAGGCTGACCCGCTCCTCCGGGAACGCCGTTGCCGCCCGGTCGGCGAAGTTGTGCGCGGTCGTGCCGGGCGTGATGAAGAGCACCGTGCGTTCGATGAGCGACCGTGCCAGGGCCCGGAACATCTCGCTGATCGCGAGGTTCCAGTCCTTGTGCGATGCTGCCGACAGCGCCGCCCGGCGCAACTCGTCTGAGGACCGGGCGTCGTTCCTGCCGAACATCTCGTGCTGCAGGGCGCTGCGCCTGTTCCACCGAGGCAACCCGAAGACGAGCACGGCGACCACGACGACGGCGACGACGACAAGCGTCACGACGAGCGGGACCCAGGGTCCGAGGCCCGCGCCAGACGGCACGCCCAGTGAAGCGAACCAGTCAAATAAGGCCTTGCTGACCAGGTCGAACCAGGTCGGCCGCGCGGCCTGGTACGGCGGCTTGGCGAGCTCGTCCCGCAACCAGGCCGTGGCCGTCGGGGCATCGGGATCGACAGGGATGCCCCCCAGGAACGGACCAGACCACGCGCCCCCCGCACCGGTCATGACTGCGGGGCCGCCGGCATCCGCCCGGCAGGGACCAGGTACGGGTCGGCAGCGTCGTTGCCGGGGGAAGACTCGACGAAGCGCTGCAGGTCGAGGTCGAGGCCTTCCTTGCGCATCCGCAGGTCGATGTAGATCAGCGCTGTCGTGCCGGACTGGACCACCGCGGCGACGGCCCCGAGTACGAGGCTCAGGAGAATGGTCAGCACGTACAGCACGATCACGGGGATCCAGGAGTCGATGGCGCCGGTCGGGTCGATGAGGGAGACCGCGACGCCGCCGAGCAGCGACAGCGGTGTCGAGACGATCTGCGAGACGATGTTCACAATCGCGGCGACAAGGAACTGCACTCCGAGCGTGCGCCAGAAATAGCCCCTCGTGAGCGACCACGATCGGGCGATGGCCGCCCCGATGCCGAGGCGTTCGAGCACGATCAGGCTCGGGACGAGGGACGTCTTCGTGGCCAGCCAGGCCGAGAGCGCGAGGATGCCGAGTGCGCCGAGGATGCCGAAGACGATCCCGAAGACGACGCCGGCTCCTCCGAGCAACACGAACACGACGACGACCCCCGCGACGATGGCCAGGCCGAGGAGAAGGGCTCCGCTGAGGATCGCGGACCAGAGTGCGAGCGGCCAGAGGCGTCGGCCGGCCGCCCGCCAGAGCTGGCCGAGCCGGAGCTTCTGGCCGAGCATGGCACGGGAGACCTCGACGACGATGACGCCCTGGAGCATCGCGGAGGCGATCACGGAGAGGAGGATCGGCACGATCGCCGACAACACGATGGTGAGGTTGGCGCCGGCCTGGACCGCGTCCCTGTCCGCGAGCGGGGCGCTGTCGACCCTGCCGAGGGCGAGCACCGTCACCGGGCCGACGATCAGCAGGGTGACCAGGAGGATCGCGCCCTGCACGAGGAGTGCGCTTCCGAACGTGGCCTTGGGATTGCGCCGCAGCACCTGGAAGGGCGCCCAGAGCAGGGAGCCGAAACCGAGCGGCCGCAACGGGAGGAGGCCGGGGCGCGGCGGCGGGGTCCACGCGGGAGGAGGACCCCAGGCCTGGGGTGCACCGGACGCCGGCGGCGGCGCGTATTCGCCGTAGCGCGGTCGATCGTACGCGTCACCTGTCGGTGCGTGCCAGTTCTGCGGGTCCGTCACGAGACCTATGCTGGCATACTCGGCATCGAAACGGGCGCGACGGGCAATGCCAGCCCCCCTCGACTACTCTGGTGTCAGTGATTGCATGACTCACCGGGAGTATTCCCTCCGGTAACCTAAGCAGAAAACGGTTGGATGAACGCACGCATTTTGGTCGTCGACGACGACACCGCGCTGGCGGAAATGATCGGCATTGTCTTGCAGGGTGAAGGTTTCGACCCGCACTTCTGCGAAGACGGCTCACTCGCGCTCGACGCATTCCGGACGATCAAACCCGATCTGGTTCTGCTCGACCTGATGCTGCCCGGCCTCGACGGCATCGAGGTGTGCACCCTGATCCGCGCCGAATCGGGAACGCCCATCATCATGCTCACCGCTCGCACCGATACGACGGATGTGGTCAAGGGCCTCGAATCCGGCGCGGACGACTACATGGTCAAACCGTTCAACCCGAAGGAACTCGTCGCCAGGATCCGCACGCGGCTGCGGCCGGTGTCAACGGATTCTCCCGCGAACCTCTCGATCGGCGACCTCACCGTCGACGCCGCCGGGCACGAGGTGCGCCGCGGCGACCGGCAGATCGGCCTGACCCCACTCGAATTCGACCTCCTCCTCACCCTCGCGTCCCGTCCCCAGCAGGTGTTCACCCGGGAGATGCTGCTCGAGCAGGTGTGGGGCTACCACTACAAGGCCGACACCCGGCTCGTGAACGTGCACGTGCAACGCCTCCGCGCCAAGGTCGAGGACGATCCGGACAACCCCCGCATCGTGATGACGGTCCGCGGTGTCGGGTACCGGGCCGGCGCGGCCATCTAGGCTCCGCATGGCCGAACCGACCGGGTTTGCCCGAACATGGCGCAGGGGGTGGCGGGACTGGCGCGACTGGAGATCCTGGCGTGCCCGCCTGCTTCGCACCTGGCGGTCCTCCCTGCAGTTCCGCACCGTGACCATCACGGTCGTGCTGTCCGGCATCGCCATCGTCATGGTCGGCGTGTATGTCTCGGTGAGCGTCGGCAACGATCTCTTCCAGTCCCGGCTCAGCCAGGTCGAGCTCGACTCGAACCGGGCGACGAGCGCGGCCCAGGGGATCCTGGATTCCTCGGACGCGGCCGACCGGGTCCAGGTGCAGAGCCTGCTTGCCTCGGCGCGGAGCGCCATTTCCGCGGCGTCCTCGAGCCGGCTTGTCGCCGTGTTCCGGGTTCCCGGTCAGGACCCGTCGACGTCCGTGCCCCAGGACTTCTCGACATTCGGCGACTCGACCGAGGTCATCTCGCCCGAGCTGCGCACCGCCGTCCAGGGCTCGCCGGGCACCCAGTTCTGGCAGTCGGTGGCCCTGGCGACGGATGACGACGGCCAGGTCGCCGGGATCGTCGTCGGTTCGCAGATCACCGTCCCCGTCGCCGGCCGGTACGAGCTCTACATCGGCTACAACCTCGGCGAGGCGGAAACGACACTGCAGTTCGTGCAGCGAACCCTCGGCATCGCCGGGCTCCTGCTCATCATCCTGATCGGTGCGGTGACCTGGATCGTGGTGCGCTTCGTGGTGACGCCGATCCGGGTCGCGGCCGAGACCAGCCAGCGGCTGGCCTCCGGGGACCTCGGTGTGCGGCTGCCCGTCAAGGGCGACGACGTCATCACGACCCTCGCCCGGTCGTTCAATGGGATGGCGGACAGCCTGCAGAGCCAGATCAAGGAGCTCGCCGACCTCTCCGAGGTGCAGCAGCGCTTCGTCTCCGACGTGTCGCACGAGCTGCGCACCCCGCTGACGACGATCCGGCTGGCCGGCGACATGCTCTACGATCAGCGGGCCGCCTTCCCCCCTGCGACGGGTCGTACTGCGGAACTCCTGCACACCCAGGTCGAGCGATTCGAACTCCTGCTCGCGGACCTGCTCGAGATCAGCAAGTACGACGCCGGGTCGGTCGAACTCGAGGCCGAGCCGACGAACCTCGTGCACCTCGCCGCAGATGCCGTCGAGGGCCTGCGGTCGCTCGCCGAATCCAAGGGCACCCGGCTCAACCTCGTCGCCCCGGGAGGACACCTCGACGCGGAGGTCGATCCCCGTCGCATCCGCCGGATCATGCACAACCTGATCGGCAACGCGATCGAGCACGGCGAGGGCAAGCCCGTCATCGTCTCGGTCGACAGCAACGAGTCCGCCGTTGCCCTCTCGGTGCGCGACTACGGCCTCGGCATGAGCCAGGTCGACGTCAACCACGTCTTCGACCGGTTCTGGCGGGCAGACCCCTCCCGCAAGCGCACCATCGGCGGCACGGGCCTCGGCCTCTCGATCTCACTCGAGGACGCGACCGTGCACCGCGGCTGGCTCCAGGTCTGGTCGAGCCCCGGGAAGGGCTCGTGCTTCCGGCTGACCCTGCCCCGGACCGCGCGCGGCGAGATCACGAGCTCGCCGAGCCCGCTGCCGCCGGAGGACGCCGGGTCCGACGGAACCCTGCCGCGCCTCACGGTCGGCGAGGTCGGCCGGGCCGGGGTCAAGGGCGCCCAACACGGTGAGGGAGCGATCCATGACTGACCGGAGCGACGGCATCCGCCGTGCAATCCATGCGACCCGGGAAACCCGTGGAGGCGGACCCTGGCGCGCAGGGGGCACGCTGGCAGCCCTCCTCGTGCTCGCGGTCCTGCTCAGCGGATGCTCGGGGATTCCCCGGAGCGGCAGCGTGCGCACCGGGCAGGCGGTCGCAGCCGGGGACAACCCCGCACCCGTCTTCCTGCCGTCGCACCCGCAGGCCGATGCCAGCCAGGAAAGCATCCTGCGGGGTTTCATCGACGCCCAGACCAGCCCGGAGAACGACTACGCGATCGCCCGCGAATTCCTCGCCCCCGGTTTCAGCGGCGCCTGGGCGGCGGATGCCGGGGTGACGGTCGACGACGGGACGGCGCGCACCATCATCCCCGTCGACGGCCAGACCATGCAGTTCTCGGTGAATCCCATCGCCGACGTCGACGGGATCGGTGAATACCACGAGGTCGAGTCTCCCTCGCCCGTCGTGCTGCGCTACCAGTTCCAGAAGGTCGGTGACCAGTGGCGGATCAGCGCTGCGCCGAACGGCACCGTCGTCGACCAGACCACGTTCAGTGACGTGTTCAGCTCCCAGGCGCTCTACTTCTTCGATTCGAGCTTCGCGTTCCTGGTGCCAGACCTGCGCTGGTTCCCGCGCGGGGGCGCCACCCTGACCAAGATCGTCAACGGAGTGCTGCACGGGCCGAGCCCGTGGCTGGGCGGGGCGGTTGTCAGCGCGTTCCCCGATGGAACCAAGCTCACCGCGGATGCCGTGCAGGTCGTCTCGCGCGACGCGAAGGTCGACCTCAACGGCGAAGCCCTGAACGCAGACAGGGTCACCCTGCAGCGGATGCGGGCGCAGCTCACGAACAGCCTCCCCACGGGCATCACCGTCACGATCTCGATCAACCAGAACTCCCAGGACATCGGGGACCTCGGCGCCAACGCCCCGATCGTCAACCCGCGGGTGGACGCCCGGGCGCTCGTACTCCGCCAGGGCGCCTTCGGGTTCCTGTCCGCAGCAGGGAAGACGGTCACCCCGATCCCCGGGCTCTCCGACCAGGTCGTCGCGCTCGGCCCGACGGCGGTCACCCTCTCACCGGGGCAGACCGTCGCGGCGGCGCGGGCCGCGACAGGGGTCTCCTCCGTCCGGGTCGGCGAGGTCGCGAAGCTGCTCGATCCGCGGCCCGGCCTCATCGCGCCGGCCGTAGACAACTTCGGCTACGTCTGGTCCGTGCCCTCGAACCGTCCCGGTGAGCTGTTCGTCTACAGCCCGAACGGGGATGCGACGGCCGTGCCGACCTCCTGGCCGGAGGCCTCCGGAATCGTGGCGTTGCGGGTGTCCCGGGACGGTACCCGGCTGATCGCGCTGCTCACCTCTGGAACGGAGACCCGCTTCGTGGTCGTCTCGATCAAGCGGGACAAGTCCGTCCCTGTCGCCCTCGGAGACGAAGTCCAGCTCCAGTCCGTCACGGGCATCCCCCTCGACGCCACCTGGATCGACGAGCTCACGGTCGCCTACCTCGTCGCGCTCCCGACCGGAGAGGACCGCATCGTGACCCAGCAGCTCGGCGGCGTCAGTTCCAGCATCGAGTCAGCGCCGGGCAGTGCGACGATCACGGGAAGCAACACCCTGAGGGACGTGCGCGCACTCGCCACAACGGGCGGCCTGATGATGCAGCGCGGAGTCGGCTGGCAGGAGCGCATCGACGACGTGACTCTCGTGGCCACCCAGCAGGGAATCGGCGGGTAGGCGCGGGCCTGTCCTCCACAGCGCCGGCGCACGGCCGCGCGCGCACCGCCGTGCGCTCGCGATCATGCGCTCGCGTCAGGTCGGGCAGTCTGGCGGCATGACCGGGACCGGCGCGGCACGAACGGCACGAACGGCACGAACGGCACGGGAGGCGTGGCGGGCCGTCCTGGACGCGTGGGCCGTTCTCCTGCCCACGGCGTGCAGCGGTTGCGGGGCGCCGGACCGCGCCCTCTGCGCGGCCTGCCGCGCCCTCCTGGTGCCTGCCGTGCGCGTGACCGAGCGCGGCGGCCTGCGGGTCTGGGCGGGGCTCGACTATGCCGGCGTTCCGCGACGCGTGATCGCGAGTTTCAAGGACGGAGGGCGAACGGATGCCGCCGCCGCGCTCGCCCCTGCGCTCCTGGCCGCGGTCGTGGCCGCGCTCGCCGCAGTGGAGTCCGGCGGACCAGTGGAGTCCCGCGGCGCTGCGGAGACCGGCATCCGCCTGGTCACGATTCCCTCGTCGCGACGGGCCTGGCGGGCGCGCGGTTTCCTCCCGGTCGAGCTGCTGCTCCGCCGGGCCGGACTCGCACCGCACCGGGTCCTCACCGGCCGGGAGACCGCCGACCAGGTCGGGCTCGACCGTGCCGCCAGGTCCAGGAACCGGGACGGTTCGCTGCGCGCCCTTCGTTCCCTGACCGGGGTGCGCTGCCTGCTCGTCGACGACATCGTGACGACGGGCGCCACCGTTCTCGAAGCCCGCCGCGCCATCCTCGCCGCCGGGGGAGAGGTCGTGGGCGTGGCCGCCCTCGCGGAAACCCGGAGACGCCTACCTGTCACACATCGTTCATCAGAAACCGATTGACAAATTGCGGTGACTTCTCCCTCCGGCAGGGCTACGGTGGAGCTAAAGGCGCGCACCAATCGCCCGGGACCGGGCGGTTCGCCAGATCTGGAGGTCGTCATGGAAACTAATATCGTCGGACGAAACCTGGGGATCACTGATCGTTTCCGGTCATATGCGTCGGAAAAGGCTGAGAAGATCGCCGGCCTTGCCGACAAGGCCCTCGCCCTCGAAGTCAAGCTCAGCCGGAACCGCGAAAAGGGTTCAGCCACCGGCAATGACAGGGTCGAGCTGACCCTGATCGGGAAGGGTCCCATCGTCCGCGCTGAAGCGGACGGTTCGGACAAGTACGCAGCCTTCGACGTGGCACTCGGACGGCTCCTCGAGCGCGTGCGCCGCGCCAAGGACCGCCAGAAGCTGCACCGTGGCGGAGCGCACCGCCCCACCTCGCTGCACGACGCGGCATCCGTTGACTTCAGCGTCGTCGACATCAAGCCGGCCGACGCCGAAACCCTCGACGAGGTGCGCACCGGAGTCATCCGGGTGATCCGCCCCACCGAGTCGGAGGCGGCCGCCGCGGCCACCGCCGCCGAGGAGGAAGCGGACGAGGTGTACACGCCGGTCGTCATCCGCCGCAAGGTCTTCTCCGCCGCCCCGATGACCGTCGACGACGCCCTGTACTTCATGGAACTCGTCGGGCACGACTTCTACCTGTTCCAGGACTCCGAGACGAACCGGCCGAGTGTGGTCTACCGCCGCAAGGGCTGGGACTACGGGGTCATCGAACTGGCCGAGAACAGCGAGGAGTTGCGGGTCGCCGCCGAGTAAGGCGTCCGGTAGGCCGTCGAGTGCACTCCCTGACCAACTAGCATTGTTATAGTTGCCGCACACCGGCGCACAACAGTGCCGGCGTGGTTCAATCCGTCGCGTGAGCAGCCAGACCCTGGTTCATCTCACCGAGACGACAGGCGTAACGGCGCCGTGACTAGTGGAGTGCATTCGTGGCCTCAATCCTTGAAAAGGTTCTTCGTGTTGGTGAAGGACGCGTTCTGCGTCGTCTCGAGCAGTATGCGAAAGCCATCAATGCGCTGGAAGAAGACTTCAGCCAACTCACCGACGAGGAGCTGAAGAACGAAACCGTCGTGCTGCGGGAACGCTACTCGAACGGCGAGTCGCTCGACGACCTGCTGCCAGAGGCGTTCGCCGCCGTACGCGAGGCCTCGACCCGCACCCTGGGCTTGCGGCACTTCGACGTGCAGCTCATGGGCGGGGCGGCCCTGCACCTCGGCAACATCGCCGAGATGAAGACCGGTGAGGGCAAGACGCTCGTCGCGACGACCGCGGCGTACCTCAACGCCATCACAAGCCGCGGTGTGCACATCATCACCGTGAACGACTACCTCGCGAGCTACCAGAGCGAGCTGATGGGCCGCGTGTTCCGTGCCCTCGGCATGACCACCGGGTGCATCCTCTCCGGCCAGACCCCCGCGCAGCGCCACGACCAGTACCTCGCGGACATCACCTACGGCACGAACAATGAGTTCGGCTTCGACTACCTGCGCGACAACATGGCGTGGCAGGCAGCCGACATGGTCCAGCGCGGCCACTACTACGCGATCGTCGACGAGGTCGACTCGATCCTGATCGACGAGGCCCGCACCCCGCTGATCATCTCCGGCCCGGCATCTGGCGAGGCGAACCGCTGGTTCACCGAGTTCGCGAGCCTGACCAAGCGGCTCGTCCCCGAGGTCGACTTCGAGGTCGACGAGAAGAAGCGCACCGTCGGCGTGCTCGAACCCGGCATCGAAAAGGTCGAGGACTACCTCGGCATCGACAACCTCTACGAATCGGCGAACACCCCGCTGATCTCGTTCCTGAACAACGCGATCAAGGCGAACGCCCTGTTCAAGAAGGACAAGGACTACGTCGTGATGAACGGCGAGGTTCTCATCGTCGACGAGCACACCGGTCGCATTCTGATGGGCCGACGGTACAACGAGGGCATTCACCAGGCCATCGAGGCCAAGGAGGGTGTCGCGGTCAAGGCCGAGAACCAGACCCTCGCGACAGTCACCCTGCAGAACTACTTCCGGCTCTACACGAAGCTGTCCGGCATGACCGGAACCGCAGAGACCGAGGCAGCCGAGTTCATGAGCACATACAAGCTCGGCGTGGTCTCGATCCCCACCAACAAGCCGATGAAGCGCATCGACCAGTCCGACCTCGTCTACAAGAACGAGGAGGCCAAGTTCGGCCAGGTCGTCGAGGACATCGTCGGCAGGCACGAGAAGGGCCAGCCCGTCCTCGTCGGAACGACGAGCGTCGAGAAGAGCGAATACCTCTCCCGCCTGCTCGCCAAGCGCGGGGTCCGCCACGAGGTTCTCAACGCGAAGAACCACGCGCGGGAAGCCGCGATCGTCGCCCAGGCCGGTCGCCTCGGCTCCGTCACGGTCGCCACGAACATGGCCGGTCGTGGAACCGACGTCATGCTCGGTGGCAACGCCGAGTTCCTCGCCGTCGCCGAGATGAACGCGAAGGGCCTCAGCCCCATCGAGACGCCCGAAGAATACGAGACCGAGTGGGACGACGTCTTCGCCGCGGTCAAGGCGAAGGTCTCCGAGGAAGCCGAGAAGGTCGTCGAGGCCGGCGGTCTCTACGTTCTCGGCACAGAGCGCCACGAATCGCGCCGCATCGACAACCAGCTCCGCGGACGCAGCGGACGCCAGGGCGACCCGGGAGAGAGCCGCTTCTACCTGTCCCTGACCGACGACCTGATGCGCCTCTTCAACGCGGGAGCCGCCGAGAGCCTGATGAGCCGCCAGGGTGTGCCGGATGACATGGCGATCGAATCCAAGGTCGTGAGCCGCGCCATCCGCTCTGCCCAGTCGCAGGTCGAGGGCCGCAACGCCGAGATTCGCAAGAACGTGCTCAAGTACGACGACGTGCTCAACCGCCAGCGCGAAGCGATCTACGGCGACCGCCGTCACATCCTCGAGGGTGACGACCTCCACGAGCGCACCCAGCGCTTCCTGGAAGACGTGATCGACGAGGTTCTCAGCGTGCACACCGGTGAGGGCAACGGCGACGACTGGGACTTCGACGCGCTGTGGACCGAGCTCAGAACCCTCTATCCCGTCGGCATCACCATCGACGAGGTCATCTCCGAGGCAGGCAACCGGGGCAGGATCAACCGCGACTTCATGCGCAGGGAGATCCTCTCCGACGCTCGGGTCGCCTACCAGAAGCGCGAAGCCAGCCTCGGCTCCCCGGCCATGCGCGAACTCGAGCGCCGCGTCGTGCTCTCCGTGATCGACCGCCGCTGGCGCGAGCACCTCTACGAGATGGACTACCTCAAGGACGGCATCGGCCTCCGTGCGATGGCCCAGCGTGACCCGCTCGTCGAGTACCAGCGTGAGGGTTTCGCCATGTTCCAGCAGATGATGGGCCAGATCCGCGAGGAGACCGTCGGCTTCCTGTTCAACCTCGAGGTCGAGGTCAACCAGGCGCCAGATCCCGTCGCCGCGCCCGTCGTCGTCGCCAAGGGCCTCACCCCCGGTGAGGATTCCGGTGCCGACAAGCTCAGCTACACCGCACCGAGCGATTCCGGCGGAGTCGAGGTGCGCAACCAGCGCGGCCAGATCCAGCAGGCCGCGACCGACCGTGCCCGCCGGGCCGAGACGGACGCGAACGCAGGAGATGCCCCTGCGGAGGAGTCAGCGGCTCCCGCTGGTCCTCCCCGTCGCGGCGCCTTCGGCCAGCGCGACTCCGGGACGCCGGCCGTTCCGGTGAACCGCGCCGAGCGTCGGGCCCAGGGCAAGAAGTAGCACCGCCCGTCGCACACGACGGAAGGCCGGGTCCCGAGGGACCCGGCCTTCCGTCGTGTGCGACCCGTGCCTAGTGCACCGGAAGCGGCACTTCGGTGGGCGCTGCCGCGGGGGTGCCGTGCGGGTTCGAGAGCGACACGCCATGGCCCATCCGCCGGAAGAGCAGCGCCGCGAGGACCGCGCCGACGGCGAAGAAGCCGGCGCCCCACCAGTATGCGACCGCGTAGCTGTGGATTGCGGCATCCGCGGCCACCGCAGCGGTGAGCGGGGTGTTCGCGGCCAGGAAGTTCGTCGCGGCGGTCGCGGCGAGCGTGTTGAGAAGAGCGGTGCCGATCGACCCGCCGACCTGCTGGCTCGTGTTCACCATCGCGGAGGCGACCCCGGCGAACTGCCGGTCGACGCCGAGCGTCGCCGTCTGCATCGAGGCGGGCATGATCGAGCCCATCGCGAAGCCGAGGATCATCAGGGGCGGCAGTATGTCGGCGGCGTAGGTGCTGCCCAGGTCGAGATGGGTCAGGTAGATCATCCCGAGGGCTCCGAGCGTCATGCCGAACGGCACCATGATCTTCGGGCCGAACCGGGGCACGAAGATGTTCGTCGACAACTGGGCCGCGACGACGAGCATGGCGATCATCGGCAGGAACGACAGTCCGGTCTGGACCGGGGTGTAGCCCAGTGAGACCTGCAGGTAGTACGTGACGAACAGGAAGATGCCGAACATGCCTGCGCCGGCGATCAGCACCGAGAGGTACGCGGCACCGCGGTTGCGGTCGAGCACGATCACGAGCGGCAGAAGCGGATGCGCGGCACGGCGCTGCCACAGCACGAACGCGACGAGCAGCACGACGGCCCCCGCGAGCATGCCCCAGGTCAGCGGTGAGTCCCAGCCGTCGGTCTCGGCGTTGGAGAAGCCGTAGACGAGGCCGAAGAGGGCTCCGGAGACCAGGATCGTGCCGGGAATGTCGAGCTTCGGGCGCGGGCCGGTGCGCTCGAGGTGGTCGACGAAGACGATCGCACCGATCACCCCGATCACGGCGATGGGGATGTTGATGTAGAGGTTCCAGCGCCAGTCGAGGTTCTGGGTGAGGAAGCCGCCGAGGAGCAGTCCGACGGCGCCGCCGGCACCGGCGATCGCTCCGAAGATCCCGAAGGCACGGGCGCGTTCCTTCGGAATGGTGAACGTCGTCGTGAGAACGGCGAGGGCGGTCGGGGCGAGGAGGGCGCCGAACGCGCCCTGCAGGGCCCGGGCGCCGACGAGCAGCCCGAAGGTGCCTGCCGCACCGCCGAGTGCCGAGGCGGCTGCGAAGCCGATCAGTCCGATGATGAAGGTGCGCTTCCGGCCGATCAGGTCGGACAGGCGTCCGCCGAGCAGGAGGAGGCTCGCGAACGCGAGGGAATACGCGGTGATGATCCACTGGCGGTCTCCGTTGGAGAAGCCGAGGTCGGTCTGCGCGGAGGGCAGGGCGATGTTGACCACGGTCGAGTCGAGTACGACCATGAGCTGGGCGAGGGCGACGGTGCTGAGGGTCCACCAGCGCCGGGAATGCGGCACGGGCGTGCTCGTTAGAGTGGACGAAGTGGCGGAAGTCTTTGGCATGAAGGCGACTATATACGATACTGTGGAGTTCCGGATCTTAACAGTTCCTGAATTTACCTCCGGGTAACATTCGATCAGAAGACTTCGATCAGAAAGTGGTGAGTGTGGCGACGACGCAGCTCGATCCCGCCGAGGAGACGGAGCCCGTCAAGCTCGGACGCAGACGGGACCACACCCGCGACCCTGACATCCTCGCCGCTGCCGTCGACGTGCTCGCCGAATGCGGGTATGAGGGCATGACCATCGACATGGTCGCGGCCCGGGCCAAAGCGGGCAAGGCCACCCTCTACCGGCGATGGCCCTCGAAGGGCGAACTTGTCATCGACGCGGTCGCGTGCATGAAGAACGGTGACCTGAACCTGTCCCAACTCCCGGACACGGGCACGCTGCGCGGGGACCTGATCGCCATGATCAAGCCGCACTCGATCGAGGACGGCGAGAAGAAGCTCCGGGTCATCGCCGGCCTGATGTCCCTCCTCGCCCACTCGCCCGAGCTCGCCGAAACCGCCCGCGTCTCCGTCGTCGAACCCCGGGTGACCGCGCATCGCTTCCTGTTGCGCCGGGCCGTCGAGCGCGGCGAGATCTCGTCGCGCTGCGACATCGACAACCTGTCGACCGTGACCACGGCCATGGCCTCCATGCGGATCCTGTTCGAGCGCAAGACCATCGACAGGGAATTCCTGATCTCCTTGATCGACGGGGTGATCCTTCCCGCGGTGGGCCTGGGTGCCGGTCCGGCGGCCGGCGCGGACCCGGAGTCGCGAGCTGCAGGGGATACTGCCGTCACAGCACGTTGATCGCGCTGGCCCGCCAGCGGTTGTCGAGGCCCTCGAGGCGCAACGCCACCGCGCGCACCCGCACCTTGCTGTGCACGATGACGACGGCTTCGACCACCCCGTCCCTCGGTTCCGTGATGGTGACCCTGCCGATGGAGATCGTGGGCCGTTGCGCCCGGAGCCCTTTGACCGCCCGCGCCCGGTTGGAGAGGACGACCCGTTTCAGCAGGTGCCGGTAGACGTCGTCGCTCACCCAGCGCGCGAGCTGGTCGAGTTCGCGGGCCCCGGAGAGCACCTCGATCACGCACCGGGTGAGGTTGATGAGCAGCGGCTCCGGATCCGGCAGTTGCCCGCGGGAACTCGGCTGCTGCCCGAAGTAATCTTCCTCGGCGAACCGCTCCGCTCGGGCGCTCGCCTGCTCACTCTTGCCGACTGAATCGCTCATGACTCCTCCGGGGGTTCCGGGTGCTGAGGTGCAGGTTCGCTACTCAACCAGCGGATGCCCGCGGTGTCGAGCGCTTATATGTCCTGTGGATAACCCGGCTGGCCGGTTCGCGGCGAGTTAGCGTCGTGTGTGTGCGCTGGGACAACCTGTTCGACGACCTCGAGGGACAGCTCGAACACGAGCTGAACGCCGAGGACCTCGAGCTGCGCGCGGAAGAGGAACGGCTCCGGCTCGGCCGGTTATCGCTGCGGCACCGGCTGATGGGCCTGGGCGCCGGTTCGGGCCCGCGCGCGGGCGGCGGTGTCGTGCGGCTGGTGCTCACCTCCGGGGTCACGCTGGCCATCCGCCCGACGACGTTCGGGCGGGACTGGCTCGCCGCCGAGATCCTCGACACGCCAACGGCGTCGGCAGGGACGGCCCCGCCCGGTGTCCCCGCCCGGGGCGCTCCGCAGTGCGTCGTTCCGATCGCGGCGATCGCCGGGGTGATCCTGCAGTCTGCGGAGGTGCGTGCCTCCCTCGCCGCGCCCGCGGAACCCGGGTCGGGGGTCGTCGACCGCATCGGGTTCGCCTTCGTGCTCCGCGACCTGGCCAGGCGGCGCAGGTTCGTCGAGGTGCACACGCCGGGTGGTCTCCTCAGTGGAACGATCGACCGGGTCGGTCGCGACCACATCGACCTCGCGATGCACGACCGCGGGGTGCCGCGCCGCAGCTCCGAGGTGAGGCAATACCGGATCATTCCCCTCGCCGGGATCCAGCTGCTGTGCCTGCCCTGACCGCGCCGGCCGGGTTCAGTCGGGCGGCCGGATGATCGTGCCGCCGGAGAGCTCGGGGATGTTCGCGTAGTCGGACTGCTCCCACAGCGACAGCCGCCTGGCCTCTTCGTACTTGGCCTCGATGTACGACTCGAGCACGACCCGCTCCACGCGCCAGTGCTGCATCCGCTCGGGCGCGGACGGGCCGATCCGGATGGCAGGAAGCTCGCCCGTGTGCACAAGCTCGCTCACCTCTGCCGCGGTCAGGGCGAGTATGTCGGCGGTGTCCGCGAGGGTGAGGAAGCGGCCCAGCCCACGATAGGCGTCGGGAGCGTTCATGCTTCGATTATCGGGGGTTCCCGCGGTGTCCCGCCGGGAAAACGACAGCCTGTGGATAACTTTCCCGCCGTGGGCCGGGAACGGCGACGATAGAGACCACTGATCAGGCGGGCGGCAGCTGCCCTCGCCGAGGAGAGGGGCGACCATGGTCTCGAGGCCGAATCGCGCACGACGCCCGGGAGCCTGGTTCGACCCGCGCCTGCTCATCGGCCTGGTGCTCGTGCTCGGTGCGGTCGGCGGCGTCTCTGCGGTCGTCGCAGGCAGCGACCGCACGACCGCCGTCTACGCCGCCCGTGGCGCCCTCATCGTCGGCGACCGGGTCACGGCCGCCGACCTCGAGCTCAGCCAGGTCCGCCTGGACGGCGCGCTCCCGCTCTACGTGACCCCCGAGCGGATGCCCGCGGACGGCCTGGTCCTGGCCAGGACCGTCGCAGCAGGCGAGCTGATCCCGGTGTCCGCGGTCGGCGCATCCGCTGAGGCGGGCGTGACGACGGTCGTCGTCGAACCGACGGACGCCCTCGCGCAGGCGGTCGCGCCTGGCGCTGTTGTCGACGTGTGGTCCTCGCCGCAGACCGAGCGGGGTGCATTCGGGCCGCCTGCCGTGCTCGTCGGGCAGGCCGGGGTGGTGCGCGTGCTTGAACCGGGCGGGCTTTCGGTGGGAGCCGGCCGCCGCTCGGTCGAGCTCCGGGTGCCCAGGGAGGCCGTCGCCGCCGTACTCACTGCGATCGCCAACGGAGCGGCGATCGCGGTCGTTCCGGTCAACCAGCCCCTCGGAGGTTGACCATGGCCCGGCTGCTGCTCGCGCTCGACCGTTCGACGGAAGACCGCCTCCTCGCGGATATCGTGCAGTACGGGCACTCCGTCCTCGCCCGGCTGTCGGGGGGAGCGGAACTGCTCGCTGTCCTGGACCGCACAGAGGCCGACGTCGCGCTCGTGAGCGCGGGACGGGCGACGCTGAGTGCCGCCGTGATCCGGGCGTGCGACGAGCACGGTGTGCGCGTGATCGCCCTCGCCGCGACCGACCAGGACCGCAGGAACGCGGCGGGACTCGGCCTCCTCGACGTGATCGACGCGACAGCGGAATGGGCGGGCATCGAGGCGGTGATTGAGGCCGGCGTCGTGATCCCGTTGCGGGTCGCCGAGCGGGAGGCCACGCGCACAGTGTCCGCTCGTGGCACCGTGATCGCGGTCTGGGGGCCCTCCGGCGCGCCGGGCCGCACGACGCTCGCGATCAACATCGCCGCCGAGGTCGCGGCGGCGGGCCACACCGTGGCGCTCGTCGACGTCGACAGCTACGGAGGCGGGATCGCGCCGGCCCTCGGGATGCTCGACGAATCGCCCGGTTTCGCCGCGGCCTGCCGCCTCGCAGGGACCGACAGCCTCACCCGGCCGGAACTCGAACGCATCGCGCAGCGCTACACCTCGCCGCGCGGCGCGTTCTGGGTGCTCACGGGCATCGGGCGCCCGTCGCGCTGGCCGGAGCTGTCGGGCGAGCGCGTCTCGAAGACCATCGAGGTGCTGCGGAAGTGGGCCGACTACGTCGTCCTCGACACCGGCTTCAGCCTCGAAAGCGACGAGGAGATCTCGAGCGACCTGTTCGCGCCGCGGCGGAACGCTGCGACGCTGACCGCGCTCCGGTCAGCGGACCACGTCGTCGCGTGCGGGCTTGCCGACCCCGTCGGGCTTGCCCGATTCCTGCGGTCGTGGGCCGAACTCGCCGAGGCGGTCTCGACGGACAGGGTCAGCGTCGTGATGAACCGGGTGCGGCCGAGCGCCGTCGGGATCGACGCCAACCGGCAGGTCGTCGCAGCGCTGCGCCGGTTCGGCGGCATCCACGCCCCGTTCCTGGTCCCGCACGACCAGTCCGGCGCCGACGCTGCCGTGCTGACCGGCCGCACGCTGCGCGATGCCGCGCCGAAGTCGCCCGCACGCACGGGCATCCTGCGTCTGGTGCACAGGGAGCTTCTGCCCGAACCGGTGCGGGCGCGGGGCCGGGGACTGGGGCGGATGCCGTGGCGTCGCCGGGCGCCCGCCCTCTGAACCCCGCCCTCTGAACCCCGCCCTCTGAACCCGCGCTCTGAATCCGGCGTCCTGACGCCGGTGCCCGAGGTTCAGTCCCGCAGCCGGATCACGGTGACCCCGGAGCCGGGGCCCGTCACGACGAGCACCCGTTTGCCGGTGACCCCGTCGAGGGCCGCGGTGATCTCCGCGGCGGATGGGCCGCCTGCAGTGCTGTCCGTGCCCGCTTCGGCGCCTGCGTCTGCTGTTGTGTCTGCGTTGCCCTCTGCCCGCGCCCAGACGGTCACGGATGCCCCTGTGTTCTCGGTGATCGCCCGCCGGAGCGGTTCGGGGGACGCGCCGGTGACCAGGATCACCCGTCCGATGGTGCATTGCCGGCCCGGCGTCGCGGCGCTCATGGCCCTGTCGCGCTGCCAGACGGCGAAGTGGTACCCGGCGGCGAGGCCGGTCGCGATGAGGAGCCCCAGCGGGGCGCGCACCCGCTCGAGCAGGCTGCTCCCGGATGGGGACCCGGACGCGGACCCGAGACCGAACTCGAAGATGCGGTAGCCGATCAGGAGGAGGGCGACCAGCGCGACGACGGCGCTGACACCGAAGACCAGGATCAGGTAGACGCGCCGGGCGGTCGCGGAGCTTGTGGATGGATCGGCCGGGGCCAGCGGACGCCAGGCCAGACACCAGACCGGTCCGCCCGCGATCATGACGCTGATGCCGCCGAGCAGCAGGGTGCGCGGGTTCGAGTCGGCGAGCGGCTGCGCGAGTGCCGCGAGCAGGGAGTTCACCACGACCCCGAGCCCGGAGGCCGCACCGACGAGCCCGATGCCGGACACGACCAGGCCGGCCGCCTGCCGGGTCTGGTCGCCGCGGACTGGAACCAGGACCCGGTGATAGGCCCAGACGAATGCGCCCATCGACGCCGCCGCGAGTGCGTTGCCGAGGGGATCGAGGATGACGGTGAGGGACTCGGCGTTTCCGAACGCGCCTGAGCGGTCGAAGCCGAGCCTGAGCAGCACGAACACCGTTGTGCCCGCCCCGGCGAGGGTGAGGATCGCCGCTCCGCCGATTCCGCTGGCGATGAAAGCGACGTCGGCGAGCCCGCCGCGGAGGGTGACTGCCCTGTCGTGCAGCCAGTGCCACCACCACACGGCGCCGCCGCCGGCGCACCAGACCAGGCCTTCGAGGGGGAGCCACCACCACTGGGCACCCGCGAACGTCGATGCCCCCGACCCGGTGATGGCCGAGTCGAGCAGCGCGCCGAGCGCCGTGACGGCTCCGCCGGTACCGATCACGAGACCGAACACGCTCCCGAGAACGATCGCCGCCGTCGGGAGCCGCAGCGGATGCGTGGCCGGATTCCTGGACATCCACGTGTGCCACACCCACACGGCGGCCCAGACCAGTCCGGTGGCGAGGGTGCGCGGCTGCCAGTCCGCGCGCACGAGGGCCGCTGCGGAGCCGAGCAGGGCGGTCGAGGCGACGACGAGCGCGACGGTGCGTATGCCGGCGAGGTAGAGGCCCCAGGCGAGGGACGACCGATCTTCGCCGTCCAGGCGCCGCCGGAGCACCCACCACAGCAGGGCGGCGAAGGGGCCGGCGACCAGGGTGAAGGCGAGCGAGCGGGCGAGTCCGGCGACGTCATCCCCTGCGAGAGCATTACCCGCATCGAGCAGGCGCCCCAGCAGCCCGGCCAGACCGATCGCGGCGATCACGACGAGGGCGAACAGGAGGACGAAGGCGATCAGGCGCCGGACCGTCGGCTGGGCCGACCCTCCCCGCGGTGCCGGCGACCGGCGGACCCCGATCACGATGGCGGCGATGACGACGCCGAGCGCGACCAGGAGACCTGCCCCGACGATCACGGGGCATCCGTCGAGGTCGTGGTGCCCGGGCAGATCGCGAGTTGCCAGGGCGCGGAGTCGATCTTCCAGGCGCCGTCGACCGTGAGCAGGTCGAACACCTCCTGGCTCTCGTATTCCGAGGACCCGAAGGGGCCGGCATCCTCCGAGGTGACGATGGACACCGTGACGTCGGCCGAACCGGGCCGCTCCGTCGTCGAGACGAGCGTGACCCTCAGGTCGCCGGCGGCCCGGCCGCCGACCGCGTCGCAACTCGCGAGGGCGTGCGGGGTGAGGAATCCGGCCGCCTTCTGCTCGTCGCCGTCGATGACAGCGGCAGAGTAGCGCTGGACGACACCGGCCGGGGTCGCCTGGCCGAGCTGCTCCGGCGCTCCGCGGGAGAAGACGACGACGAGCGCGACGATGACCAGAACTACGATCACGGACAGAACGG
Source organism: Cryobacterium glucosi (assembly GCF_004402235.1). Classification (GTDB taxonomy): domain Bacteria; phylum Actinomycetota; class Actinomycetes; order Actinomycetales; family Microbacteriaceae; genus Cryobacterium; species Cryobacterium glucosi. Next base: position 24,890 of record NZ_SOFS01000032.1, read on the forward strand.
CGATCAGGGTGCGATCGGGCCTGCCCGGAGTGGGGTTCATCTGACCAGCATGACACCGCGCGCCGATTCATGGTCGCCCCAGTCACTTTCCTCGTTCAGGGGGACCTAGGCTGGCAGGGTGTCGACGCTCAGTGATCTCGTACTTGCCCAGGGCCGCAGCAGTGCCGAGGATGTGGACTGGCTCCACATGCTCGTCGCGGACGGTCAGCTCCTCGCCGACCTTGCTTTCGCGGACATCGTGGTGTGGGTGCCCGGCACGACCGGGAGCTTCGTGGCGGTCGCGCACGCGCGCCCCTCGAGCGCCGCGACCCTGTTCTACCGCGACTTCGTCGGGCAGGGAATCAAGGGGGAATGGCGCCAGCAGGTGACGGAGGCCTTCGAGTCCGCCAGGATCGTGGATACGACGGCCCCGGACTGGTACGAGGAGACTCCGACCCGCGTCAGGGCGATCCCCGTGATGCGCCGGCTCAGCACGACCGGTTCCCAGATCGCACCCGTGCCCGTCGCCGTGCTCACCCGGCACACGAACCTCAGCGAGGCGCGCACGCCGAGCCGCCAGGAACTTACCTTCAACGACTGCGCCAACGACCTGTTCGCGATGATCGCCTCCGGCGATTTCCCCGATCTCGGCGCTCCGACCGGCCCGCGCCGCGGCGCCCCGCGCGCCTCGGACGGCCTGATCCGGCTCGACCTCGACGGTGTCACGACCTTCGCGAGCCCCAACGCGCTCTCCGCCTTCAACCGGATGGGCTTCGTCGACGAGCTCGAGGGCGAGTCACTCGCCGAGGTCACGACGGGATTGCTCACCGGCACGGTCGTCGTCGACGAATCGCTCCCGCTCGTCGTCACCGGCCGGGCTCCCTGGCGAACCGATGTCGAGGCTCGCGGGGTGACCGTCTCGCTCCGCGCGATCCCGATCCGCAACCGCGGCCAGCGGATCGGCGCGATCGTGCTCTGCCGCGACGTGACCGAACTGCGCCACCAGGAGCGCGAGCTCATCACGAAGGACGCGACCATCCGGGAGATCCACCACCGGGTGAAGAACAACCTCCAGACCGTGGCGTCGCTGCTCCGGATCCAGGCCAGGCGGACCCACTCCGATACCGCGCGCGAGGCGCTCAACCAGGCCATGCGCCGGGTCGCGGCGATCGCTGTCGTCCACGACACCCTGTCGACGGGGCTGAACCAGCAGGTCGACTTCGACGTCGTCTTCGACCGGGTGCTGCTCCTGATCGCCGAGGTCGCATCCGCTCACAACACGACGGCGCACCCGAAGCTGTCCGGCAGTTTCGGCGTTCTGCCGAGCGCCTTCGCCACCCCGCTCGCGCTCGCGCTCACGGAGCTCGTCACGAACGCGGTCGAGCATGGCCTCGCCGGCCGGGAGGGCGAAGTCGTGATCGAGGCCGAGCGCAACGAAGAGACCCTCACGGTGCGCGTGCGTGACAACGGTTCCGGTCTTCCCGAGGGCAAGGTCGGATCGGGACTGGGCACGCAGATCGTGCGCACCTTGATCCAGGGCGAGCTCAGCGGGAGCATCGACTGGCACACGATGATGGGCAGCGGCACCGAAGTGACGATCGAGATTCCCCTGCGGTACATGCGTGAGACCTGACTGCCGCGGGGGCGGCGCGCCAGGTCTCAGGACACGGGCGGTGGGGCTAGGACGCGCGGCGCGCCCGTGCGGCACGGCGCTTGAGGGCGCGGCGTTCGTCTTCGCTCAGGCCGCCCCAGACGCCGGAATCCTGTCCGGTCTCCAGTGCGTACTGGAGGCACACCTCGGTCACATTGCAACGGGCACACACAGACTTGGCCTTCTCGATCTGGTCCACAGCGGGTCCAGTGTTACCGACAGGGAAGAACAATTCCGGGTCGGCGGTGAGGCAGGCCGCTTTGTCGCGCCAGTCCATAGAGATGCTCCTTTATTGCAGGGTGCCTGGCCGATTGGCCGAAGATGAGAGGCTGCCGATTGCAGGAAGGTAAGCGATTTACGCATTCATAGGGCTCACGTCCCTGTGAGCGTCAACCGGGCCTCAATTATGGTCGCATAATGGTGGGGTCAAATCAATAGTTTGGTATGGGATATCTCTGTGAATCAACAGTTCGACCAGCGTCCGGACGGTGACGCCGGTGCGTTCCGCCCGCGTCGTGCGCCCGCACTCCTTCTCCTCGCCGGCCTGCTCTGGGCCGAGGCCGCCCTGCTCTGGGCCGCGGTGGTCTGGCTCGTCCTCGAGCTTCTCACCGCGACGCCGACCTCGCTCGCGAGCGGGGTCGCGATCCTGATCATCGTGCTGATCGCCGCCGCCTGGGTGACCGCGATCGCGGTCAATTCCCTGAGGCGCCGCGGCTGGATCCGCGGCGCCGCGGTGACCTGGCAGGTCGTGCAGATCGCCGTCGCCGTCGGCTGCTTCCAGGGGCTGTACGCGCGTCCGGATCTCGGCTGGGCGCTCCTGGTGCCCTCGATCGTGGTGCTCGGGCTCCTGTTCACCCCAGCGGTGCTCGCGGCCACGCAGACCCCGCGGGATGAGGGCGACACGGCCGGGTAGACATCCGTCGCCGAGTGTTCACACAGTATTTCGTCCAGGCAGCAGGTCGGTGCCGCCCGGACGGCAGCGGATGTCGTCAGCGGCCGCTGGGGGCCCCTGACGGCCCCGGGGAAGTGGGACCGGGTGTCAGTCGCCGAGGCCGAGCTTCTTGCGCAGGCTCGCGACGTGGCCCGTCGCACGTACGTTGTAGAGCGCGAGCGTGATCAGTCCGGCCTCGTCGATCACGAAGGTGGACCGCAGGACGCCCGTGACGGTCTTGCCGTAGAGGTTTTTCTCGCCCCAGGCGGCGTACGCCCGGTGCACGGTGAGGTCGCTGTCGCTCAGGAGCGGGAACGTGAGGCCCTCGGCGTCCCGGAAGGCCCGGAGCTTCTCCGGCGTGTCCCGCGAGACGCCGAGCACGCGGTAGCCCGCAGTCTCGAGCGAACCGAGGCTGTCGCGGAAATCGCAGGCCTGCTTCGTGCAGGCCGGGGTGAGCGCGGCCGGGTAGAAGTAGACGACGACCTTCGAGCCCGCGAACCCGGCGAGCGAGACGGATGCGCCGTCCTGGTCGGTGAGCGTGAACTGCGGTGCCGGGTCGCCGGCTTCGAGGCGCGTGGAATCCGTCATGCCCCCACGTTAGTGGTGCGGGGACACCGCGAAGGTCGCGAGCAGTCGTTGCAGCGAGTCGAGGCGGGCCTTGCCGGTGTCGCCGAGTTCGCCGGCCGCGACGGCCTCGTTGATGGCGCAGTCCGGCGAGTCCGGCAGATGGGTACAGCCGCGCGGGCACTTCTCCGCGATCGCGGCGAGGTCGGTGAACGCCTTGAGGATGTTGTCGGTGTTGATATGCCCGAGGCCGAAGGAGCGCACTCCGGGAGTGTCGATGACCCAGCCGCGGCCGGCATCCGTTTCGAGTCGCAGCGAGACCGTCGAGGACGAGGTGTGCCTGCCGCGGCCGGTCACGGTGTTCACGACGCCGACGGCGCGGTGCGCGTCCGGCACGAGGGCGTTGACGAGCGTGGACTTGCCGACGCCGGAGTGGCCGACGAAGACGGTGTCATGGCCGACGAGCGCAGCGGAGATGCTCTCGAGCGGCATGGCGTCGTCGCGGCTCGTGAAGACGATCAGGTCGAGGCCGGCGAAGTTGTTCAGGAACTCGGCGGGATCGGCGAGGTCGGTCTTCGTGATGCAGAGGATCGGCGTGACGCCCGCGTCGTACGCCGCGACGAGATACCGGTCGACCAGGCGGATGCGCGGCTCCGGGTTCGCGGCGGCGACGACGATGAGCATCTGGTCGGCATTGGCGACGATGACCCGTTCGACGGCGTCGGTGTCGTCGGCGCTGCGGCGCAGCAGGGTGACCCGCGGCACGATCCGCACGATGCGGGCGAGGCTGCCCTCCGCTCCGGTGGTGTCTCCGACGATGTCGACGCGGTCGCCGGTCACGACGGCGTGCTTGCGCAGCTCGCTCGCCCTGGCCGCGGTCACCCGTCGTTCGGTGTGCTTGTTCTCGTCGAGCATGACGGTGTAGCGGCCGCGGTCGACCGAGAGGATGCGCCCGGTGAGCGCGTCCTCGTGGTCAGGGCGGGTCTTGGTGCGCGGTTTGCTGCCCTTGCGGTTGGGGCGCACCCGCACGCTCGACTCGTCGAACTCGGGTTCGTCGTCGTCCGCGCCGGCCCACCAGCTCATGCGAGCACGGTCGAGGCGAGGAGCGCGTGCCACAGTTCGGGGAACTGGGGGAGCGTCTTCGCAGTCGTGCCGATGTCCTCGACCAGGACGCCGGGAACAGCGAGGCCGATCAGGGCTCCCGCCGTCGCCATCCGGTGGTCGTCGTAGCTGTGCCACTGTCCGCCGTGCAGGGGCCGCGGGTCGATCTGCAGGCCGTCCGGCAGCTCCGTGACGGCGCCGCCGAGCCCGTTGATCTCCGTCACGAGGGCGGCGAGGCGGTCGGTCTCGTGGTTTCGGATGTGGCCGATGCCGGTGATCGTGCTCGGGGAATCCGCGAGGGCGGCGAGGGCGACGAGGGCCGGCGCGAGCTCACCTCCCGTTGAGAGGTCGAGAGTGACGCCGGTGAGATGCTCGCCCGCGGTGACCGTGAGCCGGTCGCCCGCGCGGGTGACGATCGCGCCGAACAGCGGCAGCAGGTGCGCGAGGTCGGCGCCGACCTGGGTCGTCTCGGCAGGCCAGCCCGTGATCGTGACGCTCCCGCCGGCCACGAGCGCGGCCGCGAGGAACGGCGCGGCGTTGGACAGGTCTGGTTCGATGTCGACGTCGATACCTCGGATCGGGCCGGGCTCGACGATCCATTCGCCGACGGCGGGGCTCGTCACGGTGACCCCGCGGCGGGCGAGGGTCGCGATCGTCATCTCGATGTGCGGCAGGCTCGGCAGGCGTTCGCCGTCGTGTCGGAGGTGCAGTCCGCGCTCGAACCGCGGGGCGGCGAGGAGCAGGCCGGAGACGAACTGGCTCGAGGTGGACGCGTCGATCGTGACCTCACCGCCGGAGAGGCTGCCGGTGCCGTGCACCGTGAACGGCAGCGCGTGGCGGCCGTCGTCGTTGATGTCGGCGCCGAGGGCGCTGAGGGAGGAGATCGTGGTCGCCATCGGGCGGCGGCGTGCACCGGCGTCGCCGTCGAACGTCGTCGGGCCGAGCGCGAGGGCGGCGACGGGCGGGAGGAAACGCATCACGGTGCCGGCCAGGCCGCAGTCGATCGTCGTCGAGCCGAAGAGCTCGCCCGGGGTGACCCGGAGGTCCGCGCCGAACTCGCCGTCGCCGGGGACGGACTCGATCGTGGCGCCCAGCTGCCGGAGCGCGGCGACCATCAGGTCGCTGTCGCGGGAGTGCAGCGGTGCGCGGAGGAGGGAGGGCCCGTCGGCGAGGGCCGCGAGCACGAGCTCGCGGTTGGTGAGCGACTTCGAGCCCGGCAGGGAGACGACGGCGGCGAGCGGCCGCGCTGCAACAGGGGCCGGCCACCAGGCATCCGTCTCTTCGGGCGCGTTGTCGCCGTAGGGATCGAAATCGGGCTTGGAATATCTCGAGATCAACATCGGTTATCAGGATAGTCGGTGATGAACAGATGAGGGAGGTCCCGATGGTGCTGTCAACGGTGCTTGAACGACCCGAAACGTCCGTGATCGACGCATTAGAATTGTCCGTGATGACAACTGACGCGATCGACCTGCGAGACCTGTTCGAAGAACAGGCGATGCCCTACATCGACCAGCTCTACGCCGCAGCAATGCGGATGACGCGCAATCCCTCGGATGCGCAGGACCTGGTCCAGGAGACGTTCGTCAAGTCGTTCGCCGCGTTCAAGCAGTTCGAGCAGGGCACCAATCTCAAAGCGTGGCTCTACCGCATCCTCACGAACACGTTCATCAACACCTATCGCAAGAAGCAGCGCGAGCCCTACCAGGGCACCATCGACGACCTCGAAGACTGGCAGCTCGGGGGCGCCGAATCGACGACCGCGATGGCGAGTCGCTCGGCAGAGGCCGAAGCGATCGATCACCTGCCGGACAGCGCCGTGAAGGACGCCCTGCAGTCCATCCCGGAAGACTTCCGGCTGGCCGTGTACTTCGCCGACGTCGAGGGCTTCTCCTACCAGGAGATCGCCGAAATCATGAAAACACCGATCGGCACCGTGATGAGCCGCCTGCACCGTGGCCGGCGACTCCTGCGTGACCTGTTGGCCGGCTATGCGCTCGAGCGCGGCCTGGGCTCAGCCCAGCCCGCATCCGGGACCCCGGCTGCAACGGGCCGGGCCGGCCGTAACACCTCTGGGAGCACGAAATGACCGATTGCGGCTGCGAGAAGGCCAAGGCCGAACTCGAGGAATACCTCCACAACGAACTCTGCGGCGAGGACACCGCCGATATCCAGGAGCACCTGGCCCACTGCACGGACTGCAGCAGCGAACACCTCGTCGGGCGCACCCTGACCGAGGCCGTGCAGCGCGCCTGCCGGGAGATCGCTCCGGAAGACCTCCGCGACCAGGTGTTGCTCAAACTGCGTACCATCCAGTCCTCGCACTGACTCCCGCCTGGCACTGACTCCTGCCTGGCGTGTCCCTCGCGGCACCGTCGTTCGGCGGATGCCCGTGACGGGTCACCCGGCGGACTGGCTGGTTTCGACGTCACTCTCGTCGACGTCGATGAAGGCGGCATCCGCGAAGGCAGCGTCGTCGCCGACGCCGGTCGCGACCGTTTCCGTCGTTGTGGCGTCGTCCCTGGCCGCGCCGGTCGGCGTGCCGGCCTCGACCGAACCCAGGTAGAACATCGCTCCCGTCGGGTCTGCGACCTGGGCGAAGGTGCCGAACTCCGAGTCCCACGGCTCGCGAAGCACCGCGCCGCCCAGCTCGACGACCCGGGCGGCGGCCGTTGCCGCGTCCGGGACGCCGAAGTACACCGCCCAGTGCGAGGGAACACCCTCCGGGAGGAACGCCGTCGAGTCCATGACCCCGGCGACGGGCATGCCCTCCGGCCCGATCGTGCTGTACCGGAATTCCGGGGTGTCGCTCAGGACCTGCGGGTCCCAGCCGAAGACGGTCGCGTAGAACGGCAGGGCGGCGTCGTAGTCCCGACTGCTGAGTTCGTGCCAGATCGGTGTCCCCGGCCGGGCGACGGTGTGGAAGCCGTCGAACTCAATGGGCTGCCAGATGCCGACCGCGGCGCCGGAGGGGTCCGTGAGCACCGCGGTGCGTCCCATCCCGCCGACCGTGAGCGGCTCCAGGAGCACCTGGCCTCCGGCTGCGACCGCGGCCGTCACCGTGTCGTCGACGTCGTCGACCGAGAGGTAGACGAGCCACGCGTCCGGCGCGTTCGACCCGTCAGGGGCGGCGGCCATTCCTGCGACATCTGCGGCTCCGCGCGAGAAGGTCACGTAGTTGCCGTATTCGGGTCCGGATTCGCTCGCGTGCCACCCGAAGAGCTGGGTGTAGAACTCACGGTCCTTCGAGGGATCCGAGGTCATCAGGTCGTTCCAGCAGGGTTCGCCGAGCCGGGTCACATCGCGGGTGGACACAGCAACACTCCTTCGGTCGCGTCGCGGTCCCTGTCACCTTCGAGGTCGCGATCGCGGCCAGCCTACGACCGGGCCCGTCTCCGGGCAATGCCCGTGCCCTTCCGGTCGAGAGTGCCCGCCAGAACGGGAACTCTCGACCGGAAAGGTACGCCTAGAGGGTGAGCGCGTTCCTCAGCAGGTCGACCTGTTCGGCGGCGTGCCGCTTCGCGGAGCCGGCCGCCGGCGATGCGGAGGCGGCCCGGGAGAACACCCGAACCGGGCGCTTGACGACCTTGCTGGTGCTGAAGTAGAAGAACGGCCAGGCGCCCTGGTTTTCCGGCTCATCCTGCACCCAGGCGAGTTCGGCGTCCGGGTACTGGGCGACGACCTGCTGAATCTCGGCTGCGGGCAGCGGGTAGAACTGCTCGATCCGCACGAGTGCGATCTCGGGGTTCGGGTTCTTCTCGAGCTCGCTGAGCAGGTCGTAGTAGAGCTTGCCCGCCATGAACAGCACGCGCTTGACAGCGGACTTGTCTGTGATGCGCGCGTCGTCGATCACGGGCTCGAAACGTCCGCTGGTGAAGTCGGCGACCGCGCTCGTCGCGCCGCGCAGGCGGAGCATCGACTTGGGCGTGAAGACCACGAGCGGGCGCCGCGGGCGCATGTACGCCTGGCGGCGCAGCAGGTGGAAGTACGAGGCCGGCGTCGAGGGGCGGGCGACGGTCATGTTGTTCTCGGCGCACAGCTGGAGGTAGCGTTCGATCCTCGCCGAGGAGTGGTCGGGACCCTGGCCCTCGTACCCGTGCGGGAGGAGGAGCACGACGGAGGACCGCTGGCCCCACTTCTGCTCGGCGGAGGACACGAACTCGTCGATCACGGTCTGGGCGCCGTTGGCGAAGTCGCCGAACTGGGCCTCCCAGAGAACGAGCGCGTCGGCGCGTTCGACGGAGTAGCCGTACTCGAAGCCCATCGCCGCGTATTCGCTCAGGAGCGAGTCGTAGATCCAGAACCGGGCCTGGTCCTCGCTGAGGTTCGCGAGCGGCAGCCATTCCTGGCCGTTGATGCGGTCGTGGAGAACGGCGTGACGCTGCACGAAGGTGCCGCGGCGGGCATCCTGGCCGGCGAAGCGCACCGGGGTGCGCTCGAGCAGGAGGGAACCGAGGGCGAGGAGCTCACCGAACGCCCAGTCGATGTTGCCGTTCCGGCTCATGTCCGCACGCTTCTGCATGAGCTGCTGGAGCTTGTTGTGGACCGTGAAGCCGGCGGGCTTGTTGAGGAAGGCATCCCCGATGAGGTGCACGACCGCCTCGGGGACGCCCGTGGTCGCAGGCTCGCCGACGGCTTCGTCCTGGAGGTTGTTGCCGGAGGACAGGCCCTGGCTGCCGACGACCGGAATCGACGAGGACTGCGCGGCGTGCGTCTCCATGAACGCGCGTTCGAGGCGGTCCTGGAAGTCGGCGTGCGCGGCCTCGTACTCTGCCTCGGTGATGTCGCCACGTCCGACGAGCGCCTCGGTGTAGAGCTTCCGCACCGAGCGCTTGGCCTCGATCAGGTTGTACATCAGGGGCTGGGTCATCGAGGGGTCGTCGCCCTCGTTGTGGCCACGCCTGCGGTAGCAGATCAGGTCGATCACGACGTCGCGCTTGAACTCCTGGCGGTAGGCGAATGCGAGCTCAGCGACCCGCACGACGGCCTCGGGGTCGTCGCCGTTCACGTGGAAGATCGGCGCCTGGATGGTCTTCGCGACGTCCGTCGAATACACCGAGGTGCGCGCGTCGAGGGGCAGCGTCGTGAAGCCGACCTGGTTGTTGACGACGAGGTGGATCGTGCCGCCGGTGCGGAAGCCGCGCAGCTGGGACATCTGCAGCGTTTCGAGCACGATGCCCTGGCCGGCCATGGCTGCGTCGCCGTGCACGAGCACGGGGAGGGTCGAGAAGGTGCCGATCGGCTTGCGGTCCTGCTTGGCGCGCACGATGCCCTCGAGGACGCCGTCGACGGCTTCGAGGTGCGAGGGGTTCGCGGCGAGGTACACCGGGATCTCCACGCCGTTGTTTCCGCGGAAGCTGCCCTCCGTGCCGAGGTGGTACTTGACGTCCCCTGAGCCCTGCACGCTTCTGGGGTCCTGGGTGCCCTCGAACTCGCGGAAGATCTGGCCGTAGGTCTTTCCGGCGATGTTGGTGAGCACGTTCAGCCGGCCACGGTGGGCCATGCCGATCGCGACGCCGTCGAGGCCGGCATTCGCCGCACCTTCGAGGATCGCGTCGAGGAGCGGGATGGTGGACTCGCCGCCCTCGAGGCTGAACCGCTTCTGGCCGACGTACTTGGTCTGCAGGAAGGTCTCGAAGGCCTCGGCCTCGTTGAGCTTTCCGAGGATGCGCATCTGCTCGTCATGCGTGGGCTTGACGTAGGTCTTCTCCATCTTTTCCTGCATCCACTTGCGCTGGGCAGGGTCCTGGATGTGCATGTACTCGATGCCGGTCGTGCGGCAGTAGGAGTCGCGGAGCACACCGAGGATGTCGCGGAGCAGCATCAGCCGCTGGCTGCCGAAGCCGCCCGTGACGAACTGGCGGTCGAGGTCCCAGAAGGTCAGGCCGTGGTTGGCGATGTCGAGGTCGGGGTGGGTGCGCTGGGTGTATTCGAGCGGGTCGACGTCGGCCATCAGGTGTCCGCGGACCCGGTAGGCGTTGATCAGTTCCTGCACGCGCGCGGTCTTGTCGACGGCGCTCGCGAGGTCGACGCTGATGTCGGGCGCCCAGTGGATCGGGTCGTATGGAATGCGCAGCGCCGCGAAGATGTCTTCGTAGAAGTGGTGCCCGCCGATGAGGAGCTCGTGCACGATCTTGAGGAATTCGCCGGAGCCGGCGCCCTGGATGACGCGGTGGTCGTAGGTGCTCGTGAGGGTGATGGTCTTGGAGATGGCCAGGCCGGTGAGCGTCTTGACGCTCGCACCCTGGAACTCGGCCGGGTAGTCGAGGGCGCCGGCGCCGATGATGCAGCCCTGCCCCTTCATCAGCCTGGGGACGGAGTGCACGGTCCCGATGCCGCCCGGGTTGGTGAGCGAAACGGTCGCGCCGGAGAAGTCGTCGGCGGTCAGCTTGTTCTTGCGCGCGCGGGTGACGAGGTCTTCGTAGGACGACAGGTACTCGCCGAAGGTCATGGTGTCCGCACGCTTGATCGCGGGGACCATCAGGGCGCGGGTGCCGTCCGGCTTGGGCAGGTCGATCGCGATGCCGAGGCCGACGTGGGCGGGAGCGACGACGGAGGGCTTTCCGTCGATCTCGTCGTACCAGACGTTCTGGCTCGGGAACATCTTGAGGGCCTTGATCAGCGCCCAGCCGATCAGGTGCGTGAAGGAGACCTTGCCACCGCGGGACCTGCGCATGTGGTTGTTCATCACGATGCGGTTGTCGATCAGGAGCTTGGCCGGGATGGTGCGCACGCTCGTCGCCGTTGGCACGGTGAGGCTCGTGGCCATGTTGGCGGCGAGGCTCTTCTGCATGCCGCGGAGCGGGGTGACGAGGTCCTGCGTCTCGGCAGGGCCAGCCGGCGCCGGCTGACCCTTGACCGGCGCGTCGGCAGGGACGGGGAGCGAACGCGGGGCGGTCGAGGTGGTGCGGGCGGTGCGCTGGCCGCCGATGATCGCGATCGGTGCCGTGATCGGGGCGGGCTCGACCGGGGCGGATGCGACGGGGGCCGGTGCGACCGGGGTTGCTGCTGCGGGGGCGGATGCCGCCGTCTGGGCCGGCTGCGCGGCCTCGGCAGCGGGTGATTCCGCGTCGTGGCCTGCCCCGTTCGCGGTCTGGTGGTAGCTCTCCAGCACGGGCCACCAGGACTCATCCACCGAGTTCTTGTCGACGAGGTACCGTTCGTACAGCTCGTCGACGAGCCACTCGTTCGCTCCGAATTCACCCGACGTTGCTTCGTCGGATCCACTACCGGTCAACTGGCTCGACACAGCCGGTTCCCACTCTCTGCGTTGAATTTTGGATATCCCCGGCCGAAAATCGCCGGTTCGGTCTGCCCGCCCAGCCTAAACCAATCGCGCATGGCTGCGGGTATCGATGCGGGGGGCTAGCGTTATTTGCATGCAGTTCTATGGAGCGATCCCCAGCCACGATCTCACGTATTCCGACGTCTTCCTGGTGCCGAGCGAATCGGCCGTCACGAGCAGGCTCGACGTCTCCCTCGCGCCCGGAGACGGGACAGGGGCCACCATCCCTGTCGTGTCCGCGAACATGAACTCGGTGACCGGTCCCCGGCTCGCCGCGTCCCTCGCACGCCGCGGCGGACTCGGCGTGCTGCCGCAGGACATGCACCTGCAGGAACTCGACGCCGCGATCCGCTGGGTGAAGGACCAGTCGACCCGTTTCGACACCCCGTTCATCTTCGGGCCGGGTGAAACGGTCGCGAGCGCCCTGCGCCAGGTGCCCCCCGTCGCCGGCCAGGGCATCGTCGTCAACGACGCCCGCGGCGCATACCTCGGCTGCATCGACGCCGCCAGGCTCGGCACCGCCCTGCCGGACGCCCAGCTCGGCGACCTGCTGCACGGCCCGCTGACGTCCCTCGACGCCGAGGACATCGACGGCCCGCGCCGCGCCTTCGACGTGATGACCGCCGCGGAACTCGACTTCGCCCCCGTGCTCCGCCACGGCGTCATGGTCGGCACCCTGAGCCGCAAGAGCGCGCTCCGCTCGACCCTCTATCAGCCCTCCGTCGATGCCCACGGGCGTCTGCTCGTCGCCGCGGCGATCGGCATCAACGGCGACGTGGCCGCGAAGGCACGCGCGCTCGTCGCCGCCGGTGTCGACGTCCTCGTCGTCGACACCGCGCACGGGCACCAGGCCGGCATGCTGCGGGCGCTCGGCATCGTCGCAGGGCTCGGCCTCGGCATCCCGATCGTCGCAGGCAACGTCGTGACCGCGGATGCCGTCAACGACCTGGTCGGGGCGGGCGCCACCATCGTGAAGGTCGGCGTCGGACCCGGCGCGATGTGCACGACCCGGATGATGACCGCCGTCGGCCGGCCGCAGTTCTCCGCCGTGCTCGAGACCGCAGCCGCCGCGCGCGAACTCGGCGCGCACGTCTGGGCGGACGGCGGGGTGCGCTACCCCAGGGACGTGGCGCTCGCACTCGCCGCCGGCGCGGCATCCGTCATGATCGGCTCGTGGTTCGCCGGCACCATCGAGGCGCCTGGCCTGCTCGACACGGATGCCTCCGGCGCGGTCTACAAGGAGAGCTGGGGCATGGCATCGACCAAGGCCGTTCAGGAACGCTTCGACAGGCTCGACCCGTACGAGCTCGCACGGAAGACCCTCTTCGCAGAGGGCATCTCGAGCTCGAAGATCTACCTCGACCCGCTCCGTCCCTCACTCGAGGACCTGCTCGACATGATCACCTCCGGTGTGCGCAGCTCGTTCAGCTACGCGGGCGCGACCAACCTCGACGAATTCCACGAGCGCTCCCTCGTCGGGATCCAGTCGGCCGCCGGCTACGAGGAGGGCAAGGCCCTCCCCGTCTCCTGGTAGCGGTCGCTTCCTGACAATCGGGTCCGGGTGTGCCACGCGCACCCGGTCCCGCACGGGACCTGCACGGTATAGTTGGATGAATAATGGACGACCCTCCTCCTGCGAATTCGCCCAGTGACCGTTCTCCCCGTGAGAACGGTTTTCCCCTTGTGACGACAGCTGCAACGACAGCTGAAACGACAGCGGACGCCGGGCCCCGCGATGTTTGAGTGGGTCATGCTCGGCGTCGGCATCATCCTGACCATCGGCACCGGCCTCTTCGTCGCGAGCGAGTTCTCCCTCGTGAATCTCGAGCGCAGCGACCTCGAGGCCAGGCAGGCCCGCGGAGAGACGCGGCTCGCGAAGACCATCGCGGCCCTGAAGATCACCTCGACGCATCTCTCGAGCGCCCAGCTCGGCATCACCCTGACCACGCTCCTCACCGGCTACGCTCTCGAGCCCGCGATCAGCAGCCTGCTCGCGCCGCCGCTGCTGGCTGCGGGGTTCCCGAAACTCGTCGTGCCCGTCGTCGCCTCGACGGCCGCGATCGTGATCGCGACCCTCGCCTCGATGATCATCGGCGAGCTGGTGCCGAAGAACTTCGCCCTCGCCCTGCCGATCAAGACCGCGAAGCTCGTGATCCCGTTCCAGACCCTGTTCACGACCGTGTTCCGCCCGGCCGTGACCGTGCTCAACGGCAGCGCGAACGCCGTGCTCCGGTCGATCGGGATCGAACCCAAGGAAGAGCTGTCCGGAGCGCGCACCGCAGAGGAGCTCTCCTCGCTCGTGCGGCGTTCTGCCAGTGCCGGCCTGCTCGAGAAGGACACGGCGACGCTGCTGCACCGCACCCTGCTCTTCTCCGGCCACACCGCCGCCGACGTCATGACGCCCCGCCCGCGCGTCGCGAGCATCCAGCGCAACGCCTCCGCCCAGGCCGTGATCGACCTCACCCGCCAAACCGGGTATTCGCGGTTCCCCGTCGTCGACGAGGGCGTCGACGACGTCGTCGGCATCGTGCACGTGAAGCAGGCCGTCGCCGTGCCGCGGCACCGCCGGGCGGATGTCCCGGTGTCCGCACTCCAGTCCGAGGCCGTTCGCGTGCCGGAGACCATGAAACTCGACGGCCTCCTCGTCGAACTCCGCGGCCGCGGCTACCAGATGGCCGTCGTCGTCGACGAATACGGCGGAACCGCCGGTGTCGCGACCCTCGAGGACCTCGTCGAGGAACTGGTCGGCGAGGTCGCCGACGAGCACGACCGCACCAGGGCGGGGGTCGTGCGTTCGCCGGACTCCCTGACCTTCCCCGGGATGCTCCGCCCGGACGAACTCCTCGAACGCACCGGCGTCGTGGTTCCTGAGGACGGCCCGTACGAGACGGTCGCGGGTTTCGTGATGAGCGAGCTCGGCCGTTTGCCCGTCGTCGGCGACGTCGTCGGCATCGCAACGGGAGAGCTCTCGGTCGAACGTCTCGACGGTCGCCGGATCGACCGCATCCGCTTCACGCCCACGTCGGAGCCGGAACCGGAGACCGAGTCCGAGCCGGGGACCACGGTCGCGGTCGCACCCGTACCGCTGGCGACGCCGGCGACGGCACCCTCTGCGCCCACCCGACCCACCGCGGCGAAGCCGAAGGAGCGCCGTCATGAGTGACTGGGCAGGAATCGTCTGGCTGTTCGTGCTGCTCGCCGGAAATGCCTTCTTCGTGGCCGCCGAGTTCGCGGTCATCTCCGCGAGGCGCTCCCAGATCGAGCCGCTCGCAGCCGCCGGCCGGATGGGCGCCCGGACGGCGCTCTACGCGATGGAGCACGCGACGCTCATGCTCGCGACGACCCAGCTCGGCATCACGGTGTGCTCGCTGCTGATCCTGAACGTTTCTGAGCCGGCGATCCACCACCTGCTCGAGGCGCCGCTCGCCCTGACCGGGCTGCCGGACGAGGCGCTCACCGCGATCGCGTTCATCGTGACGCTTCTGCTCGTCTCCTACCTGCACGTCGTGTTCGGCGAGATGGTGCCGAAGAACCTGTCGTTCTCGATCCCCGACAAGGCCGTGCTCGTGCTCGCGCCTCCGCTCGTGTTCTTCGGACGCCTCGTCAAGCCCCTGATCGTGGCGCTCAACTCGACTGCCAACGGTGTCCTGAGGCTGTTCCGGGTCGAGCCCAAGCACGAGGCGAACAGCACGTACACGCTCGAGGAGGTCGCGACGATCGTGTCGGAGTCGACCAGGGAGGGCGTGCTCCGCGACGGAACCGGTGCGCTCAGCGCTACGTTCGAGTTCACCACCCGCAAGGTGCGCGACGTCGCGGTCCCGCTCGCGGACCTGATCAGCCTGCCGGAGTCCGCAAGCCCGGCCGACGTGGAGAAGGCCGTCACCAAGCACGGTTTCTCGCGCTACGTGCTCGTGACCGCCGAAGGGGAGCCGACCGGCTACGTGCACCTCAAGGACGTAATCGACCTCGACGGCGACGCGGGAATCCCCGTCACGGGCAGCACCGCCGGGAACGGCCTCGGCAGCTACGCCGATCCCATCCCGGCCAAGCGCATCCGCCAGCTCGTGTCGATCTACGAAGGCACCGACCTCGAGGACGCGCTCGCGACCATGCGCCGCTCCGGGGCACATCTCGCCCGCTCGTTCACCGCAGTCGGGGCGACGACGGGGGTGCTCTTCCTCGAGGACATCATCGAAGAGCTCGTCGGCGAAGTGCAGGACGCGACCCGGCGTCTCTGAGCGGCGTCGAGGTACCGGGTCCGACGGACGCTGCGGGCAGGCCGGGACCTCGACGGCGGGTGCTCGAGGGCGTAAAATGTGCGCCGAAAGAAAGTGAGGCAGACTCATGTTGAGCCAGTTGGAAGCTTATTCGGTACTGCCGGCGAAGGACCTGAAGCGCGCGAGGGAGTTCTACCGGGACAAGCTCGGGCTCGAACCGGCGGAGGAGCACGAGCACGGGCTCGTCTACCGCACGCCGTCCGGGGCCAGGGTGCAGGTCTACGAAACCGAGAACGCCGGCACGGCCAGGAACACCGCGCTCGGCTGGATGACAGACGACCTCGAGGCCGAAATGGCCGCGCTGCGCAGCCGCGGAGTTGTGTTCGAGGAGTACGACGTGCCGGGACTCAAGACCGAGAACGGCATCGCAACGGACTCCGAGGGCAAGGCTGCCTGGTTCCGGGATTCGGAAGGGAATTTCATCTGCGTGTCCCAGTCGGTGTGAATGGCCAGACGGCGTGAAGGGCCAGACGCCCTGAGCGTCTGGCCGGAGTGAGCGCCGGGTCGGTGGGGCGCTCAGGCCTCCGGCCAGCGGGCGCGCAGGTACTGCGGCGGCCAATAGTCGATCGTCGCCCCGAGTTCGTGGGCTGCCCGCAACGGGAAGTGCGGGTCGCGCAGGAGTTCCCTCGCGAGCATGACGGCGTCGGCCTGCCCGCTCGCGAGGATCTCCTCGGCCTGCGCCGGGGTCGTGATGAGTCCGACCGCGCTCACCGGGACATCCGCTTCGCCCTTCACGAAAGCGGCGAGCGGCACCTGGTAGCCGGGACTGAGCGGGATCTGCACGCCCGTGACGTTGCCGCCGGAGGAGATGTCGAAGAAGTCGGCGCCCGCGGTGCGCGCCCAGCCGGCGACGATGGCGGTCTCCTCCGGGGTCCAGCCTCCCGGGGCCCAGTCGGTGGCCGAGAAACGCACGAAGAGCGGATGCGACTCGCCGACCGCCGCGCGGACGGCCGCGACGACCCGCAGCAGCAGCCTGGCGCGGTTCTCGAGGGAACCGCCGAACTCGTCGGTGCGGTCGTTGCTGAGCGGGGAGAGGAACTGGTGCAGCAGGTACCCGTGTGCCGCATGGATCTCGAGCACGTCGAAGCCGGCTTCGATGGCGCGGACGGCCGCGGCGGCGAAATCGTCGACGACCATGTCGATGCCGCGGGCGTCGAGGGCGACGGGAGCCGCGTAGCCGGGGAACGGGATGGTCGACGCCGACAGCGTCGGCCAGCCGCCCTCCGCCGCGGGGACGGTGCCGTGCCGGACGGCGCCGTGGCTGTCGGTGCCCCAGGCCGGCCAGGTCGATGCCTTGCGGCCGGCGTGCGCGAGCTGGATGCCGGCGCGTGCGCCCTGTCCGTGGATGAAGCGGACGATGCGGGCCCAGGCGTCGGCCTGCTCCGTGTTCCAGATGCCGGTGTCTCGGGCGGTGATGCGACCCTCCGGGCTCACCGCGCTCGCCTCGGCGA
The DNA here is from genome assembly GCF_004402235.1 of Cryobacterium glucosi. Lineage (GTDB taxonomy): Bacteria > Actinomycetota > Actinomycetes > Actinomycetales > Microbacteriaceae > Cryobacterium > Cryobacterium glucosi. The sequence goes on from NZ_SOFS01000032.1 coordinate 42,129, forward strand.
TGACGAGGCCGGCCCCGCCCGCCGCGAGGCCGCCGAGGTGCACGAGGTGCCAGTCCTCCGGCACGCCGTCCTCTTTCAGGATCGAGTACTGGCACATCGGGGCGACCCAGAGCCGGTTACGCACGGTCAGGCCCCGGACGGTCAGGGGGCGGAAGGCGAGGGGCTGGGCGGGCTGCTGGGCGGGGGTGGGCTGGGTCAGGGGCACGCAAACCAATCTATCGTGGGGTCATGAGTGGTTTCGCGGGATGGCAGGCCTGGGACGATGAGCGGGCGCGAGAGTGGATCGCCGTGCCAGGGGCATCCGCAGACAAGTACAGCAGGGGCGTTCTCGGCGTGCGCACGGGCTCACGCGCCTACCCGGGCGCCGCCGTGCTCGGGGTCGAGGCGGCCATGCGCACGGGGCTCGGGATGGTGCGCTACCTCGGCCCGCGCCGGGCCACGAGCCTCGTGCTGCAGCGCAGGCCCGAGATCGTCACAGCGCAGGGGCGGGTGCAGGCCTGGTTGCTCGGCTCCGGGATGGACGCCTCCGAGCGCTCGCCGGCGACGCTCGAGGCGCTCGAGGGCGCGTTCGCCGAGGGGGTTCCCGTCGTGTGCGACGCGGGCGCCCTCGACCTCGTCGGCAGTCACAGCGGCCCGACCGTGATCACCCCGCACTACCGGGAGCTCGCCGGGCTGCTCTCCGGCGCGGGCTCCTGCGCGGTCTCCGGGCGGCGTGTCGACGTGACGCCCGCGGACATCGCGGCGGACCCGGGGGAGTGGGCCGTGCGCGCCGCCGACCTGCTCGGCGTGTCCGTTTTGCTCAAGGGGGCTGTGACGTACGTCGCCTCGCCCGGCGGTGCCAGGCTCACGGTGACCGGTGCCCCGCCGTGGCTCGCGACGGCCGGCGCGGGGGACGTGCTCGGGGGCATCCTCGGCGCACTCTTCGCCACCCACGCCGCGGCGCTCGAAGCGGATGCCGAGGCCTGCGCCGTCCTCGCGGCGACCGCGGCGCTCGTGCACGGCCTCGCGGCGGCCCGGGCGTCCGCCGGCGGCCCGCTTGTGGCCCTCGATGTCGCCGAGGCCATCCCCGCGACGATCGCGGCCCTCCTCCGCCCCTGACCCGGACCGAATCAGCGGCGCGGGATGCGGGCGAGGAAGGCGCGAGTGCGGGGCTCGCGCGGGGCGTCGAAGACCTGCTCCGGCGGCCCGAACTCGAGGACCCGGCCGGCGTCGATGAACGCGACCCGGTCGGCGACGTCCCGCGCGAAGCCCATCTCGTGGGTCGCCATCACGATCGTCGTTCCCGACTGCTTGAGCTGCCGCACGAGGTCGAGGACCTCGCCGACGAGCTCGGGATCGAGCGCGCTCGTCACCTCGTCGAGGAGGAGCAGTTCGGGGTTCGTCATGATCGACCGCACGATCGCGGCACGCTGCTGCTGGCCGCCGGACAGCCGGTCGGGGAAGTCGCGGGCCTTCGCGGACAGGCCGATCTGGTCGAGCAGCTCGAGGCCGCGCGCCTCGGCCGTGCGGCGCGGCACCCGGTGCACGATCCGGCTGGCGAGGGTGACGTTGTCGAGCACGCTCAGGTGCGGGAATAGGTTGAACTGCTGGAACACCACGCCGATCCTGGCGCGCACGGCGTCCCTGTTCGCGCGCGGGTCGCTGATGTCCCGGCCGGTGAGCCAGACCTGCCCGTCGTCGACGCGCTCGAGCAGGTTGATCACGCGGAGCAGGGTCGACTTGCCGGACCCGCTCGCCCCGATCAGTGCGACGACCTCGTGTTCGTGCACGACGAGGTCGATGCCGCGGAGCACGGGAACCGAGCCGAAGCTCTTGTAGACGTCGTCGACCCGGAGGACCGGAACGACGGCATCCGCTGCCTCGCTCATACGACCCCACCGACCTGCTCGCGGCGGCGCATCCGGGCGGACAGCCAGTCCGTGAGGCGGATCATCGGCAGGGCGAGCAGCACGAAAAGCAGCCCGGCGAGCACGTACGGCGTGAAGTTGAAGCTCGCCGCCGTCTCGATCTGGGCGGCCCTGACCGCGTCGACGGCGCCGAGCACGCTGATCAGGCCGACGTCCTTCTGCATCGCGACGAAGTCGTTCATCAAGGCCGGCGTCACCTTGCGGAGCGCTTGCGGCAGCACGATCGTGCGCAGGGTGCGGCCGTGGCTGAGGCCGAGCGAGCGACCGGCGAGCACCTGCGAGGGGTGAACCGCCTCGATCCCGGCGCGCCACACCTCGGCGACATAGGCCGAGTACGTCAGGACGAGTGCGATCGTGCCCCAGACATACGAGGGCAGCTTCGGGAACACCCCGAGGCCGGGCAGCCCGAAGCCGACGAGGTAGAGCACGATGATGAGCGGCAACCCGCGGAACAGGTCGGTGTACCCGGCGGCGAGGGCGCGCAGCGGGAAGAAGACCGCGCCGCGCAGGGTGCGGAGTGTCGCGAGCAGCAGGCTCACGATCAGCACGCCGACGGCGGCGACGAGCAGCACGCGGATGTTGAGCAACAGTCCCTCGAACACGCGCGGCCAGGCCTTCACCGCGACGGCGGGGTCGAAGAAGGACTGCTGTACCCGGGTCCAGCCCGGCGTGTTGACCACGAACACCCAGATCACGATCGCGAAGAGGACCGTGCTCACCGCGCTCAGCAGCACAGACCGGGCGGTCTGCGTGCGCCGGTACGCCCGGCGGCCGAGCTCGACCGCGCTCGACGGCCGCGTCGGCCGACCGGTGTCGGTGACCGTGTCGGTGACCAGGTCGGGACCGACCACTGGACCTTCCTCCGGTGTCACTTCAGGACGGGCGCGTCCGCGTTGCCGGCGAGCCAGGTATCGGCGAGGTTCGCGAGGGTTCCGTCCGCGCGCAGGGCGTCGACGGCGGCGCTCACGGCGGCGGTGAGTGGGCTGTCCTTGGCGAGGACGAGGCCGAATGCGTCGGTACCCGCCTGGGCGCCGGGCGTTGCGCCGGGGGTGGGGGTCTGGCTGCTCGACCCCGCTGCGGCATCGGGCAGCTGCCCGATGATCGTGCCGCCGTCGAGTTCGACCCCGGTGAGGTAGAACGCTGTCGGGAGGTCGACGACGATCGCGTCGACGGTGCCGTTCTGCAGTGCGAGCTTCGCGTCGTCGTTCGTGTTGAACGCCTGCACGCCCTGGGTCGGTGCGATCAGCTTCTCCGCTTCCGTGAAGCTCGTCGTGCCGGTCGCGGCCCCGATCAGGAGACCCTTGAGTCCGGCGAGCGAGGTCACGGCGGCCGCCGGAGAGGTGCTGACGGTGATCACGGCCTGGGTGGTCTCGTAGTACGGAGAGGAAAAGTCGACCTGCTGGGCGCGCTCGGCCGTGATCGAGAACTGCTGCAGGTTGAAGTCGAAGGCCTTCGGCCCCGGAGCGATCGCCTCGTCGAAGGTGCTCCGCACCCAGGTCACGTTCTCCTTCGCGAAGCCGAGCTTGCCGGCGACGGCGTAGGCGACGGCGGCTTCGAAGCCCTTGCCGGATGCTGGTGAGTCGTCGATAACCCAGGGGAAGTACGCGGGTTCCCCGGTTCCGATCGTGAGCTTGCCCGGTGTGAGGTACGACGTGGGATCGGGGGAGCTCAGCGATTCCGCGTTCGTGGACGGGGCGCTGCCCTGGGTGGGGCTCGCTGCCGAACAGGCGCTCAACAGGAGCGCACCCGCCACGGAGAGGGCGAGCACAAAAATGTGACGGGACCTGCGGCGATTCACCATATTGACCACTCCTCGAGATGACTGTCTCTGGCCATCATGACGCATGTTTTCGCGGTCGTCGGCACCCACCAGCGAATGTGACGGTCTCGTTAAGAACACCGGGGTGTGGGAAAGTGGAACGTGCCCGATTCCCTCCCCCCGAAACCACCGGTGCGGTTCGCGTCGGGGCCGAGCCTGCGCATCCTGCTCTGGGCCGGATTCATCGCTGTGCACGCCTGGCTCGTCTACATCTGCTTCGCCGCGATCGGCTGGCCGCTCGGCGATGTCGACGTCGTCTACCTCGGCTGGGCGACCGACGCCGCGAGCGGAGTGGCCCTCGTCGGCATCACCGCGCCCTTCGTCTACCCCCTGCTCGCCGTCGTGCCGATCTTCGCGGCCCTCGCCTTCGGCACCGCCTCGTACACGGCGACCTGGCTCGGCATCGTCACCCTCCTCAACGCGGTCGCATTCGCGGCCCTGACCGGCCGGCGCCGCGGGCCGCGCGCGCTCCTCGCCGCGGGCTGGTGGCTGGCCTTCCTCCTGCTGCTCGGTCCGATCGCGATCGCCAGGATCGACTCGATCACGGCCCCGCTCGTCATCCTCGCCGTTTTGTGGCTGCGGACCCGGCCGGTCTGGGGCACCGTGATCCTCACGCTCGCGACGTGGGTGAAGATCTGGCCGATCGCTGTCATCGCGGCGCTTGTCATCGCATCGAAGCAACGGATGTGCGCCGGCTACGCCTTCCTCGCCACGAGCGCCGTCATCGTGGTCACGGCGCTCAGCCTCGGCAGCGGCCTCCGCGTGTTCAGCTTCATCTCCGAGCAGGCCAACCGCGGCATCCAGATCGAGTCTCCCGTCGGCGCCATCTGGATGGTGCAGGCCGCGCTGCGGATCCCGGGCAGCTACATCTACTACGACCACGACATCCTCACCTTCCAGGTCGTCGGCCCAGGATCTTTCATCGCCGTCGCGCTCATGACGCCGGTCCTCGCGCTCTGCATCGCAGCGGTGCTGCTGATCGCGGTGCGGGCGACACGGGCAGGGGCGAGCTTCGAGAGGCTGTTCCCGCCGCTCGTCCTCGCGCTCGTCGTGACGCTGATGGCCGTCAACAAGGTCGGCTCTCCGCAGTTCGTGATCTGGCTCGCCGCGCCGACCATCCTCGGCATCCTCCTGCGAGGGCGCGGCTGGCGTACCCCGACCATCCTCGTCACGGTCATCGCCGGGCTCACCCAGGTCGTCTACCCCTACCTGTACGACTGGCTGCTCGTCGCCAACCCGCTGATGGTGCTCGCCCTCTCCATGCGCAACGTGCTCGAGTTCGTCGTGCTCGCCTGGGCCGTCCGCGAGGTGTGGACCCTCGGCAGCAGCTCCGCCCAGCACGGCAGCCGCCACGGGAACGGCAACGCCGCCCCGCACGACCCACCGGCGGCCGGCCTCGACCGCCCGATCCTCATCCCCAGGGAGTAATCATGCTCGTCGCCTTTTCCGTCTCGCCCTCCGGAGCCCAGGATGCCGAGGGTTCCGTGCACGACGCCGTCGCCGCGGCCGTCCGGATCGTCCGCGACTCGGGCCTGCCGAACCACACCGACTCGATGTTCACGACGATCGAGGGCTCCTGGGACGAGGTCTTCGCCGTCGTCAAGGCCGCCACGGAGGCCGTCGGCGCCTTCGGGCCGCGGGTGTCCCTCGTGCTCAAGGCGGACATCCGCCCCGGTCGCACCGGCGAGCTGACCGGCAAGGTCGAACGCCTCGAGGTCGCGCTCGAGAACGCACGGGCGGCCGGAGGCGCGGCATAGCAGGCACCGCACGGGCAGGCGGATGCTGCCGGGCGCTTCCCGCCGCAACGGTCCGGCCCTAGGCTGGACCGCATGCCCCCACCCACCGACGGGTCGGCGATTCTGTCTCCGGCCCGCATCCGCCTTGCCCTGCTCTCCCTCGCCCTCGGCGGCTTCGGCATCGGCGCGACCGAGTTCGTGGCGATGGGGCTGCTGCCGAACCTCGCGCGGGATCTCCTGCCCGGCCTCTACGCGACAGCGCCGGACGCTGCGAACGCCCAGATCGGCTGGCTGATCTCGGCGTACGCTCTCGGCGTCGTCGTCGGAGCCCCGACGATCGCGGCCGCAGCGGCACGCTGGCCGCGCAAGCAGCTGCTGCTCGCCCTGCTCGCCGCGTTCACCCTCGCGACGATCGCCTCCGCCCTGCTGCCGACGTTCGGGCTCGTGCTCGTGGCCCGGTTCGTGGCCGCGCTCCCGCACGGCGCCTACTTCGGCATCGCCTCGCTCGTCGCTGCCGACCTGATGGGCCCGGGCAAGCGGGCGCGCGGCGTCGCGCTCGTGCTCAGCGGCCTGACCATCTCCAATGTGATCGGCGTGCCCGTGATCACCTGGATCGGGCAGGTGTCCGGCTGGCGGGTCGCCTACCTCGTCGTCGCCGCCGTCTTCGCGGTCACCTTCCTCGCCGTGATCCTGCTCGTGCCGTTCCAGGCGGGTAACGCGCTCGCGACGATGCGCAACGAGCTGAAGGCGTTCGGTCGGCTGCAGGTCTGGTTCGCGCTCGGTATCGGGGCGATCGGCTTCGGCGGCCTCTTCGCCGTCTACACCTATGTCGCCCCGCTCGTCATCGAGGTGACCGGCCTCGGCGCGGGCGCCGTTCCGCTCGTGCTCGTGGTCATCGGCCTCGGCATGACCGTCGGCAACCTGCTCGGCGGCCACCTCGCCGACAAGAGCGTCCGCCGTACCCTCTACGGGTTCTTCGCAGTGATGATCGTTGCCCTGGTGGGACTTGCCCTGTCCGCCCAGTTCCTGCCCGGACTCCTGGCCGGCGTCTTCCTCGTCGGCGGCGCGGCGGCCGGGCTGTCCCCGGCCATCCAGACCCGGCTGATGGATGTCTCGCACGACAGCCAGTCCATTGCGGCTGCGCTCAACCACTCGGCCCTCAACATCGGCAACGCGCTCGGCGCGTTCCTCGGCGGCCTGGCCATCGCCGGCGGCCTCGGCTACGTCGCCCCGGTCTGGATCGGCGCGGTCCTGAGCGTCATCGGACTTTCGCTCGCGGTCGTGAGCTTCGCGATCGACCGGTCCTGGCGCCGCAACGGACGGCACGTGCCGTACGGCACCGCCCTCATCGAGGTCGTCACGGACGCCGTTTAACGCCGAAGTCGGAACCTTTCGCGACTCGGGTCGGCGCGGTCTGCGCCTGCGACGGTCACGGAAGACTCCGACAGAGGGTCGGGAGCTCGAGCTCAGTCCGTCTGCAGCAGGATCCCGTCGTGAATCGCGCGCTTCCGCAGCGCGACCTTGGTTCCGACGTCGAAGCCCGCAAGACGGTACTTCTCGCGGATCCGCTTGAGGTAGGACTTGGCGGTCTCCTCGGAGATGCCGAGCTGGTGGGCAACGGCCTTGACGGGCTCGCCGGCACCGTAGAGAGCCATCACGCGGCGTTCCTGTGCGCTCAGTCTCGGCGAACCGCCGCCCGTTCCGGCGCTGAGCGCTTCGTCGAGTTCAGCGGAGATGTACGACTCCCCGTCGAAGGCTGCCCGGATCGCGTCGACGATCATGCCGGCTTCTTCGCTCTTGACGAGGTAGCCGAGTGCCCCGGCGGCGAGTGCCTCGCGCACGAGGCCGGGCTCCGAGTACGTGCTCATCAGGACGGTCTTGACACCGGCCGTCTTGAGGGTCGAGATCTTGAGCGAAACCGGGATGTTGTCCTTGAGATCGAGGTCGAGGAGAACGACGTCCACCGGGAATTCGGGGTGGGTGAGAAGTTCCGGCCACGTCGTCACAGCGGCGACCATGTTGATGTCGTCTGCGGCGCCGCGGATCCACTCCGTCAACGCCCCCAGCAGCATCCGGTGGTCGTCCACGAGAGCAAGCCGGATCGGATTCTCCCGACTGGGCGCCGCCGCCCGGGTCGTCGTGCTGATGTTCGTCACTGTTGCCTCCTGTTGCCTGTGCATCCGACTGGAAGCCCGGCGATGCCGGACCAGAAAATTTCACGCATCTGCGGGATTGTCAATGCTGCACTCGATCTCCACGTGGAGACTGCCACCCCGGCTCGACGCGATGTGCGGGCCAACTACCCGGATAGCTTGCCACGTCTCGGGGTCGACCCGGCGCCGAGGCACACCCGTGGTGGCCAATTCGATGGGGAATCGTAACTTCTGCCGGTCGATCAGGCCATTCGTCGGGCGGATCGGACCGAGGGAGAGGGCGACGGATGCCTCGGGGCGCTGGGTGTCGCTGATCAGGAGCCAGATGGTGCGCAGCAGGGCGTCGCGCTGGGCGGGATCGAGCAGCCCGGCGAGCCCGGCCGGGTCGTTGAGGCTCACCGAGGGGCCGAGGAACTCGGACTCCGTGATGGCGTGGTACAGCCAGGTCTCCCTGCGGCCCTGGATGAGGTGCAGCCGCAACTGGGTCGCGAGCGAAGACGCGGTCGTCGACTTGGCCGCGTTGAGGGGGAGCGCGGTGCGGCCCTTGGACACATCGTCGAGCAGGGTCTCCGCGTCGAGGTCGATCCGCGCGAGTTCCTCGGAGGCGAGCATGCCGACGGCGAACCGCGGCTGGGAGACCGTGCTCTGTACGAGCACGAGGTCCAGTTCGCGCTGCACCATCCGGTGGAACGAGCGGACGATCGCGACGCCGAGGAGGGGGGGTATCACCGCGAGCCCGAACGCGACGAGCTCCGGCGCGAAGGACAGCGGGTTGCTGCGCGGCTCTGTGATCGCGAACACGGCGAGGAGCGTTCCGAGGACGGCTGTGGAAGAGACGACGTCCCTGCCTCGCCGAACGGTCACGAGCGCGATCAGCAGGCTCCCGACCGCGGCGGCGGCGGTCGGGAAGACCCCCCGGTCGGCGCCGGCGTGCGAGCCGGCCAGGTCGAGTGCGATGACGACCGCGCCGGACGCGAGGGCCGCCGCGAACAGCCAGTCGGGCATCCGTGCGGAGAGTCGCTGAACGACGGCGATCGCGAACGCCGTCGCCGCCACGAGGATCACCCACGCCACGAGGGTCGGGACGGGAGTCGTGTACCGGGGCCACTGCTCGACGTACTCCCAGAACAGGTAGGCCGCGACGATGCCGCCGGCGACGGAGAGGCCGATCCCGAGGTGGCGTCCACCGAGGCCGCTCTGGTTGGCGCGCGTCGTCTTGACCGTTCGCTCCGGCCTGCGGAAGCTGCGGCGGCGATCCTGGCGCTCCTGGCGTCCGTGTTCTGCGAGCGGGCCGGCTTCGGTGACGGCGCGCCTGGCCGGTCGACGGATGCCGCGCTCCGGCTGCACGGTCACGCCGCGGGTGCTCACTTGGGCACCTCGAGTACGACCGTCGTTCCCGAACCCGGGGACGAGAACAGCCGGGCGTTGCCGCCGACGTCGCGGAGCCTGGCGACGACGGACTCGGCGAAACCGAGGCGTTCCGGGCTCACCGCCGCGAGGTCGAAACCGACGCCGGCGTCGGTCACCATGGCACGAACTGTCGTGTCGTCGTCCGTGATCGTGACGTCGGCGCGGGCGACCCCTGCGTGCCTGCGCACGTTCTCGAGGCACTCGCCCAGGGCGAGCAGGAAGGAGTCCAGAACGGTGCTCGGCAGCAGGACCTGGCCGCTCCCGTGCCAGTCCACGTCCAGCCCCATCCGCTTGAAGCGCTGTTTCACGGACTCGAGGGTGCTGCCGAGGGTCGACTCCGACGCGGGTTCGAGCGTGTAGACGCCGGAGCGGTGCGGGGTCGGGAGCCCGCCGAGCCGGAGCTGCCTGAGCAGCCGGGCGTCATCGCCGGCCTGCTGCCGCAAAGCGGCGGGGCTCACGCCGACGCCCGAGTGCGCGAGCAGGGTGAGGGTCGCGAGGACGGTGTCGTGCAGGAGCCTGGCGTCCTGCCGGCGCTGGGCCTCGAGTTCGCTCGCGTGCCGTTCGGCGAGGTGCGCACGGCCGATTTCTGCGATGCGCTGCATGACGCGGGGGATGCTCTGCGCGATCCACCATCCGGCGATCGCGATCGCGAACCAGCCGGTGATCGTGAGCATGACCGGGACGAGTGCGTCGGTGCTGAGCCGCGCGGCAGCGAGCACGCTCGCGAGCGTCGCGCCGAAGGCGACGCCCAGCATGATCAGCCGGCGCGAGGTGGTGACGAGTACCAGGGCGATGGAACCGATCGCGGGTGAGGCGACGCACGCTATCACTGCCTGTTCGCCGAGGTTGAGTCCCGATGTTCCCGTGCCGACGAAGCCGATCACGAGGATCATGGCCACCCCGCAGATGACGAGGAGTGCCGCCCATCGCAGGTGACCGTTGCGGCCGAGCAAGTACTGGGCGCCGACGATGACAAGGAGCAGGGGAAGGCTCACGGCGAGCGCCAACCGGTCGAGGCCGCCCGGTATCAGGAGCGCCAGGAACGTGGCGATGGAACCAGCGAGCCCGGTCAGCTGCGCGCCCCTGCGCAGCAGTCGATCCCGTTCCTTGAAAATGCGTTGCATACCCGTCGCATTACCCCTCGTCGTGCTCCAGAAAGCACCATATCCGGATGCGGCCGGTTTCGACGCGCGCGTGGCGCTCAGTTTCACGAATGTGCCTTGTTTACGGGCCACGCGTGCGGGGGGTTCGCCGGGAACGGGGCGAACCGGGGGTATTTGGGCGCGTGCAGGGGGAACAGTTAGGCGCCTCGAGCTTTGTCGGGTCAGCATCCGTGATTCCTCAGGTCGTTTTCACCCTAGCAGCCTCGTCGATTCCCCCCGGTCCGGTGCCCCCCGTTTCGGTCCCGCCCTGGTCGAGGCGGAACGGTGGATAGTCGTCCCGGAAGAGTCCGGTGTACACCACCACACGGAACACCCAGCGGTCGATACCGAGGATGAAATCGAACAGGGACTGCCGGTAGTGGCCCGTGAACAGCAGCATCAGCCCCGCAATGAGCACGAGGAGACCGAGGAGTGATACTCCGGTCGTCGTCGAATAGGTCGTGTCCCCGATCGTGTAGCGAGCGGTCGGGGTGCTCGTCAGGGCGGACACGATGAGGATCTGTGGAATCGCGAGCAGCCACCACTTGACCAGGACAAGCCCCCGGGACAACCGCTCGGGGTAGTCGATGTCGAGGTCGGCTGGATAGTCGGCCGGGGCGAGAGTGAACGGCGGGTACCTGTCGGTGCCGAGCGCCGAATACGCGTAGAAGCCGACGCGCCAGCTCCAGCGCAGCACGCCCACGTTGAACGTGAAGAGGGCCAGGGGATACCGGCCGGTGAACAGGATGGCGAAGCCCGCGACGATCGTCGTCACGAACGTGGCGAACCAGAGGAAGAACAGCACCACGACGTGCGGGAAGATCAGGATCCATTTCACGAGCCACAATCCCCTGGACACGTCGGGCTGCAGTGTGCCCTCGAGGCGGGCTGGGTAGACCGGACCAGGTGGACCCATCGCTCCGGCAGCGCCCATCGCTCCGGCAGCGCCCATCGCTCCGGCAGTGCCCGTCGTTCCGACAGCGCCGTCGTGGTCGTCCGGCCCCTGTGCGGCGTCGCGCCTCCCGAGGCCCAACGCGCCGAAGACCACGAGGAGCACCCCGGCCACGAGCAGCAGCCCGCCGCCGAGCAACAGGGCGACCGCCGCAGGCACGAAGAGGCCGGACCGGACGCCGGCCCGCGCCTCTACGTCAACGCCCTGCGTCGCATCCGCGTTCATGACGACGGCGGCCCAGTCGCCGCTCACGACCGGCCAGACCAGGCGCTGCGTTCCCGGCCCGGAGGCCGCGACCGTCCACCAGGTCTGGCTGCCCGGACGGGCGGGACGTCTGCTGCCGGGCACCTCGCGGTACTCGGTGCGGAATGGCGTGGAGTTCACGGAGGTGAGCTCGCTGTGCGCGACGGAGGCGAGGTAGCGTTCCACCTCCGCCCGCGGTGCGATGCCGATGAAGACCCCGGTGCCGCGGACGCTCGTCGCCTCGAGCATCACGGTCGCGAGCCCGGAGGGCATCCCGCCGGACCCCGCCTGGGTGCTGGTCCCGGTGCCTGAGTCGCTCTCCGTCGTGAGGTTCGGTGAGGTGATCGCATACGAGGCCACGGAGAATGAGCCGCTCGGCGTGGTCAGGAACCCGTCCCTGCCCTGTTGTGCCGCGACCGTTGCAACGGCGACTCCGCCCGCGAGCAAGCCGATGCCGGACACGGCGAGCAGCGTTCCGACGATGACCATGACGACGTAGCCGGCTTTCATCACGGGACTCCTCTTCGCTGGGCGGTCTGGACAAGGCAGGCAGTGGCCGGGCTCCCTGTCAGGGTCGTCCGGAATGCCTGCCCTGTCAATCGCAGGGCGGTAGCGGAAAAGTCGGTGTGATAGCCGGCGGAACCGGCCGACGTCCAGCCGTCGTGAAGGTCAGCGGAGCAGGCGGCCGAGTTGCTCGCCGACGGCGGCATTCTCGATCAGAAAGCCGTCGTGGCCATAGCTCGAGGAGAGCACGACGGGTTCGGTGCCGTCGAGGCCGTTGCGGAGGTGTGCCGCGATCCGGCGTTGGCCCTCGACGGGGAACAGCCGGTCGCTGTCGATTCCGACGACGAGGGTGGTTGCTTCGATCGAGGAGAGGGCCTCGGCGAGGGAACCCCGGCCGCGGGTCACATCGTGGGAGTTCATCGCCTCGACGAGGACGATGTAGCTGTTCGCGTCGAAACGTCGGGTGAACTTGTTGCCGTGGAAGTCGAGGTAGGACTCGACGGCGAACCGGCCGCCGGAGCCTAGCGGGGAGATCCGGCTCTGCCAGCCGCGCTCGAAACGCTCGTTGAGCTCGGACGGGCTGCGGTAGTTCAGCAGGGCCATCCGCCGGGCCAGGGCGAGCCCGCGGGTCGGACCGTCGCCGTCGACGGCGTCGTAGTAATCGCCGGACCGGAACAGCGGGTCGCTGCGGATGGCTTCGATCTGCACCGAATTCAGGGCGATCTGATCGGCCGTCGTCACGGGCGGGGCCGCGAGGATCGCGAGCCTCTCCACCCGGTCCGGCCGGTCGATCGCCCATTCGAGGGCGTGCATTCCCCCCATCGACCCGCCGACCACGAGGGCCCAGGCGTCGATCCCGATCCGGTCGGCGAATGCGACCTGGGCGGCGACCTGGTCGCGGATGGTCAGGTAGGGGAAGCGGATGCCCCACTCCGAGCCGTCAGGGGCGAGGGACGACGGGCCCGTGCTGCCCTGGCAGCCGCCGAGCATGTTCGGTGCGACGACAAAATAGCGGTCGGTGTCGATGGCCAGGCCGGGGCCGACGATGCCGCCCCACCAGCCGGCGGTCGCGTGGCCGGGCCCTGCCGCGCCGAGCAGGTGGCTGTCCCCGGTGAGGGCGTGCAGCACGAGCACCGCGTTGTCCCGCGCGGGGGAGAGTTCGCCCCAGGTCTCGTAGGCGATCCGGACGGCGCCCAGTCGCCCGCCGGCCTCGAGGTCGAGTGCGCCCACGTCCTGGAACCTGCGGTTGCCGACGGGGTCGCCGTCGCGCCACGCGCCCGTCGCCGGGGGCTTGCCGAACAGCGAGCGCGCCTGAGCCTCGGTGATGAAGCTGGACGGGACCGTGTCCGCCGAGGTCTGCCATTCCATATGCCCTCATTCTGCCCGGTCTGACGCGCCAACGTCCCTTTGTTACGCGCGGCTTGTTTCGTGCGGCTAGATCCCTGCGGCTGGAGACGTGCGGCTGGAGACGTGCGGTTGTTGCGGCGCTCATCCGGCCCCCTTGCCCACTTCTCGGACAGGTGTCCGAGAAGTGCTAGACTGTCCTGATGACCCGCACCGAGTATGTCCGAGAAAGCGTGGTGCGCGGTACAATCAGCGCCGTGCGTGCCTCGGACCCCCGGGCGGAACGCACCAGGCAGGCCATTTTCACAGCGGTCCGCACGCTCATGACCCAGCGCGTCGCATCCGTCTCGGTCAGCGACATCGTGCGCACGGCCTCGATCAGCCGCAGTTCGTTCTACGCGCACTTCAGCAGCCTCGACGATCTCGCGACCGGGTTCCTCCGCGAGCAGTTCGCCGAGATCGGCGTGACCGGGTTCGACCTGCTGAGCGACGACCTCACCGGGGCCCAGGCCGCACGGGTCGGTTACCAGCGGCTCATCTCCCACATCGTGGAGCACTACCCGCTGTACTCGAGTGTGCTCGACCTGCCGATCACCCGCACGGCATACGACGACGAGATCGAAGCGTACTCGCGCCGCCTCGTCGAATCGCTCGTCGTGCTCTCCGGCACGCCCAGGGTCGTGCACCCCGAGTCCTTCGCCACCTACGTGGCCGGGGGAGCGCTCACCCTGATCAGCGCCTGGATGCGCGGCCAGCTCGACGTCACGGACGACGAGATCGTCGACCAGCTGGTCGAATTCCTCCCCGAATGGCTGGTCGACGCGGCCTGACGCCGCGAACCCGGCACCCCACACACCACCACACAACCGACCGACGATGGTCGCGAGAACCCCGCATCACCAACGAACAGAGGCAGCATATGAATTTCACCGTGGGAGAAACCCTGGTCTACCCGCACCACGGCGCGGTCACCATCACCGAAATCACGACCCGCGCCGTGAAGGGGATCGAGAAGAAGTTCATGACCCTCACCGTGCACGCGAACGACCTGACGATCAAGCTGCCGATCGAGAACGCCGAGCTCGTCGGCGTGCGCGACGTCATCGACAGCGCCGGCGTCCAGGCCGTGTTCGACGTTCTCCGCGAATCCTTCGTCGAGGAGCCGGGGAACTGGTCGCGCCGGTACAAGGCCAACCAGGAGAAGATGGCGAGCGGCAGCGTCTACCGTGTCGGCGAGGTCGTCCGCGACCTGTGGCGTCGTGACCAGGAGCGCGGCGTGTCCGCCGGCGAGAAGAACATGCTCGTCAAGGCCCGCCAGGTGCTCGTCTCCGAACTCGCACTCGCCCAGAGCTCGACGAGCGAAGAGGCATCCGCCGTCCTCGACACCGTGCTCGCGAGCTCGATCCCCGCGACCGGCACCACGGCGGCCTAGGGATCACTCCGGCTCGCCGGTCCAGCCGAGGTTGCGGGCCACCCGCTCGAGGGTGGCCAGGGTCGTGGCGTAGTCGGCAGGGCTGACGTCCTGGGTCGCGGCATCCCGGTTCACCGATACGACCTCGGCGAGGCGCTGGTAGGCGAGCCTGCCGCGGTCGGTGATCGCGTACCCGGACTCCGACACCGTGACCCAGCCGCTCTCGACGAGTTCGGCGAGGTGTTCGACGACGGTCTCACCCTCGGTGTCGAGGAACGGGGCGACCCCGCTCGTGAGCTGCTCGACCGAGGCCGGTCCGCGGGACAGCATCCCGAGCAGCTGCCACTGCCGCCTCGTCACCCCGTGTTCCTCGAGGGTCGTCGCGAATTGCTCGTTGATCAGTTGGTCGACGAGTTTGAGCCAGTATCCGATCGGTCGCAGGTCAGTCATACCGACAGGATATTCACGGACCCGTCATCCGGATCGTTCTCTGAACCAATTCGACGGAGATTGTGCCTCGCGCGGCCCGAAAACGGCCTGCAACGTACAATTCCGGCAGAATCTCCGTCGAATCGGTCAGGGGTGCTGCGGTGCGGGTCAGGCGTTCGCGCGCGAGGCCTCGACTACGGCGCGGGCGGCGGCGAGCCCGTGCTCGAGGTCGGCCTTAAGGTCGGCGATGTTCTCGATGCCGACGGACAGGCGCACGAGGCCGGGGGTCACGCCGCTCGTGAGCTGCTGCTCCGGCGTGAGCTGGGCGTGGGTTGTCGAGGCCGGGTGGATCACGAGCGAGCGGACGTCGCCGATGTTGGCCAGGTGGCTGAAGAGCTCGAGGTTGTCGACGAGCGCGCGGCCGGCATCCACCCCGCCCTTGAGCTCGAAGGAGACGACCGCGCCGACGCCCTTGGGCGCGTATTTGTTGGCGGTCGCATACCAGGGGCTCGACGGCAGGCCGGCGTAGTTGACCGAGGCGATGTCGGGGTGGCTCTCGAGCCATTCCGCGATGTCCTGGGCGTTCTGCACGTGGCGCTCGATGCGCAGGCTCAGGGTCTCGATGCCCTGGATCAGCTGCCAGGCGCTCGCGGGGGCGATCGCGCTGCCGAGGTCCCTGAGCAACTGAACGCGTGCCTTGATGATGTACGCGATGCCGTCGCCGACAGCGCCCGTGTAGCTGACGCCGTGGTAGGACGGGTCCGGCTCGGTGAGGCCGGGGAACTTCTCGACGTTCTTCGACCACTCGAAGGTGCCGCCGTCGACGATGACGCCGCCGATGATCGTGCCGTGGCCGCCGAGGAACTTGGTGGCGGAGTGGACGACGATGTCGGCGCCGTGTTCGAAGGGGCGGATCAGGTACGGGGTCGCGATGGTGCTGTCGACGATGAGCGGGACGCCGTTCTGGTGGGCGACGTCGGCGACGAGCGAGATGTCGAGCACGTTGATCTTGGGGTTGCCGATGGTCTCGGCGAAGAACAGCTTGGTGTTCGGGCGCACGGCGCGGGCCCACTCTGCTGCATCGTCCTGGTCCTCGACGAAGGTCGTCTCGATGCCGAGCTTGGCGAGGGTGTACTTGAAGAGGTTGTAGGTTCCGCCGTAGATCGAGCTCGAGGAGACGATGTGGTCGCCGGCCTGGGCGATGTTGAGCACGGCGAAGGTCGATGCGGCCTGGCCGGAGGCGAGCAGCAGCGCCGCCGTGCCGCCTTCGAGCGCGGCGATGCGCTCTTCGACGACGGCCTGGGTCGGGTTCATGATGCGGGTGTAGATGTTGCCGAACTCGGCGAGGGCGAAGAGGTTCTGGGCGTGCTGCGCGCTGTTGAACACGTAGGACGTGGTCTGGTAGATCGGGGTGGCGCGTGCGTTGGTGACCGGGTCGGGGTGCGCGCCAGAGTGCACCTGCTTGGTTTCGAACTGCCAGGCGGCCGCGTTGTCGCTCATGAAGAACTCCCTGTAATCCGTGACGAGCGTGGACCGTCCATCGCTCTTGGGTGCGAGTTTAGGCACGCGCTCGCGGGGTCGGCAATGTCGCCGAAACACGGCGTCATCTACGGGTGTGCCCCGGTCCGCCGCTCGTGTACACAGCGGGGTGGCTCAGTCACCTCGAGCTCAGCTGGCAGCTGCCCGAGGAGCGGGCGTTCTACGAGAGTCTGGCGGCGGACCGCCGGCTCATCCGGTACGACCGCGCCGGATGCGGCCTGTCGGCTCCGACGAGCCGGCCGCCGTCGATGGACTTCGAGCTGGAGCAGCTCGCCGCGGTCGTCGCGAAGCTCGGTCCGGAGCCGTTCGACCTCATCGGCACGTCGATGGGTGCGCTGGTCGCTGTGGCGTGGGCGGCGGCGCATCCGGATACCGTGCGACGGCTGGTGCTCCACGGCGGCGCGTCCGTCGCCTGTGCGGAGACGCTCACGTCGATAGCGGATGGGTGACGGGAGTCGCCCGCCCGATCCATCTCGGTGCACGAGTCCAGGTCTGGGAGGTGAGGATCAGCGACGGCCGCGACCGTCTCGTCTGCGTTTCGCGGTGCACGCTCGCGGTGATCGACAGGCCGAGCGACTACGTATCACCGCAGCTGCGCCCCTCGAGGAGCGGATCGCCGAACTGAGCGCGCAGGCGAGCGATGGCCGGGCGAACGACAGGGACGCACGGCGTCATCTACCGGGTGTGCCCCGGGTGTGCCCCGACCGCTGCTCGTGCCGCCAGAATAGGACCATGGCAAACAAGCGAGTTGTAGTGACCGGTGCGAGTTCGGGAATCGGGGCGGCCACGGTGCGACTGTTCCGGGCCCACGGCTGGGACGTCGTCGGCGTGGCCCGGCGTGCCGACCGGCTCGCGGCCCTCGCAGCGGAAACCGGCGCCGATGTCTTCACGGCCGACCTGACGGTGCAGGCGGACGTCGACGCCCTCCGCGACTTTCTCGCGGCATCCGGCCCCGTGCACGCCCTCGTGAACAACGCCGGCGGTGCCCGCGGCCTCGACAGCGTCGAGACCGCCCCTGTCGAAGACTGGGCCTGGATGTTCGAGATCAATGTGCTCGCGGTCAAGCGGGTCACGAGTGCCGTGCTCCCGCTGCTGCGGGAGACACTCCGAGAGGAGGCCGCAGGCCTCCGCACGGATGCCGCTGGCAGCGCGGACATCGTCACGGTCACCTCCATCGCCGGGCACGTCGCGTACCTCGGCGGTGGCGGATACAACGCCGCCAAGTTCGCGGCCCACGCCCTCGTGGAGGTGCTGCGGCTCGAGCTCAACGGCGAGCCGATCCGGGTGATCGAGATCGCGCCCGGCATGGTCAAGACCGAGGAATTCGGCCTCGTCCGCTTCGGCGGCGACACGGAAAAGGCCGCTGCCGCATACGCCGGCGTGGAGCACCCGCTCACCGCGGAGGACATCGCCGAGACGATCGTGCTGAGCGTCGAACTGCCCGCCCACGTCAACCTCGACCTGATCACGGTCAAGCCCGTCGCTCAGGCGGCCCCGACGCGCGTCGCGCGCGGCCCCCTCGTCCCGAAGGACTGACCCGCGGCATCCGCTGGCCCGGCCAGACCCGGCCCGTGAACCGCACTCTTCCGGTCGAGAGTCACCCGTGGAGCGGGAACTCTCGACCGGAAAGGTAACTGCGGGCTAGTGCTCGACGGCCTTCTCGGCGCCGTGGCCGGTGAGGGAGCGGACTGACATCTCGGCGGCGAGGAGAGGGTCCTCCTTGCGGGTGCTCGTGACGGAGCCGAGCCAGCCGAGGAAGAAGCCGATCGGGATCGAGACGATGCCGGGGTTGCTGAGCGGGAACCACGCGAAGTTGACCCCAGCGCCGAACATCGACGTCGGCGTGCCGGAGAACACCGGGGAGAAGATGATCAGGATCATCGCAGCGGCGAGGCCGCCGTACATGCTCCAGACCGCTCCGCGGGTGGTGAAGCCGCGCCAGAACAGTGAGTAGAGGATCGTCGGGAGGTTCGCGCTCGCCGCGACGGCGAAGGCGAGCGCCACGAGGAACGCGATGTTCTGGCCCTGCACGCCGATGCCGCCCGCGATCGCGAGGATGCCGATCACGATGACGGTGCGGCGGGCGACCTTCACTTCGCTGTCCGGGTCGCCCTTGCCCTTCTTGATCACGCTCATGTAGATGTCGTGCGCGAACGAGGTCGCCGCGGTGATCGTGATGCCGGCGACGACCGCAAGGATCGTCGCGAAGGCGATCGCCGAGATGAAGCCGAGCAGGAGCGGTCCTCCGAGCGCGAGCGAGAGGAGCGGCGCCGCGGAGTTGACCCCGCCGGGAGCCGCCGCGATGACGTCCGCGCCGACGAGCGCCGCTGCGCCGAAGCCGAGCACGAGGGTGAAGAGGTAGAACGCGCCGATGAGCCAGATCGCCCAGACCACGGAACGACGGGCCTCCTTGGCGCTCGGGACCGTGTAGAAGCGCATCAGCACGTGCGGCAGGCCCGCGGTGCCGAGGACGAGCGCGATCGCGAGGGAGATGAAGTCGAGCGGATTGTGCCCGTACTTGAGCCCCGGCACGAGGATGGCCTCAGCGGGCTTGCTGATCGAGGCCGCGACGGCAGAGTCGAGCAGTCCGGAGAAGTTGAAGCCGTTGATCGCGAGCACCCAGATCGTCATCCCGAGGGCTCCGATGATCAGGAGGAACGCCTTGATGATCTGGACCCAGGTGGTGCCCTTCATCCCGCCGATGAGCACGTAGAGGATCATCAGGCCGCCGACAACGACGACGACGACCGACTGGCCGAGCTTGTCGTTGATGCCGAGCAGCAGCGACACGAGGCCGCCGGCGCCGGCCATCTGGGCGAGGAGGTAGAAGAAGCACACGGCGAGGGTCGTCGTGGCTGCCGCGACCCTGACCGGGCCCTGCTTGAGCCGGAACGAGAGCACGTCGGCCATCGTGTACTTGCCGGTGTTGCGCATCAGCTCTGCGACGAGCAGCAGCGCAACGAGCCACGCGACGAGGAACCCGATCGAGTACAGGAAGCCGTCGTACCCGCTGATCGCGATCGCTCCGACGATGCCGAGGAAGGACGCCGCCGAGAGGTAGTCTCCCGCGATCGCGAAGCCGTTCTGCGGTCCGGTGAAGGACCGGCCGCCGGTGTAGTAGTCCGCGGCGGAACGGTTGTTGCGGCCGGCCCGGATCACGACGATCAGGGTGACGGCCACGAAGGCGAGGAAGATCGAGATGTTCAGGACGGGGTTGGTCTCCGTGGCCTTCACGGCGGTCTGGACGATCATGGCGCCGGCGCTCATTTCTGCTCCATCTTTTCGAGCTCTGCGCGGAGCGCTGCGCCCATCGGGTCGAGGGTCTTGTTCGAGAAGGACACGTACCACATGGTGATCGCGAAGGTCGTGACGAACTGGCCGAGGCCGAGCACGAGGCCGAGGTTGACCGATCCGACGACCGGGATGGCCATCACGGCGGGCAGGTAGGCGGCGACGAGCACGAACCCGAAGTACCAGACCAGGAAGAACACGGCGAGCGGGATCACGAACCGGTTCCTCCTCCTCTTCAGCTCGAGGAAGCGGGGCGATTGGGCGAAAGCGACGTAGTCGATCGACGACGGCGTCGCTCCCGGTCGTGCATCTCTCAGTGATTCCGTCATGGGGGCTCCTTTGCTCCGGTGAGGATGGTGCTGGGTAGTGCGGTCTGGGGGAGAGGATTCAGCTGGTGTGGGCGGTGCCGTGCACGGCGAGCTTGAGCGCGTCGAGCACGGCAGGGTCCTCGATCGTCGGGGGAACCGTGTACGGCTCGCCGTCGACGATCTGGCGGATCGTCTTGCGCAGGATCTTGCCAGAGCGGGTCTTCGGCAACCGGTCGAGGATCGTCACGTCACGGAAGGCGGCGACCGGGCCGACGTGCTCGCGCACGAGTCCGACGAGTTCCTTGGCGAGGGTGTCGTGGTCGATCGTCGCCCCGGCCTTGAGCGTCACGAAGCCCGCGGCGCGCTGGCCCTTGAGCGGGTCGTGCACTCCGAGCACGGCGCACTCCGCGACCGACGGATGCAGGGTGAGTACCTCCTCGAGGGATCCGGTCGACAGTCGGTGCCCGGCCACGTTGATCACGTCGTCGGTGCGGCCCATCACGTAGAGGTAGCCGTCGGCGTCGAAATGGCCGGAGTCGCCCGTCGCATAGTAGCCGGGGAAGGCGGAGAGATAGGCGCTCGCATACCGCTCCGCGCTGCCCCAGACACCGAGCAGGGTTCCGGGCGGAAGCGGCAGGCGGATGGCGATGTTGCCCTCCTTGCCGACCTTCGTCACGGGCCGGCCCTTCGAGTCGAGGATCTCGATGGCGTAGCCCGCGACCGGGAACGTCGCCGATCCCGGCTTGGTCGGAACTTCCTCGATGCCGCGCGGGTTCGCGCAGATCGCCCAGCCTGTCTCGGTCTGCCACCAGTGGTCGATCACCGGGCAGTGCAGCCCGTCGTTCGCCCAGTGGTACGTCTCGGGGTCGAGTCGTTCCCCGGCGAGGAAGAGGCCGGTCAGGCTCGAGACGTCGTACTTCTGCAGCTCGGCGAGCTCGGGGTCGACCCGGCGGATGGCCCGGATCGCGGTCGGGGCGGTGAAGAGCACGGTGACCTTGTAGTCCTCGACGACCCGCCAGAAGGCGCCGGCGTCGGGGGTGCCGATCGGCTTGCCCTCATAGATGACGGTCGTCGCCCCGACGAGGAGCGGCGCGTAGACGATGTAGGAGTGCCCGACGACCCAGCCGACGTCCGAGGCCGCCCAGAAGACGTCTCCGGGCCCCGCGGCGTAGATGTTGCGCATCGACCAGGCGAGCGCGACGGCGTGTCCGCCGTTGTCGCGCACGATGCCCTTCGGATTCCCGGTCGTTCCCGAGGTATAGAGGATGTACAGCGGGTCCTCAGAGCGGAGGCTCACGGGTTCGGCAGGGGTCGCGGCATCCTCTTCGGTCGCCCAGTCGAGCCAGGTGACGGCGTCCGTGCCCGTGTCCGTGTCCGTGCCCGCGACGGCGTAGTCCGACGCGCTCCCGGGGATCGACTCGCGGTCCCGCACGATGACGGTGCGGACCGAACCCTGCGACCGGTCAAGAGCCTTCTTCACGAGCGGCAGGTATTCGACGACGCGGCCGGGCTCGAGCCCGCCCGACGCGGTCACGATCACGGTGGGCCGGGCGTCGTCGATCCGCACGGCGAGTTCGCTCGCCGCGAAGCCGCCGAAGACCACGGAGTGCACGGCGCCGATCCTGGCGCACGCGAGCATGGCCACGATCGCCTCCGGGATCATCGGCAGGTAGACGATCACCCGGTCGCCGACGCCGACGCCCTGGGCGCGCAGCACCCCGGCGAACCGGGAGACGCGGTCGAGCAGCCGGCTGTAGCTGATGCTGACCCGGGTGCCGCTCATCGCGGAGTCGTAGATGACCGCGGCCTGGTCGCCGCGGCCGGCGAGCACGTGCCGGTCGAGGGCGTTGTAGCTCGTGTTGAGCTCGCCGTCCGGGAACCAGCGCCAGGTCCCGGGCTCGCGCTCCTCGAGCGCGGTGCGCGGGGGCACGGTCCAGTCGATGAAGGCGGATGCCTCGAGCCAGAAGTCGGCGCGGGTCGCGGCATCCGTCGAGCGCAGCCAGGAGTCGCGGTAGCTCCCCGCCGTGCCTGTCGCTGTGTATGTCACTGTGAACCTCCCCATTGAAGCTCCTATGTATACATAGAATTCAGGAAGTCTTGCACACGCCGGGTAAAAAGGGAATAGCATGGCGTCTGTGTATACAGAAACCCCAACGTCGGGGAACACCACTCCGGTGGGTACCCGCACGGCCGCACCGCCGGTCGCCGTCGTCAGCGCGAGCGAACGCGCCTACCGCCAGCTTCGCGACGAAATCCTCGACGGAGTCCTCGCCCCGGGCGCCGGCCTCCTCGAGGTCGAGCAGTCCGACCGCATCGGCGTCTCGCGCACGCCGCTCCGGGCCGCCATCGCCCGCCTGATCGCCGACGGGCTCGTCGCCGGCCGCGCCGGCCGCGGCTTCATGGTCACGGAGATGTCCGTCGACAGCATCCACGAACTGTACGAACTCCGCCGCGCCCTCGAGGAGCACGCGGCCAGGATCGCGGCGACCCGGCGCGACCCCCACGTCTTCCTCGAGCTGCGCGACCAGTTCCGCACGGCACCCGAACTGCTGCTGCTGGGCGAGGCCGGACTGCACCGGTACTACGAGCTCATCGACGACTTCGACGACGCGCTCGACGCGGCAGTCGGCAACCCGTTCCTCGTCACCGCGCTCGCCAACGTGCGCACCCACCTCGCCAGGATCCGCAGGCTCGCCAGGCACAACCCGGCCCGGCTGCGGGCGGCGGCGGCCGAGCACCTGCTCATCATCGAGGCCATCGTCGCCGGTGATACCTCGCTCGCCGCCCACGCCACCCACGTCCACCTCCACCAGAGCCTCAGCAACGTCCTCGCCGCGCTCGAGGCGAACCCGGCCGCCCAGGCCGACTGAAGCACCAGCGCCCACCCGAACCAGCGCCCACCCGAACCACCGCCCACCCGAACCACCGTCCAACCGAACCACCGAAGGGAACCCTGTGCAGCTTCACGATGTTCGAGTCCACCGCAGCGACGAAGACCTGGCCCGCACGGATCAGCTCGCCTGGAAGATCGCCGAGTGCGCGTCCGACCCGGTGGAGGTCTCCGCCGAGGTGACCGAGATGATCATCAACCGGGTCATCGACAATGCCGCCGTCGCAGCGGCCTCGCTCACCCGGCGACCGGTCGTCGCCGCGCGCTCGCAGGCGCTCGCGCATCCGCGCTCCTTCAACGGCGTCGGCGCGACCGTGTTCGGCGAACAGCGTTCCCGCCGGGTCTCGCCGGAATGGGCGGCGTGGGCCAACGGCGTCGCCGTCCGCGAGCTGGACTATCACGACACCTTCCTCGCCGCCGAGTACTCCCACCCCGGCGACAACATCCCGCCGGTCCTCGCCGTCGCCCAGCACCTCGCCGTCACCCGCGGCCTGAGCGGGCGGGACCTCGTGCGCGGGATCGCGACCGGCTACGAGATCCAGATCGACCTCGTGCGGGCGATCAGCCTGCACGCGCACAAGATCGACCACGTCGCCCACCTCGGCCCGTCGGCCGCCGCCGGGATCGGCACCCTGCTCGGCCTCGACACCGAGACGATCTTCCAGGCCATCGGCCAGGCCCTACACACCACAACGGCCACCCGGCAGTCCCGCAAGGGTGAGATCTCGAGCTGGAAGGCGTACGCGCCTGCATTCGCCGGCAAGATGGCCGTCGAATCCGTCGACCGCGCCATGCGCGGCGAGACGAGTCCGACCCCGATCTACGAGGGCGAAGACGGCGTCATCGCGTGGCTCCTCGACGGTCCGGAGGCTTCCTACCAGGTCGCCCTGCCGGGCCGGGGCGAGGCCAAGCGGGCCATCCTGGACAGTTACACGAAGGAACACTCCGCCGAGTACCAGGCCCAGGCCCTCATCGACCTCGCCCGCAAGCTCTACCGCGAGCACCCGGAACTCGCCGACCCGGCCAACATCACCCGGATCGTGATCCACACGAGCCATCACACCCACAACGTGATCGGCTCCGGTGCGAACGACCCGCAGAAGTACGACCCGAGTGCGACAAGGGAGACCCTCGACCACTCGATCCCGTACATCTTCACCGTTGCACTGCAGGACGGCAGCTGGCACCACGTCGACTCCTACCGGCCGGAACGCGCGAGCCGCGCGGACACCATCGCCCTCTGGAACAAGGTCACGACCGAGGAGGACGTCGAGTGGACCCGACGCTACCACTCGCTCGACCCCGCCGAGAAGGCCTTCGGCGGCCGGGTAGAGATCGAGCTGGCCAATGGCAAGCGGATCGTCGACGAGCTCGCCGTCGCCGACGCGCATCCGCTCGGCGCGCAGCCCTTCGGCCGGGCGGAGTACATTGACAAGTTCCGCACGCTCGCGGCGGGCGTGCTCGAGGAGGGTGAGATCCTGCGCTTCCTCGACGACGCCGAACGCCTGCCCGACCTCGCCGCCGACGACCTCGACCAGCTCACCATCGTGGCCCGCAACGGCCTGCTCACCTCGGTCCCCATCCCGAATGGAATCTTCTGATGTTGTATTCGACACGCACCCCCGCCGCCAAGCGCGAGGGTTTCCGCCGCGACCTGGCCAGCGGACGCCTGCTCCGGTTTCCCGGGGCATTCAACCCGCTTTCCGCGCGCCTGATCGAGGCGAAGGGCTTCGAGGGCGTCTACATCTCCGGCGCCGTGCTCTCCGCAGACCTCGGCCTGCCCGACATCGGCCTGACCACTCTCACCGAGGTCGCCGGGCGCAGCCAGCAGATCGCCAGGATGACCGACCTGCCCGCGATCGTCGACGCCGACACCGGATTCGGCGAGCCGATGAACGTCGCGCGCACCGTGCAGACCCTCGAGGACGCCGGCCTCGCCGGGATGCACATCGAGGACCAGGTCAACCCGAAACGCTGCGGCCACCTCGACGGCAAGCAGGTCGTCGACCTCGAGACGGCCAGCAAGCGCATCCGCGCGGCCGTCGATGCCCGCAGGGACCCGAACTTCCTCGTGATGGCGCGCACCGACATCCGTGCCGTCGACGGTCTCGCCGCGGCCGTCGACAGGGCGAAGGCACTCGTCGACGCGGGCGCCGACGCGATCTTTCCCGAGGCGATGGCGTCGCTCGCCGAATTCGCGGCGATCCGTGCGGCCGTCGACGTGCCCGTGCTCGCGAACATGACCGAGTTCGGCAAGGGGGAGCTCTTCACCGTGCAGCAGCTCGCCGATGTCGGGATGAACCTCGTGATCTTCCCCGTCTCGCTGTTGCGCCTCGCGATGGGCGCCGCAGACCGCGGCCTCGACGCGATCGTCGAACACGGCTCGCTCGAGTCGATGCTGCCAGAGATGCAGCACCGCTCGAAGCTCTACGAACTGCTCGACTACGAGTCGTACAATCACTTCGACTCCGGCGTTTTCAATTTCACCCTCAACCCCACCCTGCCCGCGTAACCACGCACTCACCGCACGCGAAGGAGCGACATGAGTCAGAACGAACCAGCCGTCACCGAACCGACGGTCTACAAGGGCCTCGCCGGAATCGTGGTCGACCGCACCCGCGTCTCGAAGGTCAACGACCTGTCGAACTCCCTGCTCTACCGGGGCTACCCGGTGCAGGAACTCGCCGCGCAGAAGAGCTTCGAGGAGGTCACCTACCTGCTCTGGAACGGCGAACTCCCGACGCCCGACGAGCTCGCCGCGTTCGAAGACGAGGAGCGGTCCCTCCGCCACCTCCAGCCCGCCGTGCGCCGCGTGATCGACGAGCTTCCCCTGACCGCGCACCCGATGGACGTCGTGCGGACCGCCGTGAGCCTGATCGGCGCCTTCGACCCGCAGGTCGACGACGCCTCCCCGGAGGCGAACAAGGCCAAGGGCCTGCGGCTCTGGTCCCAGATGCCCGCGATCGTCGCCTACGACCAGCGCCGCCGCCACGGGCTCGAGCCGATCGAACCGCGCGACGACCTCGGCTACTCGGCGAACTTCCTGTTCATGACCTTCGGCGAGGTGCCGGAACTCGTCGTCGTCGAGGCCTTCGACGTGTCGATGATCATGTACGCCGACCACTCCTTCAACGCATCCACCTTCACCGCGCGCGTGATCACGTCCACGATGAGCGACCTGCACTCGGCGATCACCGGGGCGGTCGGCGCCCTCAAGGGTGCGCTGCACGGCGGCGCCAACGAAGCCGTGATGCACACGTTCGAGCAGATCGGCCTCGGCGAAGGCTCCGGCGAACGAGCGGATGCCTGGCTCAAGGAGACCCTCGACGCGCATCACAAGGTGATGGGTTTCGGGCACCGCGTCTACAAGCACGGCGACTCCCGGGTGCCGACGATGAAGACCGCGCTGCTCACCCTGGTCGAGCACTACCAGCGCCCGGACCTGATCGAGCTCTACGAGCGCCTCGCGGCGGGGATGAAGGAGCGCACCGGTATCCTGCCGAACCTCGACTACCCGTCGGGACCGGCGTACTACCTGATGGGCTTCGACACCCTGACCTTCACGCCCCTCTTCGTGGCCTCCCGGATCGCCGGCTGGACCGCGCACATCATCGAACAGACCGCTTCGAACTCCCTGATCCGGCCGCTCTCGCTCTATGACGGGCACCCGGAACGGCACCTCGCCGCTGAACCGGAACCCGACCTCCAACCGGCCGGTGACCTACCATTGGACAATGGCATTCGAAGCAGACGACTCAGCAACTGACACGACCGGCATCCAGCGGGAAATCCTCGGCTGGGAGGACTTCGCCGCTGCCTCGCGGCAACTGGCCGTCGACGTGCTGTCGAGCGGATTCCACCCGGACGTCGTGATCGCGATCGCGCGCGGCGGCCTGCTGCTCGCGGGCGCGATGTCGTACGCGCTCGGCACGAAGAACTGCGGCAGCATCAACGTGCAGTTCTACACCGGGGTCGACGAACGCCTGCCCGAGCCGGTGCTCTCCGGTCCGATGCTCGACGCGCCGGCACTTGCCGGACTCAGCGTGCTGCTCGTCGACGACGTCTCCGACTCGGGGCGCACCCTCGCGCTCGTGCTCGCGATGTTGCGGGAGTCGGCGGCCGAGGTGCGCTGCGCGACCCTGTACACCAAGCCGCGCACGGTCCTCGTCCCGGACTACACCTGGCGCGAGACCGACGACTGGATCGTGTTCCCGTGGTCGGCGCTGCCGATCGTCGACGCGCCTGAAGTGACGGCCCTGCTCGCCCCCATCGTCGCGACCGTCGTCGCCCCCTCCGCAGTGGAGAATGTCGTCGTCGCGCCTGCCGTTGCGGGCGTCGTCGCATGAGCATCCACCTCGTCGGCGGCGGCTGGGCCGCCGAACACAGCGCGGCCGTGTTCGGTCCATTCCTCGCCGAGGCGACCGTGCGTGCCACGGCGGCCGGTCGCGACGAACCACGGATCGCGATCATCGCGGTGCGTGCGCCCGGCACCGCTGCTGTTGACGACGCTGTTGACGACGCCGCCCAGCACGCCGCGAAGCTCGCCGAGGCGCTCGGTGCGGCCGGGGTCTTCGAGGCGAAGATCACCGAACTCGCACTGAGCGACGCGGCGACCCTGCCCGCGATCGCGGACGTCGACGGCATCATCGTCGGCGGCGGGCTCACGCCCGCCTACCTTGCCGCACTCACCCCGATCGCAGGCGAGATCCGCCGCCAGGTGTCCGCCGGCGTGCCGTACCTCGGCTACTCCGCCGGTGCCATGATCGCCGCAGAGCGTGCCCTCGTCGGCGGCTGGCGCCTGGGCGAGGTCGAGGTCAGCGCGGAAGCGGCCTCTGAAGGCCTCGACGAACTCACCATCCAGCCCGGCATCGGCCTGCTCGACGTCACCGTCGACGTGCACGCCGCCCAGTGGGGAACCCTGTCCCGCCTCATCGCCGCAACGGAAGCCGGCCTCATCGACGGCGGCCTCGCTGTCGACGAGAACACCGCGCTCATCGTCGGGGAAGGCGCCCTCCGCGTCGTCGGCTCCGGCAGCGTCTGGCGGGTCAGCCAGTCCGAGAACGGCGTACTCGTCAGCACCTTCGGCGCCTAGGCCGTGATCGACCCGTCGTCGATCGACCCGTCATCGGTCGACCCCGGCTGGGCAGCGGCCCTCGCCCCCGCGGCGGGCGCGCTGGCCCAGGCGACCGGTTTCCTCGACGCCGAGTCGGCCGCCGGGCGACCCTGGCTGCCGGCGCCGGCGACCGTGCTGCGCGCCTTCCGCGAACCGTTCCGGGCGGTACGCGTGCTCCTGGTCGGCCAGGACCCGTATCCGATGCCGGGGCATCCGCTCGGCCTCGCCTTCGCGGTCGATCCCGCCGTGCGGCCCTTGCCGCGGAGCCTCGTGAACATCGGTGCCGAGCTCCAGTCGGACGTCGGGGTGACCCTGCGCACCGGAGACCTCTCGGCCTGGTCGGCCCAGGGAGTGCTGCTGCTCAACCGGGTGCTCACCGTGCGCGCCGGTGAGCCGGGTTCGCACCGCGGGCACGGCTGGGAGGCCGTCACGGACCAGGCCATCCGTGCCCTCGTCGCCCGCGGCACGCCCCTCGTCGCGATCCTCTGGGGGAAGGACGCCGCGAGGCTGCGGCCGTTGCTCGGCAACACCCCGGTGATCGAGTCGGCGCATCCGAGCCCGCTGTCCGCGCGGCGGGGCTTTTTCGGGTCGAGGCCCTTCAGCCGCGCGAACGCGCTCCTCGCCGAGCAGGGCGCAGCGCCCGTCGACTGGACACTCGGGTAATCTGGAAGTCCGTGGGAGGAGCCAGCCATGCTTGAAGAGGAATACCAGCCGCGCCGGCAGTTGCCCAGGCACCTGCGCCCGGCGCCGGAGACCGAGGCTCCGTTCGAGTACTCGATGCGGGACGCGCTGATCACCGACCTGCCGTACATCCGCGAGATCTACAACTACTACGTCGCCAACAGCACGGTCACCTTCGACGTCGACCCGATGACCCTCGCCGCCTGGCGCAGTAAGTTCTACTACCTCGGCAAGCTCGGCATGCCCTTCATCGTGGCCGTGTCGCCCGCCGGTCAGATCCTCGGCTACGCGCTCGTGACGCCGTGGAAAGAGAAGCGCGCGTTCCGGTTCACCGTCGAGAACTCGATCTACCTCGGAGCGGCCTCGACAGGCAAGGGACTCGGCCGGGTGCTGCTCGGCGAGCTCATCACGCGCTCCAAGGATGCGGGCCTCAAGGAGATCATCGCCGTGATCGCCGACCAGGGCGCCGACGCGTCGATCAAGCTGCACCTCGACTTCGGGTTCAAGGAGATCGGCCGGATGGGCAAGGTCGGCTTCAAGTTCGACCGCTGGCTCGGAACCGTGCTGCTCCAGAAGAGCCTGAAGTAACCCGTGACCGATCCGGAGGTCTCGTTCGAGCTGCCGCCTCGACACACCGTGCTGCGGTCCTTCGCTGGGCACCTCGAAGCGCCGCCGGAGACCGTGTTCGTGCGGCTGCTAGCGGCGCTGATGCCCGCACCGAGCGAGGGGGTCGCCACGATCAACCGGCATTTCCGGGCCGATCCCGCCGAGCGCCTGATCGTGGTGCAGGGGGACTGGTGGTACCGAGGCGAGTACCGCGTGCTCGCGGAGGAGGAGGGTTCGCTCGTGCAGTACGAGATCATCAACGTCGCCCAGGCCTTCCACGCCGCCGGTGCGCTCACGGCCCGCTCGGAGCTCCGCGCGGCACCCCGCGCGTTCCAGACGCTGCTGACCAAGGTCGGCGGCCCGCTCGCCCGCTGAGCCGCACTGCCCCGTCCGGGGGCGCGGGTCAGGGCGTGAGATGCAGCGTGAACTCGGGTCCGCCGAGAAGCACGGCGAGCACGGATGCCCCGAGCCCGCCGGCGAGGAGCAGCCCCGGGTGGGCGAGCCCCACGATCGCGGATCGTAAGCGCGGGCTGGTCCGCAGGAAGTCCTCCGGAACCGCGTGCGCCTCCGGCAGCTCGCGCCAGCCGCGCAACCGCCGCAGGAACCAGCTGCACCGAACGACGAAGGCCATCCACAGTACGAGCAGTACCACCGGGATCGCGCGAGCATGAGCGTGAAGCCGAGCCCGGTCACCTCGGCGTCATTGTCATTGGCCGCGGCCTGGATCGCCGTCGAGATCGACGAACTCGCGACCACGGACACCCCCCAGACCAGGAATGCCGCACACAGCGCGAGGAATCGCACGAAGAAATGGCCGAGCACCGAGTCGTTCGCGGGAGGAAGGTGGTCGCGCGGTGTGGCCGCGAGCAGCCACACTGTCGCCGCGAGGGCCGGCAGCGCGGCGAGCAGCACGACCGCGTACCAGCCGGGACCGGGAACCCAGGGCGAGAGGGCGTCGGAGGCGACCACGACACCCCAGAGGGCCAGCCAGGCCCAGCCCGACCGCAGCGGATGCCGAACGAGCCACGCCGGCAGCATCCGCTCGAGCACCGCAGTCATGCGGACACTGTACTCGCGAGGTCTGCCGGCGCTCGGCGCCCCGCTACTCGCGGAGTGCCGGGTGCGACGGCCACCAGAACCGGTCGCCGGTGAGGAACACGAGCGCGGGAACCACGAGGGTGCGGACGAGCAGGGTGTCGAGCAGCACGCCGAGGCACACGATCACGCCGATCTGCGCGAGCGCGACGACCGGGAGTACCCCGAGCACGACGAAGACCGCTGCGATCAGGATGCCGGCGCTCGTGATCACCGCTCCGGTCGAGGAGAGGGCGCGCACCATGCCCTCCCGGGTGCCGTGCAGCCGGGCCTCCTCCCGCGCCCTCGTCGTGAGGAAGATGTTGTAGTCCACCCCGAGCGCGACGAGGAACAGGAACGCGAACAGCACGACGTTCGTATTGAAAGCCGGGAAGCCGAGCAGGTTCTGGAAGATCAGGTTGGAAGCGCCGAGGCTCGCGAAGAACGTCGCGAGCACGCTCAGGATCAGCAGGACCGGCGCGACGAGGGAGCGGAGCAGCAGGGCGAGGATGCCGAAGACGATCGCGAGGATCATCGGCAGGAT
The DNA here is from genome assembly GCF_004402235.1 of Cryobacterium glucosi. Classification (GTDB taxonomy): domain Bacteria; phylum Actinomycetota; class Actinomycetes; order Actinomycetales; family Microbacteriaceae; genus Cryobacterium; species Cryobacterium glucosi. Next base: position 73,225 of record NZ_SOFS01000032.1, read on the forward strand.
CAGGTCCTGGTCGCGCTGCGAACTCGTGCGGGTGTCGAGGGCCGTCGCGTCTGTGCCGCCGACGAGGGAATCCGCGACCGCGCCGCCGGCATCCGCGTATGCGGTGCGCAGCGCGGTGATGGTGGCGAAGGTCGTCTCACTTCCCGGTTCGCTCGAAAGCGACAGGTTGAGCCGGGTGCGCCCGTTCGCGCTCTCGCCCGGCTGCACCGTTGCGACGCCCGCTGTCGTTGTGGCGAGGCTCGCGGCCTCTGTCGCCGAGGCATCCGGTGCGAGCACGATGGTCTGGCTCGTGAGCCCCGACGAGAACGAGGCGTCAACGATGGCCTGCGCCTGCACCGATTCCGGGTTGCCGAGCAGCTGGTCCGCCTGCGAGAGCCCGACGGATGCCCCGACCAGTCCCAGACTCAGGGCGCCGAGCCCGAGCGCGGAGGCGACGATGATCGCCACAGGGCGCCGGGCGACGCCGCGGCCGAGCCGGGACCAGAATCCGGTGTGCACGCGGGGCGACGCGGGGTCGTAGCGCGGCACGAACGGCCAGAACAGCCCGCGGCCGCAGACGACGAGGGCGGCGGGAAGGACGATCAGGGCGAACAGGATCGCGATGACGACACCGATCGCGCAGGCGAAACCGAGCGCGCGGTTGCCGGAGAGCTCGGCGAAGAGCAGGGTCAGCAGGCTCAGCGCGACGGTCCCTCCGCTCGCGGCGATCGCGGGGCCTGCGCTCCGCACGGCGATCCGCATCGCCTCGTTCCTGCTCTCGGTGTGCAGCAGTTCCTCGCGGTAGCGGGCGACGAGCAGCAGTGCGTAGTTGGTGCCCGCACCGAAGACGAGCACGGACTGGATGCCCGAAACGCTTGCGTCCAGGGTGATGCCGAACGGCCCGGCGAGGGCGCTCACGACGACGCCGGCGAGCCCGTCGGCCAGTCCGACGACCACGAGCGGCACGATCCAGAGCACGGGGCTGCGGTACGTGATGATCAGAAGTGCCGCGACGACGATCACGGTCACGAGCAGCAGCCGGAAATCGGCGCCCGCGAAGGCGTTGGAGATGTCGGCCTGGAACCCGACCGGCCCGGTCACGTAGGAACTCAGGCCGGAGGGCAGGTCGCTCGAGGCGGCCGAGCGGATGTCCGCGGCCGTGCCCTTGACGTCGGCGCTGACGGCGGCGGCCTCGAGCGGCACGACGCTGATCGCCGCGAGCCCGTCGTCGCTGAACCGGGGCGTGGTCGCCCGCGGGGCGGTCGACAGTGCGCCGAGTTCGGCGGCCTGCGCGGTGATCGCGGCCTTGTCCGTCTCCGTCAGCGCGCTCTCCGCGCCGGTCGTGTCGCCACCGCGGTTCCAGACGACGATCGCGGAGGTCTGCTTCGCCGAGGGGAAGTCGGCGAGGAGGGCATCGACCCTGGCCGCCTGGCTCGACGTGGGCAGCCCGGACGTCGGGAAGTCGTTCCCGGCGCTCTTCGGCAGCAGTGCGAACAGCAGTCCGACGGCGATGACGGCGCCGACGAGGACGACCCAGGCCGTGCGCCGACCCGTGATGATGCGCACAATCCCGAGCACTTTTCCTCCAATAGTCCTGATTGCTAAGCATCCTAGCAATGTCAGGACTAGTATGGCGGTCATGGCAGAGCCTCGCAAGTCCCCGCTCCCGGCTGGTGCACCAAGCGGTGCGCCGACCGGCGCCGTCCAACCCCTTGTCGGCGACAACGACATCGGCCTGCCCTATTCCGGCGAGATCGGCACCCAGCTGCGGGAATTCGTAGTGCTGTCCCGGGCGTTCGAGCGCCAGGTCGGACAGGCCCTCGCGGTGAATCCGACCGACCTGTCCGCAATGGAACACCTGATCACGGCCGGTTCGCTCACACCGAGCGAACTCTCCCGGCGGCTCGACATCTCGACGGCAGCGACCACCCTTGTGGTCGACCGGCTCGTCGCACTCGGTCATGCCCGGCGCGAGGCGCACACCTCGGACCGGCGGAAGGTCGTCGTCCTGCCCGCAGCGAAATCGGTGGAGAAGGCCGTCGGAGCGCTCATGCCGGTGATCGGGGGAGTCGCCACGGTCACCCGTGACCTCCCCGCGGAGGAGCGCGAGGTCATCGCGGCCTTCCTGTCGCGGGTGCTCGACGTCTACCGCGGCGCCCTTGCCGGCGGCGCCGATGGTGACGGCGACACCGCTCCCCGCTCCTGACCCTCGCTCCTGACCCCCGCTTCCTGAACATCCGGCGTTTCTGAACATTCGGTGAATTGTTTTGAGGAAATCAAAACAACTGTTAGCGTGAGGGCATGACGACGACCGGGACGCCGAGCAAAAACCCGGGATTCTCGCGGCCGGGCGAGCCAGGGCAGCTCGGTGACAGCATCCGCCGATCGGGACTCAAGGTCACCGCGCCGCGCCTCGCCGTGCTGCGGGCCCTCGACGATTCCCCGCACGCGAGTGCCGAGCGGCTCTTCGCCGTGGTGCGGACCGAGTTGCCCGGAACGTCGCTGCAGGCGGTCTACGGCGTGCTCGCGGCCTTCACCTCGGCGGGTCTCACCCGCAGGATCGAACCGTCCGGGTCTCCTGCGCTCTACGAGCGCCGGGTCGGCGACAACCACCACCACGTGATCTGCTCGCGCTGCGCCGCCGTGCAGGACGTGGACTGCGCCGTCGGCGAGGCGCCCTGCCTCGAGCCGAGCGACGCGGCCGGTTTCGCCGTGCACGCCGCGGAGGTCACCTACTGGGGGCTCTGCCCCGACTGCCAGGCCGCGGGCGCAGAGCCCCATCTCCCGGCCGGCCATCCACCCACTCATCCCTGACCTACGCAGTGCACATGTAGTCGAACAAAGGAGCAGCATGACCACCGAGTCCAACAGCGAGTCGAACACCGGGCCGATCAAGCCGACCACCACCCAGACCGGAACCCCCGTCGCGAGCGACGAGCATTCCCTCACCGTCGGGACGGACGGCGTCGCGGCCCTGCACGACCGCTATCTGGTCGAAAAGCTCGCGCAGTTCAACCGCGAGCGCATCCCGGAGCGGATCGTGCACGCCAAGGGCGGCGGAGCGCACGGCGTGTTCGAGGTCACCGGCGACGTGTCCGCGTACACCCGCGCCGCGGTCTTCCAGCCGGGCACGAGCACCGAGACGCTGCAGCGATTCTCGAGTGTCGCCGGCGAGCAGGGCAGTCCGGACACCTGGCGCGACGTGCGCGGCTTCTCGGTCAAGTTCTACACGACGGAGGGCAACTACGACATCGTCGGCAACAACACCCCGGTGTTCTTCATCCGAGACGGCATCAAGTTCCCCGACTTCATCCACTCCCAGAAGCGGCTGCCCGGCTCCGGCCTGCGCGATGCCACGATGCAGTGGGACTTCTGGACCCTCTCGCCGGAGTCCGCGCACCAGGTCACCTACCTGATGGGCGACCGCGGCCTGCCGCGCTCCTGGCGCGAGATGCCCGGCTTCGGCTCGCACACCTACCAGTGGATCAATGCCGCCGGCGAGCGCTTCTGGGTCAAGTATCACTTCGCCTCCAACCAGGGCAACGTCGAGATGGAGGGCTCTGAGGCCGAGCTCATCGCCGGCGCAGACGCCGACTACTACCGCCGCGACCTGCACGACGCGATCGAGGCAGGCAACTTCCCGTCCTGGACCGTCTCGGTGCAGATCATGCCGTACGAGGACGCCAAGACCTACCGGTTCAACCCCTTCGACCTGACCAAGGTCTGGCCGCACGCCGACTACCCGCTCATCGAGGTCGGTGTGCACACGCTCAACCGCAACCCGCAGAACTTCTTCGCCGAAATCGAGCAGGCCGCGTTCTCGCCGGCCAACTTCGTGCCCGGCATCGCGGCGAGCCCCGACAAGATGCTGATGGCGCGCATCTTCTCCTACCCGGATGCCGCGCGATACCGGGTCGGCACGAACTACGCTGAGCTGCCCGTCAACGCCCCGCACGCAGCCCCGGTGAACAACTACTCGCAGGACGGCGCCGGCAGGCACCACTTCAACGCTCCAGAGGCCCCGAACTACGCGCCGAACTCGCTCGGCGGCCCGGTGGCCGACCCGCTGCTCGCGGGCGAGGGCAGCTGGGAGAACGACGGCGAGCTGCTCCGTGCCGCCGCCGTGCTGCGCAGCGAGGACAGCGACTTCGGCCAGGCCGGGACGCTCTATCGCGACGTGTTCGACGACGCGGCCAAGGCCCGCTTCCTCGACACCATCACGGGTGCGATCAGCGGCGTGCAGCGCCCTGAGGTCACCGAACGCGCGATCTGGTACTGGACGAGCGTCGACGCCACGCTCGGCGCTGCACTGCGCGCGAACCTCGCGACGTGGGCAGAGGCGGACATGCTCGCAGAGGCATCCGCCCAGTACTCGGAGTAACGCGGTACTCGGAGTAAGCGGGCGGACGCCGTAGCGGCTATTCGAGGGTGGGTGCGGCCTGGGCGGTCGCAGCCACCATCGCCCCGCTGCGCTCCCAGAGGGCTGCGGCGAGCGCCGGGTCGTAGGCGAGCTTGTTCGCCTTCGCGACCAGGCGCTTGTCGTAGTACTCGCCGGAGATCCATTCGTCCAGGGGAGCCGTGGCGAGCCAGACCAGGGTGTCTGCGCCCTGCTCCGGTGTGATCAGCATCCGCTTGAGCGGGGTCTGGTAGATGAAGCGCATCACGCTCGTCGAGTTCGACGAGAAACTCGTCGCGACGACGCCGGGGTGGAACGCCGCAGTCGTGAGGCCCTGCTCGTGGTAGCGGTGGTGCAGCTCGCGGGTGAAGAGGATGTTGGCGAGCTTGGCGTTGCCGTAAGCCCGGTTGGGTGAATACTTCGCGCTCGCATCGAGGTCGTCGATGTCGAACCGGGCGTAGACGCTGTTCGCCACGCTCGCGGTGTTGATCACCCGGGCGTGGCTCTCCAGCAGCCGGTCGGTGAGGAGCGTCGTGAGCAGGAACGGCGCGAGGTGGTTGACCTGGAAGGTCTTCTCGTGGCCGTCGACGGTGAGGACCCGCTTGCCCATGATGCCGCCGGCGTTGTTGGCGAGCACGTCGATGCGCGGGTAGCGCTCAAGGAGGGTCGCGGCGAGAGCGCGCACCTCGTCGAGGCTGGCGAAGTCGGCGGTGAACGAGTCGGCGCCGAGCGGTGCTGCGACGGCGGCGGTCTTGGCCGCCGAGCGTCCCACGATGACGACGGATGCGCCGGTGCGGCTCAGCGCGCGGGCCGCGGCCGCGCCGATGCCGTCGCTGCCCCCGGTGATGATGATGGTGCGAGCGGACGGTGCGGATGCTTCGGACGTGTCGGTCATGACTTCCTCTTGGTCAGGTAGCCGCCCTTTTCCAGGCCGGCCTCGATTTCAAAACGGTTGGTGAGCGGGTTGCTGCCGGCCGCGCGGTAGAACAGCGGGAACAGCATGCCGTAGCGCTGCCACTGCCGTTTGTGCACGGCCTCGTGTTCGAGGATCGCGTCGGAGACGTTGTCCCGGGTGAGGTAGCAGCCGCCGACGCAGGACCCGCCGCGGCCGAAGGCCCAGTTCGGCAGGCCACGGAAGACGATCAGGCCGCCGCGCCGCTCGACGCGCCCGGTGCTGAGGAGCCCTCCCCAGACCAGCCCGACGGCCGTCGCATAGAGATACCCGGCCCTGCTGAGGGGGGAATCGAAAAGGATCCGGAGCATCACTCAAGCGTATGCCGCCTGACCGGCACTTAGAGTTAACCCCGTGCGAATTCGACTGCTGGGCGGACTGAGTGTCGAGCACGACGGACGGCAGGTTCCCGTGACGGGGTCGATGCAGCTCGCCGTGCTGTTCCGGCTTGCCGTCGACGCGGGAACGGCGGTGAGCTACCGGGCGATCTCCGAGGACGTCTGGTCCCGCGATGCGCCCGAGAACCAGCGGGCCGCCCTCCAGTCCATCGTCTCCCGGCTCCGGGCCCAGCTCCCTCCCGGAGTGATCGAGTCGACGGTCGGCGGCTACCGCCTCCTGCTCGCCAGGTCCGATGTCGACGCACTCCGTTTCGAAGACCTCGTGGCCGAGGCGGTTGCCGCGGCGGGGACTGCCTTGCCGGCGGATGCCCGACGCGCCGCGCTCGCGGCCCTCGCGCTCTGGGCTGGCGAACCCTGGATCCCGTCCCCGGACTTCGACTGGTTCCTCCGCGACCTCGCCCGCGACCGGGCCAGGGCACTCGAACTCACAGCCCTGGATGGCGCAGCCCCGGATGGCTGCGCACCCTCCGTGGCCTTCGCACCCTCCGCGGCCCGCGGCATCCCGGTGTCCCTCACCCGCCTCGTCGGCCGGGAGCGTGAACTCGCGGCGATCGAGGAGCAGCTCGCCGTGTCCCGGCTGGTCACGATCGTCGGAACCGGGGGAATCGGGAAGACGCGCCTCGCGCTCGAAACGGCAGCGGGCATCCGTGGTGCCGTGCTCGTCGAGCTCGCCCCGGTGGGTCCGGGCGAGGTGCTCGCCGCGGTGCTCGCGGCCACCGGGCGCGAACTGCGCACCTCGGACGCGCCCGTCGAGCCCGTGGGCAGCCTCGAACGGGTCGTCGAGGCGCTTCTCGGGCGCGCGGTCGTGCTCGTGCTCGACAATTGCGAGCACGTCATCGACGCGGCCGCGCGGCTCGCGGAGAGCCTGCTCGGCGCGCTGCCCGCACTGACGATTCTCGCTACGAGTCGCGAGCCGCTCGGAATCCCCGGCGAGTCCTTTGTCACCGTCGGGTCGTTGCCGCACCCGAGCGAGTCAGAGCTCGAGGCCGCCATCGACACTCCGGACACGCCGGGGTCGCCGGAGCGCCTGCGCGAGTTCGCCGCTCTCGAGCTGTTCGGCCAGCGGGCCCTCGCCGCGCGGGGCGCCGGCCTCGCTACCGGGGAACTGGCCGGCGCCGCCCGGATCTGCGCGCGCCTCGACGGGCTGCCGCTCGCCCTCGAGCTTGCCGCGGCGAAGCTCCGCACGATGACCCTCGACGAGGTCCTCGACGGCCTCGACAATCGCTTCACCCTCCTCACCGGCGGGTACCGCACGGCACTGCCGCGGCACCAGACCCTCCGCGCCCTGATCGACTGGAGCTGGAGCCTGCTCTCGGCGGACGAACGCACGGCGCTCGGCCGGCTCGCGGTGTTCCCCGCCGGGATCGACACCCGGGATGCGGCCGACGTCGCCGCCACGGCCGGGCTCGTCGGGGCATCCGTCTTCGAGAGCCTCGTGGACAAGTCGCTGCTGCACCGCGAACGCGGACGCTACCGGCTGCTCGAGACCATCCGCGAATACGGCATCGAACGGCTCGCGGAGGCCGGGACCCTCGCGGCCGAGCGCGCGGCGCAGGCCGGATACATCGCGGTGCGGGCGGAGGCCGCCGATGCGCTGATGCGCGGGCCGCGGATCCGCGAGGCGATCGCGTGGTTCGACGCCGAAGACGACAATGTGACTGCGGCGCTCCGGTACACAACGAGCGCGCGTCTCGCCGAGCCCGCGGTCCGGGTCGCGCTCGCCTGCGTGTGGTACTGGGGGATCCGGGAGCGGAGGGACGAGCTCGGCGTCTGGCTCGGCGCGGTGAGCGAACTGGCCGCAGAGGTCGACAGCGATGAAGCACGCGCCATTGTGCTGTTCACGCCGGTCGTCCGGGCCTTCTCCGCAGAGGAGGCCAATCCCGATGCCGCTCGTGACTCGGCACTCGTCCCCGAGGCGCTCGCCGAGGCCGCACGGCGTGCGTTCGACGCGTGGGCGCAGGACCCGCCGGGGAGGGGCGGCGAACTGATGCAGCTCGCCTTCCCGCTCCTGTCCGCGTTCCGGACCTCGTTCGGAGAGGAGGGCTGGATGCTGCGGGTGCGGATCCCGAGCGGCGAGGAACTCGGCCTTGATCCCTGGCCCGCGGCCATGCTGCACGTGATTCGGGCCGCCACGGCGCAGAACCGCGGCGACATCGCCGAGCTCGGCGAGGCATCCGCCCACGCCGTGCGCGCGTTCGAGGCGATCGGCGACCTCTGGGGCCTCGCCCTCGCGCAGCAGATGCGCGCGGAGTGGTTCAGCCTGCAGGGGCGCCTGGACGAGGCGCTCGACGTGACGGACGCGTCGACCGCGAACATGAGCCGCATCACCTCGAGCTGGGACCTCGCCCAGCAGCAGGCGCTCGCCGTGTCGATCATGCTGCGGCAGGGCAGGCTCGCGGCGGCGCGGGAGCGCGCGGATGAACTCCTCGCAGGGGCTGCGGAGTCCGGCAATATCTTCACCGTGATCCAGGCCGAGGCCACCGCACTCGTGCTCGACCTGAACGACCGCGACACGGGAGCCGCGAGCGCCCGGCTCGCCAGGATCGAGGACCTCGCGTCCGGCTGGCCGAACATGCCCGCCCAGCTCGTCGCCATGATCGGGGTGCGCCGCGCGGAGCTCGAGCTCCTTCAGGGCGACGCGGATGCCGCGGAGCGGGCCATTCGCGTGGCCGCCGATGCCGCGATCGCGAGCCTCGACCACCCCGTGATCGGCCAGGTCGCACTGAGTCTCGGCGGCCTCGCGCTCGCCCGCGGGCAGGTCGAGGAGGCCGTGCGGGCGCTCGACCTCTCCTCGGCGATCATCGGGGCTTACGACCGCCTCGAACCGCGAGCGATCGCGATCGAACAGGCCGCCGCCGCCCACGGCATCGACCGGGCGACGCCGGCGCCCTCCTCGCGCCCGCACGCCCTCGCGACCCTCCGCGCCCTGATCGACCCGGCCGGCTGATCCCGCCCCCGCGCGCGGGAGGGAATCGCGCTAGAGCTTCGTGCGGTATGCGCGCATCGCCAGGGGGAAGAAGACGCCGACGAGGACGACGCAGGAGAGCAGCACCCAGAGGACTTCGCCGCCGACGCTTGTGCCCGGGGTCATGATCGAGTTGCCGACCAGGAGGCCGCGCATCGCGTCGGTGACGTGGGTGACCGGATTGATCGCGACCCAGCCCTGGAGCCAGCCGGGCATGGTCGCCGCGGGCACGAACGCCGAGGAGCCGAAGGTGAGCGGAAAGACGATCAGGAACGACAAACCCTGCACGGCGCCCGAGCTGCGGGCGAGCATGCCGATGAACACGGATGTCCAGCACAGGCTCATCGCGAACACGATCATGAGCACGATGGCCGTCACAACCGAGTACCACGGGGTCAGGAAGCGGAAGCCGATCGCCGCGCCGAAGGCGAGGGTGACGCCGATCGCGATGCTGTGCCGCACCACGTCGCCAGTCACGGCGCCCATGAGGGGGGCGGACCGGGCGATCGGCAGGGACCGGAACCGGTCGAACACCCCGTTCTTCAGGTCGGAGTTGAGGTTGACGCCGATGGTCATCGCCGTGGTCATGATCGTCTGCACGATGATGCCGGGAAGCGCGAACTGGAGGTAGTCCTGGCTCGTCCCGGCGATCGCGCCGCCGAAGATGAACACGAAGATCACCGTCATCACGATCGGCTGCACCGAGACGTCGAGGAACTGCTCGGGGTTCCGCACCATCTTGGTGACGGTGCGCTGGGCGAGGATCAGCGAGTCGCGGACGATCATGATGCGGCTCCTTCCGTGACGAGGCCGGTGGCGGAGGGTACTGCCGGCGTGTGACCGGTCAGGGAGTAGAAGACCTCGTCGAGGCTCGGGAGCCGCAGCGAGAGCTCGGTGACGGCGATGTTCTCGGCGTGCAGCCGGGCGACGGTCGCGGTGAGGGCATCCGCGCCGGCGACGGGGACCGAGACGAGGCTCGGGGCTGGAAACTCGGGGGCGCGGGTGCCGACGGAGGCGAGCAGGGCGGTGACGCGGTCCAGGTCCCGGTCGTCGGCCGGCCGCACCTCGAGGGTCTGCCCGCCGACCTGGCGCTTCAGGCCCTCCGGGGTGTCGTGGGCGATGACGAGACCGTGGTCGATGACGGTGATCTCGTTCGCGAGGGCATCCGCTTCTTCGAGGTACTGCGTCGTCAGCAGCACGGTCGTGCCCTGGCGCACGAGGGTGCGGATCATCTCCCAGACGTCGTCGCGCTTGGCGGGGTCGAGGCCCGTGGTCGGTTCGTCGAGGAAGACGACGCTCGGACGGCCGATGAGCGAGGCCGCGAGGTCGAGGCGGCGGCGCATGCCGCCGGAATAGGTCTTGGCGAGGCGGCCACCGGCGTCGGTCAGCTCGAATTCCTCGAGGAGCTCGGCGGCGCGGGCCTTCGCATCGGAGCGGGACAGCCCGAGGAGGCGCCCGATCATCACGAGGTTCTCGACGCCGCGCAGGTCCTCGTCGACGCTCGCGTACTGGCCGGTCAGGCCGATCCGGCGGCGCACGTCGACGGGGTGGGTGACGACGTCGAAGCCGGCGACCGTGACGGTGCCGGCGTCGGGCTTCAGCAGGGTCGCGAGAATGCGCACGGCGGAGGTCTTGCCCGCGCCGTTGGGGCCGAGGACGCCGAGCACCCGGCCGGGTCCGACGGTGAGGTCGATTCCGGCGAGTGCCTGGGTCGTGCCGAATCGTTTGGTGAGCCCGCGGGCTTCGATTGCTGCGGTCATGGTGCCTCCTGGGTAGGACACCAGTAGACAATTCCCCCGCTGTCGCCCCGCTGCCGCGCGCTGTCAGCGGCTGTCAGCCGCCGTCAGCGCCGGCTGCGGCAGCGGATGCCGCGCTACGGCCTGCCGTATGCCTCCAGCAGGCGCAGCCAGACTTCGCTCATCGTGGGGTAGGCCGGGACCGCGTGCCAGAGCCGGCTGATCGGTACCTCGCCGACGACGGCGATGGTCGCCGCGTGCAGGAGTTCCGCGACGTCCTGGCCCACGAACGTGACGCCGATGAGCACTTCCCGGTCGAGGTCGACGATGGCCCTGGCCATGCCGGTGTAGCCATCGGCCTGCAGGCTCGCTCCGGCGACGCTTCCGATCGGATAGTCGAGCACCCGGATCCGGAGGCCGGCCTTCTCTGCCGCCGCCTGGCTGAGCCCGACCGAGGCGACCTCGGGATCGGTGAAGGTGACCTGGGGGACGGCGGAGTGGTCTGCGGTGGCGACGTGGGTGCCCCAGGGGGAGTCGTCGACGGCCCGGCCGGAGGCGCGGGCGACGATCACGTCGCCCGCCGCCCTCGCCTGGTACTTGCCCTGGTGGGTGAGGAGGGCCCGATGCGTGACATCGCCGGTCGCGTACAGCCAGTCGCCGGCGAGGTCCGCCGCGTCGCCCTGAACGAGCAGGGTGTCGTCTACGGTCAGCCAGCCGCCGTCGGGAAGCCCGACGGACGCGAGCCCGAGGTCGTCGGTGCGCGGTGCGCGACCCGTCGCGACGAGGACCTCTGTCGCGGTGACGGTTCCACCGCTCGCGAGGGTGAGTACGACGTCGCCGTCGGCAGAGCGCATCGCGAGAACGGGAGCCTCGCCGGTCAGAACCGTCGCTCCCGCCGCGCGCAGGGCCTCGATGACGAGTTCGCCGGCGAACGGTTCTTCCTTGCCGAGGAGGGAATGGCGCACGATGAGCGTGACCCGGGCGCCGAGCGACGTGTACGCCGTGGCCATTTCGGCCGCGGTGACACCGCCGCCGATGATGGCGAGGCTCTCCGGGATGTGCTGGGCGCTCGTGGCCTCGCGGCTGGTCCAGGGGTCGACGGTGCCGATTCCTGGGATGTCGGGCAGCACGGCGGAGGACCCGGTGCTCACCACGACGGCGTGCCGGGCCGTGAGCACGGTCGTCGTCCCGTCCGTGCCGGTGACGGTCACCTCGCGCACGCCGCTGAGGCGGGCATGCCCGCGGACGAGGGCGATTCCCGCGGAGTCGAGCCAGCCGACCTGGCCGTCGTCCGCCCAGTGGCTCGTGAACGAGTCCCGGCGACGCAGCACGGCGGCGACGTCGAGCTCACCGGTCGCGGCCTCGGCGGCTCCGCCGACCCGGCGTGCGGCGGAGAGTGCCGCTCCGCTCCGCAGCAGGGCCTTGGACGGCATGCACGCCCAGTACGAGCACTCGCCCCCGACGAGTTCGCTTTCGACGATGACCGTGCTCAGCCCGCCCTGAACGGTGCGGTCTGCGACGTTCTCTCCGACGGCGCCGCCGCCGATCACAATGACGTCGTAGGTCGTGGTCTGGTCGTTCATGGTGTCTCCTGTCGTCGATGAGTCACGTGGTTCAGCGCCCCACGAATTCCGCGGCGGTTCTGGTGCGGAATGCTTCCATGCCGATCCGGGCGTCCTCGCTCGCGGCGAGCACGCCGAGGGTCGGCTGCAGCCCGGCCTCCGCGACGGCATCGCCGAGTCGCACGGCGTCTCGCGCACTCGCGAGGGTCGCCTGCACCGCGAGCGGGGCCTGGGCGGCGATCCGCCCGGCGAGCTCGAGCGCCCGGTCGAACTCGGTGCCGTCGGGGACGACCTCCTGCACGAGCCCGATCCGCAGGGCCTCCGCGGCATCGAACATGTCACCGGTGAGGATCCAGCGCATCGCATTGCCCCAGCCGACCGCGCGGGGGAACCGGATCGTGGCTCCGCCGAACGGCAGGATGCCGCGGGCCACCTCGATCTGCCCGAACCGCGTCGAGGCGGCAGCGACCGAGATCTCGCTCGCGAGCATGAGCTCGATCCCGAGTGTGAGGCAGGTACCCTGCACGGCCATCACCACCGGCTTCGAGACCGCTCGGCCGTCGACCTGCCAGGGGTTGACCCCGCCGTCCGGCACCATGTCGATGCCGTCCGGGCCGAGGCGCGGGCCGATGTCGGCCAGGTCGAGGCCGGCCGTGAAGTGCTCGCCGACGGCGTAGACGAGGCCGACCCTGAGCCCGGGGTCGCGATCGAGCTCGCCGTAGGCAAGGGACAGCTGCTGCAGCATCAGCAGGTCGGCGGCGTTGCGCTTCTCCGGCCGGTTCAGCCCGATCAGGAGCACGTGCCCGCGCCGCTCGGTCAGCACCCGGAGTTCCTGGTGGGCGCGGTCCTGCCCGCCGGGGTCGTGCTCTGTTCGGCTCTGTTCGGTGCTGCGCTGCTCGCTCACGGATGCCTTCCTGGTGCTGGTGGGTTTCGGGGCGTTGCCCGCGGTGCAGGACAACGCAACGTCGGAGTTGTGCGCGACCCGCGGCATCCACTGCCCGGATTCACGGCGTGTGGCGAAAATCTCGGACGTTGCGGTGCGCGGGTCAGCGGGTGAGGGCGCCGATGATCCGGAGGATGCTCGGCAGGTCGTCGTTCGCGGCCTCGGGGGAGGCGGGCGCGAAGCCCGCGATCGTGGCGCCGGCGAGCTCGAACTCGGCCCTGAGCGCGGTGATCGTGCGGCCGAGGGTCTCGACGCTCAGTCCGAAGGGCAGGAGGTTCGAGAGCCCGGTCAGCACGGAGGGGTCGAGCACGTCGAGGTCGAGGTGGAGGTAGAACGCGGTCGCCCCCGTCGCGCGGACCGCGGCGAGAATGCCGTCCGGCGTCTCGAGCTCCTCGATCGACAGGCTGCGGATGCCCGCCGCACCGATGAGCTCGGCTTCGGCCGGGTCGATGTCGCGGGCTCCCGCGATCACGATCCGGTCGAACGGCACCCGTTCGTCCGCGCCGAGCACGAGCCCGTCGACACCCTCGCCGGCGATCGCCCGGAGCACCATGCCGCCGAAAGCTGCGGAAGGCGATGATTCGGGGGTGTGCAGGTCGGGGTGCGCGTCGAGCCAGACCACGGCAAGGCCGCCCGGATGCCGCGCCGAGGCGTGGCCGACGGCCGCGAGCGAGACGCCGCACTCGCCGCCGATCGTGAGGACGGGGGTGACGCAGTCGCGCAGCGCACGGGTGAGGCGCTCGCGCACCATGACGAGGCTCGAGAACCGGTCGATGCCGGTGTCCTGCGCGTCGCCGGCCTCGACCGGAACCGGGACTTCGACGGTCGCGGAGGACGGGAGATCACCCCGGATCGCCTCCGCACCATCGCTGAGGCGCATTGCGCGCGGAGAAACCGAACCCTGCCATTGCGGCACGACAACGAAGGAGGGAGCCATACTCCAGTATGCGCCTCGCGGGTTGTCGCGCGCGAGGGCACCGCGCACGTTCTCCGAACTCAAAAGTGTGCCCTCTCGGCGGTTTAGCGCCGTGGGCTACTTCTCGATCTCGCTCGCGCCGGAGGACTTGAGCGCCGCCAGGCGGGCGTCGACCTCGGTCAGTTCGCCGAGGTCTTCGAGGCTTTCGAACTGGGCGTCGAGGCTCGACGCGGCGAGCTCGTTCGCCCCGCGCACCTTGGCCTCCTCGCGGCGGATCTTGTCCTCGAACCTGCTGACCTCGCTCGTGGGATCCATGATGTCGATGCTCTTGACGGCGTCCATGACCTTGGTCTGCGCCGCGGCTGTCTTCGACCGGGCGATGAGCTCGTCCCGCTTGGCGGACAGCTGGCCGAGCTTCTCCTTCATCGCGTTGAGACCGGTCTTGAGCTGTTCGACGACGGTGGTCTGCGAGGCGATCTGCGGCTCGGCGGCCTTCGCCTCCTTCTCAGACTGCAACTGGCGGCCGAGCGCGACCTTGGCGAGGTTGTCGAATTTGTCGGCGTCCACGGTGTTGCCCGCTGCGCGCAGCTCGTCGGCCTTGCGGCTCGCGGCGAGTGCCTTCCCGCCCCACTCCGCCGCGGCCTCGACGTCCTCCCGGTGGTCGTCCTCGAGGAGGCGCAGGTTGCCGATCGTCTCCGCGATGGCACCCTCGGCATCCGAAATGCTGTTGCTGTAGTCGCGCACCATCTGGTCGAGCATGAGTTTCGGGTCTTCTGCCGAGTCGATCAGGGAGTTGATGTTCGCCTTGGCCAGTTGTGCGATGCGGCCGAAGATGGATTGCTTGGTCATGACAGTGTCCTTTCGAGTGATTCTGCGGGCGGGTCCAGTGTGGCGCGTGTCTGTGTGCTTCCGCTGTATGGGGTGAAGTGAGTCAGAACCTCCCGCCCCCGCCGCGGCGGGACCGGGTGCCCGCACCGCCGAAGCCGCCCGGCAGGCCGAACCCGCCGCCACCGCCCCGGCCGCGCGAACCACCGAAGGGGCCGCCGCCGAATGTGCCGCCGCCGAAGAGACCGCCACCGCGGTTGCCGGAGAGAACCGAGTTGATCAGGATCCCGCCGAGGACGGCGCCGAGCATGCCGGACCCGGTGCCGCCACCCTGACCTCCCCCCTGCCCGAGGCCGGTACCGGGGCCGGTACCGGGGCCGGGCCCGGGGCCGGGCCCGCCCGCGAAACCGTCGACATCCGCTCGTGCCAGGGTGATCGACTCCGCGGCGAGCGAGCCGGAGCGCTGCGCGGCGGTGAAAGCGGAGCCCGGGTCGGTCGCGTGGGTGCCGTCGGCCTGGGCGAGCAGACGTCCGGCTTCGGCGAGCCGGGTGCGCGCCTCGGCACCGACGGCGCCGCGCCTGGCCGTGATGAAGTCCTCCGCCGCCGAGACCTGGCCGTGCGCGGAGAGCAGGGCCTGGTCGAGTGCGGCCTCGGTGCGCTGCGCCTGGGCGGCCGCGTCCCGCACCCCCTGCAGCGCGGCATCCATGCGCGCGTTGGTCGCCTCGAGCCGGCCGAGCAGTTCGAGCGGGTTGATCGGTCCGGCGCCGAGCCGGGCGGAGACCTCGGCGACGGCGCGTTCGGTGTCGGCGATGACGCCGGCAGGGGTGGCGGGCAGCGCGCGGGCCGCGGCGAGATCCCCCTGCAACTCCGCGAGTGTGGCCGAGACCCGGTCCGCCGCCGCGGAGAGGTCGGTTCCGAGCCGGTCGACGGCATCGAGCAGCAGCCCGGCCTGGTCGACCGATTCCTCCGCCGCACGGATCCCGACGGCTGCTCCCGGCGGGTCGCTCTCGATCCGTTTGCCGGCCTCCGACAGTGCCATGCGTGCGAAGGCGATGCGCTCCCTGGCCTGGTCGGCATTGTCGGCGACGGTCCCGAGTGCGGCCGCGGTATACCGGCCGGCGAGTTCGGCGATACGGGCGGCGGCGGGCGCGATCCTGCTCTCGGCGGCGTCGGTATCGCGGGTAGCGGATGCCGCGGCGGCCGGAGCGTTCTTCTCCAGCTGGCGCAGCGCGGCGAAGTCCGCCGCCTGGTCGTCGAGGGTCGTGTTGGCCTGCTCGCAGCCGTCGAGGATGGCGAGGAACCAGTCCCTGCGCTGCTCCTCGGTGTCGGGGACGGCGTCGTCGAGCTTCTGCTGGAGGGTGAACGCGGCCCGGAGCGCGGCCTTCGCGGAGTCGAGGGCCGTGCGGAACGCCTCCGTGGCCTCCTGACCGTACTGGGCGAGGGCGAAGCCGAGCTCCTGCTCGCTCGACGTCACGGCGTCATCGGTCTGGACGAGGGCGGTCGCCGCCCGCCGGGAGAGCTCTTCGGTGGAGAGGGCGGCGGGCTGCCCGGTTCCGACGGGAGGCGCTGCACCGGCTGCACCGGCTGCAGCCACCGCCGCGCCCCGCCGTCTGCGAGCGAAGAACACGATCGTCCCCGCGACGATCGCGATGAAAACGACGAGCGCCACGAGGATCACCGTGATGAGGCCGCCCCCGGAGGCCCCTCCTCCGGGATTCGCGGTACCGGGGGTGAGCGAGGGCGCTGGAACCGGCTGGCCGCCGATCGTCGCCGCGAAGCCGTTCGCGGCGCCGATCGCCGCCCCGGCCCAGTCGTTCACGCGCAGGGCCGGTTCGATCGCGACGGTTTCGACCTCCAGAAGTTGCGCATCCGTCAGGGTCGAATTCTGCGCGACCGAGAGCTGCTACTGGCGGTCGCTTGTTGCGACGGCGAGCAGCACATCGTTGGTGCCGAGCCCGTTCTCGTCGGCGGTCTGGTCTGCCCACTGCTGGCGGTCGGCGACTCCGGTGAAGCTGTCGACGTAGGCGACGAAGAGGTCGGTGCGGGTCTCCGCGTAGAGCCGGTCGAGGGCGGCGGTCACCTCCGCGGTGCGGGAGCCGAGGGCGCCGACCCTGTCGACCACGTGGCTCGACCCGAAGCTCGGGGGATCCTCGGCGGATGCCGGAGTCCCCGGCCCTGCCCCGAGGCCCACGACCGCGAGGACGACCCCCAGGAACAGCAGCCGTCGTGACCGCATGGACTCGCCTCCTTCGGCGCGGGAATGGCAGGCGAGGGCGGGTGCCCGGTGCCCTCCTGCCGCGAGCATAGAACGGCCAGACCTACCCGTCTACGAACCTTCTGTTGCGGACTGTGACGGCCCCGTTCGCGTCCGGAGCCGGCAGTGCCCACACTGGGAACACCGCATACGATGAAACAGCCTGGAGGGCAGCATGGCCGAGACCACCGCCCCGCGCCTCGCGGTCGTCGAGGTCATCGGAAGCCGCCCGGACCGGCCCGCGTACCACGCCAAGGTCCAGGTCCTCAACGGAACCGTCGTGGCCGCAGCCGAACAGGGCGGCTGGGCCGTCACCCGCCTCGCCGCGGCCGACATGACCATCGCCACCCTGCTCACCGCGACAGCGGATGCCGACGCGATCGTCATCCTCGGCGGGGAAGACATCACTCCCCGTTTCTACGGCGGCGTCTCCGGTTACCCGGAAGAAACCCTGCATTTCCCGGTCGCCGACGACGGCCAGCTTGCGCTCGTGCGCCGCGCCCTCGAGCACGGCACCCCGCTGCTCGGCATCTGCCGCGGCCTCCAGATCATCAACGTCGCCCTCGGCGGCAGCATCGTGCAGCACATCGACGAAGGCATCCACCGCAACGTCGACGTGCCGATCGACCGGATCCTCCGCGAACACACCGTCGAACTGCTCGAGGGTACCGTACTCGCCGACAGCCTCGGCGGCGCGTTCGCCGCCGTGCAGAGCGCGCACCACCAGAGCGTCGACCGCCTCGGCACCGGCCTCCTCGCCGCAGCGGTGGCCCCCGACGGGCTCATCGAGGCCGTCGAGCACGAGTTCGCGCCGATCACCGGCGTGCAGTGGCACCCTGAGGCCCCCGACGCTCCCGCCGACCAGCTCCCGCTGCTGCTGAAGAGCCTCGAGCGCCAGCTCGCGGCCATCGAAGCGGCCGGTCGTATCGCGGCCTGAGCTGAGCTGAGCCGACCCGAGCCCGGCATCCGCTCGGGTAGAGTGTGGGCACCTGTCGAAAGGACCGCACCATCGCAGACGACACCCTTCCCGGCAGCATCATTCCGGGCAGCACGCACCCCGACGACGCGCTCACCCGCGCCACTGTCGACCTGCTGCGCGACCTGATCCGCAACGCCTGCGTCAACGACGGCACAGCAGACTCCGGCGGCGAGATCCGCAGTGTGCGCACCCTCGAGGGCTTCTTCGCCGGCTCCGGCCTCGACCTCGAGGTCGTCGAACCGCACCCGGGCCGGGCCTCCCTGATCACCCGCATCCACGGAACGGACCCCGGCGCGCCCTCCCTCGCCCTCGTCGGCCACCTCGATGTCGTCCCCGTGCACGAGGCCGGCTGGAGCCGCGACCCGTTCGCGGCGGAGATCGTCGACGGCGAGATCTGGGGCAGAGGCGCTCTCGACATGCTCTGCCTCACCGCGAGCTACGCCGCCGTCACACGTGCCATCGCGACCGGTTCATTCCGACCCCGGGGCGACCTCGTGTTCGCGGCCGTCGCCGACGAGGAGGCCGGCAGCGGCCTGGGCGTCGAGTGGCTCACCGAGAACCGCCTCGACCTGATCGACGCCGACTTCGTCCTCACCGAGTCCGGCGGCGTGCCCGTCGGCCCCACCCCCTCCATCTCCACGACGATCGGCGAGAAAGGCCTCGCCGGCCGTCGCCTCGTCGTGCACGGCACCCCCGGGCACGGTTCGGCGCCCTGGGGTGCCCGCAACGCCGCCATCATCGCAGCGGATGCGGTGTACCGGCTCTCCCGATACCACGCGCCCGTGCAGATCACCCCGGACTGGCGCCGCTACGTCGCTGCGCTCGACCTCGACCCGGCGCTCGCCGCCCGGCTCCTCGACCCCGTGCGTATCATCGACGCCCTGCACGAACTCGGCACCCTCGCCGGCTTCGCGCACGCCTCGACCCACACGACCGTTTCGCCGAACGTCGTGCGGGCCGGTGACAAGGACAACGTCATTCCCGCCCTCGCGACGGTGACCCTCGACATCCGGGTGCTGCCCGGCATCGCGGCGGCGGATGTCGACGCATACCTCCGCGAGGCGCTCGGCGAGCTCATGGCCGACGTGACGATCGAGGGCGAGGGGTTCGAAGCCGCGACCCGCTCTCCGATCGACACACCGCTCTACGACGCCCTCGGTGCGGCCGCCCGCCGGGCGTACCCGAACGCCGACCTGCTGCCGATGCTGAGCGTCGGCGGCTCAGACGCCCGGTTCTACCGCCGCCGCGGCATCCCCGCGTACGGTTTCGCCCTGCTCAGCCGGCGCTGGGACTACGGAATGTTCCGCCAGCTCTTCCACGGCAACGACGAGCGGATCGACGTCGAGTCCGTCTCACTCACGGTGAACGCCCTCGACGCCGTCGTGCGGGACCTGCACGGCTGATCGCTTCACGCGGGGAGTCCCGGGGTCGAGCCGCTCGCAGTTGATAAATTGCATGCAATGCTGCACTGTAAGTAGCAGTTGACGTCCGTCGTCACCTGCTCCGGACCTGCGCTGAGGATGGCCAGTGCATGCACGGGCGGCCGCCGGGGCGACGACCCGGACGAGAGGTCGATTCAGGTGGCACAGCGCGGGTCCGCCAGCGTCGCTTCGCTCCTGCCCGACGCGCCGGGATCGATCCGGGTCTCGTTCATGGCGATTCTCATCGGGACCGTCGCATACGCCGCGTCGACGTTCCTCGTGACCGGCCCCGGCCGCCCCGGGTGGCTCGACGGCTGGTTCTACATCGCGCTCGAACTCGGAGCCGCGACCCTGGTCGGAGCTCGAGTGGTCCTGCGCCCGATCGAGCGCCCCGCCTGGGGAGCGCTTGCCGGCGCACTGTACGCCGTCGCGCTGTCGGACGCGGCCGGCACGGCGGCGGCCGCAACGGACCATGACGCCGCCGGCGTGCTGGATGCGTTCGCCTTCGCACTCGACGCAGCCTTCTTCGGGCTCGCCTTCGCCGGGCTGGTCCTGCTGGTGCGGAAGCGGCTGCCGCCGTCAACGGCCTCCGTGTGGCTCGACGGTGTGATTGCAAGCCTGGGTCTGCTGTCGATCGCGTCTGCGCTCTTCTATCGCGCTGCCGACGAGATCACCGTCGACAGCCTGATCTCCATCGTCTACGCGGTCGCCCCGCTCGTGCTCGTCGCCATCCTTGTCGGCACGGCCGCCGCCCTCGGCCGGCGCCCGAGTCAGATCTGGGCGCTGTGCACAGCTGCATTCTCGTTGATGGCCCTGGGCAACCTCATCCAGGCGACCGGCCTTCCCGGGCTCGATCTGCCGGGAGCGCCGGTCAACGCGCTCTGGCCGCTCGCCGCCCTGCTCCTCGTGGCCGCGGCCTGGCGGTCCCGGAGCACCCCGAGGCCTGTCGGGTCGGATTCGGCGTTCGTACTGGCGATTCCCTCGATATTCACTCTCGGCGCCCTTGCGGTTGCCCTGGTGAATCAATTCACCTCCCTGTCGTACTTCTCGATCGTCACCGCCGTCGTGACCGTGATGGCTGGTGCCCTGCGCCTGTTGTTCGCGGTGCGGGATGCTGATCGGTTGCGGGTGCGGCAGGTGGAGTTGAATGTGAGTCTGGGGTTGGCGCGGGATGCGGCGTTGGCGGCGACGACGGCGAAGTCGGCGTT
>NZ_SOFS01000036.1 GCF_004402235.1 Cryobacterium glucosi
ACGAGTCATCCCTCAAATGTGTACGCGGGAGAAGTGTCACCACCAAACACGCCCGAATGGTCACCGATCTATTGATGCAGAACTGTCACCGATGTCCTGAGACATAACAGCATCCGCCCGCGCGGTTCGCAGCAACCGGCGTCTACTGGCTTAATGGATGCTGTGGGCGACGACAGAGGGCTGGTGCTGGTCGTCGAAGACGACCCCGCAATCGCAGACATCGAACGCCTGTACCTCGTGCGCGCCGGTTTCACCGTGCATCTGGAGTCCGACGGGCGCGCGGGTCTCGACCAGGTGCGCCGGTTGCGGCCGGCCGCGGTGATCCTTGATGTCGGCCTGCCCGGGCTCGACGGGATCGAAGTGTGCCGGGCCATGCGCGAGGCGGGGGACTGGACACCCGTGCTCTTCGTCACGGCACGCGACGACGAGGTCGACCGGGTGCTCGGCATCGAACTGGGTGCGGACGACTACGTGACCAAGCCATTCTCGCCGAGGGAACTCGTCGCGCGGGTGAAGGGAATCGTGCGCCGCTCCTCGGGTCTCATCGGCGACGCGGTGCTGCGGGTGGAGGATGTGACGCTCGACCCGGCGACGCGCCTGGTCGCGCTCGGCGGCATCCGCGTGGACCTGACCGCGACCGAATTCGACCTGCTCGCCCAGCTGATGGCCCGGCCCGGACGGGTGTATTCGCGGGAAGAACTGCTCTCCCTGGTCTGGGGAATCGCCGACTACAGTGCGAGCAGGACGGTCGACGTGCACGTCGCCCAGCTGCGTGCCAAGCTCGGCGAGGGAAATCCGATCCGCACGGTGCGCGGCGTCGGGTATTCCGTCGCCGGCCTGGAGGGCTGAGCGGTGCGGCGTTGGTTCGCGTCACTCGGCGGCAGGATCCTGCTCGTCACGGTAGGTGTGGCGTTCGTTGCGGTTCTCGTCACGGCCGTCGTGTCCCTGCAACTCGTGCAGACCCTCGTCACGACGCAGGCCCAGGCGGACCTCGGCGCCCGGACGACCGCGTTGAGCCAACGGCCGCTCGCGACCCTGCGCATCCTGCTCGAGGACGACACCCTCCTCGGCGCGCGCGGCGAGCGCTTTGTGTTGGTCGGCGCCGACGGGACGGTACCGGAAACAGGTCCGGGCGCGCTCACGGTCACGCAGGACGTCAAGAGCCGCATCACCCGGGTACTGGATGCCGGCCGCTCGGTGTCGACGTCGCTGCAGATCCGGGGTGAGTCGTACGTGGTGGAAGCGCGGCCGCTTGCGGGAGGTGGTGGGCTCGTGGGCTTCGTGCGCGTTGCGGACATCACCGACTCGGGCAGGCTCGTCGCCGGGCGCATCCTGCTGGCCGTGCTCGTCGGGCTCGTCGTGGCCGTGCTCGCCGGACTGTTCCTGTCCCGGCGGCTGGCGCGACCACTGGAGCGGACCGCAGGAGCCGCCCGGCGGCTCGCCGACGGCGAACGCGGCGTACTCCTCGCGGCCCAGGGCATTCCGGAGATCGACGATGTGTCTCGCTCGCTCCGTGCCCTCGACCACGCGCTGGGTACGAGCGAGACCCGCCAGCGGGAGTTCCTGCTCTCGGTGTCGCACGAGATCCGCACGCCGTTGACCGCGATCCGCGGGTATGCGGAGGCCCTCGCCGAGGGCGTGATTCCAGCAAGCGGCAGCGCGGCGGTCGGTGACGTCCTGGTTGCGGAGACGAAACGCGTTGACCGATTCGTGAGCGACCTGCTCGAACTCGCCCGCCTCGAAGCCGATGACTTCACCGTGCACCTGCAGCCGATCGACGTCGGCGGAGTGCTCGCGCAGGCTGCGCTCGCCTGGCAGGGTCAATGCACCCAGCTCGGCGTCGCGCTGCGCGTCGACGAGCCGGGGGACGGTGCGGGTGCGGGCGCAGTGCCGGGTGTCCTCACGATCGTGACCGACGGCATGCGCCTGCGCCAGATCGTCGACGGCCTGCTCGAGAACGCGTTGCGCGCAACGCCGGCCGGCGGCGAGGTCGTACTCGCGGCTCGCCGGGTCGACGGCCGGCACGTGCGGGTCGAGGTGCGTGACAGCGGCCCTGGATTGAGCACCTCGGATGCCGCCGTCGCGTTCGAGCGCGGAGTCCTGCGAGCCAAATACCGCGACATCCGCCCGGTCAACACGGGCCTGGGCCTGTCGATCGCCGCCCGGCTGGTGACCAGGATGGGCGGCACGATCACGGTACAGTCCGCGGCCGAGGGCGGCGCGTGTTTCGCCGTGGTGCTGCCGGTCGGCGACGGGCCCGTCGCACACTGACGCGAGCGGCGCGCGCCGGTGCATCGGCCTGCGGGGAGACCTACCGGACCAGCCGAACCTCGTGCAGCTGCTCGCCGAGCACTTCCTGCACCTGCTCGTGACCGTCGGCGGCGTAGCCGTTGCGGGTGTAGAAGGCGTGGGCACGCGGGTTGACCGCGGCGACCCAGAGGTAGGAGGGCCCGGGGTCGACGACCGCGTCGAAGAGTTTCTGGCCGATGCCGCTGCCGTGCTTGTCCTCGAGCAGGTACATGAAGTACAGCTCGTGGGCGGCGGGGGCGTTCTCGTCGCGGGCGGGGCCGCTGCCGGCGAAGCCGACGACCTCTCCGTCGACGAGTGCGACGACCTGGCGGTATTCCGCTCCCTGGGTGGTGAACCGGCGCCACATGGCGGCGAGGCGCTGCGGCCGCAGCTGGGAGAGGGCCGCCTGGCTCAGCAGGTGGTCGTAGGTTTCGTGCCAGCAGAGGGCGTGTACGCGGCCCAGACTCTCGGCGTCCGCTTCTTCGACGGGCCGAACAACGACGGTGGTGGTGTCCATAATCTGACCCTAACCCAGCCGGGGGACGCCGGTTTACCGCGCCCGGTCCGGGCAGACAAACGGGCCGGACTCCTGGTGGAGTCCGGCCCGTTTGTGTCGTGCTGGTGCTGCTTAGCCCTGCGCGCGGCGCGGCGCCGAGCGACGGGCACCGCCGGCGCCGGCTCCCGAGCCGGATCCGCGGACGAGTCCGCCGACCTGGATGCCGCCGGAGCGACCGGAGCCCTGCGGGGCGTGGCTGCGACCGGATGCCGCGGGGCGGCCAGAGTGCTCCTGGCGTGCTCCGCCGGCCGAGGCGGCGTCGTTGCTGCGGCTGCCGCGGTTGCCGCGAACGGGCGCGGTGCTGGCGCCGTCGCGGTCGTCACGGCCGCGCGAGCGCTGCCCGTCGGACGAGCGCGAGGTGTCGGATGACGACGAGGAGGCGTAGGAACGGCTGCCGCCCTGCGAGCGTCCGCCGTCTGAGGACGAGGAACGACCGCCCTGCGAGCGACCCCCCTCGGAACGGCCGCCCTGCGAGCGACCGCCTTCGGAACGGCCGCCCTGCGAGCGACCGCCCTGCGAGCGTCCGCCCTGGGACTGGCGCTGCTGCTGCGGCTGCTCGGTGCGCGGCGCCGGCTTGACGTATGCGGCGACCTCGCCGACGAGGGCGGCGACGGCGGGGGAGTCCGCGGTCACGCGCTGCGGGGTTACCTTGATGGCGGCCTTGCGCAGCAGGTCTGCGGTGTCGCGACGCTGCTCCGGGAGCACGAGGGTGACGACGTCACCGGCGTGCCCGGCGCGGGCGGTGCGGCCGGAGCGGTGCGTGTACGCCTTGTGCTCTGCCGGCGGGTCGACGTGGATGACGAGTTCGATGTCGTCGACGTGCACACCGCGAGCGGCGACATCCGTTGCGACGAGCACGCTGACGTCACCATTGCTGAACGCGGCGAGGTTGCGGTCACGGGCGACCTGCGAGAGGTTGCCGTGCAGGTCGACCGAGGGGATGCCCGCCTCGGTGAGCGCCTTGGCGAGCTTCTTCGCGTGGTGTTTGGTGCGCATGAAGAGGATGCGGCGTCCGGTTCCGGAGGCCAGCTTCTCGATCAGGGCCTTCTTCTGTTCGGCGTTGTCGATCTCGAAGACGTGGTGCGTCATCGCGGAGACGATGCTGTTCGAGTCGTCGACCGAGTGCAGGACCTCGTTGTGGAGGAACTTGCGGACGATCTTGTCGACGCCGTTGTCCAGGGTGGCCGAGAACAGCAGGCGCTGGCCGCCGTTCGGCGTCTTGTCGAGGATGCGGGTGACGACGGGGAGGAAGCCGAGGTCGGCCATGTGGTCGGCCTCGTCGAGCACGGTGATCTCGACGGAGTCGAGGTTGACGTAACCCTGCTTCATCAGGTCTTCGAGGCGTCCGGGGCAGGCGACGACGATGTCGACGCCGGCCTTGAGCGCGGAGACCTGACGGCCCTGGGAGACGCCGCCGAAGATGGTGGTCGTGTTGAGGCCGTACGCCTCGGCGAAGGGGGTCAGTGCGGTGGTGATCTGGGTGGCGAGCTCGCGGGTCGGCGCGAGGATCAGGCCGAGCGGGCGGCCCGGGCGACGCTTGCCGCCGGCGAGCTTGCCGCCGAGGCGCGCGGCCATCGGGATGGCGAACGCGAGGGTCTTGCCGGAGCCGGTCTTGCCGCGACCGAGCACGTCCCGGCCCTTGAGGGTGTCGGGGAGGGTGTCGACCTGGATCGGGAAGGGGCTGTCGATTCCCTGCGCCGTGAGGACGGCAACGAGGGGAGCCGGCACGCCAAGCGCGCCGAAGGAAGTTTCAGACAAAGTGGTGCCTTTCAGGCATCAGAGCCCTCCGTCGAACCGTGTGCGCACCCCGAGTGAGGGAATGCAGGCTTCGGAGCCAGGAGGATTCACATGGCGAAGGTGCCAATGGGCACATCCGTTCGCCGTAAGAATGTTCATTCGCAATATGCGCTCGGCCCACCAGGCAGGTGTGCCGCCGCAACAAGAAGAGGGCGTTCTACGACGCAGCGAGCGCAGCGATGCATTCGCAAGTGGTTTCAGTCTAGCGGATGCTGTCAAGCACCCTCCCAGGATCCCCCAGCTCGGTGCGTTCTAGTCGCGGTCGCCGGTGTAGAACTCGCCGACGGGTACGTCCACCGCGACCGTGTTGCCGGCTTGCGCGAGCGGGCAGGCCCACATCGGGTCGTAGGCGCAGGACGGGTTGTATGCGAAATTGAAGTCGAGGATCAGGGTGTCGTCGCCGACCCCCGGTCCGAGGTCTGCACCCTTGATCGTGTCGAGCAGGTAGCGCCCGCCGCCGTAGGTTCCGCCCGGGCGTCCGGCGAGACCGTCCTTGAGCGGCAGGAACAGGCCGCCGCCGTAGCTGCCCAGTCGCCACAGGTCGATCGGGCCGAGGTAGGGCAGCCGCACGATGCCGACCAGGTCGAACGGCACGGTGCCGTCCGTCCCGGTCTCGACCGCAATCCAGTGCGGCTCCGGCGCCCGGTGCACCTCGACCTCGAAACGCCAGTCCGGGTCGTACGGCGCGACCGTGAGCCCCGTGAACGCGGACCGATCGTCGGGGAGCAGGGGCGACGACGGATGCCCCGCGAACAGGTCGTCGCGCCCGCTCCGCCAGAGCTCGTGCCCCGCCGCAGGATTCTGCACGCTCAGCTGGCGCACGCCCGCATACAGTCCGGTCACGCGGCGGCGCCAGTCGGCGAGCTGCAGGGCGCCCAGAGTCGAACTCATGCCGACACCTCCGTCGGCGCAGAATCCCCGTCGGATTCGTCAGGGTCAGCGGATGCGGCGTCGACCGCGTCGATGCCCACGTCGAAACGCCACGTCGGGGCCAGCCGCTTGAGCTGAAGCATCCGCCACTGCCACATCGCCCAGAACACCGGCCAGCTCGGCAGGGTGAGCGCGCCGGTGCGGAAGATGAGCTGGTCGCGGTAGAGCGTCTTGCCGGTGCCGGCCGGGTCTGCCGACACCGCCATCCGGTGGTCCCAGAGCGTCACGGCCTCGAGGGCGCCGGAGACGCCCCGGCCGGTGTCGCGCACGATGCGCACGCCGTCGCGCCGCTCGGTAGACATCTGCAGCCGGATCACCTGCTTGCCCATCGGCAGGAGGCCGAGCGCGCTCAGCTCGACAGGGTGCTCGCCGGGCTCCCAGATCGAGGGGAAGCCGTCGGCCTCGAGCGACTCCACGCTGATGAGGGGCGAACTCACCTCGCGGAAGACGGCGGGGCTCTGCAGGGCGCGCCACGCGGCATCCGGCGGGCAATCGAGGATTTCTTTCAGGAGAACACGCATGCCCCCAGTCTGTGGCGCTGGGGCATGCAGTACAACTGAGGAGTGGCAATTCGGTACTGGCTCGGGGTCGCGCAGCGCGATAACGTGCAGCGGGGCGTCGCCATGGGCTTCGCGCAGGCCGGCTACCGGCTGCGCACCACGCTCGAGGGCATGCGGGAGAGCGACGGGGTCGTGTACTACTCGCCGAAGACCGCCGTCGAGGGCGAGCTGCTGCGCGAGTTCACTGCGATCGGGTTCGTCGCCGAGGGGAACGCGTACGAATTCCGGAGCCCGGAGACGCCCTCCGGCACCTATGTGCCGTGGCGGCGGCGCATCGACTACGACACGGATGCCGTCAGCACGTCGATCCGCCCGCTCCTGAACGTGCTCGAGTTCACCCGGGAGGATCCCGACTGGGGCTACCAGCTCCGCCGGGGGCTGCTCGAGATCTCCCGGCACGACTACGACGTGATCCGGCGGCAGATGCGCCGCATGTAGGCGCCGGCACGGCATGTTCGCGGGTGCTCCCGCTCGCCCCAGCCGCGTTGATTAGACTCGCGGCTATGACTGGCGATCTCTGGTGGGTGCCCTCGGCCATACTTCTCGCGTTCGTGGTCCTCGGGGTGACCCTCGTCGTCGCATCCGCTCGTCGTCGTCGCCGCGACCGCGAGCAGGCCGAAGCTGCGGTGGTCGCCGAACGCGCACGCGCCGCGGCGATCTCCCTGGTGCGGGCCGATGACCAGGTCGGCGCCGCGACCGACGAACTCGGGTTCGCGGTCGCCCAGTTCGGCGAGGCGGCGACCCGGGACTTCGCCGCGGCCCTCGAACTCTCCCGCCGCCAGCTGCGCGATGCCTTCGCCCTGCAGCAGAAGCTCGATGACAGTGTTCCGGACACCGAGTCCGAACGCCGACGCTGGACCGAGCAGATCATCGCGCTCGCCGCTGAGGCGACGACCCGCCTCGCCGAACAGGACCGCGCTTTCACCGCCCGCCGAGGCCGCGAGCGCGACGCCCCGCTCCTCCTCGAGCAGCTCACCCGGCGCGTGGATCGGGTGACCGATCGGGTCGCAGCGGGCGCGGCGAGTATCGACAGGCTCCGGCTCAGTTACGCCCACTCCGCGCTCGCCGCGTTCAGCGGCAACGTGGCCGAGGCCCGCACAGCCCTCGGACAGGCGAAACAGGCCACGGATGCCGCCGCCGCTCATCTCGCGGCCGTCCACGGCTACCCGATCGGCGATGAGCTCTCGGCGGCGGAGCTCGGGCTCTTCCACGCCGGCAAGCTCCTCGACGCGATCGAGACCGGAGAGGACCAGCTCCACATCGGCTATGCGACCCTCAGCGCCGCACTCGACTCCGCGGACGCCGAGATATCCGAGGCGCGCACCCTGCGCGACGGGCACGAGGAGTCCGTCGCGGCAGCCGACCTGAACCGGGTGATCACCGCCGCCGATGCGATCGTGGCCGAGTTGCGGCATCCGTCGCGGGTGAGCGACCCGGCCGCCGACCTCGCCCGGCTGCGAGAGGTGCTCGACGGGCTCGACGTCACCCGGTCGGAGGCTCGCAACCAGCAGCTGCGACTCGACAACGCGCGGGCCGCGCTCGCCGGCGCGCTTTTGGCCGCGCGCAGCCAGGGCACTGTGACCCGCGGCTTCATCTCGGCCAACCCCGGCCGGGTCGGTGCGGAGGCCCGCACCCGCCTCGCCGAATCCGAGCGGCTCGTCGCCCTCGCCGAGGCCGAGGCCGACCCCGTGACCGCGCTCGACGCCGCGCGCCGGGCGATGACCCTCGCAACGGATGCCGACGCCCTCGCCCGCTACGACGCTCGCTTCGCCTGACCGACGGGTAGCCTTTCCCGGTGAGTGAATTCCTGCCCCAGCAGAAGTACCAGGTCCGCTTCGACGTCGGTCTCGCCGGGTTCCAGGCGCTCGCCGGGGACGCGGACGTGATCATCCTCGCGGATGCCCTGCCCACCGTCGGCGACACGGCACCGGCCACGCCCCTGGGCGGGCCCCGCGTGATCGTGGCCGACCTCGGCAACCCGGCGCGCGTCGCCGAGTGGGTGCTCGCGCGTCAGTCCGAGAAGGCCGACCGGTTCTCCGTCGCCGTGATCGCCGTCGGCGAGCAGCGCCGGGACGGTTCCCCGCGCCCGGCAGTCGAAGACTTCCTCCTGGCCGGGGAAGTGATCGACGAACTCGCCCGCCTCGGAATCGACCACTGCTCGCCGGAGGCTGCCGCCCCCTCCGCCGGGTTCCTCGGACTCCATCGTGCCCTCCGCCACCTCGTGAGCGCGTCCGAGACCGCCGTGGCCCTCGGCGCGGCCGGTCGGGGCGACGAGGTTCGCTCCGCCATCGACCTCGCCCGGCCGCACACGGCCACGGATGCCGCCCGGCAATCCGCCGAGATTCGCCGTGTCCGGGAATTCCGGTTTCCGGCCTGACGTTTCATCATCCGCAACCGCCTCGCACCAGCCCGATTCACCGACCGAACCAGGAGCACCCCATGAAGGCAGTATTCAACGGCACCACGATCGCCGAAGCCCCCCAGTCCGACCTCGTCAAGATCGAGGGCAACTGGTATTTCCCGCCGGAGAGCGTCAAGCCCGGTTTCCTCGTGGAGAGCGCGACGCCGTACACCTGCCCGTGGAAGGGCGAATGCCAGTACTTCAGCCTCAAAGACGGCGATGCCCTCCTGCAGGACCGCGCCTGGAGCTACCCGACGCCGTACCCCGCTTCGTTCGACCGGGTCGGCCAGGACTACAGCGGCTACGTCGCCTTCTGGAAGGAAATCTCCGTCACCGAGTAGGTCAGACGCGCGCCTGCGGTGCGTGCGTCGAGCGGGCGTGTGCCCGCACGAGGTACCCGACCGAGCGCACGGCGATACTGCCGATCACGAGGGTCACGGTGGCGAGGATGCCGGTTCCGGCGACCGCCGACACCCAGTCCCCCGACGCCCCCAGGTTCACGGCCGACCCGGTCCCGGCACCGGGCGCTGCGGCACCTCCGATCCAGTGCAGGGCGTAGGTCCCGCTCGCCGCGGCCGTGAAGGTGAACGCCCAGAAGCCGAGGTCGAACCCGAGCCGCCAGTAGGCGGCGAGCATCATCACCTGCACGAGGATCAGCAGCACGAACGTCCCGAGCAGGACGGTCTCGAGGGTGTCGAGCCGGCCGCCGTTGGAGGCGAACCAGGCGTTCCCCGCGACCGCGGGCGGGGCGGAGAAGATCGCGAACGTCGGCAGCAGGCGGGCAGGAAGGGCGGGACGGAACGCCATCCTGCCGAGGATGAGCGCACCCAGCAGCATCCAGAACAGCAGCCCGACCCCGATACAAGCGACGCTCAGCGTCGTCCAGCCGAACGTTCCCGCCGACTGCCCTGCGATGAAGGCGGCGGCGACCGTCGGAAGAAAGTACCCGGCATGGAGTGTGTCGATGTCGCGCATCCGGAGAGCCAGTTGCGCGACAGACCACGCCCCGAAGACGAGCGCCACGACCAGGAACCCGACGACGACCCCTTGCACCAGCGCGACCAGGAGCCCGGCGGGCGATCCCTGCAGTACCCCCGCAAGCGGATGCCCTGAACCGGAACCCGCGGACAGGGATACAGCGACATGGGTGCCCAGCAGCATCCCGGTTGTGGGCGCGAGGGCGGCGAACGGTGCCTGCACCGGGTCGGCGAGGTCCCCCCGGATCGTCCCCCCGTTGTTCCGGCTGCGCACGAGGTAATTGGCGAGGACCGCAACCCAGGCGACGAGCGCGAACACCCACAGGGCCTCACCGATCCCAGCGGGCGTGCCGAGGACTCCCGCGGCCATCGTCCAGGTGCCGGCAAGGCCCGACAGCCCGAAGGGGATGCCGAAGCTCGTCAGCGGGGCCCGCCCGGTCCGCAGGACTCTCCGGAACGCGCGAGGGGAAGCCGGCATGATCGTTCCCCTCGGGCCGCTGTTGAACGGACAGTTGTCCTCTCAATAGAATACCGGAGTCGGAGTGACCTGCCGCAAGAGGGCAGCGCGGGGCCGTCAGGCGCGTGCGTTTCGGTCGTTCCGGCCCAGCGCCGGCGTGCCCAGGAGAGGTACGTGAGGGGGCTGACCGAACCGCATAATCCCGTTGAGTAAGGACACGCCCTTGTTCGGGGGGACAATTGGCTGACAGGATTTGCGATCGCGCGTAGTAAAAGTATCGGACCGACAGACATGGTGAGGCTCAGCGGCGGCGGCATGTACAGGCGGCGGATGGCGGAATCCGTGATCGACAAGCTGCTGCGCGAGCAGACCGGAACGCCGGTGCGTTCACCGTGGCACCGTTTCCGCGGGCGTTCCCCGCTCGGCAAACGCTGCGAGGGCTGGTACCTGGCCGCACTCGGCGAGATCGCTGTCGGGAAGAGCCTCGAGGCGCTCAGCTCCGACTGGACGATCTTCCACGCGCTTCCGATCGGCCTCGAAGGCTGGGATATCGACCACCTGATCGTCGGCCCCGGTGGTGTGATCACGGTCAACGCGAAACAGCACCGCTCGGCACGCATCCTCGTCGACAAGGCCGTGCTGACCGTCAACGGACGCACGGTGCCCTACTTGCGCCACGCCGAGTTCGAGGCGAACCATATCACCGACCTGATGAGCGACCGGCGCGCCCAGACCGCACCGGTCCGGCCGACCGTGGTCTTCGTCGGCGCCCGCGAGGTCAAGGTCAGGGCTCGCCCGCCCTTCGTCACGGTGCTCGGCGTCGACGACCTCGTCGGCTGGCTCGAGGCGCTCCCGGTCGTCCTCGACCAGAACGAGTGCGGCCGGCTCACCGGCCTGTTCGACAACCCGGCGATGTGGGCGAACGTGCCCGTCGAGACCGGCGACGACCTGATCGAACGCTTCCAGGCCCTCGACGCGGAGGTCCGCGCCGCCAGCCGACAGCGCCGCATTTACCTTCCGCTCGCGATCTTCATCGGCGGCGGCGCAGCCTTCTTCGGCATCATCGGGCTCGTGTCCGAGGCCATGGGCCTCTCCGGCTGACATTCCGGCGGCCGCGTAAGCCAGCGGGTGCCGTCGGCCGGGCCGTCCCTGTCGCCCCGGCTGCCCGATGCTGTCGGTGTCCGCCGGGATCGCAGGCAGGCCGAGCAGCACCCGCAGCTGGGCGTCGATGAGCGCCACCCAGGGGAGGCGTCCGGATTCTCGGCCGCCGCATCCGGGCTGTCGCCCTGGGTCCACCACTTCGCCTCGAAGGCGCCGGTGTCGAAGGGCACTCGCTGGCCGTTGCTGTATATCGTCGTGCCGGACCACTCCGGGAAGCTGCCGGCCGGGAGCGTCAGAGTTGGCACCGGCGTCTCACCGGATCGGCGTGCGCCAGGCATTCACCGCCCGTCGGGCAGGCGCCTGCTCCGGTCACGCCCGCTCCTGTCACGCCCGGCCGGTGGCCGGTCTCCCGGCCCGGCCTAGAGTCCGGCCGACGCCGCGGCGCGCCGCCGAGCCGCCGCAGTGATCTCCCGGCTCGTCCAGGTGACGAGGTGGTCACTGTTGAAGCCGCGCCCGCACAGCCCGCAGGCGAGGGCGCGCGTCGGCCTCCGGTACCGGTAGTGGATGTGGCCGGCCGGGCAGACGCCCACCCACGGGGCGAGCTCGTTGGCGATCTCGCCGTCGTGCGTGCGCTTGCCGTCGTAGCCCAGGTCGCGGGCGATGGACTTCCACTTCGGGCCGTGGCCGGCGCGCGGGCCGGCGAGCGCGTGCCCGACCTCGTGCAGCAGGATCTGGTGCACGTCGTCGTCCTCGTACCGGGAGGCGAGGTAACGCGAGATCGTGATGCGTTTCGCCGTGAAGTTGCACAGCCCGGCGCGTTTCTTGGCGTTGTCGAACGCGAAGGTCCAGCCGGCGTCGAGGTGCAGGTCGATGAGCGCTTCGGCCCAGCGCCGCACGCGGGTGAGGTCCGCCATCAGGGCGCCGCCGCAAATCCGGCGGGTTCATTCGCTCGCTGCGCCACCCGAATGCCTCGCGCCAGGGGCGTGGTCTGCTCCACTCGAACCGAGTAGAGCTTGTCGTCGCCGGCGGCTCGGATGCCGCGGCCGTCCGTGTTGTTCATCACAAACCACAGTGTGCCATCCGGGCCGGGCACCACGTCACGCAGCCGGCCGCAGGTGTTGACGAACCACGCGCTCGCCGCGCCTGTTGAGGAGTCGACCCGCCAGAGTCGTTCGCCCCGCAGTGCCGC
Organism: Cryobacterium glucosi; assembly: GCF_004402235.1. Taxonomy (GTDB): domain Bacteria; phylum Actinomycetota; class Actinomycetes; order Actinomycetales; family Microbacteriaceae; genus Cryobacterium; species Cryobacterium glucosi. The sequence continues at coordinate 12,258 of NZ_SOFS01000036.1, forward strand.
GAGGAACAGAGTGTCCCCGACGATCGCGAGCCCGATCGGACTGGCCTCGGGCGTGCGCCACTGCACGACCGGGTCGGTGTACCGCGGGTCGTGCGCGATGCCCTCGGCGTCCGGCCAGCCATAGTCGGCTCCCGGCGTGATCAGGTTGAGTTCGCCCCACGTCGACTGCCCGAACTCGCTCGCCCACAGCCGGCCGCGCGAATCCCAGGCGATGCCCTGCGGATTCCGGTGCCCATATGAGTAGACGAGCGTCCCGAACGGATTGTCCGGCGGCACGGCGCCGGTCGGCGTCATCCGGAGAATCTTCCCACCGAGCGACCCGAGGTCCTGCGCGGCCGCGGTGTTCCCGGCGTCGCCGGTCGTCGCATAGAGCATTCCGTCCGGCCCGAAGCGGATGCGCCCGCCATCGTGATTGCCTGCCCGCGGGATCCTCGAGAGCACCGGTTCGGGGCTCCCGAGCGTGAGGCTTCCGAGGGTGCCGGTGAGCGGCATCCGCACGATCTGGTTGGAGGTGGTGCCGGTGAAATACGCGTACACCCAGCCCCCGGGTCCCGCGCTGGGGGCCCCGACGGCCGCGGCCGGGTCGGCGAGGTAGGCGAGGCCGAGCAGCCCGCCCTCGCCGCGCGCGACGACACCGGGAACCGTGCCCGCGTCGCGGAGTCCGCCGGACAGCAGCTCACGCACGCGTGCGGTGCCCCGCTCACTGATCAGGGTGCCGCCGCCGGGCAGGCGAAGGATCGACCACGGCACCTCGAGGCCCGAGGCGAGGACGACGGGGTCCCCGACCGGCTCGACGGGCCCCACGCCCTCACCGGGGCCCTGGCCGGGTCCGGTGTTCGGGTCGCCCGGTTGCGCCCCGTGGTCAGGACTCGGCACACCGGTCGAACCCGGGGATGGCGTCGCGGGTGACGGCCCCGACGATGCGGATGCCGCTGCGGGCGTTTCTGGCGCGTCGGAGGTGCACGCCACCAGTACCGGGGCGATCAGCGTGATTACTGCGAGCACGGCCAGGTGCCGGACCACCCGGCCGGCATGGTGCGCCGAACGCCGGGCATGCCGCACTCCACGCGGCTGCGTCGGCGGGAGTGCGCACCCCTGTGCCGGCTCGTGCGGCGGCATCCACTCGTCCACTGCGACCTCCCGACTCCTCCTGCACCGGCCCGCTGCCGCGGGGCCTGCCCTACCGTGTGCCCGCGCATCCGGAACAGTGGGGGAACCGGCTACGCCCGTTCCCCCAGAATGCCCCCGTCCACCGACATCGACCACCGGGTTGCCGCAGCGTCCTCCGCGTGGTCCGTTCCCGCGACTGCCGTCGCGACTGTTTGCGCAGCCCGCTCCCACATCGGAGGGCGCGGCTTGCGGAAACCGGCGCGGGCGCGAGCACGCGCCAGGGGGGTTAGCGGCCCTGGCCCCGCTCGGCGATGATGGACTCGACGACTGCGACGGCGACGAGGGACCCTTCGAGCTGCTCGACGGATGCCCCGGCCTTCTCCCGCAGGAACACGGCGGCGGTGAGGTCGGTGAGGGCCCCCTCGAGGTCGCCCTGCTCGAACAGGACCTTCCCGCGGTTCTCCCGCGCGAACGCCGCAACCGCGCTCCACTCGTGCGTCTCGGCCTCGAGAACGCAGTGGGTGAGCTCGCTCCCGGCTTCATCGAGCTTGCCCTGGAACTGCATCACCTGGGCCCGGCGGATGCGGCTGGCCGCGAGTTCCTCCCGGGATCCGGTGAACCGGGCCTGGCGCAGGGCGGCGTTGGCCATGTCGAAGGCCTCGTCGAGGCGTCCGATCAGGCGCAGCAGCGCGATCTTCTCGTTGAGCGCGGACAGGCTGCGCAACTCGCCGAGTTCGTCGAGGCGCTGCCCGGCGGCGAGCAGGTCGACTTTTTCACGGAGAGTGACGGCGTCGTAACCAATGATGATGGGCAGGGTGTAGTCCAGAGGCAAGGGCGGCCGGGTGTGCCGCGGACGATCGGGTTCCCTAACAGGATATCCCGACCATGCCGCGGCGACACCCGTACGGGGGTGTGCCGGCGAACTTTCCGGCCCGGCCCCGGTCCGCTCGCCGCACTCCGCTAGTACCCCGTGTACGTGTCCTTGACGTAGGAGTCGACTCCCTCGGCCATGCACGCCTTCATCGACGCCTCGTAGCTGCTCCAGTTCGTCTTTGCGTCCGAGCCGTACATGCTGAGGTTCTCGCCGAACGATCCGACGACATTCATGAACGTTCCCACGTCACTCGTCACCGCCCCGATCGGCACCGCGCCGCTGTACCCCGTTTTCGCGGCGATCCGGGTCTGGAGGTCGGCCTTGGCGGCGTTGAAGATGTCCTCGGCCGTCGCGTTCGGGCCGAGCCCCGCGCCGGCGCCCAGCGTGGGTGTCGCGCTGTTCGAGGACGGCAGGGTGAGGATCTCGCCCTTGCCGTTCGCCCAGTCGTTGAGGCACTTCGTCGCGAGCATCGCGAGGTCGACCTGTGCTTGGATGACCGTTCCGGCCTTGTCGATCGCGTCGGCGACCGCACCACCGGCTCCCGCGGCCCTGAGGCCGGCTGCCGCGAGTTTCAGCCCGACGGCGGCGACCTTGGCGACCATCAACTGGGCGAGGGACACCCCCGTCGCGACGGTGATCACGGCGGCGAGCATGCGTTGGCTGATCGAACTGAACCAGTTGCCGACCTTCTCGCGGGTGCTGTAGCGGTGAATCTTGGCCTCGACGTAGCGGTCCCTGTCCATGATCACCCACGCGGTCTGGTCCCTCGACGCGTCGGCGTAGTCCCAGCCGTCGAAGCGGTTGCCTTCGATGTCCTCGGCCTGCAGCTGCACCGTGGTGCCGCGCGTGTACCGGTTGCCGGCCCCTCCCGGGCAGTTGCCGGGCGTGGTCGCCGACAGGTCCTTCCCGGAGATCGTGTAGCAGATGATCGTCAGGTCGAGGGTGTTCGGGCCGGAGACGTTGCCCTGGGCATCCACCACGCGTGTCGGGCCGGTGCCGTCGGTGCTTCCCCCCACCGAGTAGGTGTACTGCCCGGCAACGGTCACGGCGGTGGTCACGGTGCGGCCGGGGCGCGAATAGAGAGGCGGGCATCCGCCGTCGTCGACGACGATCTTCTTGGCGGTCTCCGGGTCGAGGGCGGATGCCTGGCCCGAATCGTCGATGACCCGAACGTTCAGCCCGATGGGCGCGCAGTACTCGAGGCGATAGCTGCCGCCGCCATAGACCTTGGCGCGACCTTCGAAGAAGCCCTGGGAGGTGCCGAACTCCGCCATTTCGTCCAGGCCCGAGGCGTTCACCAGGCTCGTGATCGGGACGAGGTTGGGGGACCCGGCGATGGCGGCGGGCAGCAGGTACCCGGCCTGGCCCCGGGGCAGTTCGCCGGCGCGTTCGCAATAGCTCTCGTCGGCTGACAGGGGAGCGATCATGTAGGAGCCGCCCTGCGGAAGGTTCACGATGGGTGGCTTGCAGCTCGTGTTGTACCAGCCGGCGGTCAGCGTGATGGCGCTGTTGACCCGCGCGAGGTCGATCTCCGTTCCCCCGGATGTCCCCTGGTTGCCGTTCCAGACGACACCCTGTTGGGTGCTGCTGCTCCAGCGCACCGAGGCGGTGTTACCGGTGTAGCCGCGCCAGCCCATGATGGCGTATTCCGGTTCCGTCGTGGTCAGGTGCAGGCGTCCCGTGGCGACCATCGAGTCCGTGGTGGTGACCACGTGGTAGCCGCCGAGTGCGCTGTTGCTGGTCGTGGTCGTGGATGCGACGTCGCCGCACTGCGTGAGGGGGCCGTCGTGTGCCCACGAGGCGCCGGCGGGCTCGCCCGTGCGCGCGGCGAAGTAGTCGCGGATCGCTTTCGAGACGACGGTGACCGTCACGCACTTGACCATGCTGAACTGGGCTCCGACCTGGAACCTGTCAGCCCAGGGCACGGTGAGTTGTGTCGTCGCGGTGGTGGCACCGCTTTTGAGCAGCTGTCCGGTCGGAGCCGCCAGCAGCGTCGTCGGGGTGTTGTCGCGTGACGAGCCGCCGAGCCACGAACCGAACGTTGCGGTGGGCTTCGCGGTGGCCACGACGGTGATCTTCGTTCCGGGAACGTATCCGGCCTCGCCGCCGACGGTGCAGGCTCCAGACGAGGGCTTCAGGCCCCAGCTGGTGGACGGCCGATCGGCGGCTGTCACCGCGACGCTGCCGCCCTCGGTGACGGGGAGGTCGACCACCGTGCAGGCCTTGACGCGGAACGTGGCGGCGACCGCGCGATCGGCGGTCATCGCCACCTGGGCGGAGTACGGGCCGGTGAGGGTCGCTCCGGTGAGGGCGTCGAGCTCCAATTCGGATTGGGTGTGTTCTTCGGAGAGGTTGGCGGGAACGAGCGTCAGGTCCACGATGGTGCCCGCTGCGTAGCGGGAGAAGCCGGCCTTCTGGTCGGCCAGCTCCTGCGCGGTGGACCCGTACGGACTGGCGCAGTTCGGCCGGGTATTCGCGCGCGCCCAGCCTTGCGCGTAGGGGTCGAGCAGGCCCCAGTCCACCGTGGGGGTCAGCTTCAGGGTGAAGCAGGTCGGCGCGTAGTGCTCGGTGTAGCCGACGCGGATGAATCCGGTCACGACGAACAGGAAGGACCGTCCCTGCGAAAGACGCATCGAGCCGTCGATCGTCCAGCTGTCGACGGCGTAGTCGGAATGTGCGTATGCCGTGGCGCGCAGCAGGCTGCCGGTGACGACGCCGAGCTTGTCGTCACCGCAGCGCACGGAGTCGCCGTAGTCGATGGTTCCGAAGACGATCGGGTATGCGCACAGCCTGGCGTCGGCCGTTCCGCTCACGACGGCGCCGGGGGCGTCGTCTCGAGAGACGAAGGTGACTCTGTACTCGGTGCTGACGGGGGCGAACTGGGCGGTCGTCACCGGGGTGAGCGTGCAGCTGCCCGCGAGCGCGGGCCCGTTGCATCCGACGCCGGGGAGGTCGAAGTACACCCGGCCGACGGCGGCGGCACCGGTCGTCGTCGTGGTCCAGCTGGCGGTGATCGGGTCGCCGTATACCCACTCGTCGGGGGTCGGGGAGAACGTCACCGCGAGGTCCGTGCCCCGGGCTGACGCGGTGAATTGCGTCACGCTGTGCGACGCTTCGTTGTCGGCGTCGCCGTCGTAGTGCGCGTACAGGGTGTTCTCGCCCATCCGCACGGATGCCCCGGGCAGGGTGCATGCGCCGGTCCCGTCTGCGGCGCAGAGGGTGTCGTTCGAACCGGTGAGGATGATCGTGCCGGTGGGCGCAGGGCTGGTCTGGGAGCCGGCCTGCAGCACCCGGGCGGAGACCGGGAGGGCGTCGCCCGCGCGAGCCCCGTCCGGGACGACCACCGCGACGCTCGTGGCGCGTTTGTCCACGGTGGCCGTCAGGTCCGCGGTCGCGGCGCTCGTGTCGACACCGTCACCCGGTGTGGACGCGGACAGGGTGAGGGACCCTGCGTGCAGGGTGGGGACCGCGACCGTGCCGCGGAAGAACCCGGTGGCGCCGCTGCGGGTCAGGCTCAGGGGGTAGTCGGTGCCCAGCACGGTGACCGTGGCCGGCACCGAACGGGAGGACCCCGTCAGGGTGCCGCTCGGCTCGGCCGTGACCGTGACCGTGAGGCTGTCGCCGACCGTGACCGGCTGAACGGCCAGGGACAGGTCGGTCGTGGGCGCGCTGACCGCGAGGTCGAGGACCGGGCTCGACGTGGAGGCCCGCAACGGCCCGTACTCGACGCTCGCGTGCACGGCCAGGGTGCCTCCGCGGAGGTTGGCGACGGTCACCGTTCCGCTCAGTCCCTCAGGGGACCCGAACAGTTGCGTGGTGCCGATGGCCGTGCCGGTGGCGTCCAGGAGATCCGCTCGTGTGCCGGCGGCGAGTCCCGTCGACGAGAAGGAGAGCCAGGCGGCCGTGATGGTCAGCTCGACGGACGCGCCGGCGACGAGCGCTGCGCCGGGGTCGGTCCGGGAGACCGTGAGCTGGGGGACGGGAACCGGCTGCACGGTCGTGACGGCAGGGTCCGAAGCGGCAGGCGCCAGTTCGCTCGCCGCGGTGAAGGTGACCACCGCACGGATGCCGTGGGCCCCGGCGACGAGCAGGGTGGGGGCCGCGGTGCCGTGGCCTGCCGTGTCGAGGGTGATCGTGCCGAGGTCGCTGACCGTCGCATCCGGGGCCGTCGCCGTGAGGTTCACCTGGGTCACGAGGTCGAGCGGAACGCCGCTGAGGTCGACCGTCACCGGGAAGGCGGTGCCGAGCGGCGCCGAGGCGGGGGCGCCGACGGTGACCGAGGGGGTGTAGTTCCGCAGCGCGGAGACCGGCACCACGTCGGTGCGCGTGGCATAGAGGCCGTCGCCGGTGTACTCGGCGCGGAGCACGGGGTGCGCACCGGGTGCGGACAGCCGCAGGGTGACCGAGCCGTATGCCAGGTTGCCCGTGGCGAGGATGCCGCCGGAGGCATCCAGGATGCGGATGCCGCCGGTCGGCACGGCGCGGTTCGGTGCCGCCGCATAGCTGAGGGTGAGGGTGCGGTCGCTCGGGGTGAGGTCGCCCGTCCAGACGGCGACGGGGGTCGAGGCGATTGCCAACGCGACCGTCAGCGCATCGGTCGCGTTCGACGGCTCGTACTGAGACGTCGTGTCGAAGTAGGAGGCCTGCACGGCGGCAGTGCTCGCCTGGGTCGGAGTGAACTTGTAGCGCGCCGTGCCGTCGGCGGCGAGGTCTACTCGTGCAGAGGAGCGGTCGGGCAGGGTGAAGGTCACGGCACCGGGCAGGGTCGTCTCGCCGGCGGCTGCCGTCGTCGTGGCGACGAGGGTGACGGGGGTGCCGATCTCCACCGTGTCGACCGTCGCGGCGCCGGCCGAGATGGTGAGCGTGGTGCTCGTGAGGCCGGCGCCGATCGAGACGGTCTGGCCGGCGGATGTGGCCGGGGCGTGGTCCGCGTCGCCGACCACGGTCGCCGCCAGCGTGTAGCTGCCGATCGGCAGGAGTCCCGTGAGAACCACGCTTCCGGTGCCGTGCTGGTCGGTGACGGTGACGCTGCCGGTGGCCACGAGGGCGGAGGTGCGGGTGTTGCGCACCTCGACCGTGCGCGGTCCGTCCAGGTCCGAGGTGACGTCGACGGTCATCGCGTGGGCGCTTCCGCGCGGCACCAGGGTCGGTGAGGAGGCCGGCTGCAGGGCGGCGGAGACGCTCGTTCGGGCCGGGGCGATGGTGATCGTCGACGTGGTCTCGGAGGCCTCGAATCCGGTGGCCGGAACGAAGGCGAAGCGCAGGTCGGTGCTTCCCGCGTGGAGGGCGGTTGTGGGGATGCTGAGCGTCTGGGTCAGCTTGGACGACTCGGTGAGCAGGGTCTGGCCCGCCCAGACCTGGATCGTCCCCTTCACCACGGTGCCGTAGTCGGCGTTCGGCGCCGTCACGACGGCGGAGGCGTTGATCACCGTACCGAGGGTGAATGGCGGGTTGTAGACGGTGGCGACGATCTGGGTCGGGTCAGGGACGATGACCGCGCCGACCTGGTAGTGGCCGGAGCTGGGCTTGAACAGGGCGGATCCGGCGTAGTCGGCGGTGATGTACGGATCGGAAAGGAGGGTGACCTGCTTCTCCGCCGAGCCGTCCACTAGGGTGAGGGTCTCGGTGGTCCCGTCGATCGTGACGTCGACGGTTCCGTCCGGCTTCATCGACGTGGCGTAGGTCGGGGCGACCGTCACGGTCACGGTCGCCGGTCCGTTCACCGCGGCGGCGGCATCCGTGCTGATGGTGACCTCGGTGTCGGCGAGGAACGACCAGATGCGCACGTTCGAGGTGCCGGCGGCGACGGCGGTGCCGGCCGGTTCGAAGCTGAAGCTGAGCGGATGCGAGCCCGGATCGAGCGGAGCCATGCCGCTCAGGGAGGCGCGGGCGACGTGCGGGTCGCCGGGCGCGAGGGCCAGGGCGACCCGGGCGCCGAGGGGGACGGCGCCGTCGAGGAACTGCACGGTGCCCATCGGGTCGCCGTCCGGAACGGTGACCTCGGCCGAGAGGATGGGTGTCGCACCGAAGCCGTCGAATCCGATGCTGAGCACGGGCTCGATCAGTGCGGGCGCGACCGCCGTCGACGGGGTGACGCCCGCCGCCTGGGCGGGTGCCGCAACGGTGACGGCCGGAACGACGCCGGCGACGAGGGCGACGACCACGAGCATGGCGACCCGCCCGCCGGCGGCGGTCAGGGGCAGGGTGCGCTGCCACGGGCGGCGCGGCGCGCTCGTGCCCGCGGTCGTTGCGGCGGATGCGCTGGGCACGGCCGCGACGATGACGGCGAGGGCCATCCCGGTGAGGGCGAGGAGTGCCGCGAGGATCGCCGCGAGCACGAGCAGCCCGGTGGCGCTGGTGCCGTCGCCGTCGATCGCGCGTGATGCAGCGGTGCCGGCCCAGGTGAGGCCGGCGGACACACCGGCGCCCACGACGACGAAGAGAAGCAGGGGGACCAGGCGCTGGCGCAGGCCGATGATCGCGATGCGGACAAGTGCTCGGAGGGAGCGGGGAGCGTCGAGCGTGGCCGCGAGCAGGGCGGGCAGGAGGAGGAGCAGGGCCAGCGTCGGAACGGACGGGACGGCGGCCACGAGGGCGATGCGGGTGCCGCGAGTGAATCGCGTCCCCTCGGGCTCGCGCACGCGGGCGTTCCGCACGAACAGGACAACGGCCACGATCAGGGCCGCAGCGCTCGCGGGAAGCGTCAGGATCGTGGCGAGCACCAGGGCGACGAGCGTCAGCAGCAGGGCGAGCGCGAGCCGGGGAAAGGTGCGCGCCGCGCCGAGCAGGGAGCGGCCGACCCGGGGCGCGCTCGCGCGAACGCCCTGGGGGAGGTGGGCCCGGCGGTGCAGGACCCCGACCGCGACGATTCCGAAGACCAGGAGCGCGGCACTGACGACGGTGATGAGCGTGGTGACGATCGTGGCCCAGACGAGTGCGCCGTCGGCCGTTTCGGCCAGCCGACCGCCGACGAAGGTGCCACCGAGAAGGAGGAAGACCATCAGCACGAGGGGGCCGGCGGCCACGGAAGCGGCGGCAACGCCCGCAGTGCGCAGCAGCATCATCGGCGACACGCTGCGGCGTAGTCGCTCGGAAAAGGACACACGTTCGAACTCGACAGCAGACATCGCTTGGACCCCCGGAGATCAGCGCGCTACCGTGCACGACAGTGTCTCGGAGCCTAGTGGTTTTTTCCAGCCTCGATCGGGTTTTTTATTGCAACGATTTGTCTTCGTCGCCGGGGGCCCCTTCGCGGGGCCGCAACCCAAACGTTCATGTTCTGCTCCGGCTCAGTTGCCGATCTGGAACACCGTGCGGCCGGGCAGCGGGGACGGCGTCGCCGTCGCATCCGTGGTCACGAGTGCGGTCGCCATGAACTGGCGCAGCTCCGCGCCCTCGACGACTTTGGCCGGGTGCGGGCCGCCGGCGAGCAGCCGCGGCACCCAGGTCAGGTCGACCGGCGAGAGCGTCGCGACGAGCACGATGTTGCCGAACCGGCGCCCCTTGAGCACCTGGGTCTCGGCGAGGCCGATCACGTGCGGGAACACCGCGGAGAGCGTCGCCGCCTGCGCGCGCGCGAAGGCGAGCCCCGGCCCGTCGGCGACGTTCACGACGAGCACCCCGCGCGGGCTCAGCAGCGGCCGGGCGAGCTCGTAGAATTCGCGGCTCGTCACGTGGGCGGGGGTGCGCGCCCCCGAGAAGATGTCGACGACGACGAGGTCGGTCGTGCCGTGCAGCCCGGCGGGCAGCTTGGCGAGCACCTCGCGGGCGTCGCCGTGCCGCACCCGCAGGTTCGCGCGCTTGTCCCAGGGCAGCTCGGCCCGCACGAAGTCGATCAGGTCGCTCTCGATCTCGACGACCTGCTGCCGCGAGCCGGGCCGCGTCGCCTCGACGTACCGGGGGAGGGTGAGCGCACCCGCGCCGAGGTGCACGGCCGTGATGGCTTCGCCCACGTCCCCGAGCAGGTCGATGACGTGCCCGATCCGCTGCACGTACTCGAAGAACAACTCACCGGGGTTGTCGATGTTCACGTGCGACTGCGGCGTGCCGTCGACGATGAGCTCGAAGCTCCCCGGAACGAACCGGTCCGGCTGTATTTCCGCGGTCATCCCGCTCAGCTTCAACCTGACCGACGGATGCTGCACTTCTGACCTGCTCATCCCCCCAGTCTCCCCCACGCACCCCCACCACCACTCCGCGAGAGTACGAAATAGGCCCCTTCAGCGGCGCCGAAAGGGCCATTTCTCCGCTCTCGCGGAAGGTGGGCGGCGGGGCGGGGGGAGCGGATGCGGCGGGTTATACCTGAGAAAATGGTGAAGGTCAAGATTGGGGTGGACATAGGGGGAAAGACAGCCTATAGTTGATCTTTGCGCTCCCAGACAAATCTATGCCTTCATATTGCGGTCGGCTTTGCGTGCTCAAGCCACCTTGAGGCATACCTCGTTCAAACTGAGGGTCTGGGGAGCGTACTCGGAATTCATTACTAACAGTGACTAGACCTGACGGGGTCTACGGAGGTTATTTCCTTGGCTGCTGCGCGCAACGCAACCACCAACTCACCCAAGAACGGCCGCGCTGCAGGGCGTCTGTCGTTCGCAAAGATCACAGACAATCTGACGGTCCCGGACCTGCTCGCCTTGCAGACGGAGTCCTTCGATTGGCTTGTCGGAAACGACAAGTGGAAGAAGCGTGTCGAAGAAGGTCAGGCGCAAGGTCGCCAGGACCTCCCGACCCGCACCGGGCTCGACGAGATCTTCGAAGAGATCTCCCCGATCGAGGACCTCGGCGAAACGATGCAGCTGTCGTTCACCAACCCCGAGCTCGAGCCTGAGAAGTACACCATTGACGAGTGCAAGGAAAAGGGCAAGACCTATTCCGCACCCCTCTATGTGAACGCTGAGTTCATGAACCACCTCACCGGTGAGATCAAGACCCAGACCGTGTTCATGGGTGACTTCCCGCTGATGACCCCCAAGGGCACCTTCGTGATCAACGGCACCGAGCGTGTCGTCGTTTCACAGCTCGTGCGCTCGCCCGGTGTGTACTTCAACCGTGAGCAGGAGAAGACCTCCGACAAGGACATCTACTCCGCCCGCGTCATCCCGAGCCGTGGAGCCTGGCTCGAATTCGAGATCGACAAGCGCGACCAGGTCGGCGTTCGCATCGACCGCAAGCGCAAGCAGTCCGTAACCGTGTTCCTCAAGGCACTCGGCCTCACGAGCGAGCAGATCCTCGAAGAGTTCAAGGGCTTCGCGTCCATCGAGCTCACCCTTGAGAAGGACAACATCCTCACCAAGGAAGAAGCCCTCAAGGACATCTACCGCAAGCTGCGCCCGGGAGAGCAGGTCGCCGCCGAGGCAGCCCGCGCGCTCCTCGACAACTTTTTCTTCAACTCCAAGCGTTACGACCTGGCCAAGGTTGGTCGTTACAAGATCAACCGCAAGCTCGGCATCGAAGCGCCGCTCAGCTCTTCCGTGCTGACGCTCGAGGACATCCTCGCCACGATCAAGTACCTGGTTGCCCTTCACGACAACCAGACCACGATCTCCGGCATCCGTGAGGGCGTCCCCACCGACATCCGCATCGACATCGACGACATCGACCACTTCGGCAACCGTCGTATCCGCGCCGTCGGCGAGCTCATCCAGAACCAGGTCCGCACCGGCCTGTCCCGCATGGAGCGCGTCGTCCGCGAGCGCATGACCACGCAGGACATCGAAGCGATCACCCCGCAGACCCTGATCAACGTGCGCCCCGTCGTCGCCGCGATCAAGGAGTTCTTCGGAACCAGCCAGCTGTCGCAGTTCATGGACCAGAACAACCCGCTCGCCGGCCTCACGCACAAGCGCCGCTTGTCCGCGCTCGGCCCGGGTGGTCTGTCCCGTGACCGCGCCGGCGTCGAGGTGCGAGACGTTCACCCCTCGCACTACGGCCGCATGTGCCCGATTGAAACCCCAGAAGGCCCGAACATCGGCCTGATCGGTTCGCTCGCCTCGTTCGCGCGGATCAACGCCTTCGGATTCATCGAGACCCCGTACCGTCGTGTCGTCGACGGCGTCATCACGACGACCATCGACTACCTGACCGCGAGCGAAGAAGACGAGTTCATCGTCGCCCAGGCCAACGCGCCGCTGACCAAGGACGCCCGGTTCGCCGAGCCCCGGGTCCTCGCACGTAAGAAGGGTGGCGAGGTCGACCTCTTCCCCGCAGAAGACATCGGCTACATGGATGTCTCCCCGCGCCAGATGGTGTCCGTCGCGACCTCCCTCATCCCGTTCCTCGAGCACGACGATGCGAACCGCGCCCTCATGGGTGCGAACATGCAGCGCCAGGCCGTTCCTCTCCTCATGAGTGACAGCCCGCTCGTCGGTACCGGCATGGAGGTCTTCGCGGCCATCGACGCCGGCGACGTCATCACCGCCGACAAGTCGGGTGTGGTGATGGAGGTTTCGGCCGACGTCGTCACCATCCAGCTTGACGAGGGTGGCACGCAGGACTACTACATGCGTAAGTTCGCGCGCTCCAACCAGGGCACGAGCTACAACAACCGCGTCATGGTCACCGCAGGTGAGCGGATCGAAGCCGGCGAGGTCATCGCCGACGGTCCCGCCACCGACAACGGAGAGCTCGCCCTCGGTAAGAACCTCCTCGTGGCATTCATGCCGTGGGAAGGCTACAACTACGAGGACGCGATCATCCTGAGCCAGAACCTGGTCAAGGACGACACCCTCTCCTCGATTCACATCGAGGAATACGAGGTCGACGCCCGCGACACCAAGCTCGGCAAGGAAGAGATCACCCGCGACCTGCCGAACGTCTCCCCGGACCTGCTTGCAGACCTGGACGAGCGTGGCATCATCCGCATCGGCGCCGAGGTTCGCCCCGGCGACATCCTGGTCGGAAAGGTCACGCCGAAGGGCGAGACCGAGCTTTCCGCCGAGGAACGCCTGCTGCGCGCCATCTTCAACGAGAAGAGCCGCGAAGTTCGCGACACCTCGCTCAAGGTGCCCCACGGTGAGCGCGGAACGATCATCGGCGTCAAGGTGTTCGACTCGCAGGATGGCGACGACGAGCTCGGCTCTGGCGTCAACCAGCGTGTTGCCGTCTTCATCGCCCAGAAGCGCAAGATCACCGAGGGTGACAAGCTCGCCGGCCGTCACGGCAACAAGGGTGTTATTTCCCGCATCCTGCCGATCGAGGACATGCCGTTCCTCGCAGACGGTACCCCGGTCGACATCATCCTCAACCCGCTCGGTATCCCCGGTCGCATGAACTTCGGCCAGGTGCTCGAAACGCACCTCGGCTGGATTGCGAAGCAGGGCTGGGACGTGGAAGGCAAGCCCAAGTGGGCCGCCAACCTGCCCGAGCAGGCGCACCACGCCGCACCGAACACCAAGGTCTCCACCCCGGTGTTCGACGGTGCGTTCGAGATCGAGATCGAGGGTCTCCTCGACTCGACGACGAAGACCCGCGACGGCGTGCGACTGATCGACTCCACCGGAAAGACGCAGCTGTTCGACGGCCGCTCCGGCGAGCCGTTCCCGAACCCGATCTCGGTCGGCTACATGTACATCCTGAAGCTGCACCACCTCGTCGACGACAAGATCCACGCTCGTTCGACCGGTCCGTACTCCATGATCACGCAGCAGCCGCTGGGTGGTAAGGCGCAGTTCGGTGGACAGCGATTCGGTGAGATGGAGGTCTGGGCGCTCGAGGCATACGGTGCCGCGTACGCCCTGCAGGAGCTCCTGACCATCAAGAGCGACGATATCCTCGGCCGCGTCAAGGTGTACGAGGCCATCGTCAAGGGTGAGAACATCCAGGAGCCCGGCATCCCCGAGAGCTTCAAGGTCCTCATCAAGGAAATGCAGTCGCTGTGCCTGAACGTCGAGGTGCTGTCCTCGGACGGAACCGCCGTCAGCCTGCGCGACACGGATGACGAGGTGTTCCGCGCTGCGGAAGAGCTCGGCATCAACATTTCCACCCGCTTCGAATCATCCTCGATCGACGACATCTAGGGCCGGGCAGAATGACAAATACTCCGAACACTCTTCAAGGAGAGAAATTGCTCGACGTAACCACGTTTGACGAGCTTCGAATTGGCTTGGCGACCGCAGACGACATCCGTCGCTGGTCGCACGGTGAGGTCAAGAAGCCCGAAACCATCAACTACCGCACGCTCAAGCCGGAAAAAGACGGCCTGTTCGGCGAGCAGATCTTCGGACCGTCCCGGGACTGGGAATGCTCATGCGGTAAGTACAAGCGAGTTCGCTTCAAAGGCATCGTCTGCGAGCGTTGTGGCGTAGAGGTCACCAAGTCGTCGGTGCGTCGTGAGCGGATGGGCCACATCGAGCTCGCCGCCCCCGTCACTCACATCTGGTACTTCAAGGGAGTCCCCTCCCGTCTCGGCTACCTGCTGGACATGGCACCGAAGGACCTCGAAAAGGTCATCTACTTCGCTGCGTACATGGTCATCACGGTCGACGAAGACGGCCGTCACCAGGACATGCCGGGCCTTGAGAACGAGCTTCGCCTCGAGATCAAGACCCTCGAAGGCCAGCGCGATTCCCGGATCGCCGACCGCCTCGTCCGCCTCGAAACCGACCTCGCCGCACTTGAGGCCGAGGGCGCCAAGAGCGACCAGAAGAAGCGCACCAAGGACGCCGCCGAGAAGGAAATGGGGCAGGTCCGCAAGTCCCTCGACGAGCAGATCGCGCACCTCGAGCGCGTGTGGGAAGACTTCCGCACCCTCAAGGTCGGCGACCTCAAGCCCGAGGACAGCGTCTTCCACGAGCTCCAGGACCGTTTCGGCATGTACTTCGAGGCCTACATGGGCGCCGAAGCCATCAAGAAGCGCCTGCTGGCCTTCGACCTGGTCACCGAGAGCGAAAACCTGCACCTGCAGATCGCCGAGGGCAAGGGTCAGAAGAAGATCCGCGCCATCAAGCGTCTCCGCGTGGTCAACGCCTTCATCATGACCGGCAACTCGCCGGCCGCGATGGTGCTCGACGTCGTCCCGGTCATCCCGCCCGAACTGCGCCCGATGGTGCAGCTCGACGGTGGCCGTTTCGCCACGAGCGACCTCAACGACCTCTACCGTCGTGTGATCAACCGCAACAACCGCCTGCGTCGCCTCCTTGACCTCGGTGCCCCCGAGATCATCGTGAACAACGAGAAGCGGATGCTGCAGGAAGCTGTCGACGCACTGTTCGACAACGGTCGTCGCGGCCGTCCCGTCACGGGTACTGGCAACCGTGCCCTCAAGTCCCTGAGCGACATGCTCAAGGGCAAGCAGGGTCGTTTCCGCCAGAACCTCCTCGGCAAGCGCGTTGACTACTCCGGCCGTTCGGTCATCGTCGTCGGCCCGCAGCTCAAGCTGCACCAGTGTGGTCTGCCCAAGCAGATGGCACTCGAGCTGTTCAAGCCGTTCGTGATCAAGCGCCTGATCGACCTGAGCCACGCTCAGAACATCAAGGCCGCCAAGCGCATGGTCGAACGTTCACGCCCGCAGGTCTGGGACGTGCTCGAGGAGATCATCCGCGAGCGCCCCGTGCTGCTGAACCGTGCGCCCACCCTGCACCGCCTGGGCATCCAGGCCTTCGAGCCTCAGCTCGTCGAGGGTAAGGCCATCCAGCTGCACCCGCTCGTGTGTGCGGCGTTCAACGCCGACTTCGACGGTGACCAGATGGCAGTGCACCTGCCGCTGTCCATGGAGGCCCAGGCCGAAGCGCGCATCCTGATGCTCGCCTCGAACAACATCCTGAAGCCGTCCGACGGCCGCCCGGTGACCCTGCCCACCCAGGACATGATCATCGGTCTGCACCACCTCACGACGCTCAAGGAAGGCGTGATCGGCGAAGGCCGCTCGTTCTCCTCGATCGCCGAGGCGATCCTGGCCTTCGACCAGAAGAAGGGCGAAAACCAGGGCCTCGACCTCAACGCCAAGGTACGCATCCGTCTGACGGACAAGTACTTCGAAGAGGGCACCCAGCCGGAAGGCGTGGAACTCGTCAACGGCCAGGCCGTCGGTACCGTGCTGGTGAACACCACGCTCGGCCGCGCGATCTTCAACGAGGCCATGCCGGTCGACTACCCGTACTTCGAAAAGGTGGCCGACAAGGGCAGCCTCTCGGCGATCGTCAACGACCTCGCCGAGCGGTACCCGAAGGTGGAAGTTGCCGCGACGCTTGACCGCGTCAAGGACGCCGGTTTCTACTGGGCCACCCGGTCCGGTGTGACCGTCGCGCTCAGCGACATCCTCACCCCGCCGGACAAGCCCGAGATCGTGGCTCGCTACGAGAAGCTCGCCGCCAAGGTGCAGTCGCAGTTCGAGAAGGGTCTCACGACCGACCTCGAGCGCCGTCAGGAACTCATTCAGATCTGGACGAAGGCGACGGAAGACGTCGCCGAGGCCATGCAGAAGAACTTCCCGAAGGACAACACCATCAACCGCATGGTCACGTCCGGTGCTCGTGGTAACTGGCTGCAGGTGCGTAACATCGCCGGCATGCGAGGCCTCGTGAACAACCCGAAGGGTGAGATCATCCCTCGCCCGATCATCTCGAGCTACCGCGAAGGCCTGTCCGTCGCCGAGTACTTCATTGCTACTCACGGTGCCCGTAAGGGTCTGGCCGACACCGCCCTCCGTACCGCCGACTCCGGGTACCTCACCCGTCGTCTCGTGGACGTCTCGCAGGATGTCATCATCCGCGAAGACAACTGTGGAACGACCAAGGGCCTCGAGTTGCCGATCGCGATCGTCGACCCGCTCGGTAACCTGGTTCGCCACCCCAACGTGGAGAACGCGGTCTACGCCCGCAGCCTGGCCGCAGCCGCGGTCAACGCCGCAGGCGAGGTCGTCGCCGAAGCCGGAGACGACGTCGGAGACGTGCTGATCGAGAAGCTGGTCGAGGCCGGCATCGAGACCATCAAGGTGCGTTCCGTGCTGACGTGTGAGTCTGCCGTCGGTGTGTGTGCGGTCTGCTACGGCCGTTCGCTCGCGACCGGCCTGCTCGTGGACATCGGAGAGGCCGTCGGCATCATCGCCGCACAGTCGATCGGTGAGCCCGGCACGCAGCTGACCATGCGTACCTTCCACACCGGTGGTTCGGCATCCGCTGACGACATCACCCAGGGTCTGCCGCGCGTCCAGGAGCTCTTCGAAGCACGTACCCCCAAGGGTGCGTCGCCCATCGTCGACACTGCGGGACGCATCACGATCGAGGACACCGACCGTAGCCGGAAGGTCATCCTGACCCCCGACAACGGCGACGAGCCGATCGCGTACCCGGTGCTCAAGCGCTCCACCCTCCTCGTCGAGGATGGCCAGCACGTCGAGCTCGGCAC
The DNA here is from genome assembly GCF_004402235.1 of Cryobacterium glucosi. Lineage (GTDB taxonomy): Bacteria > Actinomycetota > Actinomycetes > Actinomycetales > Microbacteriaceae > Cryobacterium > Cryobacterium glucosi. The sequence goes on from NZ_SOFS01000036.1 coordinate 29,587, forward strand.
GCAGATCATCATCGGCGCCGTCGACCCGAAGGAAGTTCTTCGCGTCAAGGGTGTCCGGGCCGTGCAGAAGCACATCGTCGGTGGCGTCCAGGACGTCTACCGTTCGCAGGGTGTGCCGATCCACGACAAGCACATCGAGGTCATTGTCCGCCAGATGCTCCGCAAGGTCACCGTCGTCGAACACGGCGACACCGGCCTGCTCCCCGGCGAGCTCGTCGACCGGTTGAAGTACAACGAACTCAACCGTGCGGCACTCACCGAGGGCAAGAAGACGGCATCCGCTCGTCAGGAAGTCATGGGAATCACCAAGGCGTCCCTGGCGACCGAGTCCTGGCTGTCGGCTGCTTCCTTCCAGGAAACCACCCGGGTTCTCACCCAGGCGGCCATGGAAGGCAAGAGCGACCCGCTGATGGGCCTCAAGGAGAACGTCATCATCGGAAAGCTGATCCCGGCAGGCACCGGCCTGCCCCGTTACCGCGACGTCACCGTCGAGGCAACGGAGGAGGCCAAGGCCGAGCGTTACCCGAACCGCATCTTCACCGATGATGCCGCGTTCAACGAGGGTGACCTGAGCTTCGTCGACTTCGACAGCTTCTCGTCCGACGACTTCACGCCCGGTACCTACAAGTAGCGTGTAGTTCTCTCAGACGGATGCCCCTCTCACTTCGGTGAGGGGGGCATCCGTCGTTAACGCCCCGTCGCTGGAGCGCCGGCGACACTCGGCGCGCCGGGCAATTCTCGACGGAAGCGGTGGTGTGACGCGCTGGGCCGCGCCGGGTACCCTGTGATGGGGCGCAGGTATTTCCGCGTCTCGCGAGCACGAGGGCAGCATGCAACTACTACTGGCACGCATCAGCGCGGCCGTCACCGGGGCGATGGGACTCGTCGTGCTCGCAGGCTGGTATCTCGGCGCGAGCACCCTGCCGGCCGCATTCGCCGGCCCCTGGTCGATGAAGCCGACGCCGGCCCTGGCTCTCATCATGCTGTCGCTGGCCCTGTTCCTGCTCGAGCGGCGTCGGGTGGCCCTGGTCCTGGGGCTTCCCGTCGCCCTGCTCGGCACCCTCACCCTCGCCGAAGACATTCTGGGCGTGACGCTCGGCGTCGACAGACTGCTGCCCGGCATCGCCTTCGGCGGTCAGGATCCACGCATGGCGCCGGCGACGGCCGTTTCACTGATACTTCTGGGCATCGCCGTCTGCGCGAGCCTGCTGCCGCGGGCGTCCTGGATGCTCGGCCTCGCCTTCGGCTCGCTGACCGTGAGCCTGCTCGCACTGCTCGGCTACGCCTACGGGGCGTCCTCGCTCTACACCTTGGGCGGGTACACGAGCATGGCTCTCATCACCGCTCTCGCGGTGGCGTTCGCGTCGGTCTCGATCCTTCTCACCCGGCCCGACAACGGCCTCGTCGGATTGCTGCGCGACCCGGGTAGCTCAGGGCGGCTGCTCCGACCCGTCGTTCCGCTCCTCCTGCTCGGCCCCTTCGTGCTGGGCTGGCTGCGACTCTGGGGCCAGCGACAGGGCTGGTTCGACACGGTGCTCGGTGTCGCCTTCCTGATCGCCACGATGACGGTGGTCGGCATCGGCCTGAGCTGGGTGGCCGCCCGGAGGCTCCGCGACCTCGACCGGCAGCGCGACGCCGCCATGGTCGCGATGGACGCGGCCAACCACGCCCTCGAGACGGCGGTGGACAGGCGCACCCGCGAGCTCGCGAAGGTCGCAGACACGCTGCACACGCTCGTCGCGATCGCCCCGGTGGGCATCGTGCAGATGGACGCGGCCGGCGGACTTCTCAGCGCCAACGACCAGTGGCGCGCCCTGAGCGGCCTCACCAGGGTTCAGTTCCAGCGCGGCGGTATGGCCACAGCCATCCACCCCGACGATACCGAACGCGTGCAACGCGACTGGGCTGCCGCGATTGCCGCCGGGGCAGCGTACGAGACGATGATGCGCTTCCGCACCCCGGGCGGTCAGGTCAACTGGGTACAGGTGAGCACCGCACCGATCCGGGACGCCGGTCAGGTCACCGGGCACATGGCCACGGTCACCGACGTGACCGCGCTCCACGCTGCGGAACAGGCGGTCTCGGCCGCGCGGGCACGATTCGAGGCCGCGTTCGCGTCGTCACCGCTCGGCACGGCGATCGTGGATCTCGACGGCAGGGTGGTGGCGGCCAACCCGCGGCTGTTCGAGCTCGCCGGGCCGGCATCCGTTGTCGTCGGCCAGCACATCGAGGCCATCTTCATGCCGCTCGATGCCGGAGCGCGCGGCGCTCGCACGTCGGAGGTGTTCGACGGGCCCTCGACGCGGCAGCGCATGGACCGCCGGATGCTCCGGGTCGACGACGAGGAGACGTGGGTCAAGGTGAGTATCGCCGAGATCCCCGCGGGGGAGCAGGCTGGCGCGCTGCTGTACCAGGTGGAGGACATCACCGCCCGCCGCCTCGCCGAGGCCCGAGTGGAGCACCTCGCGTTCCACGACCCGCTGACCAACCTGCCCAATCGCCTTCTGCTTCTCGACCGGCTCAACCAGGCCCTGTTGCAGTCATCACGGCACGGGCACGGCGTGGCCGTGCTGTTCATCGACCTGGACCGGTTCAAGTTCGTCAACGACAGCCTTGGCCACCACATCGGGGACGCCGTGCTGGCTGAGGTCGGGGTGCGGCTTCGGCAGCGGGCGCGGGCCACCGATACGGTATCCCGTATCGGCGGAGATGAATTCGTGATCCTCTGTCCGGGCGTCGACAGCAGCCAGGACGTGCACACACTGGCCCACAACCTGCAGCGCTCAATCGCCGAACCGATCCGGATCGGCGACCTCGTCGCATCCGTCGACGCGAGTATCGGCATCGCCTTCGGCCTCGGCCACGACGACGCGGAGGCGCTACTCCGCAACGCAGACCAGGCCATGTACTCGGCCAAGGGCCGGGGCCGGGCCCGCTACGAGGTCTTCGACGACGACCTGCGCGGCCGCATCGACCGGCGGCTGGACACCGAGCTCGCCCTCCGCGACGCCGTCGAGCTCGGCGAGATCGAGACCTGGTACCAGCCGATCGTCGATCTCCAGGAGAACACGGTCGTCGCCACCGAGGCTCTCGCCCGATGGCGCCGCCCCGAGCGCGGCATCGTCTACCCGGGCGAGTTCATCGCGATCGCCGAGGAAGTCGGGTTGATCAAGGGCATCGGCGTGACCGTTCTCGGCCAGGCCTGCCGGGCGGCGGCGACCCTCGAGGGCGGCCTCGCGGTGAGCGTCAACGTCTCTCCACGACAGTTCGCGCAGGACGACTTCGGCGTCGTTGTCAGACGCGCGCTGGCGGAGAGCGGGTTGCCTCCCGAGCGCCTCTGGATCGAACTGACGGAGAGCGCCGTGCTCGAGGCGATCGACTCCGCGGCCCGGACCTTCCAGGAGCTGAGGGAACTGGGTGTCAAACTGGCGATCGACGACTTCGGCACCGGCTATTCCTCCTTCACGCACCTCCGCGCCTTCACCGTCGACCTGCTCAAGATCGACCTCACCTTCGTGCGCGACCTCGAACGCTCCGAACACGACCGGGCGATCGTCGAGGGCATCCTGCGCCTTGCCGATTCGCTCGGACTCGACGTCGTCGCCGAGGGCATCGAGACGGCAGGCCAACGCGACCTGCTCCGGTCCATGGGCTGCCGCTACGGGCAGGGCTACCTCTTCTCCAGGCCGGACCCGTCACCGCTGCCCGTCGTGAGCTTCGACAGCTGACCGACGGGCGCCAACGGAGGATCGTCCGCACCGGTCCGGCAATCTGTAGCGGTCAGCCGCGCGATCTTCCTGAGTTAGCCACCGGAAGGCCGCGCTCAGGCGGCCGGCGGGGTGGGGACGGCGCCTGGCCACGTGCCCAGGTATGCGGGACTGTCGAGGTAGACGCTGTTCACCCCGGTCTGGGCCGGGTACTCGACCCCGGCGAGCAGGTTGGCCTGCGGCTGCAGGTCGAGGGTCCTGCCGTGGTTGCGCACGGTCAGGGTCAGCTCGGCGGGCTGGCTGTCGAACGAGGTCGCCCAGCCAACCCTGAGGACGTAGTCGAGCACGCCGGGGGCCGCTAGCGCGGAGTCGTCATCGACGTAGACCTCGATGATCGCCAGCGTCGACAGGCCGGAGATGACCTCACCAATGCTGGCATCGCTCAGCCCGGGGACGGCGTTCAGGAGCGCGGCAGCGGCCTCGCGGCTGATGCTCGCCCCGGTCGCTGATGCCCCGGTCGCTGATCCTGAGGACGTCGGCGTTGGCGCCGGAGTGGCCCTGACGGCCTGCGGGGAACAAGCAGTGAGCACGGCTGCCATTGTCACGGCCGCGACAAGGGTGACGATCGAGCGAGTGCTGAGTTTCACTTCCGGATCCTCATCGAGTTGTGGTGTAGTCGCGGACGGTGGCGCGCGACGTCCCTCGCGAGGTGCAGCTCGTCTGCCTTCCCCAGGACTCGTGAAGCGAGAGGTTCTGTCGCCTGTGCACTCTTTGCCAGGCGTTTTCCCCGTAAGCCCCGTCCGAGCTTAACGAGATTGGGGCGGATCAGCGGTTCTCGTCGGACGACGTCACGCCCGGGACGGTGCGGGACCGTCGACTCGCCTGAACCTGTGAACTGCGAATCTCGTTCGCTGGCTCATCCGCGGGCCGTTTCGGCCGACCCAGGCCGGGGGATTTGCACCCTTGCCAGCCCATCCCAATTGCAGCGTGATGCAACATTCCCCAAGTGAGGCGGGGCCGGCGCTCAAGGCCCGTCCTGGTGAAGCTGGCAGTATCGACCAGTTTCGTGGACACGAGCTCCCCGTGCACCTACGGTCGGCCTTGTACACAACTGAGGACGGAGGTGAACGAGATGAATGATGCTGAGGCATTTCGTGCTCCCCGCGCCCTCTGGCTCGCTCTCGTCGCCGTTGCGCTCGGCATCGCCTGGTTCCTGTGCGGCGGGGCGAATCCCGCGTCGGCGACCGATCTGCTCCCCGATGCGCCTCCTGCAACGGATGCCGCCGCACCCGGCCTCCTGAACGCTTCCGTCCCGGAGCTGGTCGCCAGCGTTCCTGCCTTTGCAGTCTCCGTCGTGGCTGACGCACCTGGCGTCGACACCGCAACCATTGACGCGGCGTCCGCAGACGTGCCCGAAGCCGTTGGGACGGCCATGACGCCGATTCTGGCCGCCGTAGCTGCCGAAGTACCCGACGTCAGCATTCCGGACCTCAGCATCCCCGATGTGGCGGGTTCTCCTGTCACCGTGCCCGTCGCCGTGCCCACGATCGCCCTCGCGGTTTCAGACCTTTCCACCCTCGCGACTCGCACAGTGATCACCTCGGTCGTCCCGGCCGGGACCGTCTTCGTCGCGCCGAGCGCGCATCCGTTCCCGCCCTCTGTGCGCGGCACCGCCGGTACCCCCGACGCGGTCGCGAGCCTGACGCTACTTGATGCCGCGGCATCCGCTACCGGAGCCCCGCTCGGCACGCCGGGGCACCCCGTTAACCTGCCGCAGCCCACTCCGGATGCCGCAGCACCGGGCGGCGGCAGTTCGGCATCTCTGCTCGCAACGTGCGGATCAACACGCGCCGCGTCTGTCGCGGCTCTCCGTCTCACTTTCGAGGACGACGCCCTGCCGTCCTCCCTCTCCATCGACCCCGGTTCTTCTCCCGCCTGAGTAGGTCCCTACCGTGCTATCCCGACGGCATGCGGACCACCGCCACGCGTCCCTCGCGCGGCTCACTCACACTTTCAAGGAGAACCATCATGAACATCACTCTGTCCCGGGCGCTCTACGGCACCCTCTTCGTCGGGGCGCTCTCGCTCCTCGGCACGACCGCGGCGCACGCCGCAGACACCAGCGGCGACTCCGGAACCCTCTCGGGATCCCAGGTCGTCACCGACACCACGGCCCCTGTCCAGGTCTCCGGCAACGCGATCAGCGTCGTGGGCGACTCCGCCAGCACGGCACCGGCTCCTGCGGCTGCGTCCGCGTCGGCTCCTGCTCCTGCAGCCACACCGGCGCCAGCCGCTGCAACCACCTCGAGCTCCGACGGGACCGCCTCCGGCACCCAGGTCGTCGCCCCGGTCGCGGCCCCGGTGACCGCGTCCGGCAACGCCATCTCGGTGCTCGGCGACTCGACCTCGACCGGGTCGACCGGACCGGCCCCCGCCCCAGCCCCGGCGGCCACCCTGGCCCCGGCAACGACAACAGGAACCGACTCCCTTCTCGGCGGCACACAGGGCCTCACCAGCGTCGACGTGCCGATCACGGCATCGGGCAACGCGGTGAGTGTCATCGGTGATTCGGCGTCAACGGGCACACCGTCCGCGAGCACGGCGGATGCCTCCGCTCCCGCGGCCGGCTCCGGCCGGGTGACCTCGGGTGCGGACGGCATCGCATCAGGTACGCAGGTCGTCCCTGAAGTCGCTGCACCGGTGACGGTCGGCGGTAACTCCGTCGCGATCCTCGGTGACAGCAGCGCGACATCTGGTTCGCCGGCTCCGTCAGGGTCTGGCGCGGGAACGACCTCCGCTCCCACGGCAGGATCCGCCCCGGTGACCTCAGGTTCGGATGCCACGGCGTCAGGCACGCATGTCGACCCGGTGGTTTCCGCTCCGGTGACGGTCGGCGGCAACGCGGTCTCCGTCGTCGGTGACAGCGAGTTGGTGACCCCGACCTCCGTGACCCCGATGACCCCGATGACCACGGCTACAATGATGGCCCCGATGGCCCCGATGGCCCCGGTGGCCCCGGTGGCCCCGGTGGCCCCGGTGGCCCCGGTGGCCCCGATGGCCCCGGTGACCTCGGCTATCCCGACGGATCCGACCGACGCGGCCGGCCCGACCGCCCTCATCGACACAATCGTGACATTCGGAGCTTCGGCGAAGTCGACCACGCCGGCGCACTCCGGCAAGGTCTCGGCCCCGGCCGCACTGTCGGTCACGGAGCTCGCATCGACCGGCATCGGCACACTCGAGTTCGGCGGTTTCGCCGGCCTGTCTTTGCTCATCGCCGGAGCCGCCTTGATGTTCACGCGACTGATGAACACCGGTCGTATGAACGTCTAGTCTCCACCCCTGATGCACGGATACCGTCGGCCCGACCGGACCGGCGGCATCCGTCGTTTAGGCGGTCCCGTGCTTGCCCTGAGGTGTCGCAGAACGACGTTGGAGGGGCGTGGGAACGTCGATCTGCGACGCTTCAGCGAGGGCCCACACTCATCGGTGAGTTGCAGAAACTAGATTTCACCTGCGATTCTCCACTACCCACTATCATCGTGGGCACACGTGTTGCGCGGGGGTGGTCCGCGACATGCAGGGGGCCGTCGTCATCGCCGGGTTCTGGCAGCCGCTTTCCGCCGCGCTCATGCCGACCGACGACCCGAGAAGGGCACCACCGTGAGCGACTCCCGCACCCTCCTGTTCGCCGAGGCCGCGAACCCCGCGACCTCGCCAGCCCGCCTCGCCAAGCTCGCCGCGAAGCATTTCGACCTGCATCGGGCGATCGCTGCGAACCCCGCGTGTTATCCAGGTCTTCTCGAATGGATGCGCGGCTGCGGCACGCTCGAACCGCTCGCACCCGCATTGACGCAGTCTCCAATCGCGGCGCAGGCACCGACCCGAAAGGCGGCGCACGCTGAGCCATCCGTGCCCGCCTATGCAGTCTCCCGGCCCGTGTCCCTGCCCGTGTCTGGCCCGGTAGGGGCCGGGTCGGGCGCACCCGGCGGCTGGCAGCAGCCCGTCGTTCGGGCCAGCGCCGCGGCATCCGCCGGACGTCGCCGCCGTCGGCCCGGCCTGCTCTGGGGATCGATCGGCGTTGCCGTGCTGTTGCTCGCCGGTGGCGGCGTCTGGGCGTACGCATCCGTCTTCTCCAAGATCGGCGGGTCGTCGACTCCGCAGGCCGCAGTCGAAAAGCTCCTGACCGGAGCGGTGTCGCTGGACCTGCTCAACGTGTACGGCTCCCTGTCTCCCTCGGAGATCACCTCGCTCCGAGGCCCGGTCGAGACGCTCGGCCGGATCAAGCTGGATTCCGCGACCAGCCCGACCGACTACACGGCCGTCTTCGAGAAGCTGCGACCGAACCTGAACGTCACCCTCACCGGCTTGGACTTCTTGGTCACCGACATCGGCGATGGGATTGCTGTGGTCGCCGTGACCGGTGGCCAGCTGCACGTCGACGGTGACCCGAACGCTCTCGCCGGTCTGTGGATGGACGCCGTGAAATCCCAGCTCACCGAGCAGCTGAAGGCGACAGGCTCCACCGACGAGCAGGTCGCGGCCTCGCTCGAGAAAACCCGCGCGGCCGCCGTGGCCGGCATCGACGCCGCGCTGCCCTACGACCGCAGTGCGAGCGACCTTAAGCAGGACCTGGGGAGGGACGTCTCCGCAGTCGCCGTGCAGGAGGGCGGCTCGTGGTACGTCAGCCCCCTGCTGACCGGGTTCGAGCAGGGCTTCCAGGACCGCCTGCGCGCGGACCCGACGCTCACCCGCGGGGCCATCGTCGCGCCGGCCACCTATGTCACGCCGGAGGACGCAGTCCGCGGGCTGGCCGACGGGGTCTCCGCCTACCTGGCCCGGGGAGATTCGGGCGCACTCGCCGCCGCGCTTCCCCTCGCCGAGCGGCGCCTTGTGAGCCTCTACGGCGTGCCCACCTCTTCAGTCGACGGACGGAGCCTGAACGTCACCAACGTCGGCGTCTCCAGCACGGTGTCCGGCGACACCGCCCGGATCACGCTGGATGACCTGTCCTTCGCGGGGGAGTCGGACTCGGTGCCGTATGCGTTCTCGATCTCGGGAGTGTGCGCCACGGTCGGGAGTGCCTCTGGCGCAAAGATCTGCCTCGATCAGATCCCCGGCTTCGCGAAGCTCGGAGCCCAGGATCTGCGGCTCATCGCCGTGCGCGAAGGCGACGGCTGGTTCGTCAGCCCGTTGCGCACCGTGGCCGATGCGAGCTCGATCGTGATCAACCGGGTGGCGCAGCTGAGCCAGAGCGGCGAGCTCGCCGACCTCTTAACCACGACAGCGAATGCCCCGATCACCTCCGACGAAACGGCTCCCGTCGAGGAGGGTGCCTACTGAGGCCCCCGACATCCGTGCGCGGCCGCGCCGGTTTTGGCAGGCCGCGCCGGTCTGGTGTCGCGGCCGCGTCGGTTTGCGCAGGCCGCGCCCGCCGTTTCGGGTGCGGCCTGCGGAAACGGTAGCGGCGGCGCGCGCGGCTGACCCGCGGATGCCCCGAGTCAGCGGGCGAGCTGGCCGGCGGCAATGCGCGAGCAGACCGCGGCGACGTCGGCGGATGCGGCCGGTCGCGAGAAGAAGAACCCCTACCCGTACTCGCACCCGTGTGCACGCAACCACTGCGCCTGCACCGCGGTTTCGATGTCCTCGGCGATGACGCTGCTTCCGAGGCCGCGCGCGAGCCCGAGGATCGACTGCACGAGCGGCGCATCCGTTTCGCGCAGCCCGATCGCCGAGATGAACCGGCGGTCGATCTTGAGCACGTTCGCGCGCACCTCGCTGAGCCGGGCCAAGTTCGAGAACCCGGTGCCGAAGTCGTCGACCGCGATCGCCGCCCCGGCCGCTTGCAGCTCGGCCATGTTGTCGTTCACCTCCGCGAACTCGGTGACGTAGTCGCTCTCGGTCAGCTCGATCTTGAGCGCACCGCGCGCGAGCCCCGAGCTGGACAGGATCGCGCGCACCCGGGCGGCGTACTGGGGGTCGCCGAGCTCGATGCCCGAGGCGTTGATGCTGACGAAGAACGGCGGATGCCCCGGCGGGGCCTGGATCGTCCAGCCCGTGGCCGTCGACATGGCCGTTTCGAGTACCCACTCCCCGAGGCGGGGCATCATTCCGCTCGTCTCGCAGAGCGGGATGAATTCCTCGGGGGAGATCGCGCCGCGTACCGGGCGCGTCCAGCGCAGCAGCGCCTCGACGCCCGCCGCGCGCATCGTGTCGAGGTCGATGATCGGCTGGTACACGACGGTGAACTCGCCATTCGCGATCGCAAGGCCGACGGCGGCGGAGGAGGCGTACTGGCCGCCGTGCACCCGGGTGGTTCCCCGGCCTGAGCATCGCGGCGACCGCCGACGCCAGCACGACGATCGAGTCGCTCGTGAGCATGCCGTCGTGCCGGGAGAGCGCAACGCTGATCGACACCGCGAAACCGGACGGCACCACCTCGTGGTCGCCCCCGGCCTGACCGACCTCGGCGGCCCCCGCATCAACACCCGACCCGTCGCCGTCCTCCCGCTGATCCACGTGGAGACGCCCCGGTTCGAGGTCGGCAAGCGGTTCACGAAGCGCGCCTTCGACCTCGTCATCGGCGGGCTGCTGCTTCTCGTGCTCTCGCCGGTGATGGCGGTCACCGCGCTGTCGATCCGCCTTGTCGGCATCGGCCCGGTGCTCACCCGCGAGCAGCGCATCGGCAGCGGCGGCCGCCCGTTCACCCTGCTCGGCTTCGGGTCGGTGGATGCCCGGCGCCCCGGCGCGCGCCGGCGCCGCTTCGGTCTCGACGAAGTCCCGCAACTGTTCAGCGTGCTCACCGGCACGATGTCCCTCGTCGGACCGCGCGCGCCGCTCGAGGACGAGGTCACGGGCTTCAACAGCCTCGAGCACCGCCGGTTCCTGATGAAGCCGGGCATGACCGGCCTCGGCGAACTCTACGAGCACTCCACCCTGCCCTGGGAAGAACGGCTGCGCCTCGACATGTACTACATCGAGAACTGGTCGATCGTGGGCGACGTGATCATCCTCTGGCGCACCGCACGGGCCGCCCGCCGCCGCACCCGCCGCGGCCGAATCCGAGCCCGCTGACACCTACCCGAGCAGCGCCGGTACCACCACGAGCCCATTGAACACCACGTGCGCGATGATCGCCCCGCCGAGCCGCCCGGTGACCGCGGTGACGGATGCCGCCGCGAGCCCGAACACGAACGTCCCGGCCCCGACCACCCACAGGGCGGTCGGCGAACCGGCATCCACCACGTGCACCAGCGCGAACACCAGCGCACTCACCGTGCACGCGAGGGACAGGGCCACCGGGCGGCGGGCATCCCTGGCCGCGGCGACCGCGCGCAGCAGGAGCCCGCGGAAGAACAGCTCCTCAATAAAGGGGGCGATCAGCACCGGGGCGAGGAGCGACAGCACGATCCACCACGCGTCGTGCGCCGGGGCGTCGAGCGTGGCGCCCGCGGTGCCCATCTGCCCGTAGCCGGCGATCTCGAACAGGCTCGCCACCACCCGGGTCAGCAGCCCGATCGTGAGCCCCCAGAGCAGGTCCAACGGGTGGAAGCCCAGCCCGAAATCGCGGGCGAGCGAGCGGGAGCCGCGCAGGTAACAGGCCACGAGCACGCTTCCGAGCAGCGGAACCCACACCACCAGGTAGCTGAGCACCTCGACGAGCCGCGGGTCGGTGAGGTAGCCATGGCTGAGCGCCCAGTCGGCCGCGAGCACGAGCAGGATCGCCCCGACCGCGCCGGCAGCCGCGTCATCGAGACCCCAGCGCACGCGCCGGGCCGGGGGAGTGTCGGGCGCAGCGGGTGTGGGGTGGGTCATGCACTCAAACTATCGTGTCGCCCGAGCGCCCCGCCCGCCTATTCCGGGCGCAACGCCGCCGAGCGCGCGCTCAGCCCCGCGCACACCGCGGCAAGGTCGGCGGATGCCACGGGCCCGGAGAACAAATACCCTTGCGCGAAACGGCACGCATTTTCCTCGAGCCAATCGGCCTGGACATCCGTTTCGACCCCTTCGGCGATGACGCTGCTGCCGAGACCCCGGGCGAGCCCGAGGATCGACTGCACGAGCGGGGCGTCGTCGGCAGCGCAGCCGATCGCCGAGATGAAGCGGCGGTCGATCTTCAGCACGTTCGCCCGCACCTCGCTCAGCCGCTCGAGGTTCGACGAGCCGGTGCCGAAGTCGTCGATCATGATCGGAATGCCCGACGTCTGCAGCTGGGCCATGTTCGCGTGCACCGCGCCGTACTCCACGACGTAGTCGCTCTCGGTGAGCTCGATCTTGAGCGCTCCCGCCGGCAGCGCCGCAGCCGCGCACAGCGCGAGCAGCCGGTCGGCGTAGTGCGGGTCGCCGAGTTCGATGCCCGAGGCGTTCACGCTCACGTAGAACGGCGGCGCCCCCGGCTCGACCGGCATCGTCCACGAGGACGCGGTCGTCACGGCGGTGTGGACAATCCAGTCGCCCAGGCGCGGCATCGCACCGCTCGCCTCGCACAGCGGAATGAACTCGGCCGGCGAGATCGCGCCCCGGGTCGGGTGCGTCCAGCGCAGCAGCGCCTCGGCGCCCACGGCCCGCCGGGTGCGCAGGTCCACGATCGGCTGGAACACCAGACTGAATTCGCCGTTGGCGATGGCCTGCCCGACCGCGGTCGCGGTCGCGTAGTGCCCGCCATGGACGCGGGTGGTCCCGCGCCCCGCCCGCTTGGCGCTCGAGAGCGCCTCGGTCACCCGCGTGCGGAGCCCGGAGGCCGACTCGCCCGGCTCGTGGCCGGCGATGCCCGCGGAGAACACATGGACATCCGCCCGCATGGCCTCGACCGCGGCCTCGGCTTGCCAGGTGGTCATGCCCGGCAGCAGGATCGCGAATTCGTCGCCGGCCGTGCGGGCGACAACTGCGCCCGAGTCCGGGCCGCCGAGCCGCGTGCACCGTGCGGCGAAGTCGATGAGAATCGTGTCGCCGTAGGACCGCTGGCGTACTTCATTGGTGAGGGTGAAGTGGTCGAGGTCCACGAGCACGACCGTCGTCACGTCGCCGGGCGCGGCGCTCCGGACATGATCGTTGAGGATGCGTTTGAAGTAGATCCGGTTGCCGAGCCGGGTCAGGTCATCGGTCTCCGACTTCAGTGCGCTCGTCACGAGCCAGTGCAGGCCGAAATTCGCGATGATCGCCGCAGGGATGATCAGGAGCAGATCGATGCCGCGCATGCCCGGGTGCACGAACAGCGCGGTCGTGACGAGCACCGTGCCGGCCACGGCGAACGGCAGCGACTGCAGGATCGGCAGAAACATATAGGACAGCGCGAGGATCACGAGGATCCACGTGCTCATCGCGAGGGCCGAGGAGGTGGTGTCGGTCAGGTAGACGCTGACAGCGGTGTCGAGCAGCAGGAACGTGAGCACGATCATGCGCACGGCCCGGGTGAAAAACCGGCGAAAGAGAATCGACAGCAGCCCGACCGGCAGCGAGACACACGCGATGAGGACGAACAGGCCGGCGTGCGGGGCCAGGCTCTCCTCCGGTGTGCCCACGTAGACGAAGAGCACGAGGGATGCGAACGTCGTCAGGCTGCCGAGCAGCAGCCCGGCCACCTTCGGGTTGTCGAACATTCCCGGATGGAACGTGACCATCAGCTCGGCCCGGAAGAATCTCCCCAGAGATTCTCTCCATCGGTGTGTGCGATTCCCCCCTGAATCGTCCATCAGCCGGTTATCTGTGGTGGGGCCAGGGCTGGCCCGGTTCCGCACGCGGAAGACGACTCCCGCTGCACCTCGTTGTATGCAAATGTCGCGCCCATGCAGCGAGCCTACCGCCGCCACCCCCGCCCAGGCGGATGTCGCCGCTCGGCCGCCGCTCGCCCCACCCCCATTTGCCTAGATTCATGACCCCCATTGAGGCACATTGCCCAGTCACGGACGGAGAGCGCGAATCTTATGTGACAACATGTCAGGGGCGCACGAATCGTGCTGCCGTGCGCCAAAAAGTAAGTCAACACAGGAAGGGCCGCCTAGTGGAACTTCGCGACTACATTCGCATCCTCCACAAGAGCTGGGTGATGATCCTCATCTTCGTGCTCGTCGCCGTCGCCGCCGCGGCCACGTACTCGCTGATGCAGACCCCGAAATTCAGCGCATCCGCCAAGGTCTTCGTCTCGACCCAGTCCACCGGCACCGCCCAGGACCTCGCCCAGGGCAACAGCTTCTCGGTGCAGCGGGTCAAGACCTACTCCGACCTCGTGGCCGCCCCCATCGTGCTCCTGCCGGTGATCGGCACCCTCGGGCTCGGCATCACCGCCGATGACCTCGCCAAGCAGGTCACGGCATCCGCCCCGCTCGACACCTCGATCATCGAGATCGCGGTCAGCGACACAGACCCTGTGCGGGCCGCCGACATCGCCAACGCCATCTCGATCAGCCTCGCCGCCGTCGTGCAGACCATCGAAACCCCCGAGTCCACCGCCACCGGCGTCGCCGGTGTCTCCCCGGTCAAGCTCACCCGGGCGCAGGAGGCCACCGTACCGAGCGCCCCGGTCAGCCCGAACGTACCTCTTAATATCGCCCTCGGCCTGCTCGTGGGCCTCGCCCTCGGCGTCAGTGCCGCAGTCCTCCGCGAAACCCTCGACACCCGCATCCGCAACGAGCGCGATGTGGAACAGGTCACCGACATCCCCATCCTCGGCGGCATCGTCTTCGATGCCAAGGCCCAGGACCGACCCCTGATCGTGCACGTCGACCCGCGCAGCCCGCGCGCCGAGAGCTTCCGTACGCTGCGCACCAACCTGCAGTTCCTCGACGTCGGCCGCACCGACCGCAGCTTCGTGATCACCTCATCGATCGAGAGCGAGGGCAAGAGCACCACCGGCGCCAACCTCGCCATCGCGCTCGCCGACTCGGGCGCCCGCGTCCTGCTCGTCGACGCCGACCTCCGCCGCCCGAAGATCGCCGACTACATGGGCATCGACGGCACCGTCGGCCTCACCGACCTGCTCGTCGGCCGCGCCGATCTGGCCGACATCATCCAGCCGTGGGGGCGCTCCAAACTGTTCGTGCTGCCGGCCGGCCAGGTGCCGCCCAACCCGAGCGAACTGCTCGGCTCCGCCCGGATGACCTATTTCATCGGGGAATTCAACAAGAACTTCGACGTCGTCATCTTCGACGCCCCGCCGCTGCTCCCGGTGACGGATGCCGCCATCCTGGCCAAGAGCGTCGGCGGCGCCCTCGTCGTCGTGGCCGCAGGGCGCGTGCACAAGAATCAGCTGACCGGCGCCATCGCCGCGCTCGGAAACGTCGGGGCGTCGGTGTCCGGCCTGGTGCTCACGATGCTGCCCACCTCAGGGGCGGATGCCTCGGGTTACGGCCGCTATGGCTATGGCTACGGCTATGGTTATGGCGCCGACGATGCCGATACTGTGGACATCACCCCCCGAAATGGGGTCCGAAAGACGAAGGTGCGAAATTGACGATTGACCCAGACCCGACGGCCCCAGCCGCCGAGCCTCCGTTCAGCATTCTGGTCGTCTGCACCGGAAACATTTGCCGTTCGCCGCTCGCCGAGCAGCTGCTCACCACACGACTCACGAACTCCGGTATCCCCGTCCGCGTGACGAGTGCCGGCACCTATGCCATGGTCGGCAAGGGCATGCCCGATGAAGCCGCCGCCCTGTCCGTGCGCTACGGCGGGGACCCGCGCGCCCACGTCTCCCGCCAGCTCACCGCGCGGCTCGTCGCGGACGCCGACCTCGTCGTCACTGCCGACCGCGAACACCGCGGCGAGGTCGTCTCCCTGCACCCGCGCGCCGCCCGCTACGCCTTCACCCTCAACCAGCTGGCCCGTCTGATCGACGGCCTCCGCGACGCCGAATTTGCCGCAGCGGAACACGCCGCCGCCGAACGCCCCGGCGCCGACAGCGCACCCGTCGGCCACTCCGACCACAACGCCGGCACCGCACCTCTCACTGCCGCTGACACCCTCCGCGCCTTCATCGCCGAGATCGCGGCCAGCCGCGGCCTCACCCCGCCACCGGCCGACCCGGCCGACGATGACATTGGAGACCCGTACCGTCGCTCCCTCGCCACCTATGACCGTGTCGGAGTCGCGATCGACGCCTCGGCCGCGACGATCGCGACGGCACTCACCGGCGCACTCACCAAGGTGGCCTGACCATGGCTCGCAACGTCCGTCACGTTCCGAAAGACAGTTCCCGCCGCCGCGTCTGGGTCTACATCGGCGTCGCCGCGTTCATCCTCTTCGACATCCTGCTGATCCTCTGGGCCATCAACTCCACCCGCGCCACCGCCAGCGGTTCGGCTCCGCGCCCCATCCCCACCTACACGACGACCCCGGCAACGCCGGTGGCCACGCCGACCGCAACGCCCACGCCGACACCCACCCCGACCGCCGGCGCCGACTCCGCGGGCATCGTCGCGGTCCCGGCCACCCGCATCCTCTCGGCCGTCAGCGCCACCACCGCATGGCGTGCCTCGACCGGCGCCTGCCCCGCCACGGCCGCCACCCCCGAACTCACCACCGATTCGGGCGCCACCTGGGCGAGCACGGACGCCACCGGCCCCACCAAGGTCACCGCGGTACAGAGCCTGTCCGCGTCCTCCGCGACCACCGTCACCCTCATGGGCCTCACCGCCGCCGGCTGCGCACCCGAGGTCGTCAAGACCTTCGTCTCCGGCGACAACTACAAGGCCTACCCCGAGCAGGTCGCCACCAGCTGGTACGTCAACCCAGCCAACCGCGCCGTCGTGCACGCCCCCGCCGGCCAACACCCCGCCCCCTGCGACGCCGTCGTTTCCCTCGCCCCCCGGAGTGACACCGCCGCGGCCGCGCTCTGCGGCGACGGTCGCCTCTTCACTACGACGGATGCCGCCGTCACCTGGTCCACCCCGGCAACCCTCCCCGGTGCGATCGCCCTCGCCCTCGCCCCCGCCACCTCGGGCTACCTCGTCGTCTCGGCGGGCCGTCCCGAGTGCGCCGGCGCCCAGCTACTCACCGTGACCGACGCTCTCGCACCCACCGTGGCCGGCTGCTACGCCGTGAGCACCCCGGCGACGGCCATGGCCGGAACGGTCGCCGTCTCCGAGGCAGCCGGAACCATCTGGCTCTGGGCCGGCGAGCAGGTCGTGCGTTCCACCGACTCCGGAGCGACCTTCAAGTAACACCCCCCTCAATGGGGCACACCGTTCGTTCCTAGACTGGTAGCTGAGCGAGACACCCCGAATGTGTCTGTGCACCCGGATCCTTTCGGGCGCGCACCCGTTCGGAGGAGACATGAGCGCATCCACGGCGTCCCCCGTCGAGAGCACCGCATGCCCTCCTGCCGCGCGCGATTGGCGTCGCATTTACGCCCGGCGCCTCATGTTCACCGACTTCCTGGTGCTCATCTGGGTCGTGTTCGGCGTGCAGATGCTGTGGTTCGGGGTGGATACCGCCAGTCTGTCCATGAGCCGCAGTCACTCTGATCTCGCCGTCAACTACAGCGTCGTCTCGGTCGTGCTCATCGCCGCCTGGATGATCATCCTGGCGGCATACGACACGCGCGGCCTCCGGGTGCTCGGAACCGGACCCGACGAATACAAGCTCATCGCCAACTCCTCCCTGCGCCTCTTCGGGCTGCTGGCCCTGGTCGCGTACCTGTTCCATATCGACGTGGCCCGCGGCTACATTCTCATCGCTTTCCCGCTCGGCATCGTGGTGCTCATCTTCTCCCGGTGGATGTGGCGCCAATGGTTGGTTGTCCAGCGCACCAACGGCCAGTTCTCGTCCCGCGTGATCCTGGTCGGGTCACTCTCCTCGACGGCGCGCATCAACCGTGAACTGTCCCGCCAGCCCGGCGCCGGCTACTGGGTCGTGGGGGCCTGCATCACCGGCGCTGCCGCGGGCGGCGTGCTCCCGGACACTCAGGTGCCGGTCTTCGGATCCATCGACACCGTCCATTCGGCCCTCGGCGCGACGGGTGCCGATACGGTCGTCGTCACGGGCGCCGACGAAATGACCGCTCAGCTCATCCGCGAGCTGAGCTGGAGCCTGGAACCCGGGCTGCAGCACCTCGTGGTCGCTCCGCGACTCATCGATGTCGGTGGCCCGCGCATCCACATGCGCCCGGTCGCCGGGCTACCGCTCATGCATGTCGAGACGCCGAGCTACGAAGGCCGCAAGATCCATACCAAGCGCGCCTTCGACCTGGTGGTGTCCGGTCTGCTCCTCGTGGTCCTGTCACCGGTGTTCGCACTGGTCGCTCTCGCCATTCGGGTGGGCGACGCCGGTCCGGTGCTGTTCAGTCAGGCCCGGGTGGGCTTCCACGGCGACACATTCCGCATGTTCAAGTTCCGCTCCATGGTCATCGACGCGGAAAACCGGCTCGCGGACACCAGCACCCTCGACCGTGCCGAGGGCAACGTTGTTCTGTTCAAGATGAGAAACGACCCCCGGATCACCCCTCTCGGCCGATTCCTGCGCCGGTGGAGCCTTGACGAACTGCCCCAGCTTGTCAATGTCTTCCTCGGCACCATGTCCCTCGTCGGGCCGCGCCCGCCCCTCGCTGCAGAAGTCGACCAGTACGAGAGCCATGTTCATCGCCGGTTCCTCGTCAAGCCGGGAATCACCGGACTGTGGCAGATCAATGGCCGATCTACGTTGTCCTGGGAAGAAAGCGTTCGCCTCGATCTGTACTACGTCGAGAACTGGTCGCTCGCGGGAGACTTCACGATCCTGTGGCGCACGGCGAAGACCGTTCTCCAGCGCACCGGCGCTTACTGATCGCCGGCACAAGCCACCCCAGTGCGAGGGTCATTCCGGCGGGTCGACGCTCGTGGGGCCGTCCAGCCCTGACTTCAGCTGTGAATCTACCGTATGGTAAAGAAGTGCCTTCAAGACGTTCGCACGCGCCGGCACATCCAATCACGTTTCAGCAGGGGGATTCACTCATGGCAAAAAAGGCTTTCGCAGCGGCAGCGCTCACGATTCTGGCTATCTTCGCCGCACCCGCCGCCGCCAACGCAGCCGGGTACGTACCCCCGACCAATGACACCGTTACCGGCACCCCGGTCGCCGGCGGCAGTGTCGCGGTGGACTTCATCGCCGGTTCTTACACCAACGGCGAGACCGTCAACATCTCGGTAGAC
Source organism: Cryobacterium glucosi (assembly GCF_004402235.1). Lineage (GTDB taxonomy): Bacteria > Actinomycetota > Actinomycetes > Actinomycetales > Microbacteriaceae > Cryobacterium > Cryobacterium glucosi. The sequence goes on from NZ_SOFS01000036.1 coordinate 48,416, forward strand.
GGTTCCGGAACCGCCACCCTGTCGGCCGTCAAGGCCAACGTTGCCACGCTGGCCAAGGCCGCGACCGCAACCGGGGCCTTGGCCGTCAAGGTCACCCTGCCGACGAACGCCACCGGCTCCTACACGCTCACCGGAACCGGGGCGACGTCCGGCCTCATCGGCACCTCGACCATTACCGTCGTCGCAGCGGATGCCGGCACCTCTGCCGGACTCGCGAGCACCGGCTACAACGCCCCGATGCTCCTCATCTGGAGCGCAGCGGGCGCCGTCCTCCTCGGCATCGCACTGGTCCTCGTGCTCGGCTATGTTCGTCGCAAGCGCGCCAACGCGTAATACCCCGCGCTGACCCCGGCGCACAGCTTTTCGACAGGCCCCGAGCACACGCTCGGGGCCTGTCGTTTTTGTCTGGTTTACTAGACGAATGTCCCACGCGCACGCATCTGCACCGGTCCAGGGTCGGCGTCGACGGGGACGACGAATTTGGCTCTCGGTGGGCATTCCCCTTGTATTACTCGTCGGGATCGTCGCCTGGGTGGGCGTGCGCGCCTACCTCGCTAAGGGTGAGCTCGAGGCCGCCCTTCCGCTCGCGGCGCAAATCCAGGCCCAGGTGGTCGCCGGCGATGGCGAATCGGCCCAGCCAACGGCCCGAGCCCTGTCCGACCATTCCGCGAGTGCCGCAGCTCTCACCAGCGACCCGGTCTGGCGCGCATTCGAAGGCATCCCGGTGCTCGGCCCTAACCTCACGGTGGTTCGTCAGCTCGCCGCCGCGACCGACGACATTGCCCAACAGGCCGTCCTTCCTCTGACGAAGATCGCCGGAACCATCAGCCTGAGCGACTTCAAACCGGTCAACGGTGCGATCAACCTCAAACCGATGACGGATGCCCAGCCCCAGATCGATGCGGCCGATGCAGCTCTCGCCGCCGTGAAGCAACGTGTCGACGCGATCGACACGACGGACACACTGTCCGTGGTGACCAGCGCGGCGGAAAAGCTGTCAACTTCGGTGGACAAGGCGGCCGACGCCGTGAACACGCTTGACCGCGCCGTGCGTGTTGTGCCCGGCATGCTCGGGGCCTCCGGGCCACGCAACTATATCGTGCTGTTCCAGAACCCCGCGGAACTCCGTGCCTCCGGTGGCATCCCCGGTGCACTCGCCCTTATCCACACGGAAGACGGTGCGATCACCCTCGCACAGCAAACCGCTGGCACTGACTTCCCGCATTACGCGCAACCGGTCTTGCCTCTTCCAACAGAGACGCGAGGGCTTTACGGCGACATAGTCGGCGAATATATTCAGGACGTCACTCTCACGCCGAATTTTCCGCTATCGGCGTCACTCGCGCGCGAAATGTGGAAACGCCAGTTTGGTGTCGAGGCCGACGGCGTCATCTCCATCGACCCGGTGGCCCTCAGTTATCTCCTTAAAGCCACCGGCCCCATTACTTTGGCGACAGGCGACGTCCTTACCTCGGACAATGCCGTACATCTCCTGCTAAGCGATGCCTACGCGCGATACACGAAGCCAGCCGACCAGAACGCATTCTTCGCGGGGGCCGCCTCGTCGGTATTCTCGGCGTTGGCCAGCGGCGGCGCTAACCCGAAGTCGCTCCTCGAGGCGTTGGGCCAAGCTGGTGCCGAACGACGCGTTCTGGTTTGGAGCGCACACGATGACGACCAGGCTGTTCTCCAGGACACCTCCTTGGCCGGTCGTCTACCGGTGACCGACGCCGACACGACGCGGTTTGGCGTCTACCTCAACGATGCCACTGGCGCAAAAATGGACACACACCTGGACGTGCAGGTAGCTGTCGGCAATGCTGTCTGTCGACAGGACGCGCGGCCGTATTATGCCGTGACTGTGAATCTGAAGAACACGGCACCCGCCGATGCTGCGAAGTCATTGCCCGAATATGTGACGGGGGGAGGTCATTTTGGTGTCACCCCCGGAAACGTGAAGACGATCGTATCGGTTTACGGGGCACCAGATATGCAGAACCTGGGCGTCATGCGAGACAACGTCGTCATCGGCTACCACCCGGCGACTGATGCGACCTATCCGGTTAGCGCATCTAGCATCGAATTGGCTCCAGGAGAGAGTGCGGTTCTCACATTTGGATGGCTAGGGGCTGGACCTCTGACGAGTGATGTCTCTGCTCAGATCACTCCTGGTACTTCGCGAGTTGTCGCAACGAATGCGTCGTCACGCTGCGATTCCTTGCTCTGGCCACAGCGATGACTGTCTCTCGACCGTCATATGTCGGGGGTGTTAACGCTGCGTCCGACAGGCATTCTTTGACGCACCGTAGGTCGCAACTGTGACACCATAATGGGGGGCGTCAGAAGTCGGCCTCGAAAGTGAACGTCATAGGAAGGCCGCTGAGTGGAACTTCGCGACTATATTCGGGTCTTACGTAAGAGCTGGGTCCTCATCGTACTTCTGTTGCTCGTTGGTCTGGGAGCGGGTGCCACCTACTCTTTGACGACAACGCCTTTATACAATGCGTCGTCGAAGGTCTTCGTCTCAACGCAGGGCGGAGGCACAAGCCAGGAGCTGGCGCAGGGCAACACCTTTACTGTGGCCAGAGTGAAGACTTATGCCGATCTAGTGGCTACACCGATCGTTCTCCTTCCGGTGATTGGAAGCCTCGGGCTTAACATGACTTCCGTTGATTTGGCAAAGCAGGTCACGGCTTCAGCCCCTCTTGACACGTCGATTATTGAAATCGCCGTCCTGGACCCGGATCCCGTGCGGGCCGCCGATATTGCCAATGCCGCTTCTCAGAGCCTTACTGCCGTTGTCCAGTCCATCGAGACTCCCGAAGCCATTGACGCCGTATCGCCTGTCAAACTCACCCGGGCACAAGAAGCAACAGTGCCCAGCAAGCCAGTGAGCCCAAACGTCCCGCTGGATATTGCGCTGGGTGCTCTGATAGGACTTGCTCTAGGAATCGGCTTAGCAGTCCTACGCGAAGCGATGGAGACTCGCATTCGAAATGAGCGCGACGTCGAGCAGGTTACTGATGTGCCGATCTTGGGCGGAATCGTCTTCGACCCGAAAGCCAAGGAACGCCCGCTCATCGTGCATGTGGACCCGCGCAGTCCCCGGGCTGAGTCGTTCCGTTCTCTTCGAACGAATCTCCAGTTCCTTGACGTGGGTCGGACAGAACGCAGCTTCGTCATAACATCATCTATAGAAAGCGAAGGAAAGAGCACCACGGGTGCAAACCTCGCGATCACACTGGCTGATGCTGGCGGCCGTGTTCTTCTCATTGACGCCGATCTGCGGCGCCCAAAGATCGCAGACTATATGGGTGTAGAGGGGAGTGTTGGACTCACCGACGTCCTAATCGGTCGAGCGGAATTGTCCGACGTTATTCAGCCGTGGGGCGAGGGTCGTCTCTTCGTGCTCCCGGCAGGCAAGATACCGCCCAACCCCAGTGAGCTGTTAGGTTCAGCCCGAATGGCCGATCTCATTGCGCAGTTCAATCTCACCTTTGACGTGGTGATCTTTGACTCGCCGCCATTGCTGCCTGTTACGGACGCGGCAATCCTCGCGAAGAATGTGGGTGGGGCCATCATCGTGGTCGCGGCCGGCCGCACCCACAAGAATCAACTTAGGGGCGCAATCGCAGCATTGGGGAGCGTCGGTGCACCGGTTTCGGGACTCGTGCTGACCATGCTGCCGACCAAAGGCCCTGATGCTTACGGCTACGGTCACTACGGCTATGGATATGGCTATGGGTATACCCAGGACGTCACGGACGAAAAGGTCCGGAGCCGCGCGCGCATCAAGAAGGTATAGATCGACTGAATTTCGCTGGTTAATGCCACCGTAACCACAATGGGGTACCTTCTTGCCTACGTCGTCGTGGTCTGGCGTTGGCGTCAATCAAATCGAGACATGGCGGAAAGTGCAGCGCCATGAGGAGCAATATGAAAAAGCGCACTGGCATAGCCGGGGTACCTATTGAGATCGAACAGACCGGCGGGCGAAATTGGAGGGTTTCATATGCCGCTCGACTTGTCGCTTCTGATCTTCTTGTCCTGATTTGGGTAGTTTTTGGGGTCCAAATCGCATGGTTCGGCATCGCAGCCTCGGATGTGCAATTTCGAGGTAGCCTCGCGGACACAGCGATCAGCTATTCAGTAATCTCCATTGTGCTCATCGTGACATGGATGATTTCCTTGGGTATCTATGGCTCGCGAGGCTACCGAGTGCTGGGCACTGGCTGGCAGGAGTACCGCTTGGTGGCGGGAAGCACTGTCCGTCTTTTCGGTCTGGTGGCGCTAATCGCCTATCTCTTCCAGATCGATTTAGCGCGAGGCTATATTCTCATCGCGTTTCCTCTCGGACTGGCAGTTCTCGCTCTTTCGCGTTGGATGTGGAGACAATGGCTTGGAGTGCACCGTCTCGATGGGCGCTATTCCTCCCGAGTGCTCCTAGTCGGGTCGGAAGTGTCCGCAACGCATTTGGCTCGTCAATTGGCGCGCCAGCCCAAAGCCGGTTATCTCGTCGTCGGGGCTTGTATTCCCAGCGGGCTCGTAGCGGGGTATCTACCGGACAGTGCAATACCTGTGTTCGGCAATCTCGACAAATTGCAGGCGGCGATGACCGCAGTGGGCGCCGACACGGTTGTGATTACCAGTAGTGACGAGCTGTCACCAGAACGAGTTCGAGAATTGAGCTGGAGCCTGGAACCAGGCAGACAACACCTAGTCGTCGCACCGAGCTTGACGGACATCGGTGGTCCACGTATCCACACCCGACCGGTCGCTGGATTGCCGCTCATCCACGTCGAGACGCCAAGGTTCGAAGGCCGGAATTTCTTTGCTAAGCGTGCCTTCGATCTATTGTGCTCGGGTTTGCTTATAGTCGTACTTTCGCCGTTCCTCCTCATCATCGGAGCCGTAATTCGGCTCAGCACACCTGGGGACGTGCTATTTCGGCAGGAGCGAGTGGGTATTAACGGTCGACACTTCAGCATGCTGAAGTTCCGATCTATGGTCACAGATGCAGAAGCACTGCTAGTCGGGCTCCGGGACGAAGCGCGCACTGAAGGCAACTCCGTACTCTTCAAGATGAAGGAGGACCCTCGAGTTACTCCCATCGGAAAGTACCTTCGACGTTTTAGCCTCGATGAACTTCCGCAGTTATTCAACGTATTTGGTGGCTCGATGTCCTTGGTCGGGCCAAGACCCCCCCTAGAACGGGAAGTTGCTGAATATGAGAATCACGTTCATCGTCGATTCCTCGTGAAGCCCGGTATTACGGGCCTCTGGCAGGTAAGCGGTAGGTCCAACTTGTCGTGGGAGGACACGGTCCGCTTGGATCTCTACTACGTCGAGAACTGGTCGATCACTGGAGACATCGTGATCTTGTGGCAGACGGCCCGTGCTGTATTAGCAAGTGATGGTGCCTACTAATGTGCAATGCAGCAACCGGAATGGTGCGCATCGGATACCACTCGATCGCTGATCTACGGGGCGATCGTTGCTGGGTTGTCTTGAAGACTTCAGGAAGACCGCAATTTTGCGATGGCTTCGCTCGAAGCGCCACCACAGTTCCTTGGAACCCGCCAGCTGCTCAGACTCATCTTTCACTCGGTACAGCGCGACTGTGGCGCTCTTTCTTCAGAAGAGGAGTACGGTCGCAGCGCGCAATCCCGGCTCGAATAGCCATACCGCAGTCGCAGTCGGGTCAGGGATTTGCAGAGCGGATTTCTCGGGCCCCTAGACACCTATCGCAAGAGGGCACGGGGCTGCACCGTAATCCCAAGGCGGAATCCCTCGAGTTCGCGAAGCATGCAGTTCACGGGCTGGGGTACCGAAACGAAAGACCGGACTTTTCGTGGGACGATGGAGCGTGGGTTGGCTTCCACGACGAAGGAAGTCTTGTTGGAGTAGGTCGAGCTGAAACTTCGAGGCATCGATACCATTCGGTCCCGGCGAAAGATGGCGCAAATTGAATGCCGTTCGGTCTCGGCGTCTCGGCAGTGTCGGGCTTAGCGCGCTTGTCCGCGTTGGTACATTTCCCGTCACCGCACTCGCAACATTCCTGACAACTTCTCTAGTCATTGGTCATGCTGGAGCGGCTGGCTATGCCGCGATTGCGGTAGTAATAACCCTTTCCCAGTTGGTGCCCTACGCCGATCTCGGGATAGGGGCCGGTGTTATTAACGCGATCTCCATGTCGGAAGTAGATGATCCGATTCGTACAAAGGCGGTGGCCAGCGCGATCCGCGTGATGCTGGTGTCAATGATCATTGTCTCTAGCCTGGGCTTGCTCGGAATGACCTTCTTCTCATGGTCCGAGGTCCTGAGTCTCGAAAACTCTGGGTTGGGCCGCCTTGATACTGTGACTGCTCTTGTGATCGTGATCTTCGCAGCTACCATTCCGATGGGGATTGGACAACGGGTGCTCTTGGCGCTCCTGATGAATCCGATCGCGATCGTAGTTAATTCGCTAGGGCCGATACTGAGTCTCCTGGGCACCGCAGTGATCGTTGGAATGGGCCTTTCTCCAGAGCTATTAGTTTTCCCCCCGGTCGTTGGTGGCCTGATTAGCTCCTTTGTATCCTTGTGGATCGCGACCAAGCGGATTCGATTCCGATGGTTGACTGTCTTCCAATACCGCAAGTTTCATCTCCCCGGGCTTCTATCTCAGGGGATGTGGTATCTCATGATTAGTGTTGTTTCGGCTTTTGCCTTTCAATGGGGGCGGATCGTTCTCGCCTCTCGTGGAACGCTTGACCAAGTTGCCACATACTCAATTGCAATGCAGTTCTATGCGCCATTGTGGTCCTTCTTCATTGCGGCTGGAACGTCGCTCTGGCCCATATTTGCGCGCAATAGATCGCGGAATGAGAGTAATTCGGCGCTACTTTTGCGAATGGTTCTCTACTTTGCAGGTGCCGGTTTGGTTTGCATTATCGGACTTATGTTGTTCGGGCCGTGGCTGGCCGGCGTGATTTCACATTCGGCGGTGGAAGCAAGCGCAATGATATTCCTGGGATGTGGTCTCCTGATCATTGTTCAATCGGTCCAGCTCGTTCTCGGCGTCTCACTTACTTCTCCACGGGACCTTCGATTTCAGGCGCTTTGGGGCATCCCGATGGCTGCATCCGTGATTGGTGCCACTTGGCTATTCGTGCCTGCCCTCGGAGCAATAACGCCCTTCTTGGCTGCCGGTGTTGGAGTTCTGTTGTTTCAGGTATTTCCTAATGTCTTTCGTGTGCGCGCAAATAGCCGTTCGGTACGTGAGACCACCGCAAATCCCGAACTTGAGACTGTTGCCTAATTATCTAGAAGATCTCAGCATCCGGGAGAGTACGACCGTCGAGATCATCGTTCGCCAAGTCGAAGTATTGATAGGAGATTGAAATGGCACAAATCGGAATGGTGATTCCGACGTTAGGCACGCGCCCGGCATGGCTTCGCGGTACCTTGAAATCGATGTTCGAACAGCGTGGCGTTGATCTTAAGGTTGTCATCGTGACACCTCGTCCGGACGAGGTGAGACTGATTGCGGCTGGGACTCCCGCGGTTGTGGTTGCGTCAGACACGCCGGGAATATCGGCGGCCGTCAATGAAGGATGGGCGGAGCTAAAAGACTCGACTTTCCTGGCTTGGCTTGGCGACGATGATCTACTTGCACCGGGATCTCTCCGCATTTCGCAGGACGCGCTAGTCAGAAATGCAGCGGCTTCCGGCACGTACGGGTGCGTGCGATACATTGACGCCGCGAGTGAGACTCTCTTCGTTGCTCGGCCCGGTCGCTTTGCGAGCGCTTATCTGCGCTGGGGTAAAGACTTGGTCCCCCAGCCGGGTAGTCTATTTCGCCGTGAAGCAGTCGAAGCCGTTGGCGGACTGGATACCAGTCTTCGATATGCAATGGATTTTGATCTGTTCCTAAAGCTTCGAGCCTTTGGGCCACTCCGCTACCTTTCATCCGAGGTCGCGTCGTTCCGACTGCACCCCGGCAGCATTACGGGTGCGAACCAGTCGAGCGTGGAAGCCGAAAGCGTTCGTGCCAGGTTCCACTCCGCACGAGTGAACTCCATACGTAGGTCGCTGGCGCCCCTTCAATCGGTCACCGATCGGGCGCTATACAAGCTATCTCGGCGACCGGGGGGTCTGGTTCCACAAATGCTCGGGCGAGACTATGTACTCGACGTCTATAGCGATGCCGATCTCGACGGCTCAACGACATGAAGAACTACGGCCGAACGGTTTCGACGACCCCAGGATTCCGATTTAGTTGGGTCTTTCAAGATTTTGCTGCGAACGCCCACAGGCCCCGCACTCGTCTCTTATTGGTCACATTTAGGTTGGCGCAGGCGGCCCGACATCCATTTTCCGACCGCCCAAGTCTGCTGTCATATTTTGTAACTGCGTGGTACGTGTTCATTTCCGAATGGGTTTTCGGGATGGAGTTGCCGGTTAAGACTCACGTCGGCTCTGCGCTGCAAATCGTGCACGGTTTCGGCCTTGTAATTAATGTGGATAGCCGACTTGGTTCTGACGTGGTCATTCGCCAAGGCGTCACCATCGGCAATAAGGGTGACGGTGGTGCTTCGCCTACTGTCGGAGATGGCGTATCGATTGGATCCGGCGCTTGCGTTATCGGGGCCGTTACCATTGGAGCTCGAGTGCGAATTGGCGCAAATGCGGTCGTAGTAACGGACGTACCTGAAGACGTTTCCGTCGTTGGAAATCCTGGACGAATCCTTCAAAACCGGGCTCCAGGGGTTTGAGCGAGTGACTGAACCAATTGTTATTGCGCTCGTCACTGGATCCTCTCTAGGTGCGGTGTGGGTCTGGCTTCGCGGCGTACGTCGTGGTGACGTGGTTTCCAAGTGGAATATCACGACCACCTATGTGGTCCTCATAGCTTGGCTCCTGTTGGCATCATCGGTGTTCACACAGTTTGATGGCGGAAACGTATCCATAGTTAACGTCTTCGGGCAGACGACGATACTTGCTAATCCTCGAGCGGCGCAAATAATGCAGCTCGCTGGCTATGCCATTATCGGAATAGGATTCCTCACCTTCTTTGTGTTCGGTATCGTCAAAAGAGACCGCCTATCAACTCCCCTGCTGCTTATGGGGCTTCTGGTGGTGATGACGGATTTCTCTTCTGCCATCGCGGGTGCGTCTGCCATTGGGAACCCTCGCATCATCGCCTTATTCGCACTGTTTCTGGGTGCTTCAGTGCTGCCGCGCGGCGGTGGCGCTCGGCTCGGGGTGGCGTTCTTTGGATTCTCCGTCTGCGTCGCAAGTGGCATTTTCCTTCTCGTGAACTATGCTGCCGCGTTTAGGATATGCCGTGCAGACAAGTGCGGCCCGCTCGGCAATCTTTTCTTTGGAGTGACTACCGGGGAAAACACAATCGGTCTTATCGTCGCCACCTCAATCCCGTGCATATTCCTTGTGTTGCGCGGCGCGACACGTTGGATCCTGGCGGTTTATCTCCTTAGCGTGGTCTACATCTCTGGTAGCCGGACGGCGCTTCAAGTCGCCCTTATTGTTACGATTCTTGTCCTGGTAACGGGCATGAGTTCCACGTCGATGGGCGGAATTTGGCGACGGTTTGTAACGATTGGGACGGCATCGGTCGGATTGGCTCTTGGCATTGTGCTTCCCTATCTGCCCCTGAATCCAACTGATTTTACAAACCGCGCCTATTTGTGGAAGCTTGCTTCTGCTCAACTAGAGGACAGTCAACTTTTTGGATTCGGCGCGCTCATCTGGGGAAATCAGGTTGCTGTGGGCACGATCTCCAGGGATGAGGCATATTCTGTCCACAATCAATGGCTCGATATTAGATACACGACCGGGGCATTAGGTATTGCACTGTTCATCATCTTGATCGTGATTGCGCTGCGGCAAGCGGATAAATGGACCGCCCCCCAGACCGCGCTCTTGTTCATCCCGGTAATCTATTCGGGTCTACTCGAGCGTACGTGGGCATTTGGCTTGCTCGACGTCTTTGGGTGGATGGCAGCGGCCACGCTGCTTGCACTTGAGCCTGCGGCTGAACCGGCTGCAAACACCTCTCCTGTGCTGACGGAAGCAGTCGCTCAAAGAGGACATGGCACGGACCGAGTGCTTACCGGTCTAGGCAACACGAATCCGAAGGGAGCGCACGGGAATTGATCATGCGAAATTCTTATCTGCGTCTAGTCGCGCGAATACGATCGGCCGTACAGACTCGAGTGGACCGCATCTGCGCCCAATTGTGGGTACGACTACCGCTTGGCGTTATGGGGCCAACCCGTGATCCACGAAGCGTCGACGATGCAACTCGAGTCATTGCGCTGACCACTTATCCGCCTCGCATTGGCGCTGTGCATTTGACGATTCGAAGCTTGCTTAAACAATCGATAGCCGTTGATGCGATCTACCTTGTCCTCTCGACCCTTGAGTTCCCGGGCGGTGAGTCGGACCTCCCTCCCAATCTACGGCGACTACTTGCCGCTACAAAAGGCAGAGTGAATGTACATTTCACGCCCGAAAATATGCGGTCGTTCAAGAAGCTTCTTCCGATCATCGCAATCTATCCTGAGGCGACTATTTTAACTGCGGACGACGACGTCCTTTACTGGCGATCCTGGGCTCAACAGCTCGACGCGGCCAGTCTGACCTTTCCTGGAACAGTAGTCGGAACCAGAGGAACTCTAATAAAGATGGAGGGCAATCGTGCCCGCCCATACACGGAATGGCCGGCAGCAGAGGCCGGTGTACCCGGCCAACTCGTTTTTCTGACCGGTCGGGGTGGCATTCTCTACCCGCCACATTCTCTGGATCCGCGGGTTTTTGACTGGGCGACGGCTTCTCTCATTTGTCCGTCCGCGGACGATATCTGGTTCAAAGTCATGGCATCTTTGGCGGGCATCGAAGCGGTAAAGGTAGACACCGGTCGCGAATATCCATCCAATGGTGCAAGCCAAAGCAGCGCGCTTTGGCGTCGCAACGTCCTCAAGAACGAGAATGACGTGGCTTTCGAGGCGGTTGTGGACCGCTTTGGCCTTTGGGATACATACGTCACCGCACAAAGGCTCCGACGTTGAAGGTGCTAATCGTCGATTGCTTAGCTTATCCTTCCAGTTCACGTTGAGAGGTCCTCAAATGTACAGAAAATCGCCGGCCAGTAAGTTCGACGCGTTATATCTCGCCGTCCTTCCCTTCTATCGGGAATATTGCATCCAGGAGCTCAAAGCTGATTTGTCTTTGGACGTGATCCTGTTTGCTGGTGATCGGCACGTCGATCCCACTATTCGAACCGGAATCAGTAGGTCCTTATATGTGCAAGTTAGAAACTACGTCCTTGCCGGACGCGTACTTGTCCAGCTGGGGGGGTGGCGCACAGCGATCAGCGCCAAGACCACGATCCTCGACCTCAATCCGCGCAGCCTCACGGCGTGGACATTGCTGGGTTTGAGACGCATTCTGGGTAGGCGAACGCTCCTATGGGGCCATTTGCACCCTCGCTCCGGAAGAGGCAGTAGGACGGCGGTGCTACGCCGCTCGATGCGGCGTCTTTCGAACGGGACGGTGCTTTACGGGTACGATAGCGTTCCCTTTGCGCTCGCAGAGCTCCCAGGGTCGCCCGTCTGGGTGGCGCCGAACTCTTTGTACGCAAGGGATGCCTTGACTGTACCGGCCAATGAAGGCCCGTACACCAGCGTCCTGTACGTGGGGCGCCTCGTTTCCGATAAGAAAGTAGACCTGCTCATCCGAGGATTCTTGAGGAGCGATCTTGCCACCCGCGGCGTGCAGCTTGTCATCGTAGGAGAGGGCGCCGAACGCAAGGCCCTCGCCGACCTTGTTTCGGAGCTGGGCGGCAATGCTTCGGTAACCTTTCTCGGCCAGGTCGCCGATGTGAATGAACTTCGCCATCTCTATGAAGACGCTCTGTGCTCCGTATCGCCGGGTTACGTTGGGCTAAGCCTCACACAAAGCCTCGGGTTTGGCGTTCCTATGCTGATCTCAAGGGACGAACCGCATTCTCCTGAACTCGAGCTCGCTCGAATCGGTGGCGTCGAGTTCTTCGAGACTGACTCGCCGCTTGCACTTGCGGCCGCTCTTGATGCGCTCGCGCCTGCCGGCAGTGCATGCGAGCGACAGCGAATCAGCATCGCAATTCGGAAGACATATTCGGCGGAAGCCATGGCGGCGGGGATCGCGTCGGCACTCAAAAACACCAAACAGGAACTCGGAGATGATGGATGGCCGTCGAATCGGTAGTCAAGGTGCCCAAGAACCGCAGCCGTATCCCAGCACCGCTAGAGGGAGTTGTTCGTGCATTGCAGCGACGACTAATGATCCATGGGCCGGTGACGTACGGCAAGAACTTGCGAATGGGTAATGACAGCACCTTGAGTTCGGTGCACGGGCTCAGAGTCGGTCACAATGTTTCGATTGGCCAACGCACAGTCATCGAAGTCGACGGTGCAATCGGAGACTACTGCCTGATTGGGCGCGGAGTGCAGATTGTCGGTCGTGTGGATCATTCGATCGACGAGGTGGGAATTCCAATGGCGTTCTCGACGTGGGTTGGAGATCGACCCGCAGTCCCGCAGGATGCCGTACAGATTGGAAGTGATGTGTGGATTGGCGGTGGCGTCATTATTCTCGGTGGGGTCACTATCGGCGAGGGGGCCGTGCTTGGCGCTGGCGCTGTGGTGACACATGACATTGAGCCTTACGGAATTGCCGTCGGGAATCCCGCTCGAGTCATCCGGAAACGATTCGATTCTGATGCTCAGAGGCACGCGCACAGTACAGCTCTCCGTGTCGATAGTTCCGACGTGAGCGATAAGGGGTAGCTGAGCACATCACCGCAATCTCTTTCGTGTCTTGCCGCGGTGGCGCGAGGCAGATCTGGAGCCGGTGTGAAGCGCTGCCAAAATCTAGTTAGACAGGCGACTCGTTTCCGGAGCGCCATCGAGTCAATACCTTATGCGCGGAATCGCGGGCCGAGATCCTCTGGGCTACGGGGGCCCCAGACCCGATTTGCAGGAATCGCACCGTTCACAGTTGTTCCGGGTGTCACGAGTGCCGAACGACCGATATCAGCGCCGCCGAGGACAATGCATCGGGAAGTCACCCAGGCCCCGTCGCCTATTCGGATCGCCTTAGTAATCAGCGCCATGTCGCGACGATGGGCGTGGCTGCCTGTCGTTAGGAGTGTCTCCTGCGAGATTGAAACGTCATGTCCGATAAATACTTCGTCTTGATTGTGGAACCAAACCCCTTCCCCGATCCAAGAGTTCGCTCCTACGTGTAGCTTCCACGGGAACTTCACTCGGGTTCTGGGGCGGAATATGACACCTGGGCCAATGTCTGCACCGAATGCCCTCAGTACTCGAACGCGAAGCCCGGAACTGACTTGCCATGGATTCGTAACGAATAGCAACTCTGCTGCAGCCCACAGATAGATCACAAACCTAGGGCGGTCCCATGCTTCTCTCGAGCCAGGCGCTGCAGCAAGGCTGATGACCGGAATCTCAATTGGGTCCAATTCATCAGACGGCCTATTCGTCATCTTGTCCTCGCCGTGCGTCGCGGATGGTCCTCCCGTGGGACAGACCCTAGGGATTTCGGTCAACACCGTAATCCTAGGGCCCACGTTCGCCTGCAACAGGGGTAGGAATCGCGCTCGGCTGAAACGGGTGTCGGCGGCCATGACAAGCTGCCCATAGGCGGCCACGGAACTGCCCACTGACGGCCAGGAAAACTGCCCGCTGGTGGCCATGAGATCTGCCCACTTCCTGGTCTGAACNTCGAGAGGTCGGTGCCTTTCGGGAAGTACTCGCGCAAGAGTGGAGTGGTCCCCGAAAGTTGGACACCGAATTTAGGGTTCCATCTTCAGGGAGTAGTCAGATGTACTCGAAAAGCACGTTGAGTCACTCCGAGGCCGTTTCGGCTGTCGAGTTGTTCGAGCAGGGTTTTACTGCCAAGTCGGTGGCCTTGTCTCTTGACCTTGCCGGGTCTCCGGTCCAAATGTTGTATCAGCGATGGCAGATACGAGGTTCGGGGCGCTGGTGACGAGAGACCGCAAACAGTACGATTTCGAGATCAAGCTTGAAATCGTGCGCCGCCATGTCAGGGGTGAGTCCGTGTCGGCGGCCATGACAAGCTGCCCATAGGCGGCCACGGAACTGCCCACTGACGGCCAGGAAAACTGCCCGCTGGTGGCCATGAGATCTGCCCACTTCCTGGTCTGAACCCGCCCGTTAAAACGGCGGAACCTCTCCCTGAGGTTTGATTGCGGTATCTAGACGCATCAAAAAGCTCAGGAAGAGGCCCACTTATGAAGGTAGACGTAGAAATCATGGAGATACTCGCTGCGTATGATCTGACCAAATCTTTGCGGGGCGCCGCAGAGTTGACGGGGTGCTCCCATCACACGGTTGCTCGCCATGTTGCCGCTCGCGACGCTGGCCAGCCGATTGCGAACCCGGTCAATCGTGGTCGGGTCATGGACCCGTTCATGCCCAAGCTTGAGGAATGGATGGTCGCTTCCAAGGGCAAGCTGCGCTCCGACATCGCCCACACGAAACTCGTGGCTTTGGGCTATACGGGCTCGGATCGCTCGACCCGCCGAGCTTTCGCTCAGGTTCGTGCCGCCTACCGCCTCGGCAACACCCGCGTGCACCGCCCGTGGATTTGTGAGCCGGGCATGTGGATTCAGTACGACTTCGGCGACGGCCCCGTGATCGACGGCAAGAAGACCGTGCTCTACATCGCCTGGCTGGCCTGGTCACGGTTCC
>NZ_SOFS01000003.1 GCF_004402235.1 Cryobacterium glucosi
GCTGGCAGGCCGTGTTCACGGCGGCCTGCGGCCCGCCGCGAACCGCGACCATCTGACCACCCAGCCAAACGGCGCAACCGGAGCAGGAACACCACCGGCAGCAAGGCCGGCCGCACCGCCATGCCCACCACCAGGAACCTCAGATCAACTCCGAGCGAAACCGCTCACCCAAGCCGACCGGTGGATCGAGGCTAAGCACCGCTCGCAGTTCGGGGGAGCGCCCAGGCTGTCCGATTCCATGTCGGCACCATAGCCGACCTCCCCGCGCCGGGTTGTGGAGCTGGGGAAAGATTGGCGCTCTCGTGGCTCGGTGCGCGGGCCGGCGCACGCTGGCCTTTTTGTTTTTTCGTCTGGGGGATTGTTCACTCCGTGCTGCCGGCGTCAAGCCGTCGTCGCAGTTTCGGCAAAACTTTTGGCCCGCTGTGCTCCTTCAAAACTTTGGCCTGCAACCGCTCCTTGGGGCTTGACCCCGACAGCACTCCATGAGGGCGGAAAACCGCCGAAAAGGCAAAAAAACGTTGAGGGAGATAGAGAAAATGACCGAATACATCACCACCAAGGACACCGCAAAGTTGGTTCGTGCGGCCTTGAAGAACGCTTTTCCCGGAGTGAAGTTCAGTGTTCGGATGAGTACCGGCACCGCGGCCGCGTGGATGAACGTGAGCTACAGCGACGGACCCACAGAACTCGAAGTGCGCCGAATCACCGGCCACTACGAGGGCCGCCATTTCAACGGTATGACGGACGGCTACGACGACGCCGGAACGGTCCTAGTCGCGGGAGACGGCGAAGACATGCCCCGTGAGGTGCGTTACTGCTGCGACGGAGTCAACAGCCACCGTGACTACACCGCCGCCGGATACCGCGCAGCACAACATCTCATCAGCACCGACAGCGAGCACAAAGACTTAGTTCTATTCACCCCCGAGGGCAACCCCATTGACAATGCGACTGGGACTGCCCCAAGTTCAGTTGACTCAAAGGGTTAGTGGTCTCAAGCGGCTTTGAGGGCCACGTTTATTGTCTCAAACTCGATCGGGGTGAGCTTGCCGAGGCGGCGTTGCCGGCGCTTGCGGTGGTATGTCCGCTCGATCCAAATCACCATCGCGAGGCGCAGTTCCTCTCGGGTTGACCACCGCTTCCGGTCGAGGACGTTCTTCTGCAGCAGCGCGAAGAAGGACTCCATCGCGGCGTTATCGCCGCATGCGCCGACGCGGCCCATCGACCCGGTGATGCCGTTGTTCTTCAGCACGCGCAGGAACGCGTTGGAGCGGAATTGAGAGCCTCGGTCCGAGTGCAGGATCGTGCCGTCGATGGTGCGCTGACCGATCGCGTTCCGGGCCGCGGCGACGGCCAGGGACGCCTTCATCCTGGAGTCGATGGAGTAGCCGACGATCTTGTTCGAGTAGACGTCTTTGATCGCGCAGAGGTAGATCTTGCCCTCGTCGGTGCGGTGTTCGGTGATGTCGGTCAGCCAGAGCTGGTTCGGGCGTGTCGCGGTGAATTTCCGTTTGACGAGGTCGTCGTGGACGGGCGGGCCGGCCTTGCGCGTGAGGCCGCGTTTCTTCGCGAACACGGACCAGAGCCGCTGCTGCGAGCACAGCCGCCAGACCCGGTTCTCGCCGACGCTGAGGCCCGACTTGTGGAGCTCGTCGGCGATGAACCGGTAGCCGAACGCAGGGTCGCCCCGGTGAGCGTCCCAGACCGCGTTGGTGAGGTGGGCGTTGTCCCAGTCGCGCTGGGAGACTGGGTCGCGCTTCCACTGGTAGAACGCTTGTTTGGAGAAGCGCAACACCCGGCAGGTCACCGTGACGGGGACACCGTCGACGGCCAATTCACGGACCAGCGGGTACATCATTTTGGGTTGACGTCCCGGGAGAGATAGGCCACGGCCCGGCGCATGACCTCGGCTTCCTGCTCGAGCAGCCGGATGCGCTTCTTGGCATCCCGGAGCTCGGTGGATTCCTTCTCGGTCACACCGGGCCTGACGCCTTCTTCGACGTCGGCTTTCTTCAGCCAGTTCGCCAGGCAGGACTCCGAGATCCCGAAGTCCTTCGCGATCTGATTCAGCGGGGCTTCGTGCTTCCGGGCTACCGCGACAACGTCACGGCGGAACTCGGGTGGGTAGGGCTTGGGCATGATGACATCTTTCCAGCGAAGACGAATCTCCACAGGTCAAGAGTCAACCAAACCGGGGGCAGTCCCAGGCGTCGCCACAGGCATGTTTGAGGCGCTCTTCGTTTGCCTCTCCCGACGTGCGCTGGTACAACAGCGCACTGAACGAAAACAGCGGGCCACTCTTCAGAGCATCCACGCCAAGCACCCGGAACGCCCCCACTCCGTCATTGCCACCCCGAACGGCAGGTACTCCGTCAGAGTCAGAGTGGCGTTGTGAACCGCAGCGTTTCGTGGCGTCTTTATCGCAGAGATAAATGTCTTGAGCGCGGCCAGAGGGCAGCCGGTACTTTGGTCAGGAGTCTCGGTGGCTGACGAGGGGCTCTGTTCCGATGACACTGAGGAGGGCGAGGTTCTCGGCATCGCCGGATCCTATGGGCGCGGTGTAGAGGATTAGATGCTGGTCCCGGTCTGTGACGGCGAGCGAGTCGCAGTCGACGGTGATGTCGCCGACGGGCGTCGCCCGAAACGTCTTCTTGAGGGGCGGCGGGATCTGGACGTCGTGCCGCTCCCACAGCCGGGAGAATTCCGCGCTCCCTTCCCGCAACTCCCGGATGAGGTCGGCAATGACAGGGTCGGAAGGGTAGCGCGCCTGAGCGCTCCGCAGTTGCGTCACAACACCCTCTCGGAACTCGACGTCGTCGCTGATTCCGTAGATCGCGGGTGGAGGTTGCCCGCCGGCGAGGAAGGCTTTGCGCGCGAGGTTGCGATCGTGGGGCTCGACGAGAGCGAAGTCTTCCATCAGGGCTGCCGCGAGGTCGTTCCATGCGAGCACCTCGAACGCTGCGGAAAGGACGATCCCTGCCGTGAGCGGTAAGCGTTCGAGAACTCCGAGGACGCTGGGGCGCACGTCACGGCGGTGCAGCCCCGACGGGGCGGGCGTGGTGCCAGCAAGGAGGTGCAGGTGGTCGGATTCCGCGTCCGTGAGGCGAAGTGCGCCTGCGATGCCTGCCAGGACCTCGGCTGACGGGCGAGGTGCACGGCCTTGCTCGAGGCGGACGTAGTACTCGGTCGAGATATGCGCGCGGACGGCGATCTCCTCCCGCCGAAGACCGGGCGTTCGCCGGCGTGCGCCCGAGGGCAGGCCGACGTCTTCCGGGCGGAGTCGCTCGCGGCGACTGCGAAGAAACGCGCCCAGTTCGCTTTTGTCCATACCCCAAGTGTGCGTGCCAGAGGCGTGCGGAGCGTAGTACCGTCTGTGCCTGGATCCGGATCCGTCACGGGCAGACGCTGTCGATATGACAAACACCAACGAGTCCATCCCGGTCGGCCTGCTGACCGGCAAAGTCATTTTTATTACCGGAGCCAGCCGCGGTATCGGTGCCGCCGCAGCCCATCTCTTCGCCTCCGAGGGCGCAGCTGTCGTCCTCGCTGCCCGCAACACGACAGCACTCGACTCTCTCGTCGCCCAGATCCGCACCACGGGTGGCACCGCCGACCGCGTCGCCATGGACCTCTCTGACCGTGCCAGCATCCGTGCTGCCGTCGGCCGGGTCGAGGAGCTCCACGGGCGCCTCGACGGAGCGTTCAACAATGGCGGGGTAAACCAACAGAACGTCGGCCCCCTCGACACCACCTCCGACGACGACATCGATGAGCAGTTCTCCGTCAACTTCCGTTCCCACTGGGTCGCGATGGTCGCCGAGGCGGCTCTCATGCGGAAGTCCGGTGGTGGGGCGATCGTGAACACCTCCAGCATCGGCAGCCGACGGGCCGTACCTCCGCTGCCCGCTTATGCGGCGATGAAGCGCGCCCTGAACAGCATTACCGAGACGGCCGCCGTCACCTGGGCGGGTGAGGGAATCCGTGTCAATGGGATCACGCCCGGCGGCACTGCGACCGAGATGATGGACGAGTGGGAGAAGAAGACCCCGGGCATTATCGATGCCAATAATGCTGCCAGCCCCATCGGCAGGATGGCGACCGCGCTGGAAGTCGCGGAAGTCGCCGGATTCCTTCTCAGTGACCGTGCCTCGGCCGTGACGGGCGCCATCGTGCCTGTCGACGGCGGCGCCGGCGCCTAAGCGGAAAACCTCACATGACTATCACTGATCTCACAGGGAAGGTCGCTGTCGTTACCGGTTCAAGTCGTGGCATCGGACGGGCGATAGCGATCCGGCTCGGGGCTCGGGGAGCGCAGGTCGTGGTGAACTACGCACACGGTGCGCAGGGCGCGGCCGAGACGGTTGCCGCCATCATTGCGGCCGGCTCCGATGCGGTGGCTGTTCAGGCCGACGTTTCCGATCCGGGTCAGATTGAGGCACTTTTCGACGCGGCTCGATCGCGGTTCGGAGGTATTGACATCGTCGTCGCGAACGCCGGAATCGACGAGACCGGCGGGCCAATCGTCGATGTCACAGAAGCGGATTACGACCGCATGTTCGGCGTCAACGCAAAGGGTGCCTTCTTCACGTTGCAGCACGCGGCGCGCACCGTGAACAGAGGCGGCTCTATTGTGCTGATCGGCTCAGGATCCACCAGCCGTCCCGTCGCCGGTTTCGGCCTCTACGCCTCAAGCAAGCTTGTCGGGAATTACCTCGTGGGAGTCCTCGCACAAGAAATCGGTGAAAGAGAAGTGACGGTCAACACCATCCTTGCCAGTGCAACGGATGGTGCCGGCTACTTCTCGGCCGGAGCCGACAACGATGAGCTCCGTACGCTGGTGCAAAACGCCAGCCCGCTCGGAAGAATGGGGTCGGTCGACGACGTCTCAGACGCTGTCGAGTTCTTCATCGGCCCACTCTCCCGCTGGGTGAGCGGTGCGCAACTCCTGGTCAGCGGCGGCCAAAACTGACTCTTCTGCATGGATCACCGATTCGTTGGGGACCCTCAAACACAGTTCATGCGTTGAGGGTTCCCCCGCAGTAAATCGTGGGAGCCATGAGCCTCTGCGGGACATATCAAATGGCTCCGGTTCTGTCTTGGGTGCGAGCACGATGGCCCAATGACTTCTGTCCGTAGACGATCGTTCGCGAGACACGCTCGGACGGGTTCAGCAAGTCGCGGGAACATCGGGCGGTATTAGTAATGCTTGGCGTGTACGCGTCTATGTAACGCGTTACCGGGTTGATGATACGTTGCTGGTATGCGAATTGGATATGGTCGGGTCTCTACCCGGGATCAGCACCCTGAGGCCCAACACGATGCCTTGACCGCGGCTGGTTGTGATCGGATATTCCTGACACGGCTTCGGGAACACTCGCCCGCCGGCCTGAACTTGACAGGGCTCTACTCTCGGCGACCCGGGCCGGCGATCAGCTCGTCGTGACGAAACTCGACCGGCTCGGCCGGTCGTTGGAGAACCTCATCGATTTGTCGAACACCCTCCAGGAGCGCGGCGTTGATTTGGTGGTCTTGGATCAGGGCATCGATACGTCCAGTATCACCGGGCGGATGTTTTTCCAGATCCTTGGCTCGATTGCGGAGTTTGAACATGCGCTGATGTCTGAACGCACCCGCGATGGGCTGGCCGCGGCCCGTGCCCGGGGACGGACCGGCGGGCAGAAGCCCAAGCTCGGTCCGCGTCAGGTCAGGCTGGTCCGTGAGATGTATGAGGAGAAGGACGCCGACGGCAAGCGGGCCCACACTGTCCAGCACATCGCCGGGGAGTTTGGAGTCACTCGGCCCACGATCTACCGGCACTTGGCCAAACCCTGAGCCCCGGCTGTCCGCTGCGGGCAGGGCCGGCCGACCTCCATTAGCGTTGAGGAATGAGTTCCCTCGTCCCGTCCGACTACGCTGCCACGCTTGAGAGCATCAAGCGGCTTGTGCATGAGGCGCGCTACATAGCCCAGCGCCGGGTGAACACCGAACTGCTCAGGCTCTATTGGCAGATCGGAGCGGCGATTATCGAGCGACAGAAGACGGCCGCGTGGGGCAGCAAGGTTCTTGTCCAGCTTTCTGCGGATCTGCGTGCAGAGTTCCCGACCGCGAAGGGGTTCTCGCCAGCCAACCTCAGGTACATGCGCCGGTTCGCCGAGGCGTGGCCCGAACACGATTCAATTCGCCAACGACCCGTTGGTGAATTGCCCTGGGGCCACGTCATCGAGCTGCTTGACAAGCTCGACGATCCCGAACTACGCGAGTGGTACAGCGCCAAGGACATCGCGCAGGGTTGGAGCCGTCCGGTGTTGGCTCACCAGATCACCACCCCCCTGCACCTGCGCGAAGGCACAGCTCCGTCCAACTTCCTGCACGCTCTTGAACGCCGTGATTCTGAGCTCGCTCAGCAGATCACTAAGGATCCGTTCACGCTCGAGTTCCTCGCGATCGACGGTGACGCCGCCGAGCGAGAGCTGGAGGACCGGCTCGTCGAGCGCATCATCGACACACTCCGCGAGCTTGGCCCCGGGTTCGCGTTCGTGGGACGCCAGGTCCACTTCGACGTCGACGGCGATGACTTTTTCGCCGATCTGCTGTTTTTCCACGTCGACCAACTCCGGTATGTGGTCATTGAACTGAAGACCACGAAATTCGACCCGCGCGACGCCGGCCAACTCGGCTTCTACGTCGCCCTCGTTGAGGATCGGCTGCGGAAGCCGCAGCACCAGCCCACGGTTGGGATGCTCCTAGTCGCTGACAAAAACGAGTCCGTCGTCCGGTACGCACTCGCCGGCACCACCCAGCCGATCGCTGTCTCCCGTTACGACCTCTCGCCCGCCGAGCAGGCTGCGCTTCCCGCCGAGGACGCTCTAACCCGCGCGGTCGCCCTCGAGCTCGATGACCACCCCCAGCGCCAGGCCAACCCCTCCGACTAGGCCACGACCTGCGCCACCTCGTCACGACCCTCCACGGACTCACCGAACGGGGGATCGGGCCTCAGGGCCTCGCTGGGGAGGGGGCGGCGACCGACACCACTACGGTGTCCGGGGAACTGGCCTTCAGCGTTTTCGCTGCCGTGGCAGAGATCGAGCGGGCACGTATCTCAGAACGCACCATTGGAGCCTTCGTCGCGGCGCGCCCGCGGGAAGGCGAGCGGCCGTGCACGAGGACAGCGGCCAAAGCTTACCTCGGCATGGCCGCCACGAGAACAGCAGGAGTGCGGGAGCGGTAGTGGCGAGGAGTGCTTGATGGTAGCGGCAGTCCGCGTAGTTGGTAGCACGGTTCTAGCGAGGTAGTAGCGACCCGGGCTGGGTGCCCGGCCCGCTGGGTGTCACTCCCAGTAACCGTCTTGGGCGTTGTTGGTGAGGCGGGTTACGATCGATGCCGCCGCGACCCGGTCGGGAAGTTCCGCGACCCCAGTGCGCGGGTACGGTCTGGGAGGGGATCACCGTCGGGGAGCCGGTCGATGGACCTCGGGTCCCGTTCACGGTACGTTGAGGTCCTCACCTTCGAGGCTGTTCCGCAAGCTATCAGGCAGCGAAAATGCTGACAAGAGGTAATAAACTCTGCACCAGGCCGCAATCTGCGTTGTCGCTACCGAACGAAGGGCACCCTTATTGCCATCTGACACCGTTGCATTGTTGGACGCCATCAGCATCCTGGCCGATTGGGACCACCACCCACGGATACGGTCAACACTGCGCACCACACGCCTCGGGGCCTCAACGCTGAGTTCGATAGATGCGACACCGGTAGACGACGAATGGACCGTCACCCGCCCAGACGATGATGTTGTTGAGCGTCGAACGGCCGACGGCGTCTACACACTGACGATCGGACACAAGGAGGTAGAACGGTTTTTTCGTGACGCTCGCCGGGTTCCACCCGCGCTGTGCCTGGTGTTCCCTATGTCCGCTTTCATCTGGGGCCGTCCGCGAGATATGTGGAGGATGGTCGGCGCCGCGAGGGAGGGAGACGAGACGAAAATCACATTGGTCCACACAGAGCAGACGCCATTCGAGGCGATTTTGACGGTCAACCATGACCTGCGGATTGCCACCAAGCTTGCGTCGCTGGGAGAGACCCTGGAGATGTTCGACTTCGAGTGATTGCACGTCGCACAGAAGTATCTGGGTGCTTCCAGACGGGGCGTTCGGGTCTAGGACCGGACCTCCGAAGCGCGCGCAGCCTCGTACTTCACGCGGAGTGCGTTGATCCTGCTCGCCAATCCGTTGTGAGCAGCACGCGGCTGGTTCCAGCTGCAATCTGCGTGTCGACGATGACGCCGCAGTTCCGACGGAGTGCCGGGTTGTCGCGTTGCGCTGTCATCTGTCGGCGGCCATGACAAGCTGCCCATAGGCGGCCACGGAACTGCCCGCTGACGGCCAGTAGAACTGCTTGGGTTCTATCGGTCGTTGCAACACCCGGCACTTTTCAGGAGTTGCGACCATGGTTTCCGAACAGACAAAACGACCACCAGCCCGAACGTTCACCGACGACGAGAAGGCGTCATTCTTCGCCGCGTTCGAACGGCTCGGAAGCATCCGCCTCGCCGCCGAGGAACTCGGCTTCAAGCCCATGACGTGTCGGCATTGGGTAACCCTCGCGGGCATCGATGTCTATCGGAATGCTCGTGCACGAGGCGTCTGTGCTGATCGTGATTGTCAACGCCATGCGCCTCTTGCGTCGGCATGAACGGCACAGCGCGGCGCGCCCATCCGCCTTGGGTGGGTTAGGCCGCGGGGTGGGTCTTGACGAACCTGGTGTCCGTGCCGATGACGGGGATCTTCAAAGCGCCACCCGGTGATCCCACCGGGGTGTCCCGCCCCTCGAGAATGTCGGCGAAGAACCTCTTGTTGTCGCGGAGGTACGGTTGTTCCCCGTCGGGTAGGTCGGCTTCGTAGTAGATGGCCTCGACCGGGCAGACCGGTTCGCAGGCGCCGCAGTCGATGCACTCATCCGGCTGGATGTAGAGGGTGCGCTTGCCCTCGTAGATGCAGTCGACGGGGCATTCGTCCACGCACGCCCGGTCCTTCACGTCGATGCAGGGGGAGCCGATTACGTAGGTCATTTGGGTACCGCCGTCGACAGGAGGGCAAGGGTCTCCTCGATCACGGTGGCCGCGTCGTCGATGAGTTCGGCGCTGATCACCACCGAGGGCAGTAAGCGGAGCACCGAATCCCACGAGCCGGCGTCCAGCACGATGACGCCGTGGCTGGTGGCGTGGTCGATTATCGTCCGCAGCGCCGCCGGGTTGGGGGTGGTCGTGCCCGGAACGACGAGCTCGACGCCGAACATGGCGCCCTGGCCGCGCACGTCGCCGACCACGTCGTAGCTGCTGGGCCAGTGGCCGATGCGGGCCCACAACATCCGTTCGACCTCCCGGGCGCGTGCGATCAGGTCGTCACGTTCGATCAGGTCGAAAACTGCCAGGGCCGCCGCGGTGGACACCGGGTTGCCGCCGAAGGTTCCGCCGATGCCGCCGGGCTGCACCGAATCCATGATCTCGGCGCGGCCGGTGACCGCCGCGAGCGGAAAGCCGCCGGCGATGGCCTTGGCCGTGGTGATCAGGTCCGGTACGACACCGTGATGCTCGATCGAGAACCAGGTGCCGGTGCGGCCGAGGCCGGCCTGGATCTCGTCGGCGATGAAGACGATGCCGTGTTCGGTGCAGAACTCGCTCATTCGCTGGAAGTAGCCGGGGGCGGGGATATTGATGCCGCCGTCGCCCTGGATCGGCTCGACGACGAAGGCGGCCACCTCGCTCGCGCCGATGTGCGTGACGATGTAGTCGATGGTGCGTTCGGCGGCCTCGGGTCCGGACAGGCCGTCACGGTAGGGGAAGCTCACCGGGGCGCTGTAGATCTCTCCGGGGAACGGCCCCATTCCGGCACGCTCCGGCCACGGTCGGTACGTCATCGCCATGGTGAGGTTGGTCCGGCCGTGGAAGGCATGGTCGAGCACCACGATCGCGCGGCGACCGGTGAACTTGCGGGCGATCTTCACCGCGTTCTCCACCGCTTCGGCACCGGTGTTCACCAGGATTGAGCGCTTCTCGAAGCCGCCCGGGGTGATCGCATTGAGCTTCTCGGCCACCCGAACGTAGTTCTCGTACGGGGTGACGGTGAAGAGGGTGTGCGTGAGCTTGGCGGCCTGCGCGGCGGTGGCCGCGGCCACCTCGGGCAATGCGTGGCCGAAAGAGGTGACGCCGATACCCGAGCCCAGATCGATGAGCTGGTTCCCGTCCACGTCCACCAGGATCGCGCCTGATCCGTGGTCCATGTAGATGGCGGCCAGGGTGCCGGCGCCGGCTGACACGCTCTGGGTTCGGCGTTCATGCAGGGCGAGGGACCGAGGTCCGGGCAGTGCGGTGAGGAGGTTGCGGTGTTGCGGCACGCTGTACGTCATGACGCCACCCTACGGCCGGGATTCGCTCCCACGCCCGGGAACCGCAAATTAAAATGAAAGAAATTATTTAATTGTTACCCAAGTAAGCGGCCAAAATTAGCGCGTGATTGACCGCGGGGTCTCTAGCGCCATAGAGCAGGGTGGTGGGTCCGGCGGCCTGTGCTACGAGCTCGCGCAGTTCGGTCACGGCCCGCATTGTCGCCGGGTCGCCGTCGAGTTCGGCGCGATAACGAATGGCGAAGTCGTCCAGTCGCTCGGGATCGTGATTCCACCAGGTACGCAGTTCCGGAGACGGGGCCACCTGCTTGAGCCAGGCATCGAGTCGGGCCCGCTCCTTGGAGACGCCCCGCGGCCAGAGCCGGTCGACCAGTACCCGGCATCCGTCGCCGTCGGCCACGTTGTCGTAGATGCGCTTGATCCGGATGTTCACGGTCTACCTTTCCGGCACGTCGGTGAGTCCGAGGTGGGCCAAGGCCGCATGGGCGTAGTCCGCGGCAGCCCCCGCCGTGATCGGCTCGAGCAGCCCAAGCAGCCGTCGGCGGTAATCTTCGCCCAGCAGCAGCGCGTAGAGCGCCTCGGCACGGTTGGTGGCACCCTGTCCGCGTTCGGCGTTGATGTGCTCGGCGAGTCGGGCGACGTGGCGCATGTCGCCGTTGTCGTGCAGCGTGCGGGCCAGATCGGGAAAGCGCAATGACTCGGCGATCACGAGCCTGTGCAGGCCGATCATCTGGGCGGAGTGCAGGCGGAAGACGATCCGGGCGGCCAGGGATTCCAGGGTGTCCCGGTTCTGGCTGTCGCCACTGACGGTCTCGGCGAGGCGGCCCTGCATCTCGGTGAAAACACCGTCCTTGTTGCCGAAATAATTGTATATGGTGCGCTTGGTTACCCGCGCGTCGGCGGCGATGCGGTCCACCGTGGCGTTGCCGAAGCCGTATTCGAGAAAGTTCGCCAGGGCGGCGTCGAGAATCTGCTCCTGCCGCTCGATGCGACCGGCCTCGGTGGGGCGGCCACGCTTTCGTTCGAGCGGCTCTAGGTTCGCGGGTTGCACGGGGTGCCCTTCGGATTGTGGGTAACGCTGTACATCCACGCTACTCGTCGTTGTAGAATGATACGACGTCGTATCATTAATTCGATTCGACTCCTCAACCGCGACCTCACGAAGGCCGAAAAGGAGTTCAGACATGTCTACTCGACAGCGAACTGCCGTGGCACCCCCGAAGCCCGGCACGCACCAGAACGCCAACCCCACTGTTGTGATGCATCAGACGGCCCCGAGCGACACCGCCGGCGCGAAACGTGCGACCGACTTCTATCGACAGATGGTCTTCATCCGCCGGTTTGAAGAACGGGCCGCTCGGGCGTACACCCAGGCGTTGATCGGCGGCTATTGTCACCTCAACCTCGGCGAAGAAGCCGCCGTCGTCGGCCTTATGGCGGCCCTGCGGCCCACGGACTACCTCTTCACCAACTACCGCGAACATGGCTACGCGCTGACGCGGGGCATCGACCCCAACCGGGTGATGGCCGAGCTCTTCGGCCGCTCAGACGGTGTCTCCAAGGGCTGGGGTGGCTCGATGCACATGTTCGACCTCGAAAAACGGATGCTGGGCGGTTACGGAATTGTTGGCGGCCAGATCCCATTGGCTACCGGTGCGGCCCTCGCCATCGACTACCGCGGTGTGGATGAGATCGTCATGTGCACAATGGGTGACGGAACGACGAACATCGGCGCCTTTCACGAGTCGCTCAATATCGCGGCGCTCTGGAACCTGCCCATCGTCTACGTCGTCATCAACAACCGGCTCGGAATGGCAACAACAGTGGACAAGTCCTCGGCGGAGCCCGAACTGTACAAGCGGGCTTCCTCTTACCGGATGGCGTCAGAACGGGTCGACGGGCTTGATCCCGTCGCCGTGTTCGAGGCAGCCCAGCGGGCCGCGGCAGTCGCGCGCGGCGGAAGGCCGTTCCTGCTCGAGGTGATGACCGAACGGCTGCGCGGGCACTCCGTGGTCGACCCCGGCAAGTACCGGGGCGCCGAGGAGATCGCGCTGACCAAGGAGCGTGACCCTGTGGTCACCTTCGCCGCCCACCTCTTCGAGACGGGTCTGCTCACGGAGCAGGAGATCGCAGCCATCAACGATGGTGCCATCGCGCAAGCCACGGCCGCCGCGGTCTTCGCGGAGGCGAGCCCGTTCCCCGACGTGGCCACCCTGTTCGACTACACCTACGCCACACCCGTGGCAAACGACTCGCACAGGTTGCCCGGGCAACCCCTCTTCGAGCCGGCTCCGTACCCCGAGCACGAGGCCACCCGATGAGCATCATGACCTATCGGCAGGCACTGCACGATACTCTGCGCTCCGAGATGCACCGCGATCCCGATGTCTTCTTGATGGGCGAGGAAATCGGCCTCTTCGACGGCGCCTACAAGATCACCGCGGGCATGCTCGACGAATTCGGCGAGAAGCGGGTGCGCGACACCGCGATCGCCGAAGAAGGCTTCACCGGAGCTGCCATCGGTGCCGCGATGCTGGGGCTTCGCCCGGTCGTGGAGATCATGACAATCAATTTCAGCCTTCTCGCTCTCGACCAGATCGTGAACCACGCCGCCAAGATCTACGGCATGTTCGGCGGGCAGGCCCGCGTGCCCCTCGTCATCCGCACCCCGGGCGGCGGCGGCCAACAGCTCGGCGCCACGCACTCGCAGAACATTGAACTGTTCTACGCTTTCGTGCCCGGCATGAAGGTCCTGGCCCCCAGCACCCCCGCCGACGCTAAGGCCATGATGCTCGCGGCGATCCGTGACGACGATCCGGTTCTCTTCCTCGAGAACCTCTCGCTGTACAACACCAAGGGCGAGGTTCCCGACGACGATGTCCCAGCCGAGATCGGCAAGGCCGCCATCACCCGGCGCGGCCGCGACATCACGCTGATCGGCTACTCGCGGATGGCCTACGTGGCGGCCCAGGTAGCCGAGCAGCTCGCCGAGTCCGACGGCCTCGACATCGAGGTTATCGATCTGCGGAGCCTGCGCCCCCTCGACCGCGGGACCGTGGTGGAGTCCGTGAAGAAGACACACGCTGCCGTCATTCTCGAGGACGACTGGCTTACCTATGGGATTGGCGCCGAAATCGCCGCGACGATCTCCGACGGTGCCTTCGACTACCTGGACGCACCGGTTCGTCGCGTTGCCATGGCCGAGGTGCCGATGCCGTACTCAAAACCACTGGAGACTGCCGCGTTGCCGTCGGCGGACGACGTCATCGGCGCCATCCGGCAGACACTCGACGCCGTCGGCCGCCGCCGCAACCCGATGGAGAACAAGTCATGATTGAGATCACAATGCCGCGCCTGTCTGACACCATGACCGAAGGTGCGATCGCGGTGTGGCACAAGCAGCCCGGCGACAGGGTCGAGGTGGGCGACATTCTCGTGGAAATCGAGACCGACAAGGCCACGATGGATTACGAGGCCTATGACGCCGGCACCCTCTCGAAGCAGCTGGTGTCCGAGGGGGAGCAGGTTCTGATCGGCGCCCCCATCGCGCTGCTGGACGACGGTAGGGCGACCCTCGTGCCCGAGCCGGCCGTGGCTTCTGTTGGCGCGGTTCCAATTGCCGCTGCGCCCGCAGCTGACCTTGCTCCGGCAACGGATGCCGCGGCGCCGGCCTTGCCCGTCGCCGAAGACGGCGCCCGCTTGTTTGCCTCCCCGCTCGTGCGGAAGCTTGCCAGGGAGAACCACCTCGACCTGAGCCAGGTTCGCGGTACCGGCCCCGGCGGTCGGATCATCCGTGCTGACACCGTGGGCCTACTCGCCCAGGAGCAGGGCTCCGTCGTCGCCCGGGCCAGCCTTGCGGCCGCGGTTCCGGCGCCCGCTGCCTCAACGTCAGGCGCCATTGCCGGTGCAGACGACAAGCGTGGCTCGGAGGCAGTGGCGCTGAGTAGCATGCGGCGCATCATCGCGCGCCGTCTCGGCGAGAGTGCCCGCACCATCCCGCACTTCTACGTGACCGCAACAGCGGATGCCGAGAACCTCGTGCTCCTGCGCACCGACCTCAACGTCCAGCTGGTGGCGGCCAATCGTCCAAAGGTAAGTATCAACGACTTGCTCATTCGCGCGAGTGCGCTGGCGCTGCGAGAACATCCGCTGGTGAACGCCTCGTACATCGACGACGCGAGCGGCGAGATGCTCGTGCACCACCGCATCAACGTGGGTGTCGCCGTCGCCGGAGCCGTGGGACTGGTGGTTCCGGTGATCGAGGATGCGGACCAGAAGACGGTCAGCCAACTCGGCACCGAGGCCAAAGCCTTGGTGGCACTAGCCAATACCAAGAAGCTCACGCCGGCGCAGATGTCGGGTGGAACCTTCACGATCAGCAACCTCGGCATGTTCGGCGTCGACCAGTTCACCGCCATCATCAACCCGCCCGAAGGGGCGATCCTCGCCGTCGGCGGAATGTCCCTCGAGGCCGTTGTCGTGGGGGAGGAGATCCTGCCCCGCCACCGTATGACGTACACCCTCTCCGCGGATCATCGGATCATTGACGGGGCCTTGGCCGCTCAGTTCCTGCAGACACTCACCCGCCTCATCGAGAATCCGTGGACCATCCTGGCCTGAAGCGGGTACCCCCGCTCCACCAGCCTCGCTCGACCCACACTCACGAACGTAGAAGATAGGACGCACCACAATGGCACGCACAGAAAACGGAAAAGTCGCACTCATCACCGGTGGGGGACAGGGAATCGGGCAGGGAGTCGGAATTTGTCAAGGTGAATGAGGCCAGCGTGAGTTTAGGCGGCTAGTTTCGGCTCGTCTTCTTGAGATTCGGCGGGCTTGTTGATCCAGGCCGTGTCGGGGGTGGCGA
>NZ_SOFS01000043.1 GCF_004402235.1 Cryobacterium glucosi
CCCCGGAGAAACTCGCGACGGCCCTGGCCCGGCTCCTCGCCGAAGCGCGCACGGTGAACGCTGACCAGCTGTTCAAGCGCGCCCGGCGGGTGCGGGACGTGCTCGATGAGGCCGGCATCGCCGCCCGCGAGAAGGCCGTCTACGACGACCGGTCCCTGCGGTTCTGGCGGCTCCACACCGGGCAGGTGCGCATGGTCGGCCTGTTCGCCCCGGAAGACGGCGAATACCTGATGAACACCTACGACGCCATCACCAGCCCCCGCCGGGGCGGGGTCCGGTTCGTGGACAAGGAGCAGGCCGCGTGGGCGAAGCGGGTGCAGGACGACCCGCGCAGCACCGAGCAGCTCACCGCGGACGCGTTCCTGGCCCTGATGAAACTCGGCGTGAAGGCCGACCCGAAACGCATCGCCGGAGGACGAAGCCCCGCCGTCCGCATGGTCACCATCCGCCCCACCGGCACCGCACCCACCGATGCCGCGCCAACCGAGGCCCCGTCACCCACAGCCGACGCTGCGGCGAACCCCGAAACCGCGGCACCCGCGCTCCAACCCGGCGTCATCGAGGGGACTGCGGTGACGGTCTCGGCCGAGACCTTGGAACGGAACCGGTGCGACACCGGGATCCTCGACGTCACCTTCGACGACCACGGCCACGGCGTCGACCTCGGCCGCGAACAACGCACCTTCAGCCCCTCCCAAAGGGTGGCCCTCTCCCTCCGCGACGGCGGCTGCCGGTGGCCCGGCTGCGACCGGCCACCCTCCTGGACCGAAACCCACCACATCCACCACTGGAAAGACGACACCGGCCAGACCAACCTCGACCACGGCATCCTGCTCTGCCGGGCCGACCACCTCAGGCTCCACAACGAACACTGGCGCATCACCCGCGACGACACCGGCCAGTACTGGCTCACCCCACCACCCGGACTCGACCCCGACCAGAAACCCGTACTGCTCACCAGCAAGAACGCGATCCTCCGCGACGATGACTGACGAGGTCGGGCGGTATTCGGACCGGTTGCCGGTACCGGTCAGAGCCGGGCGAGCCGCTCGATGTCCTCGAGGAACTCGGCCGCGACCTGCGGCGAGACCGTGGTACGGGTGGCACGGATCGCCGCGAGGTAGTCCTCGGTCCGGGGACCGCTCGGCGCATCCGCTGGAACCTCGTCCGCGGTGAAGAGTGCCCGTTCGAGTGCCTCCTGCGAAGCGCGGCGGGCTGCGTACTCGATATCGGCGGGCGAGAAGCCCTCGCTCGCGGCGACGAGGGCGCGGAAGTCGACCGTGCCGGCGACGAGCGCCGGCACGTAGCCGGCCCAGATGGCCGCGCGCGCCGCGGCATCCGGAAGCCCGATCGGGATGACGTAGTCGAAGCGTCCGTGCCGGAGCAGTGCGGAGTCGAGGGCGCGGATGAAGTTGGTCGCGCAGACCAGGAGGCGCCCCGGCCGCTCACGGAAGGCCGGGATGATCTTGAGCAGCTCGTTGGTGACGCCCTGCAGCGGCGACGGCGGTTCGCCGCCGCGCTGGGCCGCGATCTCCTCGACCTCGTCGATGAAGACCACGGCGTGCTCGAGTTCGGAGATCTTGAGGAAGGTCTCCCGCAGGGCGCCGGCAAGTCCCTTCGGGTCGCCGGCCAGCCGGGAGGGGAAGACCTCGACGAACGGCCACTCGAGCCGGGAGGCGATCGCCTTGGCGAAGGTGGTCTTGCCTGTTCCGGGAGGGCCGAAGAGCACGACGGCCTTGGGCGGAACGACCCCGTACTGTTCGGCGAGGTCCGGTTCGGCGAGCGGCATCACGAGCCGGCGCTCGAGGAGTTCCTTCTCGGCGCGCATGCCGCCGACGGCCGCCCAGAGATCGCGCGGCAGGATGCGCCCGCCGAGCTCACCGAGCGCCTTCAGCCCCTCGCGCTGCACCGGGATCTCGCGCTCGAAGTAGCTCAGCTGCTTCTTGACGACGAAGCCGCGGTTGAGGAAGGCGTCGACCCGGCTCTCGGTCTCCGGCATCAGCGCCGAGAGCTTGGTCAGGCCGTGCGGGGCCATCTTCGATTCGAGTGCTGCGAGCATGGCCGTGCCGATGCCCTGGCTTTGCCAGGACTGCGCGGTCGCGAGGAACACGATCCAGCCCTGGGCATGCGCAGCACGGCCGACCGCGGCCCCGATGACCTCGTCGCCGTGCATGGCGACGACGGCGTGGTCCTTCTGGCAGGAGGCGAGCACTTCGGACAGGCCGTAGACCGGTTCTGTCTTGGTCTCGGTGACCTCCTGCCAGAGCCGGAGGATCCCATCAAGGTCGTCAGCGTGGAAATCGCGGATCCGCCAGCCGGTCATGGTGCTCCTTCGCACGGGAATGTCTGTTCCCACAATCTAGGGCACTCGCCCCTTGAGGGCGCGTGAGCGTGCGGCGTAACATTTCGTAACGTGGACGCCGCGGTCATCAGCCGGCACGGACCGACGCCGGGCTTCCGGAGCGGGATGACGGAAATGATGAGCATGACAGCGCAGATGATGGACTCTTCGATGGCGATGAAGAGCATGAGCGGCCTCGACATGGCGGCGATGCAGGACATGATCGAGTGTTGCAGCGCGTGCGAGCAGGCCTGTACGGTCTGCGCGGACGACATGATGGCCATGGGCATGACCGGTATGTCGAAGTGCATGAGCATGTGCCTCGACTGCGCCGACATGACCCACACGATGATGCGAATGATGCTGCGCCCCTCCGGCTACGACATGCAGGTCATGATGGCCCAGATGGATGCCTGCATGAAGATGTGCATGGCCTGCGCCGCCGAGTGCATGATGCACGCCGAAATGAGCGAAGAGTGCAAGATGTGCGCTGAGGCCTGCCGTCAGTGCGCGGCCGCGTGCGAGCGGATGATGTCGGCGATGAAGTCCATGATGCCGATGGCGTAAAGCAGAGGTCCCTTAGGACAGGCCGACGAGGTCGGAGAAGCCCGACAGCTCGACCGGCGCCAGGAGCACGTTCACGCGCTCGGCTCCGATCGCGAGCACGTGATAGACGTCGTGCAGTGCGACTGGTTCACCGACGGAGGCCGAGGCGCCGAGGTCTGCGTGGTTCCACACCCACACCGTGGCGTGATCGTCGAGGGTCGTTAACGCGAGCCAGCCCGAGTGGGTGACGGCGGTCACGATCGCGTCGCGCCACTTGCTCGGCGTCGCCGCGGACACGCGCTGCTGGATCAGCGGAAGGGCATGACCTGGTGCACTGCCGGTGCAGGTGTGACCCTGTGAGCAGTCGGGACGCGGGATCTTCCGGAGGGTGGGGTGCTGCTGGGTCATTGTGGTCTCTGTCCCTTCGTGTCGCGGTGTCTATCTCGGTTGTCAGCAGCCTAGGTCGGCGACCGGCGGATGTCCCGGCATCCGTCATCCAAGGAAACAATGCAGCCCCGCCGTTCAGGCCTCCCTCGATGACCGGATTCCGGTCGGCGGATGTACCATGAATGTGCGATCCCGTCCACCCCTCGTGATGGGTCGGGTTTCCATCCACGGATGCGAAACCGTGTCAATCTCGATCGCTCACACAATGAACCAGGCTCAGCGGCGCGCCGTTCATCAACCGTTTGAGACTGAGAGAACCCATGGCCGACGTGACGAAGAACTCCACCATCCACTACGTGTCCGCCGTGCGCTGGTCGGCGCTCAAGCGCGAGTTCGCTGCCCGCCGCGGTCCGGTCGCGACGACGCGTGACGACGACGAGGACTGAGAACACCGTGTCCGAAGCGCCATCGTCAGGCGAACCCAACGCGGCTTCGCCGGCCAACCAGGTCTCACTGCCGCGCTGGAATGAACTCAAGCGCGAGTACAACCTGCGGCACAAGTCGCTGATGCGGTACTCCGCTCCCGCTGCGGACACCGCGACGACCCCGGCGACGAGCCCGGACGGCACCGCCGGCTGACCGACCGCTGTGCCCTCGCCCGCTGAGCAGCCGGCTCCAGACCGCCTCGTGTGCGGGTCCAGTCGATAGTATGCAACCAGGGGGCGATGATGACACTGGAGCCACGGGAGACGTCGAGCACGACAGTTTCCCTTCTCCTCGGCCATGTGCGCGCACACGGCGGAGTGGCTGCCGTTGCCGATGTCCTCGCCAGGGCCGGGGTCACGGAGTCGATCGACTGGCTTGAGGACACAGCAAACTGGGTGAGCTACGACACCAGGATCCGGCTCTTCGAGGCCGCGACGACCGTGCTTGACGACCCGCGCACGATGTACACGGTGGGCTCGACGGTCGTCACCGACGGGCTGCATCCGGTGCTCGTGCAGCTCCTGAGCGCCTTCGCATCACCCGCAGCGGTGTACCGCCAATTGCCGCGGTTCATTCCCAAGTTCACGACCACCTCGACAATGGACTCCGTTTCCGTGCGGGGGACGTCGGCAAGCCTTCGCTACCGGCTGCACGAGGGCTATCGTCCGTCACGTCTCGACTGCCAGTACGCCCAGGGCCTGTTCGCCGCTCTGCCGTCCATGTTCGGGCTCAATACCGCCATCGTGGTCCACCCGGAATGCCAGTGCGACGGATATGAGTGTTGCGTCTACGAAGTGACGTGGTCGACCCGGCGCCGCTGGTGGTCGTTGCGGTCATGGACCCATCCGACCAACAGGTCCCTTGTGCTCTTGCGCGAGAAGGTCAAGGAGGTTCAGCTCGCCGCAGCAGACCTCGTCGGAAGCGACGATGTCGACGACGTTCTCGCCCGCATCGTCGCCCGTGCGTCGTCTGCAGTGCTTGCGCCGGCGTACCTGCTCATCATGACGTCCGACCACGGTGAGCCCGTGCTTCGCTTCCAGGGACTCGATGCCCCCAAGGCGGCCAGGGTCGCCGCGCGGATCCTCCACGGCGACGCCCTCGGCGACCGGGCGGTGATCGTGGACGTGGCCTCCAGCCGGCGCACCTACGGACGCCTTGCCGCACTCTATTCCCTCGGTCACACCGCGATGGAGGGGGACAGGACCCTGCTCGAGGCATACGCCGGCCACGCCGCCTCGGCGCTCGACCTGTTCACGGCCCTCGACGACAGCAGGCGCGAAGAGAGCAGGGCGGCGGCCATGCTGGTGCTCGCCCATGAGCTCGCGACGAGCAATGGCAGCGAGGCCGTCGCCGATGCCGTCGCACTCGCGGTACCGGCGATCGCCGGCTGCGATGCCGCCGCGGTGCTGCTCTGGGACGCCGGCCCCGGCGTGATGCACGCGGTCGCAACCGCCGGGCTCGATATGCCCCAGAGGGAGCGGGTGCTCGCGTCGCCGATCCCCGCCGCGCAGACGCCCGAACTGGTCGAACTCCTCGCCCACCAGCGGCCGGTCCCGCTCTCGGCGACGACCGCGAGCCCGCAACTGGCCGGCCTCCTCGCGGAATGCGGAATGACCACGGCGATCATCGTGCCGCTGCTCGCCGGCGATGTGCTGATGGGCGTCGTCGCCGGCGGGTGGCGTTCCGCTCCTGCCTCGGGCATCTCGCCGAGCACGCTCGCGCGGATCGAGGGCGTCAGCCATCAGGGCGCCATCGCGTTGCAGAACGCCCGGCTCCTCGCCACGGTTCGTCACCAGTCCCTGCACGACCCGCTGACCGGCCTCGCCAACCGGATGCTGTTCGCGAGTGAGCTCGATGCTGCAGTGTCGACGTGCGCGGAGGGCTCGTGCACCGCCGTGATGTTCTGTGACCTGGACAACTTCAAACAGGTCAATGACGTGCTCGGTCACGGCGCCGGCGACGAACTCCTCCGCCAGATCGCGGTTCGGCTCCGCGGGTGCCTGGGTACCGAGGCGACCATCGGACGTCTCGGTGGCGATGAATTCGCGGTCCTCGCCCACGAACTTGCCGGTCACGAACAGGCGGTCCACCTCGCTCATCGCGTCGTCGACAGCCTCAACCGGCCCTTCCATGTCTCCGGCCACGACCTGCGCATCACCGCGAGCATCGGGGTCGCGGTGCACAACGGCCCGGGGGATGGCGGAGAACGGCTGCTCGCCGCCGCGGACACCGCCATGTACGACGCGAAACGGACCGGCCGGAACCAGGTCGCCCTCGCGGACGACAGCAACCGGACCGACCCGGTCTCCTCACTTCACAGCGAGCTCGTCGAGGCACTCGGACGGGCCGAGATGCGGCTGCACTACCAACCCGTCGTCGCGCTTTCCTCCCCTGACCGGGTCGTGGGGGCAGAAGCCCTGATCCGCTGGGACCATCCCCGCCTGGGCCTGCTGGCCCCCGCCGCTTTCCTGCCGCTCGCGGAGGAGACCGGCCTCGTCGCCGACCTGGACCTGTGGGTGCTCGGCGAGGCGCTCGCCGACCTCGCGGCCCTCGGCGACGCCGCTGACCTCGCCGCCATCGGGGAGGCACCGCTGCACGTCGCCGTGAACCTCGCCAGTGCCACCCTCGTCGATCCGCGGCTGATCCCGACCGTGCGCGCTGCCCTCAACCGCAACCGGCTCCGTCCTGAGCGGCTGGTCCTCGAGATCGTCGAGAGCAGGGCCCTCATCGATCTTCCTGGCGTCGTGGAACGCCTCACCGAACTCCGGCGGCTCGGCGTGTGCATTTCGCTCGACGATTTCGGGACCGGGTTCTCGACCCTGGCCTGGCTCAACACCCTGCCCGTCGACCAGATCAAGATCGACAGGACCTTCACCGCGAACCTGCCGGATGCAGCATCCGTCGCCCTGGTCGAGGGGATCATTGCGCTCGCGCAGAAGCTCGACATCGACGTAGTCGCCGAAGGAGTGGAGACCGAGGACCAGCTCGCTGCGCTTCGGGAAGCCGGCTGCGCTTTCGCCCAAGGTTACCTGCTCGGCCGGCCGAAGCCCGCGTTCGTGTCCGTAACGCAGGCGACGGTGAGCCGCGCCTGAGCCCACCGCCATCGGGTATCCCGCAGCAAGAAGCCGGCGGGGTCAGGGCTGTCGCATCAACTCGACGGGTACCGGCGCTAGTTGGGCACGCAGTGTGATCAGGTCACGAGCGTGGGCATCAAGCCGCAGATCCTCGTCGGTGTCGAGGGGCAACGGGGCGACCGCACGCGAGTGGCCATCCGAATCGAGTGTGACGAAGATGCTCATGCACTGCGTGGTGAGCTTGAGGTCCTCCGGCGTGCGCGGGCTGCCGGATCGCACCCGGATGCTGATGTGCATGCTGCTCGGCCCGGTGTGGATCAGCCGTGCATCCACTTCGACGATGTGGCCGATGTGGATCGGCCGGTAGAAGTGGATGCCGCCGGAGTAGACGGCGACAGCCGACTCCGAGCTCCAGCTCGCCGCACAGGCGAATGCGGCCTCGTCGATCCAGCGCATCACCGTGCCACCGTGGGCGTTCCCGCCCCAGTTCGCGGCGGACGGAGCGGCCAGGAAGCGGAAGACCGTACGCGGAGTGGTGCCGACCCCGGTGTATTCCTGGGATCGCATAGTGTTCTGGATGGTGCGGCGCAAGGCGAGCCGGGCCTTGGCGTTCTCCTCGAGTTCACGATCGGCTGCTGAGGTCGCGACCCATTCCGGCACCGGAATGGGCTTCCCGTCTTCGTCGATCGCCACGAAGACGAGGATGCAGTGTGTGGCCGGGGTGAACGTACGTTCGCGCACGTTCGCGGTGTCGACGGCGACGAGCACGTGCATGCTCGTGCGCCCGGTGTGGATCACACGTGCGCGGACCTCCACGAGGCTGCCAGGTGGGATCGGGCGGGTGAAGTGCACGTTGCCGACATAGGCCGTCACCGTGTCCGACGCGCTCCAACCGACCGCGCAGGCGTATGCGGCCTTGTCGATCCACTCGAGCACACTGCCTGCCGCGACAGTGATGCCGTCGGCGGCGGTGTCCTGCGGCACGGCCATGAACCGCAGGGTGATCCGGTCCCTGGAATCAGTGGCGGAGGCCGAGGCATCCTCGGTGTGTTCAGGGCTGCGAATCACGGGCACTCCAGGGGCTCGGCGTCGGGCTTTCAGCCAGAATCCCACAACCGCCGAGGAAGCGGAACCCGAGTGTTCGGATACTGACCGGCTGCTGGTGCGGCGAGCCGTGACCGGGTATCAGCCGCGTGTGACCAGGTGTGCCCTGAGCGCCTCGACGACGAGGTCGTGATCGAGCTGCTGGGCGAGACCGGAGACCCCGACGACGCCCATGAGCGCCCCGCGCACCCGCAGCGGAAAGGCGCCGCCGTGCGCGGCGTGCGTTCGCGGGTCAAGCCGGGAGGAGGTGTCGAAGTCGCGGCCCGCCGCGCGGAAACGGGTGCCGACGGCGAGCGAGGAGCTCGCAAACCGTCGCACGACCCTGAACTTGTTCTCGAGCCAGCCGTCGTTGTCCGCGCATGCCCCCGGCAGGGACGCGTGGAAGACCCGCTGGTCCCCGAACATGATCGCGATCGCGATCGGATGGTCCCGTTCGAGTCCGAGTTCCACGAGCAGGGAACCCACCGCCCAGGCGTCCGCGAAACCGAAGGAATCGAACTGGATGCTGCGCTCCTGCTCGAGGAGGAAGTCCAGCAGGCGTTCCTCCGCGGACTGTGTTGGTGCATCGGTCATCTCGAACCTTCCCAGGAAGTGCGGCAGGCGCCGCCCCGGACAGTCTTTCACTTCGGGTCTCCGTACGGGATGGTTCCTGAGCGTGGCGCGGCACGGAGTCGTCCTCCGCGTTTGACCCTGCCGGTCAGCAGGCAGAGACTGAAGGGGTGAATCGAAAAGAGGAAGACCGCGCGGTCGAGCAGATCATTGTGCGACTGGAAAAGAAGTTTCCCAACGAACCGCCGACGAGTATTGAGAAGACCGTGCACGAGCAGCAGCTCGCTCTCGCCCGGAACCCGCTGCGGGACTACATCCCCGTGCTGATCGAGCACGCGGTCAAGGACCGGTTGCGCCGGGCCGCACTGCACCTGCCCGCCGCGGCCTGAACCACCCTCAGGCGAGCAGGGGCGCGAGTTCCCGTGCGCCCATCCTGAGCAGGGCGAGGAATTCCGCAGGGTCGCCGATCCGTGCAGCAGGGGCCGACAGGCAGAGCCCAGCGACGAGCGTTCCCTCCCGGTTCCGGATCGGGATCGCGAGACAGCCGTTCCCCGGCGCCCACGGGCTCGGGAAGTACGCGTAGCCGTCGGTCCGGACCGTTGCGAGCTGCCCGGCCAGGTCCGGGTCCTCGCCGAGTACCCCCGACTCGGCCCCTCGACGTTCTGCGAGCAGCAGCCGGCCCATCGCGCTCGTCTCGAGCGCCCGCGCGCTCCTGACGGACACGCTCGGCGGGTAGTCGGGGTCCGGATCGATCACCCGGACCCCGTCGCTGTCGTAACGCACGAGGTGGATGCCGCCACGGATGCGGGAGCGCAGCCGGTCGACGACCTCGCGCACAGCCTCCGGTGGCTGGGCGGGCGCGACCAGGCGGGCGAGTTCGACGACCTTGCGGCCGAGGGCGAACCCGCGCAGGTCCGGCATCCGCACGAGGTACTCGTCCTGGACCAGCAGGTTGAGCAGCCGGTACGCTGTCGCCTTCGGCAGCCCGAGGCTGTCCGAGATCTCCCGCGCTGTGACCCCCGACCCGCAGCGGGCCACCTCCTCGAGCACCGTCAGGGCGCTCTGGATGGCCTTCGGCTGGCGGGCACCGAGGTGCGCGGCGCCCGTCACGGGCCGGCCCGGCCCGATTCCCGCGCCGCGGCATCCGCCGGGCCCGGCCCGCCGAGGACGTCGCCGGTCACGGGCACGTCATAGACCCCGATGGTGTCCCGAAGCCAGGGGCGCCTCCGCAATCGCAGGCCGCACCAGGCGAGGCCGAGCGCCATCACGCCGAGGAAGACCCAGACCCCGAGCGCCCTGGCCGAGCCGCTCTCGACGGCGAGGTAGGTGACGAGCACGGCGCCCAGCAGCACGGCGGCGAGCACCGCGAACAACACCGGCCAGAAGGTGGCCTCGCCGATCCGCCGGAGGAACACGGGCGCGGCGACGCAGACGAGCAGGTACGCGGTCATGTAGCCGCCAGCGGCCCCGACGATGAGCACCTCCATGGTCTGCCAGATGCTGCCGGACAGCGCGATCGTCGTGAGCAGCACCGCCGTGATCACCGTCATCGCGACGAGTGCAGCGCCGAACGGCGTGCGATAGCGCGGGTGGGTGCGCCCGAACCTGCTCGGCAGCAGGCCCTCCCGGCCCATCGAGAAGAGCACCCGCACGAGCGCGGTCGTCGACGCGATCGCACAGGCCAGGAACGAGGTCGCGATGCTGACGTCGAGGAGCAGGCCGACCGCGTCGATCCCGTATGCGGCGGCGAGATCGTTGACCGGGGACGCGCTCGCCGCGATCGTGCCACCGAGGGCGGAGAACCCGACGAGCTGGCTGAACGAGGCGAGCAGGTAGAGCATCCCCGACCCGAGCACGGTGAACACGATCGCCCGCGGGATGCTCGCGTACGGGCGTTTCGCCTCGACACCGAGGGTTGAGGCGCTCTCAAAGCCGACGAAGGCCGTGAGGGCGAGGGCGGACCCGACCGCGAAGTTGGCGGGGTCGATTCCGCCCGGCGCGAGCTGCGACCAGTCGAGCACCGGCCAGAGTCGCACGAGCAGCGCGACAACGAGCACGACGATGATGAGCACCGAGACCGCCTCGACGAGCAGGGTGATCCTGGTCGAGAGACGGATGCCGCGGGCCAGCACGAGCAGGCACAGTGCCGCCATGACGACGATCAGCAGGCCCGCGACGAGGACGGACCCGGTGAGCGCCGGCCAGAACCTGCCGACCACGATCGTGAGGTAGTACCCGGCGCCGCCGAGCGCGAACATCGAAATGAATCCGTAGCCGACGAGCAGGCCGACGCCGGCGACGAACGCCGCCATCGTGCCGAGCCCGCGGGAGACGAAGGTGTAGATCGACCCGGCAGCGGCGATGCGCCGGGTGAACTGGTTGATCGTCGTCGCGACGAGGAACGCGAGCAGCATCGCGGTCGCGAGCGACCACACCGTCGCGCCGCCGGCGACGACGGCGACGAGGAGCGGGATCGTGGTCGCGGCGGCGGATGGGGCGACGGCGGACACGGACTGCGCGAGCACGTCGAGGAATCCCACGCTGCGCCGGTCGAGGCCATCGACGGGCGAGCGGGTTCCGATGCCGTCGACCGGCTGCGGATCGTTGATGGCCCTGGCCAGTGCGGTCATCGGTCCGGCCTCGTTCTTTCTCGTTCACAAGCTCACGGTCGGGGGCGGCGGTGCGGAGCCTCAGGCTAACCATCCGGCGTTGCGGCCGCGCTTCGGGAGTGTTTCGGTCGCGTGACCGCCGAGTGGGACAACGGGCGGCCCGTGTCTCATTCGGGCCGCCCGGACGTTTACCCCGGCGAGACCGGTCGGCAACAGGGGTCCGACAGGCTGGCCGCAGACCTTCCGCACCGCCTCCCCGACTTTCCCTGACGAACCCGCTCGAGCTGGAGATGACATGACCCTCACGAAAGATCCAACGGCATCCGTTGGCACACTGCCCGCCGAACGTTCCCTGACCGGTTCCCTCGGCGTCACGTCGATCGTGCTGATGGTCGTGGCCGCCGCAGCGCCGCTCACCGTCATCGGCGGCTCGGCTCCGCTTGGCATCCTGCTCGGCAACGGGGTCGGATTCCCCTCGATGTTCGCCATCGCGGCGATCGTCCTGCTCTTCTTCTCCGTCGGCCTCGCCGCGATGACCAAGCACGTGCCGAAGCCCGGCGCGTTCTTCACCTTCGTGAACTACGGGCTCGGCAAGCCGGCCGGCCTCGCGACGGCCTTCCTCGCGCTTCTCACATACACGACCATCCAGGTCTCGGTCTACGGGTACGTCGGCTACATCCTGAGCGTCACGCTCACGGGCCTCGGCGCACCGGCCCTGCCCTGGTATCTCTACTCGCTCGCGGCCGTCGCCCTCGTCGGGTTCCTCGGCTACCGGCACATCGACCTGAGCTCGAAGGTGCTCGGGGTGCTCCTGCTCGGCGAGGTCGGCGTCGTGCTCGCGCTCGTCGTCGCGGTGGTCGTCAACGGCGGCCCTGAGGGCCTCTCGATGGCGCCCTTCGAACCGAACAACGTGCTCACCGGCTCCCCGGCGATCGGCCTGATGTTCGCGATCGCCGCCTTCATCGGCTTCGAGTCCACCGCGATCTTCCGTGACGAGGCGAAGGACCCCGGCCGCACCATCCCGCGGGCCACCTACGTCGCCGTGATCGGCATCGGCGTCTTCTACACGCTCGCGTCCTGGGCGCTTGTGATGGCGTGGGGACCGAGCGGCGTCGTCGCCCAGGCCGCGGAGAACCCGGGCGCGATGATCCTGATCACGACCCTCGCCTACCTCGGACCGATCGGGCAGGTCGTGATGAACGTGCTGCTCATCACGAGCATGTTCGCGTGCGTGCTGTCCTTCCACAACGTGATCACCCGCTACCAGCACTCGATGTCCAACGCCCGGGTCCTTCCCGACTTCCTCGGCCGGGTGCACACGAAGCACTCCGCACCCCACCTCTCCTCGATCGTGCAGACCGCGACAGCCGCGATCCTGACGATCCTGTTCGCGGTGCTCGGCCTCGACCCGGTGCTCCAGGTCTTTACCTGGTTCTCCGGCGTCGCGACCCTCGCGATCGCCGTCCTGATGGCCGTCACGAGCGTCG
Organism: Cryobacterium glucosi; assembly: GCF_004402235.1. Classification (GTDB taxonomy): domain Bacteria; phylum Actinomycetota; class Actinomycetes; order Actinomycetales; family Microbacteriaceae; genus Cryobacterium; species Cryobacterium glucosi. The sequence continues at coordinate 12,584 of NZ_SOFS01000043.1, forward strand.
CGGTCGTCGTCTACTTCGCCCGCACCAGGAAGGACAGGCGACTCTGGAACACGGTGATCGCCCCGGTGCTCGGCCTCCTCGGACTGCTCGGCGCCGCGGTGCTCATCGCCACGAACTTCCCCTTCCTCGTCGGTGACGTCGACGCCGACGGTGCCCCCGTGTTCGGCGTCGTGAGCGCGGTCCTGCTCGGCCTCGTCGTGCTCTTCCCGCTCGGCGGACTCGTGCAGGCGCTCATCCTCAAGCGCACCAACCGGGTCGCATACGACCAGATCACGGATGCCATCGGCGGGTGACCCGCTGACCCCGCCCGCAGCATCCGCTCACCTCTCACCACCCTTCGACTGGAGAACCATGACCATCACCGATCTCGACACCCCGCACGGCCACCACGAACACGGCGGCCACGATCACGACCACGGCCAGCACGACGCCGGGACCGTGCCGAGCCACCCGGTCGGCAGCCTCACCGCCGCAGAGTTCGAGACCGTGCGCGACGTCGTCACGGCGGGCGCCGACTGGAACGCGACCACCCGCTTCGCCTATGTCGGGCTGTGGGAACCGCACAAGCGTGAGGTCCTCGCCTGGCAGGACGGCACCGGGCCGCTTCCCGACCGGCAGGCCCGGGTGATGCTTCTCGACATGGAGACCGGCCGGTCGACGGATAACATCGTCTCCATCCCCGGTCGCGCGGTGCTCACGACGAGCGTGCTCGACGGGTCGGCCGGCCAGCTGCCCGTGCTGCTCGCCGAGTTCGACGCGATCGCCGGGATCGTCGCCGAGGACCCGCGCTGGGTCGCCGCACTCGCCGCGCGGGGCACCACGATCGAAGAGGTCGTTGTCGTGCCGCTCTCTGCCGGGCACTACGACTACCCGGAAGAGGTCGGCCGCCGGATCGTCCGGGTGCTCGCGTTCCGCCAGGACTACCCGGAGGACCACCCCTGGGCGCACCCGGTCGATGGGCTCTCCGCCTACGTCGACACCGCCTCCCGCACCATCACGCGCCTCATCGACGTCGGCACCCTCGACATCCCGGCGGAGAGCGGCAACTTCGACGACCCGGCCGTGCAGGGCGCCCCGCTCACGACCCTCAAGCCGATCGTGATCTCCCAGCCGGAAGGACCGAGCTTCACGGTCGACGGCGAGTGGGTGAGCTGGGCGAACTGGAAGTTCCAGGTCGGCTTCGATACCCGCGAGGGCCTCGTGCTGCGCCAGCTCTCCTTCACGGACGCGGGGGAGGAGCGCCCGGTCATCTACCGGGCCTCGATCAACGAGATGCTCGTGCCATACGGGGACCCGTCCCCGGTGCGGTTCTGGCAGAACTATTTCGATACCGGAGAGTACCTCTTCGGCCGGTTCACCAACTCCCTCGCGCTCGGCTGCGACTGCGTCGGCGAGATCAAGTACTTCGACGCCGTCCTCGCCGACGAACTCGGCAACCCGTTCACGATCAAGAACGGCATCTGCATGCACGAGGAGGACGTCGGAACGCTCTGGAAGCACGGCGACATGTTCACCGGCTCCAACGAGGTGCGCCGGCAGCGGCGACTCGTGATCAGTTTCTTCACCACCGTCGGCAACTACGACTACGGGTTCTACTGGTACCTGTCCCTCGACGGCACCATCGAGTGCGAGGCCAAGCTCACCGGCATCCTCTTCACATCGGCATACCCGGGGATCGGGGAGCCTATCGGAGAGACCGCGATCGAGGGAGACTACGCGTATGCCAGCGAGGTCGCTCCCGGGCTCGGCGCCCCGTACCACCAGCACCTCTTCAGCGCGCGGCTCGACATGATGGTCGACGGGCTGTCCAACGCCGTCGACGAGATCGACGGCGTGCGCTTGCCGATGGGGCCGGGCAACCCGCACGGCAACGCCTTCACCAAGAAGACGACCCGGCTCACGAGTGAGGCGGGCTCCGGGCGGGTCGCCGACGCATCCGTCGCCAGGGCCTGGCACATCGTCAACACCGAGAAGACCAACCGGCTCGGGCGCCCGACCGGCTATGTTCTGCAGCCGGAGCAGTCTCCGACGCTGATGGCCGACCCGGGGTCTTCGATCGCGAAGCGCGCCGAGTTCGCAACGAAGCACCTCTTCGTGACGCAGTACGACCCGGCGGAGCAGTTCGCGGCCGGTGACTTCGTGCACCAGAACCCGGGCGGGGACGGCATCACGAAGTACATCGCGGGCGACAGGTCGATCGACGGCGAGGACATCGTGCTCTGGCACACCTTCGGGCCGACGCACTTCCCCCGGATCGAGGACTGGCCGGTGATGCCGGTCGACTACGCGAAGTTCACGCTCAAGCCATACGGCTTCTTCGGTGCGAACCCCGCGATGAACGTGCCGGCAAACGAACCGGTGTCGCACTGCTCGCACGGCCACGACGGCGCGGCGCACGAGCACACGCACCACTAGGACGAGAGGAGAGCGCTGGTGACCTGGGCACTGCACGGAATCATGATCGGCGGCGCGTCGCTCAACCTCTGCTGCGTGCTCGGCAGCCGGCGCTCCCGGTCGGGCCTCGCGGTCGTCTCCACCCTCGTGATGCTCGCCGCGATGACGGATTCCGCCTTCGGTGTCTTCGGCCTCGGGCCCTTGCCGTGGGCGGCGATCCTGATCGCCTGGGGACTGACCTGTTCGGCGCTGCTCCGCCGCCGTACCGCCACGGGCGCGCCTCGGAATGCGACACCTCACGGAGGTGCGGGGCAGACGATGCTGCTGCACCACCCGCTCGGCCTCGTGGTCACGGCCGGCCAGCTGATGGCGCACACGGTGATGTCCCCGGGCGGCGCCGCCGCAGCGGGGCACACCCACTCGGATTCGCTCTTGCTGCCCCTGGTCTGCGTGGCAGGCGGGGCGTTCGTGGTGTGGTCCCTCGTGCTGCTCGTGACCGAGAGCCGCACCCGGCTCGAACGCGGCAACCTCCTCGGGATGTCGGCCATGACGGCGGCGATGGCCGTGATGCCCTTCGCCTGAGCCGCTACGCAGGACTCCCGGTGGGAATCAGGCGGGCTCCCACGGCAGGCGCTGTTCGAAGGGGACCGGCGCGAGCGGGATCATCACGACCGGCCGGTGCTGGCGATGCGCGAGGCGCACCGCGATCGAACCGCTGAAGAAGGCCTGAAGTCCCGCTCGGACGCTTGACTCCCGGGTACCCACGACGATCATGGCGGCGCCGAGGGTGTCGGCGAGTGTGCCGATCGCGAGGGCGGGGTCCCCGGCGAGTGCCCGGGTGCTCCACGCGACCGGGCGGCCTTCGAGCGCAGCCGTGAGCCGTGCGGCGAGCCGGGGAGGAAGAGCCTCGTCGGCGAGGTCAACGACATCGGGATCGAAGGAGAGCGAGGTCACGCTGCCGTCCGGGTGTTCCTCGATCACGTAGCGTCCGGTGTCGACCCACGCGCAGACGAGCTCCGCACCGAAGTGCTCCGCGAAGACGGCGGCCTGCTGCACGACGGCATCCGGCTGGCCGGTGTCGACCCCGACGACGATCCTCGCGGTCTGCCGGCGATCATTCGGCTGTGCGGTGGTCACGGGGCCTCCTTCGACCCCACCCTAGCCCTGTCGGGCAGCACAGGCACCTCACAGGTCTTCCTTTCCGCACTCATAACGCGGCCAGTGCTCCGGCATAGGCTCTGGGCGGAGAGTGGCCACCATGACCCGATCAGCAGCTCTCGCCCTCGACGTCGTCGTGCCCGTGTACAACGAACAGCAGACCCTCGCGCGCAGCATCCGTGTGCTGCACGCGTACCTGACCGACCAGTTCGAGGAACCCTGGCGCGTCACCATTGCGAACAACGCCAGCACCGACAACACCGCCGCGATCGCCGACTCGCTCACGGCCGAACTGCCGGGCGTCCACGCCGTGCACCTCGTCGAGAAGGGCAGGGGCCGGGCGCTCAAGCGGGTCTGGCTCGCCTCGCCCGCCGCAGTCGTCGCATACGTCGACGTGGACCTCTCCACCGACCTCCGCGCGCTCCCGCCGCTCGTCGCCCCGCTGCTCTCCGGCCACTCCGATGTCGCCATCGGCAGCCGGCTGTCGCGCGGGTCCCGCGTCACCCGCGGCGGCAAGCGCGAGTTCATCTCCCGAAGCTACAACGCCCTCGTCCGCACGACGATGGGCGTCGAATTCAGCGACGCCCAGTGCGGCTTCAAGGCGATGCGCCGCGACGTCGCCCAGCGGGTGCTCCCCCTCGTGGAGGACAACGGCTGGTTCTTCGACACCGAGATGCTCATCATCGCCGAGCGCGCCGGGCTCCGGATCCACGAGGTGCCCGTCGACTGGATCGACGACCCCGACAGCCGGGTCGACGTCGTCGGTACCGCCGCCGACGACCTCAAGGGCCTGGTCCGGGTGGCGCACTCGCTCGTTACCGGCAGGATCCCCGTCGACGAGATCTACGCCGAGCTCGGCCGACCGCCGTTCGAACCGCCGACCCCGCCGACCTTCCTCGGCCAGGTGCTGCGCTTCGGCGTGATCGGCGTGCTGTCGACCATCGCGTTCGCGCTGCTCTACCTCGTGCTCCAGTACGTGATGCCGGCCCAGCTGGCCAATTTCCTGTCCCTGCTCATCACCGCGATCGCGAACACCTGGGCCAACCGACGCCTCACCTTCGGCGTGCGCGGGCGGCGAGGCGCGGTCAAGCACCAGGCGCAGGGCCTCGTGATCTTCGGCCTGGCCTGGCTCGTGACGAGCGGATCCCTCCTCGTGCTGCACCTTGTCCGCGCGGATGCCGGGCCCCAGGCCGAGATCATCGTGCTCACGGCGGCCAATCTCCTCGCGACCGTGATGCGGTTCGTGCTGCTGCGGCTCTGGGTCTTCCGGAGCCAGCGGACGCCGGCCCCGACCAGGACGGAACCACGCACCTCCCGCGACGAAGTGACCTCCCGCGACGAGCCCTCCCGGAGGGACGCCCCCGCCAGACAGGAAGTGACCAGTTCATGACGACCCAGGTTTCCCCGCGCCCCGCCGTCTCTCCGCTCGGCGCCCGCTTCGGTGCCCGCTTCGTGGCCAGCCTCGCGGCCCTGCCGCGCACCCTCGTGCGGGGCAGGGCCGGCTCCGCGCGCTGGGAACGGCCGGCCCTGCTGGGTCTCCTGCTCGCGACAGCGGTGCTCTACATCTGGGACCTCGGCGCGAGCGGCTGGGCCAACTCGTTCTACTCCGCCGCTGTGCAGGCCGGCTCGGTCGACTGGACCGCGTTCTTCTACGGGTCCTCCGACGCCGCCAACGCGATCACCGTCGACAAGCCGCCGGCGAGCCTGTGGCTGATGGCGCTCTCCGTGCGCCTGTTCGGACTCAGTTCGTGGAGCATCCTCGTGCCGGAGGCCCTGATGGGCGTCGCATCGGTCGGCGTGCTCTTCGCCACCGTGCGCCGCCGCTTCTCGGCAGGCACCGCCCTGCTCGCCGGCGCCGTGCTCGCCGTGACCCCCGTCGCCGCGCTGATGTTCCGGTTCAACAATCCGGATGCCCTGCTCGTTCTCCTCCTCAGCCTCGCCACCTACTTCACCCTGCGCGGTATCGAGACCGGCGCCCTGAAATGGGTGCTCTGGGCGGGAGCGATGGTGGGCTTCGGATTCCTGACCAAGCAGCTGCAGGCATTCCTGATCCTGCCTCCGCTCGCGGGCGTCTACCTGTACGCGGCGCCGCACCGGTTCCGCACCCGCCTCTGGCACTCGTTCGCGGCCCTCGGCGCCGTGATCGTCTCGGCAGGCTGGTGGGTCGCCATCGTCGAACTCGTCCCGGCGAACTGGCGTCCGTACATCGGTGGCTCGCAGACGAACAGCTTCCTCGAGCTGACGTTCGGGTACAACGGATTCGGCCGGCTCACCGGGAGCGAGACCGGGAGCGTCACGGGAGGCGCCGGCGGCACGGGTGCGGTGACGGGCGGCATGTGGGGTGAGACCGGGATCTTCCGGCTCTTCCTCGGCGAATTCGGCGGCCAGATCACCTGGCTGTTGCCCGCCGCGCTGGTGTTGTGCGTCGCGGCGCTCGTCGTGCTCCGCCGCGCCCCGCGGATCTCGCTCCGCCGGGCCACGCTCCTCCTCTTCGCCGGGTACCTCATCCTGACCGCGCTGGCCTTCAGCTTCATGGCCGGGATCTTCCACGCCTATTACACGGTCGCCCTCGCGCCCGCGCTCGCCGGAACTTTCGCGATCGGCGCGAGCCTCGTCTGGATGAAACGCACGGCGCTCTGGGCCCGGATCACGGCGGCCGTCGCGATGCTCGCGACGAGCGCCTGGGCGTGGGTGCTGCTCGACCGCGCCACCGACTGGCTGCCGTGGCTGAAGTTCGTCGTAGCCGCGCTCGGCCTGGTCGCCGCCGGACTGCTGATGGTGCCGCCGCGGGCGGCCTGGCTCAGGAGGCTGCCGGGGAAGTGGTGGGGCAGGGCTACGGTCGCGATCGCCCTCACCGGCGCACTGCTGGCACCCGTTGCCTACACGCTCGAGACCGTGTCGACGGCCCACACCGGGTCGATCGTCACGGCCGGCCCGACCGTTTCCGGCGGCATGGGCGGGATGGGCGGCGGTGGAATGCCCGGCGGACGGGCCGGGTTCCCCGGCGGCAACGCCGGCGGATTCGCCGGGGGCGGCACTCCGCCGGCCGGCCCGACTGGCGGGAACGGCACCGTCCCGAACGGCACCGTCCCGAACGGCACGACAGGGACGCTGCCGACCGGAGGGCGCCCCGGCGGTGCCGGAGGATTCATGGGATCAGCGAGTGTCAGTGCAAGCCTCGCCGCGCTGCTCTCTGTGAATTCCGGCAGCTACACCTGGATCGCCGCGGCGATCGGGTCGGACTCGGCCGCCGGCTACCAGCTCGCGACCCAACTGCCGGTGATGGCGATCGGCGGCTTCAACGGGAGCGACCCCGCCCCCACCCTCGCCGAGTTCCAGGCCGATGTGGCAGCAGGGAAGATCCACTACTTCATCGGTGGAACGACCGGCCAGGCCAACGGCGGATCGAGTGCCTCGAGCGAGATCGCCGCCTGGGTCGGGGAGAACTTCACCGCCCAGACCGTCGACAGCGTCACGCTCTACGACCTGTCTGCGGGTGCAACGGCGGCCAGCTCGTAGCGGGCGGACGGGCGAACGCCCGCAGCTACGGAAGGGACCGGGCCGCTGCAGTGGGTCCCGTCAGCGCCACGGCTCCACTCCAGGGATGATCTGCTGCATCCGTGGCTGAGTCGTTTCATGGCGACAGGGTCGCAGGGACCACCGACATTCGGTCGGAGAACACGATCGCTGCGGATGCCGGAGCGGAGCGTCGGGCGCGCGCCGCGGCATCCGCTGCAGGTCAGCCGAGGAGGAGCTTGGCGAGCTGGTCGACGGAGTAGACGGTCGCGGTCGCTGCGGCGGCCTCTGCGGGAGAGCCGTAGCCCCACTCGACGAGGATCGTCGGCACGCCGTGGGCTGCGGCGCCCTCCGCGTCGTAGCTGCGGTCGCCGACCATGACGGGGGTGCTGAGGCTCGTGCCGACGGCGGCGAGGCGGTTCAGGGCCTCTTCGACGATGTCGGCCTTGGCGCTGCGGGTCTCCGCGTCACTCGCCCCGACGATGACCGTGAAGAACCGGGCCAGGTCGAAGTGCTCGAGGATCGTGATCGCGGCGTGCTCCGGCTTGCTCGTGGCGAGGGCGAGGGGGATTCCGGCCTCGTGCACGCGCTGGAGCAGGCCGGCGACGCCCGGGTAGACGGCGGTGTCGAGCATGGCTTCGCCGTGATAGTCGGCGCGGTAGACCGCGACGGCCTCAGTGGCCTCCTCTGCCGTCATGCCGGCGTACTCACGGAAGGCGGCGAAGAGGGGCGGGCCGACATAGGCGAGCAACTCGGCGTCGGTCGGAACCGGTCGGCCGAGAAGGGCGAAGGTCCGGGCGAGGGAGTTGGTGATGGCCGGGGCGGAATCGGTGATGGTTCCGTCGAGGTCAAAAAGTATTGCACTCCAGGTGCGAGTCAAAGTCGAATTCACTCGCTAATCCTAGAGGCCAGAGGCCCGATTTCCCACGAAATGGGTAATTTTCTACTTTATGCCGGAATCCGATGGGCTGCTACTCCTGCCTTCATGAGAGCGCTCCCTCGAAAGAAAACGCCCGTCAGGGCCCTCCCGGGCAGGTCAGAACAGGCGGGATTGCGTGTCGTCGAGGCCGCGCATCGCGTCGTAGTCGAGCACGAGGCAGCGGATGCCGCGATCCTCTGCGAGCATCCGGGCCTGCGGCTTGATGACCTGTGCGGCGAAAACCCCGGCCACCGGGGCCAGGTGCGGGTCGCGGTTCATCAGCTCGAGGTACCTGGTGAGCTGCTCGACCCCGTCGATGTCGCCGCGGCGCTTGAGCTCGACCGCGACCGAGTGGCCGGCGGCGTCCCTGGCGAGGATGTCGACAGGGCCGATCGCCGTCATGTACTCGCGGCGGACGAGGGTGTGGCCGTCCCCGAGAAGATGGATGTGCTCGGCCAGCAGCTTCTGCAGGTGCGCCTCGACGCCGTCCTTGATCAGGCCGGGGTCGATGCCGAGTTCGTGGGCGGAGTCGTGCAGGACCTCGTGGATGCTGACGATGAGCTGGTCTGCGGTCTTCGCGTGGGTGACGGTCCAGACCTGGGTGATGCCGGCATCCGTCTGTTCGTCATCGGGGACCTGCTCGACGAGGGAGCACGGCGGGCTCATCCAGTTGAGCGGCTTGTAGGAGCCGCCGTCGGAGTGCACGAGCACGCTGCCGTCCGACTTGAGCAGGAGGAGGCGGGTGGCGAGCGGCAGGTGTGCGTTCAGCCTTCCGGCATAGTCGACGGAGCAGTTGGCAATTACGAGGCGCACGCATCGAGCTTAACCGGTCTGAAGCAACCGCTCGACAGGAGGGGTCAGCGGCGGTGGCGCTCGCGGGCGGCCGGAGCGGCGAGGCCGGCGAGGGCCATCAGGGCGACGATGAGGTACAGGGCGTTCAGGATGCCCCAGTTCTGGCCGAGAAGGCCGAGAACGGGCGGCCCGACGAGGAAGGCGAAGTAGCCGATCATGGCGACGGCGCTGACCCGGGCCGCGGAATTCCTCGTGTCGTCCGCGGCGGCCGACATGCCAACAGGGAAGCCGAGTGAGGCTCCGACGCCCCACAGCACGGTGCCCGCGTAGAGTGCAAAGTCGTTCGGCGCGAGGATGAACAGGAGCAGCCCGAGCACCCCGATGACGGCGCAGGCCCGCAGCACGGGAACACGGCCGAACCGGTCGATCACCGGCCCGCCGATCACCCGGCCGACGGTCATCGCTGCGACGAACACGCCGAAGACGATCGCGCCGGCGGTATTGCTGAAACCGTGGCCGTCGACGGAAGCGAGCGCGATCCAGTCGTTCGCCGAGCCCTCCGCGAACGTCATCCCGAGCACGATCGCACCGATCAACAGGACGCCCGGGTCTGCCCACACCGACAGGCTCGCTCGCAGCCGGCTGCGCCAGGTGCTGGCCGGCTCGCCAGGCGCACTCGTCTCGGCGGTGTTCTCGAGCTCAGGAATGGACCGAACGGCCACGACCGCGATCAGGAACACGAGCACCGCAATCGCCGTCAGGTGCCAGAACACCGAGACGGAGAGTGCGGATGCCGCGGCACCGAGCAGCGCCCCGACGACGGTTCCGAGGCTGAAGCAGGCGTGCATCAGCGGCATCAACGTCTTGCGAATCGCCCGTTCGGCCGCAGCGCCCTCGACGTTCATCATCACGTCGAGCGAACCCATCCCGAGGCCGACGGCGGCAAGGCCCGCGAAGACGACCGGGGCGGATTCGAGCAGGGTCGCGCCGGCACCGACCACGACCAGTCCGATCGAGGACGTCGCGACGCTGATCGTCATGGCCCGGGGGGCGCCGAAACGGGCGAGGAGCCGCACCGCGACGACCAGGCCGAGCACAGAGCCTGCCGAGAGGCCGAAGATGAGCACGCCGACGAGTGCGGTGTCGAGCCGCAGGCTGTCGCGAACCGCGGGGATGCGTGCGACCCAGCTGGCGAGGCCGAGTCCGCTGATGAAGAAGACCGCGAAGACGGCGTTGCGCCAGGCGAGGGTGCCGGGGCCGTTCGGTGATCCGGGGCTCGGAGCGGACGCATCCGTCGGTTCGGAGGGCGCGGTCATGGTCGTTTCCTTAACAGGCTCGGTCGGGGGGGGTATCCCGTCAACGCTATCCGATCTCCGGCGACGTACGATGGGGCTGGAGTCGAGCGCAGCGGGGCGCGAGGGGGGGGAATCGTGGCAGGACGCACCACCTCACCGGGGCAGACGGTGACCTCGCGCGTGCTCAGCATCCTGGCCGTCTTCGAGTCCAGCCCCTCCGCGCGGACCCTCTCCGAGATCTGCACCGAGAGCGGCCTTCCCCAGAGCACCGTGCACCGCCTGCTCGGCGAGCTGGAGGAATGGGGCGCCGTGCAGCGGGATGCCCGCGGCCGGTACCAGATCGGCCTCCGGCTCTGGGAACTCGGCCAGCATGCCGGACGGCAGCTGCGCGACGTCGTGCGCCCGTACCTGCAGGACCTGTTCGGCCTCACGCAGGAGACCGCCCACTTCGCCATCCGCGACGGCGCGGACGTGCTCTACATCGACCGGGTCTACGGGAGCAGGAGAGTCCCGCAGGCCTCCCGGGTGGGCGGGCGGCTGCCGATGCACGCGACCGCTGTCGGCCGGGCGATCCTCGCCTTCGAGGCGGGCTGGGTGCGTGACGCCGTGCTCGGCGCGGCGCTCGTGCAGCGCACCCCGTTCACCAAGGCCGACCCGGAGCAGCTCCGCCGGGAACTCGACAAGGTACGCGGCCAGGGCTTCGCCGTCGCCTCAGAGGAGGTGCGGCTCGGATCGTGCTCGCTCGCCGTCCCGGTGTTCCAGGCCGACGGAAGTATCTTCGGCGGACTCGGGATCGTGCTGCCCACCTCGCGGGCGCACCAGCTCGAACGCAACCTGCCCATCCTGCTCGGCACGGCCGAGCGCATCCAGGCGGGGATCGCGCACCTGCCGAAGGCTGCCCTGCAACCGTCGGCGCGTGCCCGCAAACCGCAGCAGTCCTGAACCGGCCTGAACGGGCGCCTCCCCAACTCCACTTCCGCCCAGTGGGACAAGCCCGGCGCTTCCCAGCTCCGGGAGCATTAGATGGAGCCAGATCCCCGCAGAAGTGGACAGTCCCCGCAGAAGTGGACAGAAGGAGCACTCGTGAACGCTCAGCCCGTGACGGCACAGCCCGCCACCACGCACCCGGCCGCAGCCCAGCCGGCCCCCGGCCAGCCCGCAGCAGCCCAGCCCGCAGCAGCCCAGTGCCCGGTCGATCACCGCGCGCTCGCCGCGGCCGCCGGCGGCCACCACGGCTATTCCCCGTTCGACATGAACGACCCGTTCCCTGCATACGCCGAGCTGCGCAACGAGCAGCCCGTCATGTTCGACGAGCGCATCGGCTACTACGTCGTCTCCCGCTACGCGGACGTCAAGGCCGTCTTCGACAACTGGGTCACCTTCAGCAGCGAGAACGCCCAGGCCCCCGTGCGGCCGCGCGGAGCCGCCGCGACGAAGATCATGAACGATGGCGGCTTCACCGCATACTCCGGCCTCTCGGCCCGCGTTCCCCCAGAGCACACCCGGATGCGCACGATCGTGCAGCAGGAGTTCAGCCCACGCCGGTACAAGGCCCTCGAGCCCACCATCCGCGAGAACACCGCGCGGCTCCTCACCCAGATGCTCGCGCATCCGGATGCCCGGGGCGATTTCCTGAAGGACGTCGCCGTCGACATCCCCACGATCACGATCCTCGGCCTGCTCGGCGTCGGGCCGGAAATGGTCCCGACCTACAAGAAATGGTCGGACTCGCGGGCCGCGATGACCTGGGGTGACCTGAGCGACGAGGAGCAGATCCCGCACGCGCACAACCTCGTCGACTACTGGACCGAATGCCGGCGCCTGGTCTCCGCCGCCCACGGGGCCATCGACGCCGGAACTGCCGGAACCGACCTCGTCACCGACCTCGTGCGCGCCCAGCTGGCCGGCGGAGAGATCTCCGACCACGAGATCGCGTCGGTCTGCTACAGCCTGCTCTTCGCCGGCCACGAGACCACGACGACGCTCATCTCCAACACGATCCGGATGCTGCTCAGCAACCCCGGCGAGTGGCAGAAGCTCGTCGAGGACCCCAAGCGGATTCCCGGGGCGATCGACGAGACGTTGCGCTACAGCCCCTCGATCGTCGGCTGGCGGCGCAAGGCCCTCGTCGACACCGAGATCGCCGGCACCCCGATCCCGAAGGGCGCGAACATCCTGCTGCTGATGGGATCTGCCAACCGGGACCCGAGCGTCTTCGAGGAGCCCGAGGTCTTCGACATCGAACGGGCCAACGCCCGCACCCACCTCTCCTTCGGCTTCGGCATCCACTACTGCCTCGGCAACATGCTCGCCAAGCTGCAGGACAAGATCGTTGTCGAAGAGACCATCCGGGCCGTCCCCGGCCTGAGGATCGTCGATTCCGAAGCGATCGTCTTCGGAGAAAACCTGTCGTTCAGGGCGCCGACGTCGGTTCCCGTCACCTGGGAGGGCAACGCCTGATGGAAACCGCAACCCCCGCTGTCACCGCAACACCGGCATCCCACGCCGCCTACATCCAGTTCTTCGACGGCGGGCTTCCGCCGCTGCACGAGCAGCTCGGCGGCAAGTGCGCGTCCCTCGTCGCACTCACCGCGGCCGGGATGCCGGTTCCCCCCGGCTTCGCCATCACGACGGCAGCATACGACGCCTTCATCCGCGAGGCCGGCATCGAGAAGGACATCCACGAGATGCTCGCGAACCTCGATCCCGACGACGTGACCGCCGTCGACCGGGTCTCGGCCCAGCTGCGCCTCGAGATCACCTCGCGGCCGGTGCCCGCCGAGTTGCACGCCACGACCATCGAGGCATACGAGGCACTGCAGTCGCGCTTCGAGTCCCCTGTCCCTGTCGCCGTGCGGTCCTCGGCGACGGCAGAGGACCTGCCGGATGCGAGCTTCGCCGGCCAGCAGGACACCTACCTCTGGCTCCTCGGCGTCAAAGACGTCACCGAGCACATCCGCGCGTGCTGGGCCTCGCTCTACACCTCCCGCGCCATCATCTACCGGCTGAAGAACAAGATCCCCAACGAAGGCCTCTCGATGGCCGTCGCGGTGCAGAAGATGGTGAACGCCCGGGTCGCCGGCGTCGCGATCACCATGGACCCGACCAATGGCGACCGCTCCAAGATCGTGATGGAGGCCTCGTACGGGCTCGGCGAGCTCGTCGTCTCCGGGCAGGTGACGCCGGACAACATCACCGTCGACAAGGTCATGCTCATGGTCGTGAAGCACTCGATCGGCGACAAGCACGCCGAACTCGTGCCCGACCCCGCGAGCAAGTCCCTCGTCGAACGCGAGGTCCCTGCCGACCGCCGCGGGCGCCTCTGCATCAGCGACACGGAGATCACCGCGATCGCCGCGATCGCCAAGCGCGCCGAGAAGCACTTCAAGTGCCCCCAGGACATCGAATGGGCCCTCGACCGCGACCTGCCGGACGGGGAGAACCTCTTGTTGCTGCAGTCCCGACCCGAGACGGTGTTCTCCTCGACGGCGTCGGGTTCGATTCCGACGCAGTCCGCCGGGTTCGGCATCGAGAGCATCACCCGCTCGCTGATGACGCAGGCCGGCAAGGCCTGATCTCCCGCGCATCCGCTGCGCCTCATCTTCCCCGCTCGTCCCCTCCACCCGCGTTTACCCACACAGAACGGTTGAACCATGACAGAGAAGTCATTCCCCAGCCCGTACGACCAGAAGCCCGCGGCCTCCGCAGAGGGCTGGAAGGACCTCTACGCCTACAACCTGGTCTTCCAGGAGAACCGGCGTGAGGTCGAAGAGGCCAAGTTCTGGTTCTGCGACAGCCAGCACTGGCCGACGGTGACAAAGCCCTTCGAGACCATCGGCTTCGAGTTCGCCGTCTCCTGCCTCGGCCAGTACAACTCCCGCCACCTGCTGATCCCGCCGGCCAACGGCATCGAGTTCCGCATCCACAACGGCTACGTGTTCATGTCGCCCGTCGGTGTTCCCGAGACCGAGATCGCCGCCCGCGTTCCCGAGTTCATGGCCCGCGCCGGCCACTACTTCCAGAACTGGGACGGCCTGCTCGAAAAATGGCAGGGCAAGATCCGCGGCACGATCGACGAGCTCAACGCCCTGTCCTTCGAGGCGCTGCCGAACGCGGTCCCGCTCGAGGACGTCACGAGCGGCAAGGGTCTCGGCCCGAACGACGAGCTCCTCGGCAACTTCGACAAGCTCGTGTCCCTCACCTACCGGGCCTGGCAGTACCACTTCGAGTTCCTCAACCTCGGCTACGTGGCCTACCTCGACTTCTTCAGCTTCTGCAAGGAGGTCTTCCCCGGCATCCCGGACCAGGCCGTCGCGAAGATGGTGCAGGGCGTCGACATGGAGCTCTTCCGACCGGATGACGAGCTCAAGAAGCTCGCCAAGCTCGCCGTCGAACTCGGCGTCGACGGTCACTTCGGCAACACCGAGAACCCGGAGGAAACCCTCGCCGCGATCGGCGCGGCCGCGGGCGGAGCGGAGTGGCTCGCGGCCTGGACCGAGGCACAGGATCCCTGGTTCAACTTCACCGTCGGCAACGGCTTCTACGCCCACGACAAGTACTGGATGGACCACCTCGAGCTGCCGCTCGGCTACATCGCCGACTACATCGTTCGCGTGCAGAACGGTGTCGGCATCGACCGTCCCGTCGCAGAGCTCGTCGCCGAGCGCGACCGCATCACCGAGGAATACTCCGAACTGCTCAGCCCAGAACAGCTCGCCGCGTTCCAGGGCAAGCTCGGTCTCGCGCGGCAGGTCTACCCCTACGTGGAGAACCACAACTTCTACATCGAGCACTGGACCATGGGCGTTTTCTGGCGGAAGGCCCGCCAGCTCTCGAAGATGCTCTCCGAGGCCGGGTTCTGGCCGGAGGCGAACGGAATGTTCTACCTCCGCCGCGACGAGGTGCGCGAGACGCTCTTCGACTACGTCACCGGCTGGGCCGTCGGCGCCCCCGCGATCGGCCCGGACTACTGGCCGGCCGAGGTCGCCCGGCGCAAGGTCATCGTCGACGCGCTCTCCGAGGAGCGCCCGCAGCCGGCGCTCAACACGCCGCCCGTTGTGATCACCGAGCCCTTCACCCTGATGCTCTGGGGCATCACGAGCGACCAGATCAAGAACTGGCTCGGCGACTCCGACGCGCCGGAGGGCGAGTTCCGCGGAATGGCCGCCTCGAGCGGCGTCGCGGAGGGTCCGGCCCGGGTCATCAGCAGTTCCGACCAGCTCTCCGAGGTGCAGGAGGGCGACATCCTGGTCGCTCCCGTCACGGCGCCGTCGTGGGGCCCGATCTTCGGGAAGATCCGCGCGACCGTCACCGACATCGGCGGCATGATGAGCCACGCGGCCATCGTCTGCCGTGAGTACGGGATGCCGGCGGTCACCGGAACCGGAACCGCTTCCGCCCAGATCAGGACGGGACAGTGGCTGCGGGTCGACGGCAACAACGGGACCGTGACGATCGTCGAAGATCACGGCGCCGAGCAGGACGTTGCCGGCCTGGCCCACGAGCACGACCTCGCCCTGGCCCCTGCCGCGGCCGCCCAGCTCGACGCCGTCCTCGCCGAGAGCAGCCATGCCTGAGCGCGGCGCGGCCGGGGTCTCGCAGAGGACGGTGCTGATCACCGGCGCCGCCGGCGGCCTGGGCCGTGCCTTCGCCCTGGGCTTCGCGGCCCAGGGCGACCGGGTGGTCGTCGCCGACGTCAACCTCGAGGGCGCGCGGGAGACCGTCGTTCTCGTGGAAGAGGCCGGCGGAACCGCCCTCGCCCTCCCGGTCGACGTCACCGACCTCGCCTCGGTCACCCGGCTGGCCGCGGATGCCGCCGGCTGGGTCCCCGAGGCCCGGCCCGGCGCATCCGCCCCCGGTACGGTGCCCCCGGCCCAGGCCGGCGTGATCGACGTCGTCATCAACAACGCCGCGATCTACGCGACCGTGACCCGTGCCCCCTTCACCGACCTCGACCCCGACGAGTGGGACCGGGTGATGGCCGTCAACCTCAAGGGGCCGTGGCTCGTCACCCGGGCCTGCACGCCCTACCTGCCGGACGGCGGAAAGGTGATCAACCTCTCCTCCGCCACGGTGATGAGCGGATCGGCCCAGTGGGCCCACTACGTGGCCTCGAAGGGCGGCGTCATCGCGCTGACCCGGGTGCTCGCCAAGGAACTCGGTGACCGCAACGTGACCGTCAACGCGATCGCTCCCGGCTTCACCCTGACCGAGGCCAGCTACGGGCTCATCGCGGGCGCCGAGAGCTACGGCGTCGACCGCGGCTCGCTCAAGCGGGCCTGCGAACCGGAGGACATCGTCGGGGCGGCCCTGTTCCTCGCCGCACCCGGCAGCGACTACGTCACCGGCCAGACCCTCGTGGTCGACGGCGGCCGGCAGTTCCTCTGACCCAC
Organism: Cryobacterium glucosi; assembly: GCF_004402235.1. GTDB lineage: Bacteria > Actinomycetota > Actinomycetes > Actinomycetales > Microbacteriaceae > Cryobacterium > Cryobacterium glucosi. The sequence goes on from NZ_SOFS01000043.1 coordinate 29,050, forward strand.
CCGTAACCCAGAGAACCGAACCAGGAGACCGAGAAATGCCAACCGTGAGCTACGTCGCCTTCGACGGCACAGAGACCATCGTCACCGGATTCGCGGGCGATTCCGTGATGGAGACCGCGGTGCGCAACGGCGTTCCCGGGATCGTCGCCGAGTGCGGCGGCAGCCTGTCCTGCGCCACCTGCCACGTCTTCCTGTGCGCAGAGAGCGCGGGGCTGTTCCCGCCGAAGCTCGACCTCGAGGACGACATGCTCGACGGAACGGCCGTCGACCGGGAGGACAATTCCCGGCTCTCCTGCCAGCTGAAACTGACCGACGACGTGTCCGTGCACGTGCAGACCCCCGAAACGCAGGTGTGACCGGCATGGGCGACACGACCGCAGCACCCCGGCTGGGCACCCTCATCATCGGCAACTGCCAGGCCGGGGTGCAACTAGCCTCGACACTGCGCGAACTCGGCGACACCGACCCGATCACCCTCGTCGGCGAGGAGCCGCACGCCCCGTACCAGCGGCCGCCGCTCTCCAAGGCGTTCCTCAAGGGCGAGGCGACCGCTGACTCCCTGGCCTTCCGCACCCACGATTTCTACCGCGAGCATTCCATCGACCTCGTGCCGCGGGAGCGGATCTTCCGCATCGTCCGGAACGCGGACGGCGGCGTCGCGACGGCGGAGTCCGGGCGCACCTTCGCATTCGCCCGGCTCGCTCTCACCACCGGAGCCGCACCGCGCACGATCCCGTTCGAGGGCTCCGAGCTCGAGGGCGTCAGCTACCTGCGGACCGCGACGGAGGCGACCGTGCTCGAGCAGCAACTGCGTGAGGCGCGGAACGTCGTGGTCGTCGGCGGCGGCTTCATCGGCCTCGAGGTCGCAGCGGGGGCCAGGGCCGCCGGTAAGAACGTCACTGTGCTCGAGGCGGCTCCCCGCCTCGTCGGGAGGGCGGTCTCCGAGCAGACCAGCGAGTTCTACCTGCAGGCGCACCGGCGCCGCGGCATCCGCGTGGTGCTGAACGCGCAGGTCGTGCGGTTCGTCGGCGAGCACGACCGGGTCACCGGCGTCGAGCTCGGTCCGCGTGACGGCGACGGCTCAGGCGAGATCGTGGCGGCGGATGTCGTGCTGATCGGCGTCGGGGTCGTCCCGCGCACCGAGCTCGCCGTGCAGCTGGGCCTCGAGGTCGACAACGGGATCGTGGTGGACGCAAGGGCCCTCGCCTCCGACGGACTCACCGTGGCCGCCGGGGACTGCGCGAACATGCCGAACCCGTCGATCGGGGACTTCGGTGTCGGCCGCATCCGCCTCGAAAGCGTGCAGAACGCGGTCGAGCAGGCCAAGGTGGCCGCGGCCACCCTGCTCGGACTCCCGGCAGAGCACCGCACGGTGCCGTGGTTCTGGTCGGACCAGGCCGACCTCAAACTGCAGATCGCCGGGCTGAGCGGCGGGCACGACCGGGTCGTTCTGCGCGGCGAGCCGGACTCCGAGAAGTTCTCGGTGCTCTACTACCGGGGTGGCCGGCTCATCGCCGCTGACTGCATCAACAGCCCGCTCGACTTCATGGCCGTGAAGAACGCCCTCCACAAGGGCCTCTCTGTGCCGGCGGATGTTGCGACCGACACCACCGTTCCGCTCAAGAAACTCCTCGCGGCCGTCGAGACGGCGGATGCCGGGCGTGCGGTGCCTGCGCCGGCCGCCGTTGATCTCGCTCCTCCTGCAGTCCCCGTTCCCGCCGGCAGTCCGGCCGCTTAGCCCCAGCCTCCGCGCTCCGGCGCCCCAACCTCGAAGTGAGAACGCCATGACACTGCAGACCGACCAGTCCATCGACACCTCGCCCATCGCCGTCGCCGCGGACGGCCCGAGCGACCTCGACCCGCTCTGGCGCGCCGTCGAGACCGAGATGCGCACGCGCAGCAACGACATCCACGTGCCGATCTCCTTCGCTTTCGCCGAGCGGCTCTGCGAGGCCTACCCGGAGGCTGACGCCCTCGTCGTGCGGGTGGCCATCCTGCTGCACGACAGCGGCTGGGCCAGGGTGGACGAGACCAAGATCATCTCGGAGGGCTTCGGCGCGAACTGGCGCCAGGCCCAGATCCGCTTCGAGCACGAGCTCAAGGGCTGCATGATCGCCAGGGAGGTGCTGCCGGGCCTCGGCTACGACGAGGCCTTCATCACCCGGGTCACCGACATCATCGACGGCCATGACACCCGCGTCGAGTCGTACTCGATCGAGGACTCGCTCGTGCGCGACGCTGACCGGCTCTGGCGCTTCACCCCGGCCGGCATCGCCCTCGCCTCGAGCTGGTTCGGCCAGACGCCGTCGTTCTACTGCCGGCGCCTGCGGGCCGAGATCCTGCCGGAGCTCATCACCGCTGCCGGCCTCGAGATGGCGACGATCGAACTCGACAGGGCAGAGGCGCTGCTGAAGATCGCGGTGCTCTGATGACGGGGCAGTCGATCGACGCGGCACCGACAGCGGCGGCCACGGCTGCGGCCGGCCAGCCCGTCCAGACCACGAGGTTCCCGGCCACGCTGCCCTATCGGCACACCGACGACCTCTTCATCGACGGTGCCTGGCGTGCGGCGAGCGGAACCGGTCGGACCACGGTGACCAACCCCGCGACGGAAGCGGAGTGGGGCAGTGTACCGGTGGCATCCGCCGCCGACGTCGACCTCGCCGTCGCGGCCGCCCGCCGCGCGTTCGCGCGTGCCGGCGCCGGCGCTGACGGGTGGCGCGGGCTGGCCCCCTCGGTGCGCGCCGGGTACCTGGAACGCCTGGCCGGCGAGATCGAGAAGCGGGCGGCGGCGATCTCGCACACCAACACGTGGGAGAACGGCTCCCCGGTCGCCGAGACCGGGCGCGCGGCCTCGAATGCCGCAGCGATCTTCCGTTACTTCGCCGGACTGGCCGGGTACCTGGAGACCGCAGACGTGCGCCCGTTCCCCGACGGATCCGCCGAAACCGTCGTGCGGCAGGACCCGGTCGGCGTCTGCGCGCTCATCGCGCCGTGGAACTTCCCGATCAACCTCGTCGTGGCGAAGCTCGCGCCCGCGCTGATGGCCGGGTGCACCGTCGTGATCAAGCCGGCATCGCCGACGCCGCTCTCGATCCGCTTCCTTGCGGATGCCGCGGCAGCGGCAGGCATCCCGGCGGGCGTCGTGAACATCGTCACGGGGGACAGCGCCGTCGGCGACGCCCTCGTGCGGCACCCCGGAGTCGACAAAGTCGCCTTCACCGGCTCGACCCCGGTCGGCCGAAGAATCGCCGCGGCGTGCGGCGAGCTGCTGAGGCCGGTCACCCTCGAGCTCGGCGGCAAGTCGTCCGCGCTCGTTCTGCCGGACGTCGACCTCACGGCCATGCAGCAGGTGCTGATCCGCAGCTGCATGCGCAACACCGGGCAGACCTGTTACATCTCCACGCGTATCCTCGCGCCGGCCGGGCGCTACGACGAACTCGTCGACATGGTCACGGCGACGATCCAGGCCGCGCAGCAGGGCGACCCGATGGACCCGGACACCGTCTTCGGACCCGCCGCGACACGGGCGCAGCGCGACACGGTGCGCGGGTACATCCGCTCCGGCATCGCAGAGGGCGCCAGGGCGACCACGGGCGGTGACGTGCCGAGCGGCTTCGACCGCGGCTTCTTCGTGAAACCGACCGTGTTCGCCGACGTGACGCCGGGGATGCGGATCGCGCGCGAGGAGATCTTCGGGCCGGTCCTGTCGATCCTGCGCTACGACACGCTCGACGAGGCGATCGGCATCGCGAACAACACCGCGTTCGGCCTCGGCGGCACGGTGTTCTCAGCGGATGCCGACGCCGCGTTCGATGCGGCCGCCCGGATGGACACCGGTTCCGTCGGCCTCGGCTTTTTCGCCTCCAACCACAACGCGCCCTTCGCCGGGCGGCACGATTCCGGCCTCGGCGCCGAGTTCGGACGCGAGGGCCTGCACGCCTACCTGCGCCCGCAGTCCGTGCACCGCCGCATCCGCTAGCCGGGACTCTCCGGCACCGCCTGGCGCGCCAGGTGCGCCGGTGCGCGCCCGGTGTGCCTGGCGCGCGGGGGCGCACAGGGCGCGCGACGGGTGAACCGGGAGCGGTGGTGTCGGTGCGGGCGCGTCAGCGGGCGCCGACGACCATCCAGCGCGCGGCGCGGGCGCGCAGGCCGAGGGTGAGGCCGCGCGCGCCGAGGTAGCCGAAGGCGAACGCCGCCATGAGCCAGGCGAGCCCGACGGCGCCCTGCGGTGCCCAGGCGAGCACAGCCCAGGCCAGCGGCACGAAGACGAGCAGGTTCACCAGCCCGGTCACGGCGAGGTAGCGGGCATCGCCGGCGCCGATCAGCACGCCGTCGAGTACGAAGACGAGGCCGCAGAGCGGCCCGGACAGGCCGAGGACCACGAGTGTCAGGGGGAGGAGCGAGCTCACCTCTGCCGCCGTCGTGAACAGCCCGCCGAGCAGGGGGCTCGTCACGACGAGGAGGGCGCCGATGGCGGCACCCCCGAGCACACCCCACTCGAGGCAGCGCCGCAGCACCGCGCGCACCCCGGGGAGATCGCCGGCCCCGAGGCCGCGCCCGACGAGGGCCTGGGCGGCGATCGCGAGCGCGTCGAGGGCGAACGCCATCGCCGCGAACAGGGTCATCGCGATCTGGAACGCCGCGAGCTGGGGCGAGCCAAGGCTCGTGGCGACGAACACCGCGAGCAGCATCGCCGCACGCAGGCTCACCGTGCGCAGGAACAGCCAGCCGCCGCTCGACGCCCCCCGCAGCATCCCGCCGCGGTGCGGCCGCAGCCGGGCGCCCTCGCGCCTGGCGTGCCGCACGACCACGACGAGGTAGACCGCGACCATCGCCCACTGCGCGACGACCGTGCCGAGCGCCGAGCCGACCAGCCCGAGCCCGAGACCGTAGATGAAGAACAGGTTGAGCACGATGTTGGCCGCGAAGCCGAGCCCCGCCACCCAGAGCGGCGTGCGGGTGTCCTGCAGTCCGCGGAGGAGTCCCGTCGCCGCGAACACGAGCAGCATCGCCGGAAGTCCCAGCATCGACACGGTGAGGTACCGGGCGGATGCCGCGGCGACGGCAGGCTCCGCGCCGAACGCTCCCACGAGCTGCGGGCTCAGCGCCGCGCCGAGCAGCGCGAGCACCACACCGAGGCCGAGCGCGAGCCAGAGGCCGTCGATCCCGACGGACACGGCCCTGCCGCGGTCGCCCGCGCCGAGCCAGCGGGCGACGGCAGGGGTCGTGCTGTACGCGAGGAACACCATCAGCCCGACGATGGTCTGCAACACCGCGCTCGCGAGGCCGAGTCCGGCCAGGTCGACCGCGCCGAGATGCCCGACCATCGCCGAGTCGGCGAGCAGGAACAAGGGCTCGGCGACGAGGGCGCCGAACGCAGGGAGGGCGAGGCGCAGGATCTCACGGTCGATGGGCCGCTGGCGGAAGATGGCGATGCTCCCGACTCTAGCGTCGCTCGCCGACACCGCACGGTCCGGCGCCGTCCGGCGTCGCCCGGCGTCGCACCCCGGCTCGAATTCCCGGGCACAGCGAATAGCATGGACGCATGACTGAGCTGGGGACCGCATCCGGAATCGACCGCGACGAACTCGACCCGGGCATCCGCCCACAGGACGATCTCTTCCGCCACGTGAACGGGAAATGGATCGACCGCACCGAGATTCCGGCGGACAAGGCCCGCTGGGGATCCTTCTACCTCCTCGCCGAGGAATCAGAGAAGGCCGTGCGGGAGATCATCCTCGAGGCGCAGACCGCTGAACCCGGAACAGAAGCCCGCAAGTTCGGCGACCTCTACTCGAGTTTCATGGACGAGGCGCGGGTGAATGCGCTCGGCGCAACGCCGCTCGCGGCCGACCTCGCGACCGTCGACCGGATCGACTCCGTCGCCTCCCTGCTCGGCACCCTCGGCCGCCTCGAGCGCGCCGGCGTCGCAGGCGCTTTCCAGCTCTATGTCGACAATGACCCGGGCAACCCGGAGCGCTACCTCGTCTTCCTGGAGCAGGGCGGGCTCGGCCTGCCGGACGAGTCCTACTATCGCGAGGAGAAGTTCGCGGCCGTCCGCGAGGCGTACCGCTCCTTCCTCGAGCGGATGTTCGGCCTCGCCGGCGTCGACGACGCCGCTGCCAGGGCGCAGCGCGTCTTCGACCTCGAAACCGAACTCGCCGGGCACCACTGGGACAACGTGCGCTCCCGCGACAGCGAGAAGACCTACAACCTCAAGACCTGGGGCCAGGTCACGGCCCTCGCCGCCGGAGCGGACCTGCACCTCTGGCTCGCGGGCCTCGATGCCCCGGCGGGAGCCCTCGAGGAGATCGTCGTCCGCCAGCCGAGCTTCGTGACCGGCCTGGCCGAGATGCTGACCGAGGACGGGATCGTCGGATGGAAGGACTGGCTGCGCTGGCAGATCATCCGCTCGAGCGCCTCGTACCTCTCCGACGACTTCGTCGAGGCGAGCTTCGACTTCTATGGCCGCACCCTCACCGGGACACCTCAGCTGCGGGACCGCTGGAAGCGCGGCGTCTCCCTCGTCGAGGGATCCCTCGGCGAGGCCGTCGGCCGGATCTACGTCGAACGGCACTTCAAGCCGAGCGCGAAGGCGAGCATGGACGTGCTCGTCGGCCACCTCGTCGAGGCATACCGCCAGAGCGTCGCCGAGCTCGACTGGATGACCCCGGAGACGCGGGCGCGTGCCCAGGACAAGCTCGAGAAGTTCACGCCCAAGATCGGCTACCCCGACAAATGGCGCGACTACTCGACCCTGTGGATGGAGGCGGGCGACCTGATCAAGAACGTGCGTGCCGCGAACGAGTTCGAGTTCCAGCGCGAACTGGGCAAGATCGGCAAGCCCCTCGACCGCGACGAGTGGTTCATGACCCCGCAGACAATCAACGCCTATTACAACCCCGGCTTCAACGAGATCGTCTTCCCAGCGGCCATCCTGCAGTTCCCGTTCTTCTCAGACGAGCGGGATGCCGCGGCGAATTACGGCGCCATCGGTGCCGTCATCGGGCACGAAATCGGGCACGGCTTCGACGACCAGGGTTCGAAGTACGACGGCGACGGGCTCCTGACCGACTGGTGGACCGCTGACGACCGTGCGGCCTTCGAAGAGCGCACGGGCTCGCTCATCGAGCAGTTCAACGCCCTGGCGCCGAAGCAGATCCCCGAGCACCACGTGAACGGCGCGCTCACGATCGGCGAGAACATCGGCGACCTCGGCGGCCTTTCGATCGCCTGGAAGGCCTACCTGATCTCGCTCGACGGCGCAGAGCCGCCCGTGATCGACGGTCTCACCGGCGCCCAGCGCTTCTTCCTGTCCTGGGCCCAGGCCTGGCAGCTGAAGATGCGCGACGAGGAGGCCATCCGCCTGATCTCGATCGACCCGCACTCGCCGAATGAGTTCCGCTGCAACCAGATCGTGCGGAACATCGACGAGTTCTACGCGGCCTTCGGCGTTGCGGCAGGCGACGAACTCTGGCTCGACCCGGACAAACGCGTCACCATCTGGTAGCCCCGCCGGCGTCCGGCCCCGGCGTATGTCGGCTGTCTGGGCTATGGTGCTGAGGGGAACACGGAGCCGGAAATCGGAGCCGGAACACGGAGGGACCCGAAAAAGTGTCCACGCCAGCGCGGGAATCGGAGCGACGGTCGCGTCGCGGTGCCCCGAGCAGGGCGCGGCACGGCGTTTCGGAGTCGATGGCGAACTTCGGCCGCGGGTTCCAGGCCCTCGGCACCCTCGCCGTCGACGGCGTGCAGGTCTCGGCCCGCGCCACCGACCTCGCGACCGGCAAGGTCCTCTTCTCCGTTGACGACCACGTCGTGATGCCGACAGCGGGGATCGGAACCGTCCTCCTCCTCATCGAGGTCGCCGCCCGGCTCCCGAACGCCGAATTCGGCGCCCTCACCATCCTCGACCGCACCCCGGCGGACTCCGTCGGAGGGTCAGGCGTCTGGCAGCACCTGCAGGCCCCGTCGCTTCCCGTCGCTGACCTCGCGGCCCTGGTCGGGGGTCTCGGCGACAACCTCGCAGCGAACGTGCTGCTGCGCGCGGTCGGCCTCGCGGCCGTCCAGGCGCGCACCGAACAGCTCGGCATCTCCCACACCGCTCTGCTCGACCTCGTCCGCGACGAACGCGGCCCCGATCACGCACCCCAGCTCTCCGTCGGCAGCGCCCAGGAACTCACGGGACTCTTCATGTCCCTCGCCCGCGGGGAGGTCGTGGATGCCGCGACGAGCGAACGCGTGATCGGCTGGCTGTCCCTCGGCGCAGACCTCTCCCTCGTCGCGAGCGCCTTCGGGCTCGATCCCTTCGCGCACCGCGGCGGCGACCACGGGCTGCTCCTCGTCAACAAGACCGGAACGGGACCCGGCGTCCGGAGCGAGGCCGGCGTGCTCCGCGGCCCGCGGGCCGGCGTCGCCTATGCCGTCTCGATGTCCTTCGCCGACACCCGCCTGCCCCTGCGCCTCGCTGTCCTCGACGGGATGCGGGCCGTCGGCCTCGACCTGCTCGAGTACGTGCACTGAACCTGAGTTCCTGAGTTCCTGAGTTCCTGACCACCCGAACCGCCTGAACACCCCAAGAGACCCGCCGACGAGAGGGGCAGCGGATGTCCGCCAACGACCGGAAGCACACCGAAACGGACACCGGCCTGCCGGGGGCGAGTCCCGGCATCCGCCCGGTCTTCGAGGTGGAGCTCAATGGCATCAACGCCGTCGAACGCACGGAACACCGCGGCCGCCCGAGCGAGTTGTTCTGGCCGTGGTTCGCGGCGAACGTCTCGGTGCTCGGCATCAGCTACGGCTCGTTCCTGCTCGGTTTCGGCATCTCCTTCTGGCAGGCGACGATCGTCGGCCTCGTCGGGATCGTGCTCTCCTTCGCGCTCTGCGGGTTCGTGGCGCTCGCGGGCAAGCGCGGCCACGCGCCGACGATGACCCTGAGCAGGGCGGTCTTCGGAGTCGACGGCAACCGGGTGCCGTCCGCGTTGTCGTGGCTGCTCACCGTCGGCTGGGAGACCGTGCTCGCCTCGCTCGCCGTGCTCGCGACGGCGACGGTCTTCACCGAGCTCGGCTGGGACGGCGGGGCGCTCACCCAGGTGGTGGCCCTCGTCGTCGTGGCCGGCCTGATCGTGCTCGGTGGCGTCTTCGGCTTCGACCTGATCATGCGGCTGCAGAAATGGATCACGATCGTCACGGGCCTGCTCACTGTCGTCTACGTGTTCCTCGTCGTCGATCACATCGACTTCCCGGCCATCGCGGCGATCCCCGCAGGGGACACCCCCCACGTGATCGGCGCGCTCGTCTTCATGATGACGGGCTTCGGCCTCGGCTGGGTGCAGGCCGCCGCCGACTATTCCCGGTACCTTCCCCGCTCGGCCTCGAGCCGCGGCGTCGTCGGCTGGACGACGGCGGGCGCCTCGCTCGCCCCCGTCGTGCTGCTCCTCTTCGGGCTCCTGCTCGCCGGGTCATCGAGCGACCTCAGCGCCGCCATCGCCGTCGACCCGATCGGGGCGCTCACGACGATCCTGCCGGTCTGGTTCCTGGTTCCGTTCGCCCTCGTCGCGGTTCTCGGCCTGATCGGCGGCGCCGTCCTCGACATCTACTCCTCCGGGCTGGCGCTCCTCGCGGCGGGGCTTCGGGTGCCGCGCTTCGCGGCCGCCGGGATCGACGGGGTGATCATGGTGCTCGGCGCGATCTACGTCGTGTTCTTCGCCGGGAGCTTCCTCGGTCCGTTCCAGGGCTTCCTGATCACCCTCGGCGTGCCCGTCGCGGCCTGGTGCGGCATCTTCCTCGCCGATTTCGCGCTCCGCCGCTCCGACTACGACGCCGCGGGCCTCCTCGACCCGCGCGGGCGCTACGGGAGCGTGCGGGTCGGCGCGCTCGCACTCCTCGGGCTCGGGTCCGTCGTGGGCTGGGGCCTCGTCACCAACGGCTTCGCGGACTGGCTCGCCTGGCAGGGGTACCTGCTCGATCCCCTCGGCCTCGGCGGCCGGACGGGCGACTGGGCGTTCGCGAACCTCGGCGTGCTCGTCGCCCTCGTGATCGGCTTCTGCGGCATGCTCCTCGTCGGCCGCGGCGCCGTCCGCGCCCAGGAGCGGCAGCCCGTCTGATCCGCCCGCGTCGGCAGGCAGCGCGGCGCGGGGGCGCGGACGGGGCCGCGCTCAGTCGGGCGCCGGTGCGGGGTCGGCCGGGGGTTTCGGCTTCCACTGGTTGGCCCGTTCGCCCCGGCCGGCGAGCACAGCCGTCTCATCGATACGTTTTTGGCGGGTCGCCGGAGTCTTCGCCTGCACGATCCATTCGAGGATGCCGCGGCGAGCCGAGGGCGGGAACGCGTCCCACTGCGCGCGGGCACCCCCGATCCCGTCGAGAGCTGCGCCGAGGTCCGCGGGAACCGTGAGGTTCTCGACCTCGTCGAGCCGGGTCCAGGAACCGTCCGCCTCTGCGGCCGCGACGACGGCCTCCCCGGCCGGCAGCATCCGCCCCTCGCGCCTGAGCAGTTCGATGCGCAGCTTGTTCGGCCTCGCCCAGGCGCTGCCGCGCTTCCGCGGTGAGAAGTAGAGCATCGTCCGGTGCTCGTCCAGCCGGGCCGGTTTGCTGTCGATCCAGCCGACGGAGAGCGCCTCGAGAACGGCGTCCTCGTAGGCGAGGATCGGCCGGCCGGCGGCCTTCCGCCAGAAGACGAGCCAGACCGCGGTCGACACCGCGTGGTTCTCCACGAGCCAGGTCCGCCACTCCTCGACCGACTCAGGGTGGATGCGCGGTACCTGGTCACCGCCCGCGTCCCGTTCAGTCATGCGACGACCATACCCGCGTCCCGCGCCGCCCGGGTCGGGGGAGGGGTCAGGAGGGCGGAGCGAGGCCGAGGCGCGGGTAGAGCGCGGCGAAGCCGGCGTCGAGGCCTCCGTTCAGCGCCCCCACTTCGTGCCCGACGCCGGGGATCTCGGCGTATGACGCGGTCATTCCCGCGGCCTGGGCTGCGTCGACGAGCATCCGTTGCCCGGCGGCGACGCCCGGGTCAGCTGCGCCGGCAGTGAAGATCGCGAATGTCCCCGGGTAGCGGTGCCCGGCGAGAAGGTTCACCGGCTTCTGCGCGTCATAGGCCGCCTGGCTGCCGCCGAACACGTCGTTCAGGGTCTGGTCCTGGATCTCGGAGCCGGGGAATGACTCGCCGGAGATGTCGATCACGTTCGACCAGATGTCGGGATGCTTGGCCGCGAGGGAGATCGCGCACTGGCCGCCATTGGAGAACCCGGCGATCGTCCAGTACCGGTGGTCGTGCGTCACGTTGAGGTTCGCGGCAGCCCAGCCGACGACGTCCCTGGTGAGGAAGGTCTCCGCGTTTCCGTACCTCGCGGTGTCGAGGCACAGCGGGTCGACGGAGGGATCGCCCAGCTGGTCGGCGACGACGACGATCGGCGCGAGACCCCCGTGCTGGGAGGCCGCACGGTCGAGGCTCGCCGCGACGTATTCCGGGTCGGGGTTGCCGGGCTGGCCCAGCAGCATGATCACGAGCGGCAATGCCGGCGCGTCCGGGACGAGCGCCGCAGGGGGCAGGTAGATTCCGGCCGGCCGGGAGCGGAATCCGGAGACGGTGTTCGGGATCACCTGGCTCCCGGTGTTTCCCGCGGCGGGGATGTCGGCGGGTGGATTCCACGTCTGCCAGAGGGCGCGGCCCGTCCGGTCAGGGTTGGGGTCGACTCTCGAGCCAGGGTGGGAGCCGGTGCCTGCGACCGGGGTCGAGCGTGGCGCTGCCGGATTCAGTGCGATCGGCGGCAGCACGTTCACCCCGAGAAGCGCGCCGAGGGTGCGGTCAAGGCCATAGCCCGCATTGATCCCGAGCGCCCCCGTCGCGACGAAGAGCAGCACCGATGCGGCGGCGAGGCTCCGGCGTGCCGGCCGCGTCTTCCACAGGTTCACGAGTGCGATCCCGACGGCGGCGCAGGCCGCGCCGAGCCACGCGTACGCCACGGGTACGAGGCCCATCCCGAACACGTTGAAGACCCGCACCAGGAAGAACCAGAGGAGCACCGCGACAACGCCTCCGGAGGCGACCGCGACCGCGACGGTCATGAGCCAGCGCGGGGTCGGTCGTCGGGCGAGCAGGAAGACCACGGCCGCGCCGGACAGGGTGTACGCGCCGACGATGACGGGGCCGTGCAGGATATCCGTGCGCAGGAGCGCCTGGAGGGCGTCCACGCCTAGCCGAGCCCGAGTCGGCTGGCGAGCACGCCGAACGCCTCGGTGAGTCCACCGCCCAGCGCCTCGAAGGAGTGGCCCTCGCCGGGCACCTCGTAGTACGTCACCGCCACCCCCGCAGCCCTGGCCGTTCCGCTCAGATCCTTCAGCCCCGGTTCCATCACCGAGTCCTCCGAGCCGACCGTGAACACGGCCGTGGTGTCAGGGTAGCGGCTCCTGCCCAGCAGCGTGGCCGGTTTTGTCGCGTCGTAGGCAGCCTGGTCACCCCCGAACACGTCAGCCAGGACCTCCGGCTCCGTCTCGAGTCCCGCATACACCGTGCCGGAGGCGTCGATGAGGCTGCCCCAGACCTCCGGGTACCGGAGCGCGAGCGACAAGGCGCACTGGCCGCCGTTCGAGAACCCGGCGACGGTCCACGATTCGCGGCCGGCCTCGATGTTGAGGTTGCCCCGCGCCCAGGCGAGAACGTCCTCCTCGAGGTACGTCTCGACCCGGCCGTATTCCGCCGTGTCGAGGCACAGCGAGTCGACGTCCGGGTCGCCCAGCTGGTCGGCGACGAGCACGATCGGGGCGAGGCCGTTGTGGGCTGCGGCGAAGGCGTCGAGCACGGATGCGATCGGGCCGGCGTCCGGGTCGCCCGGCTGTCCCATCATCATCAGCACGAACGGCAGGGCTGGGGCGTCGGGGACGAGCGCGGCCGGCGGGAGGTAGACCTCGGCGTCGCGCGCGCTGAAACCCGAAGCGGTCGCCGGGATCCGGACGCTGCCGATGGTGCCCTGGGCGGGCAGGCCGGCCGGTGGCCGCCAGGTCGCGGAGAGGGGGGACGAGTCATCCACCCCCGGCGCGGGCGGTGCCGGCCTGTCGGGGAGAGACAGCGCGGGGACGGCCTGGTCCGGCTGCGCGAGTCCCGTCGCGACGCTGACCGTGAGGACGACGGTGGCGACGAGCAGCACCAGGCCGGCGGCGCCTGCGGCGATCCAGCGGCGCCGCGGGGTGAACCCGTTGCCCATCCGACCACCCTCTCCTGAAGCCGACGCGAGCCCTGCCACTCTGTCATTGCCGACGTTAGGAAGACAAGCTGGACATTCGGTGCGAGCGGCTGATTCCAGGCTCGCGAAAGCGGGTGAGCCGTCGGTCTGCCCCAGTCATGACGACGGCTCACCCGCTTTCGCGAGCCTCAGGAGTGGGTCAGCAGCAGCGGCCCTGCGGGTTGGCGTCCTGGCGGTCGGTCTGGTCCCGCCAGAACTCGCGCTCGGTCATCATCCGCTCGGTGGGGTGAGCAGGGTCCGCGGTCCCGTGCGCGGCCTCGTGGTGCGCCCGGTACTTGTCCCAGGCGTCCTCTCCCATCACCCCTTTGACGTACCAGGCCACGCTCCGCGCTGCCCGGCGGATGCCGCCGAGGAGCGCAGCGAGCGAGGTCCCGCCTGCCGAGGGCATCCGCTGCCCCCGGCGTGCCCCTGCTGTCATCACCGGACCGTCACCGGCCAGGGGTGCCCGCGCCGGCGTTCCGCGCCGTCCTGGCGTTCTTCTCGGCGGCAGCCTGGGCTTCCCAGCGGCCCTGCAGCTCCTTTTCGGCCGGGGTCGGCAGGAAGCCGGAGGGCGCGAACATCTGCGACGGGAGCGCAGGGTCCTCGTTGGTGCCGAAATCGCGGCTCTTCCAGGACTTCCAGGTCGCAACGACCGAGGAGACGATCACGATGATCGCGAGGGTGACGAAGAGGATCGACAGGAGACCCTGCACCATCGTGTTCCGTACCACGGCCTCCATGGCCGCGACGCTCGGCGCCGTTCCGAACGAGGTCTTCCCCGCCGCGAGGGCGTCGGAGAATGCCTTGTTCTGGGCGAAGTAACCGACCGCGGGGACGGTTGAGAAGATCTTCAGCATCGAGGCGTAGATCGTGATGATCGCGGCGAACGCGAGGGGCACGGCGACGATCCAGATGTACTTGAATTTGCCCTGCTTCGCGACGATCGCCATGCACACCGCGAGTGCGATTGCGGCCAGCAGCTGGTTCGCGATCCCGAAGAGCGGGAACAGGGTGTTGATGCCGCCGAGCGGGTCCGTGACGCCCATGATCAGCACGGCGCCCCAGAGGAGAACCATGATGCCCGTGGTGAGCCAGGCCCCCGTGCGCCAGGAGGTGTTCTTGAACTTCGGGAAGAAGTTGCCGAGGCTGTCCTGGAGCATGAAGCGCGCGACGCGGGTGCCCGCGTCGACGGCGGTGAGGATGAACAGCGCCTCGAACATGATCGCGAAGTGGTACCAGAACGCCATCATGCCCGAGCCTCCTGCGACCTGCTGCATGATGTGCGCGAGCCCGACCGAGAGCGTCGGGGCGCCGCCGGAGCGGGAGACGATCGTGGCCTCTCCGACGTCCTTCGCCGTCTGGGTGAGCATGTCGGGGGTGAGGTTGACCCCGGTGAGCCCGAGGCTGTTCACGAACGCGACAGCGCCTTCGACGGTGCCCCCGGTGAGGGCCGCCGAGGAGTTCATCGCGAAGTAGATGCCGCGGTCGATCGAGACGGCGGCGACGAGGGCCATGATCGCGACGAAGCTCTCCATGAGCATGCCGCCATAACCGATGAAGCGGGTCTGGCGTTCCTTCTCGATGAGCTTCGGGGTCGTGCCGGAGGCGATCAGGGCGTGGAAGCCGGAAAGGGCACCGCAGGCGATCGTGACGAAGAGGAACGGGAAGAGCGACCCGCTCACGACCGGTCCGCCGTTGGCGACGAACTCGCTGAATGCCGGGACCGTGATCTCCGGGCGCACGATGATGATCGCGATCGCGAGCATCCCGATCGTTCCGATCTTCATGAAGGTCGAGAGGTAGTCGCGCGGGGCGAGCAGCAGCCAGACCGGGAGGATCGCTGCGACGAAGCCGTAGATGATGATGCCGATCGCGAGCGGCACCGGGTCGACGTGGAAGAACGATGCTCCCCACGCCGTGTTCGAGATGGCGCCGCCGCCGATGATGGCGGCCAGGAGCAGCACGAACCCGATGATCGACACCTCGCTGACCTTGCCCGGGCGGAAGAAGCGCAGGTAGCAGCCCATGAAGAGCGCGATCGGGATGGTCATGCCGACTGAGAAGACGCCCCAGGGGCTCGCCGCGAGGGCGTTGACAACGACGAGGGCGAGGATCGCGACGATGATGACCATGATCGCCATCGTGGCGATCAGGGCGGCGGTGCCGCCGATCTTGCCGAGCTCGTCGCGGGCCATCTGGCCGAGCGAACGTCCGCCTCGGCGCATCGAGTAGAACAGCACGATGTAGTCCTGCACCGCACCGGCGAGAACGACGCCGACGATGATCCAGATCGTGCCGGGCAGGTAGCCCATCTGCGCGGCGAGCACCGGGCCGACGAGCGGGCCTGCCCCGGCGATCGCGGCGAAGTGGTGGCCGAACAGCACCCGGCGGTCCGTCGCCGCGAAGTCCTTGCCGTCCGCCTTGTACTCTGCGGGGGTCGCCCTGCGGTCATCGGGCTTCAGCAGGTGCTTCTGGATGTAGTTCGAGTAGAAGCGGTAGCCGATCAGGTAGGTGCACACCGCGGCGAAGACGAACCAGATGGCGTTCACGGTCTCGCCGCGGACAACCGCGAGCATGACCCAGCTCAGTCCGCCGAGGAGGGAGATGCCGGCCCAGAGTGCGATCTTGGCCGGGGTCCAGCGTCGCTCCTGGGCGTCGTGCTCGGTCTGGTCGAGTGCGACAGGGAGCAGGGACGGATCGCGATCGAGCGGACCGGCCCCCGTGAAAGCGTCGTGCGGCGTGCGGGGCCTGGTGCCCATGATCTCTCCTTTGAGGGTGGTGCAGATGGTGCTGAGGTGCGGTTCACGACCGTGCCGAATCCAAGCTGAGAAAAAGCTGAATTCGTGATGATTCCTTAGCAAGGCTAACAGCCAGAGGGGCGCACCGGGACGAGCGCCTAAAATGGGTACGCCTGACCGGGATTTTCCGCACGGCACGCCCCACATCCACCCTCGACCATTGGAGCCACCGTGGCCGCACCCTCCCGCCTCGATTCCGTCATCGCCCTCGCCCGCCACCGCGGGTTCGTCTTCCAGGCGGGTGAAATCTACGGCGGATCCCGGTCCGCGTGGGACTACGGGCCCCTCGGCGTCGAGCTCAAGGAGAACATCAAGAAGCAGTGGTGGCGCTTCATGGTCACGAGCCGCGACGACGTCGTCGGGCTCGACTCCTCGGTGATCCTGCCCAGGAAGGTGTGGGAGGCATCCGGTCACGTCGAGGTCTTCAGCGACCCCCTCGTCGAGTGCACGAGCTGTCACAAGCGTTTCCGCGCCGACCACCTCGAGGAGGAGTTCGAGGAGAAGAAGGGGCGCCCCGCAGAGGGCGGCCTCGACGGCATCCCCTGCCCGAACTGCGGCAACCGGCACATCTGGACGGAGCCGCGCGCCTTCTCCGGCCTGCTCAAGACCTATCTCGGTCCCGTCGACGACGAGGCGGGCATGCACTACCTGCGTCCAGAGACCGCGCAGGGCATCTTCGTGAACTTCGCCAACGTGCTCCAGGCTGCCAGGATGAAGCCCCCGTTCGGCATCGGCCAGATCGGCAAGAGCTTCCGCAACGAGATCACACCGGGCAACTTCATCTTCCGCACCCGCGAGTTCGAGCAGATGGAGATGGAATTCTTCGTCGAGCCCGGCACAGATGAGACCTGGCACGAGTACTGGCTCGAGCAGCGCATGAGCTGGTACACCGGCCTCGGCATCGAGCCGGAGAACCTGCGCTTCTTCGAACACCCGGCCGAGAAGCTCTCGCACTACTCCAAGCGCACCGTCGACATCGAGTACCGCTTCGGGTTCAGCGGGAGTGAGTTCGGCGAGCTCGAAGGCGTGGCGAACCGCACGGACTTCGACCTCAAGACGCACGCTGCGGCATCGGGCAAGGATCTCTCGTACTTCGACCAGACCAAGAACGAGCGCTGGGTGCCCTACGTGATCGAGCCGGCGGCCGGGCTCACCCGCTCGCTGATGGCGTTCCTCGTCGACGCGTACCACGAGGAGGAAGTGCCGAACGCGAAGGGCGGCGTCGACAAGCGCACCGTGCTCAAGCTCGACCCGCGCCTCGCGCCGATCAAGGCCGCCGTGCTTCCGCTGTCCCGCAACGAGGCGCTCTCGCCGATGGCGCGCTCCCTCGCTTCCCGCTTGCGCGAGTCGTGGAACGTCGACTTCGACGACGCCGGCGCGATCGGGCGCCGCTACCGCCGCCAGGACGAGATCGGCACCCCGTATTGCATCACGGTCGACTTCGACTCTCTCGAAGACCAGGCCGTCACCGTGCGCGACCGCGACACCATGCAGCAGGAGCGGGTGCCGCTCGACAAGCTCGACGCCTACCTCGCCGAGCGCCTCCGCGGAGCCTGACCCGAGCGCGGGCTTTTCGCCGCTGCGCGTGTGGTCCGCCACCCGCGCAGCGGCGCAGCTCCCGCGCTCGCCGAAGAGACGCCGAGACGCCGCGCGCGAGCGCTCAGGAGGCCCGGTGCGCCGATCCGGGGAACGGATCCAGGGGCGGAGCGGACTCGGCCACGGAGCCGGCGCCGGACTCGACCCGGATGCCGAAGAGGGCGTCGAGGCCGCCGGTGAACGCGGCCTGCTCACCGGCCCTCGCGAGTTCGCGTGAGCGCACCATCGGCGTGTGCAGCAGGACGCTCGCGAGATGCCGCAACGCCCGCTCGGTCTGTTCGGTATCGTCGCCGTGCGCGCGCGCCCGTTCGATCTCTGAATCGAGCAGGTCGAAGACGTGGCTGCGCAACGCGACGACCGCTGGGGTGAGGCTCTGCTCTTCCGCGACCGCAGAGAACTTGCGTGCGGCGCGGTCGACGAGCAGGCGGGCCTCGCTCGTCGCATTGAGCTCTTCGAGCGGGGCGTGGATGCGGATGGTCTCGAGGTCGAGCAGCTCGACTCCCGGGACCTCGGTGACGTCAGGAGCGACGTTGCGCGGCAGGCCGAGGTCGATGATGAGCCGTCGGCCGGCCGGAGCGACCGGCTGTGCTCCGGCGTCGACATCCGCGGTTGCTGCCGCGCCCTCCCGGAGCAGTGCGGCCGTGACGACGTGGTGTTCGACGGTCGTGCAGGTCAGGATCAGGTCGGCACGATCGGCTTCGACGGCGAATCCCGACTCGGTGATCGCGGTGATGCCATGCGAGCCCGCGAACTTGACGGCGCGCCCGGTGGGCGAGTAGACCCGCACGTCGGAGACGCCGAGGTCGCGGAGCGCTGCGAGGGCGGCGCCGGCGTAACGGCCGGTTCCGACGAGCAGCACGCGGGTGCTCGCCCAGTTCACGATGCGGGTCTCGGCGAGCTGCAGGGCGAGGCGCACGAGTGACCGCCCGGCCGCGCCGATTCCGGTGCGGTTCTTGATGCCGCGGGAGGTCTGCGACGCGCGCTGGAACAGCCGCTCGAGTTCGGGGGTGGTCGTGCCGCGCTCGCGGGCCTGCTCGAGGGAGCGGCGCACCTGGCCGGCGATCTCGCCCTCGCCGACGACGACGGATTCCAGGCCGCTCGTCACCGCGAACAGGTGCTCGGCGACGCCGTTGCCGTGCACGAAGTCGAGGGTCTCGCGGAGGACCTCAGCGGTGACGCCGGTGCCGGCGCTGACGCCCGCGATCGCGGCCTGTACGGCCTCGAGGGGGGAGGCGCCGTCGGGTTCGTCGAGGTCGAGGTAGGCCTCGAAGCGGTTGCAGGTTGCGACGATGACCGCTCCGGACAGGCTCGGGTATCGCTCGATGATGCCGCCTGCCGTGCCGGGCGCGCCGACGGACAGCTTCTCGAGTACATCGAAACTCGAGTTCTTGTGGTTCGCGGACAGGCAGATCAGCACTCGGTGAGTCTACTTTGTCCATCTGGGCGTGGATCATCTGCGGAAAGCGCTTGGCTCCTGAAAGTTTGACAGAATTGACACAAATGAACCTCGACGCTCAACACCCCCTCGCCTCCGGACTCACCGCCGATTCCCGCCTCATCCGCGCATACCAGGGCACCCGCCCGGAGGCCACCCCCGTGTGGTTCATGCGCCAGGCCGGGCGTTCCCTTCCCGAGTACCGGTCGCTGCGGGTCGGCACCCGGATGCTCGATGCGTGCCTCGACCCGGAAATGGCCAGTGAGATCACCCTCCAGCCCGTGCTCCGGCACCAGGTGGACGCGGGAATCCTGTTCAGCGACATCGTGATCCCGCTCAAGCTCGTCGGTGTCGACGTCGAGATCGTCGCCGGGATGGGGCCGGTGCTCGGCAAGGCCGTCCGCACCGCCCGCGACGTCGCCGAGCTCGTCTCCCTCGACCCCGCCGTGCTCGAGACCACCCTCGACCCGATCCGGAAGGCCGTCGCCCGAACGGTCGCCCAGCTCGGCGGGACCCCGCTGATCGGGTTCGCCGGGGCGCCGTTCACCCTTGCGGCCTACCTCGTCGAGGGCGGCCCGTCCAAGGACCACATCCACGCGCGCACCCTGATGCACGCCGACCCTGCGGCCTGGGCCTCCCTGATGGACTGGACCGCAGAGGTGACCGGCCGCTTCCTGCGCGCCCAGGTGCTCGCGGGAGCGAGCGCTGCACAGCTCTTCGATTCCTGGGCCGGTGCGCTCTCCCTGGCCGACTACAGCCGGTTCGTCGCCCCGGCGTCGGCTGCTGCGATCGCCCACGTGCGCGATCTCAGCTATGCCGAGACCGCGCCCGGTGCGGACGCACCGATCCGGCGCAACGTCCCCGTCGTGCACTTCGGCGTCGGCACCGGCGAACTTCTCCACGAGATGCACGCCGTCGGCGCGGACGTCGTCGGCGTCGACTACCGGGTGCCGCTCGACGAGGCCAATCGCCGACTCGGCGGGAACGTCCCCCTGCAGGGCAACCTCGACCCCGCGCTCCTCGCCGCGCCGTGGCCCGTCCTCGAGGCGCACGTCCTCGACGTGCTCGAGCGCGGGCGCACCGCTCCTGCCCACGTGCTCAACCTCGGCCACGGCGTCCCGCCGCTGACCGACCCGACCGTGCTCACCCGCCTCGTCGCATTCGTGCACGAGGTCACTGCCGGCGCTCACGGGGAGACCGGAGCACCCGGGGCATCCGCCACCGCACCGAGCGAGCCGGCGTCCACGCCGGCCGCGTCCTGAGCCGGCGAGCGATGAGCGAAGCGCCGCGGGGCGGGCGGATGAGCGGCGTGCGTGACGTCGTCGTCGTCGGCGGAGGGGTGGCCGGCCTCTCGGCTGCCCGCGAGTGCGCCAGGGTCGGGCTGAGCGTCACCGTGCTCGAGGCTGGACGCGACCTCGGCGGCGCGCTCGCGAGCCACGAGGTCGCCGGGCTCACCCTCGACAGCGGGGCGGAGAGCTTCGCGGTGCGCCGCAACGCCGTGGCCGAATTCATCGAAGGACTCGGTCTCGCCGAGCGGGTCGTGCAGCCGAACGCCGCCGGCGCGTGGCTCTGCCTGCCATCCGATCGTCCTGGCGGACCCGCGGTGAGCGTTCCGATGCCCCGGGCTGGCGTCCTCGGCATCCCCGGCTCCCCGCTCGCAGAGGACGTGCGCCGCGTGATCGGCTGGCCGGGAGCCCTGCGGGCCTGGCTCGACCGCCTCATGCCCGTGCTCACGATCGGCAGGGAGCACAGCCTCGGCGAACTCGTCCGCAAGCGGATGGGCCGCCGCGTCCTCGAACGCCTCGTCGAGCCGGTCACCGCGGGCGTCTACACCTCCTCAGCAGACGATCTCGAAGTCGACGTCGTCGCTCCCGGCCTCAACGCCGCCCTCACCGTGACCGGGTCGCTGTCCGGCGCCGTGCTCTCCCTCCGCAGCGCCGCTCCCGCCGGCTCCGCGGTCTCCGGGCTTCGCGGCGGCATGGCCGGCCTCGTGACCGCGCTCCGCGCCGAACTCGACCGCTTCGACGTCGAGGTGTTCACGGAGGCCGCCGTCACCAGCATCCGCCCCGTCACGGCCGGACCCTGGCAGGTCACGATCGCGCCCCGGCCGGAAGCCTCCGAAGAGTCCGGTGCCCCCGAAAGCCCCGAGAGCCCCGATACCCCCGAAGCTACCGCCGCGCCAGGGGGGCGCGAATCCGGCGACCTGCCAGAGACCCTGCCGGAGACCCTGTCGGCGCGGTTCGTCATCCTCGCGACGCCCGGCGCCCAGGCCCTCGCCCTCATCGCGCCGCTCGGACCTCAGCAGAAGGCGCTCGGCGCCCTGCACTGGCCGAAACCGACCCCGATCGAACTCGCCACCCTCGTGCTCGCCGCCCCTGAGCTCGACGCGCATCCGCGCGGCACCGGGGCCCTCGTCGCCGCCGGCGCACCCGGCATCACCGCAAAGGCACTGACCCACGTCACCGCGAAATGGGACTGGGTCGCCGAGACCGCGGGTCCCGGCGTGCACGTGCTCCGGTTGTCCTACGGCCGCGCGGGGCAGAAGAGCCCGAGCGCCCGCCTCACCGACGACGAACTCCTCTCCCTCGCCCTCGCGGATGCCTCCGCCATCCTCGGTACCCCGCTCTCCGCGGACCAGGTGCTCGGCTTCGACCGCACCCGGTGGGGCGACGCCCTCTCGCCGGCGACCGTCGGCGCCCGCGACCGCGTCGACCAGGTGCGTCGGGCCGTCGCGGCCCTCGAAGGGCTCGAGGTCACCGGGGCCTGGCTCTCCGGAACCGGGCTCGCCTCCGTCATCCCCGATGCCCTCGCGACCGCCGGCCGGACCCGTCGCGATGCGCTGGTTCTCTGAGCCGTTCTCCCCAGTAGTCCGGCAGTTTGCCCTCCACCGTTTCCGCAGGCGGGATACTCTGAGACGTACGTGAACGACGAAGAATGGAGTGACAGATGCGGGGAAAGCTTCTTTTTATCACCGGTGGACTCGTCGGTTACGTCCTGGGCTCCCGTGCCGGACGTAAGCGCTACGACCAGATCGTGGCCTCTGCCGAGAGCCTCTGGAACGCCGACCCCGTGCAGCGCCGCGTGACCGAGGTCCGCGACTTCGCCCTCGAGCGGGTCGGCGACGTGCCGGCCGCGCTCATCAACGCCGGCAAGAAGCTCGTCGGAACCCTCACGGACAAGACCGCGAAGGCCACGGATGCCGCGGGCCCAGGCCCCCGGTACGGCACGTCCTGGCCCACGAAACGCCCGGCAGCGTCAGCACCGTCGGCCACCCCGACGGCGACCCCTGACCACGGCACCCCCGACCCGGGCGCGCCCACATCGGAAGCACCCTCACTGTGACCGGATCGCCGGCCGCGACCGGAACCCAGACCGACAGCGCCCGCGCAGGCGGGTTCGGCCCGCGCCCGCGCAAGACCCTGATCACCCTCGTCTCCGAGCTGCCCGGGCAGATCGCCGCGCTCATCCACGCCGAGATCGAGGCCTTCAAGTCCGAGATGGCGGGCAAGGCGAAGAACATCGGCGTCGGCATCGGCCTCTTCGTCGTGGCCGGCGTGTTCGCATTCCTCGCGGTCATCGTCTTCGTCGCGCTCGCCGTGATCGCCCTCGCGCTCGTGCTGCCGCTCTGGCTCGCGACGCTCATCGTCGCGGTCGCCCTGCTCCTCATTGCCGCGATCCTCGTGCTGATCGGCGTCAACCGGGTGAAGGCCGGTACGCGCGCCGACCCGGACGGCCTCGCGGCAAGCATCCGCCGGGACGCAGACGCGATCAAGGGAGTCGGAGACTATGAGCACTGAACAGGACAAAACGACCGGTGCTGCAGCGACTCCGTCGAAGTCCACGCACGCGTTGCGCGCCGAGGCGACAGCCGCGCGCGCCCAGCTCGCGCTGACCCTCGACGCTATCGAGTACAAGCTCAACGTCCCGAAGCGGATGCGTGACCAGGAACGCCTCGCCCGGCGCCGCCTGCACAAGCTCGGCGAGGAGAACCCCACGGCACTGCTCGGGGTCGCCCTCGGCAGCGCCCTCGCGGTCGGAGCCGCGGTCTGGTTCGCGCTCAGGGCCGTCCTCGACGACTGAGGCCGACCGGACGGGCGTGCCCAGCCGGGCGCCAGCTGAGTCTTTTGGCTCTGGTCACAAAAAAGTAGAGACTGTACTCATGACTCAGCCGGCTGCCGGAGAGGCAGTAACCTCTTCCCACCCCGCCCCCGACGCCGACACCCTCACCGGTGACGCAACGGGTGCGGCATCGCCCCAGGGCTTCACCCTTTTCGCGGTGCTTCGCAAGGACCCGACGAACCCGGACGACCTCGACGGCCGCGACGTACCGCACGCGGTCCTCGAGCTCGACGACATCGTCGAACTCGTCGAGGCGGAGGGCGTCACCGTCCGCGGCTTCTACGACGTGTCCGGCCTCCGCGCCGATGCCGACCTGATGATCTGGACCCACGCCCCCGAGGCGGAGACCCTGCAGTGGGCGAACCGGGAGCTGCGCCGCAGCCGGCTCCTCAAGAGCCTGCTGCCGACCTGGAACGCGATGGGCGTGCACCGCGACGCCGAATTCAACAAGAGCCACGTGCCCGGCTTCCTCCGCGGCGTCGAACCGAAGGCCTGGCTGACCGTCTACCCGTTCGTCCGCAGCTACGAGTGGTACCTGCTCCCCGAGGCCGAGCGCAGCGCCATGCTCGCTGACCACGGCCGCAAGGGTGCCGCCTTCCGCGGTGCGATCGCGAACACCGTCTCCGCCTTCGCCCTCGGCGACTACGAATGGCTCCTCCCGATCGAGAGCGACGAGCTCACCGAGCTCGTCGACCTCATGCGCGAGCTCCGCAACACAGAGGCCCGCCGCCACGTGCGCGAAGAGGTCCCGTTCTACACCGGGCGCCGCATCTCCACCGCGGAACTCGTCGAGGTGCTCCAGTAGTGAGTGCGTACGACGCCATCCTCCTGGCCGGCTTCGGAGGACCCGAGGGGCAGGCCGACGTGATCCCCTTCCTCCGCAACGTCACGGGCGGCCGCGGCATCCCGGAGGAACGCCTCGAAGAGGTCGCGACGCACTACCGCCACTTCGGCGGCATCAGCCCGATCAACGCCCAGAACCGCGTGCTCCGCGCCGCACTCGAAGCAGAACTCGACCGCCGCGGCATCGACATCCCCGTGCTCTGGGGCAACCGCAACTGGGACCCCTACCTCCGCGACGTCGTCGCTGAGGCGCACGCCAACGGCCAGGACCGCCTGCTCGCGATCGTCACAAGCGCATACAGTTCTTACTCCGGCTGCCGCCAGTACCGTGAAGACCTCGCGGCCGCGCTCGAGGTCACGGGCCTGACCGGCGTGGTGCACATCGACAAGGTTCGCCAGTTCTTCGACCACCCCGGCTTCGTCACCCCCTTCATCGCCGGCGTGAGCAAGGGCCTCGCGGATGTCGCCGCCCAGATCCCGGGCATCGACCTCGCCACCGAGGTGGAGGTCCTGTTCTCGACGCACTCGATCCCGTCGACGGACGCCGCGAAGAGCGGACCTGCCGAGCGCGGCTTCGGTGAGGGCGGCGCATACGAGGCCCAGCACCTCGCCGTCGCGCACACGGTGATGACTGCTGTCGCCGCAGCGGATGCCGCGGCGAGCGAGACCCCGTGGCAGCTCGTCTTCCAGTCCCGGAGCGGGCCGCCGAGCATGCCATGGCTCGAGCCAGACATCAACGACGCCATCCGGCTGCTCCCGGCCAGGGGCATCCGTGCCGTCGTGATCGTGCCGCTCGGTTTCGTGAGCGACCACATGGAGGTCATGTGGGACCTCGACAACGAGGCGACGGAGACAGCGCACGAGCAGGGACTGTTCTCGGTGCGCGTACCCACGCCCGGGGTCGACCCTGCATACGTGAGCGGGCTGATCGACCTCGTGGTCGAGCGCCTCGAGGACACGCCGGCAGCCGAACGCCCCGCGATGACCCCGCTCGGACCCTGGTACGACGTCTGCCGGCCGGGCTGCTGCGAGAACGTGCGCCTCGGCTTCAAGCCAGCCCTCGCCGGGATCGCGCCGTGAGCACGATCAGGATCGGCACCCGGGGGAGCGCCCTCGCCCTCGCCCAGACCCAGGCGGTCGCCAACCGGATCGCAGCAGCAGCGGGCACCGAGGTCGAGCTCGTCGTGATCACGACCCACGGCGACACCTCGAAGGAACCCCTGTCCGGCCTCGGCGGGACGGGCGTGTTCGCGAGCGCCCTCCGCGAGTCCCTGCTGAACGGCGACTGCGACGCGATCGTGCACTCCTTCAAGGACCTGCCGACCGCGCTGTACCCCGGCCTCGTCGTCGGCGCAACGCCGCGCCGCGCAGACGCCCGCGACGTGCTCTGCGCCCGTGACGGACTGACCCTCGAGACCCTTCCGGAGGGCGCCAGGGTCGGCACCGGTTCCCCGCGCCGGGTCGCCCAGCTTCTGAATGCCCGGCCGGACCTGCACGTCGTCGACATCCGCGGCAACGTGGACACCCGGCTCGGCAGGGTCGCCGCAGGCGACCTCGACGCCGTTGTGCTCGCCGCGGCCGGCCTCAGCAGGCTCGGCCTCCTGAGCGCGGTCGAGGGCGAGTACCTCGAGCTCTCCGACTGGCCGACCGCGCCCGGCCAGGGTTCCCTCGCGATCGAGGTGCGGGAGGGCAGGCTTGATCGCCCGCTCGGAACCGCGCTCGCCGCGATCAACCATGCGACGAGCCAGGCCACCACGACCGCGGAGCGTCTCGTGCTCGCGCGACTCGAGGCCGGCTGCGCGGCCCCGATCGGCGCGATGGCGGCGATCGACGACGGCCTGTTGTTCCTGACTGCCACGGTGTACAGTCCTGATGGTGCCCGAAGTATCGTGAGTTCGCACGCCGCGACGCCCGATTCACATTCCGTCACCCACCTGGTCGAGGCCGCCCAGGACGTCTCCGAGCGTGTGGCCCGTGATCTGATCCAAGGCGGGGCTGCCGATTTTGCCCCCATGAAGGTGACTTCTTAAGAAATGACCTGGCGCTACAAGACCCTCTCCAATCCCACCAAGCCGCTTGCCGGCTGGCGGGTCCTCGTCCCGCGCGGCGGCCCGTGGGGTGACCACGTCGCCGCGGACCTCCGCTCCCGCGGTGCGCAGCCGATCGTGGCCCCGATGATCAACTTCGCCGCGACCGACAACGCCCCCGCGCTCGACGCGGCGCTCGCACGCCTCGCGGACGGTGACTTCGACTGGATGACGATCACGAGCGCGACGACCGTCGATGTGCTCTCCTCGCACCGCGCCGTCGTGGCTCCCGGCACCCGGATCGCCGCCGTCGGCGAGACCACCGCGGCGGCTCTCATCGCCGCCGGCTATCGCGTCGATCTCGTCCCCGCCGAGGACAACTCCGCCCGTGGCCTGCTCGCCGAGTGGGAAGCCGCCACCCAGGGTGTCGTGCCCCTGCGCATCCTCACCCTGCGCTCCGAGATCGCCAAGCCCCTGCTCACCGAGGGTCTGCGCCGGATCGGCCACGAGGTCGAGTCCGTCGTCGCCTATCGCACGATCGGCGTTCCCGTGGACCCGCGGGTCGTTGCGGATGTCGCGGCCGGCAAGGTGCAAGCGCTCCTGGTCACCTCGGGGAGCGTCGCAGAACAGGTGCAGGAGCAGTTCGGACCTGTCCCCGAGACGACCCTCGTCGCCTGCATCGGTCCGCGCACCGCCAAGGACGCCGCGGCCCTCGGACTCCGCGTCGACCTCGTTGCGGAAGCCCCCAGCGCCGAGGCGCTCATCGAGGCCCTCTCGCACTTCGCCGAACTCCGCTAGCGCCTCAACCTTCCCGCCCTCCCGCGAAAGCGGGTGAATCGTCGGTTTGGGCGCGCGTGAACGACGATTCACCCGCTTTCGCGGCGGCTCGAGTGGTGTCTCGTCTGGCGTGGGTAGGGTGGATGGGTGATTACTCCAGTTATTCGGCCTCGA
Source organism: Cryobacterium glucosi (assembly GCF_004402235.1). Classification (GTDB taxonomy): domain Bacteria; phylum Actinomycetota; class Actinomycetes; order Actinomycetales; family Microbacteriaceae; genus Cryobacterium; species Cryobacterium glucosi. The sequence goes on from NZ_SOFS01000043.1 coordinate 56,042, forward strand.
CGGATGCGTTCGAGTTCCTCGCTCCGCCGGCTCGCCCGTGAGACCCGCATCCACCCCGCCGAACTCGTGTTGCCGATGTTCGTCCGCGAAGGGCGGGAGTCGGTGGACATCACCTCCATGCCCGGCGTGGTGCAGCACTCGATCGACAGTGCGCGCCGGGCCGCAGCCGAGGCCGCCGCAGCAGGTATCGGCGGCGTGATGCTCTTCGGAGTGCCGGATGTGCGCGACGCCATCGGCTCCGGCGCGACCGACCCGCTCGGGATCCTCAATGTCGCGACCCGGGCCATCGCAGACGAGGTCGGCGACGCGCTCGTCGTGCAGACCGACCTGTGCCTCGACGAATTCACCGACCACGGCCACTGCGGGGTGCTCGCGCTCGACGGCAGTGTCGACAACGACGCGACCCTCGAGCGGTACAACGAGATGGCACTGATCCAGGCGGCCTCCGGTTCCCGGCTGCTCGGGCTCAGCGGCATGATGGACGGCCAGGTCGCCTCCGTTCGCGAGGCCCTCGACGGTTCGGGATTCCAGGACACCGCCGTCCTCGCATATTCGGCGAAGTACGCCTCCGCGTTCTACGGCCCCTTCCGCGAGGCCGTGCAGTCGACGCTCACGGGCGACCGGCGCAGCTACCAGCTCGACCCGGCCAACCGCAGGGAGGGCGTGCGCGAGGCCCTGCTCGACATCGAACAGGGCGCGGACGTCGTGATGGTCAAGCCGGCAGGCAGCTACCTCGATGTGCTCGCAGACGTCGCGGCCGTGAGTGATGTCCCGGTCTGGGCATACCAGGTGTCCGGTGAGTACGCGATGATCGAGGCGGCCGCCGCCCAGGGCTGGATCGACCGCCGCCGTTCGATCGAGGAATCGGTGCTCAGCATCCGCCGGGCAGGCGCAGACGCCGTGCTCACATACTGGGCCGTCGAACTCGCCGCCTGGCTTACCGAAGGAAACCGCCCGTGATGACCCGCAACGACGAGCTGTTCGCCCGCGCCCAGCGCGCCATCCCCGGCGGCGTGAACTCGCCGGTCCGGGCCTTCCGCTCGGTCGGCGGCACCCCGCTGTTCCTCGTGAAGGCCTCAGGAGCCTACGTCACCGACTCAGACGGCCGCGACTACGTCGACCTCGTCAGCTCCTGGGGGCCCGCGATCCTCGGCCACGCGCACCCCGAGGTCGTCCACGCGGTCCAGGCCGCTGCAGCACTCGGCTTGTCGTTCGGTGCGTCCACTCCGGGCGAGACCGAACTCGCCGAGCTGATCGAGGGCCGCGTCTCGGCCGTCGACAAGCTTCGCCTCGTCTCGACGGGCACGGAGGCGACGATGACCGCCATTCGCCTCGCCCGCGGCTTCACCGGTCGCGAGCTCCTGATCAAGTTCGCCGGCCACTACCACGGCCACTCCGACGGACTCCTGGCCCAGGCCGGCTCCGGGCTCGCGACCCTCGCCCTGCCCGGTTCCGCCGGTGTGACCGCTGCGACTGCGGCGCAGACCCTCGTGCTCCCGTACAACGACCTCGAGGCCGTGCGCGCCGCGTTCGAAGCCCACCCGGGGAGGATCGCCGCCGTCATCACCGAGGCCGCCGCCGCGAACATGGGCGTGGTCGCGCCAGACCCCGGCTTCAACGCAGCCCTGACCGAGCTCGCGCACTACTACGGTGCGCTGCTCATCATCGACGAGGTGCTCACCGGCTTCCGGGTCGGGCCGGCCGGGTACTGGGGCCTCGACAACGCGGGAGAGACCCCCGCGAAGCCGTACAGCCCCGACCTCTTCACGTTCGGCAAGGTCATCGGTGGCGGCCTGCCCGTCGCGGCCCTCGGCGGACGTGCCGACGTCATGGACTACCTCGCCCCCGCAGGCCCGGTCTACCAGGCCGGAACCCTGTCCGGGAACCCGGTCGCCGTCGCAGCGGGCATCGCGACCCTGCGCGCCCTCGACGACACCGTCTATCCGCGGCTCGATGCGACGGCGCTGCTGCTCTCGAACGCGGTCTCCGCCGCCTTCTCAGCAGAGGGTGTCGCGCACAGCGTGCAGCGGGCGGGCAACCTGTTCAGCTTCGCGTTCGGGGCGGATGCCGCAGCGCACCCCCCACGGGACTACGCCGCCGTGCAGCGCCAGGAGGCCTTCCGGTACGGCCCGTTCTTCCACGCGATGCTCGACGCCGGGGTGTCACTGCCGCCGTCGGTGTTCGAGGCCTGGTTCGTCTCTGCGGCCCACGACGAGCAGGCGATCGAGTGGATTCTCGACGCGTTGCCCGCGGCGGCGAAGGCGGCAGCGGCGGCCGTCGTGCCCGACTGACGGAGCGCACAGTTCCGCGTTACTGCATTGTGAGGTTTCGACAGCGGGAATACCGGCCGAACGGGGCAGACTAGGCCTATGGCTTCCTTGCGCGTTCATCCCGATCGGCTCGAGGTACACCTGACGAAGGCCGAGAAGACGCTCGCCTTCCGCCGCGAGGACATCGTCGTCGCACGGGACAACATCCGCTCGGTGACGATCACGGACGACCCGTGGATCTGGATCCGCGGGATCCGCGCCCCCGGCCTCGAGGTTCCACTCGTGCTCGCGGTCGGCACCTGGAAGTTCCACGGGGGCAAGGACTTCCTCGCGATCAAGCGCCGCCGCCAGGCCGTCGTGATCGACCTCATCGACGAGGACTTCTCGCGCGTGATCCTCACCACCAACCACGCTCCAGACCTGATCGCCTCGCTCAAGCTGTAGCCGGTCGCCGGTCGCGGGTCGCGTGCTACGGGCGCACTCCGCTCGTGGTGACGATCTTCGTCCAGGGCCCCGGCGGGACGTCGGCCGCCTCGACGAACTGCCAGTCGACCGTGTCGTTCTCCCCGTTGATGTCGCTGAATCGCAGGCAGCCGTTCAGGGCCGGGGAGACGTCCATGCCCGCTCCGTTGAACTTCTTGTTGGCCGGCCGGGCATCGTCCGCACCGAACACGTATGCGGCATCGTGGTACTGGCCGGGCCCGGCGTCCTCGATCTGGCCGTAACAGGTCTGGCCGTTCGAGCGGATGCGGACCCACCTGTTCTTCATCAGGCTCACGGTGTCATCGCCCGCCGAGCCCGCGTACGCAGACTGGCCGGCCCACGGCACGACCTTCTCGCGGGTCGCGAACGCCTGGGCGTCGTTGAGGTCGTCGAACGGGAGATCGAGGTAGAACGGGTTCTCCTTCGGAGCCAGCTGGGTCGGGAAGTAGTCGTTGGCCGCCGTCCGCACCTCGGTCTGGCAGTCGTCCGCCGTGCGGACGCCGTCGCAACCGCCATAGCTCGCCATCCACCCCGAGTCATACGTCGAATAGACCTGGCTGCCGTCCGCGGCGTTCGGGTCGAAGATCTCGCCGACCCAGAACGTCGTCGAGACGATCCCGGTGTGCCAGGGGTACGCCCCGACCGTGGGAGCCGTCGGGGCCGCGCTCGCGGACGGCGCGGGGGTCACGGATGGTGCGGGGCTCCCGCTGGGTGTCGGAGTGCCGGGGGACCGGCTGGCCGAGGGGGGAGCTGTGCTCTGGCCGGGTCGCGGAGCGGTCGACACCACGATCGTCAGCACGGCCAGAACCGTCAGGCCGATCGCGAGGAGACTGATCAGGAGTGCGCGCCGGCGAGGGGTCCCGCCCGCTGGCTCATCGTCTTCCGGCATTCGCCCTCCTCCAGCACACAGAACGTCCACATCGGGTCGGCAGCCGATGGCGTTGAGATGCTACCCGGCCTCTCGCGCGCTCACGGGTCATCTTCACCACCTTCCCAGCGGACCGTCGGCCGGCTCGCACCGGCCGCCGGCCGCCACCGCCCCGCTCAGTCGACGGTGACCGACTTGGCGAGGTTGCGGGGCTTGTCCGCGTCGAAGCCGAGCTCGACGGCGAGGCCGAGAGCGAGCATCTGCAGTGGAACGACGGCCGCGAGCGGCCCGCACGGTGCTCCGAGCGACAACGGGACTTCGACGCTGCTGCCCGGCCGGCCGATCGTGATGATGCGCCCGCCGCGCGCGCGCACCTCGGCGATATTCCCGGCCAGCCGGGGATCGTCGTCGTCGATCACGACGACAGGGGTGCCCTCCTCGACGAGCGCGAGCGGACCGTGCTTGAGTTCGCCGGCCGGGTAGGCCTCCGCCCAGCGGTACGTGATCTCCTTGAGCTTGAGTGCGCCCTCCGCGGCGTATGCGACGCCGGCGCCCCGCCCGAGGAACAGGAACCCCTTGGCGCCCCGCACCTCCTCGACGAGGGGAGGAAGCAGCGCCCGCGCGGCGGCTGCGGCCTCCGCGAGTTGTTCCGGAATCAGGTACAGGTCGTTGACGAGCCGGTGGGCCCTGGCCACATCCATCCTGCCGCTCGCGACGAGCGACGAGATCACGAGCCCGGTGCCGACGATGACCTGGCAGACGAACGTCTTCGTCGCGGCGACACCGATTTCCGGCCCGGCCGCGCAGCTCACGACGGCGTCGACCTTGCGACCGAGCGTCGAGTGCACGTTGTTGACGAGGGCAAGCACCGGGGAACCCTCCGGTCCCTCCTCGAGGGCCCGGAGCACGTCCGCGGTTTCGCCAGACTGGCTGATCATCACCGTGAGCGTTCCCGGTTCGACGACGGAGCCCGCCGCTTCGCTCGCGACGACGGAGGAGTGCCCGAGCCCGCCGAGCCGGCTGAGAGCGGAACCGATGACCTCTCCTGCGTTGAGGGAGGTCCCGCACGCGACCACACGCATCCGGTCGAACCGGGGCAGGCCGAGGTCGTTCCAGAGCTCGCCGGTCGCGATCCGGCCGCCGACCTCGTCGAGAAGGCGGGCCGCGGCCTCCGGCTGCTCCCGGATCTCGGCGGCCATATGGTCGTCGGCCTCGACGGTCAGCGAGAACTGCGGCCGCGGCGGCCGCGGGATGGCCGGGGGAACGGCGGCCGGGATCCCGGAGTTGGTCCAGACCAGGTCGTTCGTGACCTCGACGACGTCGCCGTCCGCGAGGATGTGGAATTCGTCGACCCAGTCGCCGATCGCAGAGATGTCGCTCGCGAGGAAGATCCCCGCCGCGGAACGGGCAGCGAGCAACGGCGAGCGGTGTGCGGCGGCGACCATGCGCCCTGTCCGTGCGTCGAGGACGACGAGGGCCCACGAGCCGGTCAGCTGGGCGACCGCGGCGCTCACCGCACCGAGCAGGTCGTCGGAGTCGAGCAGGCGGTCCTCGACGAGGTGGCAGATGACCTCACTGTCGACCTCGGAGGAGAACCGGTGCCCGGCATGCACGAGCTCGGCGCGCAGCCGGTCCGCGTTGTCGAGGATGCCGTTGTGCACGACGCTCAGGCGGCCCTCGCAGTCCTGGTGAGGATGCGCGTTCTGAACGCTCACGCCGCCGTGGGTGGCCCAGCGGGTGTGGCCGATGCCGGTGCCTGCGAGCAGGGGGCCGCCCCACTCCTCGACAAGCCCGGTGAGGGAGTCGACGCGCGAGATCGTGCGGAACACGGCCGTCGTGCCGTCTTCCGCGGACACGGCGATGCCCGCAGAGTCGTAGCCGCGGTACTCGAGGCGTTTGAGTCCCGCGACGAGATAGCCGGGCGCAGGTTCGATGGCGCGACAGGCGATGATCCCGCACATCAGAGCAGCCCGGGGATCTGGCTGCCGGCGGCGACGAGGCCGGGGGCGTGCGGATGCAGCGGCGAACCCGCGAGGGCCATGGCCTCGTTGGCGTTTCCGCCGCCCGCCGCGGCACCGGCCACGTTCCGGATCACGTCGTCGAGCGGGGTACTCGGTTCGAAGTCGACGAGCTTCCGCGCGAGGCCGTTGTTGGGGACCCGGCGACGCATGTCCTCGTAGCCGGGGGCGTACGCCTGCTCGTAGGGAATCAGGCTGATGTCGCTCGTCGAGCCGAGGACGTCGATCACGCGCTCGGCGAGGCCGAGGATCGAGATCTCCTGGGCGCCGCCCATGTTGACGGCCAGGCCGTACGCGGCCGGAGTCTCTGCGAGCCGGACGAGGGCGGGCACGATGTCGCCGACGTAGGAGAAGCAGCGGGTCTGTCGTCCGTCGCCGAAGACCGTGAGTGGTTCCCCTCGCTGCGCCTGGCCGACGAGGTTGGGAAAGACCATGCCGTAACGCCCGGTCTGCCGCGGCCCGACCGTATTGAACAGGCGCACGATGGCAACCGAGAGTCCGAACTCACTCCAGTAGGCGTGCGCGAACGCCTCATCGATCCCCTTCGCGGCGGCGTACGTCCACCGGGACTTGAGGGCGGAGCCGAGAATGCGGTCGGACTCCTCGTCGAGGCTGTCAGCGGTGTTCTTCCCGTAGACCTCGCTGGTCGACGCGAGCAACAGGGTCGCCCCCGCGGCGACGCACGCGTCGAGGACGTTCTCGGTGCCGTGGATGTTGGTGCGCAGGCTCGTCAGGGGCTCCTCGACGATGAGCTTGACGCCGACGGCCGCGGCGAGGTGGAAGACCCGGTCACGCCCGGAGATGAGGTCGGTGACGAGTGCCCTGTCGAGGATGCTGCCCTGGACGAACCGCAACCGGGGGTTGTCACTGACCCTGGCGAGGTTGCGGAGCGAACCCGTCGAGAGGTTGTCGAGCACGATGACGTCGTCACCCTGCTCCAGCAGGTATTCGGTGAGGTGGCTGCCGATGAAGCCGGCGCCGCCGGTGATCAATGATTTCACGGTGGTTCTCCGATCGAAGGGGTGGGCAGGGCAACGGATGCCGGGGGCCGAGCGGCCCCCGGCATCCGCCCGGGAAAGAAGGGGTCAGAGCTGCACGCGGCGGGGCAGGTCGGTGCGACGGTAGGTCGTGTCGAGCACGAGGACCTCCGGGGACAGCCACTCCCAGTCGACGTTGTCGTGGTCGGTGTGCAGGACCACGAGGTCGGCGCCGAATGCGTCCGGGTCGACCGTCGCGGTGAGCTCCCTGCCGTTCCTGAGCCGGACGGACCCGAAGAACGGGTCGTGGAACCCGACGTCCGCGCCCTGGTCGGCCAGCATGCTGAGGATATCCAGCGCAGGCGACTCACGGAGGTCGGCGACGTTGGGCTTGTAGGAGACTCCGACAACGAGCACGCGTGCGCCGCGGAGAGGCTTGCCCTGGTCGGCGAGGGTTTCGCGCACCCGCTCGAGGACCCGGCGCGGGCGGCCGGCGATCTCGCTCATCGCGTGTTCGATGACCGGCGCGTCGACGTGAGCCTTGCGGAGCTGCCAGAGCAGGTAGTGCGGGTCGCACGGGATGCAGTGCCCGCCGACGCCGGCGCCGGGGAAGAAGGGCATGAAACCGTAGGGCTTGGTCGCTGCGGCGTTGATGACCTCGATGACCGACAGCCCGAGGGCGAGGCACGCCTCGGCGAATTCGTTCGCGAGGGCGATGTTCACCGCCCGGAAGGTGTTCTCGAGGAGCTTGCTCATCTCGGCGACCTCGAGGGAGCTGACACCGTGGATGTTGCGGGCATAGCGGCCGAGGAGGGCGGCTCCTGCGGCCTGGCAGGCCGGGGTCGCGCCGCCGACCACCCGCGGCACGTCCTCGTGGGCGTAGCGGTCGTTGCCGGGGTCGATGCGTTCCGGGCTGAAGGACACGAAGATGTCCTTGCCTGCGGTCAGGCCGCGAACGAGCAGCGGGGTGACGAGGAGGTCCCTGGTGCAGCCGGGGTACGTCGTGGAAGTGAGCATCAGGAGCTGGCCGGGAACGGCGGCGTCGACGACCATCGTGCACGCGCTCGCGAGGATCTCGAGGTCGGGCGTGAGGTGTTCGTCGATCGGCGTGGGGACGCAGATGATGACCGCTGCCGCGTCGCCGAGGAGGTAGGTGTCACCCGTGATCTGGAAGTCGTCGCCCGACATCGCCGTCTCGAGGCGCTCCCGGTCTGACTCGAGGAGGTCGGCTTCACCGCTGCGGATCACGGCGAGCCGGCGTTCGCTCACGTCGACGCCGAGTACGCGGAGACCTGCGGCGTGCAGGGACAGCGCCGTCGGCAGCCCGACGTATCCGAGGCCCACGATGGCGACGTCGAAGTCGAACTGGGTGCGGGGGATGACCGGGATGAGCAGGGCGTCCGCGTTCGTGCGCTGGCGGCCCTGGTGCGTGAGCGGCAGGGAAGAGTCGTCGACGATTTCGATTGACATTCCAGGTCCTTTGTTCGGGTAAGTCTGTGTGGTTAGGTGCGGTTCGGTGGTTAGGTGCGGTTCGCGGATGCGCCGCCGTCAGTCGAGGAGTTTCGGGACTCGGCGAGGTGCGGCGTGTGGTGTTCCCTCGGCCAGTCTCTGCAGATGTTGCGATCCGGGCAAGCCATGGCCGGGACTCTGCGGGATCGTGTGGGCATCCCGCACCCGGATGTGGTTAACCGCACCTGTCTGCCGTCGCGGGCGCCCCGTCCCGCGTGTACGGTCGGACCACCGGAGCGACCCCGCGTCCGGCCGGTCGACGGAGAATCACATGCTGAGCCTGGTCGTGGTGCTCGTCCTCGTGGTCGGGGTGAACACCGCCCTGTGGGGCACGGTCGGTCTGGGCCGTGTTGTCGCGCAGGCGTTCCGGAAGCGGCCGCGGAGTGCGCGCCACCGGCTCGCACAGCAGGCCGCTGGCGGGGCGGCCTCCGGAGCAGGCGGCCGCGTCACCCCGAAGGACGTCGCCGTGCTGATCGCGGCGCACAATGAAGAACTCGTGATCCGCAACACGATCCGCTCGGCCGCCAGGCTCGTGCCCGTCGGCAATATCTTCATCGCCTCGGACGCGTCTAAGGACACGACGGCGGTGATCGCGGAGGAGAGCGGGGCGAACGTCGTCGAGCTCCTGCCCAACCGCGGCAAGGCCGGTGCGCTCGTCGCCGCGATCACGCACTTCCGGCTTGCCGAACGCTTTGAGATCGTGATGCTGCTCGACGCGGACACGCAGCTCGCGGACGACTACATGGAGACGGGCCTGCCGTACTTCGATGATCCCGGGGTCGTCGCCGTCGCCGGCCGCGCCGCGACGGTGACGGACCCGCCATCACCGACCCGGCTCGGCCGTTTTCTCGTGGCGTACCGCGAACGCTTCTATGTGGTCGTGCAGTTCCTCCTCAAGTACGGCCAGGCCGCCCGCTTCGCGAACGTGGTGTCGATCGTCCCCGGCTTCGCGAGCATGTATCGCAGCCGGATCCTCGCCGACATCGACATTTCCGCCCCGGGGCTCGCGATCGAGGACTTCAACATGACATTCGAGGTGCATGCCAAGAGGCTCGGCCGCATCGCCTTCCACCCCCTCGCGGCGATCGCGTACACCCAGGACCCCGACACCTTCCGGGACTACACGAAACAGCTGCGCCGGTGGACGCTCGGCTTCTGGCAGACGGTCCGCCGGCACGGTTTCCGGTTCGGGACCTTCTGGGGAGCCCTCGCCCTCTACGTCTTCGAACTCGTGACGAGCAGCATCATGATGCTGATCTTCCTGCCGCTGCTCCTGATGTCGCTTGCGGCCGCGGCCTGGGGCGAGGTCTCGGCAGACCCGGTGTCGATCGCGGTCGCGCAGGCCGTCCCTCCGGCGTCCATCGTCATCGGGGTGCTGGTGCCGGACTACCTGCTCACGATCCTGGTCGTGATCGTGACCGGGCGGGTGCATTACCTGGTGCTCGGGATCGGCTTCCCGCTCGTGCGCATCGTCGACGCGTTCATCTGCCTCCGGACCATCCCGCAGGCGTTCTTCGGCCGGTCGAGCGGCACCTGGAAGAGTCCGGAACGACGGAGCAACACGGCGGCGACACCCGGGATCGCGGTCGGCGACGCCCTGCCGGGGTAGCGCGACCTGACCGGTCCCTTTCGATCAGACCATCCCGTATATCAGACCATCCCGCTTGCCGCACCGTCTGACAGCACCGTGCCGGTGCCGGAGAGCAGCGCGATCAGGTGCGACCGGGACTTGGCACCGAGCTTGTTGTATGTGCGGGTGAGGCGTACCTCCACGGTGCGCAGGGAGACGAAGAGCTCGGCGGCGATCTCCTTGTTGCGCTTGCCCTGTTGCACGAGTTCGGCGACGAGCCGTTCGTCGGGGGCAAGGGTCGCGAGGAGGGGATTGACGCTCGGGGCGTGGGTGCCGAGACGGACGGCATCCGCTTTTCTGGCCCACGGGATGGCACCGAGCTGGGTGAAGATCATCCGCGCGGCCAGGTACTGGTCTGCGCCTTCCCTGCCGTGCCCGAGGCTCACGAGCCGGTCGGCGAAGCTCAGGAGGGTGCGGCCCTGCTCGAATTGCGAATCGCCAGGCTGCCAGAGGCCGGCGGCCTGTTCGAAGACGGCGATGGATGCCTCGCCGGGTGTCAACAGGGCCTCGGCCCGTGCCGTGGCGAGCACCGTCCACCGGGTGTGGAAGGGCCGGGCCCTGGCCCGGAACTCACGGAACTGGATCACGGCCTCCCGCAGCCGGCCGGACAGCACGTATGCCTCGATCAGGTCGACCTGGCTCCGGAGCAGCGAGGGGTTGCGGAATGCTGACCCTATTGCTCCGGCCCGGTGCAGGAATGCGATCGCATCGTCGAACCTGCCCTCCATGAGGGCGAACCGGCCCTGGTCTGCCACGAGCCGGGCGGCGAGAGCCGGATGGTCGCTCGTCGCGAAGCTGCGGTTGCAGAGCTCGATCGCCGCGTCCGCGCGCGCTCGGTCTCCGCGGGCCTGCCAGTACCAGGCCGTCAGCAGCTGGAGCGGGCGGCGATGCACCTGTTCCGTCCCGGATCCTGTGAGCGATTCGATGATGGCCATGGCCTCGAATTGGTTGCCGGCGAGGATCTCGTTCTCTGCGAGGTAGTACCTGGCCGTCTGCAGGACGATCGGGTCCGGCGGGGGCTCGAGGCCGACGACGGTGCGCAGCACGCGCCTGGCGTCGCCGTATCGGTCGATGAACGTGAGGCTGCGGCCGAGGACGGACAGTGCCCTGGCGCTCGTCTCCTCGGTCCAGCCGTGCCGGGACAGCCGCTCGAACATCCGGGTCGAAGGGCCGGGGTCACCCTCGAGAGCAGACAGCAGCAGTGCGGACAGCTCGTGGAGTTCGATGGACTCCGGGGTCGCGCTTTCGAGGAGGTGACGGCCCCTGGCGAGGGCTTCCCGCGCGGCGTCGACCTCCCAGCGCTCGGCGTGACTGAGGGCGCTCATGCCGAGCAGGCGCGCGAGGTCTTCCGCCCTGCCGCTCGCGCCGCGCGGTCCGACCCAGTCGTCGAGGTCGGTCGTGAGCAGCTGGTGGGTCGACATGAATTCGATCCCGCTGCGGAGGGTCGCGAGCTTTGTGACCGTGGCGATCGAGCCGGGCCTGCGCTGGCCGAGCCTGGCATAGCGGGCCGCATAGGAGAGTTCGCCCTGCAGGTACAGCGCCTCCGCGACCTCGAGCAGGGCTTCGGGGCTTCCGGTGGCGTCGAGCGCGAGGGCGAGGGCGCGTTCGGCGAGTTCGACGGACTGCCAGATCAGGCCCCTGCGGCCGAATTCGGCAGCGGAGGCGAGCAGTTCGTCCGAGGAGAGGCTGCCGGCATCCGCCCAGCTGCGGTGCCACGCGGCGAGGCCGGGATCCCCTCCGGGTGCGTCCTCGCTGCGGGCGGCACGGGCATGGAATTCGGCGCGGGTACCGGCGTCGATGGACCAATAGAGGTGGGAACGCAGCGCTGAGTCCGAAATCCGGAGGTACCGGCCGTCGCGGATGACGGTTCCCGCCGACAGGAGTTCTTCCAGGGCGCCGCGGATGGGGTCGCCGCTCTGGCGGATCGGATCCTGGCTGCTGAGGTAGGAGCAGGACAGCATCGCCAGGAGGAGGTGCTGGTCGTCCGGTTCCTGTGAGGTCCGGGTCGAGGGAGCGCGGGAGGCGCGGAACGGCAGGGCGACGGGGGCGGCGTTCCCGAGGTGCCTGCTGGTCAGGAGCCGGGCGTTCCTGGCGATTTCGGACGGACTTCCCGATGAGGAGGATGCCAGCATCCGCCGGAGTGCCTCGTCGGACTGGGGCCCGAGAAGCTCGGTGGCGAGGAGCATCGATTCGGCGAAGGTGAGGCGGTCGAGGGTGATGCGCGGGAGCGAGGCGAGCGGGCCGACGGGGGGCTCCGCGCACACGGTGCCCACGAGGCGCAGCCCCGTGCCGCCGAGGCGCGCCGCGACCATCGCGAAGACGGTCTGGCTCGGGAGGTCCATCAGGTCGAGGTCGTCGATCAGGAGGAGGGTTGTCTCGGGGGTGAAGTCGCGGATCAGGGCGAGGAGTTCCGCCGCGCGGGCGGCGAGCTGGGCATCCGCTTCGCCGGGGATGAGGAGTTCGCTCGAGAGCGCTGCGGCGGCCGGGGTCTGGAACGAGGCGACGAAGGCCGAGAGGCCGGAGAGCGGGAAGCCGGCTTCCGCAGGATTGATCCTGACCCGGAAGATCTCGATCCCTGGGATCGGTTCGACGGAGGCGAGCAGGCGCGATTTGCCGGATCCGGGCTCCCCGACGACCAGCATGGCTGACTCATGAGGGGCGGTTGCGAGTTCGAGGATCGCGCCCAGCGTGTCGCGGTGGATGCTGGACTTCATGCGACGACCCCAGGAATCATTCCGGGCCATTCCGGGGGTCGGTGAAGGAGTTCATTCATGAGACGGCGCTTCGTTTCGGGTAACGAGTGCGTGCGGATCACTCTGTTGGGGGAGTACAGCAGCCGCCTCGGGGATGAGTCGGTGCTCTGCATTACTACCTGTGTGCGGTCCCGGAATGGGTGGTCCGGGACCTGTCACCCCCGGTGAAGGGGGTTCCTGTTATGCAAGGTACGCTCATTTTCTTCCAAGGTATCCCCCACTAGTGGGGGATTACGGCGCGCCGAAAGCCTGGGGGTGCGCGGAGGGGCATCCGCTGTGATACCGGTACTGGGCGGTTCTGCCACGACTAAATCGTGTTTGACCGCGCTATTCGTGGATCGCGACGACCGTGCGCCCGTGCAGCCGACCCGCGAGGATGTCATCGGCCGCCGGGATCGCTTCCTCGAGCGTGATGCTCGACGTCAGGCCGTCGAGGAGCGCCAGGTCGAGGTCGGATTCGAGCCGCGACCATGCCTGTTCCCGGAGGGCCAATGGAGCCTCGACGGAATTGATGCCGACAAGGCTGACCCCGCGCAGGATGAAGGGCATCACCGTCGTCGGGAGGTCGGCGCCCTGGGCGAGGCCGCACGCGGTGATCACGGCCCCGTAGTTCGCCTGGGCGAGGACATTGGCGAGGGTGGCGCTTCCGACGGAGTCGACGGCCGCGGCCCAGCGCTGAGCCTGGAGCGGTTTTCCGGGCTCGGAGAGGCTGCTCCGGTCCAGGATCGCCTCGGCCCCGAGGCCGCGGAGGTAGTCGCCGAGTTCGTCGACGCGACCGGTCGATGCCGTCACCCGGTAGCCCCTGGCCGAGAGCAGGGCCACCGCGATCGAACCGACTCCGCCTGCGGCGCCGGTGACGAGCACAGGGCCGGAGTCCGGCGTTGTCCCGGCGCGTTCGAGCGCGAGCACGGCAAGCATGGCGGTGAATCCGGCCGTGCCGATCGCGGCGGCCCTGAGGGCGCTGATTCCGGCGGGCAGGCGTACCAGGGACGCGCCGGAGACCCTCGCGCGTTCGGCGAGGCCGCCGTGGTGGGTCTCGCCCAGGCCTGAGCCGTTCAGGATGACCCGGTCTCCTGGCGCCCAGCGCGGGTCCTCGCTCGACTCGACGGTGCCGACGAGGTCGATCCCGGCGATGAGGGGCCAGGAGCGGATGACCCCGGGGCGACCGGCGAGCGCGAGCCCGTCCTTGTAGTTGAGGCTCGAGTAGTCGACGGTGATGGTCACGTCACCCGGCATCAGGAAGGAATCGTCGACGAGCGTGAGCGCCGCGTGCTGCGACGTGGCGCCGTCCTCCGCAACGGTTCGTTCGACGACGATGGCGCGGAACTGAGTCTCAGGAGTCATGCTCCGAGCCTACTTCCCGCCCCTCGCCCGCGTTCGGCCTAGTCGGTAGCATGAGCGCTATGACCGCCGCCGTCGTGCCAGAGAAGGTGCGGGTCGTGCCGCGCCGGCTCTCGGTGAGCGCGGGAATCGACGCCTTTTTCTTCGTCTTCGCGGGGTTCGCCGCGGTCTGGCTCGCCGTTCTGCTCGTGAACGAGAGTTTTCAGCTCGGCTGGGGTGCGCTCTGGTTCGCTGTGCTCTTCTGGGTGCTTCTGGCCTACCTTGTGCTTCCGAGGCTGCACCGGATCCTGACCCAGCTGTACGTTCCCCGCTACTTCATCGGCAGGACCCGCACAAGCGACGGCCTCCTCGGCGACCCGGTCAACCTCGCTATCACCGGCACGGCGGAGCAGCTGCAGCAGGCGCTCGCCGCGGCAGGCTGGACGCGGGCGGACGACATCACGCCAGGCACGACCTGGAGGATGGTCTCGGCGACGCTCGCGAGGCGCAGTTATGACGAGGCGCCCGTCAGCCCGCTGTTCCTGTTCGACCGGATGCAGGACTTCGCCTACCAGCAGGAGGTCGCCGAGAATCCGGCCAAGCGGCACCACGTGCGGTTCTGGCGCTGCCCGGACGGCTGGCTGCTCCCCGGAGGGACGAGGGTCGACTGGCTCGCGGCGGGGACCTTCGATCGTGCCGTCGGCTTCTCGCTGTTCACCCTGCAGATCACGCACAAGATCGACGAGAACACCGACATCGAGCGGGACCACATCGTCCACTCGCTTCTGCACGCCGGCTCGGGGGCTCGGGTGCACCTGATCCGGGACTTCTCGAGCGGATACCACGCACGCAACGGCGGCGGCGACACGATCCAGACGGACGGCGACCTGCCCGTCGTCGACGTGTCCGGCATCGCGGTCTCCGGCGCTGCGGCTGCACGTGCGGGGTCTGCCGCGCCGGAACCGGCACCGACCGCGGCAGCGGCAGCGGCATCGACGGTGGCATCGACCGCGGCACCGACCGGGAACGCGGTGCCGTCCGAGCCCGGCACTCACCGGCGGCGGCCGGCATCGATCAGCGTCGGAGCCCTGATGCTCGGCGCGCGGGTCCTGTCCGGTCTCGGTGTCATCGTCCTCGCGGCGCTCGACTGGCCGGAGTTCGTCTCGGCCGTCGCACTCGACGGCACGACGGCGGGCACCGTCGACCCCGCGACGGCCGGGGTCGCCCTCGGGATCCTGCTGGCCGGCTACGGAGTCGTCCTCGCCCTCAACATCGGCTTCGCCGCATTCGTGTACTTCGGCCGGAACTGGGCACGGATCGTCGCGATGTCCTTCGCGACGGTGAGCATCGTCACGAGCTTCGTCGACTATGCCGTCAACGGGGCCGCGATCACCCTGCGGACCTCGCTCGTGAGCGTCACCTTCGACATCCTGATCCTGCTCGCCCTCTCGGCCAGGGACGCGAGGGAGTTCGCCCGCGCGCGGCCGGTCAGGAGTGCGCGGGGCAGGCGGGCGCCGTAGCGGCGCAGTCAGGGCAGACGACGAGCTGTGCGCGGCAGGACGGCTCGCGGCAGTTCTGCATCCGGTTGGTCGCTGCCGCGCAGCAGGCGCAGCGGCCGAGGACCGCGGTGTCCCCTGCGAAGTCGACGGACATCCGCTGGTCGAAGACATAGAGCGAACCGTCCCAGAGACCGGCATTCCCGTAGGCCTCGCCGTACCCCACGATGCCGCCATCGAGCTGGTAGACCTCGCCGAAGCCGCGGTCCTTCATCAGTGAGCTGAGCACCTCGCAGCGGATGCCGCCGGTGCAGTACGTCACGACCGGCCGGTTCTTGAGGTGGTCGTACCGGCCGCTGTCGAGCTCTGCGGCGAAGTCGCGGGTCGTCGCGACGTCGGGAACGACGGCGCCCCGGAAGCGTCCGATCTCCGCTTCGAAGGAGTTGCGGCCGTCGAAGAAGACCAGGTCGTCGCCGTGCTCGGCGGCGAGTTCGTGCAGCGCGGCGGGGGAGAGCCGGGTGCCGCCGCCCTGCACTCCTGCCGCGGTGACCGTGAGGTCGCCGGGAGCGCCGAAGCTCACGATCTCCTCGCGCACCTTCACCACGAGGCGCGGGAAGTCGAGGCTCAGGCCGGCCTCGTCGAGCCCGGTGCCTTCGCTCCACCGGAAGTCGATGTCGTGGAACGCCGGGTACTCGCGCGTCTTCCGCACGTAGCGTTTCACGGCCGGGAGGTCGCCGCCGATCGTGCCGTTGAGCCCGTCCTTCGAGATCAGGATGCGGCCGCGGAGGCCGAGGGCTTCGCACAGGTCGCGCTGCCAGAGCCGTACGGCCTCGGGGTCGGCGAGCGGCGTGAAGACGTAGTAGAGCAGGATCTTCGGAATGGCCACCGCGCCATGTTACCCGTCCTGGTTCGGCATAACTCCTGCAGATTCCCGCGGTTGACGGCCGGCGCCCCGGAATCACGCGGCAGGAATTCCACCGCCGGGGAATGTGCAGGAGTCATGCCCAGGGGTTGGAGGACAGCCGGGTTTCCTCGAGGTCGAGCATGCGCTGGGCCCTCTCGATGAGGTGCGAGCCGTATGCCCCGGTCTCACGGGCGTCGAGCAGGGCGGCGCGCTCACGTGCGAGCACGTGCAGCCGCAGCGCACGGTGCTGGTGGTGCGGGGCGCCGGTGGCCGGGGCCGCCGTCTCGTCGAGCGCCTGTGCACGGCGGATGCTGTCCGCACGCACCCGGGACAGCGCCTCCGCGGTGAACGGTTCACCACCGTCCTGCGCGAGCGCAGGGTTGCCGAGGCTCTCGAGACCGGCCGCGCTGATCTGGCCGACGAGGGCTGCGAAGCCACGCTGGTCATCCGCCTCGGCGCTTCCGGTGAGCCCGAGCCTGCGGATCAGCAGAGGCAGGGTGCCGCCCTGCACGAGCAGGGTCACGAGGGCAACGGTGAACGCGATGAAGATCAGCTGCGGCCGGTAGGGGATGCCGGTCGGCAGCGACTGCGCGGCGGCGAGTGCGACGACGCCTCGCATCCCCGACCAGCCGAGCACAGCGCCGTCCCGCCAGCCGAGGCTCTCGACCGTCTGGAAGTCGAGGTCCGCCCGCTTCCTGGTCAGCCTCCTGTGGGCCCTGGCCTGGGCGACGTCCTCGTGCCTGGCCGTGCGCAACCGCCGCAGTGCGGAGTCGACCTCCCGGCCGCCGGCGCGGGCCCTCCGCTCTTGTCGTTTGAGCTGGGCGATAAGGGGGACGACGAAGGCGCCCCGGACGACGACGAGGACGACGGTCGCGAGAAGCCCGATGCCGACGGCCTCGATGACGCTGACATGGTCCTCGTGCACCTCGCCGACCAGGTATTTCAGTTCGAAGCCCATCAGGAGGAAGACGCCGTTCTCGAGCACGAACTGGATCGTCCGCCAGTTCACCCGTTCGCTGATCCGCACCTCCGCCGTGAAGACCAGCGGCCCCCGATGCCCGGTCACGAGCCCGGCGACGACGACGGCGAGCACCCCGGACGCGTGGACGTGGTCGGTCGGGATGAACGCGAGGAACGGCACCGCGAATGAGATCGTCGTGTTGAGTACGACGTTCCCCAGGCGCGACCTCAGCCACACGGTCAGGTGCCCCACGACGAGACCGATCCCGATCGCGACTCCGACCGCGAACGCGAAGTCCCCGGCCACGCCGATCAGGGACACCCCGCCTGCCGTCGCCGCGATCGCACAGCGGAGCAGCACGAGGGCCGAGGCGTCGTTGAGCAGTCCCTCACCCTCCAGCAGGGTCACCACCCGGGGTGGAAGTCCCAGCCGGCGCCCCATCGAGGTCGCGGCGACCGCATCCGTCGGACTCACGACCGCACCGAGCGCGAGGGCGCCGGGAACGCTGAGTCCGGGCAGTAGCCAGTGGAACAGTGCTCCGCTCGCGACGGCGCTCACGATCACGAGCAGCACAGAGAGTCCGGTGATCGCCGTCGCGTTGCGGCGGAAGTCGTGCAACGGCACGTTGACCGCCGCCGAATAGAGGAGTGGAGGGAGGACGACCGCGAGGATGAGCTCGGGCGGGAAATCGAAGGCCGGTACGCCGGGGACGAGGCTCGCCGCGATCCCGATGAGCACGAGGAGGAGCGGGGCGGCGACTCCGAGCCGCGGCGCGATGACGGCAACCGACACGATGGTCAGGATGCCGAAGACGCCGAGAAGGGGATAGTCCATTGCTGGACCGTAGCGAGCCGGGCTGGACCCGACCGCTGTGCGACCTTGGCGGCGCCTGAGGATCTTCGAAGCGAGGACGCCTGGCGCCTAAACTGGGGGCAGCCCGCACAAGAACCCCCGCCGCCAGGAGGACCCATGACCACCGCCGATCCGCTCGCCGTCTACGGCGAGGTGCCGCTCTTCACGCTCTCGAGCACGGATGTGACCGACGGGGCACCGCTTTCGGCCGCGCAGTTCGGCGAGGAAGCCGATGGCCTCGACCGGTCGCCGCAGCTGTCCTGGAGCGGGTTCCCCGCCGACACGAAGAGTTTTGCGGTCACTCTCTACGACCCGGATGCCCCGACCGGCTCTGGCTTCTGGCACTGGGCGGTCTTCAACCTCCCGGCCGCCGTCACGTCCCTTCCCGCCGGAGCCGGCGCCCCCGGCGGTACCCAGTTGCCCGCCGGCGCGGTCACCCTGCCCAACGAGCTGCGGCTCACCTCCTTCATCGGTGCCGGCCCGCCGCCCGGAACCGGCACCCACCGCTATCAGTTCATCGTGCACGCAGTGGATGTCCCCACTCTCGACCTCGACCCCGGGTCGACTCCCGCCGTGCTCGGCTTCACCCTCCGGTTCCACACCCTCGGCCGCGCGGTCATCGAGGCGACCGGAGCATTCGGCGGGGCGGCGCTGCACCCCTAGAAGGCCTGTCCCCGACAGGAACATGAGGGCTTCTCAGGTCGCTCACACGCGCGGGACCTAGGTTCGTGCTGTGAACCAGATCCGCAGCACCCTCGCATGACCGCAGGAACCACCCTGAAACCCCGAGAAACCAGCCTCCGCCGTGTGCCCGTATGGGTCTGGCGGGCCTTGATGATCCGGCTCTCACCCGGCGAACTGCACAAGTTCAACCTCCAGCCGATCGATACTGTGGACTACCACATCGACGTCGACTACGTCGGGGATGAGAGCCGTGACCACCGGCTCGACGTGATGGTGCCGCACGACCCTGCCGGGCCGCTTCCGGTCTACGTGTACTTCCACGGGGGCGGCTGGACCTCCGGCGACAAGGCGCCGCTCACCAAGTACTGTGCGAGCCAGGCCGCAGACGGCATGGTCGTCGTCAACGCCAACTACCGGATGGCCACCCGGTTCCAGCTCAGGCACATGCTCGAGGACGGCAATGCGGTGCTCGACTGGGTGGCCCGCAACATTGCCGACTTCGGCGGGGACCCCACCCGGATCGTGCTCGGGGGGGATTCGGCCGGCGGTCACATCGCGGCGCTCCTGGCGGCATCCGCTTTCGAGCCGGAGCTCGCGGCCCACTACGGCATCGAACCCCACGTGGATCCGGGCAACCTCCGCGGTCTCGTGCAGCACTGCAGCATCGCCGACCTCTCGGTGATGTTCGAGCGCGGCTTCGTGCTGAGCCTCAACTTCCTGCGCATGCTGCTGCCCGAGCGGGGGCGCGGAGTCGTGCTGCGGGCCGCGGCGCGGTTCATGAACCCGATCGAATGGCTCGACAGCGGGTTCCCTCCGGTCTTCGTCACGACGAGCGAACGGGACTACTTCTACCGGGCGAACCTGAACTTCATCGCGGCGCTCAAGCGCAGGTCGATTCAGGTGGACAGCCTGATCTACGACCGGCGACAGGCGAACACCCATCACACCTGGCAGCAGGACGCGCGGCATCCGGAATCGCAGGAGGTGTACCGCCGTCTCGGCGCGTTCGTCCGTCGCGTCGCGGCCCTGCCCGTCCCGGTCCCCGTCGCCGTCTAGGGACGGCGGGTCAGCTCTGGGCGCCGGTCGCGGCGAGGACGCCGCCGAGGCCGATCATCATGACCCCGCCGCCCGCTGAAAGCTTCTCCAGCCGTTTCGGCGACTTCGCGAACCGGTCCCGCGCCGAGCCGGCGGCGATGGCCCAGACGCTGTCTCCGGCGAGGGCGAGCACCACGAAGACCGTGCCGAGGGTGAGGAGTTGCAGCGGCACCGCGCCCGCACGGTAGTCGACGAACTGGGGAAGCACGGCGACGAAGAACACGATGGACTTGGGGTTTGTGGCGCCGACGACCGACCCTTCGGCGAGCAGCCGCCACCACGGCCGGGCGACGAGCGTGACGCCGCGGGTCCGGGTGACCGCGCCGCGGTACCGGATCGCGTGGATGCCGAGGTAGACGATGTATGCGGCCCCGACGACCTTGACGATCGTGAACACCACGATCGACTGGGTCACGATCGCGCCGAGGCCGAGCGCGACGGCCGCGATGAGGGGCAGCATCCCGAGGGCGTTCCCGAGCACGCTCAGGAATCCGCCGAGGCGCCCGAGCGCCAGGGAGCGTCCGATCACGAACAGCACGGTCGGCCCCGGAAGCGCGATGAGGGCGACGGAAGCGAGCGCGAAGGTGAGCAGGTGATCGATCGGGACCATACCGGAATGCTACCCAATCGCCCGAGGCGTTAACATCGCAGGATGCATATGCTGATCCGCACCCTCTTCCACGGCTGGCTGTCGAAGCGGGGCCCCCGCGTCGGGTCCTACGACGTCGTCAGAACCCGGTTCGTGACCCTCCCGACCGACCAGGACATCCTGCGGCACATGAACAACGGGGTGTACCTGTCGATCATGGACATCGCCAGGCTCGACCTGCTGCACCGTACCGGCATCTGGCCGATCTTCACCGCACGCGGCTGGTACCCCGTCGTCGTGAGCGAGACCATCAGCTTCCGTAAATCGCTCACCGTCGGCCAGCGGTTCACCGTCGAGTCGCGCATCCTCGGTTTCGACGAGAAGGCCGTCTACGTGGAGCAGCGCTTCGTGCGACCGGATGCCGACGGTAACCCCGAGATCCTCGCGCTCGGCTTCATCCGGGGCCGCTTCCTCAAGCGCAGCGGGGGCGTCGTCGGAATCGAGGAACTGCTCGCCGCCGTCGGACCGGCGCCCGCCGGCCTCACCGTCCCGGCGTGGCTGCTCGAGTGGAGCGCCGACGTCGCCCTGCCCGCGACCCGCGCGGCCGCGCCGAGTCTCTGGGAGTAGCCGGCGGCAGCGGCCGTTTCGGCAGCGGGCACAGCAGCTTTGGCGCGCCGACGTCCGGGAGGGCTCGCACCCTCGGGGACGGTCGGCAGGACTATGCGCGCGGCGGTGCGGGGACGGGAACGACCGGGGGCTTGTCCGGGACGATGAGCTCGGAGTAGTAGAGCTCGTGCGCGCCCGCGTAGTGCTCGTGGCCGGGCACGGGGTGCCCCGTGCGCATCGCGACGAGGCGATCCAGGTAGTAGTCCCAGAACGGCCCGACGCGTGCCGCATCCGCAGCGGAGTGCAGGCGCTGCCCGAGGGTGAGCGTGGTCATGCCCGCGCCTTCGACGAGGTGCAGGATCAGGTGCCTCGCCGCGTCCCCTTCGCCGAGGTTGATGGTGAACCGCTTCGGCGGGATGCACTTGAGGATCGTCACGTACGTCCACTCGGCATCCGTTTCGGAGAGCTTGAAGCGCACGGCGCCTGTCTCCGGCGCACCGGTGTACGTGCCGATCCACCCGGCGAGGCCGCCTGGCCGGCTGACGCTCGCCCAGACGTCGTCGATGGGGGCGGTGAAGAGCCGATCGAGCATGAGGTACAGCCCGTCCTCGCGATGGGCAAGGCGACCGGTGGGTTTGGCTGACATGGGGACCTCCGCGATGAGTGAAACACGAGCCGTGCCTTCAGGCTAAACCCGTTGGGCGTCCCCGTGCCACAGCATCGCCCGACGGCTCCGTCAGCGAGCCCCCGGCCGCGGGTTCGGCCGTCGTTTCAGTCGTCGAGCTCTGCCTCGAGGACCGCCATTGCGGCGTTGTGCCCGCCGATGCCGCTGACCCCGCCGCCGCGCCGGGCGCCCGCGCCGCAGACCAGGATGCGCGGGTGCCGGGTCGCGACGCCCCAGCGCTCCGCCGCGGTGTCCCTCGGGGCGTCGTCGTCGAGGAACGGCCACTCGAGGGGACCGTGGAAGATGTTCCCGCCCGGCATTGCGAGGGCGTGTTCGAGGTCGAGGGTCGTCTTCGTCTCGATGCAGGGCCTGCCGGCGGCATCGGTCAGCATCAGGTCCTCGATCGGCTCGGCGAGAACCGAGTTGAGCGAGGCGAGCACGGCCTCCTGCAGCCTCGTCCGGGTGGCGTCGTTGTTCTCGTCGCTCAGCCAGCGGTTCGGCGCGTGCAGGCCGAAGACGGTGAGGGTGTGTGCGCCGGATGCCGCGAGTTCCGGCGAGAGGATGCTCGGGTCGCTCAGGGAGTGGCAGTAGATCTCGCACGGCAGCCGGTCCGGGATGATCCCGCGGACGGCCTCGTCGTACGCGCCTTCGAGCTGGGTGTACGTCTCGTTGATGTGGAAGGTTCCGCCGAACGCAGCCTCGGGGGAGACCGTCGTGTCGCGGAGCCGCGGCAGCCGGCGCAGCAGCAGGTTGACCTTGACCTGGGCGCCCTCCGGCTTCGGGAGGGCCCCTGGCGCGTCCGCACGCGCGGCCCCTGTCGTGCCCCGGCCGCCGGCATCCGCTTCGAGGAGCTGCTCGAGCACCCAGGGGGCGACCCCCGAGAGCACGACCGTCCCGGCGACCTCGCGGATGCTGCCGCCGCGCCGGTAGCGCACGGTTCCGTCCGGGCTGACGCTCGTCACCTCGGCGTCGGTCACGATCCGGGCGCCCGCCTGCCGCGCCGCCTTCTCGAGTTCGCCCGTCACGGCGCCCATCCCGCCGATCGGAACGTCCCAGTCCCCGGTCCCGTTGCCGATCACGTGGTAGAGGAAGCAGCGATTCGCGGCGAGGTCGCCCGCCTCCGCCGACGTGAAGGTGCCGATCAGGCCGTCGGTCGCGACGACGCCGCGCACGAGGTCGTTCGTGAATGCCTCGGTGATGGTCCGGCCGAGCGGATGTTCGACGAAGCGCTCCCACAGGGAGTCGTCGCCGAGCAGGCGCCTGGCCTCTGAGCGGGTCGGCAGGGGTTCGCAGACCGTGGGGAAGAGCGCCAGGGCGAGCCGCCCGGTGTCGGCGTAGAAGGCGGCCCAGGCGTCGGAATCGGCTCCGGCGCCGATCCGGTCGAAGCTCGCCCTGGTGGCTTCGGCGTCGCCGTTGTCGACGAGGAGGCCGCCGGCCGGGTCGGCCGGGTTCGGCGTGTATGAGGAGAAACGCCTGCGGGCGAGGTCGATCTCGAGGCCGAGTTCCTCGATGATCCGCTGCGGCAGCAGGCTGACGAGGTAGGAGTAGCGCGAGAGGCGGGCGTCGACGCCTGCGAACGCCTCGGCGGAGACCGCGGCACCGCCGACGTGTTCCGCGCGCTCAAGCACGATCACGCTGCGGCCGGCGAGGGCGAGGTACGCGGCGGCGGTCAATCCGTTGTGGCCGCCGCCGACGATGACAACGTCATGAGTGGGTTCCGTCACGCCTCGAGACTAGCAACGGGTGCCGCAGCGTGCGGGCCGGCGCGGGACATCCGGCCCGGACGGCGATCAGGGAACGATGTGCCCGGCGGCGCGGAACAGCTCGTACCACTCGGCCCTGGTGAGGGTCACATCGGATCCCTGGGCCGCCCCGGTGACGCGTCCGGGGGTGGTGGTGCCGAGAACGACCTGCATCCTGGCGGGGTGGCGGAGGATCCAGGCGGTCGCGATGGCGATCGGCGGGACGCCGTAGTGGGCGGAGAGCCTGTCGATGACGGAGTTGAGTTCGGGGTACTCGGGAGAGCCGAGGAAGACCCCCGTGAAGAAGCCGGCCTGGAACGGCGACCATGTCTGGATGGTGATGTCGTTCAGGCGGCAGTAATCGACGATTCCGCCCCCGTCGCGGGTCACGGCCTGCTCCTGCCCGCTCATGTTCGCGGCGACCCCCTGCGCGATGATCGGCGCATGCGTGAGCGAGAGCTGCAGCTGGTTGACGACGATCGGCTGGCGCACGTGCTTCCGGAGCAGGTCGATCTGGCGCGGTGTGTGGTTCGAGACGCCGAATGCCCGGACCTTGCCCGTGGCTTCGAGTTCGTCGAACGCGCGGGCGACCTCCTCGGGTTCGACGAGGGCGTCGGGGCGGTGCAGCAGCAGGATGTCGATGTGGTCGGTCCGCAGGGCTGCGAGGGACCCCTCGACGGATTCGATGATGTGCTCGTAGGAGAAATCGAAGTACGGCCCGTCCCCGACGATTCCCGTCTTGGTCTGGATCGTGATCTCGTCACGCTGGGAGGGGGTGAGCTGCAGCGCCTCCCCGAAGCGGCGTTCGCAGCCGTGCAGTTCGGAGCCGTAGATGTCGGCGTGGTCGAGGAAGTCGATCCCGGCGTCGCGGGCGGTGCGCACGAGTTCGCGGACCTCGTCGTCGCTCTTCTCCTGGATGCGCATCAGGCCGAGGATGACGTTCGGAGCGACGATATCGGTGCCGGGCAGGGTGAAAGTCTTCATGTGGATTCACGCTAGGCGAGGCGGGTACAGAAGTAAAACAACTGACGGTGATGCGATTGAGAAGGGCGAACGATCAATGTGTCGGCCGGGGCGGCGCGGTCGCCAGCGCCGCTCACCGCGGTCGCTGCTCCCCGCTGGCGTTGCCGATCAGGTCGGGTTGCTCGTCGGCTGGCGTTCGAGGGTGCCGATCTCTTTCCCGCCCTGGTCCGTGAGGGTCATCGTGGAGCCGTCGATGGTCGCGGACGTCGCGGATCCCAGCCAGGTATCGACACCCTCGCAGGCCATCAGGGTCGAGGCGATGGGCCCGAACTCGATCCGGTCCCCGCTCGTCTTCCAGGTGCCCACGAGCCGGTTGCAGCCGTCGGTGCCCGAGAGCGAACGGTCCTCGTGGAGCTCGAGGCTCGGCATCCGCGTGGCGTTGGGGTCGCCCCAGACGCCTGTCGCGGCGCTTTCGGCGGATGCCCCGCACCCGGACAGCGCGACGGCGACGCTTGCCGCCGCCGCGCCCACGAGAATTCGGCGGGCGAGGATGGTGATCACGGATGCTCCCATTCCGCACGCTGTCGCGGGCGTGCTCACCCCATTGAAGGCCCGCCCGTGACCATCGTCAAGGCGTGAGCATCGTCGCGGCGCGACCGTCGTCGCGGCGCGACCGTCGTCGCGGCGCGACCGCGCGGGCGAGCGCGTCGCGCACGGCGACGACGCCCGGCCGCTTCGTGCTCGAGCGGCGTGCCGCCGAGAAGAGGGTGCGGCGCGGGTGGCCGGGCAGGTCGACGAGGCGCACCGTGGGTTCGGCGCCGGCCCAGACCAGGTCGGGCAGGATGCCGACGGCGTTCCCCGATTCGATCAGGCGGATGTGCGCGATCAGGTCCGCGGTCTCGAACCGGACATCGGGTTCGAACCCGGCTTCGCGGCAGAGCTGGCTCGCCCACGACCGGGAGACGGTTCCTTCCGGTTCCATGACCCACGGCATCCGCGCCAGGCCTGCGAGATCAGCGCTCGCGCTCGCGGACGGCAGCGCGAGTCGCAGCGCATCCGTCGCCAGGTTGACCCTGTCGAGGTCCGCCCTGTGGGCACGCCCGTGCCCCGGGTACTGCTCGGCGAGGACGAGGTCGAAGTCCCTGGCACTCACTTCGAACAGGCCGCGCTCCGGCTCGCGCTCGGTCACCTCGACACGCAGCTGGGGGAATTCGGCGGCCAGGAGGGTCAACGCCCGGGGGATCACGGCGTGGGACGCGGACTGGAAGACCGCCACCCGCACGGTGCCCGAGACGGTCGTGAGCGAAGCCATCATCTCGGCCTCGGCGATCTCGAGCCGTTCGAGCAGGTGGGTGGTGTGGTCGACGAGGATCTCGGCCTGCGCTGTGAGCTGCACGCGGCGACCCACCTTGTGCAGGAGCTCGACGCCCGCCTCCTTCTCGAGCAGGGCGAGTTGCTGGGAGACCGCGGACGGGCTGTACGAGAGCGCCTCGGCGACCCCGGCGAGGGTCCCGCGGATCTTCAGTTCACGCAGCAGGCGCAACCTCCGGACGTCCAGCATCCCGTGCACCTTCCGCTCGGCTCCATTGCACACAAATCCTAACCACTACTCTGCACAAACGGTCGCTTTTACTTATCGGAAGTTCCCGCGACACTGGACTCAGATTCCGTCCCCCCGGAACGGCTCCCGGCCGTTGCGCGAGCGAAAGACTACCCTCGTGACCATGAGCAACTCACCGTCCGTCGTGCACCAGGCCCAGAGCGCGGAGGTTGTCACGCTCGTCAGGAAGTGGCTCGCGGAGAGCACCGCCATTCCGGCGGACGTCTCCGCGGAACGCCTCGCCGGCGTGCTCAAGGACCCGAACGGCCTCGACTTCACGGTCGGCTTCGTCGACGGCGTCATGCGCCCCCAGGACCTCATGGTCGCCGGCTACAACCTGCAGGCCGTCGCGAAGAAGGCCCCCGGCTTCCTGCCAGGGTACCTGCGCGGCGCCATCGGCCTCGGCGGCGTGCTCGGCCCCGTGCTGCCGTGGGTCGTCATCCCGGCCGCCCGCAAGGTGCTGCGACAGATGGTCGGCCACCTCGTCGTCGACGCGACGCCGGACAAGCTCGGTCCCGCGATCGCGAGCCTGCGCGAATCCGGCAACCGGCTCAACATCAACCTGCTCGGCGAGGCCGTGCTCGGAGAGAAGGAAGCCCTCCGCAGGCTCGAGGGCACGAGGGAACTGCTCGCCCGCCCCGACGTCGACTACGTCTCGATCAAGGTGTCTTCGATCGCGAGCCAGCTCTCGATGTGGTCGTTCGACGAGGCCGTGACCCGGGTCGTCGAGAGGCTGACCCCGCTCTACGAGCTCGCCGTGGCATCCGCTGTGCCGAAGTTCATCAACCTCGACATGGAGGAGTACCGCGACCTCGACCTCACGATCGCGGTCTTCGAACGCATCCTGGACCAGCCCCGCCTGCTCGGCCTCGAGGCCGGCATTGTGCTGCAGGCGTACCTGCCCGACGCGCTCGGCGCCCTCCAGGGCCTGACCCACTGGGCGCAGAACCGGCGCGCGGCCGGGGGAGCCCCGATCAAGGTGCGCGTCGTCAAGGGCGCCAACCTCGCCATGGAACACGTCGACGCGATCGTGCACGACTGGCCGCTCGCGACCTACGGCACCAAGCAGGACGCGGACACGAACTACAAGCGGGTGCTCAACTGGGCGCTGACCCCGCAGAACACGGATGCCGTCCGCATCGGCGTCGCCGGGCACAACCTCTTCGACGTGGCGTGGGCCCACCTCCTCGCCAAGCGGCGCGGCGTCGACGACCGGGTCGAGTTCGAGATGCTGCTGGGCATGGCGACGAGCCAGGCAGAGGCCGTGAGCCGGGACGTCGGCAGGCTGCTGCTCTACACGCCCGTCGTCAACCCGGCCGAGTTCGACGTGGCGATCAGCTACCTGATCCGCCGCCTCGAGGAGAACGCGAGCCAGGACAACTTCATGTCCGCCGTGTTCGAACTCACGACCTCGCCCCCGCTCTTCGAACGCGAGAAGGAGCGCTTCCTCGCCTCACTCCGGGCTCTCGAATCATCGGCCGGCCCCGAGGCCTTCGTGCCAGCGCCGAACCGAAGCCAGGACCGTTCTGCGGTCACCCAGCTCGAGGCGACAGAGTCGGCGGCCGAAGCGGCGCAGCACACCGACGATGACCTCGGCCTCACCAATGCCGTGCTCGGCTTCACCCGCGGCTCGCTCAGCGACACGGCCGCGGTCCTGACCCACGCGGGCGCGGGCGACGTGGCCGCCGGCATCCGCCGTTTCCACAACGAGCCGGACACCGACCCCTCGCTTCCGGCGAACCGCGCGTGGGGGCGCCGGATCCTCGCCCAGGTCGAGGGGTCACGCCTCGGCATCGACACGATCCTCGCCGCCCGCGTCGATACAGAGGAACAGCTCGACGCCATCATCGACACCGTCGCCGCGAGCGGCAACGAATGGGGCCAGCGCCCCGGCGGGGAGCGGGCCGCGATCCTGCACCGCGCCGGCCTCGCGCTCGCCGCGAACCGCGACCGCCTGATCGAGGTGATGGCCGCAGAGACCGGCAAGACCATCGCAGAGGGCGACCCCGAGGTGAGCGAGGCTATCGACTTCGCGCACTACTACGCCGAGAGCGCCCGGGCGCTCGACGCCGTGCAGGGCGCCATCTTCGTGCCCCCGCGCCTCACCGTCGTGACCCCGCCGTGGAACTTCCCCGTCGCGATCTCCGCCGGCGGGGTGCTCGCCGCACTCGCGGCAGGCTCCGGCGTCATCGTGAAGCCCGCGAAGCTCGCCCAGCGCTCCGGAGCGGTCATGGTCGAGGCGCTCTGGGAGGCCGGAGTGCCCCGCGACCTCCTCGCGCTCGTCGACCTCGCCGACCGGGAGCTCGGCACCCGGCTGATCGGGCACCCCGCGGTCGACCGGGTCATCCTCACCGGAGCATACGAAACCGCGCAGCTGTTCCGGAGCTTCCGCGAGGACCTGCCGCTGCTCGCAGAGACGAGCGGCAAGAACGCGATCATTGTGACCCCGTCCGCCGACCTCGACCTCGCCGCCGCCGACGTCGTCAAGAGCGCGTTCGGGCACGCCGGACAGAAGTGTTCCGCAGCGAGCCTCGTCATCCTCGTCGGTTCCGTCGCCAGGTCCGAGCGTTTCCTCGGCCAGCTCGTCGATGCCGCGACGAGCCTGCGGGTCGGACGACCCTCCGACCCGGTCACCCAGATGGGCCCGCTCATCGAACCTGCCAACGGCAAGCTCCTGCACGCCCTCACCGAACTCGGCGTCGGCGAGAGCTGGCTCGTCGAACCGAAACAGCAGGGCGAGGACGGCGCGCTGTGGTCGCCGGGCATCCGCACGGGAGTCGCTCCCGGTTCCTACTTCCACCTCACCGAGTTCTTCGGGCCCGTGCTGGGAGTGATGCATGCGCGCACACTCGAGGAAGCCATCCGCTTTCAGAACGCGGTCGACTACGGGCTCACCTCCGGACTGCACTCGCTCGATCCCGAGGAACTCGCGACCTGGCTCGAGACGATCGAGGCGGGCAACCTGTACGTCAACCGGGGGATCACGGGCGCGATCGTGCAGCGCCAGCCGTTCGGCGGCTGGAAGCGCTCGTCGGTGGGAGCAGGCACGAAGGCCGGCGGCCCGAACTATCTCTACGGCCTCGGCAGCTGGGTGACCAACCCGGGCAGGAACAGTTCGACCCTGCACCTGCGCGGCCTCGAACCGAGCGTCACGCAGCTCATCGAGGGGTCGCAGCCCGTGCTCGACTATGCCGACTTCGACGTACTGCGCCGCTCGGCCCTCAGCGACGCGCTCGCCTGGCGCGAGGAGTTCGCGGCGGTCAGGGACGTCTCCGCGCTCGGCGTCGAACGCAACCTGTTCCGCTACCGGACGTTGCCCGTCACGGTGCGCCTCGCCGAGGACGGCACCCTGTCGAACCTGCTGCGGGTGCTCATCGCCGCGACCCTCTCGAAGTCGCGTTTCACGGTGTCGAGCGCGCTGCCGATGCCGCCGATCGTGCGGGGCGCCCTCGCCGAGCGTGAGATCCCGGTCACGGTCGAGAGCGACGCCGAATGGCTCGCCCGCGCCGCAGCCGGCGGCATCACGACGAGCCGGGTTCGGCTGATCGGCGGCGACCCGCTGACCGGGGCGACGGATGCGGCGGCCCAGCTCGCGCACGCCCTCCGCGGCAGCCCCGACGTGGCCGTCTACGCCCACCCGGTCACCCAGGCAGGCAGGGTCGAGTTGTTGCCGTTCCTCCGTGAGCAGGCGATCTCGATCACGGCGCACCGCTTCGGCAACCCGAGCACCCTCTCCGCCGGCATCATCTGACCGCCCCGCCCCGCCCCGCGCGCTCACCCGAACCGCGAGAGCGGAGATTTGGCCCTTAAACCACGATGTTAAGGGCCAAAACTCCGCTCTCGCGGACGGGGTGGGCGGTCAGGGGGGAGCGGCACACAGCCTGCATACGAGGAACGATCAGTTGAGTGGGGGATAATACCGGGGACCGTGGCGTGCCAGCGGCGCCACAATTCGACAGGGGAACAGCACTTGGACGGAAACGCAACGACGTCGCACACAAACGTCGCGCTCTTGGCGGTCGCGAGCACCCTCGCACCGATCGTCACTACCTCGATCGAGATCGACCGTCGACTGCAGCCGGCCCTGAAACGCCTGCGTCTCCCGAGCGGCCTGCTCCAGCGCGTCGCCGGCGTCTACGAACGCCGCAACTGGGGCAGCGACCTCGCCTTCGACGACGCGGCCGTGTCAGCGGGCAAGCGTGCCCTGCGCGACGCGGGCGTCGAGCCGGGCCAGGTCGGTCTCCTGATCAACACCTCGGTCACCCGCAAGCACCTCGAGCCCTCCGTCGCCGTGCGCATCCACCACGGCCTCGGCCTGCCGTCGTCCGCCACCAACTTCGACATCGCGAACGCGTGCCTCGGGTTCGTGAACGGGATGACCCTCGCCGCGCAGCTGATCGACTCCGGCCAGGTCGACTACGCCGTGGTGATCGACGGCGAAGACGCCGACGAAATCCAGTCCAACACGATCGACCGGCTCGGGCGGCCCGACATCGGCCGCAAGGACTTCATGAGCGAATTCGCGAGCCTGACCCTCGGGTCAGGGGCGGCCGCGGCCGTCCTCGGACGTGCAGACCGGCATCCGGAAGGCCATCGCATGCTCGGCGGCGTCACCCGCGCCGCTACCCAGTTCAACGGGCTCTGCGTCGGCAGCGTCGACGGCATGTTCACCGACGCCAAGGCGTTGCTCAAGGGCGGCATGGAACTGGTCGTGTCGGCCTGGACGGAGGCGAAGCGCGACTGGAACTGGTCGAGCATGGACCGCTACATCCTGCACCAGGTCTCTGACGTGCACACCAACGCGATCGTGAAGGCCACCGGGCTCGACCGGGCGAGGGTGCCCCTCACCTACCCGCTGTTCGGCAACGTCGGGCCGGCGTCGATCCCGATCACCCTGGCCGAAGAGGCCAAGACCCTGCGTCGCGGCGACCGGGTGCTGCTCATGGGGGTCGGCTCCGGCCTCAACACCGCCATGATGGAACTGGCCTGGTGACCGGCCGCACCATGACCCACCCCCGGCAACAGCACCAGTACCGCCTGCCGCGCGCCGCTGCGACGCCCGCGCCGGCGTCCCTGCCGCCCGAGGGGCTGCCGGGACTCGACCCCGCGTTCTCGAGGCTGGTCGAGGCAGGGGAGCCGGGCGCCGGCATCCGCACCTGGCACCTGCTCGACAACGGGCCCGTGCTCGCGTCCCGCGGCATCACCCCGGTCGGCACGGTGCTGTGCGTGCACGGGAACCCGACCTGGTCGTACCTGTGGCGGTCGCTCGTGACGCAGGCGACGGATGCCGCCACGCGCGGCGAAGAGGCCTGGCGCGTGATCGCCGTCGACCAGCTCGAGATGGGCTTCTCCGAGCGCACCGGGACGGTGCGCCCGCTCGCCCGCCGGGTCGCAGACCTGGGCGACCTCACGGACGCGCTCGGCGCGGAACCGCTGGGACTCACCGGCCCGGTCGTCACCTTCGGCCACGACTGGGGCGGAGTCGTCTCGCTCGGCTGGGCGATCGACCACCCGGACCTGCTCGCGGGCGTGCTGCTGCTCAATACCGCCGTGCACCAGCCGGAGGACGCCGCGATCCCGGCGCCCCTGCGGCTGGCACTCCAGGGCGGCGTGCTCGGCACCGCGACCGTCACGACGCCCGCGTTCCTCGACACGACGCTCGCGCTCGCGCATCCGCCGCTGTCCGCCGCCGTCAAACGCGCCTACCGGGCGCCGTACCGGGGAGCGGCCCGCCGGGGCGGGATCGGCGCGTTCGTCGCCGACATCCCGGTCGGTCCCGGATCCGTCAGCACGCCGGAACTCGACCGCATCGCCTCTGGCCTTCGCGGCCTCGAGGTGCCGGCCCTGCTGCTCTGGGGTCCCACCGATCCGATCTTCAGCGACCGGTATCTCGACGATCTCCTCGACCGACTGCCCGACGCCGACGTTCACCGCTTCGAGGGGGCCGGGCACCTGGTGGCCGAGGACGTCGACTACGCCGCGGCCGCACTGACCTGGCTCGCCGACCGCGCCCCGCTCGCCGCCGTGCCCGCCGCCCTCACCGCCGCCGGGCCCGTTCCGGTCGAGAGCGCACGATCAGCAGGTCACTCTCGACCGGAACAGGACGTTTCGGACGGGGAACCCGCGCCCGAATCCGGCCGCGGCGACTACCGGCCGCTCTGGCACTACCTCGATGAATTCCGGGAGAGCGACGACATCGCCCTCGTCGACATGGCGCCCGGTCACGGTGCCGCCCAGCTCAGCGTCAGCTGGCGCGAGCTGTCCGCGCGCGTGCGCCGGCTGGCCGCAGGGCTCTACCAGATCGGCGTCCGCAAGGGCGACCGGGTCTCGCTTCTCGTTCCTCCGGGCGCCGACCTCACGGCCGTGTTGTATGCCTGCGTGCGCATCGGCGCCGTCGTCGTGGTCGCGGATGCCGGTCTCGGCCTCCGCGGCCTGACCCGGGCCGTCCGGGGCGCGCGCCCAGACCACGTCATTGGAGCGACCCCCGGGTTGGTCGCCGCCCGGGCGCTCGGCTGGCCCGGCCAGAAGATCGCCGCGGTCACCCTCGCCAGGCCGCTTGCCAGGCTCCTCGACGTCTCCTTCACCGTCGCCGAGCTGGAGTCGCTCGGCGCGGATGAGGGCCTGCCACCAGAGCCCACCGCGGCAGACACGGCAGCCGTGCTCTTCACGTCCGGGTCGACAGGGCCGGCCAAGGGCGTCGTCTACACGAACGGCCAGCTCGCCGCGGTCAGCCGGGCGCTTCGCGAGCAGTACGGCGTGGGCCCAGGGACGGGCCTCGTCGCCGGCTTCGCGCCGTTCGCCCTCCTCGGCCCCGCCCTCGGCGCACGCTCGGTGACCCCCGACATGGACGTCACGTCGCCGAAGACGCTCACCGCGACCGCGGTGGCCGCCGCTGTCGCCGCGATCGACGCATCCGTCGTGTTCCTGTCTCCGGCAGCCCTCACGAACGTCGTCGCGACCGCGGCACGCCTCACCCCCGCCGACCGGGCGTCTCTCGCCGCGGTGCGCAGCTTCCTGTCCGCAGGCGCGCCGGTCGCAGAGCCGCTCCTCGCGGCCGCAGCGCGGTTGATGCCGGACGCGACAGCGCATACCCCGTACGGCATGACCGAGGGCCTCCTGATGACGGATATCACCCTCGAGGGCATCCGGGTCGCGACCGCGGCCTCCGCTGGCGGCGTCTGCGTGGGATGCCCGACCGGGACCACCCGGATCCGGATCAGCGCTCTCGACGACCGGGGCGCGGCCACAGGCGCACTGTCCGAGGAGACCGGTGTCACCGGTGAGATCGTCGTCTCCGCGCCCCACGTCGAAGACCACTACGACCGGCTCTGGCTCACCGACCGGGCCGCCAGGCGCGGCGCGATCGCGGGCGAACGCTGGCACCGCACCGGCGACGTCGGCCACCTCGACGCCGACGGCCGGCTCTGGGTCGAGGGCCGGCTGCCGCACGTCATCGTCACCGCGGAGGGCGTCGTCACGCCGGTCGGCCCCGAGCAGGCCATCGAACGCGTTCGTCTGACCCCGCGCGATGCGGTCACCGCGGGCATGTCCGGCAGGCCGAACCCCGGACACCCCGGTGTCGCCCGTGCGGCCCTCGTCGGGGTCGGACCGGTGGGCACCCAACAGCTGGTCGCCGTCGTCGAGACGAGCCCGCCCGCCCGGCGGGTCGGACTCGCGACGGAGGCACTCGCTGCCGCGATCCGAACGGCATCGCCGGCACCTCTCGCTGCGGTGCTCGTGGTTCCCCAGCTGCCGACGGACATCCGGCACAATTCCAAGATCGACCGCAGCCGGCTCGCCCGGTGGGCGGGCGGCATCCTCTCCGGCGGGCGGATGACGCGACCGTGACCCCGTTGCGGGTGCTCGTCACCGGGGCGAGCGGTTTCCTCGGTCGCGCGGTCGCGGCAGAGCTGGTCGCGGCCGGACACGAGGTGAGCTGCTTCCAGCGGCGGCCGTCCGGCGTCGCAGGGGCCAGGGACCTGCTCGGTTCCGTGACCTCGGCCCGGGACGTGGATCATGCCGTCATCGGCATGGACGCCGTCGTTCACCTCGCGGCCAAGGTCTCCCTCGCGGGCGACCCGCGCGATTTCGAGGCCGTCAACGTCGGGGGCACCCGCTCCCTGCTCGCCGCGGCCGCGGATGCCGGGGTCTCGCGCTTCGTCTTCGTGTCGTCTCCCTCTGTGGCCCACGCCGGGACATCCATCGTCGGCAGCGATGCCGGCCCGGCGGATCCCGCTTGTGCCCGCGGCGACTACGCCCGGACCAAGGCCCGCGCGGAATTGCTCGCGCTCGACGCCGACTCTCCACTCATGCGGGTCGTGGCCGTGCGGCCGCACCTGGTCTGGGGCCCCGGGGACACCCAGCTCGTCGCCCGGATCGTCGAGCGGGCCAGGGCGGGGCGCCTTCCCCTGCTCGGGCACGGCGCAGCTCTCATCGACACGACCTACGTGGACAATGCGGCCACGGCGATCAGTGCAGCCCTCGACCGGGCGCGCGAGGTGCACGGCAACGCCTACGTGATCACCAATGGCGAGCCCCGGCCCGTCGCCGAGCTGCTCGCCGGCATGTGCCGGGCGGCCGGGGTCCGCCCACCGGCCTGGTCGGTTCCCGCCGCGCTCGCACGCGGCGGCGGCTCCGTGATCGAGGCCGCCTGGCGAGTGCGCCCGGGAGCCGACGAGCCCCCGATGACCCGCTTCCTCGCCGAACAGCTCTCGACCGCGCACTGGTTCGACCAACGCCGCACGCGCGCCGACCTGCACTGGACCCCCCAGGTGACCCTCGACGAGGGCTTCCGTCGCCTCGCCGCCGCATACACCTAGCTCCCCGCTTTCGCGGCTGGGCTGGGCGGGGCGCGTGCGGAGTGATCAGGGGCGGATGCCGAGCGCGGCCGAGACGAGCGCGAGCGCGTCGTCCGCGCCGAGGCCGAGCACGCGCATCCGTTCGGCGAAGTCGGCAGCGGCGCGTTGCGCCTGGCGCAGGGTCGGGTCGCCCGTTGCGGCGATGAAGGAACCCTGGCGGCCGCGGGTCTCGATCACCTCGCCCCGCTCGAGCTCGCGGTAGGCCCTGGCCACCGTGTTCGGGGCGAGTCCGAGTTCGTCGGCGAGCCGGCGCACGGTCGGCAGCTTGTCTCCGGGCGCCACGGCACCGGTCCGAACGGCCTCGAGCACCTGAAGCCGCAGTTGCTCGAACGGCGGCGTGGGGGAATGCTCGTCGATGGTCAGCTTCATGGTGCCGCACCCGGTTTCCTTGTGTTGGTTATGTACCAAGCTAGCCCGCAGGGACCCGTGCGCGGAACCGCTCGCTGCGGCATACTCGGTTCCATGAGATTCACGACCGTCCTCGAGCTTTCCGGCAAATCGGCAACGGGCATCCGCGTTCCCGAGGAGGTCGTCGCGGGCCTCGGCCCCGGCAAGCGCCACGCCATCACGGTCACGATCGGCGGTCATACCTACCGCAGCTCCGTCGCCCCCTACCGCGGCGCATTCATGATCGCGCTCAGCGCCGAGAACCGTGAACAGGCAGGCGTCGCCGCAGGGGACGAGATCGAGGTCGACGTCGAGCTCGACACCGAATCCCGGGTGGTCGAGGTGCCCGCAGACTTCGCCGCAGCGCTCGACGAGCAACCGGATGCCCGGGCCGCCTTCACGGCGCTGTCGTACAGCAACCAGCGCGCCCACGTCCTCGCGATCGAGAGCGCGAAGACGCCGGAGACCCGCCTGCGCCGGATCGAGGCGGCCCGGTCCGCACTCACGCCGGCCGCACCGACTCCCTAGCCTCCGGCCCGCCGTCGATTCCCGGTTCGGGAAGTGCTTTCCACTCAGAGGGCATGACTGACCCCGTGTGGAGCGAGGTCGAACCGGATGGCTCGCTAGGCTCAGAAGGTGACCTGGCCCGCCGACCTCCCCGCCGAACTGGGCGGACTCCTGCCCAGCCTCATCGGGGTGCTGCTGCTGATCGCGGTCGTGACCGCCCTGCTTCGCGGCTTCCACGTGCCCCGCCCGTACGCACCCGCCCTCGCGATCCTCCGGGGCACCCTCCAGCTCGCGGCGATCAGCCTCATCCTGAGCGGCATCATCTCCGATCCGCTCTGGGTCGGAGTCGGGCTCAGCGTGATGTTCATCGCCGCCGTGAGCACGGTCAACCGGCGTCTCGGGGCGACCCGGCAGCACTTCGGCTGGATCGCCGCAGCGATGGGCCTCGGCATCCTTGCGACACTCATCGTGGTGTTCTCGGTCGGCGCCATCGAATTCTCG
Source organism: Cryobacterium glucosi (assembly GCF_004402235.1). Taxonomy (GTDB): domain Bacteria; phylum Actinomycetota; class Actinomycetes; order Actinomycetales; family Microbacteriaceae; genus Cryobacterium; species Cryobacterium glucosi. Next base: position 92,279 of record NZ_SOFS01000043.1, read on the forward strand.
CCGCGGTATGTGCTCTCCTACGGCGGAATCATCATCGGCAACGCGATGTCGATTGCGACCCTGACCGGCCGGCGCTTCGGCGAGGCCGTCACCGAGCACTGGGACGAGGTCGAGGGCTGGATGGCGCTCGGGGCGACCCCGCGGCAGTCGACGCTCGACCTGGCGCGCCGCGCCGTCTATTTCGCGATCATCCCCACGACCGACCAGACCAAGACCACGGGCCTCGTCACCCTGCCCGGAGCGTTCGTCGGCGCGATCTTCGGCGGAGCCTCGCCCCTCGAGGCCGGGCGCTTCCAGATCGTCGTGCTCGCCGGCATCCTCTGCGCCGGTGCGATCACGGCCGTCACCCTGATCCAGTTCCTCGCGCCGATCCGCATGAAGCCCGCCACGATCCCCACCTAGTCACCACCGACGAAGACCGCTCTCGCGGGCAGCGGCGCGGCTACTCGGCGGCGCGGTGGATGAGCCGGGAGAGCACGATCGCGCTGCGGGTGTGGTCGACGTTGGGTGCGAGGCGCACCTTCTCGAGTGCGGCCTCGAGCCCGGGAATGTCCCGCGCCCTGATGTGTACGATCGCGTCGGCGCTTCCCGTGACGGTTCCTGCGTCGACGACCTCCGGTACGCCGGAGAGGATGCGCAGGAGTTCGTCGGGGGCGACGGTCCCTCGGCAGAAGAGCTCGACATATGCCTCGGTGCTCATGCCATCGATCGCGGGGTCGACCTGGATCGTGAACCCGCGGATGATCCCGTCGGCGACGAGCCGGTCGACCCGGCGCTTGACCGCGGAGGCGGACAGCCCGACGACCGAGCCGATGTCCCCGTAGCCCGCGCGCGCATTCTGTCTCAGAAGGTCGAGTATGCCGCGGTCGAGGTTGTCCATTCCGAGAGTCTAGGGGGAATTCCGCGCACTGGCGTGGAATTCCTGCGCATATGCCGACGATCACGCCGATTATGCGCGCATATTGGCGTGCAACGTTGATTCACGCTGTGTGAGAATGAGCACGGCGTCTTTGCGCGGTGCCGTTCACCCGTTCGTTGTTCACTGTTCGACGTTCACGTTCGACCGCGCGGAGCTCTCATGAGTGACCTGGTCCGCCATCCACCCCGCGTTCCGATTCCGTCAGTAGCAGACGGAGCGCAGCCGAAGGAGACCTCATGACCATCGATCTCGACCCCACAACGACGCCGGAGACCGCGGCCACGGCCCCGGTGCGCACGGCCGTCAAGCGTACGGTGCTGATGTGCAAGCCCGACTACTTCACCGTCGTCTACCGGATCAACCCGTGGATGGACCCGGCCATCCCGACCGACACGAGCCTCGCCGTCGCCCAGTGGCAGACCCTCTACGACACCTACATCGGCCTCGGCTTCGACGTGCACCTGGTCGACCCGATCGACGGCCTGCCCGACATGGTCTACGCCGCCAACGGCGGTTTCGTCATCGACAACATCGCCTACGGCGCCGCGTTCACCTACCCGGAGCGCCAGCCGGAGGGCCCCGCCTACATGGACTGGTTCCGCGACAACGGCTTCGACGTCCGCGTGCCCGTCGAGATCAACGAGGGCGAGGGCGACTTCCTGCTCGTCGGAGACGTCATCCTCGCCGGCACCGGCTTCCGCAGCGCCTCGAACAGCCACGAAGAGGTGTCGGCGATCTACGGCCGCCCGGTGATCACGCTCAACCTCGTCAACCCGAGCTTCTACCACCTCGACACCGCGGTCGCCGTGCTCGACGACACCAACATCGCCTACCTGCCGAGCGCCTTCGACGAGCAGAGCCTCGCCGTGCTGCGCGAACGCTACCCCGACGCCATCATCGTCACCGAGGAGGACGCGGCGATCCTCGGCCTCAACTCCTACTCCGACGGCTACAACGTCGTCATCGCCGCCCGCGCGAAGGACTTCGAGCGCCAGCTCCGCGAACGTGGCTACAACCCGATCGGCGTCGACCTCTCCGAGCTCCTGCTCGGCGGCGGCGGCGTCAAGTGCTGCACCCTGGAGCTGCGCCGATGAGCACCGACACGAACATCCGTCCGGACGCGAACCGGGCCGACCAGACGAAGGATGCCGCACTCGGCACGCCGGGACAGGCATCCGCAACGCCCGCCGCCTTCATCGCCCTCGAAGAGGAGCATGCGGCCCACAACTACCACCCGCTTCCCGTCGTCGTCGCGACCGGCGACGGCGCCTGGGTGACGGATGTCGACGGCAAACGCTACCTGGACTGCCTCGCGGCGTACTCCGCGGTCAACTTCGGCCACTCGAACCCCGTGCTTCTCGATGCCGCCCGAGCCCAGCTGGGCCGGATCACGCTCACGAGCCGCGCGTTCCACAACGACCAGCTCGGCCCGTTCGTCACGGCTCTCGCCGAGCTCGCCCACAAGGACATGGTGCTCCCGATGAACACGGGCGCCGAGGCCGTTGAGTCCGGGATCAAGGTCGCCCGCGCCTGGGGTTACCGCGTGAAGGGCGTCGCGCCGGACCAGGCGAACATCATCGTCGCCGGGGGCAACTTCCACGGCCGCACCACCACCATCATCAGCTTCTCCGACGACGAGTCGGCCCGCGCCGGCTTCGGCCCGTTCACGCCCGGGTTCCGCACCGTCCCGTTCGGCGACGCCGCGGCCCTCGAGGCCGCGATCGATGAGAACACGGTCGCCGTGCTGCTCGAACCCATCCAGGGCGAGGCCGGCATCGTCGTGCCGCCCGCCGGGTACCTCCCCGCTGTGCGCGAGATCACCACGCGCCGCAACGTGCTCTTCATCGCCGATGAGATCCAGTCCGGTCTCGGCCGCACCGGAGCGACCTTCGCGTGCGACCTCGTCGGCGTCGTGCCCGACCTGTACCTCCTGGGCAAGGCCCTCGGCGGCGGGATCGTGCCCGTCTCTGCGGTCGTCGGCAACCGGGACGTCCTCGGCGTCCTGCAGCCCGGCGAGCACGGCTCGACCTTCGGTGGCAACCCGCTCGCCGCGGCCGTCGGCCTCGCCGTCGTGCGGATGCTGGCCGAGGGCGAGTACCAGGAGCGCGCCCGCGTGCTCGGTGCGCACTTGCACGAAGCCCTCAATGGCCTCGTCGGGCGAGGAGTCGTCGCGGTCCGTGGCGCCGGGCTCTGGGCCGGAATCGACATCGACCCGTCGCTCGCGAGCGGCCGCGCCGTGTGCGAGGCACTCATGGTCCGCGGCGTCCTGGCCAAGGACACCCACGGCTCCACGATCCGGCTCGCCCCGCCGCTCTGCGTGTCCGAGGCCGACCTCGACTGGGCCGTCGCCCAGCTCGCGGCCGTCCTCGACGGGTTCGCCGTCGCCTAGCGTCCGCGTCAGGTCGGCGCGAACTTCAACGAGTCGGCTCGGCTGAAACGGGCCGTCTCGGCCTCGCTAGCTTCGCGTCGCGGTCACGCCCTCCGGCCGGGCGATACGGCTCAGCCGGGCCAGCTGGGTGACGTGCCCGGGCTCGAGCTCCTCGAGGGACTTCACGCCGAGCAGTCGCATCGTGCGGGTGATCTGCTCCGACAGGATCGCGATCGCCCGGTCGACGCCGGCCTCGCCGCCGGCCATCAGCCCGTAGAGGTAGGCCCGGCCGACGAGGGTGAACCGTGCGCCGAGGGCCACGGCCGCGACGATGTCCGCGCCGCTCATGATGCCGGTGTCGAGGTGCACCTCGAGGTCGTTGCCCACCTCGCGGGCCACCTCGGGCAGCAAATGGAACGGGATCGGCGCGCGGTCGAGCTGGCGACCGCCGTGGTTGGAGAGGATGATCGCGTCGATGCCCATTTCGGCGAGCCTGGCGGCATCCGCCACGTTCTGAACGCCCTTGACGACGACCTTGCCCGGCCACTGCGCCTTGATCCAGGCGAGGTCTTCGAAGGTGACGGTCGGGTCGAACATGGTGTCGAGCAGTTCGCCGACGGTGCCGCTCCAGCGGTCGAGGGAGGCGAAGGCGAGCGGCTCGGTCGTGAGGAAGTTGATCCACCACTCCGGGCGCGGCAACGCGTTGACCACGGTGCCCACGGTGAGCTGCGGCGGGATGGAAAAGCCGTTGCGCTTGTCGCGGAGGCGCGCTCCGGCAACGGGCACGTCGACCGTCACGAGCAGCGTGTCGAAACCGGCCTTGGCGGCCCGGTCGACGAGCGCCATCGAACGGTCCCTGTCCTTCCACATGTAGAGCTGGAACCAGTTGCGTCCTGTGGGGTTGGCGGCCTTGACGTCCTCGATAGCGGTCGTGCCCATCGTGGAGAGCGAGAACGGGATGCCGGCCTTCGCTGCCGCGTGCGCGCCGGCGATCTCGCCCTCGGTCTGCATCATCCGGGTGAACCCGGTCGGTGCGATCCCGAACGGGAAAGCGACCGGAGCCCCGAGCACGTCCCAGCCCGTCGAGACCGTCGAGACGTCGCGGAGGATGGCGGGGTGGAACTCGATGTCCTCGAAGGCCTGGCGGGCGCGCGCGAGCGAGATCTCCGCCTCCGCTGCCCCCTCGGTGTAGTCGAAGGCAGCCTTGGGAGTGCGCCGCTTGGCGATCGCGCGCAGGTCATAGATGGTGAGGGCGCTCTCGAGGCGGCGCTTCTTCGCGTTGAGCTCCGGCACCTTGAACTGCATGAGTGGGGCGAGGTCTTTGATCTTGGGGATGCGTCGTTGGACCATGGTCAGGATTTCCGTTCTGGGGTTGGGCAGGGCGGGTCGGGGGCTGCGGCGGTCGGGAGATCGGGTGATCGGTGGGTCAGGTCAGGTCAGGTCAGGTCGGCTCGGGAGGGGAGCGGCGCCCGGACGGGGTCGGGATCGCGCGGTCCCGCCGTGAGCCGGGTCTCGGCGTAGTACCCGGCGATGTGGGCCTGGACGGCCCGGCGGGCCGCGGCGGGGTCGGCCGCGCGAATGCACGCGACGATCTCGCGGTGTTCGAGCCTGAGGCGGGCGGATGTCTCCGCCCACGACCCGAGCGCGGCAACGCCCGCGCGTGCGTACGCTTCGATCGCACTGCGTAGTCCGGCCATGGTCGCGGTGATGACCTGGTTCCCGGTTGCCTCGGCGAGGGCGAGGTGGAACTGGGCGTCGAGCGCGAGGAACTCGGACTCGGTCCGGCCCGGCGCATCCATCGCGTCGAGGAGCTGTTCAGCCGGTTCGAGCGACGCCGGTTCGAGCGACGCTGGGTCGTGCGCCTCGGCGAGTTCTGTGACGACGGCGGCCTCGAGCACGAGCCTGGTCTTCACGACGTCCTCGACCGGGAAGCCCTGGGCCGCGACCTGCAGCCGCATCAGCGCGGACATCCCGCCGCCGGGAAGCGCCACGATGATCGCCCCCGATGTCGGCCCGGAGCCCGTCGCGGTACGGATGAGTCCGAGCACCTCGAGCACCCGGATGGCCTCGCGCACGCTCGACCGGCCGACGCCGAGGGAGGCGGCGAGGGAGCGTTCGGGTGCGAGGCGATCCCCGGGTCGCAGCCGACCCGAGAGCAACTCGCCCTCGATCGATTCGAGCACGAGTTGCCAGGCCCTGCGCTCGTCGGGGAGTGCGCCCTGCGCGGGCACGGCGTCAACGGTCACGGGCTCCTCCTCGGCAATGGGGTGGTGTCGGTCGTTGCGGCGGCGGCCGTGAGACGAAGCCGCTGTGGTCTGACCACACACTACACGGCGACGCCTGCCCGGGTCCAGCCCTCTCCCCAACCCGCCCCTCCAACCGCGAGAGTACGAAAATGGCCCCTTCACGTCGTGCGGAGGGGCCATTTTCGTACTCTCGCGGAGTCGAAGGCGCGAACCATTGCGATAGGGTTCCTCCAACCCGAGCACGTCCAGGCCAGGAGGCCCCATGACCGCGAACCCAGCTCCCCAGCTGATCGACCTCGAACTTCCGGCCGCGAACGGCGGAAGCGCCGGACTCCGCGCGGTGCTCGGAGTGCCTGCCGGCTCCGGTCCCTGGCCCGGGGTTGTGCTCGTGCACGAGGCCTTCGGCATCAGTGACGTGATGCGCCGGCAGGTCGAACGACTGGCGGCGGCCGGCTACCTCGCACTGATGCCCGACCTCTTCACGGAGGGCGGCGCCCGGAAGTGCCTCGTCGCGACCTTCCGCGCCCTGACCGCGGGCGAGGGGCGCGCGTTCGTCGACATCGAGAACGCGCGGCACGCGCTCATCGCCCGGGCGGACTGCACGGGTGAGGTGGGTGTGCTCGGCTTCTGCATGGGCGGCGGCTTCGCGCTCGCGGCCGCCACGCGGGGGTTCGCCGCGGCATCCGTCAACTACGGCCGGCTGCCGAAAGACCTCGACGCAGCCCTGGCGGGTGCGTGCCCGATCGTCGGCAGCTATGGCGGCAGGGACCGCTCTCTCGTCGGCGCCGCTGCCCGGCTCGAGGGCGCGCTCGAGGATGCCGGCGTGCCGCACGACGTCAAGGAATACCCCACGGCCGGGCACTCCTTCCTCAACGATGCCGAAACAGGCCCGGCCGCGGTGCGCTTCCTCACGCAGCGTATCCTCGGCGCCGGCCCCGACCCGGAGGCCGCCGCTGACGCCTGGATCCGCATCGAGGCGTTCTTCGCCGAGCACCTCGCCTCGGCCGCGGACCCCGCGCCCGCCGACTGACCGGTCTCAGCGAGCCGATGCGAGGGCGGGTTCGGTGGGAGTGACACCGGATGCCGCGAGCAGCTTCATGAATTCGCGCATCCAGCTGGGGTGGTCCGGCCAGGCCCTGCCGGAGACGAGGTTGCCGTCGACGACGCCCGCGCCGTTCTCGAACACGCCCCCGCCGAGTTCGACGTCGATCTGCAGGGCCGGGTACGCAGAGCTCGTGCGGCCGTGGAGCACCCCGGCGGCGGCGAGCAGCATCGGGCCGTGGCACAGTGCGGCGACGGGAGCGTTCCGTTCGAAGAAGTGCCGGACGATCCGCTTCGCGTCCTCGTCGTTGCGGATGTACTCCGGTGCGCGGCCGCCGGGGACGACGATGGCCGCGTAGTCGGCCGGGTCGACGTCCTTGAACGCAACGTCGGCGTCCCAGGTGTGGCCGAGCTTCTCGGTGTAGGTGTCGAAGCCGTCCACGAAGTCATGGACGACGAACTGGAGCTTCCTCTTCTCCGGGGCGCCGATATGCACCTCGAAGCCCTCCTCGAGCAGCCGCTGGTAAGGGTAGAACACCTCGAGGGTCTCGGCGGCGTCGCCGGTGAGAATGAGGATCTTGGTCATGACGTTCCTCTCTGAACGGTGTGAATCTGAACGTTGCTGAACTCAGCGGACGGGTCGTCCGTTGACGCCTTCAGTGTTCCCCCGACCGGCGCGCCGGGCAAGTGCCACCGGCGCAGGCCGGTGCGGAACAGCTGGGAAAGGGTCCAGGCCGGCTCAGACGAACATCAGCACGACGCCGAGGACCGCCGATGCGAGCCCGGTGCCGAGCAGGATCAGCCCGGTCAGGCGCAGGGCCTTGCCCTCCGATTCCGGGGCATGCGTCACCCCGCGGGATGCGTCACGGGAGTGGTACCAGACCTGCACGTCGTCGCCCGGCGCGAGCCGGTGGCTCTCGTGCGTGTTCGCGGCCCGCTCGTGCACGTCCCCCGAGCGGTCGAACCAGCGGATGACCGTGTGCGATCCCGAGGACGCGATCACGCCATCCGTGGCGACCCAGCCGCCCTTGACACCGCGGATCGCAAGCCCGAGGACATAGAGGACGGCGCCTCCGACGAACCCGACGAGGGTCAGGACCTCGCTGATGAGCCCGATGAGGTCGTGCGCGTCCATTCGCCCCACTCTCGCCCGCACGTCTCGTGCTCGTTCGCCCTGTGACCACGATCGTATCGTGCCCCGGCGCGGCGCCGTGAGGGTCCCCGATGCCCCTGATCCGGGGGCCAGCGGATACAGTCGAGAGATGACCACGGTCGAAAAACCCGTCCCCGCCCACAAAGACCGCAGCTTCTTCGGGCAGCCGCGAGCTCTCGCCAATATCTTCGGCGTGGAAATGTGGGAGCGGTTCTCCTTCTATGGGATGCAGGGCATCCTGCTCCTGTACCTGTACTACTCCGCCGCCGAGGGCGGCCTGGGGATCGAGCAGGCGACGGCCGCCGGCATCGTCGGCGCGTACGGCGGAGGGGTCTATCTCTCGACGATCCTGGGCGCCTGGATCGCCGACCGGGTGCTCGGCAGCGAGAGGGTGCTGTTCTACAGCGCCATCGTGATCATGCTCGGGCATCTCGCCCTCGCCCTCGTGCCCGGCGTCGCAGGCGTGACCGTCGGACTCTTGCTGATCGCGCTCGGCAGCGGTGGCCTGAAGGCCAATGCGACGAGCGTCGTCGGTTCGCTGTACACACGGGACGACCCTCGCCTCGACGCAGGCTTCTCGCTCTTCTACCTCGGGATCAACCTGGGCGCGTTCTTCGGCCCGATCCTGACCGGGCTCCTGCAGACGACGGCCGGCTTCCACTTCGGCTTCGGCCTCGCCGCCGTCGGTATGGCGATCGGGCTCACCCAGTATTCCTTCGGACGCAGGAGCCTGCCCGAGATCGTGCACCAGGTTCCGAACCCGCTCCCGCGCTCGCGCTGGACCCCCTACCTCGTCGGCGCGGTTGCCGCCGCGGCGCTCGTCGTGGTGCTCGTGTTTGTCGGCGTGATCACAGCGGACGGCCTCGTCACCCTCGTGATCGCCCTGACGGTCATCGCGACGATCAGCTACTTCGTCGTCATCCTGCGCAACCGACAGATCAGCATCGTCGAGCGCAAGCGGGTCTACGCCTTCATCCCGCTCTTCCTCGCGAGCGCCGTGTTCTGGTCGCTCTCCCAGCAGCAGTTCACGGTCGTCACGATCTACACGGACGAGCGCCTCGACCGACACTTGTTCGGATGGGAAATCCCGGTGTCCTGGATCCAGTCCTTCAACCCGGTCTTCATCATCCTGCTCTCCGGCGTCTTCGCCGCGCTCTGGACCCGCTGGGGTAGCCGCCAGCCGTCGACTCCGGTCAAGTTCGCGCTCGGCACCGCGGTGATGGGCGTGGCCTTCCTCGGCTTCCTGCCGTTCGTGGGCGGCGGTGCCAACTCGACGCCGATGCTCGCGATGATCGGCATTCTCTTCGTGCTCACGGTCGCCGAGCTCCTGATCGGCCCTGTCGGCCTCGCGCTCACCACGAAGCTCGCGCCCGCGCCGTTCCGAACCCAGATGGTCGCCCTGTTCTTCCTGTCGATCGCCCTGGGCACTGCCGTGTCCGGTTCGCTTGCCCAGTGGTACACCGAGGTCCCCGAGACGCTCTACTTCAGCGTGATCGGCGGCGTCGCGATCCTGTTCGGCATCGGGCTCGCGGTCTTCGCCCGTCCGGTGCTCCGCCTCATGGGCGGCGTGCGCTAGCGGGGTCCCTGCCGCCCTGCGTATCGGCGAGCGGATGCCGCTGGCCGGGCCCACGGCATCCGTCGCCCCGCCGGTGCGGTCGCCGCCGCGCCGCTTTCGTCAGCCCGCTCCCGAAACGGCGGGCGCGGCCTGCCGAAACCGGCGCGGGCGCGACCTAGCGGGTCGCCTCGATGATCGCGATCTCGCGGGTGGCGGTCTCCACGTCGATGGGGTCGTGGTCGCGTCCGTCGCCGTCGTGGTGCACCTGCATGTGGGGCACGACCCCTCTGCGGTACCGAACGCGCAGGCTGCGGTACCTGATCAGCCAGAACAGCATGGCCCCCGCGGCCAGGATGCCCGAAAGAGCCGCGACGCCCAGCGCCCAGCGCGGGCCGAAGCGGTCGGCGACCCACCCGACGAACGGGGCGCCGAGCGGGGTGCCGCCGGCGAAAATGGCCATGTAGAGCGCCATCACCCGGCCACGCATCGCGGGCTTCGTGGTGGTCTGCACATAGGCGTTCGCGGTCGTCATGAGCGTGAGCGAGAACAGCCCGACGAAGACGAGCGAGACCGCGAAACTGAGATACGTGGGCATCACCGCGGCGATTCCGCACGCCACGCCGAAGAGCGCGGCGCCGGCGACGACGAGGCGCAGTCGCGGGCGGCTGCGACGGGCCGACAGCAGCGCGCCCGCGACCGAGCCGACGGCCATGATGGAACTCAGCAGCCCGAATTCGCCGGCGCCCATGTGGAATTCGACCGTCGCCATGGTTGCGGTGAAGATCGCGAAGTTGAGCCCGAAGGTTCCGATCAGGAAGACCGCGATCAGCACGACGATGATGTCTGGCCGATGCGCGACGTAGCGGAACCCGGCCATCAGCTGGCCCCGCTTCCGCGGCGCCCGCGGCTGGGGGCGCAGCTCGCTCGTGTGCAGCAGGGTCATCGCGACGACCGTCGCGGCGAAGGTGACGGCGTTGATCAGGAACACCCAGCCCGCGCCGACCGCGACCGTCAGCAGGCCGGCGACGGCCGGGCCGATCAGGCGGGCGCCGTTGAACGAGGCCGAATTCAGTGCGACCGCGTTGGACAGGTTGCTGTCGGGGACGAGCTCGGAGACGAAGGTCTGCCGTGCGGGAGAGTCGATCGCGGCGACGATCCCGAGTCCGAGCGCAAAGAGGTAGACATGCCAGAGCTGGGCGACGCCGGTCACGACGATCAGCCCGAGCCCGAGGGCCAGGACGCCCATCAGGCTCTGGGTCATGATCAAGAGCCTGCGCCGGTTGAACCGGTCCGCGATCAGGCCGGACCACGGCATCAGCAGGAGTTGCGGCCCGAACTGCAGGGCCATCACGATCCCGACCGCCGTTGCGTTGTGGTCGGTGAGCATCGTCAGGACGATCCAGTCCTGGGCGGTGCGCTGCATCCACGTTCCGATGTTCGACACGAGGGCGCCTGCGAACCAGATTCGATAGTTCGGGACGCTCAGGGAGCGGAACATGGTACTCAACTGTCGGTGAGCTCCTTCATGACGGTGATGGCCTCGGTGAGCACGCTGCGCTGTTCGGGGTTGAGCTTGGCGATGCGGAGGGCGAGCCAGGCATCCCGTCGGTTGCGGGTCTCGTGCATGAGGGTGCGACCGGAGTCGGTCACGGTGAGGATGATCTTGCGGCCGTCGTCCGTGGAGCCCGCCCGGTGGACGAGGCCGGCCGATACGAGCACCCCGACGGTGCGGCTCATCGAGGGCGGAGTGACCCGCTCATGCTCGCTGAGTTCGCGCAGGGTGAATGGACCGTTGAAGAAGAGGGAGCCGAGGGCGGAGAACTGGCTCGCGCTCAGCTCGTTGTCGGCCTTCTCCTGGCGCAGGCGGCGGGCGAGGCGACCGTTTGCGACGCGGAAGTCATGGCTGAGCTCTGCAACGCTCGGCCGATGTCCGGCGTGGGTGTCCGGCGGGGTCACGGCCGGTTCGAGCATGGATTCCATAACTCATAACTGTAACCGTTTAGCGAGGCTAAGTATTCCCGTGAATTCTCCCGTTCTGACAGAATTCTCCCGTTCTGTCAGACTGGCCGCGTGCCTACCTATACGGATGACTATGGCGTCACCTTCGAGTACTACGTCTGGCCGGTGCCGCGCCCGCGGGCGGTCGTTCAGGTGGTGCACGGCGTCGGTGAACACGCCAACCGCTATACCGAGCTCGTCGGCCGGCTGAACGAGGCCGGCTACACCGTGTACGCGGACGACCACCGCGGCCACGGGCAGACCGGGCTGCGACAGTATGCCGGCGACACGACCAGGCTCGGACGGCTCGGCCCCGGCGGGTTGCGGGCCGCGGTCGCCGGCGTGTATCAGCTGAGCGGCATCATCCGCTCGGCGCACCCGCACCTGCCGCTCGTTCTGCTGGGGCACAGCTGGGGCTCGTTCATGGCGCAGATGATCCTCAACGAGCACGCGGATGCCTATGCCGCGGTGGTCCTGACCGGTACCGCCTATCGCTGGCCGGGCTACCTCAACGGCGGGGACCTCAATGCGCGGCACAAGCACCTCGGAACGACGGGCGTCGAATGGCTCAGCCGTGATCCCGCGGTCGCGGACGCCTTTGTCGCCGATCCGCTGACGACCATGACGCCGCTCGCGAAGCTCTTCGGCCTCCGGGAGGCCGCGCGGCTCTTCGGACGTCCGGCGCGCGGACTGCCGGCCGACCTCCCGCTCCTGATCCTCGTCGGCGGGGACGACACCGTTGGCGGGGAGCGCAGCGCAACCATGCTCAAGAACGCATACGCGCGGCGCTCAGGGTTGCGGGACATTCGCCTGGTGGTATATCCCGGTGCCCGGCATGAAGTCTTCAACGAAACGAACCGCGCCGAGGTCTTCGACGAGCTGATCGGCTGGCTCGACAGGCAGTTACCCCCGGGGGTCGGCGGGATCGACGGTTAGGCTGGCCTCATGCATGGTGAATACAAGGTCCCTGGTGGCAAGCTCGTGGTCGTCGACCTGGACGTCGTCGACGACACGATCGTCAATTTCCGGCTGGCTGGGGACTTCTTCCTCGAGCCAGACGATGCCCTCGGGGCGATCAATGCGGCCGTGACCGGCCTGCCGGCCGGCACAGATGCTGCAGGGCTCGCCGCCGCGGTGCGCGCGGCCCTGCCACCCCAGGCCACCCTGCTCGGGTTCTCCCCCGAGGCCGTGGCGGTCGCGATCCGCAGGTCCCTCGCGCAGGCGAGTGGCTGGCGGGACTACGACTGGCAGCTCGTGCACTCCAAGGCCGTGCCCCCGGTGATGCAGATGGCGCTCGACGAGGTGCTCGCGATCGAGGTCGGCGAGGGCAGGCGTAAGCCCACGCTGCGGATCTGGGAGTGGACGGAGCCCGCCGTCGTCATCGGAAGCTTCCAGTCGCTCCGGAACGAGGTCGACGCCGAGCAGGCGGAGGCCCACGGCTTCACCGTCGTCCGCCGGATCAGCGGCGGCGGCGCCATGTTCATGGAGGCAGGCTCGGTCATCACATACTCGATCTACGCTCCCACCGCGCTCGTGCAGGGAATGACCTTCGCCGACTCCTACGCCTTCCTCGACGAATGGGTGCTCACCGCGCTGCGCTCGCTGGGCATCGACGCGCACTACCAGCCGCTCAACGACATCACGAGCCCGACCGGCAAGATCGGCGGCGCCGCGCAGAAGCGTCTCGGCAGCGGTGCCGTGCTGCACCACGTGACTATGAGCTACGACATGGACGGCGAGAAGATGGTGCAGGTACTGCGCATCGGTCGCGAAAAGCTCAGCGACAAGGGCATCACGAGCGCCGTCAAACGGGTCGACCCGCTCCGCAGCCAGACCGGCCTCAGCCGTGCCGAGATCATCGACAGGATGAAGCAGACCTTCACAACCCTGTACGGCGCGGTAGACGGGGACATCACCGAGGCGGAATACGCCGCCGCCGAGGCGCTCGTGGCGAGCAAGTTCGGCACCGACGAGTGGATCGCCCGCGTCCCCTGACCGACGGTCGAGGCCTGCTCGAGGGGGGGACGGCGGCTACCGGCCGCGGGTCAGCAGGTCCTGGTATTCGGCGTGCTTGTCGATCCACGCGACGACATAGGGGCAGACGGCGACGACCGTCAGGTCAGTGCGCTCGCGCATGTCGTCGAGGGCCTGCTCGACGAGGATGCTCGCGAGTCCTTCGCCCCGGTGCCGGGGGTCGACTTCGACGTGGGTGAAGAGCACCCGGGAGCCGTCGATCTCATAGTCGGCGAAACCCGCGGTCGTGTCCCCGAAGAGCAGGCTGTACCGGGAGAGGGCCGGCTCATGCCGGAAGGTGGGCCGCGCGGTATCCTGCGTCGTCGCATCCGCCGGAGTCGTTGATTCGGTCGTCGGGGAGTCTGTAGTCATCCCCATAGAGTAAGCCGACTGACACAATGAGGGAATGCCAACCGCGTGGTCCCCGTCCTCCCCCAACCGTGTCGTCCATGCAGACAACCTCGAAATCCTGCCTGCCCTTCCCGACGGGGCGTTCACGCTGATCTATCTCGACCCGCCCTTTAATACCGGTCGCAAGCAGAATCGGCGCACGACCACTTCGGTGCGAGTGGCTGCGGTGACCGGGTCTGTCCCTGACCCGGCATCGGCGGACGCCCCCCTGATTGGGGTCGCTGTGTCTTCGCCGCGAGCGGGCGGTTTGGCGGCCGCCGGCACCATCACGGGGTTCAAGGGGCAGCTCTACGAGCGGATCAAGGGCGACCTGCTCGGCTACGACGACCAGTTCGAGGACTACTGGGCCTTCCTCGAACCCAGGCTGATCGAGGCCTGGCGACTCCTCGCCGAAGACGGCACGCTCTACCTGCACCTCGACTACCGCGAGGCGCACTACGCCAAGGTCCTCCTCGACGCGCTCTTCGGCCGCGACTGCTTCCTCAACGAACTGATCTGGGCATACGACTACGGCGCGAAGTCCAAGAACCGCTGGCCGACCAAGCACGACACGATCCTCGTCTACGTGAAGAACCCGCAGCACTACTACTTCGACTCGACGACGGTCGACCGCGAGCCCTACATGGCCCCCGGCCTCGTCACGCCGGAGAAGGTCGCGCGCGGCAAGCTGCCCACGGATGTCTGGTGGCACACGATCGTGTCGCCGACGGGCAAGGAGAAGACCGGTTACCCCACGCAGAAGCCGGTCGGCATCCTGCGGCGGATGATCCAGGCCTCGAGTCGCGAGGGCGACTGGGTGCTCGACTTCTTCGCGGGCAGCGGCACGACGGGTGCCGTCGCCGAGTCCCTCGGCCGCCGCTTCCTGCTCGTCGACCAGAACCCGGAGTCGATCCAGGTGATGCGCACCCGGTTCGCGGCCCTTCCAGAGGTCGAATTCCTCGACGCGTCCTGATTCCGGGCCGTCTGGGAGACTGGACGGATGAGACTCCGCATCTTCACAGAACCCCAGCAGGGCGCCAGCTACGACGACATCCTCGCGGTCGCGCAGGCCACAGAGGCGCTCGGGTTCGATGCGTTCTTCCGCTCAGACCACTACATGGTCATGGGCGACGGCGGCGGGCTGCCCGGACCGACGGATGCCTGGACGACCCTCGCCGGACTCGCCCGCGAGACCAGCCGCATCCGCCTGGGCACCCTCGTCTCCTCGGTGACCTACCGGGCGCCGGGGATCCTCGCGATCCAGGTCGCCCAGGTCGACCAGATGTCGGGAGGCCGGGTCGAGCTCGGGCTCGGCACCGGCTGGTTCGAGAAGGAGCACCTCGCCTATGGCATCCCGTTCCCGGCCAAACGCTTCGGCATGCTCGAGGAGCAGCTCGAAATCGTCACCGGGCTCTGGGAGACGCCTGTCGGCGATCGATATGACTTCACCGGTGAGCATTACACCCTCGTCGTTTCCCCCGCCCTCCCGAAGCCCGCCCAGCAGCGGGTTCCCGTGATCGTCGGCGGCGGCGGGGCGAAGCGCACCCCGGCCCTCGCGGCCCGCTTCGCGACCGAGTTCAACCTGCCGTTCCCCGAGTTCGCCGATATTCCCGGCAAGTTCGCCGGCGTGCGGGCGGCGTGTGCGACGATCGGGCGGGACCCGGGGGAGTTGCACTATTCCGTGGCGCTCATCGCGGTCGCCGGGCGCGATGAGTCCGAGTTCGCACGCCGGGCCGCTGCGGTCGGCCGGGAGCCCGCCGAGCTGCGCGAGCACGGCCTCGCCGGTACCGCCGCGGAGGTCGTCGACCGTCTCGGCGCCCTCGCAGAAGCCGGCGTCGACACCGTCTACCTTCAGATCATGGACCTCGCCGACCTGGACCACCTCGACTTCATCGCCCGCGAGGTCGCACCCCGGCTTCCCTGAGCGTTCGAGCGCGGCTGTGGCCGGGCGCGAAGTTCCGCGAGAGTACACTTTCGGCCCCTAAACCGCGGGTTTAAGGGCCACAAGTGCACTCTCGCGAGCAGGGGGCGGTGCGGGGCGGATGCTGCGGAGCGGGTCAGGCGGACTCGCGCAGCACCAGGCTGGTCGGCATGATGTTGCGGTGCGGCACGGTCTCGTCGTCCGCGAGCAGGCGCAGGAGCAGGTCCGCCATTGCGAAGCCCATCTCCTTCGAGGGCTGGCTCACGGTGGTCATCCCGATCGGCCCCGAGGTGGCTGCCGGGCTGTCGTCGTATGCGACAACCGCGATGTCCCTCGGCACGGCCCTGCCCAGCTCGGCGAGGACGCCGAGCGCGCCGGTCGCCATCAGGTCACTCGCCACGAAGAGGGCGTCGATGTCCGGGCAGCGCTCGAGCAGGCGGCGGGTGGCCGCCGCGGCACCGGAGGCCGTGAAGTCGGCGTGCTCGACGGCATCCGTCGCGAGGCCCGCGTTCTCGAGCACCCGGCGGAACCCGGTGAGGCGGTCGATGCCTGCCGGCATGTCGACGGGCCCGGTGATCGTGCCGATCCGGCGCCTGCCGATGTCGACAAGGTGCTGGACGCCGCTCATGGAGCCCGCGATGTTGTCGACGTCGACGAAGTAATTGTTCGCGCCGGAGTCGTTGGTCGGGCGCCCACCGAAGACGACCGGCATCGTGGATTCGAGGTCGGCGACGAAGTTGTCCCCGGTGTGGTGCGAGATGACGAGTGCCCCGTCGACGTTTCCCGCGCGCAGGTAACGCATGGTCTTGTGACGCGGGTCAGTGGAGGCGACCAGAAGGTTGAGCGTGTAGTCGCTCTCGTCGAGGCGCTGGGTGATGCCCTGCACGACGGCGGCGAAGTAGGGATCGCCGAAGAACTTCGTCATGTCTTCCGGCACGACGAGGGCGACAGACTGGGTCTGCCGGCTGGCAAGCGAGCGGGCAGCGCGGTTGGGCACGTAATTGAGCCGTTCGATCGCGGCCGTGACCGACACGACGACCTCCGGCCGCACCTTGGGCGACCCGTTGACGACGCGGCTCACGGTGGCGCGGGACACGCCGGCCTCGGCCGCCACCATTTCGAGCGTCGGCTGCGGCGGACGCGCGTTGCGGACTCCCGATGTCATGGGGTCAGTCTATTTGGATGCGCGCAGCGCGCTGGCACACCGGAGCCGGAGCGCCGTCCCGAGGCGGGCGCGGGGCACTCCGCAGGGTCGCGGCCGAATGGGTTTCGTGTCGCCTTGACAAGGGATCGGTGGGTGACCTAGTGTTGCGTTGATCAGTGAGAGCGCTCTCATACCAAAATGAGAGCGCTCTCACAACCCCGTTGGGCGGGCGCC
Organism: Cryobacterium glucosi; assembly: GCF_004402235.1. Lineage (GTDB taxonomy): Bacteria > Actinomycetota > Actinomycetes > Actinomycetales > Microbacteriaceae > Cryobacterium > Cryobacterium glucosi. The sequence goes on from NZ_SOFS01000043.1 coordinate 109,261, forward strand.
TCTCCCTGAGAGCCACCCGCCAGGCGCCGGTCGCTTGCAACACACATTTCTCGCATTACACACACGCACAAACACGCACACAAAGGAGTGACAGTGAAGTTCTCACGACGCACCAAGGTCGGGGCAGCAGTAGCCTGCGCCGCATCCTTCGCCCTCATTGCGACGGGCTGTTCATCGGCAGGAACCGGCACCTCAGCCAGTGCCGCACCGGTCGAGCTGACCGTCACGACGTTCGGCACCATGGGCATGGATGCTCTCTACGCCCAGTACGAGGCCTCGCACCCCGGTATCACCATCAAGGCCAACAACATCGACACCGGTGGCAATGCCCAGACGGATGCCTTCACCAAGATCGCGGCAGGCAGCGGCCTCTCCGACGTTCTCGCCGTCGAGGAAGGCTGGCTGGGCGCGATTCAGAACGTCTCGAGCCAGTTCACCGACCTCAAGGCTTACGGTGCAGACTCGGTCAAGGACCGCTGGGTTTCGTGGAAGGTCGACCAGGCCACCGACAAGGACGGTCGCATCATCGGATACGGCACGGATATCGGCCCGGAGGGCATCTGCTACAACAGCAAGGCCTTCGCAGCAGCCGGTCTCCCGACCGACCGCGCCGCAGTCGCCACCCTGCTCGGGGGCAGCGGCTCCACCTGGGACAAGTACTTCGCGGTGGGCGAGCAGTACCAGAAGGCAACCGGCAAGGCGTGGTTCGACCAGTCCGGCTTCATCTGGAACTCGATGGTCAACCAGCTCCCCGAGGGCTATTACACCAAGGACGGCAAGCTCAACGTCGAGAACAACGCAGACCTGAAGTCCGCATGGACGAAGCTCGCCGCCGCAAACGCGGCCGGCCTCTCCGCCAAGCAGACCCAGTGGGACTGGAACAAGGGCACGTCGTTCACCGACGGCACCTTCGCAACCTTCATGTGCCCGGGCTGGATGCTCGGAGTCGTCCAGGGCCAGGTCAAGACCGCCGGCGGCGACGCCGTCGGCGCGACGGCCGGCTGGGACTTCGCCGACGTCTTCCCCGGAGGAGCCGCCAACTGGGGCGGTTCGTTCCTGACCGTTCCGACGCAGTCCAAGCACCCGAAGGAAGCCGCTGAACTGGCCACCTGGCTGACCGACGCCAAGCAGGAAGTCGCCGAATTCCAGGCGGCAGGCGCGTTCCCGAGCGTCACGGCCGCCCAGACCGATCCTGCACTCGCTGCGGGGACCGGCATCTCGGCCTTCTTCAACGACGCACCGATCGCATCCATCCTGAGCAAGCGCGCCGACGGCGTGAAGGCCCAGTACAAGGGACCGGATGACTCCACGATCCAGGAGAAGGTCTTCGGACCGTCCACGATCTCCCTCGATCAGGGCGTGTCAGGCGACAAGGCCTGGTCCGACGCCATGACGCTGTTCAACCAGCTCATCGTCAACAAGTAGCAGCAAGCATCCGCTCGGTGGGAGTGCCCCGGTACCTGCGCCCGCAGGCGCCGGGGCACTCCCGCTCGAAGGCAGAAAGCCACCATGACACTCACACGTGAACCAGAAGCCAGCAGCCCGCCGCGGCCCGACCGTACCGGTCGCAAGAGCGCCCTCACCTACAAGCACCGGCTCAGCCGCCTGGACGTGAAGCTCTCGCCCTACCTGTACATCTCGCCGTTCTTCGTGCTCTTCGGCGTCGTCGGCCTGTTCCCGCTGGTCTACACCTTCGTGGTGTCGCTCAACCACTGGAACCTGCTGAGCGGCCCGGGGGAGTGGGTCGGATTCGACAACTACGCCGCCGAACTGAACGACCCGCTGTTCTGGAACTCGCTATTCAACACGATGAGCATCTTCCTGCTCTCGAGCATCCCGCAGCTCATCGCCGCGACCTTCATCGCGGCGGTTCTCGACCAGAACCTGCGGGCCAAGACCTTCTGGCGCATGAGCGTCCTGATCCCGTACGTGGTGACTCCGGTCGCCGTCGCGCTGATCTTCTCGAACATGTTCAGCGAGCAGAACGGCATGATCAACCACCTCCTGAGCTTCGTCGGCGTCGATCCGGTGATGTGGAAGACGGATGTCTTCCCCAGTCACATCGCGATCGCCAGCATGGTGAACTGGCGCTGGACCGGGTACAACGCCCTCATCCTCCTCGCCGCCATGCAATCGGTGCCGCGCGACATCCACGAATCGGCAGCCCTCGACGGGGCCGGATTCTTCCGCCGGTTCTTCTCGATCACGCTGCCGAGCATCCGCCCCACCATGATCTTCGTGATCATCACCGCCACCATCGGTGGCCTGCAGATCTTCACGGAGCCTCGCCTGTACGATGCGACGACCCCGACGCCGGGCGGCGCCCACCGGCAATTCCAGACCACCGTGCTCTATCTCTGGGAGATGGCGTTCCAGCGGCAGAACTTCGGCAAGGCCTCGGCCGTCGCCTTCATCCTGTTCCTCATCATCGTGGCGTTCGGCGTCCTGAACTTCCTGATTTCTCAGCGCATCGCCACCACGGATTCCCGCACGGACGTCAAGTCTGCGAAACGGGTGCTGCGGCGCAAGGCCGCGGCCGACCGGGAGGCTGCACTGGCGGCATCCGGAGCGGGCGAGCCCGTTGATTCCCCTCCATCCAGCACGCTCCCCACCGGCGCGAAGGAGCCCAGATCATGACCGGCACACTCACCCCAACTCCCACCGAGCCGGTTCGGCCGGCCCGGCCCGTCAAGCTCCGCGCCGAGAAGAACCCCGCCGGGCGGATGAAGGGCCACAAGGGCCTGGGGATCGACAGACGACCCGGTTTCCTCACGTACGGCATCCTGCTCGCCCTGTTCCTCGGTGGTGCGTACCCGCTCTGGTGGTCGGTCGTCGTCGGCTCGAGCTCGTCATCCGTATTGAGCCAGGAATGGCCGCCCCTCCTCCCGGGCGGACAGTTCTGGATCAACGTCGCCGCCGTCTTCGACACGATCCCGTTCTGGCAGGCGCTGCTCAACAGCGTCGTGGTGTCGACGATCATCACGGTCTCCGTGGTCTCGTTCTCCACGCTCGCCGGCTACGCCTTTGCGAAGCTGCGCTTCCGAGGCAGCAACGGGCTGATGGTCTTCGTCGTCGGGACCATGGCGATTCCCACCCAGCTTGGGATCATCCCGTTGTTCATCCTGATGCGTCAGTTCGGCTGGACCGGTTCCGTCGGTGCCATCATCATCCCGACCCTCGTCACCGCGTTCGGCGTGTTCTTCATGCGGCAGTACCTCGTCGACGTCATCCCCGACGAGCTCATCGAGGCAGCCCGTGTCGACGGCGCGAACATGATCACGACCTTCTGGAACGTCGCGGTGCCCGCGGCACGACCGGCGATGGCGATCCTTTCGCTGTTCACCTTCATGATGGCCTGGACGGACTTCCTCTGGCCGATGATCGTGTCCCCGCAGAACCCGACACTCCAGGTCGCGCTCAGCCAGCTCCAGTCCGCCAAGTACGTGGACTATTCCGTCGTCCTCGCCGGCGCCGTGCTCGCGACGCTTCCCCTGCTGATCCTGTTCGTCCTCGCCGGCAAGCAGCTCATCTCCGGCATCATGGCGGGCGCCGTCAAGGGCTGATTCCCGCCCGATCAGAAACGCGAAAGCGGGTGAATCGTCGTTCTCGAATGGTGAGAACGACGATTCACCCGCTTTCGCGTGCTACCGCCCGGGTCAGGCGAGGGCGGAGACCGCAGCCTGGACCGGCGTGCGGCCGGAGACCAGGTACAGCGTCTCGAGGGCGCCGGAGCCCGAGACGATGAGCGCGGCGAGAACCGCCGCGACGTCCGCGCGGGGGATCGTGCCGCGTACCTCCGGGATACCCGGACCGGTGTGCTCGAGGGTCACGAGCCCGGCGGCCGGCTCGTCAGTGAGACCGGCCGGGCGCACGATCGTCCAGGCGAGGTCCCGGCGCACGAGATCCTCCTCCGCGGCGAGCTTGGCACGGAGGTAGGCCACGAAGTCCGCGGGCACTCCGGCAGGCTCGGCGTCGTCGCGCACGAGGTCGGCCCCGGTCGACGAGACCTGCAGGAACCGGCGCACGCCTGCTGTCTCCGCCGCATCGGCGAGTAGAACGGATGCCCCCAGGTCGACGCTCGTCTTGCGCGCGTCGCCGCTGCCCCCGCCTGCGCCTGCGGCGAAGACGGCCACGTCGGCCCCGGACAGAACCTCCGCGAGCTCGGCGGGAGTCGTTGCCTCGAGATCGAGCACGACCGGGGTCGCGCCGTCGGTGCGGAGGTCGTCCGCCTGGTTCGGGTTCCGGATCAGTCCGATCACCTCGTGGCCGTCAGCCGTGAGGTCCCGGGTCAGAAGCCGGGCGATCTTTCCGTGTCCACCTGCAATTACAATACGCATCTCAAGGACAACGCCGCCGGGCGCTCCCGAATTCCCGCGCCCGGCATCCGCCCGCCAACCGCCCGTGTCGGGCGCCCGTGTCAGGCGCGGCCCGGGCGTTCGAATTCGTCGGTGTCGAGCCCCGGCTCGACGAGGGCTCCCATCGTGTCGGCGGCGTGCTGCGCGATCATGGCCTCGGAGGCCCGCTCGGTTGCCTGTGTCGCGGCGTGCTCGTCGGCCGCTTCCTGCATGGCGCTCGTCTTGCGGAGCGGATCGACCCTGAGGAAGAGGCTCAGTACGAAGGCGATCAGCACGACGACGAGGCTCACCCAGAACACCGTGACCGTGGCGTCGTTGAAGCCGACGAGGAAAGGCTGCGAGAGCCGAGGGTCCGCCGCGTTCAGGAACGAGGTGTCCCCGTCGAGGGCCGTCCCGAGCCCGGCCGGTTTCTGCAACAGGGCCAGGATGCCGGCGTTGGCTGGGTCGGCGAGCACGGCCGGATCGGAGGCGGCCGCCTTGACGCCGGCGACGATCGTCGGATTGCCGAATGCCGCGCCGAGGGTGTCCGGGATGCGGGTGAAGAGCACCGAGAACAGCACGGCGGTGCCGAGCGTGCCACCGATCTGACGGAAGAACGTCGAAGCGGATGTCGCGACGCCGATGTCCCGCGGTCCCACCGAGTTCTGGCTCGCGATGGTCAGCGTCTGCATGAGCTGGCCGAGACCGAGACCCACGAGGAGCATGCCCGTCATCATGAACCAGACCGGCTTGTCCGCGGTCGCGAAGGTGAAGAGCAAGAACCCGCCGGCCATGAACGCGGTGCCGACCGTGGGGAAGACGCGGTACTTGCCGGTGCGGGCGATGATCTGGCCGCTCACGATCGAGGAGATCATCAGGCCGAGGATCATCGGGAGCATCATGAAGCCGCTCTCGGTCGGGGTGGCGCCGTTCACGAGCTGCAGGTAGAGCGGGACGGTCATCATCGCGCCGAACATTCCGAAACCGACGAAGACGCCGAGCACTGTCGCCATCGAGAACGTCGCCGACCGGAAGAGCTTGAGCGGGATGAGCGCGTCATCGCCCATCAGTCGCTCGGCCACGATGAACAGCACGATGCCGAGCACGCCGGTCACGTAGCAGGCGACCGAGGTGAACGACCACCAGCCCCAGGTGCGGCCCTGTTCGGCGACGAGCAGCAGCGGCACTGCGGCGACGATGACTGTAACGGCACCCCACCAGTCGATCCGTACGGGACGCTTGAAGTGCGGGATGTGCAGGAAGCGGATCACGATGATGAGCGCGACGATGCCGATCGGGATGTTGATCAGGAACACCCACCGCCAGCCGGTGATGCCGAGGATCGTCGTCGCGCCGGAGAGGACACCGCCGATGAGCGGGCCGATGACGCTCGAAATGCCGAAGACGGCGAGGAAGTAGCCCTGGTACTTGGCGCGCTCCCGCGGCGCGAGCATGTCGCCCATGATCGTGAGCGGAAGGGCCATCAGGCCGCCGGCGCCGAGGCCCTGGATTGCCCTGAATACCGCGAGCTCATACATCGAGTGCGACATCCCGGCCAGGAGGGACCCGATCAGGAACACGGTGATCGCGATCAGGAACAGCGGCCGGCGCCCGAAGATGTCACTGAGTTTGCCGTAGATCGGCGTGCTGATGCACGAGACGATCAGGTACGCGGTCGTCACCCAGGCCTGCAGCGACATTCCGTCGAGGTCGTCGGCGATGGTGCGCATCGACGTCCCGACGATGGTCTGGTCGAGAGCCGACAGGAACATCCCGGCCATCAGGCCGAAGATGACGAACAGGATCTGCCGGTGCGACATCAGGGGAGCGGAGGCGGGCGAGGAGGCGGAAGCGGGAGGAGTTTGCATCGTCTGCAAAGTTACACGACGGGCAGGGAATCATCAACAGATTCCCGGACCCCGTTCCCGGCCGTTGGGGGGTGTTTCGGCACGCTCGTGGGGCGAGTCCCGGGACTAGGCTCATGAGCGTGCGTACAGAAGGTCAAACGGGGGGTTCACACAGGATGGGTTGGCGACGGATCACGGCTATCTCCCTCGCTGCCGTTCTCGTGGCCGGCGGGGCCGTCGCGCTCGGTTTTTTCGCGACGCACGCCCCGGCATCCGTCGCAACGGCGCTGCCCGGCGCGACGCCAGACCCCGGGTCTCCCGCGACGCACACGCCCGGCGACCGGCCGACACCCACGGATGCCGCGCGCCCGGCCCCGACCGCATCACCGACGCCGATAGCGTTGGTCCCGCGCTTCGACAAGGCGGCGCGTTCGCACGATGACCCGACCAGCATCTGGGTCGTCGTCGACAAGGACCGCCCCCTGCAGCCGGCCGATTACACCCCGCCGGATCTCGTGACCGTGCCCGTGCCGCACGTCTGGGAACCGCAGCTCCGCCGGGAGGCATCCGACGCCGTCGTGGCCCTTTTCGCCGCCTTCACGGCCGAGACCGGGCTGAAGCTGCAGTCGCAGAGTTCCTACCGCAGTTATCCCACCCAGGTCGCGGTGTACAACGACGACGTCTCGGCCCACGGGCAGGCCGTCGCGGACACGAGCACCGCCCGGCCGGGCACGAGCGAACACCAGACCGGCCTCGCGATCGACATCAGCGCCCTGCCGGCGAGTTGCTCCCTCGACGCCTGCTTCGGGGCGACTCCCCAGGGCACCTGGCTCGCGCACAACGCCTGGAAATACGGTTTCCTGCTCCGTTATCCGGAGGACAAGGTCGCCGTGACCGGCTACGCGTATGAACCGTGGCATTTCCGCTACATCGGCGTCGACCTCGCGACCGAAATGCACACGGATGGCGTGACCACTCTCGAGGAATTCTTCGGTCTCCCGGCGGCCCCGACCTATCACTAGGTCCGGCTCACGCATGGGTTTCGGAGGTTCCGCACAGGGTTCTGGCATGTGCGCGTGTTCGCATGTCGGGTCCCCGTCCGCCGTCCAGAAACGATTTCGTGCGCCCCCATACACGTCCTGAAGGTCCCGCCCGCTCCCGCCATCGCCGGGAAGATCCACTGCCCCTCCGCCCCATCAGCCCTCCACGGCCGACCGATTCGCCGTCCTCGGACTCCCTGTCGACAGGCTCCCTGGCGACCGCCGCCCGCTCCTCCGACTCCCTCGGCGTCGTCCGTTCCCGGCACCGCCTCGAGAAGGCGCCGTCCGGCCACCGCCCGCTGATCTGGCTGGCCGGCTCGGCCGCCGCCGCCAGCCTGTGCTTCGGCCTCTTCGTCCCGCTCTCGAGCCAGGCGTCCCCCGGGGTCGCCACCGCGGCATCCGCCCCACTCGCGGCCTCGCGCCCGGTGCCGGCGAGTGTCGTGGCCGCCGTGCCCGTCGTGGCCGGCAGCCCCGTCATCTACAGCGCGGTGAGCGCCGGCGACGGCGGCTCTGCCGGACCTGTCACCGGCGGAACGGTCGTGAGCGTCACCGGCTCCGGGCTCGCGGGAGTGTCGGGCGTGAGCTTCGGCGGCAACGCCGGCACCGTGCTCTCGGCGACCGACACGACGGTCACCATCTCGACGCCCGCGTCGACCGACTACGGCACCGGTTCCGTGGCGGTCTCGCTCGTCGACAGCACCGGGGCGATCGTTCCCGTCGCGAGCACCCCTGCGGATGCCGCGAACGCCGCCGCAGCGGCCGCGACAGCAGCCGCCGCGTCGAAGGCGTCTTCGGTCGCGTCGCTCTCGCAGGCGATCACGCCCCTCGTGGATGCCGCGGCCCCCCTCGCCGCCGCGACCCCGACCCCGGCCCCGAGCGGCGCAGCGAGCGCCCTCGCGAGCACCGGCGCCGCGGCCGACACCGCACCCGCTGTGGCCGTCGCCGCCGGCGTGAGCCCGCTCACCTTCCAGTACGTCCCCGACCCGCGCATCACGGCCCAGATCGGCTACGTGCGCGCCCACTGGAACTCATACAACTCCGCCGTCTACGGCGCCATCGGCGGCAACGACTGCGTCAACTTCACGAGCCAGTCGCTGATCGCGCGCGGGTGGACGATGGACGCCGAGTGGTCCTATAGCGCTGCAGGCGCCGGATACAGCTCCGCCTGGTCGAGCTCGACCGCGTTCGCCGCGTACCTGTCCGCCCACCCCGAGCGTGCCACGCCGCTCACCGCCGGCGAAAGCAGCCGGGTCAAGGTGGGCGACATCGTGCAATTCGACTGGGACCGCTCCGGCGACAAAGACCACACCGGAATCGTCACCCGCGTCGTCAAGGACGCCTCGGGAACGCACCTCTATTACGCAGGTCACACCGAAGATAGCCTCGACAAGTCCGTCGAGGAATCCCTCGCGAACACCGGGGGAACGGTGAGCTACTGGAGCGTCGCCTAGCCCGGCGATTCAGCGACACTTCATAGCTTGGCGGGCAGTTTTCCCATTGAAGTGTGATTATCTGGATATATCCCCCCCCAAATGAGACGAGGAATTCGTGCAGTTCACCCGACGCTTTCGCATCAGCGCAGCCGCGCTCGCGTTCGCTGCTCTCGTGATCGGCACCGCCGCCGTCGCATCCTGGGGCGACGACGATTCAGACTCGGCGCGAGCGGAGATCGCCACATCGGTGACCCCCACAGACACCGCGACCCCTCGGGCGACGCCGGCGGATGCCGGTGCTCCCGTCGCCGTCGACACCGCGCCTGTCGCGACCGCAACGCCGACACCCGCTCCGGCGCCCGTGACGACCGCCGCGCCCGCCCCCGTCGCGGCGGCTTCGACCGGCGGAGTGCAGGCCCAGGTCGACTACATGATCGCGCACTGGACGAACTACAACACGGCGGACTACGGCGTCGTCACCGACAACGACTGCGTCAACTTCACGAGCCAGTCCCTGATCCAGCGCGGCTGGGCCATGGACGGCAGCTGGTGGTCCAAGGGCACCGGCTCGTCCTTCACCCACTCGAACGCCTGGGTCAGCTCGACCGCGTTCCGCAACTACCTCGCGAGCTCTGGGCGTGCGACCGCGCTCACCGACCAGCAGCGCGACCAGGTCAAGGTCGGCGACGTCGTGCAGTTCGACTGGGACAACTCGGGCGACCGCGACCACACCGGCGTCGTGACCCGCATCGAGGGCAGCGGCGACGACATCGTCATCTACTACGCAGGCCACACCGACGACACCGACTACCGTTCCGTCGACTACGCGATCACCGTGAAGCACCCGGGCGCCACCGCGTACTACTGGAGCATCCCCTAACCACCGGCCGCGTCACACGACGGATGCCGCCGCCCGCGCCCGCCGACCGGCGAACGTGCGCGACGGCATCCGTCTACGAAAGTGTCTACGCGATGGCGGCGTCGACGATCGCCTTCGCCTCGAGCTGCACCTGGCGGAGGTGCTCCGGGCCCTTGAAGGACTCGGCGTAGATCTTGTAGACGTCCTCTGTGCCGCTCGGCCGGGCGGCGAACCAGGCGTTCTCGGTGACGACCTTGAGGCCGCCGATCGCGGCCCCGTTGCCTGGGGCGTGGCTGAGCTTCGCGAGGATCTTCTCGCCGGCGAGTTCGGTCGCGGTGATCGCGTCGCCGTCGAGCTTGCCGAGCTGGGCCTTCTGCGCGGGCGTCGCCGCGGCATCCACCCGGGCGTACGCCGGGTCGCCGAAGTGCTCGACGAGTTCGGCGTAGCGCTGGCTCGGGCTCTTGCCGGTGACGGCGAGGATCTCGGAGGCGAGCAGGGCCAGCAGGATACCGTCCTTGTCCGTCGTCCAGACCGTGCCGTCGAAGCGCACGAAGCTCGCACCGGCGCTCTCCTCGCCGCCGAACGCGACCGAACCGTCGATGAGCCCGGGCACGAACCACTTGAACCCGACCGGCACCTCCCAGAGGTCGCGGCCGAGGAAGCCGGCGACCCGGTCGATCATCGTCGAGGAGACGAGCGTCTTGCCGATCGCGGCGTCAGCGCGCCAGCCCTCGCGGTGGCTGTAGAGGTAGTCGATCGCGACGGCGAGGAAGTGGTTCGGGTTCATCAGGCCGCCGTCCGGCGTGACGATGCCGTGCCGGTCGGCGTCGGCGTCGTTGCCGGTGAGGATGTCGAAGTCGTCCTTGTGGGCGATGACCGAGGCCATCGCGGAGGGGCTCGACGGGTCCATCCGGATCTTGGAGTCCCAGTCCAGGGTCATGAAGCGCCAGGTCGGGTCGACCTTGGGGTTCGTGACGGTGAGATTGAGCTCGTAGCGGTCGCGGATCGCTCCCCAGTAGCCGACGCTCGCACCGCCGAGGGGGTCTGCGCCGATGCGGATGCCGCTCGCCTTGATGGCGGCCATGTCGATGATGTTCTCGAGGTCGTTCACGTACGCACCGCGGAAGTCGTAGGTCTCGACCGCGCTCGGTTCGCTCATCTTCACGTCGACGAGTCCGCCGGCGATGAGCTCGTTGGCGCGCGCGGCGATCCAGGAGGTGGCGTCGCTGTCGGCCGGTCCACCGTGCGGGGGGTTGTACTTGAAGCCGCCGTCGGTCGGGGGGTTGTGGCTGGGGGTGACGACGATGCCGTCGGCCTCATCGGTGTTCCCTGCCCGGTTGTAGGCGAGGATCGCGTGCGAGAGCGACGGGGTGGGCACGTAGTCGTCGAACTCGTCGACGAGCACGCGCACGCCGTTGCCGACGAGCACTTCGAGCGCCGTCGTGTACGCCGGGGCGCTCAGCGCGTGCGGGTCCGTCCCGATGAAAAGGGGGCCCGTGATGCCCTGATTGGTGCGGTACTCGACGATGGCCTGCGTCGTCGCGATGATGTGGTTCTCGTTGAAGGCCGTGTTCAGCGAACTGCCACGGTGCCCGGAGGTGCCGAATGCCACCCGTTGGGCGGGCACGGTCACATCGGGTTTCAGGTCGTAGTACGCCTTGATCAGCGCGTCGACATCGATCAGGTCTGATTCCAGGGCCGGAGTGCCCGCACGTTCATTCATGTCCCCAGTCTGGCACTGCAAGTAGGCTGTGAGCCATGTCCGAGACGCGCAAAGCCAGCTACAGCTTCCTGGGGCCGGCGGGCACCTTCACCGAGGCGGCACTCGCCCAGGTGCCCGAGGCGCGCGGCCAGGCCTGGCGCTCCGTCAACAACGTGGGCGAGGCGCTCGCCGACGTCGTCTCCGGTCGCAGCGTCGCCGCGATGATCGCGATCGAGAATTCCGTCGACGGCGGCGTGTCCGCCACCCAGGACGCGCTCGCGAAGGTGCCGGACCTCCGGATCATCGGCGAGTATCTCGTGCCGGTGAACTTCGTGCTCGTGGCCAGGCCGGGCACGACGCTTGCCGACGTGAAGATCGTCGCCGCGCATCCGGTCGCATACGCCCAGTGCCGGAACTGGCTCGAGACGAACGTTCCGCACCACGGCCACATCCCCGCCTCGAGCAATGTGGCGGCGCCGGCCTCACTGCTCGAGACCGAACAGGCGGATGCCGCGGTCGCCCCTCCGGGGATCGAGAACCATCTCGACCTCACGGTTCTCGCCACCGACATCGGTGACAACCCGAACGCCGTCACCCGGTTCGTGCTGGTCAGCCGCACGACCGTGATCCCGGAACGCACCGGTGCGGACAAGACGAGCCTCATCGTCGAGCTGCCGGAGGACCGCGCGGGGGCGCTCCTCGAATTGCTCGAGCAGTTCGCGACCCGCGGGGTCAACCTTTCGCTGATCCAGTCGCGTCCGATCGGCGACGCGCTCGGTCGCTACCGGTTCGTGATCGACGCCGACGGGCACATCCACGACGAACGCGTCGCCGACGCCCTGCTCGGCCTGCGCCGGTTCAGCCCGAAGGTGATCTTCCTCGGCTCGTACCCCCGGGCCGACCTGCAGCAGAACGAGTACACCAAGCGCTACGACGACGACGTCTACATCGGCGCGCGCGCCTGGCTCGACGCCCTCCTCCGCGGCGCCTGACCCGCCACCCCCGCCCCGCGCCCCGCCGCGCCGCTCCCCGGTCTCCTTCGGTCCGCGAGAGTACACTTTTGGCCCTCAAACCGCGGGTTTAAGGGCCAAAAGTGTACTCTCGCGAGCAGGAAAGCAGGCGGAGTGGGGCGGGGCCGGGGGGCGTTACGCGGAAGCGGGCGCGGGCATCCGCACCGTGAGCGCGCCGGGGTCGGCACGCAGGGAGACGGCGCGCACCGGGCCGAACTCGTCGCCGTCGATCTCGAACTCCTGCGGGTGCTCGAGCACGATCCTGATCCGTGAACCCCGAAGCGTCGTCATCACCCGTTCGTTGCTCGACTCGCTCTGGGCGATGATCCTGCGCCCGACCGCGGAGCGGCGCAGCACGCCGTTCTCCCACGTCACCCTGCGCCAGATGGTCAGCCAGCCGAGGACGCCCTTGGGCTGCAGCACGGCGATGTCGAGAATCCCGTCGTCCACCTGGGCATCGGGCAGGAACTGGATGTTGCCCGGCAGGACCCCGCAGTTCGCGACCAGGATCGTGCTCACGTGCGCCGGCCGGTCGGTGCGACCCTCGAGGCTATAACGGATGCGGAATGGCTTCGACTTCGGGATCACCCGCATGCCGGCATCGACATACGCGAGCCAGCCGACCTGTTTCTTGAGATCGGCGCTCGTGTTGGCGATCATCTGGGCATCGAGCCCGAGGCCGGCCATCACCAGGAAGACGTGTTCGGCTTTCTCACCCTCGGTGTCGGTGAGCACTGCGACGCCGAGGTCGATCGCCCGGTCCACGCCGCCGAACGCGATCTCCACCGCCGCATCGAGGCTCGCGAGCGGCAGCGCCAGGTTTCGGGCCAACAGGTTCCCCGTGCCGGCCGGCACGATCGCGAGGGCAACGCCCGTGTCGCGCAGGGCCTCGGCGACCGCGCGCACGGTGCCGTCCCCTCCCGCCGCGAGCACCACGGATGCCCCTTGTTCGATCGCCGTCCGGGTCGCCCGCTGACCGGCATCCGTCTCGGTCGTCGACAGCCACACCGTGCCCGACCACCCGGCGGCGGACTCGGCCGCTGCGACGCTCGCGCGGAGCTTGACCACGTCAACCTTGATCGGGTTGTACACGACGGCCGCTCGACGGCCGCTCGGAGTCTCACCGGGAGTATTCACGGGGTAAGGCTAGCAAGGCGCTCCGGCGGGCGCTTGTAGACTGGCACGGTGATTGATCCTGTACTGCTGCGAGAGAATCCCGATCTGATCAAGCGTTCGCAGAAGGCGCGGGGCGCTTCGGTCGAAGCTGTCGACGCCGCGCTCGCCGCGGACACGGCCAGGCGCACCTCGATCAAGGCCTACGAAGACCTGCGCGCCGCCCAGAACCAGTTCGGCAAGCAGGTCGCGAGCGCGCCCCCCGCCGAGAAGAAGGCCCTCGTCGCAGAGGCCCAGGCCCTCGCCGCCCGGGTCAAGGCCGCTGCGGCGACCGCGACGGATGCCGAGGCGGACTTCACCGGGATCGTCCGCACCCTCGCCAATCCCATCATCGACGGCGTCCCGGCCGGAGGCGAGGAGAACTTCACCACGCTCCGCACCCACGGCGAGATCCCCACCTTCGACTTCGAGGCCCGCGATCACCTCGAGCTGGGCGAAATGCTCGGCGCGATCGACATGGCCCGCGGCGCGAAGGTGTCCGGAGCGCGCTTCTACTTCATGCGCGGCATCGGAGCCCGGCTCGAGATCGCCCTGATGAACATGGCCCTCGACCGCGCGCTCCAGGCCGGGTTCATCCCCCTGATCACGCCCACGCTCGTCCGCCCGGAGATCATGGACGGCACCGGCTTCCTCGGCGAGCACGCCGACGAGATCTACTACCTTCCCGCCGACGACCTCTACCTCACCGGCACGAGCGAGGTCGCGCTCGCCGGGTACCACTCCGACGAGATCCTCGACCTGAATGATGGCCCGCTGCGCTACGCCGGCTGGTCCACCTGTTACCGCCGCGAGGCCGGCTCCGGCGGCAAGGACACCCGCGGCATCATCCGGGTGCACCAGTTCAACAAGCTCGAGATGTTCACCTACGTCCTCCCCGAGAACGCCGAGGCAGAGCACGACCGCCTCGTCGCCCTGCAGGAGGGCATGCTGCAGTCCCTCGGTCTCAGCTACCGCGTGATCGACGTCGCAGCGGGCGACCTCGGGTCGAGCGCGGCCCGCAAATTCGACATCGAGGCGTGGGTGCCCACCCAGAACGCCTACCGCGAGCTGACCAGCACGAGCAACTGCACCACGTACCAGGCCCGACGTCTGGACATCCGCTATCGCACCGAATCGGGCAAGACCGCGCCGGTCGCCACCCTCAACGGCACCCTCGCGACCACGCGTTGGATCGTCGCGATTCTCGAGACGCACCAGCGAGCGGATGGCTCGGTGCTCGTCCCCGAGGCGCTGCGGCCCTGGCTCGGCGGCCTCGAAGTCCTCGAGCCGATCCGATGACCGCGACCGTCTCGCCCTGGCTCGTCGCCCTCGACATCGACGGAACCACCGTGCACGAAGACGGTTCGATCAGCCCCTCCGTGCTCGAGGAAGTACAGCGGCTCACCCGCTCCGGGCACGAGATCATGCTCGCAACCGGTCGTTCGACGGCGGCCACCCTGCCGGTGCTCGAGCGCCTCGACATAACGCCCCGCTACGTGGTCTGCTCTAATGGCGCGATCACCCTGCGCCGGGACCTGACCGCGCCGACCGGGTATCGCCGCGAATGGGTCGAGACCTTCGACCCGAGCGAGGTGCTGCTCTCGATCCGCTCGCACCTCGGCGACGCACGCTACGCCGTCGAAGACGAGCACGGCTTCTACCGGTACACCGAACCCTTCCCGGATGCCACCATCGGCCTCGACAGTGAACACGTCGAGTTCGACGAGCTGCTCCGCCACGAGGCCACCCGCGTCGTCGTCATCTCGCCTGACCACGAGATGGAAGACTTCCTGCAGGTCGTCGAGCAGATGGGCCTCAACCGGGTGAGCTACTCGATCGGCTGGACCGCGTGGCTCGACATCGCGCCCGACGGCGTCAACAAGGCCACCGCAATGGAGCGGGTCCGAGCCGAGCTGGACATCCCCCGTGCCCGGGTGATGGCCGTCGGTGACGGACGCAACGACATCGAGATGCTCGAGTGGGCCGGGCTCGAGGGCCGCGGCGTTGCCATGGGCCAGTCCCCCCATGAGGTGCTCGCGGCGGCCGGGGAGATCACGGGAGCCGTGCTCGACGACGGCCTCGCCACGGTTCTCGCGTCGCTCTGACGCCGCTCCGGCACCCCTCCGAACCGCCTCGCTGCGGGCGTCCCAGCCTGCTGGCAGGGTGAGGAAGGCGCGATCGGCTAGAATCGGTCGGTATTCGTGTGTTGTCGACCGGGCGTTCTTCGCCGGACCGGGCCGCGAACGGGAGGGCTGTCCGAGCGGCCGATGGAGCCAGTCTTGAAAACTGGTGGACAGAAATGTCTCGTGGGTTCGAATCCCACGCCCTCCGCACGAACCCGTTACCCGGCCGGCACCACAGAAGGGATCTGAGTGAGCGACCAACCGAGACTCCGTTCCGCACGATCCCACAAGCTCAGCACCATCGCGCGGCACGGCCGGTTGAAGCACTCGAACCCGGTCGTCACCGTCGTCAAGTTCCTCGCAGCGGCCATGGCCGTCGTGCTCGTCAGCGGCGTCTCCGTCGCCGCGATCGCCACCCTCGACGTCGCATCGAGCGCGCAGCCCGGTGTGCACCTCGCCAACGAGACGAACGGCCCCGTCCCGCAGATCGGCGCCATCACAGGCGGCGTCAACCTCCTCATCGTCGGCAGTGACAGCCGCAAGGGCCAGGACCCGTCGTTCGGCCCGGAGGACTCCACCGGCGACCTCAACGACGTCACCATGCTCCTGCACATCTCGCAGGACCACACCAACGCCTCCGTGATCAGCTTCCCGCGCGACATGTTCGTGCCGATCCCGGCCTGCCCCGACCCGAGCGGCGGCACGTTCAATTCGATGAGCCGCCAGAAGATCAACACCACGCTCACGTACGGCGGGCTCGCCTGCACGGTGCTCACCGTGGAGAAGCTCACCGGTCTGACCATCCCCTTCGCGGCCGAGGTCCAGTTCAGCGGCGTGATGGCCATGTCCACCGCCGTCGGCGGCGTACCGGTCTGTGTCGCCGAGGAGATCCAGGACGAGTACACCGGCACCTTCCTCAAGCCCGGCATGCACACCCTCGAGGGTGTTGCGGCCCTGCAGTTCCTCCGTACCCGCCACGGTGTGGGCGACGGCAGCGACCTCACCCGGATCAACAACCAGCAGGTCTTCATGTCGGCCCTGGTGCGCACCATCAAGAGCGCGAGCACGCTGTCGGACCCGCTCAAGGTGTATTCGCTCGCGAAGGCCGTGACCGCCAACATGAAGCTCTCCGATAGCCTCAACAACGTCTCCGTGATCGCGTCGATCGCGGTCGCGCTCAAGGACATCGACCTGAACCAGGTCGTCTTCGTGCAGGTGCCCACCGGCGGCACGACCGGCGGAGTGCTCCCGCTCCAGCCCGACTTCAAGGAACTCTTCACCGCGGTCGCGGCCGACAAGGCCCTCAAGCTCGGCGGTACAACGGGGCGCGGCGCGACGCTCGACCCGAGCGCGACCGCGACTCCGACGCCCGCCGCGACGACGGATGCTTCCGCGACGCCCGATCCCACGGCATCCGCCGGCGCCACCCCGATCCCTACCCCGACGGACGCCACGACCCTGTCGGAGTCGGCGACCGGCCAGACCGCCGGGGAGCTGACCTGCTCCGTCGGCCGCACCCTCAACAACCAGTAGGCGCGGGCCTTCGGGCACCCGTGCAAACGGATGCCGCCGGTACGGTTATGATTACACTCGTGTGTTTGCTCGGTGAATTCTGCGCAGGCGCCAAGGAGACGTCGCATAGTACGGCTTAGTGCACCACCCTGCTAAGGTGGAGTACCCTTCACGGGGTACCGTGGGTTCAAATCCCACCGTCTCCGCACGTGTCTTCCCCCTACATCCCAGTGTTTTCAAGGGATGTGGGGGTTTTTCTTGGCCAAAATCCTCCCGTGGCAACACTTTGGCAACACTTGAGAACGTGGCAGCCTGATTCAGGAGGGTGGCAACGGCGTCCAGGTCGGCATCGAAGAGGTCCGCGTAGATGTCCAGGGTCATCGCGGCGGAGGCGTGGCCGAGCATCCGCTGCACCGATTTCACGTTCGCGCCGACGCTCACGGCGAGACTCGCGGCCGTGTGCCGGAGGTCATGGAGGGGCAGGTGACAGAGCGTGATCTGGCGATGGTCGACTGGCTGGGCATTGTGCGTTGGCGGAAGTCGATGCGATCCGGTGGGCCCTGGGCGCGATCTGGGCGACGCACGATGCGATCGGGCGGCAGCCGCCGAACCTGTTCCGGCAGACCACAAGGCATGAGGTCTCGGTCGCGACGGTCTCGGCCCGATATCTCGCTCTCGGCTGGCCATGCTCTTGAAGTGCCAACGTGGCTCGTGCAGTTGTCAGAGTCGAATCTTGACCGGAACGATAGACGAGGGCGCCGTCGGCCCTCTGCGATGCAGCTCCTGAACACCTGTTCCGATATTTGATGCGATGAGGAGTCGTTGAAGACCAAGGTGGTCGTGCGGCAGTTGGCTCACATGTGCTGCCGCACGACCCGTGGATCGTCCTTTAGCTTGCGCTGCGCGCTCCGACTACTCCGCCGTCGACGAGGAGGTCGGTGCCGGTGATGAAGGAAGCCGTCGGGCCGAGGAGGAAGGCTGCGGCGTCGGCGATGTCGTTCGGGGTTCCGAGTCGGCCGGCGCCGGAGGACTCGATCATGGCACGCATGACGTCGCCGTGTTCGCCGTTGAGTTCCTGCTGGCCGAGTGGGGTGGCGATAACCCCGGGGCTGATCGAGTTCACGCGGGCTCCGCGGCGGCCCCAGGCGACGCTCGCGGCCTCGACGCGCAAGATGTTGCCGCGCTTGGCGTAACCGTACGCCGCACCGGGGTCGGTGAGGGCGCTGATGAACGGCAGCTGCGCGAGACTGGCCGGGTCATCGTTAGCGAGCGCCTCTTCGTCCTGCTGTGTCAGGTCGATGCCGTATCCGGCCATGCTGGAAATGACGAGACCGGCACCGCCTGCCTCGACGACGGCCGCGAACTCCTCCAGCATGTTTGCCACACCGACCAGGTCGACGGCGGTGATTGCGGCGGCGGATGCCTGGACGGGCGACAGTCCGGCGGTGTGGATGACCTGGAACACGGGGCCCAGGGCCGCCGCCTCCGCCGCGAGCGCGGCCATCGATTCGCGGGAGGACACGTCGACCTTGCGGTCTGTCACGTCGTACCCGTCGCCGCGCAGGGCGGTGCGCACCCGGTCGAGGGCATCCTGGCTGAAGTCGGCGATGAGGAGGCGCTTGCCGGTGCCCTGGCGGCGGGCGATGAGCTCACCCATGCCACCGACCCCGATGACGACGACGACTTCGCCCCTTAACTTCGACGGGAGGTTGACCGGGGCTGCGAGGTCGCCCGCCTCCTCTTCAGCGTCTTCGGAGGGCGCTTCGCCGCCATTGGCGCGCAGGACGAGGTCATCGATCACGGACTGGGGCATCTGTCCCTGGCTGAGGCTGACGAGTTTCTGGAGTGCGAGCATGCGAACCGGCCTCAGCGCCGATTCGGTCTGTCCGCCGCCCGCGAGCAGGTCCCGGATCAGAGGAGCACCCACCGGATGCTTCAACCACTCGCCGATCGAGGACTTCGCGGTGAGGGGCTTGTCTGTCTTCGCCATGGGATTCTCCTTAGTTATTTCCGGTGATCGTGAGCTGTTGCTTCAGCCACGCGAGCGCGTCTGCAGAATATTTTTTTGCTATAGGAGCGCTGATGGCGACCGATTCGAAAGCGTGGGGTGCACCGGGGACGACGACGAGAGTGCAGTCGACGCCCGCCGCCGAGAGTCCTTCCGCATAGCTGCGGTCCTCTGTGAAGAACAGTTCGATGTCGCCCGTCCCGATCCACGCGGCAGGCAGGCCGGAGAGGTCACGACGTCGCGACGGCGCCGCGTAGGCAGGAACCTCGGGACCGCCGGGCGCGTCACCGAGGTACGCAGTCCAGCCGGTCAGATTAGATCGGTTGTTCCAAAGGAAATTGTTCTCGGCGTCTCGCGTGCGGTCTGCTGCCGTCCGATCGTCAAGCATCGGGCAGAACAGGAGTTGTGCGATGGGCTGCACCTGAAGTTCGTCGTGGATGCGCAGCGCGAGGCCCGCAGCGAGGCCCCCACCCGCGCTTTGTCCGCCTACCGCGATGCGCTCCGGGTCGATGCCGCGTGCTTTCGCATTGTCCTGCAGCCAGCGCCACGCCTGGAGGCAGTCGTCGAGTGGGGCAGGATAGGGATTCTCGGGTGCGAGGCGGTACTCGACGGACACGGTGACGATGTCGAGCTCGTCGGCGATCTGGATGAGGCGCGCGTCTTCCTGCGACGCCGCGCCGATCACCATGCCACCGCCGTGTAGGAAGAGCAATGCGGCGCCGGATCCCCCCGAAGCGGGAGTGAAGACGCGCACGCCAGCACCTGGTCCGAAGTCGATCTTCTCGAAGGTCATTCCTTTGGGGCGCTTCGGTTGGGTCGCAGCACGGAGGAGTCGACGGATGGCCCTGATCCGCCACAGTCGCCCGGTCGGCAGGTTCGGGACGAAACGATAGATTGCGCGCAGTTCAGGGTTGAGCTGGGAAGCCTTGATGGGAATCTCCTTGGTTGCGCGGCGGATGCGCTAGCGCCGATATTACGATACATCTGCCTCGTAATGCGAGTACGAACTTATACTAGACACATGACGAATGCTGCGCGAGGGAGACCCCGCAGTGAATCCGTTCGACGCTCCATCCTGGAAGCAGCCCGGGACCTGATCGCCGAGCGCGGCTATCAGCAGCTCAGCTTTCAAGCGATCGCAACGCGGTCAGGGTGCGGGCGCCAGACGATCTACCGGTGGTGGGCCTCCAAGGCCCTCATCGTCGCGGACCTCGTATTGGAGGGGCAACTCACGCTGCCCCAGCAACCGGTGCCGGACACGGGATCGCTCGACGTCGACTTGACTGAGTGGCTCGAACGGATCACGGCGTCCCTCCGGGACCCTGCCGTCGCCGCGCTCACGCGTGCGCTGATCTCGGCGGCCTCCGACGATCAGGGTCACGCCCAACTGCTGTACGCCATGACGACCGGTCCCTATCACCAGGGCCTGGTTGATCGGCTCGCGCGCGGCCAGTCGCTCGGCCAGCTTCGTGAGGCCGCGGACCCCGCGGCACTCGCGGATGCGCTCATCGGGACGGTGCTGTTCAGAACCCTCATCGCGGGTGCTCAGCCGGCGGGAGCGTCCGCCGTCATTCGGGCACTCACGGCTCCGTGATTATTCTCGCGCCGCGCCACGCCACGGCTGGCATGGACATCGTGGGCTTCGAGGTGCGGGACCGGGCTGTCGGAGCTAGTCACCAGGGCGGTCCCCGAGCGCGTCGAAGCTTGTACTGATGATGTTGTCCGGCCAGGCCGACGTGTCATCGACAAGCGGATTTGGAACGTCATCGACAATTCCAACCTAAACGCAGTTTGTGTTGGAGAGTGAACGACGAATCAAAGTCGAGTTGGAACGAGATCTCAAATGCAAACGAGATAGGTGTACTAGGCAATCGAGAGAAGGCCCGTGCTCACATCCTGCCTGCAGCTCAAGCAAAATGCGTTTGTCGCGAGTGAGTCAACAGCACCCTAACTCCGTGAATCTACGGGATTCGCGGACCCTCGGCTGTGCTTCGAGCAGCCGGTTTCGACTACGGATCAGGAGGTCGGGAGCGACGACCGCGTCTTGGCTCCAAGAAGGGCCGTGGCAACAAAATGGCAACACTAGTACAAAAACCCAGTGATCGAGCGACGTCCGAGTTATCGAACTTCCGCGTAATTATGCGGTTCGTGAGCGTCGAAGAGTCCAGATGATTGCTCGGCCAGAGTTCAAATCCCACCGTCTCCGCACTGTAAGGCCCCCGAGATCCGCGTAATCACGCGGAAGTCCGGGGGTCTTCTTCATCGCCCGGATTAGTCGGGGTCGGATTCGGGAGTACGGCCACTGGCGGCACCGTCCCGGAGCTGGGCCCAGTGGCGAAGCCGTGCGGAAATGGCTCGCTCATATCCCTCGGCGGAGGGTTCGTAGAAGGTCTGTCGGGGTATGCCCTCTGGGAAGAAGTTCGCGCCTGAGAACCCGTTCTCGGTGTCCGGGTCGTACTGATAGCCCTCGCCGTACCCGAGATCTTTCATGAGGCGGGTTGGGGCATTGAGGATGTGCGCGGGCGGCATCAGCGATCCGGTCCGCTTCGCGGCGGCGCGGGCCTTGTTGAATCCGCGATACACGCCGATCGACTTCGGCGCGGTTGCCAGGTAGATGACGGCCTGCGCGAGTGCGAGTTCTCCCTCTGGTGAACCGAGGCGGTCATAGACGTCCCAGGCGGCGAGGGCCTGTTGAACGGCGTTCGGGTCAGCCATGCCGATGTCCTCGGTGGCGAATCGGGTGATGCGGCGGGCGATGAACAGGGGGTCTTCACCGCCGTCGAGCATCCGTGCCAACCAGTACAGGGCTGCGTCTGGGTCGGAGCCGCGCATCGACTTGTGGAGAGCGGAGATGAGGTTGTAGTGGCCTTCCTGCGCTTTGTCGTATAGCGGTGCCCGTCTCTGCACGGCGGCCGCGAGGGCTGCCGGGTCGACGGGTGCGGGCAGGGCGTGTACCTGCTCGATCATGTTCAGCAGGTACCGGCCGTCACCGTCCGCCATCGCGATCAAAGCCTGACGCGCCTCATCGGTCAGCGGTAGCGGCTGACCGATGAGCGTTTCGGCTCGGGTGATGAGGGTGCTGAGTGCAACGTCGTCGAGGCGCTTCAGAACGAAGACCTGGGTGCGGGAGAGCAGTGCTCCGTTGAGTTCGAAGCTGGGGTTCTCCGTGGTCGCGCCAACGAGGATGACGGTACCGTCTTCGACGTAGGGAAGGAACGAGTCCTGCTGGGCGCGGTTGAAACGGTGGATCTCGTCGACGAACAGCAGCGTGCCTTGACCGACCTCGCGCCGGCGCCGCGCTGCTTGAAACACTTTTCGAAGGTCGGCGACGCCGGCGAAGGTGGCAGAAAGGGGTTCGAACGCGAGGTTGGTCTGCTCGGCGAGAAGCCGCGCGATCGTGGTCTTGCCGCACCCGGGTGGCCCCCAGAGCACCATCGACATGAGTCTCTGTGCGTTGACCATTCGCCCGATCGGTGCGTCCGCCCCAAGAACATGGCCCTGCCCGATGACGTCGTTCAGGGTGCGCGGCCGGAGCCGATCAGCCAGCGGCCGTGACTCGTCGTCGATGTCGAAGAGAGACGGTGCCTCGCTCACGACTGCCGCTTGTCAAAATAGTGACCGCTCGTGATCGTGCCGACGCTAGGGGTGTGCTGCTGCAGCTGCCCGCGCGAGAGCGTCACAGTCCGCTCCGGTGGCCGAACAGTTCGGGATCGACCGGGCGTTTTGCGCGTGGCAGATTCTCGACCACGAGGAGGTAGGACTCGGTGACGAGATCGTCGATGAGAGACTCGTGCAGGTCTCCGCCTGGATTCAAGGTGATCCAGTGCTGCTTGTTCATGTGGTAGCCCGGCGTGATGTCCTTGTGCTGCTGGCGGAGAGCTCGGCTGTCTTCCGGGTCCGCCTTGACGATCACGATCGATTCACCAGTAATTTCGGTGATCAGCATGAAGACCTTTCCACGGACTTTGAATACCTCCCAGTCGGGTCCGAAGGGGTACTCGAGCTCCGCGCCG
Organism: Cryobacterium glucosi; assembly: GCF_004402235.1. Taxonomy (GTDB): domain Bacteria; phylum Actinomycetota; class Actinomycetes; order Actinomycetales; family Microbacteriaceae; genus Cryobacterium; species Cryobacterium glucosi. The sequence goes on from NZ_SOFS01000043.1 coordinate 132,294, forward strand.
GGAAGCTCCCCGACACGCTCTCGGGCGTGCTGCTGGAGTGTGTCGCCCTGCATGTCGTCCTCCTGGGGTCACTGCCCGTTTCTGGGATATCTGAATCTGCGTACAATGGTACATACTTTATCCGGCATCGAGGAGGTCGCGTGAGGAAGGGCAAGCCGAATGACCCGGAGCGCCGAACCCGGATCCTTCGGGCAGCACTGGAGGTCATCGCGTCAGAAGGCGTGCACGCGGCGTCATATCGACGCATCGCCGTGCAGGCCGGCGTGCCGCTCGGGTCCACGACGTACTATTTCGCCGACCTGGAGACGTTGATCGTCAGCGCGTTCGAGACCTTGAGAGACGGACTCGAACCGCGATACGCGGCCCCGATGCGCGACGCCCGTCTCGACACTGATGTCGTTGACGCGCTCGTGGCCGCCACGTGCGGGTCGACAGCTCCAACGCTCACGGACATCCGCTTGTATGAGGAGATGCACCTTTACGGCGCGCGCAGTCCCCGGGTTGCGGAAGTCCTCCGCGACCTCCAAGAGGAGTCCCTCATGGTTCTTCGCCGCTCTCTGCCTGATGGCACGGCCCGTGCTGTCGACGCCCTCATGTGGGGGTGGTGGAGCTACCGGGCACTCCACCCCGGCGATCCGCTCGATCAGGGCATGGTGCGCAGCGCCTATCGAGCTCTGGTCGATATAGCCGTCACCCGCATGGAGCGCGGCGACCGGCGAGGAGTAGCCGAGAGCACCCCCGGCGTCTAACGGCGGGGGTGCACCGTGAGAACGGTCTTTCCGACAGCCCGTCGTTCATCCAGGGCGGCGACCGCTTCGGCGGCCTCCTCGAATGCCACCACCTCGTGGATCACCGGGGCGAGCGCGCCTCGAGCGACGACCGGTGCCAGGCGTTCCCATTGGGCCGTAAGCGAGACGGAGCAGGTCGGCATCAGTCCCTCCCACGCGACGCCGATGATGGTCGTGTTGTTCAGGAGCAGGCGGTTCACCTTCACGGTGGGGATGCTGCCGCCCGTGAAACCGAGAACGAGGAGCCGCCCGCGGGTCGCCAGCGCACGCAGCGAGTCGGTGAACCGTTCGCCACCGACAGGATCGAGCACCATGTCCACCCCGCGGCCGTTCGTGATTCTGCGAGTCTCGCTCAGGAAGTCGTGAGGCCGGATGACGTGGTCTGCCCCGACGTCTCGCGCCAGTTGCGCCTTTTCCGGCGTGGAGACGACGGCGATGACCTCGGCGCCGCGCAGCTTCGCCTGTTGGGTGAGTGCGACTCCGAGACCGCCCGCGGCGCCATGGATGAGCACCGTCTCGCCCGCACGGAGATTGCCGCGTTCCCCCAGGGCGAATTCTGCGCTCAGGACGTTGATGGGCATGGCCGCCGCCGCGATGAAGTCGATCTCATCCGGAAGGGGCAGGACGCGATCCGCAGGCGTGACCACAAAGTCTGCGAACGCGCCAGAACCGGCAACGCCGAGAACGCGGTCGCCGGCCGTGAATCCCGAGTCGGCATCGGCGTCGACGACGATCCCGGAGAACTCGCTCCCAATTGTGAACGGAACCGGGACGCGCAGCTGGTACTCGCCCCGAGATTGCAGCACATCCGGGTAGGCGATCCCTGCGGCATGAACCTCTACGAGCACTTCGCCTCGTGCGCGGACGGGAATCGGGATCGTGTGTGTTTCGAGTAGCCGGGGTCCACCGTGTGTGGTGTTCCGCACTGCCCGCATTGTCGTCGCACGTGAGTTCATACGTTCAATCATGCCGACAAGTGACTTTGCGTCGGCCGCCAGACCTGGGATCTTCCGCGCGCCAACAGAGCCCGGGGCGAAAGTCATCCCTGGAGCGGCACGGCGCCAGCGGTGACAGCCCCGAGAATTCAGGCGCCAGATTGGTGAATCAGCGCGATCCACCTGCGTCGACTCGACGCAGTTGCGTACCCACGATCAGAAAGAAGGCCCCGAGTCCGCCGGCGAAGGCGCTGACCCCGTAGGCGAGCACGGACGTCAGCAGCGAGGTGCGCAGCGATGCCCCTGTTGAAAGCGCCGCGCTCTGTTTGCGCAGCTCGACTGCCTCGTCGCTGGTCGCGTCAAGGCCTCTCAGGGCCGCACTGATATCGGCGAATGTGCGCCCACCCGCTCCGCGCTCAGCATTGTTCTTGATGACGATCGCCTCGACGTAGGCCGTCACCGGCCCCTGCACCGTCTTGCCCGCGAGAATGGGCGCGTTGCAGGGTACTGTGATCTTTTCATCGCGCAGCTGCTTCGTGACCGTGAGCCACGCACCTGCTCCGACGGCGACGAAAAGCGAACCGGCCGCAATGGTAAGACCTGCGGTGCGGCGAAGGGCGATTGCAGTGGGCAACGACGACATCGATCATCCTTTCGTGAAGCGGAACACTCGAGTGTCACACAGTTCTGCATGCCGACTCCAGATGAAACTCGCTTGTGACGTGAGATCCGATTGCACCGAGCCCGCCGCCCGTCCCTGCTGCGTTCTGGTTGAACCGGTTGGCGTTAGACGGTCGCCGAACACGGCCATAGGCTGGTAAGCGGTCCGCCTCGCTGAACTGCGGGAGTCGCGGGCGGTTTGCTGATCCATTGTCCAGGAGGAATCCATGACCGAATTCGCCCCCGTTGATCCCACGTCTACCGACGCTTGGAGTCAGCTCGCCGGCATCGCCGAGGGATTCTCGCCTGATCTCCGCGAGTGGTTCGCCACCGACCCGGGACGAGCTGGTCGCTACACCTTGCAGGCCGGCGACCTCACGGTCGACCTGTCGAAGAATCTCCTGACCGAAGAGATCCTGGCCCACCTCGTGCAGCTCGCGAAGGACGTCGACGTCTCAGGCCGGTTCAACGCCATGATCACCGGCGAGCACATCAACGTCACCGAAGACCGTGCGGTTCTCCACACGGCGCTCCGCCGCCCGAAGAATGGCGCAGACCTCGTGCCGCCGACCGGCTTCGTCGTCGACGGTGCGGATGTCGACGCCGACGTCCACGCCACACTCGACAAGGTCTACGCATTCGCCGACAAGGTGAGGTCCGGCGCGTGGACCGGTATAACGGGCAAGGCCATTAAGACTGTCGTCAACATCGGGATCGGCGGGTCCGACCTCGGCCCCGTCATGGTCTACGAAGCGTTGAAACCGTATGTGCAGGCGGGCCTCGAGTGCCGCTTCGTCTCGAACATCGACCCGACGGATGTCTACGAGAAGACGGCGAACCTGGACCCGGAGACCACCCTTTTCATTGTCGCGTCCAAGACGTTCGGTACCCTCGAGACCCTCACGAACGCCCGGTTGGCACGCGAGTGGCTCTGGAACCAGCTCCTCGCCTCCGGCGCCATCGAGGACACTGACGCCGCCCGTGCTGCGGCCGTCGCCAAGCACTTCGTCGCCGTGTCGACCGCCCTCGACAAGGTCGCCGCATTCGGCATCGATCCCGAGAACGCCTTTGGATTCTGGGACTGGGTCGGCGGCCGTTTCTCGATCGACTCCGCCATCGGCACGTCCGTGGTCGTCGCCATCGGCCCGGACAACTGGCGCGAATTCCTGTCCGGTTTCCACACCATCGATGAGCACATGCGCACGGCGCCCCTCGAGCAGAACGTCCCGGTCCTGATGGGTCTTCTCAACGTCTGGTACTCCAACTTCCTCAAGGCCCAGAGCCATGCTGTGCTCCCATACGCCCAGTACCTCCACCGCTTCCCGGCGTACCTCCAGCAGCTCACCATGGAATCGAACGGAAAGAGCGTCCGCTGGGACGGGACAAGCGTCACGACCGACACCGGTGAGATCTTCTGGGGCGAACCGGGCACGAACGGACAGCACGCCTTCTACCAGCTCATCCACCAGGGCACGCGCCTGGTCCCCGCGGACTTCATCGCGGTCGCGAATCCCGCCCACCCGTTGAAAGATGAGACGGGCGACGGCGCCGCCGTCGAGCCAGGACAGGACGTCCACGGGCTGTTCATGGCGAACTTCTTCGCCCAGACGAAGGCGCTCGCCTTCGGGAAGACGGCCGCGGAGGTTCGTGCAGAAGGCACGGACGAGTCCGTGGTGCCGGCCCGCTCGTTCAGCGGGAACCGTCCGACGACGTCGATCCTCGCGCCGGCCCTCACGCCGAGCGTCGTCGGCCAGCTCATCGCGCTCTACGAGCACATCGTGTTCACCGAAGGCACGATCTGGGGCATCGATTCGTTCGACCAGTGGGGCGTCGAACTGGGCAAGCAGCTTGCGCTTCAGGTCGCTCCCGCCGTCGACGGGGATGCGGACGCACTCGCAGCCCAGGACTCCTCGACGAAGGCCCTGATCTCGAAGTACCTCGAGCTGCGCAACTGACGCCGACCGGGTACGTCACGCATGGTGACGTACCCGGTAGGGGTCTCCGGTCGCTCCTAGTCGTAGATGACCGCGAGACCCTGGCGCTTGAGTTCGGCGAGACCGTCGCGCATGGCCTGGAGCCGGTCGGGGGAGTGCCCTGTCCAGTCCTCGAGTTCGCCGACGATCGTGACCGGCTCCGTGGTGCGGTACGACAGGGTCGGGTTCCCGGGGAACTTCTTGTCCGTCACGTTGGGGTCGTCTTCGAGGGCACCCGTCGGTTCGACGATGTAGATCCGGCCGCGGCCGTCTCCGGCCGCGAGCTCGGCCCCCCACGTCGCGGCATCCAGGGTCGCCGTCAGGTAGACGTAGTTCGTCGTCCGTCCCGCTTCGAAGTTGGACCCGCGCCCGGGCACCAACAGGTCCCCCACGGCCAGGTCGGCTTTCGTGCCGTGAAAGAGGGCCCCCGATTCGTGGACTTCGAATGGTGTGGGTTCGTTTGTCATGCGCACTCCCTGAAAGGTCGATTCACGATCGTACCCGGCCGACCCCGTGCGAGAACAGGGCGGTCAGGCGAACGTCCGGATGGCGCTCACCCGCAGGAGGTCGAGCCTGGCAGCATCCGTTGAGCCAGGAACCACCGTGTACACGACGATCTTCAGGTCACTCCCGGGCGCCGCAAGGACATCGCAATCGAAGGTGATCGGGCCGACGAGAGCGTTCTGCACGGTCTTGCGGGACTCGCGGTGTTCCCCGAACGTCGCCGAACTCCATAACCGTTCGAACTCCTCCGAGGTCGCGCGCAGGTCGGCGATGAGTTCAGAGAGCGCGGTGTCGTCCGGGTACCGGGTCGAGGCCACGTGAACATCGGCGACGAGGTCCCGATGGAACTCAACGAGGTGCTCCGGGCTGTGCTCGACGAACGACGGGCCCCCGGCGAACCGGTTCCAGAGCAGGTTGGAACCGCGTCCCGCCGCCGGAGCCTCACCGAACAAGGTCAGCCAGAGGTCGTTGACCAGCAGGGCATCCCAGGCGGCAGAGAAGACCGCAACGGGGACTTCACTGAGCCGGTCGACGATGTGCCGAACTCCCGGCGTCACGTGCCGGGGGACCATGGTCTTCGTCGGCACCGCTACCCTGCCGATGCGGAACAGGTGGTCCCGTTCGTCGTTGGTGAGTCGAAGCGCGCGGGCGAGCGACCCGAGCACCTGCGGTGACGGATGCGTGGCGCGGCCCTGCTCGAGACGAACGACGTAGTCGACGCTGAGGTTGGCGAGCATCGCGAGCTCCTCGCGGCGCAGCCCGGGCGAGCGTCGGTCTCCACCGGACGGCAAACCCGCCTCAACGGGAGAGATCCGGTCGCGCCACGCGCGAAGCAGGGAAGCGAGTTCTGGCATGGCTCCACTCTGCCCTTCCCGGCTGGGCAGCGGGTGGTACTGGCAATCCCAGCAAGTGTCGCGGGCACGCCCGCAGGCTGGAATCATGACAACAACACTCATCACCGGTGCCAACAAGGGCCTCGGACTCGAAACCGCCCGCCGCCTCCTCCGGGCCGGACACACCGTCTATGCCGGCATGCGCGACACGGCCAACGGCACGGATGCTGCGGCTCTCGGCGCCCACGTCCTGCAGCTGGACGTCACGGACGACGAGTCCGTCGCATCCGCGATCGCCTCACTACCCGAGCTGGACGTTCTGATCAACAACGCCGGGATCGTCGGCTCGCACGCCGGAGTCGACGAATTCGGTGCGGACGACCTGGCCGCGGTCTTCGACACCAACGTGTACTCGATCGTCCGCGTCACCCGGGCCGCCCTGCCGCTGCTCAGAGCGTCCGGCAACGCCCGGATCGTCAACGTCGCCAGTGGGCTCGGGTTCCCGCGTTTTGTCACAGACCCCGCCCGCGTCGAATCGACGATCACCGGCCTCGGCTACATGACGTCCAAGGCCGCGGTGATCATGCTCACCCTGCAATACAGCAAAATGCTGCCGTCGATGCGGGTGAACACGATCGATCCGGGCTACACGTCCACCGATCTCAACGGTCACAGCGGGCCGCAGACCGTATCCGAGGGCACGGATGCTGCGGTGGCGATGGCGACGATCGGTCACGACGGTCCGACCGGAACGTTCAGCGACCGTGACGGTCTCATCGCCTACTGACGTTCCGGGTACTGGCAGGACCTCCCACCCTCGAGGGATGTGACGTACCGTTTTGGCGTGGACAACAAGACCGAGATTCGTGACTTCCTGGTGACGCGGCGGGCACGCATCACGCCCGAACAGGCCGGGCTGCCTGACTTCGGTGGGAAGAGGAGAGTCGCCGGACTCCGCCGCGAAGAGGTCGCGATGCTCGCCGGGGTGAGTGTGGACTATTACGTCAGGCTCGAACGCGGCAACCTCGGCGGCGTCTCCGAGAGTGTCCTCGAGGCCCTGGTACGTGCTCTCCAGCTCGATGAAACCGAGCGGGCTCACCTGTTCGACCTGGCACGGACGGCCAATGCTTCTGTCGGTACGCGGCGGCGACCAGCCGTCAGCCGGGTTCGCCCCGGTGTCATCATGGTGCTGGATTCGATCGCCGCACCGGCGTGGCTGCGTAACGGGCGGATGGACATCCTCGCGACGAACGCTCTGGGGCGCGCGTTGTACGCGCCGGTCTTCGACGGCCCGCTGACGCCCCCCAACACCGCGCGGTTCGCGTTCCTCGATCCGAGAGCGGTCGACTTCTGGCCCGACTGGAACCTGATCGCTTCCGGCACGGTCGCGACGCTCCGGGCGGAAGCGGGCAAGAACCCGTATGACAAGGGCCTGACCGACCTGATCGGGGAGCTCTCGACGAGAAGTGAGGAGTTCCGCATCCGCTGGGCTGCCCACGATGTCTACCAACACACGTCAGGGGAGAAACGGCTCCACCACCCCGTGGTCGGCGACCTCGAACTCACCTACGAGGCCATGCAGCTTGTGACGGACGAGGGGCTCACCCTGCTCGTGTACGGCGCCGAGCCGGGCTCGAAGTCCGCAGACGCCCTCGGCCTCCTGGCGAGCTGGGCTGCGACAGAGGCGCGGGAATCTCGCGCCCTGTCGATCGACGAGCACCACGCGGGCTGAGGAACCCCAGCCCGCCAACGAAAGGAAGAACCAGATGGACTACCGCCTCTTGGGACGCACCGGTGTAGAAGTGAGCCCCCTGTGCCTCGGCACGATGATGTTCGGCGCCTGGGGCAACCAGGACGTCGACGACTCGATCCGGGTCATCCACCACGCCCTGGATGCCGGGATCAACTTCGTCGACACTGCCGACGTCTACTCCGGAGGCGGATCAGAGGAGATCGTCGGGAAGGCGCTCGCGGGACGTCGTGACGATGTCGTCCTCGCCACCAAGTTCTTCATGCCGATGGGGAAGGGCCCGAACCAGAGCGGCGGGTCGCGTAAGTGGATCATGCAGGCCGTCGAAGGATCACTGCGCCGCCTCGGGACCGACTACCTCGACCTGTACCAGGTGCACCGCCCGAGCGCCGCGATGGACGTCGAAGAGACGCTCGGCGCGCTGACCGATCTGGTCAGGCAGGGCAAGGTCCGTTATATCGGCTCGTCGTCGTATTCCGGCAGCCAGATCGTCGAGGCGCAGGTGGCCGCACGCGACCGGAACCTCGCCAGGTTCGTCACCGAACAGCCGCCCTATTCGCTCCTCGTCCGCGGCATCGAGCAGGATGTCCTTCCCACGGCACGTCGCTACGGCATGGGCACCCTCACGTACAGCCCACTCGCCGGCGGGTGGCTCTCCGGCAAGTGGCGCAAGGACGCCGCTCCCGTCCCGACCTCGGCGGCACGCCCGAGCGCCCGTTTCGATATGACGAGCGTCGCCAACCAGCAGAAGCTCGAGGTCGTCGACGCCCTCGCCCGGGTCGCTGACGAGGCCGGTCTCACACTGATCCAGATGGCGATAGCGTTCGTGATCAACCACCCGGGAGTCACCTCGGCGATCATCGGCCCGCGCACGATGGAGCAACTCATCTCGCAGCTTCCCGCCGCGGACGTGATCCTTTCCACCGAGGTGCTCGACGCGATCGACGCTCTCGTCGCCCCCGGCGTCACCTTGAACCCCGACGACAACAGCTACGGAGCGACCGAGCTCACCCCGGCCGCGCGCCGCCGCTGACGATCGCCGTCCTGTCTCCGCGAGAGCGGAGTTTTGGCCCTTAAACCATGGGTTTAAGGGCCAAAACTCCGCTCTCGCGGTAGGGCGGATGCTGCGAGGCCGACGATGAGACCGTGCGAAGGTCAGACCGTGCGCGGGGCCTTCGCGAGGTTGGCCTCGAGCTCGGCGGTGTTCTGGCGGATGACGTAGGCCGGGCGGTCGCGCTCGACGCGCCAGCTCTCGGAGAGCGGGCCGATGTTCACGGTGTCGAAGCCGAATTCGTCATACAGCTTCGTGACGAAGTCGGAGGCATCCGCGAAGTCAGACGAGGTCGCGAGCGCGCGCCGCGCCGGGTCGCCGGCGGGGTGCGCGTCTCCGGTGATGTCGACGGCCATGATGTGGTTGAAGCCCTTCGCGACCCGGGACGTGGGCAGGTGCGCCTGCAGCATGCCGGTGACGGTCGCCTCGCCCTTGTCGAGGGCGTCGATGTGGCCGTCGCGTTCGAAGTAGTAGTTGTTGGTGTCGATCACGATCTTGCCGGCGAGTGGCTCGACGGGCACGTCCGCGTATGCCTTGAGCGGCACGGTCACGACGGCGACGTCTGCGGCCTCTGCCGCCTGGACGGCGGTTCCGGCCGTCGCCTTCGGGCCGAGTTCGGCCACGAGGTCCGCGAGGGTCTCCGGGCCGCGAGAGTTGCTGATCACGACGTCGTAGCCGCTCTCGATCGCCTTGCGGGCGACCTGGCTGCCGATGTTTCCTGCTCCGATGATTCCGATAGTTGTCATGATCGCGACAACGAGGTCCGGGCGGAAAATGTTCCCGCATCAGCGAAAAGTACGCGCCTGGCGAAATCGTTCACACGGCGAATCGGGTGATGGCCGCGGCCGGCCCTCCGCCGGGAACGTCGTCGGCGCGGACCGCGAGCACCCGCGCGCCCGAGAGCAGGGCCCGGCGGGCGATCTCGTCCACGACGCCGTAGTTGTGGGCGTCGTCGACGTCGTCGAAGGTGATCGCACCGGATTCCTCGTCGACGTACCCCGGGATCTTCCGGTCGATGTCGACAACGAGGGTGTCGATGGCGCCGTAGGTGGCGGCACGGGCGATATCGCTGAGGTCGGTGGCGCCGCGGCCCTCGTTGAAACGGGCCTCGATCAGATCGGAGAGTTCACCGAACTGGGCGGCATAGAGCCGGTCCAGCACGGGACGCGCGACGGCCGCGAGCTCCTCGGGAGTCCGTTCGTCGGGGTTTCCTTCGATGGTCGGGGCGGCGAGGAGCGGATACCCGCTGACCCCGCGGAAGATGCTGTTCAACGGTTCCGCGGTGGCCAGAATGAGTGGCAGGCCCGAACCCGTCACGAGTGGCCTGATCGCGGCATCCACCGATCGGGAATACTGGGCGAGGCGCACCTTCTGCCCCTCTGAGCCCTGGATGCGCCCGGACGGTGATCGGCCGCTGATCGACGGAAGACCGACGGCGCTCGCCGCGTCAGCAGGCAGGCCGGGCACGTCGACGACGTAGGCTCCCGCGTCCGGCGAGACCTCGACCAGCCGGGCCGCATTCTGCGACACGGCGAGCACGAACGCCGTTTGCGGGAAGGTGATCGCCCGGAGCAGGGGCTTGATGTACAGGCGATCGGCCACCTCGAGCACGGAGGGGAGCACGTTGGGCACCCGAAACGTCTGCAGGTGGCCCGAGTAGTGGAAGATCGCGAGCGACCGCGACAGGTAGGACCAGAACTGACGGTCCTGGATGAGGTCCGCGATCGCGTCCTCGAGCTCTTCGACGGCGGCCCGGCCCGCCCCGGCCTCGGTGAGCTGCCGGGCTGCGGCCGCAACCTGGTTGCGGAGCTCGATCCGGGACGGTTCGGATTCGGTCGGAACCGGACTCGTGGGCAGATAGATCGAGACGCAGAACGGTTCCCGCACGGCCGCCAGCTGCCGGATCGACGTTGGATTGGGGATGTCGGTGTGCAGCATGTCTGGCCCGTACCTTCCGGAGAGTCGTTGTCTGGTTTCTCGTGCGTCCCCCGCGACGACGACAGTGTAGCCCCGGCTCCGGAGGGCCGCGCGGCGCATCCGTGCAGCTGCGGGCCGTAGTGTTCCAGTGAGGTCCGATCGCCAGGATGTCTGGTTCGGGCCGGTCGCGACTGAGAGGGATTGAACATGGAGTATCGCCGTTTGGGCAAGTCCGGGCTGCAGGTCAGCGAGGTGTCCCTCGGGTCGTGGGTGACGTTCGGCAAGCAGGTGCGCGAGGACGACGCGCTGGCGTTGATGACGCTCGCCTATGACTCGGGGATCAACTTCTTCGACAACGCCGAAGGCTATGAAGCAGGTGCATCGGAGGCCCTGATGGGGGCCGCGCTGGAGAAGCTCGGCTGGGACCGTGATTCCTACGCCGTGTCGTCGAAGGTCTTCTGGGGCGGATCGAAGCCCACACAGCGGGGCTTGTCGCGCAAGCACGTGACCGAAGCCTGCCATGCCGCGCTGAAGCGCCTGCGGGTGGACTACCTCGACCTCTACTTCTGCCACCGTCCCGACATCGATACGCCGATCGAAGAGACGGTCTGGGCGATGCACAACCTCATCATGCAAGGCAAGGTGCTGTACTGGGGAACGTCGGAGTGGAGTGCGCAGCAGATCACCGAGGCCCACGCCGTCGCCCGTGCCCTGCACATCACGCCGCCGACCATGGAACAGCCGCAGTACAACATGTTCACGCGCCAGAAGGTGGAGAGCGAGTTCCTGCCGTTGTACGACACCTTCGGCCTCGGCACGACCATCTGGTCGCCGCTGGCCTCCGGGGTCCTCACCGGCAAGTACAACGACGGGGTTCCCTCGGACAGCCGGATGAACCTCCCGGGCTACGAGTGGCTCAGGGCGGAGTGGGAATCCGAAGCCGGGAAGGCCAAGCTCGAGAAGGTCCGCAGACTGGCGATCGTCGCCTCGGATGCCGGGCTGCCGTTGACGCACCTGGCGCTGCTCTGGTGCCTGCGCAACCCGCGGGTGTCGACGGTGATCCTGGGGGCGAGTAAGAAGGAACAACTGGCCGACAACCTCGCGGCCCTGGACTCGAAGGCCGCTCTGACCGCCGAGGTGGTCGCAGCGATCGAGGAGATCCTCGGCAACGAACCGCCTGCCCCCCAGCGCTACTGACCTCACCCGCGGGGCGCTGGCACCGTCCTTCGGTCGTCTTAGTGGACGAGGACCGCGACCGAAATGTCCGGCTGCGGGCGCGCGAAGAGATAACCCTGACCGTAGCGGCAGCCCATATCGCGGAGGAGCTCAAGCTGTTCGCTGGTCTCGATTCCCTCGGCGACGACGTCGAGTCCGAGGGAATCGGCCAGGTGCAGGATTCCGCGTACGATCGCCTGGTCGCGGTCAGAGGAGACAAGGTTGTCGATGAAGGTCATGTCGATCTTGAGTAGATCGACCTCCAGCGAACGGAGCTGGGCGAACGAGGAATAGCCGGTTCCGAAGTCGTCGATCGCGAGGCGGACGCCGAGATCACGCAGTTCGTCGAACGTGCGGGTCGCCGAATCCATGACGTCGATAACGGCGCTCTCGGTGAGTTCTAGCCAGAGCTGGCCGGGCGCCAGCCCGGTCTCGAGGAGGGCACGGCGAACGACGGTGCCGAAGTCCGAGCGCACGAACTGCCGCGCGGAGACATTGACGCTGACGGCTTGATCGGCATCGAGCGAAGTGGCCGCAGAACACGCCTGCCGAAGCACCGCGCGGCCGATGTCCCTGATCAGCCCGGTCTCCTCGGCGATCGCGATGAAATCGCCCGGCGCGACAATGCCGATTTCCGGTCGCCGCCAGCGCGCCAGGGCCTCGGCGGCCGCGACCCGCGGGTTCTGCAGGTCGACGATCGGCTGGTACCAGGTCTCGATCTCACTGCGTCCGACAGCAGTGCGAAGCCCGATCTCCGTGTCGACCCGCCGGCGGATGCGCCCGCGCAGGTCGTCGTTGAACACCTCATACCGGGCGCGACCCTGGTCCTTCGCCAGGTACATCGCCTGGTCGGCCTGCCGGAGCAGCGTCTCGGCGTCCTCGGTACCCGTGCTGACGGCGATGCCGATGCTCGTGTCGACCATTGCGGTCTGGTCGCCGATCTCAATGGGCAGGGACACCGCGGCTTGCACCGCCTTTGCGATCCGGCGTGCCTCCGCGCCCGTGCCGATGTCGGGACAGAGCACGACGAATTCATCGCCGCCGATCCGGGCGACCGTGTCAGAGGCCCGGACCGCCGCGCGCAGCCGGACCGCGATCTGGGCGAGGACCGCGTCGCCGGCGTGGTGGCCGAGGCTGTCGTTGACGACCTTGAAGCGGTCGAGGTCGATGAAGAGCAGGCCGACTCCACGGTGCGCCCTGGCGGCGAAGAGGAGTGCCTGGTCGAGCCGGTCGAGCAGGAGCAGGCGGTTGGGCAGGTCCGTCAGGGGGTCGTGAAAGGCGAGGTGCTCCACACGCGCCTCCGCCGCTCGCACGGCCGTGACGTCGGTGACGCTCAACAGGTAGCCGGTGACGCCGGTCGTGTCGAGAATCCGGGTGGCGCTCGCCTGCACCCATTTCGCCTCACCGGTCAGGGTCTGGAACCGGAACGTCGATTCAAAGGCGGCACCGGATGCGACGGTCGTCCTCCACGCGTCGATCACCCGCTCCGCGTCGTCGGCGTGGATGTTCCGGCCCCAGCCGTCTCCCCGCGACGCCTCGACGCTCAGTCCGGTCATTCGCATCCACTGCTCGTTGGTTGTGACGACGCCGCCGCCGGCGTCGAATTGCACGATGCCGACGGGCGCGATGCGGATGAGCGCGTGCAGTCGCTCGGCGGTCCTGGCCAGTTCGCGGGTACGGTCGTGCACCGCGCTCTCCAGGGTTGCATTGGCCACGGCCAGGGCGTCGAAAGCGCCGTCCCGTTGGATGTCGAGCGCGCGGAGCCGTCCGGCCGCGATCCAGGCGACGCCGAGGACGAGCCCGATGGTGGACGAGACGAGCAGCGCGTTGCCCAATTCGGCGTCGAACCAGCCTTCTCGCTGGGCCCAGAGGCGCAGCCAACCAAGAAAGAACGGACCGAGAATGATAATGGGGAGACCGCTTCGGAGTAGCCGGCCCGCACTCCGGCGGTCGCGGACCAGGCCGACCAGCCCGATATCCGGTCGTTCGTACAGGATGGCCGCGGCGATCGCGCCCACGCAGAGAACGGTGAGCGTGGAGATGTTCAGCGGCCGGCCGGGGTCACTCACGGCCGATACTCCGTAAGCGGCGCTGAGGATCGTCAGGAGCACCAGCAACAGGGTGAGAACGGCGAAGCCGGCGGTGACGGCGGCACCCGCCACGCCACGGAGGCAGAAGGCGAGTCCGAGGAGCACGAGGGAGAGTGCGGTCCCGATCGCCATTCTTGGTGGCGAGCCACCGAGGCGGAGCCCCGGCAGGAGAACGTCGACGCCCAGGCCAACGCCCGAGACGTATTCGGCGAGGGTCAGTCCGCCGATGACGGTCGCGACGGCGCCCAGCGCTGTCGCGACCGCCGGGCGGTCGGCGAGGGCGAGGGCGACCGCGAGAACGAGGAGCCCAACGATCGTTGTCGGCTTCATGACGTCGTGTGGCAACGCTGCGCCGGTCGACAGGTCGAGCATGTACCACCGGACCAGGGAGAAGAGGGTCACCAGGGCGACGAGGGCGGAAACGACCCGACTGTCACGGCTGACGCGCACCACCGCTCCCCCCAACTGCCGGGCATTGGTGCCGGTCGACACTTGAACAGTACTGGCTTCCGATGCGGTGCCGTGCACGCAGTCCGGTTCGCCTCCGCGAGAGCGGGTGAATCGTCGTTCTGCCGCGCTCAGAACGACGGCTCACCCGCTTTCGCGAGGAAGGGGGAGGTGTGGGGGCGGGCTCAGGCGGGCGACTCCCAGATTTCCAGCTGGATGCCGTCGGGGTCGCGCAGGTAGGCCCACTTGGAACCGATCAGGGCGCCGGAATCGAGAGTGACGGGCGGTGCGTTGAATACCGCGCCCTTCTCGACCAGGTCCCGGTATGCCGCGTCGAGGTCCGACACTTCGAGGCACACATGCGCGCTGCCGACATCACCATTGCTTCGATCGAAGTCGCGCCCCTCCGGGTTGTGGTATTCCAGGAATTCCAGGCGGGTGTTCCCGATCATGATCATCGAGAATGCCAGCGCGGCATCGTTCACCTGGACGCTGCGGGAGAGTGCCTCTCCCGAACCCTCGCTGACGGGACCAGGAGTGAGCCCGAACATTCGCGAGTACCACTCGAAGGAACGCTTCATGTCGCGCACCGTCACTCCGACGTGGTGCACTCCGAGAACCTGGAAGGCCATCTGACTCTCTCCTCTGCGTCCCGCCGCACTGCGGGTCGCTGTCGTCGTGTTGTCACTCGACTCACATTCTGCTGCGTCGGGATCGCTTTGTACAGTGTCACTACACAAGTGTGCACCGATCGCGCACGCCGGATCGCGGGGGATGGTCCTTCGCGGTGGTCGAGGACGATCCACCTTCCCCAAACCTCGGCGTTGCCGATTCTCGAATCGTTACCGGCAACTACTTGTGAACAGCTCAGGACTTTTGTAAAGTGACGCTCAACACACAGCGCGTGACATCGACGTTGCCCGGTGAGAATTGTTGGGAGAAAGCATGATCGACGCAACGGTGCGTGAACCGGCGAAGCTACTCAGTTCGCGACCTGTCGTCTCCAAGGGATTCGTCACCGTCGGCGTATCCACGGTGCTGCTCTTCGTGGTCTGCGCCCTTGTCGCGCCGACGAGCGTCTCCGGCGGGGCTGTGCTCGGGATGATCCCCTTCGCCGCCGTGCTTGCAATCGTCGGCCTCGGCCAGATGCTGGTCGTGCAGCAGGGCGGAATCGACCTTTCCATCCCCGGCGCCGTGTCGCTCGCCATCGTGATCGTCAGCCACGAGCCGGACGGTGACAACAGCAGGCTGTTGCCCGCGGTCGTTCTGGCGCTGGCCTACGCGATCGGGGCCGGCCTGCTCAATGGCTTCATGGTCGGCCGTCTCGGACTCAACTCGATCATCGCCACCCTGGGAACGAACGCACTGCTCTTCGGGGCCGTCCTGGGCATTTCCGGCGGCACGCCGCGCAGCACGACCAGCCTGCTGGCCGGAATCGCCGGCGGCCTGACCTGGGGCATCCCGAACTCAGCATTCTTCGCTCTCGCCGCGCTGGCGCTCGTGACCGTCATGGTCAAGCGCACGGTAGCCGGGCGGCGTTTCGAAGCCGTCGGGGCGAACCCGCTGACTGCCCGTGCGACGGGCCTGCGCGTGACGATCCATCAGTCGCTGGCTTTCGTGTGGGCCCAGCTGCTGTACTGCCTGGCCGGCATTCTGCTCGCCGGCATCACCAACCAGCCCACTGCCTTCCAGGGCGACGCATACCTGCTCCCGGCGGTCGCGGTCGTCGTGCTTGGCGGCACATCGTTGCTGGGTGGCCGCGGGTATCCCGTCGCCACGGTCATCGCGGCGTTGTTTCTGAGCCAGCTCGACCAGTTCGTGCTGTCACTCGGCGTGCCCTATGCGGTGCGCACCCTCGTGCAGGCGGCGGCGCTCGCCGTCGGCGTGGCACTGTACACGGTGGACTGGGCGGCATTCCGCCAGAGGTTCATCCGCAGGTCCCCCCGGATCGGCACCCCGGCATGACTGCTGCACACCGGGGACAAGGTTTTCGACGGAGCGGTCGAAATAGTGCGACAGAGGCGTCGCTCTCACAATGGAGGAAATCAAACATGAAACGTCCCAAGAGTCTCGCAATGCTCGTCATGTCCCTCGCCGCAGCTTCGCTGGCGCTCGCGGGCTGCAGCGGAACGTCATCGGGCTCGGGCTCCGGCTCGACGGCGGATGCCGGAACTTCTGTGGCAGGAGCACCGTCGTGGTGTGGTCCGAAAAAGATCTCCCTCGGTCTGCTCGACGGCTTCGGCGGAAACAGCTGGCGCCTGGTGACGACGGCGGCCGGTGCCGATGAGGCCAAGCTGTGCCCGAGCGTCACAAGCTACGAATACGCGGACGGCCAGGGTGACACCCAGAAGGCCATCTCGGACATCCAGGGCATGGTCGCCAAGGGTGTCAACGCCCTCGTCGTGTTCCCGGACGCCGGCCAGGCCATGCTGCCCGCCCTGCGCAGCGCATACAAGGCCGGCGTCGTGACCGTTCCCTACCGGGTCGACCCGGGCGGCAAGGACGGCGTGGACTACGACGCCTGGATCGGCGCGGACTTCGTGACCGATGGCAAGAACTGGGGTAACTGGCTCAAGACCAACCTCCCCGACGGCGGCAACATCCTCTTCATCAGCGGACCGAAGGGCAACAGCCAGGCCGTCGACGAGCTGACGGGCATGAAGTCGGTCATCACCGACCCGAAGTACGTCTTCATCGGCGAGACGCCCGAGGTCACCAACTGGGACCCGGCACTCACCCAGCAGGTGCTCACCGCGGACATCGCGAAGTACCCGAAGATCGACGCCATCGTCTCGGACTTCGGCCCGTCGCTCGTGGGCGCCCTTCCGGCCTTCGCGAAGAGCGGGCGTTCCGTGCCGGCCATCGTCACCTCTGACGGAAACTCCCTCGGTTGCTTCTACACGGACAACAGCGCGGCCAACCCGGACTTCAAGCTGATGACGGTCGCCACCGGAAACGACAACGTGCGACTCGCCGTCGACTACGCGGTCGCGAAGGCGACCGGTGGCGTGCTCCCGACCGACACGGTCTTCAAGGCCCCGGCCTTCGAAGACTCCGTGAGCGGAAAGCCGAGCACCGTGCAGTGCAAGAAGGACCTGCCCGGCGACATCTACCTCTCGGCGAAGATGTCGCCTGAGGACCAGGCGGCCCTGCTGAAGAAGTAGGCCAACCGGTGCCGCCGTCGGGTCGGTCGCGACTGTCGCGACCGACCCGACGGCTGGTTCGTTTCCCCACATTGCACAGACAGGAAAAGGTCACAACTGTGAACAACCACGACACCGTCGACGTGACGACGCCGGACAAGGTCGAGCCCGCCGCCCCCGCAACCCTCGTGATGTCCAACATCTCGAAGCTCTACTCCGGCGTCGCGGCCCTCTCGGACGTTTCCGTCGAGATCCTGCCCGGCGAAGTCCACGCCATCCTCGGCGAGAACGGCGCGGGCAAGTCGACGCTGATGAACGTGGCATCGGGTACGGCGCAACCCGACGGGGGCAGCATCACCTTCGAGGGCACCCCGATCGGCGTGCTGACACCGGCCATCGCCGTGCAGCTCGGAATCGCGATCGTCCACCAGCATCCCGCCGTGCTCCCGGACATGACCGTCCTGGAGAATCTGCAGGTCGCCCTGCCCGCCGCGGTCCTCGCGTCCGGTACGTCGCTGGAAGCCACTGCTCAGGCGCTGCTCGCCGACGCCGGCCTGAGCGTGCACCTTCAGGATCGCGTGGAACTCCTGTCCGTTGCCCAGAAGCACTTGCTCGAGATCGCCAAGGCTCTTGCCCTCAAGCCGAAACTCCTCATCCTCGACGAACCGACAGCGCCCCTCGGCCAGGGATCCGTCGACCTGCTGTTCGAACGTGTGCGGAGGTCCGTGTCGAACGGAACGGCCGTCGTCTACATCACCCACCGCCTGGCCGAAGTCCGTGAGCTCGCCGACAAGGTGACCGTGCTTCGGGACGGCCGCGTCCGCGGCAGCGCCCGCGTCGCCGACATCACCGACGACGAACTGCTCGCGATGATCGTGGGACGCAAGCTCGAATCGACCTTCCCGCCCAAGCACATCGGCTCGCCGGACGACGAGACGAACTTCTCGATCAACGGGTTGAGCGGCTCGGGATTCGCGAACATCTCGATCAGCGCCCGCCCGGGCGAGATCATCGGCATCGCCGGGGTCGTCGGAAACGGCCAGAGCGAACTGATGCGCGCGCTCGCCGGTCTCGACTACTTCACGGGAACGGTCGCCATCGCCGGCAAGACCTTGAACTCCCGGCAACTCCTGCAGGAGGCGGCATACATGCCCGCCGATCGGCACCGCGAGGGCCTCCTGATGTCCCTCTCGGTGCGCGAGAACGCCGCCGTCTCGGCACTGGCGAAGTTCAAGCGGGGACCGCTGCTCAGCCGCAAGCGTGAGTTGGGCACGGTGGCCGAGACGCTGGGTTCGCTCGCGGTCAAGGCCGCGTCGATGGATTCCGTCGTCTCCTCCCTGTCCGGCGGCAACCAGCAGAAGGTCGTCCTGGCGCGGGCGCTGCTCTCCGAGCCGCTGCTGGTCGTGGCCGATGAGCCGACGCAGGGCGTCGACGTGGGTGCCCGGGCCGAGATCTACCGGATCCTGCGTGAGGTCTCGGCCTCCGGCATCCCCGTCGTCGTCGCCTCATCCGACGCGAAGGAGCTCGAGGGGCTGTGCGACCAGGTCATCGTGATGTCGCGGGGGCACGCGCTCGAAGTGCTCCAGGGCGCTGCGATCAGCGAAGAACGCATGATCCACGCCGCCGTCCGCTCGACGACCCGATCGGTGTCCGTCGTCGCGGATGAATCGGTCTCGAAGCACTCCGGACTCCGTCGTTTCCTGCAGGGCGACTATGCCCCCGCGGTGCTCCTGGTCGGTGTCATTGCACTGCTCGGGTCGTTCCTGTTCAGCCAGAACGCCCGCTACCTCTCCGACTTCAACATCTACTCCGTGCTCACCCTCGTCACGGCGCTCGGTTTCATCGCTCTGGGGCAGACCATCTCGCTGCTGATCGGAGGTATCGATCTGTCCGTCGGGCCCCTCGCCGGGTTCCTGGTGGTGATCGGGTCGTTCTTCATCAACGACGACAAGTCCGTGGTGATGATCGTCCTCGGATTCGTGCTCATGATCGTCGTGGCGGCCGTCATCGGGGTGGTCAACGGCTCGCTGATCAGGTTCGCCCGGTTCACTCCCATCGCCGCGACGCTGACCGTGTACATCGCGTTGCAGGGATTCAGCTTCCTGCTCAGGAGCTCCCCGGACGGGTACATCAACTCGACGGTCACCGGAATCATCGGGTGGCAGCTCGGGCCGGTGCCTGTCGCATTCATCGTGCTCGTCGCGGCCACGCTCGTGACCGAGTTCTTCCTGAAGAAGCGACGCTGGGGCTGGAAGCTGCGCGCGACCGGGTCCAACGAGGAATCGGCGCGCAGGAACGGCATCAATATCAACCGGACCGTCATCCTCGCGTATGTGGCCACTTCACTGTTCGCGTTCGTGGGTGCCGTGATGCTGATGGCGCAGATCGGGGTCGGCGACCCCGCCCAGGGCGTCGGCTACACGCTCACGAGCATCACCGCGGTCGTGCTCGGTGGAACGAGCCTGCTCGGCGGGCGGGGCACCTTCATCGGCACACTCCTCGGTTCCATCCTGCTCGTGCAGGTACTCAATGCGACGTCTTTCCTCGGCTTGTCCCAGATGTGGCAGTACCTGTTCCAGGGGCTCCTCATCCTGGTGGCGGCGATCGTCTACTCGGTCGCACGACGCAACAACAAGCGCAGGAAGACGTCCTTCGCGCTCAGGTAGGCCGCCCGGTCACCGGTTCCGAGACGACAGAGCGCCGAGCCCGATCCGGTCCCGGCGCTCTGCCATCTGTCTTGCGCTTCACTCTGCGGTGCTGAGCCCGCGGGTGATCTCGGCGATGGCCGACCAGTCAAGGGGCGCGAGTTCGGGATCGGCGAGAGCCCGCTCGAACATGTCGCGCAACACGGGCGCCGTCGGGAGCACGACGCCGCTCGCAGCAGCAGCCCGCTCCGCGAGGGACAGGTCCTTGAGGCCGAGCCCGACGCTGAAACCGGGCGGGCTGTATGCCTTGCGGGCGATCAGGTTTCCGTAGCCCGTGTAGACGCTGCCCGTGAACGCGGCATCCGTCAGGATCTCGACGAACGTCATGCCATCGACTCCACCGTGTTCGACCAGGGTCACCGACTCGGCGAGGGCCTGGAGCGCGTGGATGAGGTTGTAGTTCACGCCGATCTTGACCAGGCTTGCCGTGCTCGGCCGCTCGCCGACGGCCCAGGTGCGCTTGCCGATCGCGTCGAGGTACGGCTGCGCCCTGGCTATGGCGCTCTTCGTGCCTGCCGCGACCACATTGAGCTTCCCGGCCGCCGCGATATTGGACCGGCCGAGCACGGGAGCCGCCACGTAGTCGATCCCGGCGAGGGAGTGCAGGTCGGTCAGCCGATCCGTCGCCTCGACGCTGAGCGTGGCGCAGTTGATGTGCAGGGTGCCGGCCGGCGCATCCGCGAGGGCCTCCGCACTGAAGACGGCCTCGGCGGCAGCGTCATTGGCGAGCATCGAGATCACGGTACCGACGCTGAGGGCGTCGGCGATGGAGACCGCCCGGGTGGCGCCGGCCGCGACGAGGGCGTCCGCCGCACCGGTCGATCGGTTCCAGACGTGCACCGAATGGCCGGACTCGATGAGCCGGCCTGCCATGGCAGAGCCCATTTCGCCGAGTCCGATGAAGCTGATGTCCGACATAGTTCACGCCTTCCAGATTGTCCTGAGGTTTCCGGATCCCGGCCAGCGGCCGGGCGCTCCGTCGCGCCGGATTGGGGCGCAACCGCCCTTTGTGCAGTTCCAGTGAACACTACCGTGAGTGCCCGGTCTGCTCAACGTGATTCCCCCGCGATGGCAGTGTTCGCTTGACAAGCCCGACGCCGCTGAGTTGAATGTCAACCAACACCTTGTGCAGTGAGACTGTACAAAATAGTATTGCTGCGATACCCCGGCCCCGACCGGACACCAGACTTCGTACTGCAAAGGAGCAGAACACGTGGGCATTCGACTCGCCGAAAAGACCGTCGTCGTCACAGGCAGCGCATCCGAGCTCGCCGAAATGGGGGCCGGCGACTCCCGCTTCGACTCGATGGCCGGCGACATCCTGATGGGCCGGCCTGCCGCGCCCGAAGACATCGTGCCCACAGCGGTGTTCCTCGCCGCGAGCGATTCCGACTGCATCACCGGTCAGGTCATCCCCGTCGAGGGCGGCATGAACCTCGTCTGATCCGGCAGCCCGCCCTCCGGCACTCTGCACGACACTCTGCACGACACTCAGCAAAGGAATGACACGACCGTGACCACAGCCACTTTCGGAACCAACGCCGTCGACTGGGAGGAGCGCATCCAGTTCGATCGCCTGCGCACGGACAGGCTCGCCAAGCTCCGGCGCGAGTTGTCCGGCTCGGACCTCGGGGCCGTGCTCGCCTTCGACTTCTCCAACATCCGCTACATGTCGTCGACCCACATCGGCACCTGGGCCATGGACAAGCTCATCCGCTTCTCGCTGCTCACCCGGCACAGCGACCCGATCGTCTGGGACTTCGGGTCCGCGGCCAAGCACCACCAGCTCTACAACCCCTGGCTGCAGACCACGACGGCCGAAGCGGATGCCGACCCGCACGCTCCGCACCACGGCGCGGTCCGGCCGCGGGCCGAGAACGGTGCCCGCGCCGGAATCTCGACCCTCCGCGGAGCCTTCCACCCCGACGCGGGGATCGCCGAGGGCGTCGCCAAGAAGATCAAGCGCGAACTGGAGAAGTTCGGCCTGCAGAACGAGCCGCTCGGCGTCGACGTGATCGAGCTGCCCATCCTGATGGCCCTGCAGAAGGAGGGGATCCGCGTCGTCGACGGCCAGCAGGTGTTCCTCAACGCCCGGGCGGTCAAGACCGGTGACGAGATCGCGCTGCTCACGCAGGCCGCGTCGATGGTGGATGCCGCGTACGAATCCCTGTATGAATTCCTTAGGCCGGGCGTGCGTGAGAACGAGGCCGTCGGGCTGGTTTCCAAGGTGCTCTACGACCTGGGGTCTGAGTACGTCGAGGGCGTGAACGCCATCTCGGGGGAGCGTTGCTCACCGCACCCGCACGTCTTCTCCGACCGGTTGATCCGGCCGGGCGACCCCGCCTTCTTCGACATCCTGCACAGCTACCAGGGCTACCGCACCTGCTACTACCGCACCTTCGCGGTCGGGTCGGCGAGCCGGGCGCAGCACGACGCCTACAAGATCGCCCGCCAGTACATGGACAGGGCGATCGCGCTCGTGCGCCCGGGGGCCACCACCGCCGACATCGTCAAGGTCTGGCCGACGGCCCAGGAATTCGGCTTCC
The DNA here is from genome assembly GCF_004402235.1 of Cryobacterium glucosi. Taxonomy (GTDB): domain Bacteria; phylum Actinomycetota; class Actinomycetes; order Actinomycetales; family Microbacteriaceae; genus Cryobacterium; species Cryobacterium glucosi. The sequence goes on from NZ_SOFS01000043.1 coordinate 154,851, forward strand.
CCGACGAGGAAGCCGCCTTCGCCCTGCAGTACGGCCACGGCGTCGGCCTGTCCATCTGGGAGAAGCCGATCTTCTCCCGGCTCGTGTCCCTCGACCACCCGGAGGTGCTCGTGGAGGGCATGGTCTTCGCCCTCGAGACCTACTGGCCGTCCGCCGACGGCATCGGGGCGGCCCGCATCGAAGAAGAAGTCGTCGTCACCGCCACGGGGTGCCAGGTGATCACCAAGTTCCCGGCAGAGGACCTGCTCGTTGCCGGCCAGCGCTACTACAGCGTCGGGGGGCCGTTGTCCCTGGTGCGCGACTCCCAGTCGCACCTCAACACCGCCGCCGGTCGCGGCGAAGCCGAGTAGGGCGCCGATGCGCGCCGCGGTCTACCACGCTGATCACGATGTCCGCCTCGAGGAGGTGCCCCCGCCCGTCCGGGCTCCGGGCGAAGCGCTGCTCGAGGTGCTGCGCAGCGGCATGTGCGGAACGGACGCCACCGAGTGGAAGGCCGGCCCGCTCACCTTCCCGGTGCAGCACCGCCACCCCGTCACCGGCCAGACCGGCCCGATGATTCCCGGCCACGAATTCGTCGGGAAGGTCCTCGAGGTCGACGAGTCGAGCCACTTTTCCGTCGGCGACATCGTCGCGAGCGGTGCGGGTGTGTCCTGCGGCGTCTGCGACCGGTGTGCGGAAGGTCGCACGAATCTCTGCGACCGGTACTACACACTGGGGCTCAACACCGACGGCGGTATGGCCGAGTTCGTCTCCTGCCCGGAGAGCACCCTCGTCCTCGTTCCCGAGGGACTCCCGATCGACCTCGCTGGCCTCGCCCAGCCGCTCGCCGTCGGCCTGCACGCCGCCCGTCGGTCCGGGGTGCGTGACGGTGACCGCGTGGTCCTGATCGGGGCGGGGGCGATCGGCTCCTTCGTGCTCGCCGGGCTGAAATCGCTCGTGTCCGCCGACGTGACCGTGATCGACTTCCCGGGGGCGCGGCTCGAGCGAGCCCGTCGCCTCGGCGCGACACGGGTCGTCGAGGCAGGTGCGGATGCCGCCGCCCGCGTCGCCGAGGCCATCGGGCCGTTCGGCGCCGACGTCGTGATCGAGGCCAGCGGGGCGCCCGGACAACTGAACAATGCCCTCGCGATGGTGCGCAAGGGCGGAACCATCCTCCAGGTCGGGCTGCCGTCGACAGAGCAGTCTGTGGACATCCATTCGCTCGTCATGCGCGAGATCACCGTGCGGACGACGCTTGCGCACGTGTGCGGCACCGACCTCGCCCCCGCTCTGGGTATTCTGGCGACGACCAATCTGGGCACCGAACTTCTCGACTCCGTCCGACCTCTTGACGACCTCGCCGAACAGCTCGAGCGACTCGCGACGGGCCGGCTCGAGGGCAAGGTACTTTTCGATCCACGACAAGGGGCAGCATGAAGGCAGCAGTTTTCCACGGCGCGCACGACATCCGCATCGAAGACGTGGACGGACCGCCACCCCTCGGCAGCCTCGACGTGCTGCTGCGGCCGTACTGGTGCGGCATCTGCGGCACAGACCTCCACGAGTACGCCATGGGGCCGATCGTCATTCCCTCGCACCCGCATCCGCTCACCGGGGCCACCGCCCCGCAGATTCTCGGGCACGAGTTCTCGGCGGAAGTGCTCGAGGTGGGTTCCGGCGTGCGGTCGGTGCGCGTCGGCCAGCGGGTGTCCGTGATGCCGTTGCTGTACTGCGGCAGCTGCTACTACTGCCGCCGCGGCCTGAACCACCTGTGCCAGTCGATGGCCTGCGTCGGCCTGAGCTTCGCCTCCGGAGGAATCTCGGAACTCGCGGTCGTGCCGGCCAGTCACGTGAGCGTGCTGCCCGATTCCGTCTCCGACCTCCAGGGCGCCCTCGTCGAGCCGGGAGCGGTGGCCGCCTACGGAGTCGACACGGCGCAGGTCCGGCCGGGGGACACCGTGCTCATCACCGGCGCCGGTCCGATCGGCGCACTCGCCTCGCTCTACGCCTCGGCTCTCGGTGCCCGCGTGTTCATCTCCGAGGTCAATCCGACCCGCGTCGCGCTCGCGAGGAGCCTGGACGTGGGCGAGGTGATCGATCCGTCCAAGATCGACGTCGCCGCCTGGGTCAAGGACCAGACCGAGGGAATCGGCGTCGACGCGGTGATCGAGTGCTCGGGCAACGAACGGGCCCTCCAGACGGCCATCGCCTCGGTGCGCTCGGCCGGGCGCATCTCGCAGACCGGCCTGCACACCAGGCAGGCGGCCATCGACCCCATGGTCCTCTCCGAACACGACATCACCCTCGCAGGCACCTGGTGCTATCCCGTCACGGACTGGCCGCGCATCATCGACCTGATCGCCCGCGGCCGGTACCCGGTCGAGAAGGTCGTGAGCGCCCAGATCAGCATGGCGGATGTCGTCGAGAAGGGCTTCGAAACCCTGCTCTCGCCGACCGGCGACCAGGTCAAGGTCCTCGTCAACGCACGCTGACGTCGATTCACACGGCTGACCTCGATCCACACTGACGCGCACCCCTCGCGCACCCTCTCCCGTCCCCACGATTGGAATCCCGATATGAAAGCGCTGCGCTTCGCGGAACAGAATGTTCCCCGGATTGACGAGCTGCCCATCCCCGCGATCGGAGCCGACGAAGTGCTCGTCGCCGCGCGATCCGTCGGGGTCTGCCACTCCGACATCGACCTGCTCGAGGGTCGGTACATCATCCCGTTCGAGTACCCGATCATTCCCGGACACGAATGGTCCGGTGAGGTGGTCGCGGTGGGAAACCGGGTGCAGGACTTCGCGGCCGGCGATCGGGTCGTCGGCGAGTGTGTCATCGGGGAGGACCACTTCGGGTTCTCGATCAGCGGTGCGGCCGCGGAGTTCTTCGTGGCCAGGCCCGAATGGCTGCACAAGCTTCCCGCGAGCGTGTCGTACACGAACGGCGCTCTTGTCGAGCCGTTCAGCGTCGCGTACTACGCGCTGATGCGGGTCGGGAACGTCAACGCGAGCGACACCCTCGTCGTGCTCGGTGCCGGACCGATCGGACTCGCCGTCACCGCGGCCGCCTCGGCCCTCGGCGCCGTGACGATCGTCGTAGAGCCTTCGCCAGAACGCCGGGATGCCGCGCTGCGACTCGGCGCCAGCCACGCCGTGCACCCCGACGATATCGTCGAGTTCCTGAACGAGCAGACGGACGGGCGCGGAGCGGATGTCGTCGTCGAGGCGAGCGGCCGGCCGGCCGTCATGGCCCAGGCGCTCGAACTCGCCGCCTTCCGGGGCCGGGTCGCCTACATCGGCATCGACGTCGGGCGCGAGGCGCCGGCGAAGCTCGGGCTCATCCAGTCCAAGGAGCTCAAGATCACCGGTTCGGTCGGCTCGCCCGGAGTGTGGCCGGAAACCCTGCGCTTCCTCGCTCACACCGGAATCGACCTGAGCCCGCTCGTCACCCAGAGGTTCGGGGCCGCCGACGCACTGGGCGCCCTGGAGGCCGCGCACCACCCGGCGACCACGATCAAGGCGCACATCGAATTCGACGCCGTGCTGCCCGCATAGCGAACAGATCTGAACGACGGATGTCCCGGACGAGCGCTGCTTGTCCGGGACATCCGTCGTTGGGGTGGGGGAAACGGCCTAGGGGATGATCTTCGCCGCGCGGTACCGCTCCACCTTGTCGAGGAAGCTGTCCGGCGTGGACCGGAAGCCCAGGAACCCGGCTTGGCGGCTCTTGTTCATGTCGGTGAAGCACTCGATGTTGCGGCCGAGGTCGCTGTCGGTGTGCCACCAGGAAGCGAGGCGGGTGACGTCCGTTTCAACGAGTCCTTCCCGTTCGGCGATGGCGCTCCAGACCTCGTCCTTGCCGGCCATCTGCGCGGTCAACGGGCGGGGTTCGCCCTCGAAACCGGCCCAGGGAACATCGAAGATCGCGGCGACCCGCGGCCAGAGCCAGCGCCAGCGGAAGACGTCGCCGTTGGCGATGTTGAACGCTTCGTTGGCACCCTCCGGGTGCGTGCCCGCCCAGATGATCTGCTCGGCGAGCAGGTCGACGTCGGTGACGTCTGTGACGCCGTTCCACTGGGTGGCTGAGCCGGGAAAGGTGAACGTCAGCCCGAGTTCCTTGCAGATCGCGGCGTAGACGGAGAGGGTGAGCACCATGTTCATCGCGTTGTCCGTTGCGAACCCGAAGACGGTGTGTGCGCGGTGCACGCTCCAGGTGAAGCCGTTCCGGGCGGCGGACCCGAACAGCTCGTCCTCCTGCGCGTAGTAGAAGTTCGGCTGCGGCAGCCGTGGCTCGTCCTCGTGGAACGGGGTCTCCGCGGTGACGCCGGTCGCATAGTTGTCGAACGGGCCGAGGTAGTGCTTGAGCCCGGTCATCAGGGCCACGTGCCTGACCGACTTCTCGCCTTCGAGCGCCGCGAGCACGTTGCGCACGAGGGCGCTGTTGACCTCGATGTTCTCGGTCTCGGTATCCCGCTTCACCCACGCCGTGATCACGACGAGTTCCGGGCGGGTGCCCGTGAGCGCGGCGGCGAGGGACTCGGGGTCCAGGAGGTCTGCCGTCACGGCGGTGATGCCGGGCGTCTCGGAGTGGCCTCGCCTCGAGAGGCCGGTCACGTCCCAGCCCGCGTCGACCAACTGCTTCACGACCGTCTGGCCCGTGATGCCCGTCGCTCCGACGATGAGCGCGCGCCGCCGGGGAACTGTTGAGGGGGATGTCACAAGTCGATCCTTTCCTGATGGACGGGACTTCCTTGTCGCCGTCCTGAGGTGTTCAATGATACTTAACATTGGAATTCCCGGCAAGCCGCGCCGGAACCGCCAGAACCGCCGATTTGGCCCTAGTGGCGGGGTATTCGGGGCTCTTCCTGTGTATATTTGTCCGTACTCACCTTTTTTTCGGAGCGTGGGGTGTGTAGCCGGGCTTCAATGATGATGCGAGGCAGGTCCTCGTCGTCGTCATGCTGATGTGTGACAGAGGAACATGATGGACAATTTAGGGTCTCGGCTGAAAGACATCAGGCTCAAGGCCGGCCTGACGTTGCGCGAGCTGGCCAGACAGGTCGACGTTTCGCCCTCCTTCGTCTCCCAGATCGAGAACGGCAAGTCACAGCCGTCCGTCGCGACCCTGTATGCCTTCGCCCAGTTGCTGAACGTGTCCGTCGACGACCTCTTCGAGAGTAAGCCGGCCCTCGACCCTGGAGTTCCGGCAGTCCACCCCGAAGAAGTCCTGAATCGGGGCGACGTGACGAATCCCTCGGAGGCGTGGCATCCGTCCGAGTATGCGAACCGGGTCTCCGTGGTGCATCCCTCTCATCGGTCGCGGCTCAACATGGCCGCAGGGGTCAACTGGGAACGTCTTGCCGCCACGCCGGAGCGCGACGTCAACTTCATGAAGATCGTCTACGCGCCGGGAGCCACGTCGACGGACGAGGGCGACACCGTCTCCCACGCCGGCTACGAGTACGGCTATGTCATCGCGGGTGAGTTGCAGGTGACGATCGGCGACGAGGCATTCACGCTGCATGCGGGCGAGTCGCTCGGCTTCGATTCCTCGATCCCGCACAGCCTGAAGAACACCGGAAGCATCGACGTCCAGGGAATCTGGTTCGTGCACGGCGCGCACGCTTAGCCGCTCAATTCCGTAAGGCACGCGTCGGGCGTTCGGTTGACAGCGATGCTGGAGACGTCGTAGCCTGTGTGTTAAGGAATACTTAACGGGTGTTCACTCTCGTCTTAGACGACGACACCCTTCCTTGATATCACGACGATGTGAGCCGGATGACCGGCGGAAAAGGACCAGACCTCCATGGATCTCGGACGCGGCCTCGGCCACCTGTCATATTCCACCCTCGTGCACGCGGGCGACACGTGGGCGGAGATGAAGGAGAGCCTGCACACCTTCGTCCCCGACGTCAAAGCCCGGGTCTCGCCCGATCAGCGCTTCGGCGTCTCACTGCGCATCTCGGCCGACTCGGCGAAGACCCTCGCAGCAAGCCCCGGAGAACGGGCAGAGCTCCGGACGTTCCTCGACGACAACGACCTGTACGTCTACACGGTGAACGCGTTCCCGTATGGGCCGTTCAAGGGCGATCTGGTGATGGAACGGGTCTATGAACCGGACTGGTCGACCGACGACAGGGTCGCGTATACGAACTCGGTCGCGGACATCCTCGCGGAGATCGCTCCGGCGGACGTGAGCCCCAGCATCCAGACGGCCCCGCTCGCGTTCGCTCCGAATGTCACGGACGACGACTACGTCGCCCGGTTCACCACCAACCTGTTCCTGGTCGTCGCCCACCTCGTCGAGCTCGAGGCGCGCACGGGTCGGCGGGTCAAGCTCGCCCTCGAGCCGGAGCCCGCGTGCTTCCTGGAGACCACGGCGGAGACCGTCGCGTTCTTCACCGAGCGGGTCTACTCGCCGCAGGGCATCGCCGAGCTCGCCCGGCTCGCCGGGCTGCCCCTGTCGGAGGCCGAAGGTGCGATGCGCCGATACCTCGGCATCGTCTTCGACATCGGCCACCAGTCCGTCGGATTCGAGGATATTCCGGCATCGCTCCGCAGCCTCGTCGACGCCGGGATCCCGATCTTCAAGCTCCAGGAGGCGGCGGCGCTCTGGGTCAGGGACCTCACCCCTGCACTCGTCCCCCAGCTGCGCGTCTTCACCGACACGATCTACCTGAGCCAGACGACGATGCGCCAGGACGGTGCGGTCACGAAGTACCTCACCCTCGGCGACGCGCTCGACGCGTTCGAGGCGAACCCGGTGCCCACCGAGATCCGCACCCACTTCCACGTTCCGGTCTTCCTCGAGGAACTCGGCCCGTTCGTCACGACGCGGTTCGCCGTGCAGCAGGCGCTGCAGATGCACCGTGAGACACCGCTCTCCGACCACCTGGAAATCGAGACGTATACCTGGGACGTGCTCCCGGCGCACCTCAAGACCGGCGACATCACCGACTACGTGACCCGCGAACTCGAGTTCGTCCGCGCCGAGCTGCTGGACCCCCGTCCATGAGGGCTGCCGTCTTCCACGGAGCCGGCGACATCCGCGTCGAGGAGGTCACGGCTCCCGAGTCGCCCCGCGCAGGCGAAATCCTGGTCAGGCCGTTGTGGTGCGGCATCTGCGGCACCGACCTGCACGAATACGCCCAGGGCCCGATCGTGATTCCGCGGGAGCCGCATCCGCTCACCCGGGTGTGCGGCTCGCAGATTCTGGGCCACGAATTCTCGGCCGAAGTGGTCGAGGTCGGCGACGGGGTGACCGCGGTGCGGCCGGGCGAGCGGGTGTCGGTGATGCCGCTGCTGTCCTGCGGGCACTGCTACTTCTGCCGCAGGGGACTGAACCACCTCTGCCGCACCATGGCCGCCGTCGGGCTCAGCTACCAGTGGGGCGGCATCGCCGACCTCGCCATCGTGCCCGCCGCGAACGTCACAGTGCTCCCCGACGGCGTGTCCGACCTGCAGGGCGCCGTCGTCGAACCGGGCGCTGTCGCGGCGTACGGGGTGGACACCGCCCGTGTGCGCCCCGGCGACAACGTGCTCATCACCGGGGCCGGTCCGATCGGCGCCCTCGCGTCGCTCTACGCAGCCTCGCTCGGGGCGAACGTCTTCGTCTCGGAGGTCAATCCGGTGCGCGCGGCGCTCGTGCGCAGCTTCGACGTCGGAGTGGTGCTCGACCCGACCGCCGTCGACGTGCCGGGCTGGCTTCGCGACCGGACAGACGGTATCGGTGTCGACGCGGTGATCGAATGCTCGGGGAACGAGCGGGCGCTGCAGGCGGCGATCGCCTCGGTGCGTTCTGCCGGGAGGATCTCCCAGACCGGGCTGCACACGAAGGCTGCGGCCATCGACCCGATGGTCATCTCCGAGCACGACATCACGATCTCGGGCACCTGGTGCTTCCCGGTCACCGACTGGCCGCGCATCATCGACCTGATCGACAGGGGTCGGTACCCGGTGGAGAAGGTCGTGACAGCCCAGATCGCGATGAAGGATGTCGTGGCCCAGGGCTTCGACACGCTGCTGTCACCGACCGGCGACCAGGTCAAGGTGCTCGTGCGCGCCGGCTCGTGATGCCGCGCCCCGAGTGGCCGCCTACTGGGCGAAGAGCGCCGGATGCGTGGACAGCTCGAGCCTGGTGCGGCGGATGTGGCCGGCCAGCATCCGCTCGGCCTCGTCGCCGTCGCCGCGCCTCAGCGCCCCGACGAGCAACTGGTGTTCGTAGTGGACGGCGCGGTTGACATCGGGCCCGATCAGGGTCGTGAAAGCGCGTCGATAGTGCTGGGTCGAGTTCCATAACCGGTGGATGGTCTCGCCCAGGATGGACGTCACGGCGCCGGAGTAGGAGAGCAGGTGGAACTCGCGGTCGAGGCGCAGGAACGTTTCGACGTCCGTGCCGGCCTGCATTTCATCGGCGAGTTCCTGCAGGCGGCCGAGGGTCTCCGGCGACAGATTGGGCAGGCTGTAGCGCAGCAGCAGGGGTTCGATGCGCTCGCGGATCTGGTACATCTCCTCGCACTCCGCGAGGCTCAGGTGGGAGACCCAGGCGCCGGTGTTCGCGACGAGGGTGACGAGGCCATCGGATTCCAGGATGCGCAGCGCCTCGCGAACGGGGAGCCGGCTCGCGCCGAACTGTTCGGCGACGTCCTCCTGGCGGATCCGGGTGCCGGGGGCGTATGCGCCGGACAGGATCTCGTCCCGCAATCGCGTGGCGATACGGCTGCCGGCGCTGCCGTCGCGGCTGGGGGCGCTGGCCATGGGGTCCGTCCGGTCGGTGGTGTCGGTCATTCGGCGGGGTGGGCCGGATGCCACAGTTTAGTGGCAGCATCCTTTTCGTAGGCCTTGCCGTCCGGGTAGCTCACGAGCTCGAACTGCATGCCCCAGGGGCTGCGGAAGTAGACCCAGCGCTGGCCGGTGCTCCAGCTGGAGCTCGACGTCGGTGCGCCCATGATCTCCACACCGTGCTCCTGCAGGTGCTCGAGGGCGGCATCGAAGTCGTCCACGTAGAACGCCAGGTGATGCCCGCCGATGTCGCTGTTCCTCGGTTCGGGAGCAGCGCCATCCGCCGGCTCGTACTGGAAGACCTCGAAGTTCGGCCCGTGACCGCATCGGAAGAATCGGAGTTCGCGCATCACCGTGCGCGGGTGCACGCCGAGGTGCTCGAGCATCCACTCGTCGTCGGGGTGGGCGAACGGCCCGAGCGCGTAGACGAGCTCGCAGCCGATCACGTCGACCAGGAACCGCTCGGCCTCGTCGAGGTCGGGAACCGTGAAACCGATGTGTTCCGTGCCGCGCAGACCCGGGATGCCGTGGACCATCGAGAACTCCTTCGTTCGTCGTTGATTTCTCTCATTGTATCCAAAGACCCGAAATCCGTGCATCCAGATCGGAGATATTGCGGACAATCCTTGGCATTGGATTCAATCAACGATACAGTGTTGGTCACATGTAGTCGATCCCCGCGATCGACACGACCAATGGAGACCGGCACATGCCTGAACGACGACGTTTGGATCCCCTGGCCCCGTGGATCGAACTCAGCACCACGGCGCAGGACTGGGCGAGTGCGGACCCGGCACTCCTGGCCACCATGCTCGGCCAGCTGCATCTCATCCGTGCCTTCGAAGAAACCGTGCTCGAACTCGCCGGCGAGGGCCTCGTGCACGGGCCAGCGCACTCCAGCATCGGCCAGGAGGGCGGGGCGGTCGGCTCGATCGTCGGCCTCGGGTCGACGGATGCGATCAACGGCTCGCACCGAGGGCACCACCAGTTCCTCGCCAAGGCGATCAACCATGTCTCCGGCGGCGCCCTCGACCCCGCGGCGCTCGTGACCGCGGACATTCAGACCGTGCTGCAGCGCACCCTCGCCGAGATTCTCGGGCTCGCCCAGGGCTACTGCCGGGGCCGCGGCGGCTCGATGCACCTGCAGTGGTTCGAGGCCGGCGCGCTCGGCACCAACGCGATCGTCGGCGGCGGGGTTCCGCTCGCGGCCGGCAACGCCTGGGCCCAGAAGCACGCGGGAACGACGGATGTCACGGTGAGCTACTTCGGGGACGGCGCGACCAACATCGGCTCGGTCCTTGAAACGATGAACCTCGCTTCGGCGTGGAAGCTGCCGCTTGCCTTCTTCATCGAGAACAACCTCTACGCTGTGTCGACCACGGTGGCCGAGTCGACCGGTGAGCCTCGGCTCTCTGCCCGCGCGCTCGGGTTCGGCATTCCCAGCTGGCGCGTCGACGGTATGGACCCGCTCGCCGTGCACCTGGCGACGAAGGAGGCCGAGCAGGTGATGCGGTCCGGCCAGGGACCCGCTGTCGTCGAGGTCGAGGTCTACCGCTTCTTCCACCAGAACGGACCGTACCCGGGCAGCGCCTTCGGCTACCGGACCAAGGAGGAAGAGGCGGCCTGGCGGGCCCGTGACCCGCTGGACCGGGTCGCCCGCGAAATGATCGCGCTCGGCCAGATCGACACGGCCGGCATCGCCGCGGTGCGCGAGCAGGCCCTGTCCGCGATGCGGGATGCAGTGGCCCAGCTGCTCGAGGCCGACCCGGAGTCGGCGGGGAAGCGCCGGATCCGGCCGGAGCTCTGGCCCGACGTCGACTTCGTCAATGTCGGGGTGCGGGGCGACGCGAGCGAACTGACCGGACTGCGCACGCTCGAGCCGACCGAATACCGGGGCGAGCTCGAAACAAAGAAGTTCGTCGACGCCGTCGCCGGCGTGATGGACCGCCGCATGGCAGAGGACGCACGGATCGTCGTGCTCGGCGAAGACGTGCACCGCCTCAACGGCGGCACGAACGGCGCCACCAAGGGGCTTGCGAAGAAGTTCGAGGGCCGTGTGCTCGGCACGCCGATCAGCGAGAACGCGTTCGCCGGCCTCGGCGGCGGGATGGCGCTCGACGGGCGCTACCGCCCGGTCGTTGAATTCATGTATCCGGACTTCATGTGGGTGGCCGCCGACCAGGTCTTCAACCAGATCGGCAAGGCGCGGCACATGTTCGGCGGCGAGAATCCGGTGCCCCTCGTGCTGCGCACGAAGGTCGCGATGGGAAGCGGCTACGGCTCGCAGCACCTGATGGACCCCGCGGGCATCTTCGCGACGAGCCCCGGCTGGCGGATCGTCGCACCGTCATCGGCGGCTGACTACATCGGCCTGATGAACACCGCTTTGGCCCTGCAGGACCCGGTGCTCGTCATCGAGCATGTCGACCTCTATGCCGACAGCGGTGACGTGCCCGCCGGCGACCTCGACTACTTCATCCCGCTGGGGAGGGCGGCCCTGCGCCGTGAAGGCACCGACGTCACCGTGATCAGCTACCTGTCCATGGTCAAGCACTCCCTCGAGGCCGTCGAACTGACCGGCATGAGCGCCGACGTCGTCGACTTGCGCTGGCTCGACCGGGCCTCGATCGACTGGGAGACCATCGGCACGAGCATCCGCAAGACCAACAGCGTGCTCATCGTCGAACAGGGGGCCCGCGGCACGTCGTATGGTGCCTGGCTGTCCGATGAGATCCAACGCCGGTTCTTCGACTACCTCGACCAGCCGGTCGAACGCGTGACCGGCGGCGAGGCAAGCCCGAGCATCTCACGCGTGCTCGAGCGGGCGGCCATTGCGCGCACCGAGGACGTCGTCGCCGGCCTCGAGATCATCAAGCTCGGTCTGGGAACCCGCTGATGGCAACGCTCGTGCGCATGCCGGAGGTGCTCGCCAATGCCGCAGAAGCCGCCATCCAGACCTGGCTGGTGAAGGTGGGCGACACTGTGGCGATCGGCCAGCCGCTCGCCGAGATCGAAACGGAGAAGGCGGTCGTCGAGTACCGCGCCGAGACGGAAGGTGTGCTCGCGCGCGTCATCGTCCCCGAGGGCGTGCCCGTCGAAGTGGGCGTGCCGATCGGCGTGATCGCCGCCGTCGGTGAGGCGGAGTCGGACATCGATGCCTTCCTCGCCGGGGACGTCCCGGAGCAGGCAGGGCCGGCGACCCCGGTGACGGCGGCCGCGGAGGCGGCGACGCCGGTCGGAGTGGTCCCGGCCGAATCGGCCCCGGACGGGGCGCAGGTACCGCTCGCCGCAGCCAGCGGCCAGCGTCAATTCGCCAGTCCGCTCGTGCGCCGCATCGCCAGGGAACGCGCGCTCGACCTATCCCGCGTCGTCGGCAGTGGCCCGAACGGGCGGATCGTGCGCCGGGACCTCGACACCCTCAAGCCCGCGCCCGTGACTGCAGCCGAGTCCCGGCCCGAGCCCGTCATGCCTGTGGCGTCTCCTGCGGTGTCCGTTCCAGCGGCACTCTCGGCCCGCACCACCGGCACATCCGTGGTCGACGCCTCCGGGTTCACCGATGTTCCCCACACGGGGATGCGACGGGCGATCGCGCGCCGCCTGACCGAGAGCAAGTCGACGGTTCCACACTTCTACATCACGGCGGACTGCCGCGTCGAGCGCCTCCTCGCCCTCCGCGGCGAGATCAACGCGACGTCGCCGCGGAAGATCTCGGTCAACGACTTTGTGGTCAAGGCCGTCGCGGTAGCGCTTGTCCGGGTGCCCGCGGCGAACGTGATCTGGACCGAGACCGCTACGAGACGATTCGAGCACGTCGATCTCTCGGTGGCGGTGTCCACCGAAACGGGACTGCTCACTCCGGTCCTGCGTGGCGTCGACGGCCTCACGCTGACGAGCATCAGCGAGAGGGTCGCCGACCTCGCCGGACGGGCGCGGAAGGGGAAGCTGAGGCAAGAGGAACTCGAGGGCGGCAGCTTTGCCGTCTCGAATCTCGGCATGTTCGGGGTCGACCAGTTCTCGGCCATCCTGAACCCGCCCCAGTCCGGCATTCTCGCCGTCGGCGCCGCGAAACAACGGCCGGTCGTCGACGCGGGACAGCTCTCGGTCGGCACCGTGATGACCGTCACCCTCTCGGCCGATCACCGTGTGGTCGACGGTGCGGTGGCCGCCGAATGGATGGCGCAGTTCGTGGCCTGTATCGAGAATCCACTCTCTATAATCATTTGAAGTCGGCGGGCTCTGATGACCGTCGACTTCCCCGTGAGCAAAGGCGCGCATATGGATCCCCGACTCGAACGTCTCGTAGCAGAGCGGGCATCCCTTGCCGCGGAATCGGAACGGCTGGCCGCGCTCCTCGCTGCAGAACGGAGCGGCAGGGCGCTGCGAGCGATCTCCCTCGCCTACGGGACGGGCTGCAAGGATGACTTCGAGCGGGAGCGCCAATGCCGCGCGGATGAAGAGCAGATGAAGCAGGTGCGTTCCCTCACTCGCGCCCTCGATCGTCAGTACCACCATCTGACCACAAGCGCCCGCGCCGCCCGCGAAAGCGGGTGAATCGTCGTTCTGTCGCGCTCAGAACGACGATTCACCCGCTTTCGCGCCAGGGAAAGCGGGCGTGCCGGTGATCTCGTCGGCGTTGTCCGCGATCCAGTCCATCAGGGGGACGAGGCGGTCGGCGAGCTCGTGGCCCCTGGCCGTCAACTCATAGTCGACGCGCGGCGGGATCGTCGCCTGCGCCTCCCGGTTCACGAAGCCGTCTGACTCGAGGGTGCGCAGGGTCGATGCGNCGCGGCGGGATCGTCGCCTGCGCCTCCCGGTTCACGAAGCCGTCTGACTCGAGGGTGCGCAGGGTCGATGCGAGCATCTTCTCGCTGATGCCCTCGATGGACCGCCGGAGCTCGCCCCAGCGGAGCGAGTCCTGCTGCAGGGCGAGCAGGATGAGCACGCCCCACTTGCTCGTGACGTGGTCGAGCACGGTGCGCGTGGCGCATTTGGCCGGGTAGACGCCGGCGACGGCACCGGGACGCGCCCGCGAGACGTCGAAACTAACCTTCATGCAGGTAGCTTACCTAAAGGTGGGTACCTGTGCGCGGGAAGGTACTCGGCCGTCCCGTGGTTGACTCTGACACGCCACCGAAAGGACAACACATGTCATACATCGTCACCGCCACCTCTGGTCACCTCGGCCACCTCATCGTCGAATCCCTCCTCGCCCGCGGCGCGGCCCCGGAGAGCATCGTTGCGACAGCCCGCAAGGTCGACAAGCTGTCCGCTCTCGCCGCACTCGGCGTGCGCACCGCAGTCCTCGACTACGGCAACCCCGAGACCGTGACCGCCGTCGTCGAACCGGGCGACGTGCTGATGCTCGTCTCCGGCAGCGAGGTCGGCCAGCGCGTGCCGCAGCACACCGCCGTGATCGCGGCCGCCCAGGCCGCCGGCGTCGGGCGCATCGTCTACACGAGCGCCCCGAAGGCCACGACCTCCGCGCTCGTGCTGGCCCCGGAGCACAAGGCCACCGAGGAGTTCCTGATCGCCTCGGGGGTCCCCTTCACCATCCTGCGCAACGGTTGGTACACCGAGAACTACACCGGTGAAATCGAGAAGGCACGCCAGGCCGGCGAGATCGTCGCGAGCGTCGGCGACGGCCGGGTCGCGAGCGCGAGCCGGGCCGACTATGCGGATGCCGCGGCCGCGGCCATCCTCGACGACTCGCTCGCGGGCAAGACCCTCGAGCTCTCGGGCGACCACGCCTGGGACTTCGCCGAACTCGCAGCCACGATCGGAACCCTCATCGACTCATCGGTGGCCTTCCGGAACCTGACACCCGCAGCACACGCGGAGCTGCTCGCGTCCTTCGGCCTCGACGAGGGCACGGTGGGCTTCGTCGTCGGTCTCGACGCCAACATCCGCGACGGGCTGCTCGGCGAGACGAGCGGCGACCTGGCCCGCCTGATCGGACGGCCGACGACGCCGCTCGCGGAGGGCCTCGCCGCGAGCGTCTAACCTCGCCTGTCCCGGCCCGGCCATGCCCCGGAGGTGGACCTGACGGCATCCGCCCCGGCCACGCCCCGGGGGGTGGACGCGGCGGCATCCGCCCCCGGGTCGGTAGGCTGTGCGATTGCAGAGATCGCACTGCACACACCCGAGCAGACGCAGATGAAGGACCCGACGATGAGTGGCAGTACCGAACGCCTGTTCCGTTTCGAGCGGGTGGAGTGGGACGACCCGCGCGCCGCCGTGCTGCGCGCGCGGATGGACGTGGAGATGACCGCGCGCTACGCCGGCCCTGGCAGCCCCGAACTCGATGACGCCGTGACCGCGGCGCTCAGGATCGACCCCGCCGACATTCTCGCGACCGTGCTCGTGGTCGACGGCGACGGCACCCCCATCGCCCACGCGGCCCTGCGCACCCATGATGGCGACTGGGAGGTCAAGCGCGTGATCGTCTCCGACGACCAGCGCGGGCGCGGGGTCGGCCGTGCCCTGATGAACGAGCTCGAGCGCATCGCCCGTGCCGCCGGCGTGCCGCGGCTCATCCTGCAGACCGGCAGCAAGCAACCGGATGCGGTCGCCCTCTACGAGAAGATCGGCTACACGCCGATCCCGATCTACGAACCGTACATCGAGGCGATCCCGCACTCGTTCTGCTTCGAGAAGCTGCTCGCCTGACCTGCACCGCTCCACATTCCCGCGTCGCCCCGCATCCGCTCGCCCCGCCGTGCCCCGAGAGTGCACGTGTGGCCCTGAAGGCCGCTTGACTTTGCCTGCGATTCAACGGCCGAAAGCGCACTCTCGCGAACGCCGGCGCGGGAGACGCTCCGTCGAATCGAATCGAATCGAATCGAATCGGTGCAGTGCGGGGCGGTGTCGTTTTTGGCGGCGTTGTCGGGAACGACGTCAGGCGAGCCGGGGGTCGACGTGCAGTTTGGGACCGAGGCCGGCGCCGGCGGGGCGATGCCCGGCCAGGATCTCTCGCACACCGCTGAGCCCGACCGTCGCGGCGACGAGCGGGCGCGGGTCGACGGCACCGCTCGCGTAGAGGTCGATCGTGCCCCTGAGCCCCGGGGAGGCGCTCAGGATGCCGACCGCCGTCACGTCCTTGAGAGCGAGGGTTCGGGTGTCGATCAGGCTCGGGCTGCCGGCGAGACCGACGTAGACCACGCGCTTCCCCGGCTCGACCAGGTCGAGGGCGCGGGCGGGCAGGGCGGCCGCGTTGGAGGCGTCGATGACGGCGTCGAAGGGCGACTCCGGCAGGTCGGCGTCGGTCCAGACTCCGTCGAAGCCGAGGCTCCTGGCGTAGTCCAGTGAGCGCGCGGACCGTCCCATCACGTGCACCTCTGCACCCTGCTGCCGGGCGAACAAGGCGATGAGCAGACCGATCGTGCCCGCTCCGAGGACGAGCGCCCGGTCGCCGGGTTCCAGTGCTGCACCCCGAACGGAACGCAGCGCGTTGCCGCCCGGTTCGACGAGCGCGCCGAGCACGTCGTCGACGGTGTCGGGCAGCTCGAACAGCGAGGTGGCGGGCACCGCGAGCTGTTCGGCGAGGGCACCGGGGAAGCCGCCGAGGATGCCGACCTCGAAGCGGAACTCGCAGACATGCTGCAGGCCGCGGAGGCACCGACGGCACACCCCGCAGCCGAGCATGGTGTCACCGGTGACCCGGCGACCGAGCCACCGCCGGTCGACGCCTGCGCCGAGCGCGGTTACGGTCCCGGCCCACTCATGGCCGATCCGCATCGGGTACCGGGCCTTGCCGTCGTGCAGGTACTGCATCTCGCCGGTGAAGAACTCGACGTCGGTTCCGCAGACGCCGACTCTCGCGACATCGACGACGACCTGGCCGGGCCCCGCAACCGGCGGGGCGACATCCTGCACGGATGCTTCCCCGGGCGCGGTGATGACAAAGGCCTTCATGGTGCTTCCTTTCGGCGTGGATCACGAGATCAGCCTGGGAAGCTCCACGAGCTGGTACGAAGCGGGTTCGGGTGCGCGTCAGGCAGGCTTCGCGTACCGGCCGATTTCCTGAAGCGCCCAGGAGTTGCCGTCAGGATCGCTGAAGTACGCGTACTTGACGCCACCCATGTCGTGGATCTCGGTGATCTGCAGGCCACGGTTCACGAGTTCGTCCCGTGCCGCGCCGATGTCGGAGACGACCAGGTGCAGGTTCTTGACCGTGCCGTGCTCAGGTCCATTCCCCATGCCGGTCCCGATGACCACGGAGCACGCCGAGCCCGGAGGGGTCAGCTGCACGATCCGCATTCCGTTGCCTGGCTGCACATCGTGATCCAGGTGGAAGCCGACAACATCCACGTAGAAGGCCTTGCTCCGTTCCACGTCCGCAACGGGCAACGGCACAAGCTCCAGTCGCATGTCCATGGTCGTCACTGTATCAAGGAGCGACAGCCACTCGCGGCGAACGGCGCCGCGGCGTAGCGTGGCCTCGTGACACCGTCCGAAAGCTTCTGAGGAGGAATCGTGACCACCCTCGACAACCGGCCGAACACCGCTCTGCTCGTCATCGACGTCCAGACCGGTTTCGTGAAAGACGCCTACGATCGGGACGCGATCGTCGGGAACGTCAGCACCGTCGTCAACAAGGCGCGAGCCGCCGGCGTCGACCTCATCTGGGTGCAGCACCACAACGACGACCAGCCGCAGGGGAGTGCTTCCTGGCAGCTCGTACCCGAACTCGTGCGCCTCGAGGCGGAACCGCTCGTGCACAAGGCGTACGCCGACGCCTTCGAGGACACCGACCTCGAGTCCGTGCTCGCCGAACGCGGCATCGGCGGTCTTGTGATCGCCGGTGCGCAAACGGATGAGTGCATCCGGTCGACGCTCCACGGCGCGATCGTCCGCGGCTACGACGCCATCCTCGTCAGTGATGCCCACACCACCGAGGACCTGAGCGGCTTTGGTGCGCCGCCGCCGGACCTGGTGATCGCCCACACCAACCTGTACTGGGAATACCACACGGCCCCCGGGCGGACAGCGGGCACGGTGACCACTGCCGACCTTGACTTCACGGCGCCGTCCTCCTGAGGCGACCGGGCCGGCGGACGGAAACAGCGCTTCGCTCGAGGCTGGGAAATCGCCGGGACGGACTTCCGTGGCCCGCGGGGGCGCAGCACACTGGATGCCGAAAGTGGAAGCTCAAACCTCGCGCGACCCGAACGTGGAGTGACGAATGGGCAGGATTACGCAGGCCTCGATAGTGCGACCGGGTCGGATCGGAAGGCGAGCCGGCGTCGGCATCCTGGCGGCGGCGCTCATCGTCGCGGGTGTCACGGCGGCCGCGCCGCGCGCCGAGGCGGAGGTCCGGACAGTAGCAACCGCTGCCGCTGCCGCGCACTCCGTGTCAGAGACAGTCCCCGCTGCCGCGGCAGTGTCCTCGGTGAAGGCCCTCGACTCCGACCAGGTCATCACCGACCCGGCGTGGTTCAACGCAGCCTATGCCGAGGGATTCCGGCTCTACATTCTGGCGTCGACCGACTGGGGCACCTGCACCCCCGCGGCCCACGCCCAGCCGCAACTGCAGATGGCCCTCGACGCCGGGCTGAAGCTCGCCGCATACACCCGCAATCCCGCCTGCTGGCAGGCCGGCATCGCTGCGACGGGTCCGTACAGCACCCGGCTCCAGTTCTTCGCCCTCGACATCGAGACCGGCAGCCCGCCCCTCACCCGGGACATGATCACGGGGGTGCAGGAGCTCGGAGTGCGCCCGGTCGTCTATAGCGGAGCGGCGATGTGGCCGCTCCTGATGGGAGAAACGACCGAATTCTCCGACGTCGCCCTGTGGGACACCGCAACCGGTCCCCTCGACTATCCGAGCTGGACTGCCGAAGTCCTCGCACCCGAACCGGTGCCGTACGGAGGCTGGAATGACTCGGGCAACCTGCGGATCGGCGTGCAGCAGGAGTTCGAGCGCACCCTGAACGGCGTCAGGGTCGACCTTGATTCCTTCGACGCCGAATTCCTGTATTGAGACGGCCTCCCGCCGGTGCCGCCCTCTACTGACGCGAGAAAGCGGATGCCGCGAGCACCTGCTCCGGGGTCGGCCGCACCCCGGTGTACAGCTCGAACTGGTGAGCGGCCTGCAGCGCGATGACCTCGGCCCCGGTCACGACCCGCTTCCCGGCCGCACGCGCCGCGCGGATCAGGGGCGTTTCCGCCGGAAGGGCGACCACATCGAAGACGGTCGTGGCCGCGTCGACGGTGCCGAGCGGGTATGCGAGGCTCTCGGACTCTGCGCCACCGCTCATCCCGATCGGGGTCACGTTGACGATCAGCGGTGCGGTCTCGGCTCCCGGGTCCGGCAGCCACCGGTAGCCGAGCTCGTCAGCGAGCAGGCGACCGCTGGTCTCGTTGCGGGCGATGATGGTTCCGTCGGAGAAACCGGCGTCCCGGAAGGCCGCACCGACGGCCTTCGCCATTCCACCGCTCCCTCGGAGCAGGAACGGTGTGCCCGGATCGATGCCGTGCTCGGCGATGAGCTCGGCAATGGCCAGGTAGTCGGTGTTCGACGCCTTCAGGACCCCGTTGTCGTTGACGATGGTGTTCACCGAGCGGATGGCGGTCGCGGAGGCATCCATCTCGTCGACGAGCGCGATGACGTCCTCTTTGAAGGGCATCGACACGGAGCAGCCGCGGATGCCGAGCGCCCGCACGCCGCCGATCGCCGCGGTGATGTCGGTTGTCGTGAATGCCTTGTAGATGAAGTCGAGGCCGAGCTCGTCGTAGAGGTAGTTGTGGAAACGGGTGCCGATGTTGCTCGGGCGGGCCGCGAGCGAGATGCACAGCTGCGTGTCCTTGTTGAGCGCTGGTTTCATGGTTCTTCTCCCGGGATGAGGTGCGGTCTTTCCACGGTAACCCGGACGCCCCGTCCGAAGGTCCGAGACGGGGTCGAGGAGATCGGGTTCAGGAGATGACCGAGGCTGTCCCGGACACCACGATGCCGCCGGTCTCGGGGATATCGACGGTGAGCAGGCTCGGGCGGCCGACGTGACGGCCCTGGTGGATCAACACTCGCGCCGGGGCGTCGACGAGGCGCAGCGCCCGGAGGTAGCCGCCGACGGAGGCCGCCGCAGAGCCCGTCGCCGGGTCCTCGGTCATGGTCCCGACCGGGAAGAGGTTCCGCGCCTCGAACTCGAGCGGCCCCAGCACGCGGAGGGTCGTCACGGTGCCCGCCCAGCCCTCTGCGTCCATCAGGGCACGCACCTGGGCAGGGTCGAACCGGAAGCCGTCGAAGGTCGCCGTCTCCGCGAAGACGAGCACGGGGTGCACGTTGCCCGCGAAGGCGAGCCGGGGCGGGTAGTCCGGGTGCAGGTCGGCGGTGTCGACGCCGAGCAGCCGCAGCAGGTGCTCGAGCACCGATGCCCCGATCGGCTCCACCCGCGGCTCGACACTCGTGAACGAGGCCACGATCCCGTCAGCGGTGCGCCGGGTGGCGATCCTCACCTCCCCGATCTTCGTCTCGAACACGAAGGATTCTGCGTCACCGCGGCCGGCGAGCGCAACGGCGGTCGCGATCGTCGCGTGACCGCAGAACGGCACTTCCGCCGTGGGGGAGAAGTAACGGATGCCCGCTCTTCCCGGGTCCTGCGGGGTCGGCGGCCGGGTCAGGAACGCGGTTTCCGCGTATCCGAGCGCCGCCGCGATCCGCTGCATCTCGGCGTCGGGGAGCGTGCTCGCGTCGAGCACGACACCGGCCGGGTTGCCACCGGTGGGCTCGGCGGCGAAGGCGGTCAGGCGCAGGATCTCGGTCTCGTCGGACATGCTCAACACCCTAGGCCACCGGTGCGACGCCGCCCCGGGGGGGTGCAAAGCTGAGAGACATGATGATCAGCAACACGGATGCCGCCGGGCGAGTCGAACCCGACTGGGTGCGCCACGCGATCTGGTGGCAGCTGTACCCGCTCGGTTTCGTCGGTAGCTACCCGATCGCCCCTGGCGAACCCGTTCCCGGTGCCGGCGAGCACCGCCTGCTGCGGATCGTGGCCTGGCTCGACCATGCGATCGAGCTCGGCGCATCGGGCGTTGCCCTCGGCCCGGTCTTCGCCTCGACGAGCCACGGCTACGACACGAGCGACTACTACCGTATCGACCCGCGCCTCGGCGATGAGGCCGACTTCGACACCCTCGTCGCCGAAGCGCACGCCCGCGGGCTGCGCGTGCTCCTCGACGGGGTGTTCAACCACGTCGGCCCGGATTTCCCGCGCTACCGTGAGGCGATCGAGCAGGGCCCCGGAAGTGCCGCGGCCGCCTGGTTCCAGGCGGGAACCCGGACCGGCCTCCCGGGAGGCGAGGCCGGTTTCGAAACCTTCGAGGGGCATCCGGGGCTCATCAGTCTCGACCACGGCAACCCGGAGGTCGCCGACTACGTGACCGGCGTCCTCGAGCACTGGCTCGACCGCGGCGCGGACGGCTGGCGGCTCGACGCCGCATACGCGGTCCCCGCCGAATTCTGGGCCGGGGTCCTGCCGCGGGTGCGGGAACGCCACCCGCAGGCGTGGTTCCTCGGCGAGGTCATCCACGGCGACTACCCGGCGATCGTCTCGGCGGCCACCCTCGACTCCGTCACGCAGTACGAGCTCTGGAAGGCGATCTGGAGCAGCCTCAACGATCACAACCCGCACGAGCTGGCCTGGTCGCTCGGCAGGCACAACGGCTTCCTCGACAGCTTCACCCCGGCGACCTTCGTCGGCAACCACGACGTCACCCGGATCTCGACCCGCCTCGAGGATCCGCGGCACCTCGCCCACGCGCTCGCCGTGCTCTTCACGACCGGAGGAACCCCGTCGATCTACGCGGGGGACGAATACGGCTACGCGGGCCTGAAGACCGAGGAGTACGGCGGCGACGACGCGATCCGGCCGGAGTTCCCGGCGGACGGCCCTCCGGCGCTCACCGACACCGAACGCACGGTCTACCGGCTGCACCAGGACATGATCGGGCTGCGCCGGCGGCATCCGTGGCTGCACGAGGCCCGAACCCGCATCCTGGACAGCGGGGCCGACCACCTCGTCTACGAGGCGCGGGCCGGTGACGACACGCTCGTCGTCGCGCTCAACCTCGGCGACCAGCCGTGCGGCGTCGACCTGGGCCGCTCGGGGCTGACCCAGCTCCTGCCGGGGGGCACGCCGGCGCCGCTGGGGCCGCGTGTCACGATCGCGCCGCACGGCTGGCAGGTGCTCGCGCCCGCCGCGAGCGACTCGGCACGGTAGACCCGATGCGGTCGGGGCCGGTCGGGTGCTGCAGGCCGTGCTGGCGATGACGAAGATCGAGATCCGTGTGCTCGAGGCCGCCTACGACGGTTCGTAGCGGCATCCGCCGGGCGCCCGGTCGAAGCGGCGCGGCCCCGGTCAGCGCCGCTGCTCGAGGCGGAGCGTGGCCAGAGGCACGTTCAGGAAGTCGATCAGGGGTGTCAGCGCCTCGAAACGTTCGATCACGAGCGTGAGGAAAGCATCCGTTTCGGCCACCGATGCCGGCAGGGTCGCGAAGGCGGCCCACTGGCGGCGGCGCAAGAGGTCGACCGCGGGGTGATCGACGGGGTATCCGCGCGGCGGACGCACCAGCGGATTGCCGTCGGCGGGGTCGAACATGCCCGTGAGCCGGGGATCGGCGAGCAGGGCGCGAAGCTCCCCGTGGTGCGCGACGATGTGGTCGCGAATCGCCGTGAGCTGCTCGGGGGAGGGCGCATAGCTGCCGCCCGCGACCAGGACCTCGTGGCCGGAGACGCTGAGGAAGTAACCGGCACCGGTCTTCTCCGAACCCCCGAGAGGCCAGGACGCGGCGACGTTCGTCTTGTACGGGGACTTGTCCTTCGAGAACCGCACGTCGCGGTAAATGCGCATAATCGCCTTCTGCGGCGGCCGCACGTGCCCGGGCGCGAATCCCGCGAGGGACTCGTTGACCCGGTCGACCAGGTCGAGCATCGGCTCCCTGACCTCGCTCAGGTACGCCGGCTTGTGTTCCTCGAACCAGCCCCGGTCGTTGTGTCCTTCCAACTCGCGCAGGAACTGCAGCGCCTCACCGGAAAAGTGCGTTGTCATACTCTCGCCTCCTCTCGTAGTCTGGCAGCACCGGTGGTCGGGCCGACGCCCGAATGCGGTCGAACGCTGGTCAGCGTCAGTGGCCCGTGCTACTTTTTGCGGCATGGAGCAGAGAGAGCTATTTCTTCAGTCGGATGCCGCGTTGCGCTCCGTCATCGACCGGATCACGCCGGAGCAGCTGACCCTGCCGGCTCCCGCGGAGTGGACCAGCACGGAGAATCCCACGATCAGGGACATCCTCGCCGCGCACGCGCGCGACGAGGCCTGGGTCGGGGACGTGCTCGCGGGCCACACCATCGAGGAAGTCGGTGACCGCTTCAACGGCGACCTGCTCGGCGGGGACCCGATCGCGAGCTACGACCGGCTCAACGACGAGGCCACCGCCGCCGTGCGGCAGGACCTCGATCCCGCAGCGATCGTGCACCTCCAGTATGGCGATTACCCGCTCGCCGAGTACCTGCAGCACACGAGCATCTACCGGGCCTTCCAGGCGTGGTCGATCGCGAACTACCTCGGCCTGGAGTACGCGCTGCCGGCTCCACTGGTCGACTTGCTCTGGGAGCAGATCCTGCCCCAGGTGGACGACTGGCGCCAGTATGGAGTCTTCCCTCCCGAGGTCGAGGTTCCCGCCGACGCCGACAAGGAGACCCGGCTGCTCGGCACGACCGGCTTCTGGAAGCCCAGCCGCAGCACGGACTGACCGGCGCCAACCGACGGGGTCCCTCGGCGCCCGGCTGCTACTTTCCCGAGGAGAGCCCGTTGTAGTGGTGCTCGAAGACCAGGCTCGTGCGCGTCGAGGCGACCGCGGGGTTCGCCGACAGGTTCTCGAGCACGAAGTCGCGCACATCGTCGGAGTCGCGGGCCACGAGATGGATGATGAAGTCCTCTGTGCCGCCGAGGAAGAAGACCTGCACGACCCGCGGCATCGCCCGGATCTCGTCCCGGAACGCCGGGATCTGCGTGCGCGCCCCCGATCGGATGCTGACACTGATCAGCGCCTGAAGGCCGAGCCCGAGCGCCTTCGGGTCGACGAGCGTCGTGAACCGGGTGATGATGCCGCGCGTGACGAGGGAGCGCACCCGGGCGATGCACGTCGATTCCGCGATCCCCGCCGCGGTCGCGAGCCGGCTGTTGCTCATCCGCGAGTCGGCCTGGAGGAGGGCCACGAGCGTACTGTCCACGGTATCGAGTTCATCGCCGCCCCGAATCCTCTTCGTTTCCGTCATGCGTGGGCCCCTCTCAACTGAATATCGCGCTGTCTTTCGACCAAGTATCGCGGATTCCACGCTTGTCACGTGCACGAAACGAATACCGAGCATTATTTTCCCTATCCACCGGTAAGTCCGGCCCAAACCGCAGACGGAGTTCCCCATGAAGGTCGGCATCCCCACCGAGATCAAGAACAACGAGAATCGGGTGGCCATCACCCCGGCCGGCGTGCACGAACTCTCCATCCGCGGCCACGAGGTCCTCGTGCAGGCGGGCGCCGGCGTCGGCTCCGGGTTCAGCGACGACGCCTTCCGCGTCGCGGGCGCGGCCATCCTCGGCACTGCCGCCGAGGTCTGGGCCGCCGCGGAGCTGCTACTCAAGGTCAAGGAACCCATCGAAGCCGAATACCCGCTGATGCGCGACGGGCAGGTGCTCTTCACCTACCTGCACCTCGCCGCGTCCCGTCCGACCACGGATGCCCTCCTCACCTCCGGCACGACGGCGATCGCCTACGAGACCGTCCAGCTCGCCGACCGCAGCCTGCCGCTGCTGTCCCCGATGAGCGAGGTCGCCGGGCGCCTGTCCGTCCAGGTCGGCGCGTACCACCTGATGAGCGCGAACGGCGGAAACGGCATCCTGCTCGGCGGCGTCGCGGGCACCCCCAAGGCGAAGGTCGTCATCATCGGCGGCGGGGTCGCAGGTGAGCACGCCGCGGCGAACGCCCTCGGCATGGGAGCGGACGTCACGATCATCGACCTCTCGATCGCCCGGTTGCGGCAGCTGGAGAACCGGTTCACCGGCGCCATCCAGACCCGCGCATCCACCCGCTACGAGATCGCGGAGCAGGTCCGTGGCGCCGACCTCGTGATCGGCTCCGTGCTCATCCCCGGGGCGCAGGCGCCGAAGCTCGTCACCGACGCCATGGTCGCCACGATGAAGCCGGGTTCCGTGCTCGTGGACATCGCGATCGACCAGGGCGGCTGCTTCGAGGGATCCCACGCCACGACCCACGACAAGCCCACCTTCGCCGTGCACGACAGCATCTACTACTGCGTCGCCAACATGCCGGGAGCAGTCCCCGCGACGTCGACCCGTGCGCTCACCAACGCGACCCTGCCCTACGTGATCGCGCTCGCCGACAAGGGTTGGAAGCAGGCCATCTCCGACGATGCCGCACTCGCCAAGGGCCTGAACGTGCACGCGGGCCGCATCACGAACGAGCACGTGGCCGCCGCGTTCGGCGCCCCGGTCCTGACCCTCGCGGAGATCGTCGGCTAGCCGACGGTCCAGGCTGCGAGGGACTCGACCGTGTCGAGGACCTCGCTGCCGTCGGCATCCGCCAGCTGGATGCGGAAACTCGTCGCGGCCCGCGCGGTGCACACCGTCAGGACCGCGCGGGCATCGCGGGCCGCATTCACCCAGCGCAGCTCGAGCACGTCCCTGCCATAGGCCGACCAGGTGAACTGGCCGTCGAACGCGGGATGGGCGGAACGGAGCCGCACGAGGCCGAGCTGGGCGCGGGTCACGTCGCTCGCGAGCGCCTCCTCGACCTCGGCGGCCGGGTAGCGGTGCCGGTTCACGTCACGCCCGCTCCCGGTCTCGGCGAACTGCTCCCGGTCGTCGAAACCGCCGAGCAGGCCGACGTAGTAGGTCTGCGGGCGTCCGGGCAGGAAGTGCTGCACGGCACGCGCGACCAGATAGGCGACGACGTCGCCGCCGAGCGTACTGAAGAACGTGGCATTGATCTGATGCGGCAGGGTCGACCATTCCGGCACGACCGAGGCGACGGATGAGTGCCCGTGCGTGGCTTCGGCGGCTCGCGCGAACACCTCCGCCATTTCCGCTTCGCTCAGCAGCCCCGGCCGTCCTCCGGCCGGACCGGCGTCGATCACGCCGATGCCGTCGTGGGTGTCGAGCACCGTGACCGCGTTGGCCGGACGGATCTCGAACCAGTGCGCGAGGCGGTCGACCGTGCCGGTGCCCAGGGAGTGCAACAGGAGCGGCGCGAGCGCGAAGTCGTAGACCCAGTCGACGAGGGGCGCGATCGCGAGCTGCTGGGCGTAGTGCCCGTGCACCTCGACGAGCACGGCGAGGTTCTCCGCGCGGGCGAGGTCCGTGACGACCTCGACGAAGGCGAGAGTCTCCGGGGTCATGAAGCTGTCGGTGCCCGGGGTCTTCACGGCGTAGCCGACCGCGTCGAGCCGCACCGTCGATACGCCGCCGTCGGCGAGCACGCGGAGCACCCGGCGCAGGTAGGCGATGGCGACCGGATTGGCGACGTCGAGGTCGACCTGGCTGGGCAGGAACGTCGTCCAGACGAGATGCCGGGAGCCGTCTGACCCGCGGTATCCCGTGAAGGGCAGTCCCGGCCGCGGTCGGTAGAACGCCGTCAGTTCGGCCTCGGTTGCGCCGTGCGGGAAGACGGTGCCATAGGTGAGGAACATGCCGTCCCAGGGCGACTCCGCGCCGCGGGCCAGCCAGTCGGTGAACTCCACCGAGGACGCCGAGACGTGGTTGACCACGAGATCGGCGGTCAGCCCGCGGTCGCCTGCCAGGTCGCGGACCTCGGGCCAGGTGCCGAGGCGCGGATCGACCGCCGTGTGGTCGACCGGGTCGAAGCCGGCATCCGCCCCGTCGAACGGCACGTAGAACGGCAGCACGTGCACACTGCCGAAGTCCCGCAGGGGCCCGTCGAGGAGCGCGGCCAGCGCGGGGATCGTGCCGCCGATGCGGTCGGCGTAGACGAGGAGTTCAACGTCGGTCATGGGTACCTGCCTTCCCTAGAGCCGCCACCCTACGCTGCACGGTCAACTCGCGGGTGAACCGAGGGGAGCTGCGGTGACCGCGGCGACAGGAGCGGCTCCGACGATGTGGGCATGGATTTCCTTCGTGAGCTCATGAACGCGCCGGGTGAGCTCGGTGTTGGTGAGCAGTTCCTGGTCGCTCATCTTGAAATCATGGTCGGCCTTCGCCTGCTGGAATCCGGCCTGCCGGTTCTGGCCGATCATCACGAACGTCGAGAGGAAGATGGCCTCGAGAGACACCACGAGGGTCAGGGTCGGCCACGGACTCGGTTCGAAGAACAGCATCCAGCCGGCGAACACGACGGCATGCAGGTAGACGAACCGCATCGATCCCGCGAAGGCCGTGACGGCATCCGCGATGCGCAGCTGCACACTCGCGGCACGACGCTTCGCCTCAGCGAGCACGATCGGGTGGTGGTCGCCGGTCGCCAGGATGTGCCTGGGGAGGATGGACGACAGGTGCGGGGTAGCCGCGGTGCTGGTGCTCATGCCCCGAGGCTACCCGGCGCGCTTGCTATTCGGGCACGACCAGTGCGGGGGTGTCCTGGCGCAGCGTCTCGCCGCGGAAGAAGCTCGGCCTGGCCAGGAAGGTGAGGCCCATGACGGCGAGTCCGAGTACGAGCAGGCCGACGCCGATCACGAAGACCAGTCCGATCCCGAAGAGCTCCGAACCGCTGCCGAAGTCGGGGCTCCAGGCGCTCACGGCGGTCTGCACGAACACGACGGTGAGGATCAGCCCGCCCGCCGCCGGCACCAGGAGCCGCAGGAAGAAGTTGCGCACGCTCGAGAACAGGCTCTGGCGGAAGTACCAGACGCAGGCGAAGGAGGTGAGTGCGTAGTAGAAGCAGATCATCAGCCCGAGCGACTGGATGGTGTCGTTCAGGACGTTGACGCTGATGATCGTCATGACGGCGTAGAACCCGGCCGCGATGGCCCCGGCTGCGATCGTCGCGAAGCCGGGCGAGCCGAAGCGCTTGCTGACCCTGGCGAAGTGCGGCGGGAGGGCGTGGTAGTGCGCCATCGACAGCAGGGTGCGGGCAGGGGAGGCCATCGTCGACTGCAGCGAGGAGGCGGAACTGGCCAGCACGGCCATCGACATCAGGATCGCGACCGGCCCCATCACGGGCCCGGCGATCGCGGCGAAGATGTTGCCCTGGTTGTCCGGGTTGCTCAGGCCGATTCCCTCGGCGCCGACGCCGGACACCATCATGGTGGCCACGATCAGCACGAGGTAGAGGCCGAGCACGACGAGGGCGGTCAGGGTGCCGGCCTTGCCCGCGGTCCCCTTCGTTCCCTTGGTCTCCTCGTTCACGGTGAGGCAGACGTCCCAGCCCCAGTAGACGAAGATCGCCAGGGAGATGCCGGCGGCCAGCTGGCTGAAACTGTCGACCCTGGTGGGATCGAACCAGGTCCAGTCGAAGGCGAGCGCGGTGGTGGACGCACCGTTCGTCGCGTTGACGATGGCCGAGACGCTGAAGATGAGGAGGACGACGATCTGGAAGCCGACCATGCTGTACTGCACGAGCTTGGTGGCGTGCAGCCCGCGGTAGCTCACCCAGACGGCGAGGGCCACGAAGACGAGACAGGTTGCGATGTTGATGAAGGTATTGTCGGCGAGCGCGGCGAGATCCGGGTTGGCGAAGACCTCGCCGAGGAAGACGTAGAAGAAGCTGACGGCCACGCCGGCGAGGCTCGAGAGCACGATGATGTTGGCCGCGAGCATGCCCCAGCCGCTCATCCAACCGACGAAGGGACCGAACGCCTTGGTGGTCCAGGTGAAGGAGGTTCCGCTGTCGGGGGAGTCGGCATTGAGCTCCCGGTAGGCGAGGGCGACGAGGATCATCGGGATGAACGCCAGGATGAACACGGCCGGCAGCTGCTTGCCGACCTCGGCAACGGTCGCGCCGAGCGAGCTTGTGAGGCTGTACGCCGGGGCGACGGAGGAGATGCCGAGCACGACGACGGCGAGCAAGCCGAGCTGCCCGCCTTTGAGGCCCTTCTTCGTGATGCCGTGCTTGCTCCCCGCCGCGTCGTGCAGCGTTGAGCTGTGCACGAGGTGGACGTCGGTGAACGGCTGCGATGAGGTCGGCGCCGACCCTCGGGTGGACTGCTGGGTCATGTGTGGTCCCTTTCCTCGGGCCGGGCGCATCGACGCGCGAACGGCCCGTTCGGGTACTGCGGTGTATCCGATGGACTAAATGAATTGAGTTCGTTTATTCTGGGGGTGAGTCAGGCGGATTGCAAGCACTTACCGCAGATTCACCGGCGGGCGCCAGAGCGGCGCGTGTGGTTAACCGCAAACTTGCGTGGTAATTCGCAGGTAAACCGCCTTTTTCCGGCGCTCTGCTTGTTCGGGTATCAATCGCTCAGCACACTGGGCGCAGGTGCTGGGATTCCAGGATCAGTCACGATTCACGAGGAGCACCTCCCATGACCGGATTTTCGCTGGCCCCTGCACGCTCGCTCAGGCTCATCGCGGTCCTCGCCGCCGTCGCCGTGGGCATCACCCTCGGCGCGACCCCGGCGCGCGCCGCTGTCACGGACCCGCAGACGGTCGTCAGCCTGACCTTCGACGACGGCAACGCCGACCAGCTCGCCGCGGTGGCCACCCTGAACCAGTTCGGGATGAAGGGCACCTTCTTCATCACCACCGGCTTCATCGACAACCCCGGCTGGCTGACCAGGGCAGACCTCACGAGCATCGCCGCCGCCGGTCACGAGATCGCCGGCCACACGGTCACCCACCCCGACCTCCTCACCCTCCCCCCGGACGAAGCCACCCGGCAGGTCTGCCAGGGCCGGGCGACCCTCGCCGACTGGGGCTTCCCGACGCGAAGCTTCGCCTACCCCTTCGCAACGGTGGATGCCGCGACCGAGGCGATCGTCCAGGCCTGCGGGTTCAACAGCGCCCGCGGCCTCGGCGACATCGACACCCGGTTCGGCTGCACGGGCTGCGGATTCGCCGAAACCATTCCTCCGGCCGACGCGTACCTCACCCGCGCCCCCGACGAGGTCGACACGACCTGGACCCTCGCAGACCTCGAGAACACGGTCACGAACGCCGAGACGGCGGGCGGGGGCTGGGTGCAGCTCACCTTCCACCACCTCTGCGCCGGAAGCTGCGACGCGCTCTCCGTCGACCCAGCGGTCTTCGCCCAGTTCGCTGCCTGGCTCTCCACGCGTGCCGCATCCAACAACACCACGGTCAAGACCGTCGGAGACGTCATCGGCGGCGCCGTCAAGCCGGTCGTTCCCGTCACGACGACCTCGACAGTGGCCCCCGGTCCCGGCGTGAACGGGGTGGTCAACCCGAGCCTCGAGACAGCGGGAACCACTGGCCTCCCACAGTGCTGGGCCGTCGGCGGTTTCGGCACGAACACCGCGGCCTTCAGCACGGTCTCCGCCGCGCACACCGGCACCAAGGCCGAGCAGCTGGTCGTGAGCAACCTCGTCAGCGGCGACTCGAAACTCATCCTCACCCAGGACCTCGGCGCCTGCGCCCCCACGGTCACCCCCGGGCACACCTACTCCCTGCGCGCGTGGTACACCTCAACGGTCACCACCCAGTTCGACGTCTATCTGCGCAACTCGATCGGCAGCTGGAGCTACTGGACGTCGAGTCCGTACTTCCCGGCAGGCTCCGCATACGCGCAGGCCCTCTACACGACGGCGGCCATCCCGGCCGGCACGACCGGACTGAGCTTCGGCCTCAACCTGATCCTCAACGGAACCCTCGTGACCGACGACTACGCCCTCTATGACAGCGTCGGCGCCCCGGGAATCCTCGTGCCCGCCACCCCGACCGTGACCGGTTCCGCCTCCGTCGGCAGCACCCTGACCGCGGTCCCCGGCGCCTGGTCGCCGGCCACAGCAGCCTTCGCCTACCAGTGGCTGCGTGACGGCGCGGACATCCCCGGGGCGACATCCGCCACCTATACGCCCGTCGCGGCCGACCTCGGCACGGCCCTTTCGGTGCGCGTCACGGGATCCGCGCCCGGTTACCTGCCGGTCTCCGCGGCGGCGACCTCGGTGCCGACCGCCGTCGTCGTCGCCGGTACTCTCGTCGTCGGCACCCCCACGATCACCGGGACGGCCGCCGTCGGCGCGCTCCTCACGGCGATACCGGGCACCTGGGCGCCGGCCGGCGTGAACTTCGCCTACCAGTGGCTCGCCAACGGCACGCCCATCGCAGGGGCCACCGCCGCCGGCTACACCCCGGTCGCCGCGGATGCCGGCACGACGCTCACCGTGCGGGTCACCGGCACGGCGCCCGGCTACCAGCCCGCTTCAGCTGTCTCTGCGCCCACCGGTGCGGTCGCGGCCGGCGGGATCGGAACGGCCACGCCGGTGATCTCCGGGACCGCTTCGGTCGGCGCGGTACTGACCGCGATCCCGGGCACCTGGACGCCTGCCGGGGTGGGTTTCGCCTACCAGTGGCTCGCAAACGGCACGGCCATCTCGGGCGCCACGTCGGCCGGCTACACCCCGGTCGCCGCGGATGCCGGAGCGGCGCTCACCGTCCGGGTCACCGGCTCGGCGCCCGGCTACCAGCCCGCGTCAGCGGTCTCGGCGCCCACGGCACCGGTCTCCCTCGCGACGGTCACCCGGGTCGCGGGAACCGACCCGTACTCGACGGCGATCGCCGTCTCCCAGGGCTTCGCGCCCGGCGTCTCCCGCGTCTACCTCGTCAGCGGCACGAGCTTCGCCGACGCCCTCAGCGCCGGGCCAGCCGCCGCGCACTTCGGCGGCCCCGTGCTCCTGACCGGTCTCACCGCGCTTCCGGCAGGGGTCAGGGCCGAACTGGTCCGGCTGCACCCGGGCAAGATCGTCATCGTCGGCGGAACCGCAAGCGTGTCCGCGGCGGTCTCGGCCGAGCTCGCGGGCATCGCACCCGTCGCACGGCTCGCCGGCGCCGACCGGTACGCCACCTCCCGCCTCGTGGCAGCGGATGCCTTCGGCAGCCTCGCGGCGACGGCCTACGTCGCGACAGGGGCCGACTTCCCCGGAGCGCTCGCGGCAGCATCCGCCGCCGCCCGCGCGGGCGCACCGGTCGTTCTCGTGCCGGCCGGCGGCTTCCTGCCCGACCTCGCAACGGCCGCCCTGCTGCGCACCCTGCACACCAGGACCGTGAAGATCGCGGGCGGGACGGCGGACGTGACGAGCCTCACCGAGTTCTGGCTGAAGCTGCAACTCGGCGGCGCCTCGGTGACCCGGTACAGCGGCGCAGATCGCTACGCGACCAGCGCGGCGCTCAACCTCAACGCCTTCACGTCCGCGACGACGGTGTACCTCGCGAGCGGAACGAGCTACCAGGATGCCCTGGTCGGCTCGGCGCTCGCCGGGGCGAAGTCGGCTCCGCTGTATCTCACGCCCGCGACGTGTGTGCCCCGGGCGACGCTCACCGCGATCACCCGCCTCGGCGCGACCCGGGTGGTCCTGATCGGGACGGCGACCGCCCTCACCGGTGACGTCGCGGCGCTCAAGCCGTGCCCGTGAGCCAGTGATGCTCCGGGCGCCGCACGACCCGAGGCGCCCGCGGCAGCTCGCACGGCACGACAGGCCGGGCGGATGCTCAGGGTTGGCGCAGGCCGCCGATCCGGTCGACGAGGGCCTCGAGTCCGAACTCGAACGCGACATCCGCCCGCGCCCTGCCCGCGTTCTGCTGCCCGTGCCGCACCGCTGCGCTGAAGATCGGACTCGACTCGGCGAGCGCACCGGTCTCGAATATGTCGGCCGGAGCCGTCACATCGAAAGCCGCGCCGAAGATGAACGACTCGAGTGCGACGATCGAGGGCACGATCTGTGCAGAAGGCACCCCGGCGGAGGACAGTCCCGCCGCGACGGTCTCGTACATGCGCAGGGTTTGCGGTGCGCCCGTGACCGGGAGCACCGCAACAATCGAGATCAACGGAACGTGCGTTGCGAAGATGTCCCGGTACGACCAGGCCCAGCGGCGCAGGGCCGTGTCCCACGGCTCTGAGCCGAAGCCGGCCACATCGACCATCGTCATCACGTGGTCCTGCAACCACTGCAGCACGACGTGCTTCGATGCCGCGTGGTTGTAGAGCGCGGAGGGAGCCACTCCCAGACTCCTGGCCAGGCCGGACATCGTGAAACTTTCGTAGCCGGCCGCCCCGATCAGCCGGAGGGCCGCAGCGGTGATGCGCGGTTTCGTCAGAACCGTCTCAAGCGGCCTTCCGGCCCTGCGGTGACCGGCGTCGTCTGCGTCGCTCATCGGGCTCTTCTCTCGGTGGGCAGTCTCGGTGGATGGCGTCGTTACAGTACATCACCCTGGTGACGCATCACCCAGGCGACGACACGGGGTCAGATCGCACTGTCGAGGAGGACCTGGACGAGGGCGCGCGTGGCAATCACTGTGGTGTGCTTCCTGGGCGGTCGTGCTGACCTGTTGTGGGGGAGTCCGCGGGACCCGGCTTCTGCAGCCTGCGCTTGCGCCGGCGGTGACGGACCCACAGCAGCACCCCGGCGCCGGCGAGCAGGGCCGCGAACACCAGGATCCAGAATTTCGAGGTGGCGTAGTCGAGAAGGCCCGGTGCCGGAATCGTCGTGAGCTGGGCGCCGGCCTCGAAGAGCACGGCGGCGGGCTTGGCAGAGCCGTCGGCGCGGAGCAGCCCGCCGGCATCCGTCTTCGTGTCGGCGAAGGCCGCCACGCTGAGGCGGGACAGTCCGGCGCGCTCCGCGGCCAGGAGTACCCGGGCGACGTCGGAGGCCTGCCGTGCCTCGGTCTTCGGCAGGGGTCCCCAGCCGCCCTCGGTGCTGAGCCCGGTCACCGTCAGCAGCACGGCCCGGTCGGGGAGCGCGGCGCGCACAGCCCCGATCGCTGCGGTCGGGTCACCGCCTCCGGTCAGGTGCAGGGACACGGCGTCGACCAGCCGGGCCATCGACGGATCGGCCGCGGCCGCACTCGTCGCCCAGGAGACGGTCTGCGGCGTGCCAGGGTCGAGCTCCCGCAGGACGGAGCCGGCGTGCAGGAGGAACGCCCGGATCTCGGCGGGGCTCGGAGACCCGGTCGTGCGCTGCTCCGGCCGGTCGGCGAGGTCCCAGAGGGCGAGGGCCGGTTGGCCGCGCACCGCGGTCGCGATGGCCGTGAGGTGGGCGTCGGCAGCGACCCAGTTCGCGGGGGTGAGGTCGGGGAAGCCGTCGAAGAGGACGAGGTCGACCCGCAGTCCGTGCCGGTCGGCCTGCTCGAGCAACGTGATCAGGCCGGTGATGGCGTCGTCGGTGGGTTTCGCGCCGCCCAGCTCGGTGTACGGGAGCGGAACCCGGATGGTGTCGAAACCGAGGGCCCGCAGGCGGGCGAAGTCGGCCCCCAGGGTGGCCGGGGCGAGCAGGGTGGGGGCGGGAATGGGAACGACGGAGGGCGCAGGGGTCGGGGTCGCGCCGGGAGTCGGTGTCGGTGTGGCGCTCGCCGTGACGGCGACCGGAAGGACGGGCGCCCAGCCGGCCGGGCGGTACTCGGTGGCCAGGCTCGCCGGCACGGTGAAGGGTGTCGTCGTCGGGGTGCCGGTGATCGCGGTCGCTCCGGCGGCATCCGTCGTCAGTGTGGCAGTGTCGCTCCCTGCGGAGCGCCGGAGCTGGCGGATGCGCCAGAAGCCGTCTTCGAGCACCATCACGACGTCGTAGCTCTCGTGGCTGAGCAGTACCGTCTCATTCAGCCCGGTGCCGACCGTGCGTGCGATGTTCGCACCCCCGTCGTGGAAGGCGACGGTCGCGCCGTCGAGGGCGTAGAACTCGAGTTCGAGGGAGTGGCGCAGGTCCCAGGTCGCGCTCGGGCCGGTGCGGGGCAGATCGAGCACGGCACGCCGGGCCGCCCCGCTGAAGGTGTCGTTGACGGCAGGCCGCTCGCCCGTGGACTGGAAACGCCCGATCGCGGCCCAGGCCCGGATATAGCTGGCTGCGATCATCATGCGCGTCGCGGGCTCGAGCACTCGTTCGCGCTGCCACGCGTCTGGCAGCCAGCTGACGAGCTGGCTTGCGTTGACCGGAACCGTCGCGACTTCGTGGAGCCCGGACGAGACCTTCGCCCCTGTCGAACTCTGCAGCGTGATCTGCCCGCTGAGCACGAGGAGCCCGACGGTCGCGGCGACGAGGCCGAGGCCGAGCAGCGCGGCGATCAGCCGTTTGATGCGGCTGCGCCTGAAGTTCCCCGGGACGCGGACCGGGAGCCTGGGCCTCGTCATCGGAGCGTCTCCACGTTTTCTGCGCCGAGCACCGAGACGGTGACCGTGACCGGACTGACGAGCGGCCTGGTCGCGACGAGGATGTCGAGCACGCCGTTCACGAGCCCGGCGCTTGCGGAGCCGGCCTCGCCGATGGCGTCGACCACGGAGACGCGGGCCGTCGTTCCATCCGGCACGAATGTGCCGCCGAAGCGGTTGACCGGGCCGATACTCACGAAGACGCCGGCGTCGACCAGGCGTGCGCTCAGGTCGACAGTACCGACGGTGGCCGCGAACGGCAGTGTGAGGGCGCTCGCCGAGTGCACACCGCGACAGAGCCCGGTGATCTGGAACGCGCCCGGCGTTCCCGGCGCCTGCAGCGAGAGCTGGGCGACGCCGGAGATCGTGGCCGCGGTCGTGCGCCCCGCGCCTTCAGGGCCCGTCCATTCCACCGTGACCTGGGTGCCGTCCGGCTCGACATTGCCGAAGCGATCCCGCAGCACGGAAGTCCGGATCGGGACGAGCGTCTGGCCGTCGGCCCCCGCGTTGGCGGCCAACACGGGCTCGACGGGCTCGAGTGAGAAGGGGAGCGGTGGCCCGGCGACTTCGTCGAGGCTGACGCTCGGTCCGGTCACGGGACCGGAAGCGACCCAGACCTGGCCACGACCGGCCAGGGTGCCCGAGACGAGTTCCTGGAAGGCGAGCAGGTGCGACACGACCGCTCCGCTCGAACTCCGCACTCCGACGGGGTTCTCGCGGGAGACCAGCACCGGTGAACCCTCTGCGATGGAATTACCCCAGGCGTCGACAGGGATCGTGACGACCATGGACAGGTCTGCGGCGTCGGCCACGATGGAGCGAGCGCCGACGACGGCCTGTATCGGGCCGACCGCGGCCCCGGGGGTGAGCTCGGTGGCACCCCGCACGACCGTTCCACCGGAACTCGCCACGAGGGTGACGGACCCTGCGCTGCGGGTCAGGGCGACCGGAAGCCGGAATTCCGCCGTGTCGTCGACACTCACGGCGGTGAGCACGAGCTGGCCGAGCGAACCGATCGCGACGAGTTGCACCGTCGCGCCGTCGGCGGCCCCCGCGACGGTCACCGGAATCTCCGCGCCCGCCGGCGCGGTCGGCGCGACTTGCAGCACGAGGGCGGTCGCAGCGTTCTGTGCTGCCCGCGCTTCCGCGCGGGAGCCGGCTCCGGAATCCGTGGGGAGCCCGATCGCCAGGCCGAGGGCGAGCGTGACGATCAGGCCGACTGCGCGGCGCGTGCCCGGCCGCGTCACGGCTGGCTCGCTCTGGCGTAGGTCGTCGCCGTGAGAGACAGCCCGGAAAAGCCCGTATCGGCGGGCAGGGCGATCGAGGCGGCGAGCGCGGATGCCGGCGGAGAGTGGGCAGGACCCGCGTAGCCGGTCGTCGGCACCCCGGAGGCTGCGATCGGGGTGCGTGACGCGAGCGGAATGCGGAAATCGCTGACCGATTGCGGGGCGATGCTGTGCTCGAGATAGGCATGATCGACCCAGGCCAGGCTGCCGTCCGCTGCCGTATAGGACACCAGGAGGTGCGGAACGGAGGCTTCCACCGTGCTGTCGTTGCGCAGCTCGCCGAGAACGGCGTAGCCGTCGACGGCCGAGCCGGTGAGCCGCAGGTGCTGCACTTGCAGGCCGCGCGCGCTCGCCCGCGGGGTCACGACGGCGCGGGCGTAGACGGCCACCGACGACACTGTCGCGCCGGCGGCGAGCACGAAGGGGGTGATCGTCTGAGGGTCGAACTCGACAGGGCCGTGGATATTGGAGGACGTGGCCGGTGCTGCGACGGTGACGCTTGTCGCGGAGGGGGGCGTCACCGCCGTCGTGTCCTTGAGGCCGCCGTCGGCTTCGAGGCCGTAGTCGCCGGTACCGGCGATGCTCTGGAACTCGATCCGGAAGGGGCTCGTCGCTCCGGGCAGCAGCTTGTGAACGAGTACCTGGGCGGCATCCCAGCTGGCGAGCAGCGCGCCGTCCTGATCGCGCAGCTGCGCTTCGACGGTGACGTCTGCGGGGTCGACGTCGGTGTTCGTCACCTCGCCGATCACGACCCAGCGACCGTTCACGAGCAGGGAGCTGACGTTGCCGAGGGTCAGCTCGGGCCGGTCGAGCACGTCCATCGTGGAGGTTCCGTCCGAGCTGAGTGCGCGACGACCCTGGGAGAGGAAGCCGACGGCGGGTCGGCTGGTGAACTGGTCCGGCGGAGACGTCGCGTCTCCGGCGGGAAGGTCGATGAACCAGCCGGTCGGTTCCTGGATCAGGGTCACAGGGGTGATCACCCGATACGACTGCAGGGAGGTGAGATAGTCGAGGGTTGCGGTCATCACCTGCCTGCCCGGGGTGCTCGAGGCCGGCACTGCGGTGACGGATGCGAGCTTCGCGAAGGAGGCGACAAGGCCTCCGTCCCTGCCGAGTTCCTGCTGGTACACCGTGTAGTCCGGCCGGGTCGAGGGATCGAGCAGGGCGTATGCGGCGGCGAAGCGGCGGAAATCGAGGTGTCCGTAGTAGTCCTCGACGACTTCGGCAGCCGTGGGCTGGCGCGGCTTCGCCACTGCGAGGGCGCCGCCGGCAGCGACCATGACCAGCATCAGGGTCACGACGGCCGCCTGCCAGCGGCGGCGGCGCTTCCGGACCCGGGCGCGTGCCCGCGTGCGGAGGCGCGGCAGTGCCCCGCCCCAGGGCAGCCAGCCGCCGGCCGGGGGCGCGGGCTCCTCGGTGTGCGGGATGCGGTCGCTCGCCCCGGCGAGGGCGGCGTCGACGGCGCCGACGGCGCGGGTCACCGGGCTCGTGAGCTTCTTCAGTGCGGAGCGCAGGAGGCGGGCGGCCGTGCGGGGCGGGCGGGCGAGCATCCGTCGCAGCCTGGCCGGCACGACACGGCGCACGACGGCGCCGACGCCGGGCACCCGCGTGGGCGCTCCGATCAGGGACCACACCATGAGCACAAGCGCCAGGGCGATGGAGGCGGGCGGGATCAGTCCCCACCACAGGCGCTCCCAGAGCGGTGCCTGGTGCGAGACCTCGTTCGTCGGCAGCGGGGCGACGTCGGAGCGTTCCCAGATTTCGATGCCGTTCTCGAGCGGACCGAGGTCGGTCCAGCCGCTCGCGTCGAGCAGCGGGGAGTAGAAGGCATCGTTGCTGAAGACGTATTTGAGCGAGTACCGGCCGGGCACCGCCAGGAACTGTTGCAGGCTCCCGATCCCGGGCACACCGGAGTACTTCGCGCCCTCGAGGCGCTCGATCGGCCGGGACGTCAGCTCGGGCAGCTGCCGGGCAGAGTGATAGTCGCCGTCGACGGTTCCGGCGGTCATATTGGTACCGAGCCAGGCCATCTGGTCGCCGAATCCCAGTGTGAGGTACCGCCACTGGGAGTGCTGATCCTTGTTCATGAAGGTCGTGATCGGGGTGACGTCGATCGGGGCAGGCTGGAATGCCCGGTACTGCGTGAGGTTCGCCGCGTAGAGGGTCGTGGTGAGGTGTGCGGCCAGCAGCAGGCCCGGAAGGACCACCGAGAGCGTGCGCCCGACATGCGCGAGCAGCCAGGCTCGGATCGAACCGTTCGTGACGCTCGACACGAACTGACCGACGAGCGGCAGGATGGAGATGGTCGCCCAGAACGTGAAGCGGTCGAGTGTGAGGATGTCGTACGCGCCGCCCAGGAGGATCTTGGGAAATGGCGTGGTGCCGCCGGTGCCGAGGAACGCGAGCACGCCGAGGGAGAGGGTGAGCGGCCACGCCTTGCCCGCCATGCCGCGAATCAATGCGTATGGCAGCACAAGCAGCGTCGTGCCCCAGGGGATCAGCCAGAAGACCAGGCCGGCGTTGACATTGACCAGGAAACTGTCGCGGCTGGCGTGCGGGATGGAGACCTGGGTGATCGGGTCGCTCTTGGAGTACAGCCAGTACGGAAGGACGACGCAGAGCAGGGCAGTGACCACCAGCGCCCCGAGGATCCCGGTCCGCACGAGGGAGGGCATCACCCGGCGGATCCGGCGGGCGATCAGCGGCCAGAGCAGCCGGAAGCTGAACCGCGGCGGGTGTCCGTCCTTTTCGCCGGCGAGCGGGGTGCGCACGGCGAACACGAGTGCCCCGAGCAGGACGGGCCCGAGGAAGAAGAGCGATCCGAACAGGGTCGTGACATGGTGGCAGGCCGTGGTGGCCATGATGCAGCCGACCCCGGCGAGCAGGGCCTTCCGGTTGCCGGTGCGCACCCAGGTATTCGCGAAGGGCAGCCCGTTGAGCAGGAACCCGAGCGAGAGCGTGGTGGGAAGCTGGCCGAAGACGTGCACGGTTTCAGCGATGGACGACGCCAGCACCAGGGCGATGGCCGCCCAGCCTGCTGAGGTGCGGTTGACCCAGATGCCGCTCCAGCGGTAGACCCCGATGGTGAGGTTGAGGAGGGCGAAGACCTGCACGACGACGAAGCCGGGGCGCAACCCGATGATCTTGCTCAGGGCCGCGATCATGAAGTGGCCGCCCGGCGGGTAGCTCAGGGTAGAGAACCCGGTGTACCAGCGGGTGTCCCAGCTCGAGAACCAGTCTCTGGCGTAGTGGTCGGCGAAGAAGATGTGCACGTAGGCGTCGTAGGTGCGCTGGTAACTTCCGGCGAGCAGCAAAGAGCCGTGGAACACGAGCACGAGGATGAGCGCGATGAAGAGCAGGCGGTGGCGGCGCACGAAGCCCTTGCGCGAGCGCCCGTCCGGCGCTTCTTCCGGCCGGTGCACCCTCGCCTTCTCCGCTGCCGGAACGGGGACCGGGGCCGGCTCCGTCACCAGGGTCATGGCGTCGGAGTCTCCGGCGACGAAGGACTCTGAGACGAAGGACTCTGAGACGAAGGACTCTGAGACGAAGGACTCTGAGACGAAGGACTCTGGGACGACGGACTCTGCGACGACGGGAGGGCGAGGTCGACGACGAGGCGGCGGTGGTCGCTCCCCGCGCTCGTCTGGTCGGTCACGGCGACGACCGTGACCTGTTGGCTGACGAGCAGATGGTCGAGGCGCATCAGCGGAGGAACGACGCCGTCCCAGCGTGGCCAGGTCGCCCCGAAACCGCGGCCGGACTCCACGAAGGCGTCCCGCAGCCCGGTGGCGACGAGCCGCCGCAGCGGCGCATGGTCGAGGGTCGCGTTGAAATCGCCCGCGAGGATGAGGGTGCCGGTGTCGCTTGCCGCGATCCGGGCCAGCTCGGCGTACTGTCCCCGCCAGAGCACGGTGTTCTCCGAGGTGACGGGTGCTACCGCGTGCACATCGATGATCCGTACGAGTCCTGCGGGCGTGTGGATGCGCGCCTCGAGCATCGGGGACCCGGCTACGTCGATCGGGCCGCCGTCTTCGATCGGCAGGCGGGAGAAGATCGCCGAGCCATGGTATCCGGGGAGCGCGTCGAGGATCCGTTCCGGGTAGGCCGCCCAGAGCGGCGAGGCGGCGAGCGTGGCCAGGTGTTCGGGGGTGACCTCTTCGAGCACGATCACGTCGGCATCCGTCGCGACGAGCTCGCCGGCGAGGGTGGCGAGCTCGGTGTTGTCGAGGAGGACGTTGGCGCTGACGATCCGGAGCGGAGTGGCGCCGACGGGTGCCGTGCGCGGGCCGTTCCATCCGATGGCCGGAATCAGCAGGGTGGCCTGCACGACAACGAGGGCGAGCGCAACCGTGCC
Organism: Cryobacterium glucosi; assembly: GCF_004402235.1. Classification (GTDB taxonomy): domain Bacteria; phylum Actinomycetota; class Actinomycetes; order Actinomycetales; family Microbacteriaceae; genus Cryobacterium; species Cryobacterium glucosi. The sequence continues at coordinate 195,530 of NZ_SOFS01000043.1, forward strand.
GAGGGCGAGTGGCCACCGGAGGCGGGCCGGCCCGTCGGAACGTCTGCGGGCCCGCCGGGCCCGTCGCACGAGCACGATTCCCGTGCCCGCGAGCAGAGGATACGCCGGGAGGAGCAGCCACACCGTGATGCCCTGCACCCCGATCAGCAGTGGTTCGGTTTCACTGGACAGCGCCCGGATCAGGGCGCTCGCGGTCATGCCGCCTGCTGCCAGCCAGCCGAGGCCGCACGCAGTCCTGGTCAGGGCACGCGTGACGCCGCGACTCACCGGTCCCTTTGGCGCGGCAGGATCGTCGCGAGGCACTCGGAGAGCGCGCGGGAGCTGATCGGCTTGATCAGGTGCCCATCGATCACGCTCGCGAGGTCGAGTCCGACAGAGGAATGTTCCACGATGCCGGTCACGAGTACGAAGAGCGGGCGAGCCGGCGCCGGTGGCAGCGCGTTCAGCAGGTCGACACCGGTGCCGCCCGGCATCGAGAAGTCGGAGAAGATCGCCGTGAAGGTGCCAGACCGGGCGAGCGCGATCGCCGGGGCGACATCGTCGGCCTCGGTGACGTCCCAGCCCGCCCTGCGCAACATATGGGAGAGGACGAGGCGGGACACGGTTTCGTCGTCGACGACCAGGGCCGTGTTGGACAGGGATTCGGCGGTCATGGCGCGGCCTCAGTCGTCCTGCTGCTGCGGCAGCATCCGGAAGATCTGGTCGAACTGGGTGAGCCGGAACACCCGCATCGCATTGTCCGAGTCCGGACGCACGAGTACAACGTCGCCACCGTGTGCCCGGCAGGAACGCCGCTGCCAGACGAGCACGGCGAGGCCGGCACTGTCCACGAAATCGACGGCAGCGAGGTCGAACACGATCTGGGGGCATCCGGCTATGTCGGACTCGTCGAGCCGGGCGCGCAGGTCGGATGCGGCGACGGCGTCGAGTTGACCGCCGAGCGTCACAACAGTGAGTCCGGCGGCCGGCGTCGCGACGCCGACCGTGAGGCCGCTGTCCCTCGATGTGCGGACGGTGTCTGGATCGATCATGGCTGGTGCTCATTTCCGGTCTTCTGGGAGTCGGCCGGCGGGGTGCGGTTGACGCGGAGGGTCCATCGGTTCCCGGCGTCGACCCGGCGGTAGTCGAGATCGTTGACGAGTTTGCGGACCAGCATGAGGCCGTATCCGCGTTCCTGGGGAACCCCGGCCACAGGGATCCTGACCCCGGCCGGGTCGAAGGGCAGGCCGGGATCGGTCACGCAGATCTCGACGACGGAATCGGTGATTCCGGCGCTGAACCGGATCTCCGCAGCGACCGGCAGGCCGGCGTGGTCGATGATGTTCATCGCGACCTCGTGGACGGCGAGTTCCAGGCGTGCGGCGATCGCGCCGGCCTCATCGTCGGGGAGCTCGCCGAGCACCCCGTGCAGCCACGGACCGATCTTGCGGACCATCGCCGTTGTGCCCTCGATGACAAGCTCGGTCGGGTCAGCTGACGCGGTCATGAATCGCCTCCACGGCTCGGAGGATGACGAGGGTGCGGTCATCGGAGGGCGGGGTTCCATCCGCGTGTCTTTTCACGGCATCCAGAATATGGTGTCCGAGCCGCTCGGCGGACTCTCCCGGGAGCTCGGCACAGAGTTCGGCCAGACGGTCGTAGCCGAGCATCACCCCGCTGGAGTTCTCCTGTTCGGCGAGTCCGTCGGAACCGAGCACCAGTGCGTCGTTCCGCTGCAGGTCGAAGCGCACTGTCCGACCTCGTGGCTCGGGTAACACGCCGAGCGGTGGCATTGACGCCGGAATGAGCGTTATGATCCCGTCCAGGACGAGCATCACCGGGGAATGGCCGGCGTTGCACACGTGCAGGGCGCCCGTACTGGGCCGGTATGCGCCGAGGGCGACGGTGATGAACAGTCCGACATCGTCGAGATAGTCGTAGAGTTCGATGCCCATCGCGCACATCGCCCCCGCAGGATCGTCTGCGTCGTGGGTGAGGAAGGCCACCCGGGCGGCGCTGACGGCACGCGTCATCACCATCGCCGCGGGAAGACCCTTTCCGGCGACGTCGCCCACGGTGAACCACAGCACATCGCCCACCACGGCGAAGGCGAAGAAGTCCCCGCCGGCAAGGCTCGCCGGAATGGTGTCGGAGAACACCTCGACCCCGGAGAGGGTCGGCGCAGGCTGGGAGAAGACTGCCTGGGCAAGGCTTGATGCGACCTGGTGCTCGCGCTCGAAAGTGGCGCGCTTGATCTCGAGGAGATGCAGCCGGGTGAGCGCGAACTGCATGTCGGCGGCCGCAACCGCCGCCCTGACGAGGCGCAGGTCGCCCGTGGTGTAGACCGGTCCGTTCGTCCTGAGGAATGCGAGCGCGCGGATGCCCCCGCTCTGGTCGTTGAGGGGTGCGATCACAGCGTTCCCCTGGCCGACGAGTCTCGGCTCCGGGTCATCAGTACTCTTCGTCGCCTCGCGGATGACCTCCGTGAGCTCGGGCGAGTCCGAGGACGGCCCTCCCGTGGTGTGCACCAGGCGATCGTCGACCATCGCGACGAGGTCCGACGCGGTCAGTACCCTGGCTTGGTCGAGCAGGTCGCGAAGCGCCTCGGACCTGCCGAGGGTGCTCAGGTTCACCTGGGTGAGCGCCCGAAGGGCAATCAGGTGGTCCTGGCTTGTGATCAGGGCTTCCGTGACGTCGTCCTGGGCGGAGTAGATCCCGTGGATCGCACGGCGGATGGCGTTGGCTGCGTCGATGGCGTCGGGGGCCGCGTCCCCGGAGACGGTCCAGTCGGAACCGGGCGGTCGGTGGATCTCGCCGGCCCCGGCCGCCACAAGTAAGCGCTCGAGAGCGGCGTCGGCGAGGTCGCTCTCGATCAGGTGGGTTTCGGGGGAAGCGGGGGTCATGATGTGGTCGTGGTCGGGTCCGTCCGGGACTCCAGGGTGAAGACCTGCTGGAGTTCGGTCAGTTCGAGGATGATCCGGACAGGGTCGGAGACGTTCACGAGGATGACTTCGCCGCCGATTGCCTTGGCAGCCTTCTGCGAGCGCAACAGTTCGGCGAGGGCGCTCGAGTCGACGAACACGACGTTCGAGAGGTCGAGTCGCAGGGTCGCGTTCTCCGGTCGGATCAGGAGGTCGACGACGTTGCGGAAGTCCGCGGTCTCGTGGGCGTCGAAACGGCCGGCAAGGCTGACTGTCGTGTGGCCGATTCCGGATTCGGTGCGTATTCTCATCGTGATTTCCTATTTGATCGATGCGACGGATGCGGGGGACGAGGCTCGCGAGACCGGTGAATGGCCGGTGACGGTGTACCCGCCGCGCAGGTCGTGGACCTTGATCTTGACGAGGTCGGCGACGAACTGCAGGCTCACCTTGGCGGCGTCGACCGTGGAACCGGGCGCGTCGATCCATTCGACGGGGACTTCGGCCGTGGTCAGCCCAAGACGCCCGGCGAGGTAGATCAACTCGAGATCGAAGGAGAACCCATCGACGACCTGGAGGGTGAACAGCGACCGGGCCGCCGGGGCGGTGAAGAGCTTGAAGCCGCACTGCGTGTCCGCGATCTCGATACCGAACCCGACGGACACCATCACGTGCAGGCCCCGGCTCAGGACCTTCCGCAGGGCGCTCTTTCCGCTCACCGCCGCGCCGGCGGCTGCCCGCGAGCCGACGACGACGTCGTAGCCGGCATCGATCTTCGCCATGAGGTGGTCGAATTGCTCGATCGGCGTTGACTGGTCCGCGTCCGCGAACAGGATGAATTCACCGCGGGCCGCGAGCATTCCCCTGCGGACGGCGTCGCCCTTTCCGGTGTTCTTGGCGGCGACGAGCACGGTCATGTTCGGAAAGCGCAGGTCCTGCAGGAGGGAGACTGTCGTGTCCGTGGAGCCGTCGTCGGCGATGATCAACTCCCAGGGCTCGCCCCTCGAACACATGTGGGTGGCGATTGCACCGACAGTCGGCAGGATTCGCCACTCCTCGTTGTATGCCGGAATGACGACCGAGACGCGCGGCGGCACAGTCGACTTCTCGGTGACCCACTTGCGATAGGCCTGGTAGGTGCCGGTTTCCGCGGTCATCGGGGCAACCCTTCTTCGGTGGGAATGTGGGGGGAAGATCTGGTGAGGAGGTGCCGGGCGGCCATCACGCCGAGCAGGAGCACCATCGCCACGAATTGCACGATGATCAGTTGCGCGGTCGACTCGTGCCAGACAAGCAGCAGCACGAGCTGCACGACGGATGCTCCGAACAGCAGCCAGGACTGGGTGTTGCGTCCCTGCGACAACTCGTGGCTGGCTACGAGGTTTGCAACGGCGAAGAGGGTCGTCATCCCCGCGTATGCGGCGAGGGGCGCCGAGAGGTCGCCGTAGGCCGGGCCGAGAATGAAGCCCAGCACGGGACCGCCCAGGACCAGCGCGCCCAGTGTGCACGCGGCACCGATCCCGGCGACGGCCGCTATGCCGCCGGTCAGCAAGGACCCGGTGTCACCGCCGCTCGCGTGCCGTCGAGCCACGACAGGGAACACGACGGTCGCGACCGACCACGCCAGGAAGAACACCGCCCGCCCGACGAGAGCGATCGCGGCGTAGATCCCCGCGGCATCCGGGGAGAAGAATGCCTTTGCGACGAGCACGTCGCTGTTGTTGGCGATGATCTGGCCGATCAGGAGTACCGACACCAGGGCGGCGTAGCTGCGCACCGTGACCAGGTCGGGGGCGGTACCCGTGAGCCCTGGTCCGGTCCTGGCGAGCAGCTTCACGGCGAGCCACGTGGCGACGAACGACGCCGTGAGACCGATGGTCGCGCCGTTGACACCGAAGCCGAGTGCGACGAGGGCCACACCGCAGCCGAGACGCACAACCATCTCCACCACGAAGGACGTGGCGAGACCGGGGAAGCGCAGCCGGCCCTGCATGACACCACGACCGACGGACTGCACGAGGTAGAACGGCATTCCGGCGCCGAGGATGACGAATGGCCAGAACGACGCGGTGTGGAAGACCTGCGACCAGAGGGTGCTGCCTCCGGCGAGGATCGCCCCGGTCAGGATGCCGGCACCGAGCGCATAACCGCGCAGGGTGCGGGCGAGCCGGTCGGAGCGGTCCGGCTCGCCGGACTCGTCATAGATTCCGACGAAGCGGGCCGCCACGAGCTGCAGGCAGAGCGCGATCGAGGTGATCGTGAGCATGAGCGTCACCATCAGGTTGGCATCCGAGAACTCGGCGGGGGTCAGTACCCGGCCGAGGAACAGGTTGAGCACGTAGTTCCCGGCATTGGCCACGATCATGGCCACGGCAAGAGCGGTACCGCCGCCCACCAGGGAGGGAGTCCGTGAGGAAGGTTCCGCCGTCATCGCATGGCCCGCCTGTCGAGCAGCCGCTGGATGTGGATCAGGTGCCAGTGCACGACCTCGGACATCGGGATGCCCGAGGCGGCCGCGAAGTTGCGGCGGCCGAGGGACACCCGCTGTTCGGGGTGGTCGAGCACCTCGGCCAGGGCGTCGGCGAGGCTGGTCGCGTCACCCGGTTCGAAGTAGACGCCGAGGAAGCCCTCTTCTTCGATGATGTCGATCAGGTCGCCGATGCGGGGCAGCACGGCGGCACGACCATACTCCCCGGCCTGGTGCAGCACACCCGAACTCCCGGTCGTCGACGTGTACGGGAAAGCGACGACGGTCGCGGCGGAGAAGAGCGGCGCCACCTCCTCCTCGGCGACATAGCCAGTGAAGACGAGGTCAGGCAGATCGGAGAACCGTTCGGCGACCGACTGCATGTAGCCGGCGGAATTCGGGCTGTCCGTACCCGCGAGCACCAACTCGAGGTCGTCGTACCCGCGGTCGAGGAGCTCCTGGTATGCCTCGACGAGCACGTCGACGGTCTTGTACGTGCCCCATTTGCCGAACGCGAGGATGCGCCGGCGTCCGTCCGGTATGCCGAAAGACGGGAATGCGACCTCCTCGAAGCTTCCGTGCGGTGCGAGGAGCGCGTTCGTCGCGCCGTAGCTCTCCTGCAGGTATTCCACATAGCGCGGGATGGTCAGCGCCACGAGGTCGGCGCGGAGCAGGGCGCGGGTGAGGATGCGTCCGGCGAACTTCATCAGGCGCGCCGTCGTCGCGGAGCCGGCGAAGCCGGCATCCTGCATGTCGACGTTGTCCGCGAGGTTGTGCAGCACGACGACGGTCGGTACCCGGAACAACCGCAGCACGGCCGGGATCAGCAGCCCGAGTGCCCCGGGGATGCGCTTGTCCCCGAAGGTGGCGAACTGGAGGTTGAAGAGCACGGCGTCCGGGCGTGTGCGCCGGATCGCCCGGGTGAGTCGCACGATATTCGTGACGCTGTTGAAGGTCCAGCTCGGATAAGCCGTCACGCCGTCGAGGGGGGCCGGACTGCCGGCATCCGTCACGTCGGCGTACAGCAGCACCTCGCCGACCTCGGCCTGCCGGGCGAGGTGTTTGACGAGGTGGAAGCCGAACTCGTTCAGGCTGTTGCGGCCCGGGGGAAAGGCCGTGACGACACCGACCCGCAGTTTCCCGCTCATCGGGCCGGGACCAGGTCCGACGGCGTCAGAGCGTGTGGGCTCATGCGTACCCCCTGTGGATCGTGAAAACCGTAACGGCGCTCGCCGACGGTTGTGTTGCACTCAATGGCCTGCCCAACGAGCTCGGAACCGAGCACATCTCGTGGTGAAACCGGGCAGTGCACCACCTGACTTACTCCTGTGTTCGCGCGGTGTCTTCGGGGGTACCGTGCAGACACAGTATGACGTATCCTCAGGGGGAATTGTATGCAAATCTGGTCGATCCGGAATGTGCACATACCTACCCGTTTCCTCGTTCGACCAAGAAGAGAGGCCCCAGACATGGGACCTGACCGCACCGGCTCCGACCCGTCGCACTCGTCGCCGCGCGACGCGTTCGTGATGCCTCGGCTGATGCTTGTTGCCTTCGTCGTGGTGGGCCTGGGGATCGCCGCCTATGCCTGGGCCACCGTGGCCACCGACGTGGCGGAACGTCCGGTCTGGGTCGACTACACGTACTACCTCGGACTCGAATTCGCGGTGGCGGGCCTCGTCCTGGCGCGCGTCATTCTCGTGAAGTCCGAACGACTCGCCTGGGCCTTGCTCGGCGCGGCGATGCTGTGCATCGCCGCGGCAGACACTGCCGAGTCGATTCTCTTCCCGCCGCGGGCTCCCCATACGGCTTCCCTGGCAGCCATCATTTTCTTCGCCCTCTTCCTGGTGTTCTCGGTGTCGTTCCTTCTCGTTCTGATGCGGCGACGGCTGAACCCGACGTCGGCGACCGTGTGGCTGGATGGTGTCATCGCCGGACTCGGCCTCGTGGCGGTTGCGGCGGCGTTGCTGTTCCGACCGGTGTCGGACATCGTCCTGGACGACATCCTGGGACTCGCATACCCGGTCTCGCCCCTGATCCTCGTAGCCCTGCTCGTGTGCGCCCTCACCGTATACGGCCGACGCCCGAGCCGGGCGTGGTTCCTGCTGGTCATCGCCTTCCTGGGCTTCGCACTGGCCAACACCTTCCTGGTGGCCGGCGTCGCCGACGGCACCTATGTCCGGGGCGGAATCGTCGATGTCGCGTGGCCCGTTGTCGGCGTCCTGCTCGGTCTCGCCGCATGGAGTCCTGGCGTTTCGGCCCTGCCCGACCGCGCGAGTGCCACGCTCGCTCTCGCCGCACCCGCGATTTTCAGCATCGGCGCACTCTGCGTGATCGTCGTGAACGAGTTCGTGCCGCTCGCCTCGCTTGCCGTCTTCGTCTCGTTCTGCACCCTGTTGGTCGGTGCGGTGCGCCTGGTGCTCGCGGTGCGGGATGCTGATCGGTTGCGGGTGCGGCAGGTGGAGTTGAATGTGAGTCTGGGGTTGGCGCGGGATGCGGCGTTGGCGGCGACGACGGCGAAGTCGGCGTT
>NZ_SOFS01000025.1 GCF_004402235.1 Cryobacterium glucosi
CCACTAATCCGAAGAGCAAGCTCTCCATCATCGTTCGACTTGCATGTGTTAAGCACGCCGCCAGCGTTCGTCCTGAGCCAGGATCAAACTCTCCGTAAATGTTTGATTGACTAACCAAGCAAGCCTGGCGTCACATCTAGTGTGCCGAGCCGCCGGAATGGGCGAACACGACACAAGTTTGAAACTGACAGAACAAATCATTACTGACTTGCTTTGTTGTTATAAATGTTTTCCAAAGGAATCTCCTGGCCCTTCACCGCTAGAAACGGATCCAAACCACGAGGTTTTTGGCATTTGACATTGTGCACGCTGTTGAGTTCTCAAGGATCGGACGCACCCGGCTTCAGGCCACACCGTAACCGGCTTAGTGGCTGTCGCTCCGAGGCAACTTGTCTAACTTACCGATCCAATCAGTCCCTGTCAAATCCGGTGAATCCCGCCCTCCGAGCACGCCAAAGCGAACTCGAAACACCGAACACCGACCCGACAAACAACCGAAAGGAAGGAGAGTTACCAGCCTAGACCTCCCACACCGGTTACCCCAGCAAAGGGGACAAACAAGGCGAAGAAGATAAAAACTGTGGTCCCACGTGGGGCCGGAAAGCACTGCGGCTTTTCCGCACCTTTGGGGTACGTGAAGACATTACGTGCCCCCACCACCCCCGTCAAAACCCGCACCACCCCGGGCGTGTCACGCCCCCGATGCCCGCCCACGAGCATCCGCGAGAGTACACATTTGGCCCTTAAACCCGCGGTTTAAGGGCCAAAAGTGCGCTCTCGCGGCACGAAAGAAGCCCACCCGACTGCGGGCGGGCGGCGGGCGGGGACGCCGGCGGATACGACAGAGCGCCCGCAACCGCCGCAGGAGCGGTGGATGCGGGCGCTCTGAAACACGGCGTGCGGGTCAGTAGCGGTACTGGTCGACCTTGTATGGGCCGTCGATGGGCACGCCGATGTAGGCGGACTGCTCGGGGCTCAGCACGGTGAGTTCGACGCCGAGGGCGTCGAGGTGCAGCCGGGCGACCTTCTCGTCGAGGTGCTTCGGCAGCACGTACACGCCGACCGGGTATTTCTCCGGGTAGCAGTACAGCTCGATCTGGGCGAGCACCTGGTTCGTGAAGGAGTTGCTCATCACGAAGGAGGGGTGTCCGGTCGCGTTGCCGAGGTTCATCAGGCGCCCCTCGGAGAGCACGAGGATGCTGCGCCCGCTCGGCAGGTGCCACTCGTCGACCTGCGGCTTGATCTCCACCCGTACGGCGCCTTCGAGGGTCTCGAGCGCGGCCATGTCGATCTCGTTGTCGAAGTGGCCGACGTTCGCGATGATCGCGAGGTGCTTCATCTTGAGCATGTGCTCGGTGCGGATTACGTTGAAGTTGCCGGTGCCGCTCACGAAGATGTCGACCTGCTCGACGACCGACTCCAGCCGGGCGACCTGGAAGCCGTCCATCGCGGCCTGCAGGGCGTTGATCGGGTCGATCTCGCTTACGATCACGCGAGCGCCCTGGCCGCGCAGGGCCTCTGCCGCACCCTTGCCCACGTCGCCGTATCCGGCGACGAAGACGACCTTGCCTCCGATGAGCACGTCGGTCGCCCGGTTGAGCCCGTCGGGCAGGGAGTGGCGGATGCCGTACTTGTTGTCGAACTTCGACTTCGTCACCGAGTCGTTCACATTGATCGCGGGGAAGAGCAGTTCGTGGGCGCTGGCCAGTTCGTACAGGCGGTGGACGCCCGTCGTGGTCTCCTCGGTCACGCCGGCGAGACCGGCGGCGATCTCGGTCCAGCGGTTGGAAGATTCCGCGAGCGAGTGACGGAGGACGTCCAGTACCACCCGGTACTCATGGCTGTCGGACGCGGTCGCCTCGGGGACGGCGCCGGCAAGTTCGAATTCGCGGCCCTTGTGCACGAGCATCGTGGCGTCGCCGCCGTCGTCGAGGATCATGTTCGGTCCGGCCCAGGTCTCCCCCGCCGCCGCGGCCTCGATGCTCCAGTCGAAGATCTGCTGGGTGCACCACCAGTAGTCCTCGAGCGATTCACCCTTCCAGGCGAAGACGGGAACGCCGGCCGGGTTCTCCGGGGTCCCGGTCGGGCCGACCGCGATGGCCGCGGCGGCGTCGTCCTGGGTGGAGAAGATGTTGCAGCTCGCCCAGCGCACCTGCGCGCCGAGGGCCACGAGGGTCTCGATGAGGACGGCGGTCTGCACGGTCATGTGCAGGGACCCGGCGATGCGTGCGCCGGTGAGCGGCTTCGATTCGCCGAATTCGGCGCGGAGGGCCATCAGGCCGGGCATCTCGTTCTCGGCGAGACGCAACTGGTGCCGGCCCGCCTCGGCGAGCTGCGGGTCGGCGATCTTGAAGATGGGCGCGAGCGAGGGCGCGGTGGATACAGGGGACGAGGCGACAGTCATGCGACCATCATGCCATTCCCTGCGCCGCCCCGGCTGGGTGTGTCCCACGGCCGGGGTTCGCCCTCGCCCGCCCGGGTTCAGGCGTCGGGGCCGCCCGGGGTGTCCGCTTCGCTCATCGCGCCCATCGTGCTGAGCCGGATGAGCTGCCAGCCGTGCGGGACGCTTGTCAGGCGGGCGTGCCGGTCGCAGAGGTCGAAGGCGTGCGGTTCACGCTCGATCGAAAGCGGGCCGAGCACGGCCATGGAGTCGCCGTAGTCGAAGGTGAGCGTCGCGACGGACTCGTCCGGACAGGCGACGCGGGAGCAAGGGCGGAATGACATTACCGTTCAGGCTACCCGCGTCGGCGCCAGAAGTAAGATGAAGGCATGTCCCGATCCCGTCGATCTGCCGCGCCGCCGCCCGCGCCGATGCAGCGCGGAAGCGGGCGCGATCGGCACGGGCGCGGCATCCGCAGCTCGGCGACGGGGCCGTTCCTGCCGCCGCTGAACACCCGGATCGACCTGTTCGACATGACCGTCGCCTCGACCGTCGACTACCTGCGTTCGGTCTGGCCGGACCAGCTCGCCGACGTGGCCTTCGAGGTCGCGGCAGGCCCTTATTCTGTCGTTCCGGGCGTCGGCGTCGAACGCTGGGCCGTTCACGCCGCCGAGCGGCGCATCGTGTTCTACCGGCTGCCGATCCAGCGCCTCACCCGGCTGCACCGCAATGACGACCTGCACCGCCGCATGGTGATCGAGAGCTGCGTCTTCCGCGCGATCGCCGAGCTGCTCGGCAAGGATCCCTGGGACCTCGCGCCCGATCGCTTCCGGCACTTCTAACAGCACCACTTCTCACAGTGAATGCGGGTGAGCGGATGCCGCCCAAAAAGTAATTCCAAACCGATTCCGTGTCGGGGCCGAACCATTGTCAGCACCACAGACAACCACTTCCCCCACAGACACGAAGGATCACATCATGCGCACTTTCCAGAAGGCAACCATCAGCTTCGCCGCAGCAGCCCTCCTCCTCGGAGGCCTCGCCGCCTGCTCCAGCACCGCGACCGCAGGCTCCGCGGCGTCGACTCCCTCCGCAACCTCCTCGTCCGCTCCGACGCCCGTCGCCTCGATCCCCTCCCTCAAGGGCGTCGACACGGCCGTTCTCCTCGACGGCGACTTCGCCGCGGCGCTCACGAGCCTCGGCCTGACCCCCGGCACCGTCGGCACCGCCACCCTCACCGATGGCAGCCTGCACTTCCCGATCACCGGCGGAAACGTGGACTACTACGACCCCGCACAGAGCTACCGCCCGTTCGTCCAGGGTTCGATCAAGCACGAAGGTTCCGGCTTCTCGCTCACGGCCGGCTCGACCGTCGTCGAACTGACCAACTTCACGATCGACCCCGGCACCTCGAAGCTCTTCGGTGACGTGTCGGTCAACGGCACCTCCGCCGCCACCCAGGTCCTCCTGTTCGACCTCTACGGCGGAACCCTGAAGCCGCTGCAGATGGACGGCGACAACGCGATCCTCGAGGGCACGACCGTGCACATCTCGTCCGTCGCCGCCGGCCTGCTCAACAAGACCTTCGGAACCGACGCCGTCAAGGACCAGCTCCTCGTCGGCATCGCGAAGATCACCGTCGCCACCAAGTAACACCGCTCGAAGCGGGCCCGACCGGCCCGGTTGAATTGCGGACAGAGCACCTTCGTCGACACGACGAAGGTGCTCTGTCCGCAATTCGGCGTTAACCGGCCCGTTTCGGGGGCGGGGTGCGCTGGCGGATGCTCAGCGCGGGGGGCGCAGGAAGCGCACGGCGCGGAGGGGCGCACCGAGCATCCGCGCCCGCACGGCTGGGTCGAGCCGGACGGCCGACCCGGCGAGAACGATGACGAGCGCAGCCGTGATCGCCCAGGTCAGCTCGAGCGAAGGCAGGATCTGCCGCAGTGTGAGCGCGAGCGGGATGGCGAGCCACTCCCAGCGACCGCTGAGCGCCACGAACGGCAGCAGCAGCAGCGCGTACCACGGGTACCGCGGGCTCAGGATGAGCAGGGTGCTGCCGATCATCACGAGCTGGCCGAGCCAGGGCCGATCGGGATCGGTCTTCCAGAACACGAGCGCCGCAATGATCACGAGCAGGCCGCCGGCAACGAAGACCGCGGCACCGCCGGGGGCCACGAGCGAGACGAGCGCAAAACGTTTGCCGTTGTCGTAGCCCTCCTCGCTGAGATAGCCGGGCAGGTAGCCGAGCACGCCGATCCCGGTCGTGAGAACGTACGGCACGTAGAGCGCGAAGAACGTGACGACCGCGGCGAGGCCGACCTTCCAGCCCTGCCTGCGGAGCATCGCCGGGGCCGCGATCACGGGGACGAGCTTCACGGCGATCGCGATCCCGAGGGCGATGCCGCCCCGCCAATACCGCGCCCGGGTGACGAGAAGCGCCGCGGCGAGGGTGAACACCACGCCGAGCAGGTCGACGTGCGAATTCGTGATCGCCTCTGAGGCCACGAGCGGGCACCACGCCCAGTACGCGGCGTACCGCGGGTCGATGCCGCGGCGCCGCATCCCGGCGAGAAGGAGCACGGTCGTTCCGAGGCTGAGCACCAGCCCGCCGAGTTGCAGCGGCCAGTAGGTCGCCGTCGGCGGCACCAGGAAGCGGATGCCCGCAAAGTAGAGCTCCGCCGCCGGCGGGTAGATCGTCGGGACGGTCGGCCGGTTGAGCGCGGTGCAGAGCACGGCGTCCGAGGCAGTCTTGTGCGTCACCACGATGCGCCGGCCCTGGCAGGTCTCCGGGACCGTGCCCGACGGCACCGTCGCCGGGAACAACCACTCCGGGCGAAGGGAGTCGAGCCGGTCGTCGGCCGGGACGTAGGCGTACGGCGAGATGCCGGCGTTCTGCACGATGCCGTCCCAGGCATACCGTGCCGAGTCCGTGCTCGTGTTCGGCGGCCCGATCATCGCCGCGACCCCGATGCCGAGCGACCCGGCGAGCACGAGCACCACCACGGCGCGCCCCCGGACCCGCCGCAGCAGGAAGACGGCCGCTGCGAACAGCGCCCAGAGCACCCCGGTGCAGACCAGGAGGGGGACCGTGTCCCGCGTCGGTTGGAAGAGCGAGAAGACCAGCACGCAGTACCCGGTCAGCGTCGCACTCGCGGCCAGGAGGAGGGAGATGATCGTAATGCGCACGAGGCCATCCTGTCGGAGTTCCGCGGCGAGCGCCGCCGAATCCCGGTTCGGAGAGCCGAACGGACCCGCCCCGTCACGGAACCGTAAGGTGTAGACCCGCCCGCGGGCATCCGCTGGATGGTGCAATGGAACATGCGCCAAGTGATGTACGAAGCCCAGCGAGCACTGGCCTCCCCCGTGCGAAACCCGCGGATGGCGACCGTGATCGGTCGACTGCTCGGGCTCGCCTTCGTGCTGTGCTTCGGCACCGGGCTGTACAGCCACTTTCTGCAGGAGCCGCTGCCGGGCATGCACTTCGCGACCCGGCCGGAGCTGCTCTACCAGTTCACCCAGGGCACCCACATCATCGCGGGCATCGCCTGCTTCCCGCTGCTGCTCGCGAAGCTGTTCATCGTCTTCCCCGACCTGTTCCAGCAGCCGCCGGTGAAATCGTTCCTCAATTTCCTCGAACGCGCGTCGATCGCCCTGTTCGTGGGCGCCTCGCTCGTGCAGATCACGATCGGCCTGCTCAACACCTACCAGTGGTACCCGTGGCCGTTCCCGTTCCGGGAGACGCACTTCGCGCTCGGCTGGGTGCTGATCGGATCGCTCGCCCTGCACATCGGCATCAAGCTGCCGATCATCGCCCGGGTCTGGCGCAAAGAGGCCGACGATGGCTCCGGCGACGACGACCACCTGACGGATGCCGTCGCCCGCGACCGCACGGCGACGCCGGAGGCCGTTCGCCTGTTCGGCTCGAGCCGGCCGACCGGGGTCACCGGCCGGCTGCTCGCCTGGATCGACGCGACACCGGACCTTCGGGCGGACGCCACTGCGGAACGCGCGCCGTCAGGGCTCGACACAGGATCCGCCTCAGCTTCCCGGGACGACACGGCCGACGCGGAAGACGCAGCGCGCACGGCTCACACGCGCCTCAGTCGGCGCGGCTTCCTCACCACGGTCGGGGTGAGCGTCGGCACGGTCGTCGTGCTGACCACCGGGCAGACGGTCGCCCCGCTCGACGCGGTCAATGCCTTCGCACCGCGGAAGAAGGGCGTCGGTCAACAGGGGGTGCCGGTCAATCGCACCTCGAAGCAGGCGGACGTGGCCGCGGATGCCCTCGCGGCCGGCTGGGTACTGACGGTGGCGCACGCCGGGGTGGAGCGCAGCTTCAGCCGGTCCGAACTCCTCGCCATGCCCCAGACCGAGGTCGATCTGCCGATCGCCTGCGTCGAGGGCTGGAGCCAGCTGGCGCGGTGGCGCGGGGTTCGCCTGAGCGATCTGGCCGATCTGGTGTCGGCGGATGCCGCGGCATCCTTTCGCCTGACCAGCCTCGAGAAGAAGGGCGCGTACCGCCAGACCACGATGGGGTCGGAGTACGTGCGCGACCAGCTCACTCTCGTCGCTCTCGAGCTCAACGGGGAGACCCTCGACCTCGAGCACGGTTACCCGGCCCGGATGATCGCCCCCGGGCGGCCAGGGGTGCTGCAAACCAAATGGCTGAGCCGGATCGAGGCGATGGACGTATGAGTACCGCACGCACTGCAGGAAACCGAAGCGTCGAAGCATCCGGATCCGGCGAACTGGGGCCGGCCCTCCGCGTCACGCGGATCGTGCTGATCACGCTCGGCCTCGCTGGTCTCGCCTGGGGCGCCTATGTACTGTTCGACAGCGTGAAGCCCGCGCGGATTCCCGGTATCGCCCTGTGGATGGGCGCGGCGATCGTGTTGCACGACGGGGTGATCTCGCCGCTCGTGTTCTTCTGCGGGATCCTGCTGCGCCGGGCCGGGCACCGAATCAGCGGAACGGTCATCCTCGTCGTGCAGGGGGCGATTGTGGTCGGCTCCGTCATGAGCCTGATCGTGGTGCCGTTGCTGATCGCGCAGTCGCGCGGCACCGGCAACCCGACGGTGTTGCCCCTCGACTACGGCGTGAACTTCGCCGTGTTCTGGGCAGCTGTCGCCGTCGTCACCGCGGCCGTGTCGTTCGGCCTCTACGCGCGGGGCCGGCGCCGGCTGCGCTGACCCGCGTCGCGCGCGAGAACCGTAAGGTCGGAGAAATTCGCGACACACCTCATCCGCTGCCGGAGGTGACGGAGTGTCGCGAAAAACTCCGACTTCACGCCGATCGAGACGACGGGCGAATGCCCGGTTGCGGGCGCGGGGCGAGCGCGGGGACTCAGGCGTGGAGGAGGCGGGCGAACCAGCGGCCATCCAGGCGCCAGTCGTGCGCGACCCGGAGCCCCGCGTCGGCGGCATGGCCGGCGAGGGCGTCGACGCCGACCTCCGCCCAGGGGAAGACGTCGCTGAGGAGGCCGGAGGCATCCTCGAGCCGGCCCTCGTAGCGTTCATTGCGCGCCGGGTCGTGGCTGACCTCGACGAGGAGCGCGCCCCGGGGCGCGAGAAGTTCGGCGCAGCGGGTTAGGAGCGCGGTCACGTCGCCGCCGATGCCGATGTTCCCGTCGACGAGGAGCGCGCCCGCCCAGCCGCCCTCGAGCGGCATCGGGTCGAAGACGCTGCGCTTGAGCACGCTGAGGCCGGCGTCGACGGCGATCCGTACGGCGGTCGGCGAAACGTCGATTCCAAGCGCGGACAGGCCGCGGTCCATCGCGGCACGCACCATCCGACCAGGGCCGCAGCCGATGTCGAGGACAGGACCGGTCAGGCCGTCGAGCAGGAGCTGGTCGGTGTCGTCGGCGTCGGCGCTCCACCGGGCGGCGTCCATGGTCGCGGCGGCGATGAGGCCGCCGTCCCGGGAACGGCGGAGGTAGAGAACGTTGTCGGCGTTGCGCAGCGCGGCCGCATAGGGTTCCGCCCCGCCGGCGCCGAAGGTCGCGGGGGCGAGGTCGAGGGCGGATGTCCGCTCGCCGGGGACGCGATCGAGGCGATCGGGTTCGAGGATGTCCCATTCGAGGATGCGGGCGGCCTGCGCGTTCATGCGCGCACCGGAATTCCGGTGGCGACAGCGCCGGTCGCGTCGCGATCGGCGGGGCGGGCGTCCGTGCGGGCGGCCGTAGCGCCGGGGAGCAGTGCGGCGAGGGTACGTGCGAAGCGCCCATTCGGAACCGTGGCGGCGACGGAGTGCGCATCTGCGATCGTGTCGACATCGGTGAGCACGGGCAGGTGCCGCACCCGGAGGCCCGCCTCCTCCAAGCGATCGAGCTGCCGGGCCCCGGTGTCGTCCATCGACATCGCGACGCCGCGAATCAGGTCCCCGCGCCGGGAGTGACCGTTCCGGGAGTGACCGCGGCTCGACCCTCCGCGCGGCTCGGCGAGCGCGAGCGCCCAGAAGCCGCCGTCGTCCGCGAGGCCGAGCCAGGCATCCGTGTCGTCTGGCCAGTCGGTGAAGACCGGCGCGAGCAGCTCGGTGGTCACCTGCGGGGTGTCCATGCCGATCAGGACGGTCGGTTCGTCGAGCCCGTCGAAGATGGCGGCGAGGCGCTCGTCGAGACCGCCGGCGACCTGGGGCAGGATCTCGAACTCAGCGGCCAGGCGCGGCGGGGTGACCCCGTCGAAGGCGAGGATGCGGCGCGAGGCCGGGAGGGCGAGCGCTGCGGTCAGGGTGTCGTCGAGGCTCGCGGCGGCGAGCTCGGCGGCCTGCTCGAAGGAGAGCGCCGGGTGCAGGCGGGTCTTGACCCGGCCGGGCAGGCACTCTTTGGCGATCACGACGAGGGCCGTCATTTCCGGGCCTCGCGCAGCAGGGCGGACATGTCGCCGATCGCGGTCACGGTGCCGCGGATCGTTCCGGTCACTTTGCTGCGCCCGACCCGCGGCGAATAGGAGGAGTCGACCTCGCGGATGCTCCATCCCGCGTCGGACGCACGGAGGAACATCTCGAGCGGGTAGCCGCTGCGTCGGTCCTGGAGGTCGAGGGACAGCAGCGCCGGGCGCCGGGCGGCCCGCATGGGGCCGAGGTCATGTATGTTCACACCGGTTATTCGGCGCAGGCGCCAGGAAAGACTGGAATTGGCCAGGCGGGCGTGCAGTGGCCAGGATCCGCGGGTCGTGGGACGGCGGCGGCCGAGCACGAGGTCGGCGTCTCCGGCGAGGATCGGGCCGACGATGCGCGGAAGTTCGGCCGGGTCCATCGACGCGTCGGCGTCGCAGAACGCTACGATCGGGGCGGTCGCGGCAAGGAGCCCCGCGTGGGCGGCGGCGCCGAAGCCGCGGCGCTCCTCGTGCACGACGAGGGCGCCCGCCGCTGCGGCGATCTCGGCCGAGCCGTCGGTCGACCCGTTGTCGACGACGATCGCCCGGTAGCCCTCCGGCAGGCGCGACAGCACCCACGGCAGGGCGCCGGCCTCGTTGAGGCACGGGAGCACGAGGTCGACCTGGATCGGAGTCATCTTCCGACCCTAAAGGGGCGCCGACCCGGAACAGGGCCGAGAACATTACGGACTGAGGAAGAACACCGGGAGCAGCCCCGCGGCGTTTCCGGCCGGCCGGGGCCACCGTATCCTGAGACCGTGACAGCCCCTTCCACTCCCACCGCCCCGGTTCCCCCCGCTCCCCCTGAGGAACGGCGCATCCTCGTGGTCGACGACGACCCGACCGTGCTCGAGATCGTCTGCCGGTACCTCCGCGCCGCCGGGTTCCTGGTCGATGAGGCCCCGGACGGGCTGAGCGCGCTCCGCCTCGCCGAGGAGAAGCGGCCGCACCTCGTGGTGCTCGACCGGATGCTTCCGCTCCTGGACGGGATCGAGGTGTGCCGCCGGGTGCGCAGCACCTGGGCCATCCCCGTGATCATGCTCACCGCCCTCAACCAGGAGGACGACCGCATCGACGGCCTCGAGGCCGGTGCGGACGACTACCTCGCCAAGCCGTTCTCGCCGCGCGAGCTCGTGCTGCGGGTGCAGGCCGTGTTGCGGCGCACCGGCCAGGCCGCAGCCCAGGCCGCCGCGCAGTCGGCCGGGCAGGGCGCGGGCGATGCATCGGGCCCGCCGACCGTGCCGCTCGCGATCGGCGACTTCACCCTCGACACCGCCGCACACGAGCTGCGCCTGCACGGAACGCCGCTCGTGCTCACGGTGCGCGAGTTCGACCTGCTCTCCTACCTGCTCCGGCACCCGCACACGGTCCTCGGCCGGGAGGACCTGCTCCGCTCGGTGTGGGGGTGGGAATTCGGGGACCTCTCGACCGTGACCGTGCACGTGCGGAGGCTGCGGGAGAAGATCGAGGCCGACCCGGCGCATCCGCTGCTGTTGCAGACGGTGTGGGGCGTCGGCTACCGGTTCGACCCTGTCCCGCTCGGCCCGTCGGGTAGCCGCGGCGCACCGGATTCCGCGACCGCAGAAGACCGGACGATCTCATGACGACCGAGGTGCTCGTCATCGTCGCGCTCAACGCCCTTGCGTGCGCGGTCGTCACCGGCGCGCTCGGCCTGCTCGCGCTGCGGATGATGAAGCGGTCCTCGTTCGTGGTGCAGCTCATGCTCGTCGCCCTCGCGGCGATCGTCTCCGTCGTCGGGGGGATGTCGGCGGTCGCCACCCAGATGTACGTCTCGACCCACGACCTCGGCGTCTTCTACTCGGTCGCCGCAGTCGCCGGGCTCGTGTCGCTCGTGATGGCCGCGCTTCTCGGACGCACCCTCGTGCGCGACAGCAGGCACCTGCGCAGCGCGGCCGAACGCCTCGGCCGCGGCGAATCGGTCGCGGCCGACGGCGACGCCGCCGCCCCGCGGCACAGCACGACCGAGTTCAGCGACCTCGCCGGGGAACTCGCCGCGACGGGGGCCCGCCTCGCCGAGTCCCGGGCTCGCGAACGACGCGTGGAGGAATCCCGGCGCGAACTGATCGCGTGGATCTCGCACGACCTGCGGACGCCGCTCGCCGGCATCCGCGCCATGGCGGAGGCGCTCGAGGACGGGATGGTCGAGGACCCCGCCCGGTATTACCCGCGGATGCGCGACCAGGTCGACCGGTTGAGCGGGATGGTCGACGACCTCTTCGAACTGTCGCGGATCCATTCAGGGACGCTGCGCCTCGCGCTCGAGCCGGTCGCGCTCTACGACCTGATCAGTGACACCGTCGCGGGCTTCGGACCCGTAGCGCACGCGAAGTCCCTCGACCTGCGATTCGCCGGCGAGACGGGGCTGACGGTCCTTGCCGATCCGCGCGAACTGTCCCGCGTTGTCGGGAACCTCGTGATGAATGCGATCCAGCATTCGCCGTCCGGGAGCCCGATCACGGTGTCGGTGCGCGAACGGGGGGACGGCGGGGCCGTGATCTCCGTCGAGGACGCGGCAGGCGGCATCCCGGAACAGGACATCGACCGGGTGTTCGAGGCCGGCTGGCGGGCGAGCGAGCCGCGCACCCCCGGCGGGGCTGGACTCGGCCTCGCCATCGTGCAGGGCATCGTCACAGCGCACCAGGGCGAGGTGATCGTGCAGAACGTGCCGAACGGATGCCGTTTCGACGTGTTGCTGCCGCGGCGCGCGGTCGCCGTCTAGGCCAGCACGAGCGGGAGGAAGATCGTGTCGACGATCTCCAGGATGGTCTCCTCCGGCACGGCGGAGTGCGTCATCAGGACCTCGTGCCGGAACAGGTCGACGGGAAGGTTCCTGATCCTCGGGGTCAGCCTCGAGGCATCGATCTCGCCGCGCTCGAGTGCCCGGGCGATCACGCCGTCCATGATCGGGCCCTGGCCACCGGAGATCGATTCCCGGAGGTCGGCCAGGCTCGTCCCGGTGGCGCGGTAGTAGTCGGCGAGGGACACGACGAGCTGCGTCGCGATCCGGACGCGGCGCTCGTTCGCTTGCCGGAGGAGCGCGATCACGTCCCCGCGCAGGCTTCCGGTGTCCTTCACCTCGATCGGGTCCTGCGCAACGACGTGGACGATGGCCGCGCGGGCCAGCTCCGGCTTGCCCGGCCAGCGCCGGTAAAGCACGGCGCGGCTCGTCCCTGCGCGGGTGGCGACGGCGTCGATCGTGAAACTCTCGTAGCCACGCTCGGTCAGCTCGGCCCACGCCGCGTCGAGCAGGGCGCCCTCGAGCGCGGGTCCGCGGCGGCGCGTGCGGGCGTCATCCTGGCCACTAAGAGACATTGCGTATCCTAAATTCCTCGTCTATGCTTCGAATCATTCGATACACACTGTACCTTATGAGGAGCCATGGCTGAGATGGAGACGTTGGATCCCGTCCTGCGGCGGACCGCGATCGCCGTTGTCGTCGGGGCGCTCGCGGTGGTGTTCGACACCACGATCGTCAGTATCGCCCTCCGCACGCTCGCGACGGAGCTGAACACGACCGTCGACGTCATCCAATGGGTGACGACGGGCTACCTGCTCGCCCTCGGCGTCGCCATCCCGCTTGTCGGCTGGGCGCAGAGCCGGATCGGTGGGAAGCGCCTCTGGATCGCGGCCCTGTCGCTCTTCCTGGTCGCGTCCGTCCTGTGCAGCCTCGCCGGGGACCCGCAGAGCCTGATCGCCTCCCGCATAGTGCAGGGCCTCGGCGGCGGCGCACTCCTGCCGCTGTCGTCGACCCTCGTGATCCAGGCCGCCCAGGGCCGGAACCTCGGCCGGGTGATGGCGACGCTGAGCCTGCCCGCTGTGCTCGGCCCGATTCTCGGTCCCGTCCTCGGCGGCCTGATCCTGAACACCCTCGACTGGCGCTGGCTGTTCTGGGTGAACGTCCCGTTCTGCGTGGTCGGGCTCATCCTCGCCACGCTCCTGCTCCCGAAGGATGAGCCCGCCAGGCCGGTGCGGCTCGACGTCGTCGGCCTCCTGCTGCTCTCGCCCAGCATCGTCTGGCTACTCTTCGGCCTCTCCAACGGCGCCAAGGACGGCGGATTTGGCCGTGCCGACGTCGTCTTGCCTCTGATCTTCGGCGCTGCCCTCCTCACAGGATTCGTCGCCTGGGCGATCCGGCGCCCGGGCACAGCCCTCATCGACGTGCGCCTCCTGACGCACCGCCCCCTCGCGACCTCCTCCGCCCTGCTGTTCCTGACCGGCGTCTCGCTCTACGGCGCCATGCTCCTGCTTCCGCTGTACTGGCAGGAGGTGCGCGGCTTCGACCCACTCGGCGCCGGCCTGCTCCTCATCTCGCAGGGCGTGGGGACCTTCCTCAGCCGGTCGTCCGCCGGTCGTCTCACCGACCGGTTCGGTGCCCGTTGGGTCTCCGTGGCCGGCTTCGCGATCGTCGGCGTCGGAACGCTCCCGTTCGCCGTCGCGACCGCGTCGACGAACGAGTGGATGCTGATGGCCGCGTTGCTCGTGCGCGGTTTCGGACTCGGGGCGGTCACGATCCCCCTGATGGCAGGCGGGTTTGTCGGGCTCGAACGGGCCGAGGTCCCGCACGCGAGCGTCATCACCCGGATCGCGACCCAGGTCGGCGGGTCCTTCGGGGTCGCCGTGCTCGCAGTGATCCTGCACGCCCGGGTCGTGGGCGGCGCCGACCTCGCCACGGCCTTCGACCAGGCGTTCTGGTGGGCCGTCGGCTTCACCGGGCTCGGAGTCGCGCTCTCGTTCCTGTTGCCGTCCCGGCAGGGACCCCCTCCGGAACGCGTCAGCGGCGGACGGCAGCCCGGAGCGGAGCGGTCGCGAAGGCGCGCATGCCGTCCGCGAAGGTGACGGCGGGCATCCAGCCGAGCTCGGTGCGCAGCCGCTCGGAGGACGCGGTGATGTGCCGCACGTCACCGAGCCGGTACTCCCCCGTCGTGACGGGGTCGGGGCCGCCGGCCGCGCGGCTGAGCGCCCCGGCCATGTCCCCGATCGTGTGCACGACCCCCGAGCCCACGTTGAACGCCCGGAACAGGGCGGCGGGGGCGTCCGCGGTGTGCTCGAGCGCGGCCAGGTTGGCGGATGCGACGTCGGCGACGTGCACGAAGTCGCGGCGCTGCCTGCCATCCTCGAAGACGCGCGGTGCCTCTCCGCGTTCGAGGGCCGACCGGAACAGGGACGCGACCCCGGCGTACGGCGTGTTCTGCGGCATCCCCGGCCCGTAGACGTTGTGGTACCGGAGGGCGAGCGCGCGCCCGCCCGTCGAGCGGGCCCAGCTGCTCGCGAGGTACTCCTGGCCGAGCTTGCTCGAGGCGTAGACGTTGCGGGGGTCGAGCGGGTCGTCCTCGGTGACGAGCAGCGGTTCGAGGGGCTCTCCGGTTTCCGGGTCGAGCGGGTCGAACCGGCCGGCGGCGAGGTCGGCCTCCTGGCGCGGGCCGGGCCGGGTGAAGCCGTCCGGGCCGCGGTAGCTGCCCTCGCCGTAGACGACCATGGAGGAGGCGAGCACGAGCCGGTCGATGCCCGCGGTGGTCATGCCCGCGAGGAGCACGGCAGTGCCGACCTCGTTGCTGCGGACATAGTCCGGCGCGTCGGAGAAGGCGACGCCGAGCCCGACCTTCGCGGCCTGGTGGCAGACCGCGTCGACTCCGGAGAGAGCGAGGTCGACCGTCTCCGGGTCCGTCGTGTCGCCGACGAGGAGGTCGACCCGCGCGTCGATCGACGGCAAGCCGCCGTGCACGTCGGGGCGCAGGGAGTCGAGCACGCGCACGTCCCAGCCGCGCCCGAGCGCCTGGCTCACGATGACGCCGCCGATGAACCCGGCGCCGCCCGTGACGAGCAGCCGGGGGCTCACCGGGCGGGCCCGGGTTCGGTCGTCGGCGCGGGCACGGGAACGGGATGCGGAACCGGAGGAGGGCCAGGGGACGGCCGGGGATCCGGCGTCGGCACAGTGCCGGGCTCCGTTTCGGCGTCCGCTGCCGTCTCGGTCGAGAGCCGGGTGGGCTGCCCGGGCCGGACCGGTCGCACGGGCCGGTCGAGCACGGTCCGGACCAGCTCGGGATCGATCAGGGTCCGCGGGGCGTACCCGGCGGGAATGCCGCGGAGGATGCCGTCGATGGCCGCGAGGATCCGGGGCTGCGCCGCGGCCAGCCGAGCGAAGACGAGCTCGGCCGTGACGGCATCCGTCTCGGTAGTCCCGGGCAGGGCTGTCTCGGTCAGGGTTGTCTCGGGCAGGTGCGCCTCGAGAGCGGATGCCGCCGCGTCCGCGCCGGGTTCGGCGGGGGCGAGTCCGGCGTCCGCATCGGTGACGAAGGAGAGGTTGACCGTTCCGATGCCCAGTTCGGATGCGAGGACGACCTCGGGGTACTGGGTCATGTTGACGATGTGGGCGCCGGCCGCACGGAACCAGAGCGACTCCGCCCGGGTGGAGAACCGGGGGCCCTGGATCACGACGACGGTCCCTGTGGGCGCGAACCGCTCGCCGAGTGCGTTCAGGGCGGCTACCGCGGTGCGTCGGAGCACCGGGTCGAAGGGGTCGGCAGCGGCGAGGTGCGCGACGACGCCTTCGTCGAAGAAGGTGTCGGCGCGGCCGCTCGTGCGGTCGATGAACTGGTCGGTGACGACGAGGAGCCCCGGCGGGTACTCAGGGCTGACGCCGCCGACGGCGGAGGAGGAGATGATCGCGCGGACGCCGAGGGAGGCTAGCGCCCAGATATTGGCGCGGTAGTTGATCCGATGCGGCGCCTCGGTGTGCCCCGCTCCATGCCGGGGCAGGAATGCGACCCGACGTCCGGCGCGCTCGCCGACCGTGATCGGCGCGGAGGTCGACCCGTACGGGGTGTCGATGGTGATCGAGGTGACGGTGCCGGCATCGAAGAGCCGGTACAGTCCGGATCCGCCGATCACCGCGATCTCCACCGGGGCATGTGCGAGTGGTTGCGCGGGAGTCTGCTCGGTCACTCTGTGCTCCTCGTTCGGCGGGCGGGGTGTCCAGTCTTGCATCCCGCGCCGGCGTGCGCTGAACTCCGTCCGGGCAGCGCCGACCCCGTCACCTTTCCGGTCGAAAGTTCCCGGTACGCGGGTCACTCTCGACCGGAAAGGTACCGGTCAGTGCGTGCAGCCGTCAGTGCGTGTAGACGCGGATCGACTCGGCGAGCGGGCCCGGCGGGCGCACCGGGAACGAGGCGACCATGCCGGCATCCGCATAGCCGACCGACGACACCGTCTCGGAGCCGCCCGACACGATGTACCGCGTCGACGCGAAGAGCGGCAGCGCTCCGGCCGCACCGGCCGCGACCGTCACGCTGCCGGACGCACCGTTCTCGGCGGTCGCCGTATAGGTCACGTCCTTGGTGCCCTGATTCAGCAGGTTGAGCAGCGGCGAGGGTCCCGGCGCCGTGACGACGGCGAAGTCGCCGGTGAGCGAGGCGGAGGACGCGAACCAGGCGAAGTCACGGCCGTTGGTGCCGGTCGCCGAGCCGAGGGCCGAGGCCACGACGGGCTGGTCGCTCGAGACGGTGAGCGAATAGCTGCCGACGGCGAGTCCGGAGAGCGGCACGTCGGTCGCGAGGCCGGGCTGGAGGGTGACCTCGACGGAGGTACCCGCGGCCTGGCCTCCCTCGCTCATCACGCCGATCTGCACGGTCGCAGCCGTATCACCGGGGGCGAGCAGACGCACAGAGGGTGTGTCACTCGCGACCCCTCCCGCGTCGCTTCCGGCGTCGTCTGCTGGAATGTTCTCGATACGCAGGCCGGCGATGCTCTGCTCGAGGCTCGGGTCGACGGATGTCCCGAGCAGGTCGACCCCGCCGGTCGCGAGGCCGCGCACGATGCTCTGCTGCAGGGTGGCCACGACCTGGCCGCCGTGGGTCGTCACGTGCACGACGGGAGAGCGGAGGTTCGGCGCGAGGCCGGCGAGCGAGACGACGCGCTGGGCGCCGGGCTGGACGAGGATCCCTGTGGAGCCCGGCGCGGTGACCCGGCCCGATTCGCCGAAGACGTCGAGGTCGACGGTTGCAACGACCGTTGTCGGGTTGCTGAGCAGCACGAGGGTCGTGCGGCCGACATCCGTCGACCCGCCGACGAGCCAGGATTCGCCGGTGGCCTCGCCGCAGGCCGCGACGGCGAGGCCGCCGAGGACGGCCTCCGCCGCGACGGACTGGGACTGGCTGCCGGCCACGAGCGGTGCCGTGGACGCGCCCTTCGCGACGGGGATGTTGAGCTTGACGGGGGCGCCGTCCGTGGTCTTGCGGTTGTCGACGGCACTGAGCAGGCTCGCTGACGGTGCGCTCCATGCGCCCGCGGGGACCGCGGCCTTGGATGCGGTCGTGGCGGGAGCCCAGGCGCCGGATGCGGTGTCCGGGCGCCCGAGCGAGCTCGCGGACTTCGCCTGCGTCGAGTCCTCTGCGAGGGTGAGCAGCGGACCCGGGCAGACCCGGACCTGCTCGCTCGGAACCGGCGCGACGGCGAGATAGGCCGGGGCGGTGCCGAAGGCTGGCCAGGGCACGACGACGGCGGCCGCTCCGAGCACGCCGGCGACGCCGAGCACGCCGAAGGCGATGAGGAACCGGGCACCGGTCCGGGCGATGGCGCGCTTACCTGGCATTGTTCGGGTCCTCCTGTCCACTCGGACGGTCGGCAGGCTCGACGGGGTCCGTCGCCTTCTCCTCGCGGGGTGACGCTGCCGGTTCTTTGGGCGGAGCAGTGCCGGGGGCGACGTGCTCGGCAATCTCGCCCGCGGTCACGTCGGCAGGGCCGTCCTCGGTCTCGTCGCCGTGGCCCGAAGTGAGGGCGAGGTCGGAGGAGCGCTCCCGTTCCGCGGCGTGCGCGAGTTCGACAGCGGCGGCGAGCTCGCCGGCCTCCGCGGCCTCGGCGGCTTCGGCGGCTTCAGCAGACTCGATCGCCTGGGCGGCCGGGGTGCCCTCGGCCGGCACGATCGCGCCGGCCTTCACGCTGCGCCGCAGTGCGGCACGAGCCTCGGAGCGGGCAGACCGCGCCTCGGACTTCGCACTGCGTTCTTCGCGGTGGAGATCCCGTGCCTCTGCCTTGCGGTCCTGGGTGTCCGAGCGGGCCGAGCGGCGCATGGCGTCGCGATTCGCCTGGCGTACGGCTTCGGGGCCTGCCCCGGTCGGGATCGACAGGAGCAGGGCTGAGCCGACCGTGATCGCGGCAAGAAGCAGGGCGGCGAGAGAGAAGACTCCCCCGGCGCGGGCCGGGACCTCGCTCGCCGTGACACCGGCGGCGGAGGCGGGCCCGTCATGGCGCCAGAGCCGCCCGTACGCGGTGTCCCCGACGGGCACGAGCGCTGCTTCGCCGTCGAGCGCGGTCGTCGCCCTGGCGAGGGTCTCCGTGGCCGCGACGCTTGCCGCCGCGGCACCTCTGCCGGTGTCGGTGAGGGCGGCCGGCCGCAGCAGCACGAAGCGGATGCCGAGGTCGGCCAGTCCGGCCGAGGCATCCAGTCCGCTGCGTGAGGCCAGGTTTCCCGCGAGCGTGGCGAGTTCCCTATCCGCCGCGGAGAGCGTGGTCGTGGTGTTGACGAGGGTGCTCTGCTCGTTGAGGGTGGTGCCCGCGCCGCGCACGATCGTGGCGAGGATGCCGCCGTTGGACTGCGGGACGATTTCGAGGGTGCCGACCCGGGCATCCGTCTGCGCTTCTGCCGTCACGAAGGCGGGCTGGGTGCGGTCGCTGCCCTCATGGACGGCGCTCAGCTCGAGCGGGAGTGCTCCGGCGAGCGGGACGACGGCGACAGCGAGAAGGACGGTTGCGGCGACGGCGGGGGCGACGGCGAAGCGGCGGAACTCGCGCAGGGCGAAGATCACGGCGCCGACGAGGCCGAGCCAGTAGAGGCTCAGGCCGGAGCCGGGCCAGATGCTGACGCTCGCGGCGCCCGTCGTCGCGAGGCTGAGCTGCGTCGCGGCGATCGCGGTGCCGGCGCCGAGCAGGGCGGTCAGGACCGCGACGCTCGCGCTGCGGATGCTGGGCAGGAACAACGAGAGTGCGGCGAGGATCGCGAGCGGGGCGAACAGGACCGGGATGATCCAGGACAGCGGCAGGCCCTGCAACGCGGGGGCCTGGCCGAGCAGCGTGCTCCAGCCACCGAAGTCGCCGGTCGGGAAGCCGAGCAGCAGCTGCCAGTCCGGGGCGGGGGTGCTGGGCACCGGCACCCCGGGGTCGGCGAGGAGCGCGAGCCACGAGCCGCGCAGGCCCTGGTCCAGGATCAGCGGGAGCGCGAGGGCGACGGCGGGCAGCGGGATGCCGATGAACCGGGCGATGCCGCGTCCGCTGGCGACCGAGCAGAGCAACCACAGGATGAGCAGCGCGGGCGTGAGCGAGGGGGCGCAGAACAGCACGGCGGCGAAGAGCAGGGATGCTGTCGCCGACGCGGACCACGACCGGCCGGCGGAATAGCCGGCGAAGAACAGCCAGGGCAGCAGCAGGTGCGCGAGGATCGCGGCAGGGCGACCGGCCGAGAACGCCGTGAGGAAGGTCGGGGCAAGCACCCACAATGCTGCGGCGGTGAAGCGGAGGAGCCCGCGGTCGGTCAGGCGGGTCGCCGCGAGCCAGGCGCCGAGTGCCGCGAGCGGGAGGGCGACGAAGTAGAGCAGCACGAGCGAGTACGACGGGGCCCAGAACGTGAGCGAGCCGAGCACGGCGAGCACGGCGGCGAAAGGATCTGCGGCGCCGACGAAGCCGAGGCCGAGGTCGCGCCAGCCGTATCCAACGCTCGCCCAGAGCCCTGCCGGGGTGCTCGACAACGGCAGGAGTCCCCCACCGGCGAGGTTCTGCGCACCGAGCAGTGAGGCGAACATGATGATTCCGACGAGCGCAGCCGCGAGCACGGTCCAGGCGCCGCCGCTCGCGAAGAAGTGGATCTCCGGCCGGTCGGCGCCGAGGCCGACGAGCACCGCTTCGCGCTTGAGGGCGTGCCTGCGGCGGACCTCGGCATTCGTCAGGCGCAGGGACGCGATCGACCCCCAGCCGAGCGTGCGGGTCTCGGCGAGTCGACGGCGGGCATTGTGCACCCGGGAGCCACTGAACGCGGTGCGGAATGCGGCCGAGAACTCGCCGGGAATCGCGCCGGGCTCCTTCTGCAGCAGCGCTCCGATGGAGCGGAAGAAGGCGAAGGGCACGAGCGCGATCCAGTGCAGGGGGATCAGCCACCCCGCGGAGTAGACGAGGCGCCGGTGCAGCTGTGCGGTCCTGGCCACCCGGAGTCGCTTGCGGCGGGCCCGTCCGCGCGAGGACCCGCTGAGCCCGGCGACACCGTCGCCCGCCGAGGCGACGCGCGCCGCGGCGACGACGGACACCCGGCGGCCGGACAGGCGCACGCGCACGCAGAAGTCGAGGGCGTCGTCCGCGGACGGCAGGCCGGGGTCGAAACCGCCGAGCTGGTTCCAGACGCTGTGGCGCACGAGCATTCCGCCGGCGTCGACGGCGAGCACGTCGCTCATGCCGTCGTGCTGGCCCTGGTCGAGTTCGCTCTCGACGAGGGTCACGGTCGCCCCGCCCGGCGTCATCGACAGGCCGACGTCGTGGATGTAGTCGTGGGCGCGCCAGTCCATGATCTTGGGTCCGGCGACGGCGACGGAGGGTGCGATCTCGAGTTCGCCGAGCAGCGCTGCGAGCGCGCCGGGTTCGGGGGCACTGTCCTGGGCGAGCAGCCAGAGCATCTCGCTGTCGGATTCCGGCGGCGCCATCACGCGCACGGCGGCGGCGATCGCCTGCCCGAAGGTCAGGTCGGAGTCGGCGGAGATGAAGTGCGTCGGACCGTGCGCGGCGAGCAGCTGGGCCGTCGCGTCGCTGGATCCACAGTCGACGGTGATGACGACATCCGGCTGACGGGTTTGCCGACTCAGAGCCTCGAGAGTGCGCTCAAGGTGTTTCGCGCCGTTGCGGGCGACAAGGATGGCTGTGACTCGTGCATGCATATCAAGCCAAGCCTAGGTTGCATCGTCGTTGTGCGGTGGCCCCTGGACGGGCGTGCCCGATATGCACGGCCCGATTCACGCGGCCGATGTGGGTGGGAACGGCGTCAGCTGGCGCGCTTGCGCAGTTTGCGCCGCTCGCGTTCGGAGAGACCGCCCCAGATGCCGAAGCGTTCGTCGTTGGCGAGCGCGTACTGCAGGCACTGGGTGCGCACCTCGCACGAGGTGCAGATCTTCTTCGCGTCCCGGGTGGAGCCGCCCTTTTCGGGGAAGAACGCCTCGGGGTCGGTCTGGGCGCACAGCGAATCCGCCTGCCAGGCGAGGGCGTCGCCTTCGTCGGGAAGGGTGTGTCCGGTGCTGTCCTTGCGAATTCCGGGAATGCCCAAGCGAACGGGATCGACGAACCAGTCCTCGGGTACTCCGGAACGATACTCGGCTTGCGTCATATCGTCTCCCACCCCTTGCAATACGTGCCCTAATAACTCGTCCGCACTAATTACAGCCGTGTAATTCCCCCACGTCAAGTCGCCGATAATAAACCCTCAATGTCGGCTGGAGAGTTTCGACTCGCCCAAAGACAGAAAATGTGACCTCGCCGGGGGCTTGACGAATATGCGTCCAGAGCCCTATGAAACGGATGCCGCCTGCCGCGATTCCCAGGCGCTGCGCACCATTTCTTCGAGGCTGTGCCGCATCTTCCAGTCGAGGTCGCGTGCCGCGAGCGCGCCGCTCGTGACGATGCGGTCGGGGTCGCCGGCCCGGCGGGGACCGATGTCGGGCGTGAAGTCGATGCCGGTCACGCGGGCGACCGTCGTCATGATCTCGCCGACGGAGACGCCGTCGCCGCTGCCGAGGTTGTAGACGGGTTCGATCGCAGTGCCGGCGTCGAGGAGTCGGGCGGCCGCGACGTGCGAGACGGCGAGGTCGGCGACGTGGATGTAGTCGCGCACGCAGGTGCCGTCGGGGGTCGCGTAGTCGTTGCCGTTGATCCGCGGCGTGCGGCCGGCGAGGAGCGCGTCGAAGATGATCGGGAACAGGTTGTGCGGGCTCGTGTCGCGGAGCTCGCGGGCACCGGAGCCGACAACGTTGAAGTAGCGGAGCGCGGTGTAGCTGAGTCCGGCCGCGACGGCCTGGTCGCGGAGCAGCCACTCGCCGATGAGCTTGGTCTCGCCGTACGGGGACTCCGGGCTCTTCGGGGTCTCCTCGGTGACGAGCGAGGTCGTCGGGGTGCCGTAGACGGCCGCGCTCGAGGAGAACACCATCCGCTTCACGTCGGCTTCCTGCATTGCAGCGAGGAGGGTGGCCATGGCCGTGACGTTCTGCTCATAGGTGTGCAGCGGGCGCTGCACCGAGACCCCGGCGTACTTGAAACCGGCGACGTGCACGACGCCCGTGATCGGGTGATCGGAGAAGGTGTTGAGGAGAAGGGGGCCGTCGAGCAGGTCGCCGTGAACGAACGGCACGGACTCAGGGACGAATTCGGCGTGGCCGCTCGAGAGGTCGTCGACCACGACGACGTCGATGCCCTCGGCGAGGAACGCGCGGACGATGTGGGATCCGATATAGCCGGCTCCGCCGGTGACAAGCCACGCCATGTTTACCCTCGCAGGATCGCTCGGCAACCTAGCGATGCCGGTGCTGCCAGCCTAGCGTTCGGGCCGATTCCGGCGCTGCGCGCCCCCTGCGCCGCTTCGCGCCAGGCGTGCCAGGCGCGAAGCAGCGGAAGTAGCGCGTGTGGGTCAGGGCCAGTCGTCGTCGGGGCCGTGGGTGCGCCGGGCGATCTGCGGGTCGCCGTAGCCGTCGCGGGTCACCGTGCTGAACGTCGCGACGGCGCTCCAGAGGGTGAGGAGGGCGAGAACCAGGACCAGGAATGTCATCATGGCAGGAACTCTAGGCATTGCGATATCCTGCCGCGAGTGGCAGTCTTGCCAGTGTTCGACCATTTCCTGCCAATGCCGTTACCGGAGGTTCGCATGCCCGCCGCGCTCGCCCCTGCCTCGCTCAACAAGGTCGTCTGCATCGCCCTGCCCGACATGGCGCCGTTCGAGTTCGGCGTGATCTGCGAGGTCTTCGGCATCGACAGGAGCGACACCGGCGGTCCCGTCTTCGACTTCCACGTGACGGCCGCCGAGCCCGGGCCGATCCGCACCAAGCTCGGCTTCGACATCATCGTGACGGAAGACCTCTCCGCGGCGGCCGACGCCGACCTGCTCGCGATTCCCGCATTCGACAAGGGCACACCGGTGCATCCCGCCGTGCTGCAGGCCGTGCGCGACGCCGAGGCCCGGGGCGCCTGGGTGCTGAGCGTCTGCAGCGGCGCGTTCGTGCTCGGCGAGGCGGGCATCCTCGACGGCCGGCGCAGCACCACGCACTGGATGTACACGGATGCCCTCGCGCGCCGATTCCCCCAGACCCGGGTCGACCCCGACGTGCTCTTCGTCGAGGACCGCCGCGTGGTGACCGGGGCCGGTACTGCGGCCGGCATCGACGCGTGCCTGCACATCGTGCGGAAGGTGCTCGGGGCATCCGTCGCCAACAACATCGCCAGGCGGATGGTCGTGCCGCCTCAGCGCGACGGCGGCCAGTGCCAGTTCATCGAGGCACCCGTCGTCGACTGCGACAGCGACTCGTTCGCGAGCGTGACCGCGTGGATGCTCGAGAACCTCGACCGCGAGCTGCCCGTCGAGGAGCTCGCCCGGCGCTCGCTGATGTCGCCGCGCACCTTCGCCCGGCGCTTCCGCGCGGAGCTCGGCACGACGCCGACGGCGTGGCTCAACCGGCAGCGCCTGCTGCGGGCGCAGCAGTTGCTCGAGGAGAGCACGCGGAGCCTCGAGGAGATCGCCGGCGACACCGGGTTCGGCGGGGCCGCCGTGATGCGGCACCACTTCCTCAAGGTGCTGCAGACCACCCCGACCGCGTACCGGCGCACCTTCGGGGCCCGCCGCGCCGGCTGACCGCCGGGCTCCTCGCGCCGAGCAAAGACCGGCGAGCGGGGACTAGGGGGTTGTGGCGAGGAAGACGTCTCCGGCGCCCGCGAAGGTGAGGGTGCCCTCGTCGGGGGTGATGTAGACCGATTCGCCGCGCTTCAGGGTGACGGATGCCGTTGCACCGGCCACGAGGAAGCCTCCGGCCGTGCAGAGCGCGATTCCCGGTCCCGTGAGCGTGAACTGGCGCATCGGGACCCCGGCGGCGGGAGCGGCAGCATCCGCCGCAGAGGCCTCGATGTGCACGAGCGCGAAGTCGTCCACGTCGGGCCGGTACTCGGACACGCCGGGCGTGTGCACGATCGGGGCCAGGTAGGGCACCGGAACCGGAGAGAAGGCGAGCACGTCGAGAAGTTCGTCGACGTCGATGTGCTTGGGGGTGAGCCCGCCGCGGAGCACGTTGTCCGACGCCGCCATGAGTTCGATGCCGAGCCCGAGCAGGTAGGCGTGGATGTTGCCGGCCGGCAGATAGAGGGCCTCTCCGCGTTTCAGGGAGACCCGGTTGGTCAGGAGGGAGATCACGATGCCGGGGTCGCCGGGGTACGCCACGGCGAGGTCGCGCACGGTCGCGAGCTCGAGCGGGAACCGGATCGCGGCCCCGCCCTCCGCGAGGTACACGGCGTCCTTCGCGAGGCTGACCACGCGCTCGACGAGCCAGGAGACCTCGCCGGTGTCGCCGCCGCGCCCGTCACGCAGCAGCCAGTCCACGGTGTCCCGCAGGCCGGTGTCACCGAGCAGCCGGCTCTCGAGGGCGTCGAGGGCTCCGGGCTGCGGGTTCTCCGACGCGGCGTCGAGGGCGCGCAATTCCCCCACGATGCGCCGCACCTCGCCGAGCTCGCGGAAACCGCAGAGCGCCTCGAAGGTCTCGCTCAGCGCGAAGATGATCTCGGGCTTGTGGAACTGATCGCGGTAGTTGCGGTCGAAGGCATCGATGGGGACGCCCGCGGCGTTCTCGAGGGCGAAGCCGGTGCGCGCCCGCTCACTCGTGGGATGCGCCTGCAGCGAGAGCGGGCTCGCGGCGGCGAGCACCTTGAGCAGGAACGGCAGCCGCGGAGGCACCGACCCTGCGTCGGTCTCCCGCTCCGCGAGCGCGGAGCCGAGAGCCCGCTCGGGGTCCGCGAGGATCCAGTCGACGAGGGTCCTGGCCCCGCCCGTGCGCGAGGGATCCTCGATTACCGACGGCGACCCCGGGTGCGCCCCGAGCCAGAGTTCGGCCTCCGGCTTGCCAGACGGAGTCGTGCCGAGCAGTCCCGAGATCGCGGTCGTCGAGCCCCACGCGTAGTCCCGCGGTGTATTGCTGATGCCCACAAACATGACTGCTCCTGTACGTCTCGTGCGACTCGGTTGAGTCCAAACTATCAAGGCGCCCACGGATGCCCGGCGACGGTCCCCCTTGACACTCGCTACCTTAACCGGTTTAGTGGGGAGTGCTGAACCGGTTCAGTACTCAAAGGAGAGTCACGCATGACGCACAATGCCGTTGGTTTCCGTTTCACCCCGCGCCGATCGGCGCTGGGCTCCGTCGCCCTCGCGAGCGCGGTCTCGCTGCTGCTGTGGGGAGCCGGTGCGGGAGCCGCGGCCGCACAGCCCGGCCGGGCGGCCGCATCCGTCGCCGGCGGCACCGCAACCGCGGTCGGCAGCACCACCACGCCACCGGCCCCCGCCGCAGGCCAGCCGCTCACCAACCTCGCTCACCTGGACTTCCTGCTCGACGCGGTTCCGCTCACGCAGACCGCGGAGCACACGACCTACCGCCTCGCCGAGCAGCCGACCGCGCAGGCGCCATGGACCTACGCCAACCGCAACGCGGACGGGAGCTACACCCGCATCGGCGGCGGCTCCCTCGACGCAGGCACCGGCCACTGGAGCCAGGGCGCATACAACGCCGACGACATCGCCCGCACCGCGGTCGTCTACCTGCGGCACTGGAAGCTCACCGGCGACGCCTCGAGCCGCGACCACGCGGTGCAGACCCTGCGCGCCCTGACCTACCTCCAGACCGCGTCCGGCCCGAACGCCGGCAACGTCGTACTCTGGCAGCAAGCCGACGGCACGCTGACCCCGAGCGCGACGCCCAAGGAACTGCCGGACCCGAGCGACTCCGCGGAGTCGTACTGGGTCGCCCGCACCCTCTGGGCCCTCGGCGAGGGCTACGCGGCCTTCTCAGGTACCGGCGCCGGCGGAGACCCCGCCTTCGCCGCGTTCCTCCAGGACCGGCTGCACCTCAGCCTCGACGCGCTCAACCGGCAGTCCCTCGCCCGGTACGGCACCTTCGACGTCGCCGACGGCGTGAAGGTCCCGGCCTGGCTCATCGCCGGCGGGGCGGATGCCTCGGCAGAGGCCGCCATCGGCCTCGCCGCCTTCAGCGCGGCCGACCCCGGCGACAGCGTTGTGCGCACCGCGCTGACCCGGCTGACCGAGGGCGTCGCCGCGATGTCCTCCGGTTCGCTCACCCAGTGGCCGTTCGGCGCGATCCTGCCGTGGAACAAGTCGCAGTCGCTCTGGCATGCCTGGGGCGGCCTGGCCCCTGCCGCCGTCGCGACGGCCGGGACCGTGCTCGGCCGACCCGACCTGCTGAAAGCCGCCGTCGCCGACTCCGCCCAGTTCACCCCGCAGCTTCTCGCCGCGGGCGGCGCGGACAACGCGTGGAGCCCGACCCCCGGCGAGGCGCAGATCGCCTACGGCGTCGACTCCCGGGTCGAAGGCCTCGTCGCGACCGCGAAGGCCGCGAACGCGCCCGGCCTGCTCGACGTCGCCGCGATCTACGCCGGCTGGTTCTTCGGCGCCAACCGCAGCGGCCTCCCGGCATACAACCCGGCGACAGGCACCGCGATCGACGGCATCGAGCGCGACGGCCGGGTCAACCCGAACTCGGGCGCCGAATCCACGATCCACACCCTGCTGACCATGCTCACCCTCGACGCGAACCCCGAGCTCAGGGCCAAGGCGCTCGGAATCGAGAAGACCGTCGCAACCGCAGGACTCAGCGTCGTCGAAGCCGAGTCCGGCACGATCACCGGCGGCTCGGTCGTCACCCCCGCATCGGCGTGGACCGGCGAGGCCAACCTCTCCGGCGGCGCATACGTGAGCCTGACGAAGGGCGGGTCGCTCAGCGTCCCCGTCCCGGCGAACGACCAGGCCCGCAACGTCTACCCGATCGTGAACCAGACCGAAGCCCGCTCAGGGAACACGAGCTGGGCATCCGCCCGGGCAGCGCTCGGCAGCACGGCGAACGGTGGCGCGGGGGCGCAGGGAATCACGGATGCCCCCGGCCGCCTGCTGCCGCTCTCACTGTCCCGCACGCTGCCGGCCGGCTCGACCGCTGTGACCGGCACGTCGAGCGGGGCGGCGGCGATCGACGCGTTGCTGCTGCAGCCGCTCGTGTCCACGGTCACGGTGACCGGACCGGCCGGCGATTCGACGCTGTACGTGAGCGCCGCGCGGGAGTCCAGCGTGCGGCCCGTGCTCGTGCCGCGCGGGTTCCGGCTGGAGCAGGCCGCTTACGATGCCGCTGGCCGGCCCGTCGCCCACGCGGATGAGCGGGGGAACCCGGCTCGCGCATCCGTCACGGTCGCCCCCGGCGGCTTCACGGTCACGCACCTGACCCGGCGCTGATGCCCCGCCCGCCCCTGACCCGTGGTCAGGGGCGGGCGCGCGGGGTCAGGCGAGGGTGAGGAAGAGTTTCTCAAGCTCGTCGACCGTGAGCGCGTTCGGGGTGTCCGGGTTGTCGATGCAGTCGCGCATCGCGGTGGACACGATCACGAAGCCCGCCTTGTCGAGGGCGCTCGACACCGCGGCAAGCTGGGTCACGACGTCCTTGCAGCTACCGCCGGATTCGACCGCGGCGATCACCGCGCCGAGCTGGCCCTGGGCCCGGCGCAACCGGTTCAGGATCTTCTTCTGGTTCGCGGCGTGCGCGGCCCCCTGCACAGCGGTGGGCTGAACGGCGGCATCCGCTACGGCGACAGTTTCAGTAGTCATCTCAGGCCTTTCCGGAAACGGGCAGCCCGGCGCGCTGCCACGCGTCCATGCCGCCGACGACGTTGATCGCGTCGATGCCCTGCGCCGCGAGGAAGCCGGTCGCCTGGGCGCTGCGCCCGCCGAGGTGGCACACCACGTAGACGGGGCCCGTGCGCGGCACCTCGTCTACGCGCTGCACGAGCTCGCCGAGCGGGATCAACCGCACTCCCTCGGCGTGGACAGTGTCGTATTCGGACTGTTCGCGCACGTCGACGATGGCGGGGTGGTCGAGCGCGGCGAGTTCCGCGACAGTGATTTCCTTCATGCGACGATCCTTTCGGTAGAGAGAGTGGGAACTACGGGGGAAACAGGAGGAGCAGGAGCGACCGCGGCGCGGGGCGACGCGGCGAGCGCCGCGGCCCCCGCCGCCCAGGTTTTGTAGCCTCCATCGAGGTTACGCACCTCACGGCCGAGCTGGCTGAGCAGCCGCGCGGCGGTGTGCCCGCGCTGCCCGACCTGGCAGTGCACCACGAGCGGCCCGGCCGGCAGGTCGCCGAACCGGTCGCGGAGCTCGTCGAGCGGCACATTGATCGCCCCCGGGATACTCTTGGCCGCGAACTCGCCCGCCGTGCGCACATCGACCAACGCCTCGCCCGCGGCGAGCGCCGCGGCCAGTTCGTGCCACTGCAGGCTGCGGGTGGTGCCGGCCGCGAGGTTGTCCGCAACGTAGCCGAGCTGGTTGATCGGGTCCTTCGCCGAGCCGTACTGCGGCGCATAGGCGAGCTCCAGCCGACTGAGAGCGGATGCCGTCAGCCCGCCGGCCATCGCCGTCGCGATCACGTCGATCCGCTTGTCGACCCCGTGACCGCCCACGATCTGGGCGCCGAGGATCGCGTCCGTCGCGGCATCAACCAGGAGCTTGACCGACATCTGCTCGGCCCCCGGGTAGTAACCGGCGTGGTCGCTCGGGTGGGTGTGCACGACCCGGTGCCCCCGGCCGGAGGCCAGCAGGCGCCGTTCACTCCAGCCGACCATGGCGACGGTCGTGCCGAAGACGCCGACGATCGCGACGCCGAAGGCCGGCTCCGCGGCGACGGCGACCCCGGAAGCGCCGGCTGCGCTGTCGGCAATGCTGTCCGCGGCGGCGCGGCCGTGCCGGTTGGCGAGCCCGGCCATCGCGATCCGGGTCGGCCCGCCGCTGATCGCATCGATCTTCTCGGCGCCGTCGCCGACGGCATAGATGAGCGGGTCGCTCGTCCGCTGGGTGTCGTCCACCCAGATCGCACCGCTCTCGCCGATCCGCAGGCCGGCCGCAGCGGCGAGCGAGGTGTCCGGGAGCACTCCGGTCGCCTCGATGATCAGGTCGGCCGCGACATCCGTTCCGTCGCTGAACAGCACGCGCCCGGCGGATGCGCCCCGCACCGAGGTGTCCACCCGCACGTCCACGCCGTGCGCTTTCAGCACCGCGGCAACCGGGGCCGCCATCTCAGGGTCGAGCGGCCCGAGCACCTGGCCGGCGAATTCGACGGCCGTGACCTGCACGCCGCGCAGGACGAGGTTCTCGACAGCTTCGAGGCCGATGAAGCCGGCGCCGATCACGACGGCGGCGACCGTGGCGGCGGGGCCAGTTTCGGCGGAGCCCGGCCCGGACGCGCGCGTGAGGAGCGCGGTGATCTGGTCGACGTCGTCGACCGTGCGCAGGGTGTGCACCGGCAGGTCCGACCCGGCAGGGAGCACGCTGCGGGTCGTCGCCCCGGCCGCGAGCACCAGACGGTCATAGCCTTCGGTCGTGACGGTCCCCGTCACCGTGTCCCGAACGCTGACCGTCCGGGCCGCACGGTCGATGCCGGTGACCTCGTGGTCGATGCGCACGTCGAGGCGGAAACGACTCGCGAGTGACTCGGGCGTCTGCAGGAGCAGCGCCGACCGGTCTTCGATGAGGCCGCCCACGTAGTAGGGCAGCCCGCAGTTCGCGAAGGACACGTAGTGCCCGCGCTCGAATACGATGATTTCTGCCGCTTCGTCGAGCCGGCGCATCCGCGTCGCAGCGGACATGCCGCCCGCCACTCCGCCCACAATAAGAATCTTCATGGCTGAACTATACCCCCATGGGTATAAAAATGTCTGGGTGGCTGTGTGCTCGACAGCAGCCGGGCGGAAACCCCGGCAGTACTCTAGGACTCATGCCCGCCGTACAGAGCCGTTTCGTCGTCCGGTCCTTTGCGACGCTCGTGTTCTTCACGGCCCTCGCCGGTCAATTCTGGCGCAACCTGCTCGGCTGGTGGGGCTTCGGCGCCATCGCGGTCGTGGTTCTCGTCGGCAGCGTGGTGTTGCTCGTGCGCCTGAAGCCGGACTGGGTCTGGTCGAAGTTCCCGCGCTCGATCGGCGTCTTCCTCGTGATCCCGACGCTGTCCATCGCCTGGTCCTTCTACCCGGGCGCCTCGGCCATCGGCGTCGCCGTGCTCTGGGCCACGACGATCGCCGCGCTCTTCCTCGCCCTCGTGCTCAGCTGGGCCGAACTGCTCCGCACCCTGGCCGCGGCGCTCCGCTGGGTGATCGCCCTGTCGCTGCTCTTCGAAGTGATCGTCGGCGCCTTCGTGCGGCAGCGGGTGCTCCCGCTCTGGGTGTCCTACCCCGGCGAGAAGATCCCGGACGCGTTCTACTGGTCCCGCGGCCTGCTCTTCCACGGCGGCCCGATCGAGGGCATCGTCGCCAACCGCAACCTGCTCGGTTTCGTCGCTCTCCTCGCGGTCATCGTCTTCGCGGTACAGCTCGCCGCCCGCACAGTCCGGCGCGGCTGGGGCATCGCCTGGCTCGCCGCCGCCGCGGTCGTGCTGGTGCTGACCCGCTCTGCGACCGTGACCCTCGCCGCCGGCTCCGTCGCGATCGTGCTGATCTTCGCCCTCTGGACCCGCCGCCGCGGCCCGCAGCGCCGCCGTCCCGTCTATGTCGCCGCCACAGGCCTCATCGTCGCCGGCGGGGTCGCGGTGGCAACCCTGTCGCCGTGGCTGCTCAGCCTCTTCGGTAAAAGCGAGGACCTCACCGGCCGCCTCGACATCTGGGCGAGCGTCACCGGCCTCGCCGTGCAGCGGCCGGCATTCGGCTGGGGCTGGGTCAGTTACTGGGTGCCGTGGGCCGAACCCTTCGCGGGCCTCGCGAACCGCAAGGGCGTCGTCTACCTGCAGGCGCACAACGCCTGGCTCGACGTCTGGTTCCAGGTCGGGGTGATCGGCCTCATCGCCTTCGTCGCGATCGTCGCCGGCGCACTCTGGCGGTCCTGGTTCCTCGCGGTCGACCGGCCGCGCACGACCGTCTCCGACACCGCCCCGTACACCGTCTCCGCCCTGCTCCCGCTGCTCCTGATGGCCGCGCTCATCGCCCAGAGTGTCGCAGAGAGCCGGCTGCTCATCGAATACGGCTGGGTTCTCCTCGTGCTCGTCAGCGTCACCACCAAGAGACAGCAGGCCTTGAACCGGCCGATGCCCTAGGCATCCGTGTGACTGCGAAACACGCCAGACCGGGCGGGGCGGATGCCGGCGGGTAGCCTAGGAAGCCCATGAACTCCCGCGCGCACTCCCCCGAACTACCGAGGGCACTCATGCGGCTCTTCCGGGGCCCGCACTTCGCCACGGCGCTGACCCAGGCGACGATCGCGACAGCGTTCGGCTCGGTCTTCCTGCGCGGGCTGGTCGGCTGGCCCGGCCTGATCGGCGTGCTCGGCGGACTCGTCGTGCTCGCCGCGTTCTCCCTCGTCGCCCGCAGGAAACAGATCGAATGGCACGGGCTGCTGCCGATCTCGATCCTGGTATTCCTCGGCTGGTGCGCACTGTCCTTGCTCTGGACCGGGTACCCGTTCGCGACGGCGATCGGGCTCATCTACCAGCTCGCCTTCGCCTTCCTCGCGCTCTACATCGTGCTCGCGCGCACCATGATCCAGATCGTGCGGGCGACAGGGGACGTGCTCCGGGTGCTGCTCGCGACCTCCGTCGCACTCGAGATCGTCGCCGGACTGCTGCTCGACGCGCCGATCCGGTTCCTCGACATCCAGGGGCATCTTGACGAGCTCGGTCCGATCCAGGGCATCTTCGGCTCCCGCAACGCGCTCGGGTTCGCTGCCCTCATCGCGGGTGTCACCTTCGTCATCGAGCTGCGGACCCGGTCGGTGCGGCGCGGGGTGGCGATCGTCTCGCTGATCGGGGCAACCGCCTGCCTCCTGCTCACCGGGTCTCCGGTCATCTTCATCGTCGCGGTCTTCGTCGGTCTCGCCGGTCTCGCCCTGACCTGGCTGCGCAACACCCCCCAGCCGCGCCGTCGGCTGCTGCAGTTCGCCCTCCTCGGCGTGACCGTCGTCGCCGGGGTCGTCGCGTTCCTCACCCGCGGGGCCATTGTCGAAGCGCTCAACGCCCGCAGCGAATTCGGCGTGCGCGCGACCCTGTGGCGGGAGATGTGGCGCCTCGTGGGGCTGCACCCGCTCGAGGGCTGGGGCTGGTCGGGCCTGTGGCCGGGGACCGCGACCCCGTACGGGTGGCTCGATTTCAGCATCCGCCGACACTACGAGACCGGACTGAACGCGTTCCTCGATGTGTACTTCCAGCTCGGCCTGATCGGCTTCCTGAGCTTCCTGGTCCTCGTCGTGCTCGCCTTCTGGCGGTCCTGGGTGCTCGCCTCCAACAAGCGCACCCTCATCTACGCGTGGGCGCCGCTCATCCTCGTGGTGCTGATCGTCACGAGCCTCGCGGAGAGCACTGTTCTCGTGGAGGCCGGCTGGCTGCTGCTCCTGATCTGCGCCCTCACGGCCGCGCAGGGCAAGAGCTGGCGCAGCGGGCTGCAGCCCAGGCCCCGCCCGCCCGAGACCGACGACGGGGCCGAGTAGAGCTGTCGCTAGCGCGGGCGACGGATGTCGATGGACAGGATCCCGAGGAACATCCCCGACATCGCGGTCTGGAACCCGAGCATCATGAACAGGGCGGCGGGAACCGCGAGCCGCATCGTGTCGACGGGGTCCTGGGCGCCGAATCCGGAGGCGGCCCAGACGCTCAGCTGGAGGATGGCAACGGCGAAGCCGATCACGAAGAGGATCAGGCCGACGATCACGCCGCTTTCGAGGCTCGCCCGCTGGGCGAACCGTTCGAAGGCCCGGCTGCGCGGCAGGTGGAAACCCTCGTGTTGCGCGTAGAGCTTCGTCAGCAGCGCAAAGAGCATCGCCTGGTAGCCCACGACGGCGAGCGCTGCGAGATAGACCTGGCTGGACACGTCGAGGCCCACGGTGCCGATCTGCACCGGTCCGAAGGTGAGCAGGATGGAGCCGAGGATTCCGAGGGCGAACGCGACGGAACCGGGGATCAGGAACAGCCAGCGCGGGTTGAAAAGGAGCAGGAACCGGAGGTGGCGCCAGCCGTCGTGCCAGCTGCGGAGGTGCGGCGGACGGCTGCGGCCGTCCTTCTTGAGCGTCGTGGGTACTTCGCTCACCCGGAGGCCGTCGAGGGTCGACTTGACGACGATCTCGCTGGCGAATTCCATGCCGGTCGTGATCAGGCCGAGGTCGAGGATCGACTGCCGGTTGAAGCCGCGCAGGCCGCAGTGGAAGTCGCGGATCTCCGAGCGGAACAGCATCCGCCCGATGGTCGAGAGCACGGGATTGCCGAGATATTTGTGCAGGGGCGGCATGGCGCCGGGCTCGATGCCGCCGCGGAACCGATTGCCCATCACGAGTTCGTCGCCGGCCCTGAGCCGTTCGACGAACTGGTCGAGGGAGCTGAAGTCGTAGCTGTCGTCGGCGTCACCCATGATCACATAGGTGCCTTTGGCGGCTTCGATGCCGCCCATCAGGGCGTTGCCGTAGCCCTTGGCCGCGACGTCGACGACGCGGGCGCCGTGCTCGATCGCGATCTGCTGGGATCCGTCGGTGCTGCCGTTGTCGGCGATGACGACTTCGCCGCGGACTCCCGACCGCGCCAGGTAGCCCTGGGCTTTGTCGATGCAGATCGCCAGCGTCTCGGCCTCATTCAGGCACGGCATGACGATGGACAGTTCGAGCTCGGCGACAGACGTGTCGGACATCATTTCCTTCGGGACGGCGGTTACAGCTAATCCTTCACCCTAGACGAGTGGAACACGGATGCCGCGCGGGGCATCCGCCTGCACGCGCCCGAACGATGCGGCGATGACCCACACTGCGGTCACGGTATACCCGGAGATGACTCCGGCCACGGCCGCCCACGACCCGGTCAGGACCGGCGTGCCCGCGACCATAACGATCAGGCCAACGACCAGGCCGACGACCGAGGCGGCCGTCGCAACCCGGGTGCGCCCCGTCGTCAGCAGGTATGCCGTGGCGACCAGGGAGATCGAGAAGGCGAAGACGCCGATCAGGAGGAAGGCCATGATCGGTGCGGCTTCCCGGTAGGTCGCGTGGAAGACGACGTCGACGACGATCGGGCTGGCGAGGGCGACAGCTCCGAAGACGGCGCCGAGGCCGAGGAAC
This sequence comes from Cryobacterium glucosi, assembly GCF_004402235.1. Taxonomy (GTDB): domain Bacteria; phylum Actinomycetota; class Actinomycetes; order Actinomycetales; family Microbacteriaceae; genus Cryobacterium; species Cryobacterium glucosi. The sequence goes on from NZ_SOFS01000025.1 coordinate 34,608, forward strand.
ATCACTCCGAACACCATCAGGTACCGACGCCGCGAGGCGACCCGATCGGCCGCCACCCACTCGGTGAAGCGCGGGATGAGCACCTGGGTGATGGCCTGGCTGAGCATCGACGCGGGGGTGGCGAGCGACATCGCCGCGGCGAACAACCCGGCCGTGAGCGGTGGCTCGACGATGAATACAAACACCATCGCGAACTGGATCAGCCCGTTCGAGGCGAGCAATCCGAGGGAATTCCAGGAGATGAACTTCAGGATGCGCGCCGGCTCCAGCCCGCTCTCCTGCCGGAGCTCGTCGTGGCCGAGGTGTGCGCCACGGAGCGAGTGCAGCGCGAAGACGGCGTAGCCGATCGCGATCGGCCAGAGGAGCGCCCCGGGAAGGCGTGTCACCAGGACGATCGTGAGGAGCCCGATCGTCGTCGCCGAGGAGATCACGTCCCAGATTGCCGCAGACGTGATCCGGCCGAGGCCGACCTCGATCCCCCGCGCGAGGACATAGCCGGACCACGTCACGATCAGCACCCCGATCGCGATGGTGTCGCCGATGTCCGCCCCGAGCGCGATCATGGCGACAGGAAGCCCGATCAACAGCATTCCGGCGCAGGAGATCCAGAACGAGCGCTGGATCAGGCGGAGGGCGGGAACAGGAGAATGGCCGAGTGCACGCTCGTGCGCGAGGAAGTGCGCTGCCGCGTTTCCCGCCCCGGTCGGCCAGAGCAGCGAGAGGATCAGGGCCAGGGCGATCCAGGCCGAAACGTGAGCCAGATCCTCCGGCCCCATCACGCGGCCGATCAGCACCGTGTAGGCAAAACGGGCCAGTCCCTGAGCGAGGACACCACCGGTGGAGATGGCTGCCTGGGACATGAGCGAAGATGGTTTCACCTGTGAATGCTACTCGGCGAACACGGAAGCAGCGGTTCCGAAACCGGATGCCGCGAGGGAGAACCGCGTGACACTCGACATCATGATGCCGTTCTACGGCCGCGTCGACCATTTCCGCATCGCCGTGGAGAGCGTCCTCGCGCAGACGGATCCCGACTGGCGTCTCGTCGTCATCGACGACTGCTATCCCGACGTCACGGCCGGCGAGTGGCTCGTCGGCCTCGCAGATCCGCGGATCGTCTACCGGCGCAACCCGGTGAACGCGGGCATCAACGTGAACTTCCAGGCCTCGATCGACCTGGCCGTGAACGAGTGGCTGACCATCTTCGGCTGCGACGACGTGATGCTGCCCGGCTATGTCGCCCGGGTCAAGGCGCTCGGCCAGGCGCATCCGACCGCGGACTTCATCCACCCGGGCACCCGGGTCATCGACGGCGACGGCCGGGTCTACCGGCCGCTCGTCGACCGGATGAAGGCGCTCTACCGCCCGCACGTGCGCGGCACCATCGAGCTGGGCGGCGAGAAGCTCGCCGTGAGCGTGACGAGGGGCAACTGGATGAACTTCCCCGCGATCGCCTGGCGCCGCTCGGCCGTTGCCGCGGTGGGGTTCCGGCCGAACCTCTCGGTCATCCAGGACCTCGGCCTCGCCCTCGACGTGGCGTTCCAGGGCGGCAGCCTGCTGCTCGACGACGAGGTCGTCTTCGAGTATCGCCGCCATGCCTCGAGCGTCTCGTCGTGGCGGGCGGCGGAGGGCAGCAGGTTCGTCGAGGAGCAGCGCTTCTTCCGGGCACTCGCGGCCGAGTTCGAGGAGCACGGCTGGCCTCGGGCGGCCCGCACGGCCCGCTGGCACATCTCCTCGCGGATCAATGCCCTCACGCGCCTGCCCGAGGCCGTCTCCGCTCGTCAGACGGCCGGCATCCGCATTCTGGCCAGGCACGCCCTCGGCCTGAGCCTCGCAGAGCCGGCCGAACGCCGGTAGGTGCCGGCGAGAGCCGGGCGGCGTGTTTCTAGCGCGGGACGACCTGGTAGATCTCCAGGGTCGCCTTCGGCAGCTCGAAAGCCTGCACGGGCTTCAGGCAGGTCGAGTCAAGACGGTGATCGTCTGCGAGCACGTAGCCCACGTTCGCCTGTGCGAACGCGGAGCAGGCGTCGAAGGTGACCCGGATCTGGTCCTCAGCGGGATTGGAGACCACGGGCTCCCCGGGGCTCGCGACCCAGCTCACGCCGGCGAGTCGGTTCCACTGGAAGGCGTACTGGTTCGCCGGGTCGATGACGCCCCACATTGCGCGGGAGGGTGCACCCTGGAAGCCGTTCTCCGCACGCACGCCGGACTCCAGCAGCACCGCAGTCGTGAGTCCGCCGCCGATACCGACCCAGGTCTTCGGCGCCGAAGCGTCGAGGGCGACGACGGCCCTGGACACCGCCGTCTCGCGCAGATCGAGCACCCCGCTGTAGATCGGGTTGGTCAGGCCAGAGCCGGCGATCGTCACGATCAGGAACGCGGTCGCGGCGAGCCTCGGCTGACGGCGCGCGGCGAAGTAGATGGCCGCCGCTGAGAGCAGCGCCCAGAGCCACCAGAGCTGCACGGCCTCGAGCATTCCGGGGAGGTGCCGGATGGCCACGTATCCGATCGCGGCCTGGGAGAGCGCGAAGAGGCCGGCCGAGATCGCGGCGATCCAGAAGCCTGCGCGCACCCGGTGTTCGTCGAGGTAGCGCAGCACGTAGGCGAGCAGGCCGAGGGACGCAAGCCCCATGCCCAGCCGCACGCGGTTCTGGCTGGTCTTGTCGAGCAGCAGGAGCCGTGCGATCGCATCCCATCCGGGCACGTACAGGTAGGCGAGCAGCAGCAGGATCACGGCGGTGAGCCCGATGAGCGTCCAGGGCAGCATCCGCTTCGCCCTGGCCTGCCTGAACACGATCCAACCGACGACGGGCAGCAGGTAGATGCCGATGTAGAAGAAGGTCGACGCTTCAGAGCCGTTCGCTCCGAGCAGGCCTGGGCGCTGCGCATTGAGAGTCTGCGTGAACGAGGATCCGATCGCCGAGGCGAAACTCAGCAGGCTGCCGCCACCGGTCGGTGTCACCCGGTTGCCCGGGTACGTGGTGCCGAGGAACGCCTCGACGGTCGTGAGTTTGGTCGCGAGCCAGAGAACCGTCACGGCGGATGCCGCAACGCCGGCCACGAGCACCGGTCCGACCCGCGAGAGCACTGCCCGCAGCCCAGGGTTCTCCCGGCGACGCTCGATCACGAGGCCGACCGCGAAGAACAACACGACAAGTACCGCCGGAACGATGAAGGGCACGTAGATGCCCGTCGCCATGACCACCGTGAGGTAGCCCACGAGGGCCGCCCAGCCCCATCGGGACCGCAGGGAGCTGCTCGAGAACGCGTGGATCAACGCCGTCATGGCGGTGAGTGCCCACACGACCGGCCACAGCGTCGTGGATAGGTACCACCACTGGAAGAGCGGGCTGTAGAGGAATCCGACTGCGATCATCGCGGAGACGCCGGGCCGCCTGGGCAGCAACGTGACGAGGAACATGTACGCGGAGGCCGCCAGTGCGAGCCCGGGGAGCCACCATTTGAAGGCGATCGCGTGGTCGACGTCCATGACCATGAATCCCCAGAGGTGCGGCCGGAAGGCCACCGTCCAGTCGACCCGGGGCAGGTCCTGCGGCAACGTCGCATCCATCCCGCCGGGGAACGTCTCGTTCACGAGCGGAAGCCCCTGCTGCACCTGGGCGATCGCCCACACCGTCTGCACGTTCCATTCATCGGACCTGGTGAGCTGTGGCGTGCCCGCGATCAGGCTCGAGTCACTGCCGTAGGCGATCTGGCTGTGGAAGACGCCTGAGGACGACCCGTTGATTCCGAGTGCGACGAGCACGCTGCCCAGGATCAGGAGCAGCGCGGGGAAGGCGAGGAGGACCCGCGTGCGCGGCAGGCCGTCCGTGCCCGGTTCGGTGAACCGCCGATAACTGTCGCGCCAGGCGTGCAGCCGCGATCGCCCGACAACGGGCGTCAGATCCTGTGGCACGGCGAGTTCCTCCATCACTTGCGCGGAATACGTCCGCATCGGGGCCACGGGCACCCCGGCGCCGACCCTCACCCAGAGTAGACGATTGGTGCCAGGGCCATCGAAAGGGCCTAGACGGGCTGCACAAGGTCGCGCAGCACATCCTGGGCGCCACGCCCGAACCGGGCGTAGCGTCCGGTACGCCACTCACGAACAACGGGGAGGATGCGCGCCGCGTACGCTGCGGGCAACGAACTGCGCATCAGCTCATGATCGAGCTTGTCGTTAATGAGTGCGAGCTCGGTCGGTCCAGGTTGTGGGGCGAGTTCAGGTGCGCGTTGGGCGAGAACCTCAGCCCTCTCCAGCAGGCGCTGGTTTCGTTCACTGCGGGATGCCTGCAGGCGCCCGAGTCGACCCGCGGCATCCAAGGTCGTCACTCCGATCTGATTGCCACCGTGCTGCCGGTAGTCGACGAGTTGCTCGTCGAGGAGATCCATGCTCCCGGTCGCCGCAGCCACGATCGCCAGCCATTCGTCGTGTACCCACGCGCCCGGAAACGGGCGGGCGCGTTCGAGGAGCTCCCGCCGCAGCATCGTGGTGGCCCCCGTGACGATGTTGCGTCGGAGGAGGAGTTCGAAGGCCCGGCCCTGATGTTCCAGGGTCCGTTCCGCGTCGGTCACACCGAGGGTCTGCAGGAGGGTGATGCCGAGCGGATGCCCGTCGCCGTCCACGAGCCGGGCGTCGGTGTGCACGAGCAGTAGTTCGGGGCGCCGACCGAATTCTGTCTTCATCCGTTCCAGTCGGTTCGGCTTCCAGACATCGTCCTGGTCGCTCAGCGCAAGGAGGTCGCCGGTGCATGCGCCCAGAGCCTGCTCGAAGTTCACTGCCACGCCCAGTGGTTCGGGGTTCCGGATGATGACGAGCTCGATGCCGAGCCCCGCGTTCGTCCTGCGCCACTCGCGAACGACACGATCGATCACATCCAGGGTCGCGTCGTTTGACCCATCATCCGAAACAACGATCTGGTCGGGCCGGAGCGTCTGGCCCAGGATGCTGGCGAGTTGCTCACCGACGTATGCGGCCCCGTTGTACGTGCACAAAGCAACCGAAACGTGTGAGGGTGGTGTGGATTCGCCAGTCATCGTGCCCTCTCCCCGCAGACCCCGCCGGTCCTATTGGACGCGACGCGCCCGTCTCATCCAGGACGTCGTTCGCCAGGACCGCGATGCCTCGAGCTTCTGGATCGTCGATGCCAGCTCGTCCGTGGAGTAGGTGACGCAGTCGCTCATGCGGAGGGCCGGTCCGCCGCCGAAGAGCTGCGACAGGGCACGCATGGGCGCCTGGATGCGCCACGATCGCGATTCGAGGATGGTCGCGATCCGCCGCAGCAGCCCGATCCGAAGGTGCGTGTTGGTCTGGAATGCCGAATTGTGGTCCTCATCGCCGCCATTCCCCGCCCGTCCTGTCACGAGGTCCCGTACCGCGCGGGCCTCCCCGATCGGCAGAAGTATGGGTAAGGCATCGAGCTTCCGGTCGATGGCGAGATGGTTGAGTCGCCACTCGCGGGATTCATGTTCCGTTCTCGAGGACTCTTCGGTCTCCCACCAGTGATAGATCGCGGTGATCTTCTTGGAGTCCTCCACGCCGACGATCGCCGCACTGCGCAGGATCAGGTCCCAGTCCTCGGTGGTCGTCATGGTCTCGTCGAAGGTCATTCCGAGGTCGTCGAAAATCCCTCGCGGGAAAGCGATCGACATAAGCGGCGTGCTGTTGCTCACGAGGTGCGATGTGAACGAAAAACTCGGGGCGTATGGGAACTTGGGGCTGCCGATCGCCCGGATCCCCGGAACCTGACGCACCGTGACCCGATCGACCGATTGCATGGTCGCGACCGCGCGCAGGAGCGCACCGGGCTTCCTTCTCTCGCTGGTCAGGAAGGCCTCGACCCAGTGGGCGAAGACATTGTCGTCGTCATCCAGCACGACAACATAGCGACCGCGGGCAGACTTCATTCCGACGTTCAGCGGGGTCGCACGCCCGCCGTGGTCGACCTTGACGTACCGGATCCGTTCTCGGAGCCACCGCGGATTGTCCTCGATGGCTTGTTCCACCTGGATTTGTTCAGCGGTGAGCACTTTGTGCCCGAGGACGAGGACCTCGAAGTCGTCAGACGTCTGGCCCGCGAGACAGTTGAACACTTCCCGCAGCTCTGCAATGCGCCGGCCCTGTGTTCGCGTGAGAATCGTCAGGAACGGGCGGTCGTCCTGGACGTCGGTGCTGTCGACAAGATGAGACGCCTGCGCGGGACCCGCAACGCAGGACCACACGAATTGGTTCACGCGGCCATTGGACTCGGCGGATTCACGGACGTAGCGGAGGAAGGAGTTGAGAGTCGTTCCGTCCTGCAACGCAGGATGGGTGGACGGGAAATGCTGGTCACTCTGCGACAGCTCGACGTTCTGCATCCCGACCCTGTGCAGTCCGGCAGCGCCCAACTTCGCCACGAGGGACTTTTCGCTGAAGAATTCGATGTGCGTCGCGTCGAGGAGACCGGACGCAGTGTAGTCCCACTCGCCGAGCAGAAGCTTGTGGGTCACGTCCTGGTGCGTGACGTTGGGCACGCTGACGACGACGTGCGCGTCGTTGCTGCGGCAGAGCTGGGCGATGACGTCGAGAAGGCCGCTCGCGGTGCCGATGTGCTCGAGCCCGTCCAGGATGGAGATGGAACGCACCCTGCGACCGGCCAGGATCTTCTCGATGAACGAGAACGTGTCCGGCAGTGTCAGGTCGTGAGCGTGCATCTCGAGGCCACGGGCGCGTGCCGAGCGGAGACCCTCGGAATCGAGGTCAACCCCCACGTACTGCCTGCCCAGTTCCGATTGGACGACCTCGCCGATGACGCCGAATCCGGCCGCGAGGTCGAGGTGGACACCGTCCCCGTCGGAAATCCGGTACTCCTTGAGGAGTGCGATCGTGTGCCCATAGACGTTGTCCACCGCATAGGCGTTGTCATACGGGTTGCCGCTCATAGAAGGTACCTGTGCTTCGCGTATTCGTTCGTCGGAGTGAACACTCCGACGACATGGTCGGAATCCACCTGGGGGGCGAGTAAACCGGCAAGACGCCGCCGCTCATACTCGGCGACCGCGCGAAGCAGTGTCTCGTCCTTGGAAGAGCGGAAGTAGCCGGCTATCTTCTCGACGAGGTCATCGCGAGACCACTTGTGCGCCAGGAGGAGCCCTGCCTCAGCCGAGTAATACTGCTCGGCCGAGGTGGGCTGCCACTGTCCGTCGTCGCCGAGGCGCTTGTCATGGAACACCGTCGCGGCGGGCTGGAAGACGACCAGCCGGCCGGCTAGACGAACACGCCACGAGAAGTCCACATCATCGCAGTACATGAAGAAGGTGTCGCTGTCGAAGCCGCCGAGTTCGACGAAGAGATCGCGCGGGATCAGCGCGCAGGCCGTGGTAGCCCACATCGTCTCCCCGGTCACCGGGTCGTAGTCCTTGGGGTGTTCGATGGGGAGCTGTTTCGCCTCGGCCATGCCCACGAGCGGGTCGTCCAGGGAACGGATCAGGAACCCGAGGGCACGGGGGGCGAGCACGACATCCGGGTTCATGATGAGGACGAGGTCCGTGTCCAGATGCTCGGCAATGAGATTGTGCCCGAGAGCGGAACCGGTATTCCTGCCGAACCATTCGTAGCGGATTCGGAGGGAGGGAAACCTCTCGGCCCAGGCCTCAAGGACGTCGGTGTCGAGCAGGGGACGCGGGGACGCATCCCCGTAGGCCACCTGCATAGGCCAGACGGCTCCCTCGGGGACGGCCAGTTCAGCGCAGCGGTTGAGACTTTCGAGTGCCCGTTCGATGGCGCCGACGTCGTTGTTGTAGAGGACGCACTGAACGGTGACGGACTGTTCAGCGTACTCAGGCACGGATGTCTTCCAGCCAGGAGATGAGTTCGGTCAGCCCTTCATCAAGGGAGACTCGCGGCGACCAGCCGAGGTCCGCAGTCGCAGCGGAATTGTCCGCAAACGCGGCGCGGACATCGCCCGGACGGTACTGGCCGGTGACCGTGGGGGCCGGCGCGGAATACCTGTCCGCGATCATCGTGGCGACCTGGCCGATCGTCGCCGGGACTCCGGATCCGATGTCCCAGAGTCCGCTGCGTCCGTGAACGATCGCCAGGCGGATGCTTTCAACGACGTCGCTGACGTGAACGAAGTCACGCAGGATCTCGCCGTCCTCGTAGACCGGAATGCTCTCACCGCTTCTGGCGACGCCGCAGAACAGCGGGAGAATTCCCGTGTACGAATTCGTCGGCGACTGGCCCGCACCGTAGACGTTCTGAAGCCGGACGATTCCGAGAGCAACATCGCGCGGGGTGCACCATGCCCTGAGCAGGAGCTCCTGCGCGACCTTGGTGGCACCGTAGATACTGACCGGGCGTGTCTGCGTGAAGCGCGCGTCCATGGCAACAGGTTCGGAGCCCGCCGCAGCCCAGATTCCCTGGGTGAGGTCTGCTGTGGTCCGCGGTTCCGCGGGCACGACGATGCCGTCGGCGTTGCGGAGGGATCCTTCCCCGTACACGGCACGGCTGCTGGCGAGCACGATCTCCTCGGGCAGCGCTCCGGACGCACCGAGGGCGTCCAGCATGCGGGTCGTCCCGACCACGTTGGTCATGCTGTGGAGCGTGGCTTCGTCATAGGACTGGGCTGTGCCCGTCTCGGCGGCCAGATGCACGACGACGCGAGGGTGGGTACGGTCGAGGACGCGGTTCCACGTCTCGACCTCGGTCACATCGCCTTCGATGACAACCGCGGCGGGATGGAGGTCCTCGGAGTGCCGGCGGCCGTTGTGCACCTGCGGACTGAAGTTGTCCACGATGACGACCTCGTCAAAATGGTTGATGAGCGAATGTGAGAGTCGCGAGCCGATGAAGCCCGCTCCTCCCGTAATCAGTACAGTGCCAGCCGACATGGTGTGACCGTCCTCCCCCTGCCCCGTTTGGACAACTCGACCAGTCTAGACGCCCCGTGGAAAGCCCCGTAGTCGCGGCGGAGCACCACTTTGGGTCGTCAGCGGGGTGGAGGCTGCCGTTCGGGCACCTCTCCTTCGACGTCGCGCAGCCGCAGTTCGAGCAGGGCGATGGATTCCGCGAGACTTCTCGCCCGCCCCTCCATGCGGGTCAGCTCGGAACTGTGCTGAAGGCAGACGAGGAAGAGGATCGCGATGCTCACGAAGAAAACGAGGTTCGTCGGAACCTGAATACCGAGGAGCTGCGCGGTCCACTCGAGCGTGACCGGGAAGATGCTGGCCAGGAGCGCGGCAATGCCGGCGACCATCCACCAGACGGCATGCCTCTCGCGCAGGCGTCCTCGGCGGAGCAGTTCGACGACGATGACCAGTGTCAGGAGCGCGGCGGCTATCCCGAGCACATAGCTCGTCAGGGTCATGCTGTGCCGCCCTCGGCGCGTCGGCCCAGTGGGGGTCTCAGGAGGGCGAACAACAGTGCGATCATCGCCCTGCCGAGATAGACCGCCGACTTGCCGGCGCCATGCGAGGGCGTTCCGCCGGATCGCACGCGCATGGATGCGGGAACCTGCATGACACGACACCCTCCACGAACGGCAATGACGAGAGACTCGACCGTGTCGCCGAGGTACTCGGCCGGATAGTGCTTCGAAAAGAGCATGACCGCTCGGGGGCCACTGGCTCTCAGGCCGGACGTGGTGTCGGTGAGCCTGGTCCCGGATATTCTGCTCAAGAGTGACGAGAGAACGATCATCGCCCACCGTCTGGGACCGGACGCCACATACTCTCCTGCCCCGGCGAATCGGGCGCCGATGACCAGATCCGCGTCTGCGAGACCGGCGAGCATCGCCGGTACGGTGCCCGGATCGTGCTGGCCATCGGAATCGATTTGGACGACGTTCGAGTAGCCATGTTCGAGGGCGTAGCGAAATCCCAGTCGCATCGCCCCACCCACGCCCAGGTTGATCGGCAGAACGGCCACCAGCGCTCCCGCCGCACGCGCCGCAACGGCCGTGTTGTCTGACGAGCCATCGTCAACCACGAGGCACCCGGCACCGGGCAGCTGGTCGAGTACTTCACGGACGACGGCGCCCACCGATTCTTCCTCGTTGAATGCAGGCATCACGATGAGGGTTTTCTCCAAAGCCGTTTGCACGTGCTCTATCTTATTCTCGGCCCGTCACGTCTTCCGGGCGCGTGGGGGCGCCCGGAGTCTGCATTGTGTCCCCGCCATGCAGGCGCGAGACGATCGCGAGATATTCCCGAGCCCGGCTCGCCCATGCCCAGTGGGCCTCCAGAACGGGCCTGGGCATGGCGGGCAATGGGCGTCGCAAGGCATCCCGAACGCCGTCAATGAGTGGTTGCAGTGAGAGCTCGCGGACTTCACGCACGGGACCTCCATCCGCACGAATAGGCGCAACCGACGGAACCGGAAACGAAACGATCTGGGCACCGGATGCTGCGGCCTCGAGCAGCGTGATCTGGAATCCCTCCGCCAGCCGGCTGGGGTTGACGAGCACCGAACCGTGCAGGACTGACCTGATGACCGCGGTATCCGCGTGGCCGTAGAGATGGATACTACCGTCAATCCCGCGAGACCGAATCCGCGTCCGGAGATTCTCACGGTCCGGCCCGTCACCGAGCATATGGACCTGAAGCCCGTCGAACTCGGGTTCCGTCAGAAGCGTCGCTGCAACGTCGACGAATTCCTCCCATCCCTTTCCCCCCACCAGCCGGCCGATGAACGCTATTCCAGTCGGCGGGGCATCATCGGCAAACGCGGGCCAGTCCTCCATCCGGAGGGCGTTGGGGAAGATTACAGACTCCCGGCGAGCGAGCGCGGAAACGAACTCGGCAACCGGTGCCGACACGGCGAGCACTGCAGCCGCACGCCGCAGGACGGTCCGGCCGACGCTGAGGTCGACCAGACGTGAGGCAAGTTGGATGACGCGGGAAGGGGTTCGGACGAACCCGGCTCCGTGCTCCGTGTGGATCACGGGAATGCCCGCGAGCCGCGCGGCCCGGAGCCCGACGTAGGACATCGGGAAGAAGCGCGTGTGGGTGGACACTACAGTCGCACCGGTCGTTGAAAGCAGGATACTGAGCCGACGAGCCGTTCCCCACGCCGGAAACGATATGACGGATGCGACCGGGACATGCCTGCGCAACCGGACAACACGAATTCCGTCCTCGTCGACGTCGGAGGGGGTGACGTCCAGTGTCACCACCGTCACCCGTGCGCCCGCAGCGCGCACGGCGTTGGCCAGCTGGAAGACGTGGCTCTCGAGTCCGCCCAGGCGTGGGGGATAACTGTTGACGATGATCGCCACGTGAACGGCACCAGAGTCACCCGGTTCGATCTCTATCGCCACGGTGCTCCCCCGGATATCCGTTTTCGCTCTGAGTCTATTCCCCCTGCGGTTCGCGTCGACGGGGACGGTCGCGGGGCATCCGCTCGGGGCGGCATCCGCGGTCCGGTGTTCCGGACGACCGCGAACGGGCGGCAGGTAAGCTCACCACGTGACACTCACTGTGATTTCTCCTGCGCAGGCGCGGATGTTGACGGCGGTGATGGTTCCCCTCCTCGCTCTCGTGGCTCTCCTGAGCTGGGCGACAGCCTCGCCTGTCGGCGCGAGCCCCGATGACGACTTTCACCTCGCGAGCATCTGGTGCGGGGACGGACTGCGTGCGGGCCTCTGTGAGACGGGGCCGTCGGAGGCAGAGCGAGTTGTGCCTGAATCGGTGACGACCTCCGCGTGTTACGCGTTCAAACCCACGGAGACCGCGTCCTGCCAGGGCGGAGACATCGCATCCAGCGTCACGACGATGATCGCGACTGGTCGCGGCAACTGGACCGGCGCATACCCCCCACTGTTCTATTCCGTCATGGGGATGTTTGCCGGGCCGAACATCACGATCTCAGTCCTCCTGATGCGAGCGTTCAACGCCCTCCTGTTCGTCGCGTTCACGACGGCGTTGTTCTGGCTGTTGCCACCCGCCAGACGACCGCTGTTACCCATCGCCCTGGTCGTCTCGGTCGTTCCACTGGGTATGTTCCTGATCCCGTCGACCAATCCCGGCAGTTGGGCGATTCTTTCGGCCGGCACCCTCTGGATCTCCCTTCTGGGATACTTTGAGACGCACGGTCGGCGCCGTCTGGGACTCGGCCTGCTAGCCGCAGCAGCCACGGTCATCGGATCTGCGGCGCGAGCCGATGCCGCCCTCTACGCAGTCCTTGCCATCGGGATTGTCGTCCTGATCGCCGCCCGGCGAACCCGGCGTTTTCTGGTGTCATTGTCCCTGCCTGTCGCCCTGGCGCTGACGGCTGCGTTCTTCTACTTCTCGTCGGGCCAGTCTTCGTTTGCCGAATCCGGGCTTGCCTCGAACGCAAGCGGAAGCGATTGGCAGCAGCTTCTGTTCGTGAACGTCCTCGATGTTCCCCAACTCTGGGCAGGTGTCCTGGGCTTCTGGGGACTCGGCTGGCTGGACACCACTCTGCCAGGTGTGGTCTGGGTCCTGGCTGTGTCCGTCTTCAGCGCGACAGTGTTCACCGGCCTGCAGTCGACGTCGTGGCGAAAGGGTCTGGCGACCTCGGCCGTATTCGGCATGATGTGGGCCATTCCGACCTATGTGCTCGTGCGTTCCCGGGCGTTCGTGGGTGAACAGGTCCAGCCCCGGTACATCCTGCCGCTCATGATCCTGCTGGCGGGGATCACTTTTCTCCAGCCCGCCGGGCGCGCGTTCGCGCTCGGACGGGTTCAAGCAGTTCTTATCGTCGTCGGTCTTGGTGTCGCCAATTCCGTGGCATTGCACGTCAACCTGCGGCGTTATGTCACAGGGACAGATGCCATCGGTTGGAATCTCAACGCCGGCCTCGAATGGTGGTGGGGGGTCGGCCCGGCCCCGATGGCCGTCTGGATCGTCGGGACCGCGGCGTTCGCGGGTGTTGCAGCCGGTCTGCTGGCGCTGACTCAATCCCGTACGTCGGCCCCGTCGAGGTAGAGCCCACCGCCCGCGCGTACCACCGGCCGATGACAGACGGGTCGGCCTCCTAGCGCATGTAGCTGATCCGGCTCCGGACCTTCTTGGCCACTGCTCTGACGCCTCCGGCGCGCCAGTAGTGCACAAAGAGGCCGGCGTCATGGCGAAGGCCGTGCTTCTTGCGGCGCACTTCGGGACGTCGATGCGACTTCCTGGCCTCCCCGGGAGTCACAACGCCGCTGGCCAGGAGATCGGGCGAATGACGGGGATCGGCGACGAAATCCACGAGTGGGGCGAGAACCGTCTTCCATTCGTAGTCAGCGCGCACCCGCTGAATGTTCGCCCGTGCTTCCTGGGCGAACTCATCGTCGAACAAGACTCTCTCCAGGGCGGCCGCGAGTGCACCGATGTCATTGGGCGGTACGACAATACCGAGGCCTTCACTCTGGACGAGGGCCGCGAAGTGATCACCCTCTGTGACGACCATGGGGAGTCCGGCCCACAGGTAGTCCAGGATCCGGGTACGGAACGAGAAGGTCGTCTCGACGTGGGCGAAGTGGGTGCTGACACCCGCATCGGCCTCGCCGAGGTAGTTGTGCCGTTCCGCGTAGTCCACCCACGAGGAATTGAAGAAGACGCTGCTGTCGAGCACGCCGAGTTCAGAGGCGAGCGACCGTGATTCAGCGACGATGCCCATCTCGGGCACGCCCGGGTGCGGATGCTTCGTCCCCTGGAAATAGAGCCGGACATTGTCGTGAGTCTCCGACAGCCGGGCAACGGCACGAATCAGTGTTTCCGGGTCGAACCAGTTGTAGAGGCCTCCGCTCCAGAGCAGAAGCTTGTCTGTCGCTTCGATCCCCGGCAGGACGCCCTTGAGGACCGGCCGGGTCGCAGGAGGAAAGACCCCGTCGAGGCCGAACGGCACGACTTCGATCAGACCGGTCAGATCCGGATCGGAGGCATAGTTCGCGGGGTTCAGCCGGCCAAGGGCCGCGAGCTGGCCGAGATAGAAATGCCGCTGGCGCTCAGAGGCGCACATGAAGAAGTCGCCGCGGAGGAGTTGTTCATTCAGAACATCAGTCGCATCGGAAACCTGCTTGTTCCACTGAACCGCGCCCTGCTCGCGGCCCTGCTCCAGTTGTTCAAGGTGCATCGGGTCGTAGATATCGGCCACGACGATTTTGTTGGTCTTCCTCAGCGAATCGAAGAGTGCCATCGCGAGCCCCTGGAAGACAATCACGTCCGCCCGCTGCTCCAGGCGACCCATCGTTCGGTCATCACCCGGGCGAATATGCACGATCTCGAACGGAGCATCCACGGGTTCGGCCCCGGCAAGGGTGACCAGAGTGACCTCATTGCCCCTGGCCAGGGCGGCGGCCATGTTCCAGGCTCGAATTGCGGGACCGGCCATCTTGGCGCCGATGGGATCGCCCGTGATCACGAGGACACGCGTCACGACCGGAGTGTCCGTGACCCCGAACGCGTTGACGATCTTTTCATAGCCCTTCAGATAATGCTCTGAATGGTAGGACGGGGCGTCGGTCTCACCGAAGAATCGCCAGATGGTCTTGTCGGGAACGACACGAGTCGACTGGATCAGGTCCCGAGACTCCACGAGGGATGGCAGGTTCTCGACGAATTGGTCAATGGCGTAGACACCGGCGAGGGTATCCCTGGCGACTTCCTGAACGGGTCCGTTGTCGCCACCCTTGCGAAGATCGAGTGACGTCGAATCTAATTTGCCACGAGCCACTGCCCGACGAACAGTCAGCGCCAGGGTCGCTGGAAAGATCTTCGCGAGCGCCTCGTCGCCGAGGTTCTTGTACTGGGTGAACAGTGCGTTTCGTTCGAGAAGATAGGTTTCCTTGAAGGCGCCGAACGACGTCATGGACGCGTGGTGTTTGTGGAACGCCAGCGACGCCGGCTCGTACACGAAACGCCATCCGCGGAGGTTGAGTCTCCAGCCGAAGTCGACATCCTCGAAGAACATGAAGAATCGCTCATCGAACCCGCCGAGCGCATCGTAGACACTTCGACGAACGAACATCGCCGAACCCGTCCCGAAAAGCACGTCGCGCGCGTGGTCTAGTTCGGTGGGGACCGCCTGGGCGGTCAAGGGCTTATAACCCTGCCCGAACCAGGTCATGGCCGATCCGATGTAGTCGACGAGAAGACCGTCCCAATCGAGCACTCGACTTGCGATGGCGCCGATCTCTGGATCCTGGTCGAAACGACTGATTGCGGACCTCACCCAGGCGGAGTCAGGCTTGGCATCGTTGTTCAGGAACGCCAAAAAATCTCCTGAGGATGCCTTCACGCCCAGATTGCAGCCCCCGGCGAACCCGAGGTTATCCTTTGATTCGACCAGAACGACGTGAGGTGCTGCGGCTCGGATTCGCGCGGCGCTGTCGTCACCGGAGGCATTCTCGACCACGACGATTTCGAGGAGATCTGCCGGCCAATCGATCCGGCCGAGCTGGGCGATGGCCTCTATGGTGTCATCGGTTCCCCGGAAATTAACGAGGATGACGGACACTACGCCCGCTTGCTTCTTCGGCATGAATGGCTTCCTGACTTGTGGGTGTGCGCATAAACCCTACCAAGCCCCCGCTGGCGCAACGCCGGACTCTGTCGGGTACCACGCTTTCAGCGGCAGTCGCCGCGCCTCCCGTTCACGGCACCGCGATGGTTCGACACAGCAGCGGGGTGTCCGCACCCGCGCCGATATTCTGCGCCGTCACGCACACGTCGTTTGAGCCGGTTTGGGCAGGGATGCGAATCCCATAGCCATGATTGGCGCCGTATCCCGGCATCTGCGCAGCGGCAGCTGCACTCGGGGCGTCGGCCACCACTGTCGTCTTCGTTCCATTGACCGTGACGATGACAGTGACAGGGCCGGTCGAATCAGGATCGATCGCCCATCCCCACGACTCAACGGTTCCCGCGGTCGCCCACAGGTCCTGGACGAGGCCCACGGGCGGACCACTCGGCGCCGCGGGCACGATGATGGTCTGGCACCCGAAATTAAGGTTCGCGCCAGACGCCACGTTTATGCCCCATGCACACACTTCGTGAGCTCCCGGCGCTGCGGCAATCGTGGCGCCGAAACCATGATTGGGTCCGTAGCCGGGATAGGCGGCGCCGACCGCGGCGTTCGCGGAGTTTGCGCTAAGCACGGTCCATTGTCCGTCGATGCGCACCTGGACCGGGATTGGTCCTGTCTGGTCAGGGTCGAGCGCCCAACCCCACATGCTCACACCGCCCGCGGTTCCCCACACCTGGTTCAGCGCGCCAACGGGCGAACCCGACAAGACCGTGACAGTACGGCAACCGAGGGCCAGGTTTGCGCCAAGGCCCTGATTGACGCCCCAGGCGCAGACCGTGTGTTTTCCAGGGTTCGCCTTGATCGTCCCGCCGAATCCGTGGTTCGGACCATATGCGGGATAGGCCTGCCCAACGCCCGCGTTCGCTGCGTCGGCAGTGAATACGGTCCAGACGCCGTCGACCGTGACGTGAACCGGGATGGCAGCGACGGTGTCGGGATCAAGTGCCCAACCCCACATGCTGATTCCAGTAGGAGTGGTCCACATGTCGCTCATGACACCGATCGGCGAACCTGACGGCACGACGACCGTTCGACACCCGAGGGTAGTATTCGATCCAGCCCCGATATTCACAGCGTAGACACAGACCGTTGCAGGTCCACCTGCTGCAGGTATGACCCCCCCGAACCCATGGTTGGAGCCGCTGGCCGGATACGTTCCCAGGCTGGCTGTGCTCGGACTGTTCGCCTGCAGAACGGTCCAGATCCCATTCACCGTGACGTGTATCTGAATCGGATTCGTCGTGTCCGGGTCCAGTCCCCAACCCCAGAGGCTTACGGACCCGGGGCTGGAAAAGACATCCTTCAGTTCGCCGGCAGGCGAGCCGTCGGGAACCGTGATGTTATAGCAACCGAGCTGGGTGTTCTCGCCTGCCCCTTGGTTCACAGCGAAAACGCACACACTGTAGGGACCGGCCTGGGGAACGGCGATGCTTCCCCCGAAGCCGTGGTTCTGTCCGGCACCCGGATACATCGTTTCGGCGGTTGAATTGGGCGCATCAGCGGTCCAGGCAACCCATTGGTCGTTGACCTTCACGTGGATTGCCAGCGCGTTGCTGGAAGCGCTGCCGTCGACAGCCCAGCCCCACATATTGATCATGTTGTCGGTCGCCCAGATCTCCTTGACCTGGCCGACGGGCGAGCCGAGGGCCGTTGTGCTCGGACCGAACCAATTGTTGAAGAAGACCCAGAAGTTGCGGTTCCCATACGAGGAGCAGTTATCGCCCGTGGTGTACAGGCTTGCCAAAGAGGCACCATTGGGCTGGTAAGGCGTGTAGTTGTACAGGTTTGCCGTTGCCTGGTTCTCGATCGTGACTGTCGATGCCCCACAACTGGCGTCAGGACTCCACTGGATCCTGGTGGGACCTATGGCGTATGTTCGCGCGGGGAAGTTCGTGTACTGCCGAAACTGCCACGCTGCCTTGTAGACCTGATTGTAGAATCCGTAGAAGGCCGCGTCGCAGTTACTCGTGTCTGGACAGCCATAGCCCGCCGCCTTCCGGTAGGTGCTCGCCGTCGGGCTGGAACTCGACACGAGCGACGTCTCTTTCTGGAGAAGGACCAAGAGGACTTGCGGATTGATACCGCACGCCTGTGCCGCTTTGTAGATGATGCTGCTCGCCAGTTCGTTGGGCACGCCGTCGTACGCGGCGCAGTGGCCCGGGGCGACGGCTGCACGCGACACCGTGTCCATCCGATAGTCCTTGAGGCAGGTATAGCCCGCATTGCACGCGCTCTCCTTGCCAACGAGGAACGCCTGAATATCAGCCTCACTCATTGACTGCGTGTTAAAGAAAACCTGATCACTGATGATATTGCCTGGTTGGAACTGCGAGCCGGTGACCGCGGCAGCGCTGTCGACCGGGGTGACAAACGTCGGTACGGTGAGCACGGCTGCCACGAGGGACGCCAACGCGATCATTGCCCCGAATCGGCGCAGCGGCCGCCTGCTCGGTCGAACCTCGCTCACGAGCACTGTCACAGGTCTACACCGGGAAACGGCTGTGCCGGCAATATCAGTTCTGCGACGGAAAAGGCTACGATCTCGAACATTGGCTCACCCTGATCTTCCAGCTAGATAGGTACACGTTACGTGCATGCGTTGACGAAAAGGAATCGCAGGGGAACAATCAGCCGGCGGTCCTCCCAGTGGCGTCGTTCGCACCGTTCACGTCATCGAGCACATCGACGACGGCTTGGAGGGATTCATCCGACACCGGGTGGATCAGAGGAGCAAAATCTGCGGGCTCGTGGGCGCGGCTCGGTTCGATCGCACCGCGGAGTCCGTTCACCCGACGTTTTACGAAGCCGGCCACTCGGAGTGCCCCGCGGATGGGACGCCCGTACCGCCACGCCCGGCTGTGCAGCAATCCGGCAAGCTGCTCGTGAACGCCGAGAAGGGCGAAGGATTTGCGCAGGTAGGGGACGATGTCCCCGGGCATGATCAGCAGCGAGCTCTCGAGGCGATGGAGCACTTTCGCCTCTGACCAGGCCCAGGACTTCTTGGAATGGTCAGTGTATGACGAGTTGCCACCCTCCCAGCGACGATAGATGGCCGTCAATGAGTCGACTTCGGTGACGCCCAGGAGCAGGGAACCACGCAGGATCATGTCCCAGTCTTCACACACGGTCAGTTCTTCGTCGAACTCGAATCCGAGGATGCTGAAGAGCGCCGCAGGAAACGCCCACGACATGAACGGCGAGTAGTTCATCTGCAGGTGGGCCAGCTGATCGAATTCGCGCGGGTACTCCGCCTTGGGCCAGGACAGGGTGCGGAAGCCGATCTGGTCCTGTGGCCAGAGCTCCGGCTTGACCATCTGGGTGGCGACCAGGGAGCGCAGAAGCCGTCCCTCGCTCGTCAGCGAGGCGATCTTAAACTCTTCCACCCAGTTCCCGAACAGGAGATCGTCATCGTCGTAGACCGCGACGAACCGACCGTGTGCGGCGCGGATACCCGCGTTCAGTGGCTTTCCCCGGTTTCCGCCGTGAACTTCAATGAGGGAAATCCGATCGAGGAAGCCCGTCGACTGCTGAGCGACAATCGCGCGGACTTCGGCGGCATCGGCAGGGGTGGCATCGTGATCGATCACAATGACCTCAAAGTCCTGGTCGCTCTGCGCCGCCAGGCACAGCAGCGCGTCGCGGAGAGGCTCTGGTCGTTTTCCCTTAGTCCGCAGAAGCACGCTGAGGAAGACCCCACCCTCCCGCTCCTCTGCGATGAGCTGTTTCGCGCTCTCGAGCGCGTTCCGGAGGCGCGGGTCGATCCGCGGTCCCGACATCAGCTCGGACAGCAGGATCTGGATTGTCGCCGTCTGGGGAGAGCGACGATCGTCACCCACGGTCACGTCAGAAGCGGTGGACTGCATACTTGTCTCCAATGAACTGTCCCACCAGGTGCCCGGCGTCGAGGGGCGCCGGCAGCGATCCACTCTTGCTCTTCAAGTGGAAGGCCGCAACAGCCTTCAGAACGGCGTCGGTGCCCTCATTCTGGAATTGGGCGATGAGCTTCTCGACGATCTCGGGATGCGAATACTTGTGCGCGATGAACAGCGCGGCCTCAGCCGAGTAGTACACCTCGGCGCTCGTCGGTGGCCAATCACCGGTTTGAGTGAGACGTTTGTCGTGGAAGACCCGGGCGGAGGGTTCGAACACGACCCGATAGCCGGCCAGGCGCAGCCGCCACGAGTAATCGACGTCATCGCAGTAGAGAAAGAACGTGTCGGAATCGAATCCGCCGATCGTGTCGAATGCCGCCCGGGGGGTCAGCGCACAAGCCGTCGAAGCCCAGCTCGTGTTGCCGGTGTTCACCTCGAAGTCTTTAGGGTGCTCGATGGGGATCTGGCGGGCTTCAGCGATTCCTACCGAACCTGTGACGGCTCTGGTGAGCGAGCGCACCGTATCCGGCGCAACGATGGCATCGGGGTTGAGGATGAGGATCAGCTCCGCGCCCGAGAGCGCGGCGAGAGCA
The DNA here is from genome assembly GCF_004402235.1 of Cryobacterium glucosi. Lineage (GTDB taxonomy): Bacteria > Actinomycetota > Actinomycetes > Actinomycetales > Microbacteriaceae > Cryobacterium > Cryobacterium glucosi. The sequence goes on from NZ_SOFS01000025.1 coordinate 54,587, forward strand.
TTGTGGCCCGCTGCAGACCCGAGGTTCTTGCCGAAGACCCGGTAGATGAGCTCTCCGGCTTCCGCCGCGACGACGGCGCGGATCTCCTCGAGAATGTCCGCGCCCAGAACGGGTTCGGCGCTGCAGTCACCCAGGAGAAGCGTCCACGCCCCGACCAGGCCGTCTGACCGCGCCCACTTCACGGAGTTGGCCATCGCCTGGGCGGCTCGGAGGATTTCGTACGCATCGTTACCGAACAATACGGACTGCACCGACACCGACCGAGGGTCAGCCACGGGGGAACCCCGTGCTCCAGTCGCCGCTCTTGTCGGTATCTGGCGTCACACAGAACATGTCCATTACTTTGCGTTCCTCTTTGTCTCTGAATCTAGGATGCGATCAGTCGTGTCCGCCCCCACCGTGGATCGGATCCGTTTCCGTCCCGGCCACCGGCCCTGAACCATCGCAGCCCAGAATACGAGTCCCTTTCCCGGGCCCCAATTCTTGAGCGACATCGCCCATTTCTCGACCCCGTGCCAGCTCAGCCAGGCGCAGCCAAGAGAAATGACGAGGGCGGTGAGTGCGAACCAGCCGTAGCCCCAGCGGTAGACGCCCAGGTAGGCAAGGACCTGCTGGACAAGGAAGCCATAGATGTACACACCGTATGAGTAGTCGTTCCGTGCACCGATCCACTGGAGCCGGCGAGGGAGTCGGGCCGCGAGATAGAGGACGAAATAGGCTCCGGCGATGATACCGAGGGTGTTGAACGCGCCATAACGCAAGGTGACGATAACGATGAGTCCGGCAAGCACACCCAGACGATCGTCGAAGGGGACCGACCTGGAATACACCGCGAGCGTGGAGCCGACCAGGAAGGTGAAGGTCAGGGCGACAAGCTGGGTGTCTGCAAGGAAGGGCGCGATGGACCCGAGACTCGCCGGATTCGACAGGTTGATGATCTGCAGTACGAAGAAGCCGACGGTGAGAGCCGGGACAACTGCCTTCGCTCTGGCCAGCACGCCGAACGCAACGCAGACCCCGATGACCAGATAACAGCGCCATTCATAGATGAGTGTCCAGATCGATCCGTTGAAGACCGATGCCTTGACGCTCTGCCCGTATGGCGTCGTCTCCGCAAAAATATCGTAGATCCCGTAGGTCCCGATGTTCATGGTCCAGTTGCCGGCGACATAGTGGAACGGACCGTTCGGGGCGCGGGCGAAGAAGTCGCCGAGTGCGCCGCCCGCCGTGACCCAGATCACGGGAGCGACGACGAACGCGGTGATGAGAAGGACGCCCCAGTAGGCGGGAAAGATCCTGAGACTCCGCCTCCACATGAACTGGAGGATGTCACTCGACATCCCGCTCTTGGCGATGAGGTAGCCGCTGATCGCGAAGAACCCTCCGACGGCGATGCTTCCCAGCGAGGCCTGGCCGCGGGTGAGCTCCCAGAACGGGTCCCGTCCGAAGCCACCCGTGGGAAAGGCGTGGTCGAAGATGACCAGCGAGGCCAACAGCAGTCTGAGCAACCCCAGAGAGTTGCGGTGTCCACCGAGGGCCTCCGCAATCGTCAGCCCCACCTGGCGGGGTGCGACATCCGATTTCTCAGGCGGCACTGGTCTCGCCCCGGTTCAGAGAGTCGAGATACGCCGCGATTGTTGGTTCTGCCTCCCCCACGGTGACGAGTTCGCCGTGCCTCAGCCAGGCCGCGTGATCGCACATCTCCTGGACCGCGGTCATCGCATGACTGACCAGGATCACGGTCTTTCCCGCGCGCTTGAAATCGATGAACTTCTGACTGCATTTCTCCTGGAACTCTGCATCGCCGACGGAAAGCACCTCATCGACCACGAGCACGTCCGGGTCGACATTGATGGCGATCGCGAAGCCAAGACGGACATACATTCCCGAGGAGTAGTTCTTGACGGGCTGGTCGATGAACTGTTCCACCCCGGAGAAGTCGACGATTTCGTCGAACTTTCGGGTGATTTCGCGCTTGGACATCCCGAGGATCGATCCGTTGAGGAACACGTTCTCACGGCCGGACAGCTCCGGGTGGAAGCCGGAGCCCACTTCCAGCAGGGCTGCGATCTTCCCGTTGTAGGTGATGGAGCCCTTCTGCGGGAAGTAGATCTTGGCGAGGCATTTGAGCAAGGTCGACTTGCCGGAACCGTTGCTGCCGATCAGACCGAACGTCGACCCGGTCGGGACCTCGAAGCTCACGTCCTTGAGCGCCCAGAAATCCTCGTGAACCGACCGGCGCCCTCGCATAATCGCGGATTTAAGGGACTGGTTTCGTTCGTGATACAAACGGAATCTCTTGCTGACATGGTCAACGCTCACTGCAATGTCACTCATAATGCCTCCGCCAGGCCCTTCTCACTCTTACGAAACACCCACACGCCCACGACGATTGCCGCGAACGCCCACACAGCACAGAATAAGAGGTCCTGTGGGTTGGGCCAGGTGTTGTCATAGAGCAACTGCCGGAAAACGGCGACAAACCGTTCGAGCGGATTGAGCCGGTAGATGTCCATCAGGGTGATGGACGTCCCGAACAGCCCCCCATGCGCCCGCGACTGGTCCTCGACCAGGCTGATGGGATAGATGATCGGCGTGAGGTACATCCAGATCTGCATGACGATCGAGACGAGGTACTGCGTGTCCCGGAAACGGACGTTCGCCACCGAGAGCATCAGGGCCAGGCCTGACGCGAAAATAGCGAGCAGCACCATGACGAAGATCACCAGCGGGATCCACGGCCAGACGAACGAACCGCAGATCGCCAGGACGAGGACGAGGACGCCCATCTCGAAGAGCCAGTTGTAGCCGATGGAACCGACCGTCGAGAGCGGGAGCACAATTCGAGAGAAATAGACCTTCTGCACCAGGCCCGCGTTGGCAATGATCGATCCCATGCCGGTCTGCACGACGTTCGCGAAAAAGGCCCACGGCAGCAAGCCACAGAGTAGCCAGACCGCGAAGATGTTGAGCCCACTGGGATTGCCGGGAGGTGGAGTGACCCGGAGAATAAACGCGAACACAATTGTGTACACCAGCATCGTCGCCAGTGGGTTGACCAACGACCACAGCTGCCCGAATATTGTGCGTTTGTACTGGCCACGAATCTCACGCAAGGTGAGATTGGCCAAGAGCTCCCGGGAATCGAGAACTTCCTTCATGTATCGCATGTAGCCTCACTGAGTGGCCGGTCGGATGGCCGCAAACCAATCTAGCCTAGAACAATGAGGAGCAACCGTATGGCCGTCGCAGCCAAATCACAGTCAACGACCGCCCACGTGGCCGTCGTGACCGTGAGCTACGGGTCGGGAAGAGTGCTGGGCGATTTCCTCGGTTCCCTGGGTTCGGCGCTCACCGGTCCGCTGCACATCGTCGTCGCAGACAACAAGGTACTCGAGGGTGACACGACGGTCTCGGGTCTCGCTCATGCTGCGCACGCCGAATACCTGCCTCTCGCCGACAATCTGGGTTATGGTCACGCCATCAATCAAGCCCTCAAGACGCTGCCCGCTGAAATCGACTGGGTTGTTGTGAGCAATCCGGACATCGTCGCCCGGGCGGGGGCGATCGACACGCTCCTGAAGTCCGTCGGGGATGACGCGAAGATCGCCGCGATCGGACCGGGCATCCTCACCTCGGCCGGCGAGGTCTACCCATCCGCCCGCGTCATTCCCTCGTTGCGAACGGGCATCGGCCACGGCCTGTTCGCGTTGGTGTGGCCCAACAACCCTTGGAGCCGCAGCTATCGGCAACAAGGTGCGGCGAGCGTCTCTCGTCGCGACGCCGGATGGTTGTCCGGCGCGTTCCTGATGGTGCGCCGCTCGGTGCTGGACGAGCTGGGCGGGTTCGACGAGGGCTACTTCATGTACTTCGAAGACGTGGACCTCGGATTCCGGATCGGAAAGCTCGGTCTGCGGAACGTATACGAACCGTTGGCGACGGTAGTCCACTCCGGGGCGCACTCGACCCAGGACGACAACGCCCGAATGATTCGGGCACACCACGCCAGTGCCGAACGCTTCCTGTCCAAGAAATATTCTGGCCCGCTTCTCCTGCCGGTTCGCCTCCTCCTGGCAGCCGGCCTTCGGCTTCGGGCTGCCGTTTCGGAACGTAGGCACCCGACGTCCTAGCCGGCGAGCGGGCCCTTTTTCCGCGACCCGACGGTGGTCTTCTCCGGTCCTCGATGGCATATCCCCCCCCGGTTCAGGGGCAGGAGCAGCGTGCCGCCAAGTCGGTAGAGTGAGGAACGGATGGCTCAGGGGGCGGCGCAGATTCGACGGTCGTGGTTCCGGAGCGTTCACCGTCAGGTGAGGCGCCGCATCACAACAGGATCGGACACTGCATGCTCCACTTCTCCCGCCTGGGATCAGGCACAGTGCTCGCTGCAGTGCTGGTCGCCTGTGCGGCAATAGTCCCCGCGCAAGCGCTCCTGGCAACCACGGCCGACACCGCGACTCTGCACGCGACGGGCACCATTCTCATCCTCTCCGGCGAGGAAGACCCTTCGAGTCCCACTCAGAACCTCGCCGACCAGGTGCGCCTGCTCACCGATGACGGCGCATCCGTCGAACTGACCGGGAACCTGCCCGACGACGTGACGTCCGGCAGCACATTCAGCGGAACGCTCACCGTCCCCACCTCTGTCGTCGCCGCCGTCCCCGCCGTGACCGAGGCAACCGGACCGGTGGAGGCAACGTCGGAAACCGGTAAGGAGGTCGTATCGGCCAGTGTCGCACTGGACGCAGCCTTGCCCGTCGTTTCGGCGACGATCGAGGCGCAGGTCGCCCAGACGTCCGCCGCAGCAACGCATGCGCTCGACGTATTCGTGGCCACTTTGCCGACGGCTCCGACGACGCCTGTCCTCGACGACCCCGGGATCGCGGCGCTCGAGGCGACGGTGAGCACCTTTTGGTCATCACAAAGTGCCGGCCAGATCATCGGCTTCACCCAGCCGCTTGCAACGAAGCGCGTCGTCACTGCGAATTCCTGCCAGGCGACGAGCATGTTCACGGAGGCGGCTGCCGCTTTCGGTCATCCGCAAGGCTGGTACACCACCGGCTTCAACGCCCACCACCTGGTCATCCTCGCTCCCGCATCATGCGGCGCGGGGAGCGGGTTGGGAAGTGTCGGGCTGGTGCAGTCCGGCGGAGTCGTCTGGGCCAGCTATAGCGCCCCGTTCGGGACGAACGCTGTGGCCCACGAGATCGGCCACAACCTCGGGTTGAGGCACTCGAACAAACACACCTGTCCGAATCCGATAGTCGAGGGCGCCTTTTCTGGTGGAACCTTTTCCGACGGCTGCAGTGACGTGGAATACCAGGACTTCTACGATGTCATGGGCGGAGGCTTGAGCTACAACGGCATGACCAACGCCCAATTGCCCGCCCTGAATATCACCCAGAAGTACAAACTGGATGCCATCACGAGCGCTGACCTGGTTCCCGTAAGCCTCGTCGCCGGCGTCACCTCCGGCGCCGGTAGTTTCACCCTGCACCCGATCTCCGATGCCACTGGGTTGCGCGGCTTGAAGATCACGGACCCCAGGGACGGGGGCGTGTATTTCGTTGAGTACCGATCCGGAACCGGCATGGACGCTGGCTCGCTCTACGCCTCCGGTCGCGTACCAGGGATGACGCGAGGCGTGCGTGTTCTGCGCCAGCGGGACGATACCACCTCCGCCGTCCTGACTCTGCCGAACGATGACGGCACCCGGTCGATGGCATTGGGAGCGTCCCAGTCGCTCACCTCACGTTCCGGCGGGGTGACCGTCGCCGTCACGAGTGTCTCCGGGACAGCCGGCGTCACCGTCTCCCTCGGCGACGCGGCAGGCGCGCCGAGAATGGGGACGGGGGCCGTCTCGATCAAGGGTCAGAACTCCGAGCTCGTGCCCGGCACGACTGTTGAAATCCGTCAAGGCGACTGTGCTGGCCCGGCCGTGTGGCGCACAACCACCGGAAGCACTCCCAGCGCTTACGGCGCCTTCGGAATCGGCCTGACGCCGGGCTCGTACTGCATCGTCACCCTCGCCGTTCCTGCCCCCTACGGCATGCCGTCCGCGAACACCCTGTTCCAGATGGGCGCGGGAGCCGGGAACTGGGTCACAGTGTGGCTTCCTGGACCGATCTCGGGCGCCCTCGTCGCCAAGGACGCGCAAGGAATCGGAATCAACGGTGTCACAGCACTTATCCGTCAGGGATCCTGTGCGACGCAAGGACCCGGGGTGTGGCTGAGCACGACCGCAACAAACCGATGGTCGTCTGGCGGATTCGGAATCTCCCTGAATCCAGGAACCTACTGCACGACTATTTCCCAGGTCCCGGCCGGCTATTCGATTCCGGCTCCAGCCGACATCACGGTGGCCTCCCCAGGCCCGCTCTGGATCACCGCGTGGATACCCGGCCAGCCCACGCACTAGACGCAAGGCACCGGCCAGGCCGGACGCAGCGGGATCAGACCGACACTGTGCGGCTGAGTTGGACCGCCGTCGACACCAGGAGTTCGAAACCTGAATGGTCAGACCCTTGAACGCGGGTCTTGACGACTGCCCACCCGCACGCCAACGTGATACCAGACATAACTGAAAACATCTGGGGGAAACTTGTTGAAATTGCTGTCAGCCGTGGCCGTTCGCGGGGTCAAGCCTCGCGCCCGAGCGCACCGTTCGAAGAGATCTTCGTTTCTTGGATTGGCGCTGGCAGTGGGCCTCCTGCTGGGACTCACCGTTGCAGCACCGGCGCAGGCCGCGAGCATCGGGACCGGCGCCGTTTCGATCAAGGGCCAGAGTTCAGAGCTCGTCCCCGTTACCACGGTCGAGATTCGCCAGGGTGACTGCTCCGGCGCACCCGTCTGGCGAACGACAACCGGAAGCACCCCCAGCGCATATGGCGCCTTCGGGATCGGACTCACCCCCGGCGCATACTGCATCGTCACCCTCTCGGTTCCGGCGCCCTATGGGATGCCCGCGAACACCACGTTCCAGATGGGCTCAGGAACGGGCAACTGGGTTACCGTATGGCTGCCCGGACCCCTGTCCGGCGCTGTCGTCGCGAAGAACTCGCTCGGCTACGGGATCAATGGCGTCACAGCGTTCATCCGCCAGGGATCATGTGCGTCCCCTGGCCAGGGAGTCTGGCAGAACGTCACCGCGACCAACCAGTGGTCCAGCGGCGGATTCGGGATCTCGCTTCTCCCCGGCACCTACTGCACCTCCGTCACGGACGTGCCGTGGGACTACTCGACACCCCAACCCGTTGAGACGGTCGTCTCCGCTCCGGGGCCCATCTGGATCACGATCTGGCTCGATTCCCGGACGGTTCAGGGACAGGGCGATTCCGTCATTTCGATTGCAGCCTATTCCTTCCAGAAGATCGTCGAATTCACCTGCCCGGATTGCACGTCAAATGTCATCGTCGAAGCACTCGGTCCGGATCGAGCATCCGACCTGCTGATCAATCGAACCGGCTCGTATCCCTCCGGGCGGATGCTCGTCGGATTCCTGGATTTGACATACTCCAGCTACAGTCAGATCTCGGTTCACGCGAACGGCCATTGGACGCTGAGAATCCTCGACCTGGACATGATCAGGCAAGGGGGTTCCAGCATCTCCGGCACCGGCGATGACGTGGTGTACCTGGATACCCCCGGGGTTGTCGCGACATTCTCCAACCACGGGACGTCGAACTTCATCGTGTGGGCAACGGATCCGACCTATGGTGTCGACAACAAGATCAATGTGATCGGAAACTACTGGGGAACCGTTGCCATGACGTCTCCTGCGATCATCCAGATCACGTCCGACGGCGCATGGAGCATCAAGACCTGGTGAGCCGGAGCGAGCGTGCCGGCTGACACCCTGCACGCCGGTGGAGGGCCGGGTTCACCCGGGTGCGCCCGCCCTTCGCCTTTCGCCGCACTGGCCGGCCGAACTCGACGAATGACAAGGTCGCTCGGGTATTTCCGACTCGTCGGTGGTCGATACACTGCGGGTAGTCCACATTCACGACCGGGGGAAAACACATGAGTACTCGAGACCCAATTACTGCTAGTGGACGGGGCCGCCGATGGTCTCTCCTGCAACTGTTGTCCGTTGGCGCGACCGTTGTCATGGCCCTGAGCGTCGGCATGGCGACTGCACCACCGGCAAGCGCGGCCGCGTACGGCACGGGCGCCGTCGCCGTCAAGGGTCCGAATTCAGAATTCGTCCCCGGTGTCGACGTCGAAATCCGCCAGGGCGATTGCTCAGGACAAACGGTGTGGTTCACCACCACGGGCAACACACCGAACGCCTATGGGGCCTTCGGAATCACCCTCGAAGTCGGTCGATACTGCCTGCTGACGCGGCAGGTGCCTGCAGACTACATGTATGCGAGCGCCTCAACGTTCGATGTGGTGGCAGGGCCTGGAAACTGGTTTACGGCATGGCTCCCCTACGGAGTCGTCGTGGGGTCCGTCGTCGCGAAGGATGCCTGGGGCGCCCGAATCGACGGGGTCAACGCGCTTGTGAGATGGGGGTCATGCACCGCTCCAGGTCAAGGAGTGTGGCAGAACGTCACGTCCACGAGCCGATGGCTTGACGGAAGCTTCAGCGTCTCGCTCACTGCCGGGGTGTACTGTACCTCGGTGATCGGGGTCCCCGCGGGATACACCATTCCCGTACCGGTGCAGACGGATGTCCGTCACCCGTCTCCGGCTCAAATCGTGCTGTGGATACCGGCGTCCCCCTCCTGATGTGAGGTGTCGACCCTCGCTGGACAGGAGGCCGTTGTCGCTCGCGGCCTCCTTCTCGACAAGCGCTGACACTCCGGGCGATCTGTTCCGAGTGAGCCCCGGTCTAGGTGAGCGCCAGGCGTCACCGAATCGGCGCCCGGGCCTGGGCCTCCGCATTCGGGTCTGACTGGCTGCTGTCCGCTGGTCCCGTTCGGGAATACCGCGCAGCTCGAACTCCTAGACGGTGGCGACGAGGTTACTCAGGTACTTTCCGTAGCCGCTCTTCTGCAGGGGAGCTGCGAGCACAGCAAGCTGCTTGGTGTCGATCCAGCCGGCACGCCAGGCGATCTCCTCGATGCAGCCGACCTTGTGACCCTGTCGGTCCTCGATGACGCGCACGTATTCGGACGCTTGCATCATGGACTTGAAGGTACCGGTGTCGAGCCAAGCCGTACCGCGATCGAGCACCTGCACCTGCAGCTTTCCCTGTTCCAGGTATCGCTCGTTGACGGTACTGATTTCGAGCTCCCCACGCGCGCTGGGCTCGATGGACTTCGCGATTTCGATGACCGAGTTGTCATAGAAGTACAGGCCTGGCACGGCGTAGTTGCTCTTGGGTTTGGCGGGCTTTTCCTCGATCGAGACGGCCGTCATGTTCTCGTCGAATTCCACGACACCGTAGTCCGACGGATTGCTGACGTGATAGGCGAAGATCCGGGCGCCGTCGATCTCGGTGTGGTTGCGCAGGGCCGAACCGAGACCGGCGCCGTGGAAGATGTTGTCGCCGAGGACGAGGGCGACGCTGTCGTCGCCGATGAACTCCTCGCCGATGATGAACGCCTGGGCGAGGCCGTCAGGGGAGGGCTGGACCGCATACTCGATGCGCACGCCGAAGCTGGATCCGTCGCCGAAGAGGGCGCGGAACTGGCTGTTGTACTCCGGGGTCGTGATGATCAGGATCTCGTTGATCCCGGCCATCATCAACGTCGACAGGGGGTAGTAGATCATGGGCTTGTCGTAGATGGGCATCAGCTGCTTGGAGATGCCCTTGGTGATCGGCCACAGGCGTGTGCCGGAGCCGCCGGCGAGGATGATTCCGCGCATGTCTAGTTTCCTTCGTTCAGTGCCGCGTAGAACGCCTTCGCGTCTGCCCAGGTCGGGAGAAGCCCGTTCGCGGCGGACTCGGCGAGTCCGGGGGCGTCGGTGTCTTTCGGGGAGAGCAGGAGCTCGCCGGCCTCGGGCGGGAACACCAGTCCGATGTCGGTGTCGAGCGGGTTGATGCCGTGTTCGCGGCCCGGGTTGAACGGGGCCGTCACGAGGTAGCTGACGGTGGCGTTGTCGGTTAGGGCGACGAAGCAGTGCCCGATGCCCTCTGCGATGTACACGGCACGACGGTCGGTGTCATCGAGGAGGACGCTGTCCCACTGGCCGAACGTCGGCGAACCGACCCGGATGTCGATGATGTAGTCCAGGACGGCGCCATAGGTCGCGGTGACGTACTTGGCCTGGCTCGGCGGAATGTCCGCGAAGTGGATGCCGCGCACCGAACCACGCTTGGAGACGCTCGTATTCGCCTGCACCACGTTGAGCTTGTGGCCGATCGACTCCTCGAGACGGTCGAACCTGCCCCATTCCAGGAACAACCCCCGGTCGTCCCCGAACTGCTTCGGAGTGATTTCGTAGGAATCGGGGACGGAGAGTTCGCGGATCTGCACGCGCAGAAGTCTACCAAGCGGGTACCGCTAGCATTGAAGCGATACTTTCAGCAAACGGAATGGTCACCTCTTATATGAAGATCCTCGTTACCGGCGGCGCCGGTTTCATCGGCTCCAATTTTGTTCGTCGCACCATCGAAGACGCCTACCCGGGTCTGGAAGGGGCCGAGGTCGTCGTCCTGGACGCTCTGACGTATTCGGGCAACCTGGCCAACCTTGCACCGATCGCCGACTCGCCCCGGTACTCGTTCGTGCACGGCGACATCCGCGACGCGGCGTTGCTCGACACGATCTTCCCGTCCCTGGACGCGGTGGTGCACTTCGCGGCCGAGTCACACGTGGACCGCTCCGTGCGCGACGCCTCCATCTTCGTCGAGACCAACGTTCTCGGCACCCAGCAACTCCTCGACGCCGCTCTGCGCCATAACCTGGCCCGGTTCGTGCACGTGTCCACGGATGAGGTCTACGGGTCGATCGCTGAGGGCTCCTGGAACGAGGAACGCGCCCTGGAACCCAACTCCCCGTATTCCGCGTCCAAGGCCGGCAGTGACCTGCTCGCCCGCTCATATCACCGCACCCACGGATTGAACGTGTCGATCACGCGCTGCTCGAACAACTACGGCCCGTATCACTTCCCCGAGAAGGTCATCCCGTTGTTCGTGACGAACCTGATCGATGACAAGCACGTTCCCCTGTATGGGGCGGGCAACAACATCCGCGACTGGTTGCACGTGGACGACCACACCCGGGCGATCGCGATGGTCCTCGTCGGCGGCCGCGCCGGTGAGATCTACAACATCGGCGGCGGCACCGAACTGACCAACCTCGAACTGACCCAGCTGCTGCTGGACTCCACCGGTAAGGACTGGTCCTACGTGGACCGGGTCGCTGACCGTCTCGGCCATGACCTGCGCTACTCGGTGGACATCACCAAGATCCAGGCCGAACTCGGCTACGCCCCGCAGGTCCCCTTCGAGAAGGGCCTCGCCGACGTCGTGCAGTGGTACCGCGACAACCGCGCCTGGTGGGAACCCCTCAAGGCCCGCGCGGCACTGAGCTCATGACCCGGTACCTGATCACCGGCGCCGCCGGGATGCTCGGCCGCGACCTGCAGAAAGCCCTGACCGGGCGAGACGTGACCGCGTTCGACCGCGGCGAACTCGACATCACCGATGAAGGCGCCGTCCAGGCGGCCGTCACCGGGTTCGACGTCGTGATCAACGCGGCCGCGTACACGAAGGTCGACGACGCCGAAACGAACGAAGACGCCGCCTACCTGCTGAACGCGGTCGGACCGCGGAACCTCGCCCGCGCTGCGAAAGCAACCGGTGCGCGCCTTGTGCAGATCTCCACCGACTACGTCTTCGAAGGCAACGCCGAGTCCCCCTACCAGGAGGACGCACCCGCCGCACCGATCTCCGCATACGGGCGTACCAAGGCCGCCGGCGAGGAATTCGTCCTCGCCGAGAACCCGGGCAAAACCTACATCGTGCGCACCGCATGGCTCTACGGGAAGAACGGCCCGAACTTCCCCAAGACCATGCTGAAACTCGCCGCCACCCACCCCACCCTGAACGTGGTCGAGGACCAGGTCGGCCAGCCCACCTGGACCGTCGACCTCGCGACGCAGATCGTCGCCCTGCTCGACGCGGATGCCCCCGCCGGGATCTACCACGGCACCAACTCCGGTGTCACGAGCTGGTTCGGCTTCGCCCAGGCCGTACTCGAAGCCAACGGCCTCGAGCCCGCCCGGGTGCACCCGACCGACGGGGCCTCCTTCGTGCGGCCGGCACCCCGCCCGGCCTACTCCGTACTCGGCCACGATGCCTGGGCCACAGCCGGACTCACCCCGATGCGCGACTGGCACGACGCCCTCACCCAGGCCGTGGCCGAAGGCGTCCTCGAAACCGAATGATCACACTGCGGGTTATCGTCGACCAGATGATCGCGCCGGTTCCCGGCGGGATCGGTCGATACACCGAGGAGCTGACCCGGGCGCTCATCGCGAGCGCTCCGCTCAACTGCGAGGTTGAGGGGATCGTCTCCGCGTCGCAGCCCGAGCAGTACGCCGCCATCGTGGCGGCCCTGCCCGGGCTCGCCGGGCTCTACAAGACAGCACTCCCCCGCCGAGAGCTCGCCGCGGCGTGGCAGCTCGGGGTGACCACCTCCCCCGGGCCCGGCATGATCCACGCGCCGGGCCTGATGGCTCCGCTGCGCCGCCACGACCGGCAGAACGACCACACCCAGGTCGCCGTGACCGTGCACGACGTGCTCGCCTGGACGCATCCTGAGGCACTGACCCCGACGACCGTTGCCTGGACGAAAGCGCGGATGAAGCGAGCGAGGAAGCACGCGGACGCGATCGTCGTGCCGAGCCATGCCGTCGCCGCGCAACTCGCCGAGATCGTCGACCTCGGCGACCGGGTGCGCGTCATCGGGGGCGCCGTCGGCACCGGCTTCCGGCTGCCGTCCAACTCTTCGGCCACTGAGGTGCTCGCCACGGCCCTCGACCTGCCGTCCGAATACATCGTCACCGTCGGAACGCTCGAGCCGCGTAAGGGCGTCACAGCCCTCATCACGGCCCTCGGCCTGCCCGACGCTCCGGACCTTCCCATGATCGTCGTCGGACCGGATACCTGGGGCGAAGTCGACCTCGGTTCCGTCGCCGAAGAGGCCGGACTCACGCCGGGACGGGTGCGGGCGATGCCCGCGCTCACCGACGAGGAACTCGCCGTCGTGATCGCCCGGGCGAACGTGCTGGTCGTCCCGAGCCTCGAGGAGGGGTTCGCGCTGCCCATCATCCAGGGCTTCCACCTCGGCACCCCGGTCGTGCACTCCGATGCTCCCGCTCTCCTCGAGGCAGGCGGCGATGCCGGTCTCGTCGTCGAGCGCGAGGATGCCGCCGGGTACCCCGAACGCCTCGCCGAGGCCATCACCCGGGTCCTGACCGACCGGGCCCTCATGCAGAGGCTGCGCATCTACGGCGGCGACCGGGCCAAGGCCTTCAGCTGGCGGGATTCCGCCGAGCGGGTCTGGCAGCTGCACGCCGACCTGTAGGGCCGAGCGAGGCATCCGCTCGAGCAGTATCACCCTGCCTATGGGTGGGTTGCGGACCGTCGCACGGTGAGGGCGTTTTCCCCGAAACTCAACCAGGGTGACCGGCTATGGGGTGGGCGTCGCCGTCGTTGGGGTGAGGGCGGCGTCGATCAGTGACCGGATCACGTCGTAGTCGGGATTCTCCGGGTCGACGTTGTTCGCCGGGGTCAGCTCGACCGTGTTGATCGGGTGCGTCTTGGACTTCGCGGCGAGCGTCACGAAGTAGCCGAGCATGCTCTGCGGGATGTCGGTCTTCACGACCTGGGACCCGGCGGAGGCAACCGACTCGAACTTGGCGAGCACATTGGCGGGGCTGGCCTGGGCGAGGATCGCCTCCTGGAGCTGGTGCTGGCGCTCCATGCGGCTGTAGTCGCTCGTGCCGTGCCGCGAGCGGGCGTACCAGAGTGCGTGGTAGCCGTCCATGTGCTGCATGCCCGGCTCGAACCAGAACAGCACGGTGGTGAAGGTGTCGTCGGTGTGCACCGGCACGCGTTCGGTCACGTTGATGTCGACGCCGCCGAGTGCGTCGATGAGTTCGGAGAAGCCCTGCATGTCGATGAGCCCGTAGTACTGGATGGTCAGACCGGTGATGCCCTCTGCCGCGTCCCGCATGCCCTCGATACCGGGCTCGCTGCCGGCGTCGATGGCCTTCGGGTACATCTCGGGGCTCTTCAGTTCGACCTCGGTGTAGATCGAATTGAGCATGCACGCGTCGACCCGGCAGGTGTCGCGGTAGCCATATCCCTTGGGATACACGGCCGCGAGCGGGGAATCCGCTACGAAGGGCACGTATGCGAGGTTGCGGGGCAGGCCGATCATGGTGACCTGGCCTGTGGTCGCGTCGATGCTCGCCACGGTGATGCTGTCCGGGCGGAGGCCTGACCGGTCGGCCCCGGCGTCACCGCCGAGAAGCATGATGTTGTAACGTCCGTCGACCGGGGGGACCGTCGGCCCGGCAACGAAGACCGAAGACAGGAAGTCGCTGGCCGTCGCGGCCACGTAGGCGCCGTAGCCGGCCGTTCCGGCGATGACGACCATGAGCACGGTCGCGAATCCGGCGATGAGGGGGCGGGCGCCGGGGCCCGCCTTGACGAGGCGCACGAGCCGGAGGGTGTCGAGGGTCAGCACGACCCAGACGATGCCGTAGAACACCAGCACGGCTGCGGCGACCCAGAGCCCGATCGAGTTGGTGAACGCCGTGAGCACGACCTCAGGCCAGAACAGGTAGGCGAGCCCGACAACGACGACGAAGCCGATCAGCGTGAACGTGCAACGGAGTCCGAACCGGCCCAGGCGGCGACTTCCGGCGAGCACTTGCGCCGAGCCGGGCAGCACGACGTTCAGCAGCACGAGCCACCAGGCCCGTTTTGTCATCACACGGGCGGACCCGGATTCCGGGTTCCTGATCGGATTGGTGGCGATGCTCATAGCTTGGCTTGGAGATCCGAATTCTTCTGTTCGACCTGTGCGGCAAGGTCGAGTGCGTAAGCGACGAGTTTGTCGTGCAGGCCGGCGTCGGAGAGGGCCAGGATCTTCACGGCGATGAGCGCCGCGTTGCGGGCCCCGCCGATGGAGACGGTCGCGACGGGCACTCCGGCCGGCATCTGCACGATGGAGAGCAGGGAGTCGAGGCCGTCGAGCCGGCTGAGTGGAACGGGAACGCCGACAACGGGAAGGGCGGTGACGGCGGCGAGCATGCCGGGGAGGTGCGCTGCACCGCCAGCGCCGGCGATGATGACCTTGAGGCCGCGCCCGTGGGCGTCCTCGCCGTAGGCGATCATCTTTTTGGGTGTGCGGTGCGCGGACACGACCTGGACTTCGTAGTCGACCCCGAAGTCACGCAAGAGTTGCGCGGCGTCGCTCATGACCGGCCAGTCGGAATCGGAGCCCATGACGACGCCGACGAGCGGCGCGCGCGGCGCCGGGGGCGTTTCTCGGTTCTCCGACAGCGGGTTGGTTGCTATGGGGTTCTCGGGCACGCAGTCGATCTTAGGTGTCAGTCCTGAAAAAAAGCCGCAGTGGCACGCGCTTCATAGGCGACGTCGTCCAGATCCGAACCGCCAACGGTGACGTGGCCGACCTTGCGGCCCGGTCGCGGGTCCTTCCCGTAGTTGTGCACCTTCGCCGACGGATGCGCGGCGAAAGCGGCCGGGTACCGATCGAAAAGAGTGCCTTCTGCGGGTCCGCCGAGGATGTTCACCATCACCGACCACTCGTCGCGCGGCGTCGTCGCACCGAGCGGGAGGTCGAGGACAGCACGGAGGTGCTGTTCGAACTGGCTCGTGGTCGATCCTTCGATCGACCAGTGACCGCTGTTGTGCGGGCGCATCGCCAGTTCGTTGATCAGGAGGCGCTCATCCGTCGTTTCGAAGAGCTCGACGGCCATCACGCCGCACACGCCGATGCCCTCCGCGACTCGCGTGGCGATGTCGGCGGCGACCGCGGCGAGTCGTCCGCTCGACAGCGGCGCGGGGGCGATCACTTCGGCACAGACGCCGTCGCGCTGCACGGTTTCGACGACGGGCCACACGGCGACCTGGCCGGACGGGCGCCTGGCCACGAGCTGGGCCAGCTCCCGGGTGTACGGCACGTGCTCCTCGACGAGCAGGGCGCCGCCGTTGGCGTCCTCGGCGAGCGCGAGGAACCAGTCGTCGACCTCGTGCTTGTGCGTGACCACCCGGACGCCCTTGCCGTCGTAGCCGCCCCGTGGCGTCTTGACCACGGCGCGGCCGCCGTGGTCGGCGATGAAGACGGCGAGCTCCGCCGTGTTCTCGACAGCGGCCCAGTCCGGAACCGGGAGCCCGAGCTCGCCGAGGCGCCGGCGCATCTCGATCTTGTCCTGGGCGAAGACGAGGGCCTCCGGTCCCGGGCGCACGGTGGCCCCGCGGGCAACGAGTTCACGGAGCACGGCCTGGGGCACGTGCTCATGGTCGAAGGTGATCACGTCGACGGTCTCGGCGAAGGCGAGGACCGTGCCGAGGTCGTGATAGTCCCCCACCCCGGTCGCGGCGAGGCCGGCCGACATGCCGTCGGCCTCGGCCAGGACGCGCAGGTCGATCCCGAGGTTCACCGCAGCGGGGATCAGCATCCGGGCCAGCTGGCCGCCCCCGATTACGCCGACTGTCGTGCTCATTTCGTCACCGATTTCTGTGCGACCGTTCATTTTCGGACGCACCGATTTTCAGTCTGAGGCGGTGTCTGCGCCGTAGACTCGTGGATTGTTGTTCTATCTTCGCCCATAGACCGGATGGATGTATGCCGATTACCTCGGGAAAATCAGCACGGCTCGTCGCCCTCGCGATTCAGATCGCGAGCTTCGGCGCCGTGGGGCTCGTCGGCTTCGCCGTCGACTTCTCGGTGTTCAATCTGCTCCGCACCACGGTCTTCGATCCGCACCTGGTCCACGCCGGGCCGATCTACGCCAAGGTCGTTTCGACCATCCTCGCCATCGCCGTGAACTGGATCGGGAACCGGTACTGGACCTTTGGCAAGAGCCGCCAGTCCCAGACCCTCCGCGAGGGAATCGAATTCTTCGGCGTCAGCCTCGTCGGCATGGGCATCGGACTCGCCTGCCTGTGGGTGAGCCATTACGTGCTCGGCCACACCAGCGTCGTCGCCGACAACGTCTCCTCGAACGTGATCGGCCTCATCCTCGGCGCGATCTTCCGCTTCGTGCTCTACCGCTACTGGGTCTTCGCCCCGCACCGTCGCGTTGTCGCTCCGGTGACGGCGAGCCTAGCGACCATTCCAGATGGTCGTCTGGTCGGCAGCGAACGCTGATTCCTCGCGCCGCCGCGAATCGAATCCGGTCTGCGACTGCTCGATGAGATCGTGCAGCACACGCTGCACCAGGGTCGCATTGGGCACGTCCTTCAGCACGAGCGGCCGTTCGGAGCCCGAGGCGATGATCACGTCGCCTGAACCGCTCAGGGTCTGCAGCCAGGTCGTCCGCACCCTCACGTCGTAGCCACGGCTGTGCAGCAGCTCCTGCCGGGTCCGCACGAAGAAACCGCGCCGGAAGATGATGCGCCGTGTCGTGATCGTGTACCGCCGGTTCAGCCAGGACGCGAGCGGCAGCAGCCAGACCAGCACGACGACCGCGGCCGCCACCCAGAGCAGGGCGCTGTCCTGCCACGGCTCCGCGAGGTTGCCGTAGAAGTACCCCGTTGCCGTGCAGACGCCGACCAGCGCGAGAGTCGGCCAGAGCAGCACGCGACCGTGCGGGCGCAGCGCGGCCACGACCCGTTCGGCCGGGACCCCCGGATCTGCCGGGCCCGTCCCCCTGTTGTTCGTCATGACCCTATTAATACCTCAGATGGGTCACATCGCCCGCCGCGACGGCCTGCGGCTCGCCGGTGGCCTGGTTCTCCACGATCAGCCGGCCCGACTCGTCAAGCGCGATCGCGACCCCCACGAGGTCGTCACCGCCGGGCAGTTGCACCCGCACCTTCGAGCCGAGGGTGCCGCACAGTGCCGTGACGGTACCAAGGAGTCCGCTCGCGACCGGGTCCCCGTTGGCCGTGAGGAAATCGGCCGTGAGACGGGAGAGTTCGATCAGGTAGCGGGCGAGCACGGCATCCGCTTGGGGGGCACGGCCGGTCACGAGCAGCAGCGAGGTCGAGGTGAGTGTGGGCAGGTCGTGTTCGTCGAGGGAGAGGTTGAGGCCGGTGCCGATCACGAGCCCGCGGGTGTCCGGCAGCAGCTCCGAGAGGATGCCGGACACCTTGTATCCGTCGATCAGCACGTCGTTGGGCCACTTCAGGGTGACCTCGTGGGCGGGCTGTTCACCGTCGTCGGGTCCGGCGGCCGACGTGCCAGCGGACGGGGCGCCAGCGAGGAGGCTCGCCTCGACCTCCGCGCGCACGGCGATGGTCATCGCGGCGCCGGCGAGGAGCGGAAACCAGCCGAAGCGGTCAACCGGGAGGGGCGTGCCCTCGCCGGTGCCCGTTCCGACGAGCGGGCGCAGCAGCACGGAGATGGCGAGCGACTTGCCGGTGGGGGCGAGCCAGGTGCGGCCGAGCCGTCCCCGACCGCGGGTCTGGTTGTCGGTGACGACGGTCGACAGGTGCGGCCAGTCGGCGGCATTCGCCCCCGTCGCGTGGCCGACGAGCACGTCGTTCGTGGACCCGGCCTCGTCGAGATAGTCGAACCGGCTCACCGCGTCACGGCTGAGTGGAAACTGCATTTGACCTACTTCCGATTCCTGCAATTCTCCCGGAAGATGCCCCCGATGCCACATTTTGAACCGAATTTGCGGAATCTTCAGGAGTTCTGCCCGCCCGGGGGAACAGAACGGCCAGCGATCGGGCCGGGTTTTGTAGGGTTTCGTCAACGGTCCGGGCCGAGAGCTGGCCGGTAGAGTGAACGGCGTGAGTGACAATTCGCCCGTTTCGGGACCAGATCTGTATACGACGGCTGGAAAGCTCGCCGACCTCAAGATTCGCTATCACGAAGCCGTGACCGCGAGCGGTGAGGCGGCGATCGAAAAACAGCACGCCAAAGGCAAGATGACCGCGCGCGAGCGCATCGAGCTCCTCCTCGACCAGGGCTCGTTCGTCGAGCTCGATGAGTTCGTGCGGCACCGCACCCACGGCTTCGGCATGGAGAAGAAGCGGCCGTACGGCGACGCGGTCGTCACCGGCACCGGCACGATCCACGGCCGCCAGGTCGCGGTCTACTCGCAGGACTTCACCATCTTCGGCGGATCGCTCGGCGAGGTGGCCGGCGACAAGATCATCAAGGTGATGGACCTCGCCCTCAAGACAGGCGTGCCGATCATCGGCATCCTCGACTCCGGCGGAGCGCGTATCCAGGAGGGCGTCGTCGCCCTCGGCAAGTACGGCGAGATCTTCCGCCGCAACACCGCAGCCTCCGGCGTCATCCCGCAGATCTCGATCATCTGCGGCCCCGCCGCCGGTGGAGCGGTCTACTCCCCCGCACTCACCGACTTCGTGATCATGGTCGACAAGATCAGCCAGATGTTCGTCACCGGCCCCGACGTGATCAAGACCGTCACCGGCGAAGACGTCGGCATGGAGGAGCTCGGCGGCGCGCTCACCCACAACAAGGTCTCCGGTGTCGCGCACTACCTCGCGAGCGATGAGGCCGACGCGCTCGACTACGCCCGCACCCTGCTCGGTTTCCTGCCCGACAACAACCTCGCCGAGCTTCCGGTCTTCGACAGCGACGTGGAGCTCGAGACGACGGATGCCGACCGCGCGCTCAACACGATCATCCCGGACTCGCCGAATCAGCCATACGACGTCAAGACCGTGATCGAGCACATCGTCGACCGCGGCGACTTCCTCGAAACGCAGCCGCTGTTCGCCCCGAACATCGTCGTCGGCTTCGCCCGCGTCGAGGGTCGGTCCGTCGGCATCGTCGCCAACCAGCCCAACGCCATGGCCGGGACGCTCAACATCCAGGCCGGTGAGAAGGCCGCCCGCTTCGTGCGGTTCTGCGACGCGTTCTCGATCCCGATCCTCACCCTCGTCGACGTTCCCGGCTTCCTGCCCGGAACCGATCAGGAGTGGACCGGCGTTATCCGCCGCGGCGCGAAGCTGCTCTACGCCTACGCAGAGGCGACGGTGCCGCTCGTGACCGTGATCCTGCGGAAGGCATACGGTGGCGCGTACATCGTGATGGGTTCCAAGCAGCTCGGCGCCGACATCAACCTCGCGTGGCCGACCGCCGAGATCGCCGTGATGGGCGGCCAGGGAGCCGTGAACATCCTCTACCGCGCCGAGATCAAGAAAGCCGAAGCCGCGGACGAGGACGTCAACGCCGTGCGCACCCGCCTCGCCAACGAGTACACCTACAACGTCGCGAGCCCGTTCCTCGCCGCCGAACGCGGCGAGCTCGACGGGATCATCGAGCCGGCAGCCACTCGGGTCGCTATCACCAAGGCGCTGCGTGCCCTGCGCACCAAGCGCTCGAGCCTGCCGCCCAAGAAGCACGGCAATATCCCGCTGTAGGGAGCGACCATGGCAGACGAAGAGAACGCCCGACCGGACGCACCGGAAAACACCCCCGCGGATGCTCCGGCGCACCTGCGGTTCCTGACCCGCGGCATCAGCCCGGTCGAGGCCGCGGCCGTGTCTGCCGTGCTGCACGGCCTGCTCCGCGAGGAGACCGGCAGCCTGCACAAGAAGCCGACCGGCGCCCTCAGCGGCTGGCAGGCCGGCCAGCGGGCCATCCGGCCGCCCTTCGTGTCCGGGCAGAGCAGCTGGGGTGAGTTCCGGGCCTGAACCGTCGGGGTCCTGGCCGGTCCCCCTAAATGCCGACTTTTGAATGGCGCACGGCTCGACCACTATAGATATTGCTAGGTGTCGCTCACTGAGTTACACAGCCAGAACTCGTCGACTAGGGTAAGCAGGCGAATTCTGGGGGCACGTCAGGGTGACATTCGGGTTGTCGCCCTGGCACAACGTAAAAAGGGGACCAGCCTTCGGGTTGGTCCCCTTTTTCTTTTTCCTTTTCTTTTTTGCGTTCCGGGCTCACCGTTCCGGGAACTCCCTTCCGGGCCGGTCGTTCCCCGCAGGACCTCAGGCGCCGAGGGTGGATGCCGTGGCCGGGTCCCTAGGGATCTCGAGCCACAGGTCGACCTCGGGCTCCGGTGAGTCCTGCCCCAGGGCGCTCAGCCGGGCATCCGCACTGCTGAGGCCGACCACGGTCACGGCCGTCGCCGACCCTTCCCCCGCCGTGCGTGCGATGATCGTGTCGGCCGTCGATTCGCCGATGGCGGCGGCGAGCTGGTTGAGGACGGTTTCGAGCTCCGCACCGTCGAGGTCGTCGATCGTGCCCTCGTCGAGCAGCGTCACGATGCCGCCACGGCGCCTGGCCGTCATCACCTGCTCGCGCACGGCGTCGTTGAGCAGCTTGCGGCCGCGGATCTCGTCCCGCACGGCGGCTTCGAGGTAGCGGCACTCCTGGCGGTCCTCCGCGTCGAGCTCCCCGTGCTTGTCGATGATGCGGCGCAGCATGGGAGACGCGAGGCGCAGCGTCTGCGCGAGGCGCACCTGGCGTTCGAACAGGTGCGCCTCCTGGGCGGCCTGCCACTCCGTCGCCTCCCGCTCCGCGAGCGCATACTGGCGCGCATCACGCCCCGCCTTGGCGAGGGCGCGGGCGAGGAGGACGGCGACGGTCACCCAGACGACGCTCCCGATCACGCCCATGTCGAGCAGCTGGGCCGGGCCGGCCCAGATGATCGTGTGCACGACGAGCGCGCCGACGCCGACCCAGGCGAGCGCCGTGCGGCGGCGCGTCGCCGTGATCGTCATCAGGGTGCCGACGGCGGCGACGTACCACGTCGCGTAGCCGTTCCTGGCGGAGCCGTCGAGCTGGCTGCCGACGAGCAGCGGGATCACGACGCAGACCGCAACGTTGAAGAAGGCGAGCGCAAGGCCCATCCGCATCGGGCTCGAGGGCCAGAGGCTCAGGACCGTCGCGAGCGCATAAAGGGCGAGCGCGAAGATCGTCGGCCCCGGGGTGCGCGGCAGGTCGAGCGAGTAGATGCCGAGCACGATGTGGTACGCCGAGAAGAGACCGGCGAGGAACAGGACGAGGCCGCGCGGGACGGTGATCATCAGGGGCTCACCCCGCCGTCCAGCGGCCAGTCGATCGTGATCGTGGTGCCCTGTCCCGGTGTCGAACACACAGTGACGGAGCCGCCGACACTCTGCACCCGTTCCGCGATCGAGATACGCAGGCCGAGGCGCGCGCTCGGGACGAGGGCGGGGTCGAAGCCGACGCCGGTGTCGGAAATCTGGATGGTGCATCCGCCCTGGCTGTTCGCACTCATCGTCAGCACGCGCTCCGGATCGGGCGCGCCGGGGCCTGTGCCGGCGTGCTGCACGCTGTTGGCCATGGCCTGGACGGAGGCCGCGAGGATCGCCTCGGAGACGTGCGTGGGCACGGCGAGCTTCGGGATGGCGCACTCGACGATCGTGAACGGCCGCGCGAGCCGGGAGGCCGCGAGGCGGATTTGCCCGGCGAGCTCGGAGAAGCTCACCGTGCTATCGTCGACGGCCGGGGTGATCGCGGCGTCCGTGAGGCGCTGGAGGGCGTCGGTGGCCATCCCGGAGGCGAGCTGCGCGGCCTTCGGGCTACCGGCGGCGGCTGCAGCGAGGAACGTCGCGAGCACACTGTCGTGCACGATCGAGTCCACCTGCACGCGCTCGACCTCGGTGGCGTGCTGGCGCACGGCGTTCGCGTACTTGTTGAGCGCATTCGTCTGCGCGGCGTCGACGGAGGCGGCCGTCTGCCGCAGCATGAAGATCATGATCAGGAGGACCTGGCCGAGGAGCGTCGCGTAGACGGCGTCGAGGGAGGCCAGCAGCGCGTCCGCGTCACCGCCGGAGGGCAGCGAACGCACGATCCCGTAGGCGAGCGGGGCGGCGAAGGTGTACGCGCACGCCCAGCCGAGCGCGAACGAGATGGCCGCGCACGAGGTCGCGACCGTGCAGACGTACCAGAGCCAGGGCTTCCCATCGAGGACGGCCGCCGGGTCCCGCATCAGGAACGGCCACCCGATCAGGGCGACGAAATACATGAGTGCAACGGCGCCGGTCGTGATGCGCACCCCGACTTTGGTGATCGAGGCCACCAAGACGGCGGCGACCGCGACGGCGAGGGCGACCGGCATCGCGACGCCCATGACCGGCAGCCGCAACGGGATCTGCTGCAGCATCGCCGGGAGGGCCTGCAGGGAGAAGACGACGGCGACCCCGGCGACGGACCGGGAAATCACGACCTCGATCCGGGACCGGCTGATCGGGTTGCGGGGCTGGCGGATGCCGGGCGCCCGGATGCCCTCCGCCGCGACGGGTGCGAGTTCCAGGCGGTCGGGAGGCAACCGTGTCGGGAGCTGCGGGATCGTGCCCGCTGCTTCAGCCGCGGCCATCTCCGCCATCCGGGTCCAGCCCCGGCAGGATTCCGTCTTCAACGGCCCGGCGCAGCAGGTCGACCTTCGTCGGAGCGGGACGCCCGACCTCGACGTACTTCACGCGGATCCGGTCGAGGTACTCCCGCGCGGTCGAGTGCGCGATGCCGAGCTGCATGGCGACCATCTTGAGCGGAAGGCCGGAGGCGTAGAGGTGCAGAACGTCCCGTTCCCTGCGGCCGAGCTGGGCCTTGGAGAAATCGCGGTCGGCGTCGATCGCGGTCGCCCATTCGAGGTTGTTGAGCACGTCGCCGCGGGCGACCGAGGCCACCGCGGCCATCACTGTCGTCGTGGGCGACGACTTCGGGATGACGCCGGCGGCGCCCGCTGCGAGGGCCTCGCGAACGAGGGCGACCCTGTCGGCGATGCTGTGCACGAGCACCGAGGCGCCCGCGCTCTGGGCCAGGTGCACGTTGTCGGTGACGAGGGAGCCGTCGCCGAGGGAGAGGTCGAGCACGATCACGTCGCAGGGACGTCCGCCGATCCCGTCGACGAGTCCCTGGACGGTCGCCGCGGTTGCGACGACCTCGTAACCGACGTTCTCGCAGGCGGCCTGGATACCGAGGCGGACGGATTCGTGATCGTCGGCGATGCCCACCCGGACCGGGTGGTCGAGCGGCGTACGCGCTTCAGCGGCGTGCGTCGAACCCAGGGTCGCACCGGCCGGGCCGGCGGAGGCATCCGTCGTCGTCGTCGGAGGGGTCGCGGGTGTTGTCGGGTGCGTCACTTGTTCCTACATTCTTCCATTGCACGTACACGTCAACGATAGCTATTTGGACAGCAGGGCGACGGCTTCGACGTGATGTGTGTTCGGAAAGAGATCGAACGCGCGCAGCTTCCGCAGCTCGTATCCGTGCCCGTTGAGGAGGGCGATGTCGCGGGCGAGGGCGACGGGATCGCAGGCCACGTACACGATCTGCTTCGGGGACAGCACCGCGAGCTGGTCGATGACCTCGTGGCCTGAGCCGGAACGCGGCGGGTCGAGGACGACGGTCGCCGCCTGGTGCTTCACCCGTTCGGCGGCGCTCGCGTCCCGGACCAGGCCGGCCAGGAAGCGGTCGACCCGGTCGGTGCGAACGCTCGCTCCGACCCATTCCGCGAGGTTCTCTGCGGCGAAGTCGGTCGCGTGCGCGTCGCTCTCGACGGAGGTGATTCGAACGGCGCTGCCGAACTTGTCACCGACGGCCGCAGCGAGCAGCCCGACGCCGCCGTACAGGTCGAGGTTGGTGGCACGGGGGTCGAACAGCTCGGGATCGATCAGGTCCTGGACGGCGTGGTACAGGGTGTCAGCGGCGCGGACGTGCACCTGCCAGAACCCGCCGGCGTCGAGACGGAATTCCCGGTCACCGACGACCTCATGGATCAGGGTGCGCGGGGTAGCCTTGGGCTTACCGCGCGCATCCGGCTCCGAGACGAGGATCTGCACGGTGCCGAGGCTCGGGGAGACGACGTCGACCGAAGCCGCTCCGGGGAAACGCTGGTCGAGCGGGGCGGCCGCTTCGAGCATCCGCTCGGCGAGGGGAAGATCGCCGACGGGGATCACCCGGTGGGAGCGGGCCGCGTATGGGCCGACCGTGCCGTCTTCGTCGACGTGAAGGCGCACCCGGGTGCGCCAGCCTGTGCCGTCCGCCGCGTCGCCTGGCGAGGCGTTGGGGCCGAGCGGCACGGGTTCGACGACAACGTCGGACTCGATCTTCGCCATGCGCTTCAGGGAGTCTGCGAGCACCTGGCGCTTGAGTTCGCGCTGGAAGCCGAGTTCGATGTGGCCGAACTCAGCGCCGCCGGCCCGGTCGTCCGGGTCGCGCTCGACGGCAGCGGAGGCCCAGATGTGCGGCTGGCGTTCGCTGGCCGCGTCGAGGACCTCGACGGTCTCCGCGCGCCAGAAGCTCTTGTGGTTCGCGGAGGTGAGCCGGGCGCGCACGCGCTCCCCCGGCAGGGTGTCGCTCACGAAGACCACGCGGCCTTCGTGCCTGGCGATGAAGATACCGCCGTGAGCTACGTTGGTGACGAGGAGTTCGAGTTCAGTACCCACCTCGGCTGCGTGTGCGGGGAGATTCGCCGGTGTGTCATTGCTGGTGGCCATTGTTCGAGCATCCCACATCGCTTCTATCGCCGCTTATCTCGTCGCACAAAGGGAACCATGCGCCTCTATCTGGCTTCGACCTCTCCGGCCCGGCTCACGCTCCTGCGTGCCGCGGGCATCGAGCCGGTCACGATCGCGCCCGGCGTCGACGAAGACGAAGTCGCAGCGGATGCCGCCCAGATGCTGGGCGCACCGCTGACGCCCCGTCACACGGTCGAGTTGCTCGCTCGCGCCAAGGCGGAGGACGTCTCCCGGGCGATCGTCGCCCTGGACGCCGAGGCCGCCGACGGTGACGACGTGCACCTCGTGCTCGGCGGGGACTCCGTCTTCGTCATCGATGGCGTGATCTACGGCAAGCCGCACACGGCCGAGCGGGCCAGGGAGCGCTGGGAGCTGCAGCGCGGCCGCACCGGGCAGCTCTACTCCGGCCACTGGCTCATCGAACACAGGGCCGGCGTGCCCGGCCGGGCCGTCGGGGCCGTCGCGGTCGCCGACGTGACCTTCGCCGACGACATCGACGACGCCGAGCTCGACGCGTACATCGCGACGGGAGAGCCCCTGTTCGTGGCGGGGGCCTTCACGATCGACAGTCTGGGAGCCCCGTTCATCACCCACATCGAGGGCGATCCCTCGACCGTCGTCGGCTTGTCCCTGCCGACGCTGCGCCGGCTCGTGCTGAGTCTCGGGCACTCCTGGCCGAGCCTCTGGAACCGCGCGAAAGTGTGACGCACAGCGGGTTTCGAGGACGCTTTGTAGGCATCCATACCTTTTTGGGGGTTCTTTTTGTTGAAGAGAACCAAAGTCTCGGGCTCGATCTCCAATAAGCTCAGGCACTGTGTCCCGCATAACGAAGGTCCTCATCGCCAACCGGGGCGAAATCGCCGTCCGGGTGATTCGAGCCGCGAAAGACAGCGGCATTCTCTCGGTCGCCGTCTACGCCGACCAGGATCGTGACGCCGTGCACGCCCGCCTCGCAGATGAGGCGTACGGGCTCGACGGTACGACAAGCGCAGAAACCTACCTGGTCATCGAGAAGATCCTCTCGGTCGCTCGCCGTTCGGGTGCCGACGCCGTGCACCCCGGCTACGGTTTCCTCGCCGAGAACGCCGATTTCGCCCGCGCAGTGATCGACGCCGGCCTGGTCTGGATCGGCCCGTCTCCCGACGCCATCGAGCAGCTCGGAGACAAGGTTTCCGCGCGGCATATCGCCGAGCGGGTGAACGCTCCGATGGCCCCAGGCACGCTCAACCCGGTGGAGGGCGCGTCAGAGGTCCTCGACTTCATCGACCAGTACGGGCTGCCGGTCGCGATCAAGGCGGCCTTCGGCGGCGGCGGACGCGGCCTCAAGGTCGCCCGCACCCGCGAAGAGGTCCCTGAGCTCTTCGACTCGGCCGTGCGCGAGGCCGTCACCGCCTTCGGTCGCGGCGAGTGCTTCGTCGAGAAGTACCTCGACAAGCCCCGCCACGTCGAGACCCAGTGCCTCGCGGACGCCTACGGCAACGTCGTCGTCGTCTCCACCCGCGACTGCTCGCTGCAGCGTCGCCACCAGAAGCTCGTCGAGGAGGCACCGGCACCGTTCCTCACGACCGTTCAGCACGACGAGCTGTACCGCGCGTCCAAGGCCATCCTCAAGGAGGTCGGCTACCTCGGCGCAGGCACCTGCGAGTTCCTGATCGGCCAGGACGGCACCGTCTCCTTCCTCGAGGTCAACACCCGGCTCCAGGTCGAACACCCCGTCTCCGAGGAAGTCACGGGCATCGACCTCGTCCGCGAACAGTTCCGCCTCGCCGAGGGCGGCCGCCTCGACTACGACGACCCGATCCCGCGCGGGCACTCCTTCGAATTCCGGATCAACGGCGAAGACCCCGGCCGCGGGTTCATGCCCTCTCCCGGCCCCGTGCACGTCTTCAGGGCGCCGGGCGGCCCCGGCGTGCGCGTCGACAGCGGC
Organism: Cryobacterium glucosi; assembly: GCF_004402235.1. Lineage (GTDB taxonomy): Bacteria > Actinomycetota > Actinomycetes > Actinomycetales > Microbacteriaceae > Cryobacterium > Cryobacterium glucosi. The sequence goes on from NZ_SOFS01000025.1 coordinate 82,075, forward strand.
GTGCAGGCCGGCGACGTCATCTCCGGCTCCTTCGACTCCCTGCTGGCCAAGCTCATCGTCACCGGCGCGAGCCGCGAGGAGGCGCTCGAGCGTTCGCGCCGCGCCCTCGACGAGTTCGACATCGCCGGCCTCCCGACCGTGCTTCCGTTCCACCGCGCGATCGTGCGCGACCCCGCGTTCGCACCCTCGGACGGCGAGCCGTTCTCGATCTACACCCGGTGGATCGAAACCGATTTCGTCAACGACATCGAACCGTGGAACGGCTCCCTCACCGACGAGGGCACCGCCGAGAAGCGCCACAACGTCGTCGTCGAGGTCGAGGGCCGCCGCATCGAGGTCAGCCTCCCCGTGCGTCTCCTGCCCGGCACCGCCGAAAGCACCGCCGGTCCCGCCCCGCGTCGCCGCGGCGTGGCCCACTCGGTGAACACGGCAATCGGCGACGCCGTGGTCGCGCCGATGCAGGCCACGATCGTCAAGCTCGCCGTCGCTGAAGGCGACGTCGTCGTCAAGGGCGACCTGCTGCTCGTGCTCGAAGCCATGAAGATGGAGCAGCCGCTCACCGCGCACAAGGACGGCGTGATCGGCAGCATCGGCGCCGTCGTCGGTGCCACGGTGTCGAGCGGGTATCTGTTGCTCGCCGTGACCGACGCCGCGTAGGCACCGCACTGCAGGCATCCGCTCGCTCATCGTCGGCCGGGGAAGGGGACCGTCGTGGATCCGGACGAACTGACCGCGTTCCTGCTCGACCTGAACGGCGCCGTCGAGACGTACCCGTTCGGGCCGGAGGCCCGGGTGATGAAGGTCGCGGGCAAGATGTTCTCCGTCGACCAGCCGGATGCCCCGCGCCGGTCGATCACGCTCAAGGCGCTCCCGGAGAACGTGCCGCGGCTGATCCGGAGCGTTGCCGGCATCGAGCCCGGGTACCACATGAACAAGCGGCACTGGGTGACCGTGAGACTCGACGGCTCCGTTCCCGCCGACCACGTGCGCGAGCTGATCACCGAGTCGCACGCGATCATCGTCGCCGCTCTCCCCCGCGCCATCCGGCAGTCCCTCCAGGGCTGACCCTCCGTCCCGCGAGAGTACGTTTTCGGCCCTTAAAACCGCGCTTTATGGGCCGAAAGTGCACTCTCGCGAGGACGCGGGTCGGGGTGTGTGGGGATCCGTTCGGGATTAGAGGACGATGTGCATCGCCCGGGCGGCATCCGTGATCGAGCCCGTCAGCGACGGGTAGACCGGGAAGGCCCTGGCGACCTCATCGACGGTGAGCCGGTGCTCGACGGCGAGCGCGAGCGGGAAGATGAGTTCGCTCGCCTTCGGGGCGACGATGACGCCGCCGATGACGGTGCCGGTGGTCGTGGTCGCGAAGAGCTTGACGAAGCCGTCCTTGATCCCCATCATCTTCGCCCGCGGGTTCGCGGCGAGGGGCAGCTTGTAGATGGTCCCGCGCACGAGCCCGTCCTCGATCTGCTTCTGCGTCCAGCCGACGGTCGCGATCTCGGGCTGGGTGAAGATGTTGGCCGCGACATTGCGGATCTCGATCGGGTTCACCGCGTCGCCCATCGCGTGGAACACCGCCGTGCGGCCCATCATCGAGGCGACGGATGCGAGGGGCAGCTCGGTCGTGCAGTCTCCGGCCGCATAGATGTTCGGCATCGAGGTGCGGGCGACCCGGTTCACCCGGATATGCCCGGAGTCGGTCAGCTGCACTCCGGCCTCCTCGAGGCCGATCCCGTGGGTGTTCGGCACAGAGCCGACGGCGATCAGGCAGTGGCTGCCCTCGACCTTGCGGCCGTCGGACAGGGTCGCGAGCACCCCGGTGGAGGTGACGACGACGGATTCGGCGCGGGACTTGCTGAGGACGACCATCCCGTTGCGCTTGAAGACGTTCTCGATCACGGCGGCGGCGTCGGCGTCCTCGCCGGGCAGCACCTGGTCGCGGCTCGAGATCAGGGTGACGCGGGCACCGAGGGCCCGGTACGCCGAGGCGAACTCGGCGCCGGTGACGCCGGACCCGACGACGATCAGGTGCTCGGGCACCGCCCGCAGGTTGTAGAGCTGGGTCCAGGTGAGGATGCGCTCACCGTCGGGGACCGCGGTCGGGAGGATGCGCGGGCTCGCGCCCACGGAGACGACGATGGTGTCGGCGCTGATCCGGTCGAAATCGGTGCCGGAGGCCTCCGAGGTCGCGACGATCACGCCGCTCGTGCCGTCGAGGCGGCCGTGGCCCTGCACGAGGCGCACTCCGGCGGTGACGAGCGTGGCCCGCATATCCTCGGACTGCTGGCGGGCGAGCGCGAGGAGGCGCTTGTTGACGGCGGCGAGGTTGATCGCGACCTCGGGGCGGCTCGGCTTACCGTCGGCGCCGCGCACGTAGAGCTGGACGCCGAGCTCGGTCGCGTCGCCGATGGAGTTGGTGGCCTCAGCGGTTGCGATGAGGGACTTCGAGGGCACCACGTCCGTGATGACCGCCGACCCGCCGACGCCGACCTCTTCGACGAGGGTGACCTCCGCCCCGAGTTGTGCTCCGGCGATCGCCGCTTCGTATCCGCCGGGCCCTCCGCCGAGAATGACGATCTGCTGCTTGCGTTCGAACTCGTAGGCCATGGTGACATTCTGCCGTCCGCCGCCCTTCGCCACCAATTCCTGCAGGGGGCATCCGCCCGCCCCAACGCCCGCGCCGGACGAATTCGACGAAGTTTCTGAGATTTCCCCTCTGCGTCAAGCTGGTTGTGAGTCAGTTCACGATCAGTAGGAGTCAGAGGAATGTCGATTAGTCCAGGGTTCACTGTGGTGGAGATCCGCGAGTTTGTTCATGAGTATCACCGGCAACCGCATGGTCAGAAAGGTGCCTGGTTAGCGGGACAGCCGGTCTCGCATNCAACGCCGCGATGGAGTCCTTCTTCGCGCTGCTGCAGAAGAACGTCCTCGACCGGAAGCGGTGGTCAACCCGAGAGGAACTGCGCCTCGCGATGGTGATTTGGATCGAACGGACATACCACCGCAAGCGCCGGCAACGCCGCCTCGGCAAGCTCACCCCGATCGAGTTTGAGACAATAAACGTGGCCCTCAAAGCCGCTTGAGACCACTAACCCTTTGAGTCAACTGAACTCGGGGCAGTCCCTCATGTCCATCTCCTCTTTCAGGGTTCAAGCGGATTGCCGCTTTGCTGCGCTCAGTATAAAGACGCGGCTTGGTTGGCAGCGCGTGTTGAAGTCGTGTTCCTCTCGAACACCTCATGCTTTTTCCGGATCGCCTGAAATGGTTCGACCGCACGGTGGACACCGTTCTGGTACGTGACAACGTGAAGATCGCCGAGCCCGAAATCAGGTTTGGTCCCGCCGCGGCAAAGTAGGCGACCGTGTTCCTCTGAACTGTTTCGAGTACCCGTCTCCCGTGTCCTGGTCAGCGGAGCGGTGAGGGAAAGTACACCCTCACTGCGGCACCTTGGACGACGATCGTTGCTGAGATGAGCGAGTCGGTACTACCCGATCCAACTTTCGGGGTAGTGAAATGGTGCCAGCGTGTCCGTAGCAATCATGGTGTCTGCTCAGAAGGGGCCGCGCAGACGCACCGCCGGCAAGGCCGATGAACGCAAGGGGACAAATGATCGCTCACGATGTTCCCGGATCAAGCTGCGGTGTCTGGGACCGTGCCGTCGGCTCTCGGACGATTTTTAGGGCTGTGGCGTGGCATTGTGGACGGCTTGTTCGCGGTGGGTGAGGTTGCGGTCGGCGAGATCATCGAGTTCTTTGTCTGGTGCTGCTTCCACGGCTATGAGGCGATTGTCGGCTGTGGGGAGGGCGCGTAACAGCTCGTCTAGTTTTCGTTGTGTCGCGGCCTGTTGTCGAGCTTGAGTGTGCTGGATGACGAAAACCATGATGAGGGTGATGGTGGCGGTCACCGTGGTGAGGACCGTCTCCCACCAGGCAGGAAAGCCTAGGAGAAGGCCCGAAAACAACCACAGCAGAGTGATGAACGCGGCAGTGAGACCGAAAGAAGCATGTGCCGTGATGTCGCCAACTCGATGGATGAACCGGCTACTCCAGTGGCGTTCTCGTCCGCCGGGCACGTGTCGGGGCGACGTGGATCGGGGAGGCTCTTGACCGGACATGCGATCCACACTAGCTTCGGAGCCAGCTCGCGTTGACGTCCGGTCGCGCCGTGCAGCTCTACGAACAAGAAGATGACCTCCGGCCGCGAGGAAGGGAAAAGGAATCATGATGAGCACGAGTGTCAAACAGGTCCCTGGCAAAAAGACGTCGAAAGCCGGGGTGCTCAGGTGGCGGGTCGATGTGGCGGGACACGATTATGCGGCGGCGAGATCGTATCTGTCGCTGAACGCGAAGCCCAAGGCGATTGACGCGCTTGTGAAACAGTTGCGGGGGACGCGGGTCGTTCATTTCAAGGCCAAGGACCTGTTGCGGGGCTGCGGTTTGCCGCTCTTGCCGCGAAGCAACCCGGATGTTGCCAAGGAACTGGACCGAATTGCCGCGGGCGTCCAGCTGTCGCCGTGTTTGATCATTCGAGGTCAGATCGGCAAGGGTCGCGTCGCTCAGATCGCCGATGGTTATCACCGGATCTGCGCTGTGAATCACGTGGACGAGGACGCCGAGGTCCCCGTGCAGATCATCAGCGCGTAGGCGTGCCGTGATCATTTCTGCGGGCCGTGACGTGGGGCATTTGGGACTGTCGCCGCGGGACCGCGGCTGGGTCCATGAATTCAATAACCGGAATCGAGAATGGACTCGACTGGGCGCTGAAATGTTCGGGACGTACTTTTTGGTCCTCGTCGCGGCTGGAGCCGGAACGGTCGATTCCCTCACCCACGGGGACGTCGGCCGCGGGGCCAGTGTTACGGCGCCAGGGTTAATGGTCGCGGCCATCATCTTGTTCATGGGCGCTGTATCCGGTGCTCACCTCAACCCGCTGGTCAGTGTTGCCTTCGCCTTGCGAGGAGACTTTCCCTGGCGTCGCGTGCCGGGATATGTCCTCGCTCAGTTGTTGGGCGCGATCCTGGCATCACTAACCCTGATCGCGGTGTTTGGCCCACACGGAGGCAACGGCGAGACAGTCCCCGGTCCTGCCTTCACGGACTCGCAAGCACTCGTCGTCGAGGCCTTGCTGACTATGGGACTGGTGAGCACAATTCTGGGCTCCGCATCCGGGGCGCAGAACATTGGATCCTTCTCCGCGATCGCGGTAGGCGCATACATAATCCTCGCGGGGCTCTGGGCAAGCCCCGTCAGCGGGGCTTCGATGAATCCCGCCCGGACTGTCGGCCCAGACCTCGTTCGCGGCGACTTCACCCACACCTGGGTATACCTCCTCGGACCCTTAAGCGGAATGCTCCTAGCCGTGGGTTCAGCGTATTTACTACGCGGCCCAGGTGGCGGACCCACGGGGACGAAAGCCGCCCAAGGAACACCCAACTCCGAGCAACCCATCCAACGACACCCCAACCCCGATAACCGATTGTGAACGCTCCGCCAAAAACCCAGCACGACAACACACCAGATCGCGATTAAGGAACCAGGCCAACTGGTCCTGGTGTCCCGTGTCGGTCTTCGTAACCCGGTGCAGGGCAGGTCTCGGCGCCATGGCTCAGGAAACGCGGACTGAGCATTACGATCGGCTGCTGCCTCCCGGCACCGGCAGGTGGAACACGATCAAACGCCGCCTCTTCGACCACATGTCGGTGGACTGGCACGGCACTGGTCACCCACTTTCCCTCGACTTCGTCGCGCCGACCACGATCCGAACCCGAAATCACTTGGCGACTTTGTCCGTCAGTTGACGCGACCATCGTCGGCGTCACGGCCAACAACATCCGAACCTGCGGGGCGAACGCATCAAAACTAGACCCGACCGCGGGCCGCTGGTACTTCGGGAACCGGTCCGTTTCCAACGCCCGATCCACCGTTCCCCGGGACACCCCCGACGAGCCGGCCGATCTCCCACTTCGAGTGCTGGCCCGTGGAAAACAGTTGGCGTATCTTCGCCCAACCCTCTGCGTCAAGCTGGTTGTGAGTCAGTTCACGATCAGTAGGAGTCAGAGGAATGCCGATTAGTCCAGGGTTCACTGTGGTGGAGATCCGCGAGTTTGTTCATGAGTATCACCGGCAACCGCATGGTCAGAAAGGTGCCTGGTTAGCGGGACAGCCGGTCTCGCATGCGATGCTGACGCGGTGGAGCGCCGCGGTGTATGGCGGTGATCTGGACCGGGGTCTGGTTCCGCGAGAGGGTAGGGCTATGACTGTTCCCCCTCGTAAGCGCACGGCGCTGGAGAAATCACGGGCCGCTGAGCGCGCGGCGCACGCGGCTGAGGTTGCGAAACTGAGCGCGCGGGTGCGCGAGTTGGAGGACACGAACAACACGCTGGGAAAAGCTATCGGGCTCTTGCACGCGATGAGCGAGGAAGAGCCCGCACCCACCCCGACGACATCCGATCCGTCCGGTTCCTGAAGCTCGAGAACACGCTCGTC
>NZ_SOFS01000046.1 GCF_004402235.1 Cryobacterium glucosi
CGCAGCTAGACTACTGCGTTGATAGGCCGGATGTGGAAGAGGGGACTAAAGACCCTTGGAGCTGACCGGTACTAATAAGCCAATAATTTGATAACACACCAGTTTGAATAAGCTGCAAGCGTCCACTATGTGGTTCTCGACGTACGGTCGAGAACAAACCCCTTCCAGGAGGGGTCTATAACTGAAAAATATAGAATCGATCCATCGAAAGATGTTTCGGCGGCTATAGCGAGAGGGAAACGCCCGGTCACATTCCGAACCCGGAAGCTAAGACTCTCAGCGCCGATGGTACTGCAGGGGGGACCCTGTGGGAGAGTAGGACACCGCCGGACTTAACTTAGCAACACCAGAAAAACACAAAATGGCCACCTAACGGGTGGCCNCAACACCAGAAATACACAAAATGGCCACCTAACGGGTGGCCATTTTGCGTTAAGCCGTAGGCTTGACGAGTCTGCCTTCGAGGCAACCAATTACACAGGAGACACAGTGAGCCCTTCAGGAACTAACGGTAATGACGCACGCGACGGCGGACGCCCGCCCGGGGCTCGCGGCAACAACGGCTCCGGCGGCTATCAGGGCCGCTCCGATCGCCCTCAGCGCGACGGTGAGCGTCCTCCCTATAAGGGCAACTCCGACCGTCCCCAGCGTGACGGCGAACGTCCCCCTTACCGTGGCACCAACGACCGTTCGCAGGGTGGCGAACGTGCACCGTACCGCGGAAACAATGACCGTCCCCAGGGCGACCGCCCCCAGTACGGCGACCGTCCCGCCTATCGCGGCAACACCGACCGCCCGCAGAGCGGCGAGCGTGCCCCGTACCGCGGGAACAGCGAGCGCCCCCAGGGCGATCGTCCCCAGTACCGTGCAAACAGCGACCGTCCGCAGCGCGACGGCGATCGTCCTCCGTACCGCGGCAACAACGAGCGTCCGCAGAGTGGCGAGCGTGCCCCTTACCGTGGCAATTCCGATCGTCCGCAGCGTGATGGTGAGCGTCCCCCCTACCGCGGGAACTCCGACCGTCCCCAGGGCGACCGTGCTCCGTACCGTGGCAACTCCGATCGTCCGCAGTCCGGTGAGCGCGCGCCCTACCGCGGCAACACTGAGCGCCCGCAGCGTGATGGTGAGCGTCCTCCGTACCGCGGTAATTCCGAGCGTCCGCAGTCGGGCGAGCGTGCCCCGTACCGCGGTAATTCCGAGCGCCCCCAGGGCGACCGTGCTCCGTACCGTGGCAACTCCGAGCGTCCGCAGTCCGGTGAGCGCGCGCCCTACCGCGGCAACACTGAGCGCCCGCAGCGTGATGGTGAGCGTCCTCCGTACCGCGGCAACTCCGATCGTCCGCAGTCGGGCGAGCGCGCCCCGTACCGTGGCAACTCCGACCGTCCGCAGGGCGGCGCCGAGCGCAAGCCCTGGTCGAAAGACGCGCCCCGCACCGACCGCCCGCAGCGCGACGGCGAACGTCCCGCGTACCGCGGCAACTCCGATCGTCCCCAGACCGGCGAGCGCAAGCCGTGGTCGAAGGACGCACCGCGCACCGAGCGTCCGCAGTCGGGCGGCGACCGCAAGCCCTGGGCGAACGCGACCCAGCGCGGCGGTTCGGCCACCCGCGCCGGAGCACCGCGCGGCGACGCCGGCAAGAAGCTCTGGACCCGCGACGGCGCCCCCGCCCGCGGCGACCGCGATGCCCGCGCCGTCGAAGAGGAAATGACCGAAGAGCAGCGGATGCAGCGCGAGCTGCGTTCGGTGCGCCCGCGCCACGACGACCCCGAGCTCCCCGACGACATCTCGTCTGCCGACCTCGACCGGATCGCACGGAATGAACTCAAGACCCTGACCAAGGACAACGCCGAGGCCGTCGGCGCCCACCTCGCCATGGCCGCCCGGGTCATCGACGAAGACCCCGAGCTCGCCCACCGTCACGTGATGAGCGCCGCCCGCCGTGCCGGCCGCATCGCGGTCGTGCGGGAGAGCCTCGCGATCACCGCGTACGCCACGGGCGACTTCGCCCTTGCTCTGCGCGAACTGCGCACCTACCGCCGCATCTCCGGGTCCAACTCGCAGCTGCCGCTCATGGTCGACAGCGAACGCGGCGTCGGTCGCCCGGACCGCGCCCTCGAGCTCGGCCGTTCCGTCGACCGCTCCACCCTGCCCGCCGGCGTCCAGGTCGCCCTGGCGATCGCGATGTCCGGTGCCCGTCTCGACCTCGGGGAGACCGAGGCCGCCCTGGCCGAGCTCGACATCCCGCAGCTCGACCCGAAGACCGCGTTCTCCTACAGTGCCGAGCTGTTCTCCGCCTACGCCGAGGTGCTCGAGGAACTCGGCCGCACCGACGAGGCCGCGCAGTGGAATGAGCGCGCCGACCGCGCGGATGCCGCCCAGGCATCCGCCGCTGACATCGACGAGACCATCGAGATTCTCGAGATCGACGAAGAGGACACCGACGACGAGTACTTCGACGTCGACGATGCGAGCGACGACGACGACGAAGACGGTGACGAGCCCGAAACCGACGAGCCCGCCGCCGAAATCGACGAGGTCGAAGAGCTCGATGAGATCGACGAGATCGACGTCGCCGACGAGACCATCGACGTGGTGCTGCCGGACTCCGAAGGGGACCCGGCGACGGGAACCGACGAGGAGTCCGATGCTCAGGCGCCGACGCATGAGTGAAACGACGACGCCGCTCACCGGCGTCGACGTGGTGCTCGCTGACCTCGACGGAGTCGTGTACCAGGGACCGCACGCGATCCCGTTCGCGATCGAGAGCCTGAACAAGGCCGCGGAGACCGTGCGGGTCGGCTACCTCACCAACAACGCCTCCCGCACCGACCAGACCGTCGCCGACCACCTCACCGAGCTCGGGCTGCACGCCCGCGCCGAGGACATCGTCACCTCGCCGCAGGCCGCCGTCCGGCTGCTCGCCCAGGAGGTGCCCGCCGGCGCGCGCATCCTCGTCATCGGGGGAGCCGGCCTTGTGAAGGAGGTCGAGAAGGGTGGATTCGAGATCACCCGCTCCGCCGACGACCACCCCGCAGCCGTGATCCAGGGCTTCACGCCCGAACTCGGCTGGAAGGACCTCGCCGAGGCGGCTTTCGCCCTGCACCCGAACGAAGACGGCATCGAGATCCCTTGGGTCGCGACGAACACCGACTGGACGATCCCCGTCGCCCGCGGCATCGCGCCCGGCAACGGCACTCTCGTCGCCGCCGTGCACAGCGCCGTCGGCCGTCTCCCGATCGTGGCAGGCAAGCCGGAGGTCGCGATCTTCGACGAAGCCATGACCCGCTTCCAGGCGAAGCACGCGCTCTTCATCGGCGACCGGCTCGACACCGACATCCTCGGCGCAAACCGGGCGGGCATTCCCGCGGTGCTCGTGCTGACCGGCATCGACAAGGCCAAGCAGGCCCTCGCCGCCGCAGAGAAGGAGCGCCCCCGCTTCATCCTCGACGACCTGCGCCAGCTCCACGAGCCCTACCCGGAGACCGTGTTTTCCAAGGACCGCGTCACTGCGACCGTCGCAGGCGCGAGCGTGCGCATCACTGGTGCCGACGTCGAGATCGTCGCGGAGGGCGACGGCGGGATTAACCTGCTCCGCGCCGCGTGCGCCGTGATCTGGGCGTCCGGCCGGCCCGTCTATGGGCTGAATGTTCCGGAGCGACTGTATCTCAGACGGTAACGTGGAGAGGGTGCAGCAGAACCCAGCGGACATCCCCCCGGGCGTCAGCCCCGAAAATGTGACCATGGCGGACGAACTCCTGTCCCGGCTCGGAGACATCGGCGACCTGCCCCTCGAAGACCGCGCGGCGGCATACGCGCAGTTGCACGACGAGCTGCGCACGCACCTCGAGGGCGGCGACAGTGCACCCCGGCCCTGAGGCGAACGCGGATGCCGGGGCGGACTCCGGGTCCGAGGCTGAGCTTGTTCCTGAGCGGATGCCCGACCAGCGCCTCGACACGGCCCTCGCCGACCGCGGGCTCGTGCGTTCGCGCACGGTAGCGGCGCAGGTGATCGCCGGAGGCCTCGTGACGGTCGACGGCCAGCCCGTCGTCAAGGCGTCCACCAAGGTGCGCGCCGACCAGGTGCTCGTCGTTGCCCCGACCGACCACTACGTCAGCCGCGGCGCCCACAAACTCATCGCGGCGCTCGATGCGTTCGACATCCCCGTCGCGGGCCGGACCGTGCTCGACGCGGGCGCCTCGACGGGCGGCTTCAGCCAGGTGCTCCTCGAACGCGGCGCCGCACAGGTGCTCGCCGTCGACGTCGGCCACGGCCAGCTCGCCCCCGAACTCGCCCTCGAACCGCGCCTCGCGGCCGTCGAGGGGTTCAACCTGCGCTACGCGACGCCGGAAACGCTCGCCGCGGCATCCGGTGTCGACACCCGCCCCGACCTCGTCGTCGGCGACCTGTCGTTCATCTCACTCCCGACCGTGCTGCCTGCCCTCGTGGCGACGGCAGCGGAGGGCGCCGATTTCGTGCTGCTGATCAAGCCGCAGTTCGAGGTCGGCAAGGAGAGCATCCGCGAGGGCGTCGTGCACCGGCCGGCCCTGCGCGCCGACGCGATCGCCGGCGTGCTCTGGGCGGGCTGGGACCTCGGCCTCCGCACAAACGGCCTGATCGCATCCCCGATCGTCGGCGCCGCGGGCAATCGGGAGTATCTGTGCTGGATGAGCGCGCGGGTGGGCAGCAATCCGACAGAATGGATCGACCGCACAACGGCACTGGTGGGAGCGTGACGAGATGACTGCATCACCCCGGCACATCCTTGTCGTCGCGCACACCGGGCGCACGGACTCGCTCCGGGCTGCTGTGACCGTCTGCCAGCAGCTCCTCGCCTCTGACGCGACCCCCGTGCTCGCGCCGACCGAACTCACGGACATCCTCGCCGCCTGCCCCGAGCTCGACGGCCGTCTCGCCATCCTCGGCGAAACCGTGCAGGCGACCGAGCTCGAGCTCGTCATCGTCCTCGGCGGCGACGGCACCATCCTGCGCGCCGCCGAGGTCGTGCGCGGCTGCTCGGCGCCCCTGCTCGGCATCAACCTCGGTCACGTCGGCTTCCTCGCCGAGAGCGAACGCGACGACCTCGGCGAAGCCGTGCGCCGCGCCCTCCTCCGCGACTACCTCGTCGAAGAGCGCATGGCCCTCGCCGTGCGGGTCAAACTCGGCGACGAGGTCATCTACGAAACCTGGGCCCTCAACGAGGCGACGGTCGAAAAGGCGAGCCGTGAGCGGATGCTCGAAGTCGTCGTCGAGGTCGACGGCCGGCCGCTCTCCTCCTTCGGCTGCGACGGCATCGTGATGTCCACCCCGACCGGATCGACCGCGTACGCCTTCTCGGCGGGCGGCCCGATCGTCTGGCCGAGCCTCGACGCGCTCCTGCTCGTCCCGCTCAGCGCCCACGCGCTCTTCTCCCGCCCGCTCGTCGTCGGGCCGGACTCGTCGCTCGCCGTCGAGGTGCTCGCGCACTACGGCGGAGCCGCGGTGCTCTGCGCCGACGGCCGCCGGGTGCACGACCTGCCCGCCGGATCCCGCGTGATCGTGCGCCGCTCCCCGGTGCCGGTGCGCCTCGCCCGCCTGCACTCCGGCCCGTTCACCGACCGCCTGGTGAACAAGTTCAACCTGCCCGTCACGGGCTGGCGCGGACCGGTCGGACGTGAGTGAGCGCCGCGTGAGTGAGCCCCGCGTGGATGAGCCCTGCGCGCCTCGCGCGAGTGAGCCGCGCGTGACCAGGCCCGTCGCGGGGGAGGCCCGCTCGTGATCGAAGAACTCGTCATCCGCGACCTCGGCGTGATCAAGGAAGCCACCCTCCCGCTCGGCCCCGGTTTCACCGCCGTCACGGGCGAGACCGGCGCGGGCAAGACCATGGTCGTCACCGCGCTCGGCCTGCTGCTCGGCGCCCGCGCAGACCCCGGCCTCGTGCGCCACGGCGCGCAGCAGACCTGGGTCGAGGGCCGCTGGCAGGTCGACGCCGACGGCACCGTCGCCGGCCGCGTGCGCGACGCCGGGGGAGACCTCGACGGCCCGGACCTCATCCTCAGCCGTTCGGTTTCGGCCGAGGGCCGCAGCCGCGCCATCGTCGGCGGCCGCAGCGCCCCCGCGAGCGTGCTCGGCGACCTCGGCGGCGACCTCGTCGTCGTGCACGGGCAGTCCGACCAGGTCCGACTCCGCTCCGCCGGCGCCCAGCGCGCCGCCCTCGACCGCTTCGCCGGCCCCGAACTCGGCCCGGTGCTCACCGACTTCGAGACCCACTACCACCGCTGGCAGGACGACCGCGCCGAACTCGCCCGCCTTGTCACCGAACAGGACGAGCGCACGAGCGAGGCCGCCGACCTCCGCGCCGCCATCGACGAGATCGAGGCGATCGCCCCGCAGGCGGCCGAAGACGACGACCTCGCCGCCCGCGCCGAACGGCTCGGCAACCTCGAGGAGCTCCGGCTCGCCGCCGCCCAGTCCCGTGAACTCCTCTCCGCGGAAGAGAACCCCGACGGGCTTCCGGATGCCGTCACCCTGCTCGACGCCGCGCGCCGGCAACTCGAACGCGCCGGCGACCACGACCCTGCCCTGTCCGAGCTCGCCCAGAGCCTCGCCAATGCCGGCTTCCTCGTGGCGGATGTCGCCGCGCAGCTCTCGAGCTACCTCGCCGGCCTCGACGCCGACGGCGCCCGCGAGCTCGAGATCGTGCAGGAGCGACGGGCCGTGCTGACCGGCCTGGCCCGCAAGTACGCCGGCGGCCTCGACGAGGCGATCGCCTTCCTCGACACCGGCAGCGCCCGCCTGCTCGAACTCGACGGGGACACCGACCGGATCGAGCAGCTCCGCGTCGACACCGAAGCCGAGCTGCTCGTCGTCGAGGCTCTCGCGGACCGGCTCACCGGCATCCGCACCACGGCGGCCGCAGCCCTCGGCACCGCCGTCACGGCCGAGCTCAGTGCCCTCGCGATGCCCGACGCCGCCCTCGTCGTCGAGGTCGACAGCGGAGGAGAGCTCACCGCGCACGGCCGCGACCAGGTCGGCATCCTCCTGCGCCCGCACGCGGGAGCCGAACCGCGCACCCTCGCCCGCGGCGCGTCCGGCGGCGAACTGTCCCGGGTGATGCTCGCCATCGAAGTCGTGATCAACGCGACAGACCCGGTTCCGACCTTCGTCTTCGACGAGGTCGACGCCGGCGTCGGCGGCGCGGCCGCGATCGAGATCGGCAGAAGGCTCGCCCGGCTTGCCGAAACCGCCCAGGTCATCGTGGTGACCCATCTCGCCCAGGTCGCGGCCTTCGCGGGCAACCACCTGAGCGTCGTCAAGGACAGCGACGGTTCCGTCACAGAGTCGAGTGTTCGCCAGCTGACCGGCGACGATCGCGCCGCCGAAATGGCCCGGCTGTTGTCCGGCCTGCCCGACTCCGTGAGCGGCCTCGAACACGCCCGCGAACTGATGAACCTCGCGAGTGCTGGCGGATCCACGAAGATCCGATGATAGAGTCGAAGCCCGTGGTGGAAAATAGAAACGCGGACAATTCAGACGGCACGACCAAGCACATCTTTGTGACTGGTGGTGTCGTTTCTTCATTAGGCAAGGGCCTGACGGCGGCAAGCCTCGGCAATCTCCTGACGGCCAGCGGCTTACGCGTGGTCATGCAGAAGCTCGACCCCTACCTCAACGTGGACCCGGGAACGATGAACCCGTTCCAGCACGGCGAGGTCTTCGTCACGGACGACGGCGCGGAGACCGACCTCGACATCGGTCACTACGAGCGGTTCCTCGACATCAACCTCAACCAGGCCGCGAACGTCACCACCGGCCAGGTCTATTCGCAGGTGATCGCGAAGGAACGCCGCGGCGAGTACCTCGGCGACACCGTGCAGGTCATCCCGCACATCACCGACGAGATCAAGCGCCGGATGCGCCTCCAGGCCGACGACGCGCTGCGCCCCGACGTGATCATCTCCGAGATCGGCGGCACCGTCGGCGACATCGAGTCGCAGCCGTTCCTCGAGGCCGCCCGCCAGGTGCGCCACGAGCTCGGCCGCCAGAACGTGTTCTTCGTGCACGTCTCCCTCGTGCCCTTCCTCGGCGCGGCCGGCGAGCAGAAGACCAAGCCCACCCAGCACTCCGTCGCCGCGCTCCGCTCGATCGGTATCCAGCCCGACGCGCTCGTGCTGCGCAGCGACCGTCCCGTCTCCGACGCCAACAAGCGGAAGATCGCGCTGATGTGCGACGTCGACGAAGACGCCGTGGTCAACTGCGTCGACGTGCCCAGCATCTACGAGATCCCCGCCGTGCTGCACGAGCAGGGCCTCGACAAATACATCACCGACCACCTCGGCCTGCCCGTCACGAGCGTCGACTGGACCGGCTGGCAGAAGGTGCTCGACGCCGTGCGCGAACCCAAGCACGAGGTCACGATCGGCCTCGTCGGCAAGTACATCGACCTGCCCGACGCCTACCTCTCCGTCACCGAGGCCCTCCGCGCCGGCGGCTTCGCCCACAAGACCAAGGTCCACGTCCGCTGGATCGCCTCAGACGAGTGCGAGACCGAGGAAGGCGCCACCCGCCTGCTCGGCGACCTCGACGGGATCTGCGTTCCCGGCGGCTTCGGCGTGCGCGGCATCGAGGGCAAGCTCGGGGCTCTCCGCTTCGCCCGCGAGAACGGCATCCCGGTGCTCGGTCTCTGCCTCGGCCTGCAGTGCATGGTCATCGAATACGCCCGCAACAAGGCCGGCCTCACCGGGGCGTCCTCCTCCGAGTTCGACCCGGACACCGAGTTCCCCGTGATCGCGACCATGGAAGAGCAGGTCGAGATCATCGCCGGCGGCGACCTCGGCGGCACCATGCGCCTCGGCCTCTACCCGGCCGACCTCGCGGCGGGCTCCCTCGTCGCCGAGCTCTACGGGGCCCCCTCGGCTTCCGAACGCCACCGTCACCGCTACGAGGTCAACAACGCGTTCCGCGAACAGATCGCGGATGCCGGCATGTGGTTCTCCGGGACCTCTCCCGACGGCCACCTGGTCGAGTACGTCGAGCTGCCGCGTGCAGAGCACCCGTTCTACGTCGGGACCCAGGCCCACCCGGAGCTCCGCTCGCGCCCGAGCCACGCGCATCCGCTCTTCCGCGGCCTGATCGGCGCCGCACTCGACCGCCAGCAGGCCAGCCGCCTGTTCGAGGTCAACGAGGGCAACGACACGGGCGACGAGACCGTCGACGTCGCTGCGGTCGTCGGCGCCGAGGCCTGAGCCGTGACTGAGCTCCTCGAGGACGAGGTCGCCTCCGCGGCGGTCTCCGAGTCCGATGTGGTCTTCGCCGGCCACGTCTGGGACATCCGCAAGGACACCTTCCGCTACGGCGACTCCGACATCGTGCGCGACTACGTCGACCACACCGGTGCCGTCGCCGTCTTCGCCCTCGACGAGGACGACCGGGTGCTGCTGATCAAGCAGTACCGGCACCCCGTCGGCATGCGCGAGTGGGAACTGCCCGCCGGCCTCCTCGACGAGGCCAACGAGCATCCGGTCGAGGCGGCCAAGCGCGAACTGGGCGAGGAAACCGACTACGTCGCCGCCGAGTGGCACGTTCTGAGCGAGTTCTACACGTCACCGGGCGGCAGCAACGAGGCCTTGCGCGTCTACCTGGCCCGCGGCCTCACCGCCGCGCCCGAGGTCTTCAACCGCACCGAAGAGGAAGCCGACATGGAGATCCGCTGGGTCCCCTTCGCCGACTGCCTCGACGCCGTGCTCGCACGCCGGGTGCAGAACCCCGCGCTCGTGATCTCGGTGCTCGCCGCGTTCGCCGCGAAGGAACGCAACTGGAGCACCCTCGGCGCCGCAGACCTGCCCTGGCCGCGGCACCCGAACAATTGGAATCACACCGGCCGATGACGGTCGCGGCGGCGGTCGAAGCGTTCCTGCGGCACGTCGCGATCGAGCGCGGGCTCAGCGCGAACACCGTCGCCGCCTATCGGCGCGACCTCGTGGTCTACGCCGGCTGGCTCGAGGCCGAGGGCCTCACCGAACCCGGTCAGGTCACGGCGCTGCACGTCTCCGCGTTCGTGCGGCACCTCGCGACCCGATCCGAGTCGCCGCTCACGGCCGCGTCGATCGCGCGGATGCTGTCGACCGTGCGCGGGCTGCACCGGTTCCTGCTCGAGGAATCCCTCGTCGACGCGGACGTCGCCCACGACGTGAAACCGCCGAAGCTCGCGACCCGGCTGCCGAAGGCCATCAGCATCGAGCAGGTGGCCCTGCTGCTCGCGGCGACCGACGGCGAGGACGTTCACCAGCTGCGCGACAAGGCGCTCCTCGAATTGCTCTACGCGACCGGCGCGCGCATCTCCGAGGCCGTCGACCTCAACGTCGACGACGTGCTCGACCTCGACGTCGTACGGCTCACCGGCAAGGGCGACAAGCAACGCCTGGTTCCGGTCGGCAGCTTCGCCCGTGCGGCCGTTGAGGCCTACCTGGTGCGGGGGAGGCCCCTGCTCTCTGCACGCGGCCCTGCGACCCCCGCGCTCTTCCTCGGGCTGCGCGGCCGGCGCCTCGGCCGCCAGAACGCCTGGCTCCTGATCCGCGCCGCCGCCGAGCGCGCCGGCCTCGAGGGCCACGTCTCGCCGCACACGCTCCGGCACTCCTTCGCGACGCACCTCCTCGCCGGCGGCGCCGACGTGCGCGTCGTGCAGGAACTCCTCGGCCACTCCTCCGTCGCGACGACCCAGCTGTACACCCTCGTCACGGCGGACACCCTCCGCGACATGTACACCACGGCACACCCGCGCGCCCGCTGAGCCCGCTGAATCCGGGGCATCCGCGGTATCAGGCGGATGCGGAACCGCGGCTTCCCGGCGATCCTTGCGGAAGGGCGCCGATCGGCTCGCTACACTCGACTGAGTGATGGGTGCAGGACGGAACGAGGACACCGGAGTGAAGCGCGAAAAAGCTGACCGGACACTACTCCCCGGATTCGAGGACGTGGTCGTCGGTGCGACCGGACGGCCGAAACACGAATTCGACGAACCCGCGGCGCTGAAAAGCCACGGCCCCGCGCGCATCATCTCGCTCTGCAACCAGAAGGGCGGCGTCGGCAAGACGACGACCACCATCAACCTGGGTGCCGCACTCGCCGGTTACGGCCGCCGCGTGCTCGCCATCGACTTCGACCCCCAGGGCGCACTCTCCGCGGGCCTCGGCATCCCCACGCACGACCTGCCGACCGTCTACGACCTGCTGCTCGGCAACAAGTACACCCCGGCCGAGGTCATCCAGAAGACCGCTGTCGAGAACCTCGACATCATGCCCGCGAACATCGACCTCTCCGCCGCGGAGGTGCACCTCGTCAACGAGGTCGCCCGCGAGCAGATCCTCGCCCGGGTGCTCCGCAAGGTGTCCGCCGACTACGACGTCATCCTGATCGACTGCCAGCCCTCGCTCGGCATCCTCACCGTCAACGCCCTGACCGCGAGCCACGGCGTGCTCATCCCGCTCGAGTGCGAATTCTTCGCCCTGCGCGGCGTCGCCCTCCTGATCGAGACCATCGACAAGGTGCGCGACCGCCTCAACCCCGCGATCGAACTCGACGGCATCCTCGCGACCATGTTCGACTCGCGCACGCTGCACTCCCGCGAGGTCCTCGAGCGCGTCGTCGACGCCTTCGGCGACAGCGTGCTCGAAACCGTCATCGGCCGCACGGTGAAGTTTCCAGACGCGAGCGTCGCCGGGGTGCCGATCACCGAGTTCGCGCCGGAACACGCGGCCGCCAAGGCCTACCGCCAGGCGGCGCGGGAACTGATCCAGCGTGGCGCTGTCGCCTGACACCGTCCCCTCGCGGACATTCTCGGTCGCCCTGGGCAACTTCGAGGGCCCGTTCGACCTGCTGCTCTCCCTGATCGGCAAGCACGAACTCGACATCACCGAGGTGTCGCTCAGCCGCGTCACCGACGAGTTCATCGCCCACCTCAAGGGGCTCGACCAGGCCGAGGAACTCGACCAGGCGAGCGAATTCCTCGTCGTCGCCGCGACCCTGCTCGACCTCAAGGTCGCAGGGCTCCTGCCGCAGGGCGAGCTCGTCGACGCCGAGGATGCCGCCTTGCTCGAGGCGAGGGACCTGCTGTTCGCCCGGCTCCTGCAGTACCGCGCCTTCAAGACCGCCTCGGCCTGGTTCCTCGGCCGGATCGAGGTCGAGTCCGGCCGGCACGTGCGTTCCGTGCGCCTCGAGGACAAGTTCCGGCAGCAGACCCCTGAGCTCGTCTGGACGCTCTCCCTCGCCGACTTCGCCGCCCTCGCCACCCGGGCGCTCACCCCGCGTGAGGTGCCCACCGTGGGGCTGGACCACCTGCACGCGCCGCTGGTCAGCATCCGTGAGCAGGCGGCCTGGCTCGTCGGGATGCTGCGCTCAGGCGACACGCTCACCTTCCGTGAACTCATTGCCGACGTCGAACTGACCGGCGTGATCATCGCGCGTTTTCTCGCCGTGCTCGAGCTCTACCGGCGCGGCTTCCTCTCCTTCGACCAGCTCGAACCCCTCGGCGACCTGAGCCTGCACTGGAGTGCCGCGGCGTCCCCGGACGAGGACTGGTCGGACGACACCCTCGCGAACCTCGGAGCGGACTATGACAACTGACACCCTGGCCGGCCCCGGTGCAGGAACCGGCGCGACCCGCACGCCCGGCGCAGCTCCTGCACCCGGCAGCGCACTTGCCGTCGAGGCCGCCGCCCTGGACCGCTCTCTCGAGGCGATCCTGATGGTCGCCGACGAACCGCAGAGCCTGCTGCACCTCGGCACCGCGCTCCGCAGGCCGCTGAGCGACGTGCGCCGCTCGATCGCCCGGCTCGTCGCCGACTTCGACGGCACGGCAGGCACCGTGCGCCGCGGTTTCGAGCTGCGCGAGGTCGCCGGCGGCTGGCGCATCTACGTGCGACCGGAATACGACACCGCCGTCGCCGACTTCGTGCTCACCCAGAACCCGAGCAAACTGTCCCAGGCGGCCCTCGAGACCCTCGCCGTGATCGCATACAAGCAACCGATCAGCCGCGGGGCGGTAGCCTCAATCAGGGCCGTTAACGTGGACTCGGTCGTACGCACCCTCGTGGGGCGCGGCCTGATCACCGAGGTCTTCACCGATAGTGAGACCGGTGCGATCAACTACGGCACCACAGACTTGCTGCTCACACAGCTGGGAATCAACTCGCTCGACGAGTTGCCCTACTTATCGCCCCTGCTCGCAGACGGCGCAAATGGATTTGAGGATTCACCATGACGATCGACCCCCAGGGCACGCCCACCAACCCGGAAGCCGCCGCGGACGGCGTTCGTCTGCAGAAGGTGATGGCCTCGGCCGGTGTCGCCTCCCGCCGGGTCTCCGAAGACCTCATCGCCGCGGGCCGGGTGCGCGTGAACGGCAAGGTCGTCACCGAACTCGGGCGTCGCATCCACCCGGACCACGACCAGATCATGGTCGACAACGTCGCCATCCAGCTCGACACCAGCCGCCGCTACGTGATGCTCAACAAGCCCGTCGGCGTCGTCTCCTCGATGCAGGACGAGAGCGGTCGCCCCGACCTGCGCGAATTCACCGAGCAGTTCGAGGAGCGCCTCTTCAACGTCGGCCGCCTCGACGCCATGACGAGCGGCCTGCTCATCCTGACCAACGACGGCGACCTCGCCCACATCCTCGCGCACCCCTCCTTCGGCGTGATGAAGACCTATATCGCCAAGGTCGAGGGCCGCGTCACCGCGCAGACCATCCAGTTGCTGCAGACCGGCATCGAACTCGACGACGGTCCGATCAACGCCGACAAGGCCCGGATCCTGACGAGCCCTCCCGGCGACGGCTTCAGCCTCGTCGAGCTCACCCTGCACTCCGGGCGCAACCGGATCGTGCGCCGGATGATGGAGGCCGTCGGCCACCCCGTCGTCGACCTCGTCCGCCGCCAGTTCGGGCCCCTGCACCTCGGCACCCTGCGGGCCGGTGACCTGCGCGACTTGACTAAGGTTGAACTCGGTCAGCTGCTCACGATTTCGCGGGCGGACACCGAATACTAGAGGCACAACACGCACGAAGTCAGGAGACACCCGTGGTCGAAAGTCGCCTGATCGGGCCCGTGCGCGTCGTCGGCACCGGGCTGCTCGGCACGAGCATCGGCCTCGGCCTCCGCGCGCGCGGCATCGAGGTCATCCTCGCCGACGCCTCGCCGACGAACCTCAGCATCGCGATCGATTACGGCGCCGGCCGGGCGGCCCTGGCCGGCGACCGGCCGCAGCTCATCGTCGTGTGCGTGCCGCCGGACGTGACCGCCGAGATCGTCGCCCGCGAACTCGAGTCCTTCCCCGACGCCATCGTGACGGATGTCGCGAGCGTCAAGCTCGCGCCCCTCGCCGAACTGCGCGCCCGCGGCGCCGACATCTCCCGCTACATCGGCTCGCACCCCCTCGCCGGCCGCGAACGCGGGGGACCCCTCGCCGGACGCGCCGACCTCTTCCTCGGCCGGCCCTGGGTCGTCGCCGCCCACGACGGCATCAGCTACCAGCAGGCCACCGCGATCGACGACCTCATCCTCGACCTCGGTGCGACCCTCGTGGAGATGAGCCCCGAGGACCACGACCGCGGCGTCGCCCTCGTCTCCCACGTGCCCCAGGTCGTCTCGACCCTGATGGCCCGGCGTCTCACGGATGCCCCCGCCGCGTCCCTCAACCTCGCCGGCCAGGGCCTCCGCGACGTGACCCGTGTCGCGGCGAGCGACCCCGAACTGTGGGTGCAGATCCTCGGCGCGAACGCGGCCCCGGTGCGCGAGATCCTCACCGCATACCGAGACGACCTCGACCGCTTCATCACCGCCCTCGCCGACCCGGCGGCCCCCGGCGCCCGCCGCCGCGTCGCCGAAGAACTCGCCGGCGGCAACGCCGGCGTCTCCCGGCTGCCCGGCAAGCACGGCCACGACCGCCGCTTCGTCTCCCTGACCGTGATGGTCGACGACACACCCGGCCAGATCGCGCGGCTCCTCAACGAGATCGGCGCCCTCGGTGTCAACGTCGAAGACCTCCGGCTCGAGCACTCACCCGGTGCGGAACTCGGCCTCGCCGAGATCTCCGTGCTTCCAGAGGCCGTCACCCGCCTCACCGAAGAGCTGGCCGCGCGCGGCTGGCGGATTGCCGGCTAGCACATGACTGAATCCACGCATCCGCTCGTCGTCGCCATCGACGGCCCCGCCGGAAGCGGCAAGTCGAGCGTCAGCCGCGCCGTGGCCCGCCGCCTCGGCTACGGCTACCTCGACACCGGCGCCGCCTACCGGGCCCTCGCCTGGTTCGTGCGCGACCGCGCCATCGACCCCGCTGACACGGATGCCGTCATCGGCGCCCTGCCCTCCTTCGACTATGCGATCGGCACAGACCCCGACGACCCGGCCGTCAGCGTCGGAGCGGTCGACGTCACCGAGGCCATCCGGGAGCCGGCCGTCTCGGCGATCGTGAGCGCCGTCGCCCGCGTCCCCGCCGTGCGCGCCCACCTCACCGCGCTGTTCCGCAGCATCGCAGCGGGCGTCGACCGGCCCGGAATCGTGGTCGAAGGACGGGACATCACGACCGTCGTCGCACCGGAGGCGGAGGTCCGGATCCTGCTCACGGCATCCGAACAAGCTAGAATGGCTAGGCGCTCTGCGGAAATATCGACTCAATCGGCTCAAACCGTGGCAGATCAGTTGCGATCGAGGGATCGCGCCGACTCACAGGTCGTCGAATTCATGAGCGCCGCAGACGGTGTGAACACCGTCGACTCCACCCATCTCGACTTCGAACAGACCATTGGCGCGGTCATCGAGGTCATCAACACACGTACCGCGAGGACCTCGCATGACTAACGAATACGACGAAACACTTCCCGATCTCGACCCCGACCTCGGGGCGAGACTGGACGATCTCGACGACGACCTGGCGACACAGCGCGCCGCCGCCCTCCGCACCGGGCTCAACGACTACGACCTCGACGACGAGGACTTCGACGTCCTCGACTCGGTGACGGACGACCCCGACGCAATCACCTACCTCCCGGCCCTGCCGGTCATCGCCATCGTCGGCCGCCCGAACGTGGGCAAGTCGGCGCTCGTCAACCGCATCCTCGGCCGCCGTGAGGCCGTCGTGGAGAACACCCCCGGCGTCACCCGCGACCGCGTCACCTACAAGGGCGAATGGCACGAACGCAAGTTCAGCATCGTCGACACCGGCGGCTGGGAGCCCGACGCCAAGGGCATCGACGCCTCCGTCGCCATGCAGGCCGAGCTCGCCATCGAGCTGTGCGACGTCGTCATGTTCGTCGTCGACTCCAACGTGGGCCCGACCTCGACCGATGAAGCCGTCGTTCGCCTGCTCCGCAAGGCCGGCAAGCCGGTCTTCCTCGTCGCCAACAAGGTCGACGACGTGCGCCAGGAGCCCGAATCGGCCAACCTGTGGTCGCTCGGCCTCGGCCAGCCGTGGCCCGTCTCGGCCCTGCACGGCCGCGGCGTCGCCGACCTGCTCGACGCGATCCTCGAGAAGCTTCCCGAGATCTCCGCCGTCGCCAAGCAGGAAGTCGGCGGCCCCCGCCGCGTCGCCATCCTCGGCCGCCCGAACGTCGGCAAGTCCAGCCTCCTGAACAAGGTCGTCGGCGAAGAGCGCGTTGTCGTCAACGAGCTCGCCGGCACCACCCGCGACCCGGTCGACGAGCAGGTCGAGCTCGGCGGCAAGGTGTGGCGCTTCGTCGACACCGCCGGCATCCGCCGTCGCGTGCACCTCTCCCAGGGTGCCGACTTCTACGCCTCGCTCCGCACGAGCGCCGCGCTCGAAAAGGCCGAGGTCGCCGTCGTACTCATCGACGTGACCGAGGTCATCTCCGAGCAGGACGTGCGCGTCATCGACCTCGTCCTCGAATCGGGCCGCGCCCTCGTGCTCGCCTTCAACAAGTGGGACCAGATCGACGACGACCGTCGCCGATACCTCGAGCGCGAGATCGAGCTCGACCTCGCCCACGTGGCCTGGGCCCCCCGCGTGAACATCTCGGCGAAGACCGGCCGCCACATGGAGAAGCTCGTCCCCGCCCTCGAGGTCGCCCTCGAGTCGTGGGACACCCGCGTCGCCACCGGCAAGTTCAACGCCTTCCTCGCCGAACTCGCCGCCGAGCACCCGCACCCCGTGCGCAGCGGCAAGCAGCCGCGCATCCTGTTCGGCACCCAGGCCTCGAGCCGCCCGCCGACCTTCGTCATCTTCACCACCGGGTTCCTCGACCCGGGCTACCGTCGCTTCATCCAGCGTCGCCTCCGCGAGGTCTACGGCTTCGAGGGCAGCCCGATCAACATCAGCATGCGCGTCCGCGAGAAGCGCAAGCGCTAAGCAGTCGTTCCACGCTTGACCTGACGCATGCGTCGCCTTCCCCCTGCGGGAAGGCGGCGCATCCGTCGTTTAAGCGCCTGTCGGCGTGGACGTGTCGACAGGCGTCGGCGGATGCGCTTCGCCCCGAAGCGGGGACTGTCGCCCACCCGGGACCTGCTCTACATTCGGGCTAGCGCACCTGTGGCGCCACACGTGTTGGATCCCCGCCCGAATCGGGGATTTCGACATTCAAGCCTTACCCGAGGATTGTCCATGCATACGAAGTTCCCTGCTTCGCTGACCCGAAAACGTTTCGCCGCCCGAACGGTGCCGCCCGCCGCACCGCTCGCGTCGACTGCGCCGTCGGATGCCCGCATCGCGCCGCCCGCTGCCCGGGCATCGCGCCGAGGCGTCCCCGAGATCGCCTATGGTCGCGCCGCCATCTTCACCGTGGTGGTCGGCTGGGCTGCCCTGCTCGCCGTCGTCATCCTCCGCCAGACGGGAATCGACGGCGCGCCCTGGTCGGTCCTCGACCGTGCGCTGTCCGTGGCCGGCGCGACCCTGTGTGCGATCGCGCTCCTCTGCTACCTCGCGGCTCGGCAGGGCGCCCTGATCCGGCTGAACGAGCACGTGCGGGTTCCGCGCCGGGAACTGGAGCGTCACTTCGCCGCTCGCCAGGAGGCCCTGACCGTGCTCGTCGCCGGTGGCGACGGCGCCGGTGCCCGAACGGGGTCGCACGCCCTGCGCGCGTCGCTCTGGTCCGCGGCCCTGCAGGAATACCCGACGCTCCGGGTCGTGCTGCTGCTCGACGCCAGCTCAGAGCCGAGCGCCCAGGCCGAGGCCCTGATGATCGTGCGCCGGCTCACCGATGCCCTGGCCGAACCCCGCGCCCGGTTCGAGGACGCCCTGTTCGTGCTGGAGCTCGAACTCGCCTGGGGCCACGACGCGACCGACGCCCACGAGGTGGCCGAAGACCTCATCGACGGCCTCGCCGCCGACTACCGCTGGGCCGTCGCCTGGCTGGCCCGGCAGCGCCTCGACGAGGCCGTCACCGACCCGTCGAGCGCCATCTTCAGCACGCACACCCTCGGCGGTCCCGCCGCCGACTTCGCCCGCATCGCCGCGGACCTCGACCGGGCCATCTCCGAGCACATCCCGCAGACCCCCGAGCGGATGCTGCGCCTCCAGCGCCGCCTCGCGTGGACGTTCTCCGCCGAACTGGAGATCTTCGACGGCAGCCTCGCCGGCTACGTGGACCAGATCGGTAACACTGCCACTGCCACAGGCGACGTCGCTGAGACGGACTACCTGCTCACCCTCGGCCCGGACGCCCAGCTCCTCAGCGACTACTGCCTGCGCTCGATCTACTTCCTCGACGAACCGGAGCACCGCGGTGTCGCCGTGGTCCAAACCCCGTCGTTCCCGCAGGGCGGCCAGTGCACCGGGCGATTCTTCCCAGGGATCCGCAGCCTCCTGCACCGCAGTGCGTCCCGGTATGGGGCCTCCTTCTGGGTCGGGTCCACCGCGCTCATCCGCACGAGCGCGCTCGGCGATTTCCGTGGCGGTCGGCCCGGGGGAGTGGCGGCCCTGCCCGCCGAAGCGGATGCCCCCCGCGGCCTGGCCATGCCGGCCCGCGCCGGGTCCGGGCCGGCCTCACCCGCCTCACCGTCCGCACCTGGCTCGGTTTCCGCGGTCGACCTGGGCGTGCGCGGCTGGACGCTCGCGAATTTCCCGGAGCGCCTCAGCTTCAGCCCGGCGGCCCCCGGATTCGGTTCGGTCATCGTGCAGCACCGCCGCCCGCTCCTTGGCGATGCCGTTTTGCTGCCCCGGATCTGGCGGCAGCTGCGCCGCGAGTTCGGGGCCGGGCGGTCCGCTGGCGGGAGCGGTCGTTCGCCCCGGTGGACGCCGCGCTGAGGGACGGGCGTCGCCGGGCATCCGTTGTGCACACAAGAGGTCGCCGGAGGCGGTAAGCTTTCTAAGTTGTCTCCTGCAGAATGCGCTTCTCGAAGTGTGTTGGCGGAGGGTGACGGGCTGTAGCGCAGCTTGGTAGCGCACCTGACTGGGGGTCAGGGGGTCGCAGGTTCAAATCCTGTCAGCCCGACCAAAGGGCCGTTCGCGAAACTGTTCACGAAACCGGCCATGAAGTCGAAATAGAAAACGCTCCTGAGGATTCTCAGGAGCGTTTTCTTGTTTCTGGACTCTTTCGGGGACTTGATGCCTCCTATTTCTCGAGTCGAGAGGTAATTTTTGTCTTGACGGCAGTTTTTGTGCGCGTTGGATTGTCTCGAATGCGGGTGGGTTGCCCTCTCGGGCAGTATCGGTCCTGGAGTGAGGACGTTAAGTCCGTAGCGGTGGACCGCCGGTCTCATCGGTCGTTGGTGGTTTGGCTTTGTCTGGTCGTGCCACACCCGGTGGATACGTGTCGGTGTACGGGTTGTAGAACTCGCGATCGCGACGACGCACCGTGCGGACGACAGGTTCTCCGTTGCTTTGTCGCTTCGCTTCCTCTTTGATCTTGTCGCTGATGAAAGCGGCGATCTTGCGGAGGTTGAAGTTCGTCAGAAGTATGGTCACGATGATCTGGGCAGCGCCGAATCCGCGGACGCGGCGGCGGGTGGCGGATTCGATGTCTTCGGTTCCGCCACTCTTGATTTGTTCATTTAGGGACTCGATGGAGTTGCGCGCATGGGTGTGGAATTCGTCCCATTCCTTGGTCCCGTATTCGAACGCCTGGGCTTGGCGTATATTCTTCGCAGTGTCGAATGAGACGGAGTGCTGGCTGCAGATTTTGTCTGCAAAGTCGGGCAGGTCGTCGCTTTCGACGCCTGGGCGGGTCTTGTCCGTCACGGTCTTCAGGAGTTCGCGAAGAGGACACGTCACGGTTGGGCTGGGGCCGAGGGCGGGGCAGCGCAACACGACGCGGCCCTTAGCGTCTGCCTTCTCTTTGACGTGGAGCTGAAATGCTTTGCGACTCTTGATGCGCTCACGGTATGTTTCGGTGTCGATGAGGCCCCCGTGCAGTTCCTTGGTCGCGTATTGGAGCGATTCGGGCGTACCAGGGCAGTAGGTTCCACCTTCAATATAGAGAGCGCCGTGGTCGCCACCCTGGGGTCCGAGGCGGTCGATGCGGTAGTCGGTGGAGGCTTCGAAGCCTTCTTCCCGAGCGTCATGATGGAGTCGTTCCGGCAGTGAGTTTGCAAAGTATTGTTTGTCTGCGTCAGCAACCCCGGGCTCGAGCCCGAGCGTCTTGGCTGATCGCATGAGGGAGACGGCTTCTTCAGCGACGCGGACGTTGGGCAGGCTCATGGTCGCGGCAACGGCCAGCGCGGGGAATCTGTGTTTCCCGGGCTCTTCAGAGTCGACCCGGACGGCGATGTTGATTTCCCAGCCCCATCGATACTCGTCTGTGCTGGCTTTCCGGTCGGGGGTGGTGAGGTCCACTTGTCCCTTGGCAGCATCGGTTCGAGGCCCGCTGCTGACGTGCCACCCGGCGAAGGCGTCGACTGGACCTGGTTTCAGCGTTTTCTTCTCCTGGACCTTGGCCTCTTCGGCTACCCGCCTGGCGAGGTTCTTGCGCGAGTAGCCTTTTGTGGTCGGGGTTCCGACGAACGTTTGATCGAAGGAAAGGTCAATCTTCTTGGAGGCGCGACGAATGGGGCGTGACTGCTCGTTGAAGGTCATGACCAGCATGAGCTTGCTGAATTCATCGAGTCGTTGCTTGCGGCTTTCTTCCAACTGGATGTCGTGCGTGCGCAGGATTTCCTGAATTTCTGCATACGTCTTGCCGCGATGACGTTCCTGTGGGAAGGGATCCATCAGATCATTCATGCGTTGAAAGGCTCGGGTGGTGTTGCTGTACCAGCGGGCCTTCTCGCCAATATGGCCAACGAATGCCGAGTGTGGTGCTTCCAGGTTAAGCAGGGCGCGTGAGGCGTCGCTGAGGCGGAACATGAAGATGTCGCGCAAGTTGGTCATGAACATTGCTGAGCCTTCTTTGGCCAACAGCAGCATGCCGGTGATCATTGCCCGCTCCGAGATGAGGGAAGGTCGTCCGCCGATACTGAACGCGACTGCATCCTCGTCGCGCCATGCCTGAAGTCTCTCGAGGACTCCGGCCTTGCGGACTCGGCCCTCCATGAGAGCCACGGTTTCATCGTCGATCAGCTGGTGGATTCGGCCTCGGCCCATGACTTCTGCTTGCGTCATCCCGCCGAGATCTGGCTCGTAGCCGGTGAATCCGTAGTCAATGTCGCCGGCGCTCATCGGGCTACCTCTTCACCAATGATGAGACCAACGTATTCCGCAAGGTCCAACGGCTGCGCGTGCGCCAGGTGTTTATTGAGGCTGGCGGCCGAGGTGAAGCCGGCGATTGCGGTGAGGATGGGCAGGGGGAGCCCGTTGTCGATCTGGGCGACGATCCAGGTTGCGCGGAGCCGGGACACGGTCGCTCGTACTCGAGCGGGGTGGTCGGTCAGGAAAGTCTGAATGGCACGGGGCCGGTATTCGTTGAAGCGGTACGCGCGGAAGACGTATTCGTCCGGATTCGTACGGCCAAGCAGGCTTCGAAGCAGAGTGCGGTTCCACGGGTTTCGAACTGGAACCCGGCGCGACCGGCTTCCGGGAATATTCAGAAAGATTCGGCCGTCGACTATGTCAACATCGCCGATTCGCATGTCGATGATCTCATCTGCGCGCAGTCCGGCGCCGCCGGCGAGTCCCAGGAGAGCCTGGGCGTTCTGTCGTTTCAACGGTGTGGTGAGGCTGGCCGCCCAGCTATGCATCGACGCGACGTCGGCCATGCTGAACGGACGACGGCTGGGACGGCGCCGAAGGTTCGGCAGGCGTTTGACCTCGGTGTGAGCGAGGTTCTCGGCAATGGTGCCGAGCTGACGCACGATTCCCCACCGGTGAGATTCGGAGTGCTTCGGGAGGCGTTCCTGCAGATATCGGTAGACGTGATTCTGCGTGTAAACGCGCTCGACGGTGAGAGTGGTTCCCATAGATGCCCACACCCAAACG
This sequence comes from Cryobacterium glucosi, assembly GCF_004402235.1. GTDB lineage: Bacteria > Actinomycetota > Actinomycetes > Actinomycetales > Microbacteriaceae > Cryobacterium > Cryobacterium glucosi. The sequence goes on from NZ_SOFS01000046.1 coordinate 22,334, forward strand.
TTGAACCGGGCCGACATGGTCATCAGACGGCGCACGGTCTCGAAGGTCCGGGGTTTCATCTTGAGGGCGTTAACGATCGTGAATTCGCGCACTGCCTCCCACTGCATGGAGGACACCTGCGGCCGGTAGCGGATGATGACGTGCCACACGTGTTCGGGTAGTTCCGGATCCAATGCCCGTAGGTGCGCGTAGCGTGCTGAGTCGGTATCGAAAATGTCGTTGAGTCGGTCTCTTGTGTTCACAGGCCTTACGTGTGCGGCGCCTCTCCGACGCCAACACCGGAATTCCGTGAGTCCCGACACCATGAACTCGCCAAAACTACTGGTCAGCCCGTTTTCTCGCCAGATTAGGGTCGGGCGAGAACTGGGGTCGTACCCCCGTTCTGGGGGTGAAAGTTGCGATTTTGTCTAGTGCTGCGAGGTTCTTGAGCCCGGCGATGCGCAAGAGTTGCTGGGGTGGTGTGCCGTCGCGGAGATGCTCGAGTAGCCAAGTGGCGCGCATGCGGCTGGGACGGACGTCCAATTCGGTGCGGGCCCGCAGCAGAAAATCAGTGACTTGCCCCGATGTCGCGCTGACGCGGCCCGGTCGAAAGAGCCAGTCGCCGGGCTGGAGGTCCGAGAGGATCCGGCGTAGCGGACGTTCCCAGTCTGCTCGAATCGGCACGACCCGCTGGCGGCCTTCCCACACGATCACCTGGATGGTGCCGGTCCGGGTGTCAATGTCGGAAACACGAACCCCCAGGATCTCTCGCGCCGCAAGGCCAGCTCCGAGGCCCAGCGCGAGGAGGGCGATTGCATCACGACGCCGGTGCTCGGTTCCCTGTGACCTTGCCCAGCTGTATAGTTGCGCAACTTCCGTCGACGAGTACGGTTTCGTGGGCGCGGACCGGGAGATCGGCCGACGGCTTCGATTCAGATCATCGGGGTTCAGCGTCTCGATGGTGAGCCATAGCGTCGCCCGGTGGGTTGCTCTGCTTCCCTTGGTATATCTCGTCATCGCCAGGTGAATGAACTCCTCCACGACGCTTCGGCGGAACATCCGTTTCCGGTCCAGCGGTGTGCCGCGGCTCTGCCAACACCACAGTACAAACGCGACGATCGCGGGGTAGAGGGACCTCTCGTCGCGACCCGTGGCCGCAGATGTGTCTGTGACGGCGGCGCTGACGAATTCGCCGATGACGTCCCAGTACGGCAGCGCGTTGATGGGGCGGTAGTCTCTCGGCGGTACCAGGTCAGTAGTCATTAGCGGACCAGCGCTTTGGGGACTGACTCTATGCGAGTGACGGGCGTGGATTCTCGGGTCGTGAGCCACACGCCCGGCACGTTGAGATTGATCAACAGCACCAGCGGGCGTCCGACCCGACAGCGAACGACTTCGAGAAGGTCGATATCTTCGCCGTCACGGCGCAGCTGAAGCCGGTCGGGAAATGAAGGACTGGGCACTCGTCGCAGAAGGCGGCGATCGAGGTCCAGCCAATATCGGCTGGCGGATTGCGTGGTCACGACGTAGCAGCCGGTTGCGTCGTCGGTCAGTGAATCCACCATGATCTCCCCTTGGGGTCGATACTCCGGTTGTACTACTCGTCTGCAGTCGGGGCGAAGCCGGCTGTATTGGCGTCGATGCTCCGAATCGTGCTCGACATCTGCCAGTAGTGCTCGAGGAATTTCATCTCGTCCGCGTCGGGTTCCATGAGCCAATACCCTCGTGCCCCTACGGTGCAGTGGATAATTTCAAGAATCGGGCGCGTGCAATCATTTACGGTCGGGCTCGCATCGCGGCCGGGAATTCGTGTGACGGTCATCGCATCGAGGTCGAACTGGTACTTGGAGCCGACCGTGGTCACGGTCCAGCATCCGCCTTCGTCCCCCGTCAATGACTGCTTCATGTTCAGATCCTTTCCTCAAAACGTTCAAGATGATGTCGCTCATGCGTGGGCAATGTGGGAGCTCCGAAGAGTTCACTCGTCGGCCTTATGTCGGCAACGGGTCGATCCGGACGACGGCGGTGGAAATGCGCGTCGTCACCAAGACTCCGGGTGCGTTCAAATCGATCCGCAGCACCATCCGGTGTCCAATGCGGCACTCCACGATCTCGATTAGATCGATGCTCTCGCCGTCACGGCGCAGACGACGTAGTTCTTGGAACACTGGTCCCGGCGCGCGGCGCAGGACCCGCCTGTCCAGGTCCAGAACATATCGACTCCCGGACTCGGTGGCCACGACGAATTGTCCGGTGGCATCATCCGTCAAGAGATCCATCGTGGGCCACCATGCCTGCCTATCGCGATGCAAAGGGTGGAAGTCATGGCGCATCCCGTCCCGCTGGGAAGGATGCCCGCCTGTCGGAACTCTCCGGCCCGCTGATTTCCACCGTAGGGAAACTCGCAGTTTCAAACCGCCGACTCAGCGACAAATCCCTCCCAGAAGCGCCGCCCACGCAATCGGTGCGTGATGTCGAGTCGTCTGACTGAGAACAACCCGCAGTGCGGCCACGGATTCGCCGACGGAATCTCCTGATTTCGAGATCGCACCCGCATCATCGTGCAGTCCCGCGCATGAGCTCGTCGAGGCCACCACTCGGGTGGCCACGACGGGCTAGCAATGACCGACACGAATTCCCCCATCCACCTCCACGCCAGGGCCGAAGGACTCTGGAAGCGACAACTCCCGGACGACCTGCCCTCCGCGTGGTACGCGGTAGCCGATGCGAACGTCGCACAGAGTGTCTGCCCTCACGCCGCTACAACCAGGCGGGCCGCACGGTGGGCCACGGCGCTCTACCGTTACGAAGAGTTCTGGCGCGAAACCGGGCACACGCCCCGCGAGAGCACCCGGAACATGGCAACTCTTCCGGACGACGAGAGGCACCAGGGCGAATGGGCTCGGTACCAGCGCCGCTTCGAAGAGAAACTCTGCCTCTACCAGACCATCCGTCTGGATATTTCACCGGCTTTCGAGTGGGATCCCCACGAGCACGCCTGGCAGACGAACTTCGCGGCCTGCATCCAGCACGTCCAGACATACGGGAAGTTGCCACACCTCAACGGTGCCGACAAGGTCGAGTTCGCGCTTGCACGTTGGCTGGGCCGCCAGCTTCGACAGCAGCAAAGGGGCGCCCAACCCGCGGGCCGCGCCGCGCAGCTCGCCACGCTCCTGACCCTCCAAAGGTTGGCAGTGAAGACGGAATGACTCCGAAGCGGCTATCGACCGGTGCGAGCGATCAACAAAACACCGATGCAACGACAAAAGGGGGATTCGGCGCAGCGAACCGGCCCGGTGGACCGTAGTTTGAAAGACATGTGGATAGCCAGCACACTGCCAGCGACCGCGGATCACGCAGCCTCAGGCCTCTCTCGAAGGGCGCGATGATGGACTCCGCTGGCAATGGAACGTTATCGACGGCTGATCGAATCGGCTTCCTCGGCGATACCCATGGCGATCTCGAACATGTCCTTGTCGTCTCCCGCTCCATGCAATTCCGCGGCATTCAGGTGCTTGTGGTTCTGGGCGATTTCGGCTTCGTCTGGGGCGGACACAACTGGGCCATCGGCCTCGACAAACTGAGCCGGCGGCTGGCCGGCGCCGACCAGGTCCTGTACTTCGTGGACGGAAATCATGAGGACTTCGACCGCCTTTACCGATTCCCTCTCTCTGACGATGGTCTGCGCTGGATTCGACCCACTATCGCTCATATCCCGCGTGGCTACCGGACAGTCCTCGCTTCCGGTCTGACTCTCGCCGCACTGGGAGGTGCGAACTCGATTGACATCGGTCATCGTGTCATTGGGCGCTCCGTCTGGGTCGAGGAATCGATCACCGAAACCGACCTCGCTACCCTCGGACACGAACCCGCCGACTTGCTGATCGGGCATGACGCTCCTCTGCACGTTCCCACGCTGGACTCGTGGCTGGAATCCACCGAGAAGTATTGGCCGGCTGCCGGCGTTCAGTATTCAGCGGTCGGCCGAGCCATGTTCCACCGCGGCTTCCTGCAGGTGCGTCCGAGGCTGTATCTCGGCGGTCACTACCATCGGCACATCGACGAAGTCGTCGAGTACACGTCCGGTTCTGAACAGCTCGTCACCCGCGTCGTGATTCTGGAGGAGAGCGGTTCTGCGATCGCCATCAGCCAGTGCATCCTCGACGTGCGCACTCTCGACCTGGAGTACGTCCCGCGCCACCCACACCGCAAGACTGACGCGCAGGAGCATCAGCGGCCCGGCCATGGCAAGACGCGTCCGACCGAGGAAGGGGACTCGTGAGCGCCGAAGAGACGGTCCGGCATGTCGTCGGGATAGCGGGGCGAGGATGAATTTCGACCGTGACCGGGCGTCCGCCTGGATCCCGTTCGAGGGCGAAGCTCGCCGGCGAGTGATTCGACACCCACGTCTGGATCGTGATGGTCTCTACCTCTTCGGCCGGCGATGGTCTGCAGAATCGCTCACCTTGACCACAGCGGAGTTCGCCGCTCTCCTCACGGGGAAGACTCTGGCCGTAGACATCTCAGGCGAATACATCCTCTACCTAGGCGTCGACCTGGCTGACGGTCCTGCCGGACCTACTGAAGACGGGAGCCTCAATGCCGGACCCCGATGAACAGCTCGCACTGAATCGGAGCGGCGTGTGGCTGCTTGAGACAGCGTCCGGAGCTCGCCTGCTGGTCGCAATCGTTATCGATCCCGTCCCGTCCCGCCCGCTGGTCACGGTTACTCGCTATGCCGCGGAGGGGAATGGCGCGAACGTGAACGGAGTACCCATGACGATGGCAGCGTCGGAACCGCCGCGCATCGGCGACCGCTGGTGCACGACCGTGATCGGGATCGACTCCGAGTACCCGGCCTACGACGAAATCGTCCACGACGGTGGATCTCGCATCTACGTCAGCACGCCGGTCGTCAGTATCCAGCGATTGACCTTCGACCAGGTCCTTCGAGCTACGCAGTAGCCACGCCGGTTTGTCGCCGGCCTGGCTGGGAGCACCACGTCCTAGGTGGGATCAGGTGCGCCACGCAGGCGAGTCCTCGCAGAGTCCGATTCCGCTGCCATGATTCGACCGTAGTTGATTAGCGGATTTCTGGAAGTGTACTGTGCCATACGCTGCACATATGGAACTGAAGAGAGCACTCGAGCAACACATTGCGGTATTTGGCGAGAGTGGTAGCGGAAAGACCGTGATGCTCTCCTCGTTCTATGGAGCAACACAAGAGCCTTATTACCTTCAAAAGAGTTTGTTCAATGTTGTAGCCGACGACATCGGTAAAGGCAACAAGCTGCATCGAAACTACCTTGGCATGAGGGACTCGGCGCGTCTGCCACTGGTCACTCGCTTCTCTGCCACGTCGTACTCCTTTTCAGTGAAGCTGAAAGCTGCATCTGATGCCAAGGCGATGAAGGCGCGAGCGTTCGACGCCCTGCGCCTCGTCTGGCATGACTACCCGGGGGAGTGGTTCGAGCAGGCTGTGAGCGGGCCAGAGGAGTCCCAGCGCCGAGTGGACACATTCAAGTCCTTGTTGGGTTCCGATGTCGCTCTCCTGCTGGTAGACGGCCAAAAGTTGCTGGACAACGCCGGAGAGGAGGACCGGTACCTGAAATCGTTGTTGACAAATTTCCGCAACGGGCTGTTGTCCCTTAAAGATGACCTTCTGGTGGATGGCAAGCCTCTCGTCGAGTTTCCGCGTATCTGGGTCATGGCGCTGTCCAAGTCCGATCTTCTGCCAGATATGAGCGTGTTTAACTTCCGGGATCTTCTCATCGAGAAGGCCTGCGATGACATCGACGAACTGAGAAAGGTGCTCGCTGGGTTCGTGGAGGGCAGCGACGCGCTGTCAGTGGGTGAGGACTTCCTGTTGCTTTCGTCGGCGAAGTTCGACGCAGGCAAGATTGAGGTGACCAAACGAGTTGGCCTTGAGCTCGTCCTTCCATTGGCCGCAATGCTCCCATTCGAGCGACACGTCAGGTGGGCCCAGGCCAAAGTCATGCCCGGAAAAGTGGCCGAGAACCTACTCAGCGGCGCCGGAGCGTTGGCTGCCGTATTGCTTGGCGGAAAGGTCAAGAAGCCTGGCCCCGTCGGCGTTGTGATGAGTATGGTCAGCCTTCTGCTCACCAAGGAAAGCTTGGACGACGCGGTCAAGCTGGCCGGCGACAAACTCAAGGTGTTGAACTCTGAAGCGCTGGCAAAGAGAGACTACCTGCGAGCCACTTTAACCGGGTTCCGGATCGACTTGGAAAACGGCGAAAAGGAGCAGATCCTTCTCAGGAGTAAGCGATGAGCCTCATCTGGGCCACTCGAGGGCGGACCTGGGGCTTTCGGTTTCTGCGTGACGGGGGATTTCCCGATCCACTTCCGGAATACGACCGAGCCTTCTCGGGCGTCGAAGACGTGGCGGAGGTCTGGCGCCGCGTCGCCGAGGTGGTTGTCCTGCGTTTCCCAGATCCTGAGGGACGCCAAGACCTGGCTGGCAGAGTCATCCCACACGAATTCGTCGTCTTCGGACCCTTAGCCGAAGGGATCGACTCCGTTGAAAATGGTCTTCGGAAGGTCTGGCCACTGGTCGCTGCCGAATACGCCCGTGTCTGGAATCTACCCAATCCGCACTCTGCTGGTTAATGATCTCAGCGGCGTCATTCATCTCGTCAGCACGTGCCCGACTACCAGTTGCTTGGCTGAGGAAGGAAACGCCGGGAACCCCGCCCGCGGGCAGGGTTCCCTCCTTGGACAACGGCCTAGTCGCTCAGGTGCTGGATTGCGTAGTCAGCTTCATCAGCGGTGAACTTTTCGCCGTAAGCGCTGGAGAGCTGGTCACGAATCGCCTCGGGCGACATGGACATTTGGTCCTGGTACGACTTCGACTTGGCGAGAGCGTTCGCGTTCCAGTCGGCCTGGACGTTATCCACCGCGTATTGAGCCGCCTCCGGCGGGAACTGCTCGCCATACTCCGATGTGAGCTGATCGTAGATTCCCGCCTTGCTCATATGCATCGTCTTCGAGTAGCTAGTGGCCTTGGCTAGTGCGGACTTGTACGCGGCGGGCACGGCCGGAGCCGGGGCGGCCGCAACCGGTGCGGCAGGCGCAGGTGCGGTCGTCTCCACCGGTGCGGGTGGTACGGTTGCAACCGGCGTCGGTATTGCAGTCGCGACGGGCGTCGGTGCAGCACTGGCGGTCGGTGCCGCGCTTGGGGCGCTGATGGAAACCGTTGTCGCGGTCTTGCCCGCGTTGGCCGCGTTGACACTCGATGTGACGATCGAGAGCAGGATGCCGGCGGCCGTAATGATCAAGGCGATCTTCCGGTGTTCCCGGTAGCCGACGAGCGTGTGGCCCTGCTTGTCGCGCTGCGCTCCCGTGAGCACCAGGATCAGATCCACGAGCCACCAGACACCGAAGCCGCCAAAGGTAACCAGTTTGAGTAGGCCGGTGCCGACCTTGCCGAGGTAGAAGCGGTCGATGCCGAGCCCGCCGAGCAGCCAGGCGAAGAGCCAGGTGACGACGAAGGATTTTCCGGGGGTGGGTGCCGGCGTGTAACCGCCGGGCGTGCCTTGGGATGTCGGCGCGGCGTAGGTATTGACTGTCTGTTCCTTCTGTCCGGCGGGAACGCCAGCTGGGTTGGTCTGGGGGACGTTGTTGGTCATGGTGTGTTCTCCGGTTCGGTGTGTGTGTGCTGCTGACAAATGTGAGTGGGACAGGGATAGGAATGCGAGGCTGCTACTTCGCGACGACCTCGATCACGATGTCGAGGCCGTTGTCCGGGTGATATCCCCACGACGCGGAGTAGTCCTTCCAAGTCGCGGTCTGGCGACCGTCGAGAGCGCGGGTGCTATCGATGCGGCTGATCATGCTGTCGGGGGCTTCCAGCTGGGTGAAGACGCAGGCGAGGTCAGTCATCTTGGCGCCGGCGGACTTGGCGCCGGAGCTCTTCATCGAGATGCTCTGTCCTTTGTCGCCAACGGTGATCGACGCGTTCCCCGTGACGTGGCAGGCCGTGGCGGCATCCGTCATCGGCGTGGTCGCCGCGAGCGTGCTGATATTGCCGGCGAGAAGACCGATACCGAGGGTGCCGAGAACGCCGACAAGTAGTCCGAGTCCGACGCCCGCGGCGCTAAGGCGGAGCTCTCGTTTGGTAAAGACCGGTGCCGACGTGAGTGCCGGAGGTTCCGCATGCGGGGCGCCCGTTGCTGGGTCGCCACTGGCCATTGTCGATTCCGGTGTCGCGTGTTCATCATCTGTGTGCATGGTGGGACCTCGTGTCGGTGTCATGGTGGGGTGGTGCTGTGGGTGATTGGTCGTCGTTCGGCTGGCGTCTCAATGTGGGGAGTGGGCGGCAGGCGCCGAGCGGTTGTTCCCCCTGGTGCTCGCCCGGCGCCTGCCTCCTACGCCGAATCCTTCGGGTGAATCGGTCGCAGAGCCAAGCTAGGGCTCGGCGGGGCTGCTAGTGCCACGAGACCGTGATAACGGGGGTTATCACTAAATCGCAGTTTCACGGCGAATTTTGGCCTAGCCTGAACTCACGCCAGCAACAGACGATGAAGGGGGAATCGCACATGAGCATCGCCGAACCGGCACTTCTGATGTCGATGTCCGACATCGCAGCCCTCGCCCGGGTGCAGCGTCCCGTCGTCTCGGTCTGGCGCAGCCGGTCCGCGCTGACGGACACACCGTTCCCGGCCCCTGCTGCCCTGCGAAACGGTCGCGAGTTGTTCGACGCTACCGCGGTCGGCGCTTGGCTCAGCGATACCGGCCACGGCAACAATCCCCAGGCGTCAGCGGATGCCGCGGCGCACGCGGTCCTGGACGGCCAGACGCGCACCCAGGCCGACACCTTCCACACGGTAACGGCACTCCTCGCCCTCCGCAGTGTGATCGGTCGGCCTCTGGGTACGCTCTCGGGTTCCGACCTTGTCGATGCCGCCGATGAACACGACCCAGACGATGACGCGTTCTACCGCGAGATCGAGGCGATCGGCGCGGCATCCGCTGGCCTTGTCGGATATGTCGACGCACTTGTCGAGGCTGCATATGGCGAGGCGGAAGCGTTCGAGCGGCTCCTCGCGGATCAGTTCAAGCGCGAGCCCCAGGGTGCCAGCGGCACCACTTTGAGCGACGAGGGACTAAACCTGATTGCTCGCACCGCCCACGCCCTCGCAGGAACCCAGCCCAGCGAATCAGTGTTTGTCGACGCGACCGGCGGTGCAAGCGACGTGCTCCTTGCCATCGCCCACACTGAATACGCATCTGGTGACCTGACCGTTGTCACTGCGAACGACGATAGTGACACCGCGCGGATGGTGCGCCGACGGCTTCTCGTGCACCGAATCGCCCGGGACGGGCTCGAGGTCCAATCGTCGGGAGCCTTCTCCGTGACCGGCCGCGCCGTGCATGTCGCCCAGCTGCCCCCTGCGACGGAGCCCTGGATGAGCGCAGCGGGCATGCTCTCCGCGATCGAACAGATCGTGCTGCAGATGGACGATGACCAGCTCGCGGTCGTCCTGGCGCCGAGCGCAGTGTTGAGCGACTCCGGCCTCTCCCGTGACACCGACGCCGTGCGGTCGTCCCTGCTGCGTTCCGGACGCGTTCGTGCCATCGTGCGGCTACCGGCCGGGCTCCTCACGTATAAACCGCAGCGGGTGCAGACCCTGTGGGTACTGGGTGCCGCCCATGCCCGCGTTCCACTGGTCGATCGCTGGACCATGGTCGCCGACCTCTCAGCCCAGCGACTCAATCCAACAGCCATCGAGGACCTAGTCAGCGACCTCGTCGCATCCCTCGGCGACCGCGCCACTGTGCGCGCCCATGCCTTCCGCTTCGCCCGCCTCGTGCTTACCCGCAGCCTGCTCGCGAGCCGCGACTCCCTGGTCGCCGGCGCGCACAGCACCGCTCGCGCGGCGAGCAGCGCGCAGGGTACTGAACTGGCCCTGCGCGTCGACGAGCTCATTCGTGCGCTGAACGATCCGGTACCTGCGTTACCGCCCGGCAGAGCAGCGGCGAATGCCTCGGATGCGCCCTTCAGCCCCGTCGGTTTCGCGATCACGCTCCAACCAGTCAGCTCCGACAACCCTTCCAGCTCCACAACGCAGCCACCGACGGCATCAGTCGAGCAATTACTCGCAAATCGGCATCTCCGCTACTTTCCGGGCAACCGTATCGATATCGCTGACCTTGACGTGGCCCCTCGGGGCGCCCCTGGTACTCCAGCCATGGGCACTCGCTCGACGGGCATCCGTGTGATCGGCCCACCGGAAGTCTGCGGTGACGTGACAGTCGGGGACCGTCGGATCGACCCATTACTCTTCGCTACCGGGTATCCCGCCGGCCGCGTGACGGAACCGGGCGACGTGATCTTCTGCACGGCCCCGAGCCTCGCCGCCATCGTGGACGAGGACGGCACCTCCGTTGTTCTCTTCCCTGCCCGGATCCTGCGCATCAACCCCGGCAACCCGAACGGGCTGCTGAGTGCGGTGCTCGCCGCTGACATCGCAGCATTGCCCGCAGGGGACAGGCGCTGGCGCCGATGGCGACCGCGCCAGATACCAGACGCGCAGCGCACTGCCCTCGCTGGCGCCCTCGCGTCGGTACGGTTGGAGCAGCAGCACGCCCAGCGACGCCTCGCGCAGCTCGATGAACTGACCGACCTAGTCATGGCCGGCGTCACCGCTGGAACCCTCACGTTTTCTCAGGCCGCAGGCCCGCAGATTTCACCAACACTTGCTCCATCGGAAGGAACCCCCTAATGCCACCGAAAGTCAAAGTCGCCGCGCTGCCGTCGACCATGAAGGAACTCAAGGACACCCTCTGGAAGGCCGCCGACAAACTTCGGGGCTCCATGGATGCCTCGCAATACAAGGACGTCATCCTTGGCCTTGTTTTCCTCAAATACGTCTCCGACGCCTTCGATGAGCGCCGTGAGCAGATCCGCACCGAACTGGAGGCCGATGGCCAGAACGAGGACCAGATCGGCCAGCTCATCGACGACGTCGATGAGTACACCGGTCAGGGCGTCTTCTGGGTCGGCGCCCGCGCCCGCTGGAACTACCTCGCCGAGAACGCGAAGGGCCTGCCAGCCACCCAAGGAGAGGCACCGAGGTCAATTGGACTGCTCATCGACGAGGCGATGGACGTGATCTCCGCCGACAACCCGACCCTCGCCGGGTCACTCCCGCGCATCTACAACCGCGACAACATCGATCAACGACGTCTCGGCGAACTTCTCGACCTGCTTAACTCGGCTCGATTCACCGGCCAGGGCGCCACAAAAGCCCGAGACATTCTGGGCGAGGTGTACGAATATTTCCTGGAGAAGTTCGCCCATGCCGAAGGCAAGCGTGGTGGTGAGTTCTACACGCCCGCAGGCGTAGTCCGCGTGCTCGTAGAAGTCCTCGAACCCACGCACGGCCGCGTGTACGACCCGTGCTGCGGCTCCGGCGGCATGTTCGTGCAAACCGAGAAGTTTCTCGAGTCGCACCACAGGGAGGGCTCGAACATTTCTGTCTACGGTCAGGAGCTTAACGAGCGTACTTGGCGGATGGCCAAGATGAACCTCGCCATCCACGGTCTCAATGGAAACCTCGCTGGCCGCTGGGGTGACACATTCGCCCGCGACCAGCACCCCGACATGCAGGCCGACTACGTGCTCGCCAATCCGCCCTTTAACATCAAGGACTGGGCCCGGAGCGAGAGCGACCCCCGTTGGAAGTACGGCGTGCCCCCGGCCGGCAACGCCAACTACGCCTGGATCCAGCACATCATCTCCAAACTCGCCCCCGGCGGCAGCGCCGGTGTGGTGATGGCAAACGGTTCGATGTCGTCGAACTCCGGCGGGGAGGGCGAGATTCGGGCCCAACTCGTTGAGGCGGACCTCGTCTCATGCATGATCGCGCTGCCCACCCAGCTATTCCGTAGCACGGGTATCCCAGTCTGTACATGGTTCTTCGCCAAGGACAAGACTGCCGGCGAGCAGGGCAGCGTCGACCGCACAGGCCAGGTGCTCTTCATCGATGCACGAAATCTCGGCTACATGGTCGACCGCGCTGAGCGTGCACTCTCCGAAGAGGACATCGCCAAGATCGCCGGCACTTACCACGCGTGGCGCGGTACCTCGTCGGCGAGGGATGCTGCGTTGACTTACATAGACGAGCCCGGCTTCGCCTGTTCTGTTTCACTGACTCAAATCAAGGCGGCGGACTATGCGCTCACCCCCGGCCGTTACGTTGGTGCGGCAGATGTTGAGGACGATGGGGAGCCCATCGAGGAGAAGATTGCAAGACTCACCGACGATCTCTACGTCCAGTTCTTGGAGTCGGAGCGACTCGCCGGAGTCGTGCGCGAGCAGCTTCGGAGAGTGTCGTGACTGACTGGGAAGTCAAGACTCTTGACCAGGTAGTCAATCTTCGTCGTGGTTTTGACCTGCCGCAACAATCACGGAGGCCTGGCCAGTTTCCCGTTCTGACATCGGGCGCAACGGCGGGATGGCACGACGAGGGTCCCATTAAGGGCCCAGGCATGGTGATCGGGCGAGCAACGAACCTGGGCGAGCCAACGTGGTCAGATACGGACTACTGGCCGTTGAACACAACGTTGTACGTGGCTGACTTCCTTGGAAACGAGCCAAAGTGGGTCTTTCACCTGTTTGAATCGCTCGATCTCACTGGGTACGATTCTGGTTCCGTGCAGCCTATGCTCAATCGGAACTACATTGCCAAAGTGTCAGTTCGCGTGCCCCCTTTGCAGACCCAGCGGGCGATTTCAGAGGTGTTGGGGGCGCTCTCCGACAAAATCAACGCCAACACTAAGCTGGCTCAGTTGTCCGCAGACTTGGCATCGGTCCTTTTCAACGACGAGCTCCGTGGTGCTTCATGGTCAGACAGGACCTTTGACGACCTGGCGAAAGTGAGCGGTGGGGGTACACCGAGCACAAAGGTCGCTGAGTACTGGGACGGGGACGTGAACTGGGCAACGCCCACGGACGTCACGTGCCTAGTCGGACCATACCTCTGGGAGACCAGTCGTCGAATCACAAAGGAGGGGCTCAGTGCTTGTTCATCGGGATTGTTTGAGCCTGGCGCGATTCTCATGACCTCGCGGGCAACTATCGGGGCTTTTGCGGTCGCGCAACTCACTACCTCCGTTAATCAGGGGTTTATCGTTGTGCAGCCGAAGGAGGCCGCGCTCAAATGGTGGTTGTTTCACGAGATGCGGTCGCGGGTTGAAGAGTTTATTTCGCTGGCCAACGGCGCAACCTTCCTCGAGCTCAGCCGCGGTAACTTCCGAAAGCTCAATCTTCGCTTGGCTGAGGATTCGGCAATGCGCGAATTCGGCGTACGTGTCGACAGCTTGCATGCCGCTGCGTCTTCTGCATTGCAGGAGAACCGCACTCTCGCCGTAACCAGGGATGCACTCCTCCCGCAGCTCATGTCTGGCAAGCTTCGGGTTAGGGATGCAGAGAAAGCACTTGAGGGGGTGCTCTGATGGCGGGATTTTCGGAAGCGGAGTGGGAGCAGGTGGCGCTCGAGCTGCTGAGCGAACCGCTGGGCTGGCAGCCGAAGACGGGTGAGCAGCTCGCACCGGGCAGCGGGGAGCGAGACAGCTGGGATGAGCTGCTCATCCGTCCGAGGCTGCGGGACGCGCTCCGGCGGCTGAATCCGACGGTTCCGGTGGAGTACGTGCAGCAGGCGCTCGCCGAGATCGCCTCGCCGAAGTCGCAGGACGCGATCACCGAGAATCAGCGCATCCATGACTACCTGATCGACGGGTTCCGGCTGAGCTATATCGCCGACGATGGCGCCGAGGTGAATCCGAGCATTCGTCTGGTTAGCGCCGAGCCGTCGGAGAACGACTGGCTCGCGGTGAACCAGGTCACGCTCATCCGCGGCGACTTCAAACGGCGCTTCGATCTCGTGCTGTACTGCAACGGCATGCCGGTGAGCATCGTGGAGCTCAAGAAGGCCGGCAGCGAGACGGCCGATGTCGCCGCGGCGCACGCCCAGCTGCAGACGTACCTGCGCGAGTTCCCGATGGCATTCCGGTTCTGCGTGTTCACGCTCGCCAGCGACGGGATCTTAGCCAAGTACGGTACCCCGTTCACGCCACTCAACCACTTCTCACCGTGGAACGTCGACGACGACGGTATCCCGGTGAAGCCGGGTGACACGAACGACTGGGACGCGACCACCGGCATGGAGATCGCGCTGGTCGGTCTGTACAACCAGGAACGGTTCCTTCAACTGTTGCGGTCCTTTACCGCGTTTGATGAGGGGGCCGATGGCCTCGCCAAGCGCATAGCCAAACCTCACCAGTATTTCGCCGTCACCAAGGCCGTGGGCAGCACAGTTCAGGCGGTGGAGAGCAACGGCAAGGCCGGCGTGGTGTGGCACACACAGGGCTCAGGCAAGTCAATGGAGATGGAGCTCTACACCAACCTGGTGTCGCGGCATCCGAAGCTCAAAAACCCTACGGTCGTGGTGATCACCGACCGCAACGAGCTCGACGGACAGCTCTACGAGACGTTTGCGGCGAGCCTGCTGCTGCCTGAGAAGCCGCGGCAGATCAAGCGCCGCAGCGAGCTGCGCGACGAGCTCAGCAACCGCACGACCGGCGGCATCTACTTCACCACGCTGCAGAAGTTCGGGCGGAGCGAGGCTGAGAAGCAGGCCGGCGCTGAGCATCCGCTGCTCTCGGACCGGCGCAACATCATCGTCGTCGTCGACGAGGCGCACCGCAGCCACTACGACGACCTCGACGGCTACGCTCGCCACCTCCGCGACGCACTGCCGCACGCCACCCTCATCGCCTTCACAGGCACGCCCATTTCCTTCGACGACCGCAATACCCGCGAGGTATTTGGCGAATACATCGACATCTACGACCTCTCCCGTGCCGTCGATGACGGCGCCACCGTGCCGGTGTATTTCGAGCCGCGTCTGATCAAGGTGAACCTGGCCACGGCGGTCACGGACGAGATTCTCGACAAGGCCGCTGACGAGGCCACCGTGGGACTCGACGACACCGAACGGGCGCGGATCGAGGCATCCGTCGCCGTGGTCAACGCCGTCTACGGCGCACCAGAGCGCATCGCCGCCCTCGCCGAGGACATCGTGGCGCACTGGGAGAATCGGCGGGGCCAGATGACAAAGTTCATCGAGTCGCCCGGCAAGGCCATGATCGTGGGTGGAACGCGCGAGATCTGCGCGAACCTGTACTCGGCGATCGTGGCGTTGCGACCCGACTGGCACTCCAATGACCTCGACAGGGGCGTCATCAAGGTCGTCTATTCGGGCACGGCATCCGACAAGCCGCCCGTCATCGACCACGTGCGCCGCGATTCAGCCAATGCCGTCATCAAGGCACGGCTCAAAGACGTCGACGATGAGCTCCAGCTGGTGATCGTGAAAGACATGATGCTCACCGGCTACGACTCGCCGCCACTGCACACTCTCTACCTGGACAGACCGCTGAAGGGTGCGCTGCTGATGCAGACGCTCGCCCGGGTGAACCGCACGTTCCGCGGCAAGGAAGACGGGCTGCTTGTCGCCTACGCGCCGCTCGCCGACAACCTCGCCAAGGCGCTAGGCGAATACACGAAGACCGATCAGGATCGGAAGCCCATCGGGCGCGACGTCGACGATGCCATCGTGCTCACGGTGTCGCTCGTGGACACGCTGCGGGAAATGCTCACCGGGTACGACTGGAAGGCCGACCTGGCCAAGGGCGGGCCGAAGCGATACCTGCATGCGGTGACCGGGTCGGTGAACTATCTGCGTGATCCGGCGACGCCGGGCAACCAAGTCGAGGAGGGAACTGAGACTCTTGCGGCCGCGTACCGACGCTACTCGGGGCAGCTCTCCCGGGCGTGGGCGCTCTGCTCGGGCGCCGGCTCCCAGGAGCTCGAGGAGCGCCGGCCTGAAATCCAACTGTACGAAGAGGTGCGGGTGTGGATGGCGAAGTTCGACGCCGCCGACCGACAGGCCAGGGGAGAGCCTGTGCCCGAGGACGTTCAGCGTCTGCTCGGTGAGCTGATCGCATCCGCCACGTCATCGGGAGGGGTGCTCGACATCTACGAGGCCGCCGGCATGCCGAAGCCGACCCTGGACGATCTCAGCCCGGCGTTCATCGCGAAGACGCAGCAGGCCCGCAACCCGCAGCTTGCCATCGAGGCGCTGCGGAAGCTGCTCACTGAGGAGTCCGCGCGCTCCACACGCAACAACCTCGTGCGCCAGCGCGCCTTCTCGGACCGGATCTCCGAACTGATGAACAAGTACACGAACCAGCAGCTGACTTCAGCGGAGGTCATCGCCGAGCTCGTTGCCCTAGCCCGTGAGGTCGCAGCAGAGGCGAACCGCGGGGCCGGATTCGCGCCTCCGCTGAGCCACGATGAGCTCGCGTTCTACGACGCTGTGGCGGAGAACGAGTCGGCTGTCGAGCTGCAGGGCGAGAGCGTATTGGCAGAGATCGCTCGAGAACTGGTCGCAGTGATGCGCCGCGACGTGCGTACCGACTGGACTGTGCGTGACGACGTAAAAGCCAAGCTACGATCCTCGATCAAACGACTGCTTGTGAAGTACGGGTATCCGCCGGATCGCCAGCCCGTGGCCATCAAGCTCGTGATGGAGCAGATGGAGTCCATGGCGCCCCGATACAGCGAAGAGCGGGCAGCCTAGGTGGGCATCGTCGAACGACTCAATCCGACAACCGCGGCGGTCGACCTCGACCGCAGCCACGAAACGACGAAATGAGCGCCGAGTTTTGAAGGTCATTGGCATCAAGAACGGCAAGGATACTTTCGGCTGGGTAATCGTGGAGGGGGAAGCCCGGGAAGATGCGACCGTGCTGGACTTCAAGGAGGTCTCCGCGCCGTCTGGAACTCGTCCAGAGCAGCTCTCCTGGTTGCGGCGAGAACTCATCGAAGTACTAGAGCGGCAGGATGTGGACTACGCGTCATTGAGGTTGGCCGAGGCCGGACGAACCGGCACTGCAAACTTCGGCCGAGCGGAAATGGACGGAGTCACTCAGGCCACGTTGGCGGACCTCCACGTGCCGATGAAGGGCTACAAGAGCGCGACCGTACGAAGCGCGTTCGGCAAGACCAAACCAATCGCCGACGCCGTCATCGAATCGTTGCCTTGCGTGTCCTCGTCGGCGAAGACTCGGCGTGATCAGCTCGTGGTCGCTATCGCGCAATTCCCGATCTAACGGCGACCACGTGTCATATACATCGATTCGACGGTTGGGAGCCGGTTCTTTCGGCGAGGTTTGGTTGGAGTTTGACGACGCCCTCGGCCGTCAATGCGCAACCAAATATCTCAATGCGGCCGGGCTCACACCTGGTGCGGACGTTCACGCCGAGGCGCAGGCGATGGTGATAGCCCAACACCCCAATGTCGTCGCAGTGTATTCCGCGGATGAAGTCAGAGGCGCTCCCGTCATACGCATGGAGTACCTACCCAATGGCAGTGTTGAGGACAAATACCACGGAGCGGCCGTGGCAGTGGGCGACGCAGTCCGGTTAATTGAAGAAGCCTGCCGCGGGGTAGAACACCTACACGCCTGCGGACTCTTGCACCGCGACATCAAACCAGCGAACCTCATGCTCGACGAAAACGGCGTGGCGAAGGTCAGCGACTTTGGACTCTCATGCCAGCGAGGCGCAACCGAAGGCGTGCCGCCCTGGAACTATATGGTGCACTTGCCTCCGGAAGCAGTTGGGACTGCTGGCGGAATCACCACGCCCGTGGGCGACGTCTACGGCCTGGGAATCACCGCATTCAGGCTCCTCAATGGCGACTCGATGTTCAAGCAATCCTTTGTGTCCACGGCTGAACTCCTAGCGGCGATTGCGGCGGGGACTTATCCGGTGCGGAATCGATGGCTGCCGCAAATTCACCCTGCATTGAGGAAGACGATTCGAAAGGCGCTCAATGTGAAGCCTGGAGAGCGATATCAAAGTGCCGCAGATTTTCGACACGCCTTGGAGAAAGCCCGCCCGCTCGTGTCATGGGCTCAGGGCGACCATGCGCATTCCTGGGATGGGTTCTCACCTCGGAACGGCACCTCGTGGCGAGCAGAATGCCTCCCATCACGCGGGGCAGACCGCTTCACTCTTGAACGGCGCTTGTCGGGGCGAAACTGGCGCAATGTCGGTTCAGACTCGAAGGTCTTCGCATCGTCAGGTGAGGCGCTCAACTATGCCGAACAAGTCCTTGGACGCCTCGCCGCGACCGGTTCTTGAACTCGGTCCTGCGCGTCCACATCTATTGGGACCGCTCTGCCGCACCGGGTTCATTGGTGTCGCGCACCCGGCGACCGAAGATATCGAGGACCTAGTCCGATCGCAAATACGCAAATTGAGCCTCGAGTACGTGTGCATCGCCGAAGGCCGGGCTCTGGACGCTGCTGCCGTAGTCCAGGAAGGTTAGAGCCGCCCAGTGCGCATCGGCATCCGCAGAGGCGGGGACCCTTATATGAGACTGCTGAATGACTCGTTGAACCCCCGGATATCTGGGATCTCGCCGAACTGGGCATCAAGGAAACGTGACCAGGCGTGCGCCGCCAGCATGTCGATCGCGAAGATCGGTGCACCCACAAACGCGCCCGGCAGCCGGTAAATCGCCACACCATTCTTCGAACCCAGGTAAGCAACACCATCGCCCAAGCGAATTCTCAGCGCAAGGAGGACCGAGCGAGCGTTGCGCTTCGTGCTGCGCCTGGCGAAAGGAACGTGAACCAATCCGGTCGCAGCGCTCGCCGCAGCAACCTCAAGCTCGTTGAGCAGTTCTACCAATTCCCCAGGTACGACGTCCATATCGAGGAGTGAGATCTGGGCGGATACCTCGGTGCCGGTCATCCCGTCCCTCAGTTCCAGGTCGGTCTCGTATCCATCTACGCTCCACACGTTGATCGTGACGCCGGCGGGCATGGATGGCTGCAGAGCGCCGGTCAGGTGCTGGGCGATGTCGTCGGGCGATGTCTTCGCGTCAAACAAGTCAGTGATTTCGCTGAGGTCGAGGTGGGCCAGCGGGGTAATGGTGTTGTACATGGTTCTCCAGGGGTTTGATTGAGGTGTGAGATGGAGGTCCAGGTGGCCGCTCCAAGGAGTACATGCGCGGGCGGATTCGCCGCGAGAGAGTTGTCGATGACCCGGCCGCAATTCTGTCGCTGTCACTATTGACGCCGATGTTCACGGACGCATGTTCGTCTTTCTGCGTCCGTCTTCTGCTTTTGGACAGGACCATCCTCAGAATGCTGGTCGTTCGGGTCGCCGCGCTGTCCGCGGAGTGACCTTCTCGGGTGTTTTCCCCGCGCTTGTGGTCTGAGCGTGGCTGAAGGTCTCGGTGTTCATGAAGGCGGCGATTGTGCGGAGGTTGTAGTTGGTGAGCAGGATCGTCACGAAGACTTGAGCTGCGGCGAATCCGCGCGCGGTGCGGCGGGAGGCGTCATCGAGGCTCTCGAAATCGTGGCTATTGATACTGGCGTTCAGGCTTTCAGCGGAGTTCCGTGCGTGGGCATGAAATTTCTGCCACGCCGTGCTCCCATACGTGATGGCCTGACGCTCGCGCACACCGTCGTATTTGTAAAAGGTCACAGACTGCTGGGTGCAGATCTTGTCGGGAGAATCCGGGAGGTCATCATTGGCGACGTGAGGGCTGGCCGAGTTGATGTGGTCTGCTGGAAGCGTCCGCAGGGGGCAGACGACGGTCGGACTGGCTCCGGCGGCGGGGCACATCATGCGGATCCGGCCCTGGTCATCGGGCTTGCCCTTGGGACGAAGCTCGAAGGGAACGCGTGCCTGAATGAGACGTTCGTATGTCACTGCGTCGATGGCGCCGTTGACGTGATCCTTGGACGCGTTTTGGAGCGTCGTGGGCATGCTGGGGCAGTACGCCTTGCCTTCGATAAAGGTTGCTCCGGACTGGACGCCGTGCACCCCGAGTCGCTCGACGCGGTAGTCGGTCGAGGGCGTGAAGCCAAGGTCGAAGGTGGGCTCGTGGAGGCGTTCGACACGAGAACTGGCGAAGTAACCTTTGTCGGCGTCAACGATCCCGGGGGCGAGGCCGGTGCCCAGTGCCGAGCGCATCAGCGAGACGGCTTCTTCGTCCACACCGATGTTCGGCATGCTCAGGGTCGCACTGATCGCCAGCTTCGGGAATCGGGATTCTCCGGGGCGTTCCGAGTCGACGCGTACGGCGATATTGGCCGCCCAGCCCCAGCGAAAGTCGCTCCGGTTGTTGGGCGTGGGGCGCGCCCACCAGCCGGCGAACACGTCGATCGGTTCGCGATCCAGGGACCGCGGCTCGGTGCCGATTTCGTCCGCAACGTTTCTTGCCAGGTTCCGTTTGTTGTAGCCGCCTCGGGTGGGTGATGCGATGAATGTCTGGTCGACGGCGAGGTCGATGTGTCGGGTGGCACTGCGGAGGTGCTGCGGCTGCTGCATGAATGTCATGTGCAGGAACGCCTCCGTGAACTCGTCCAGTCGGAGCTTCATCTTCTTCTTTCGGTCGGCGTCGTGCGCGTCCAGAACGGCTTGGACCTCTGTATAGGTCCGCGCCGCGTCCCTTTCCTGAGGGAAGGGATCCATCAGAGCGAGCAGGCGATGGAACGCGCGGTGGGTGCCGCCGTACCAACGCTTGTCCTCCCGGGCATCACCCAGGGAAGCCGGTGCGACGTAGGAGAGGTTCAGAAGCGTGCGCGACTCTATCGTCAGGCGGTTCTGGAACACCACGGCCAGTGAGCCGATCTGGAGCGGACAATGTTCGCTGGACAGCAGGAGAAGCCCCACCAGGATGGCGTGGTCAGAGATGAGGCTGGGGCGTGCGCACGTACAGGTGGTGTGAATGTCCTCGCATCGCCAGGCGGTGAGCTTGTCGAGGATGCCCATCTGGAGGACCCGGGAGTGGGCCAGGGCGACCTGCTGCGAGGTGAAGACATGATCGGTGCGACCGCCGCTCTGGACTTCGGATGCGCTCATGCCGCCGAAATCCGGGTCGCCTGGTGTGGCGGTGATGCCAGGACACATGATTGCTCGCGTCCTGGCACGGCGGTTGGGTTTGGAGTTGTCGTTGAATCGGTTCTTTGTCATGAAGAGTATGTGTGCGGCGGTTTTGGGCTTCCGAAGAGTTTTCTGCCGTATTGCGCATGGTCGATCTCATCCCGTGACATTAATAACTGATCAAGGGGGACTGCTGTCGGTTTGATTGACTCCTGATTTGTGAGGATTTCGGTTCTCACGGAAGGATGTTCATCGTGCCAAGAGCTTTCCCCATCGAGTTCCGTCGTGACGTGGTTGCCGTCGCCCGGAAGAACGAGGTCCCAATCGCGCGGGTCGCGAAAGACTTCGGGATCTCGGAGTCATGTCTGCAACGCTGGCTGAAACTGGCCGATATTGAGGATGGCAACCGACCCGGCGTCACCCATGCCGATGCTGCCGAGCTGCGGGAGGCGAGGAAACGGATTCGACTGCTGGAGCCGGAGAACGAGATCCTGCGCCGGGCTGCCGCGTATCTGTCTCAGGCGTCGCTCCCAAAATGATGTTCCCGCTGGTCCACGAGTTGGCCGCCGACCGGAGAATTCCGGTCGCGGTGACCTGCCGGGTGCTGGGCTTCTCCAAGCAGGCGTATTTCACCTGGCGGAGGGCTCCGGTGTCGAGCGCGACTGGGACAACGCGCACTTGATCAACGCCGCCCTGGCCATCCACGGTGACGAGCCGGGTTTCGGGTATCGGTTCATCGCCGACGAGATCGAGGCCGAGTCCGGGATCAGAGCGTCGGAGCGGCGTGTGTGGCGGCTATGCTCCCAGCAGAGGATCTGGTCGCATTTCTCCAAGAAACGCGGCCTGAACCGCGAAGCCGGACCGCCCGTCCACGACGATCTCGTGCAACGGCAGTTCACCGCTAACGGGCGAACCAGCTCTGGCTGACCGATATCACCGAGCACTGGACCGACGAGGGCAAGCTCTATCTCTGCGCGATCAAGGACCTCTGGTCGAACCGGATCGTGGGCTACTCGATCGACTCCCGGATGACCGCCGACCTCGCCGTCGCGGCCCTCCGAAACGCGGTCGCCCTCCGCGATATCGACGGGACCACACTGCACTCCGATCGCGGGTCGCAGTTCCGGTCGAGGAAGTTCGTTGAGCTGCTGCGCCACGCGGGCATCACCGGGTCCATGGGCCGCGTCGGCGCGTGCGGCGATAACGCCGCGATGGAGTCGTTCTTCGCCCTGCTGCAGAAGAACGTCCTCGACAAGAAACGGTGGCAGACCCGGCAAGAACTGCGGCTCGAGATCGTGACCTGGATCGAACGAACCTACCACCGCAGGCGTCGCCAACGCGGACTCGGCCGGCTCACCCCGATCGAGTTCGAGATGATTGAACCTGCCGCTCACGCGGCGTAGAAACTACAAACTGCGAGAGTCAACTAAACCGACAGCAGTCCCAAACGTTCAGGCTTTCATTCGCCTATGGCGTTGGTCTGTGCTGAGCGAATCGCGCGGGCTTACTTGCCCCTTTTCTCCTTGTCCCGATGCCGGCGTCGGAAGGACGGGGCAGTGTCGCAGGTCGGGTCTAACCTTCTGCCATGGACATCAATCTTGGTCAGCTCTTTCTTCAGGCTTTTATCGACGGCTCCGCTCTCGTCGCTGACGCGGGTTGGCAGACGATGGTGGACAACCCATGGATGTTCCTGCTCGTGCCCGGCATGCTCCTACTCGGGCTCGCCTCTAGGCGCGTCAAGCGCCATCCGCGTCGCAGCTTTTGAGCACCTCCAATCGCGGCGGGGTACCTGCCGCGGGTAAGGCATGACTCTCATGCTGTCCTTGATGTCTCGCTCGCCGTGTTGCTGACGTCAACTCGCATCGACGGGGAGCAAGATACTGACGCAACGATGTCGATGCTTGGAGTGCGTATGAATGCAGGCAAGTCCGATCTCACGCCCAACACGCTCGCGAAGTCGGTCGTGGACCGGTACCTGACGTCCAGGGACTTCAATGGCCTCTACCTTCCCGCTGATGCTGACCCGCACGTCGTGGACAAGGCGAAGGAACTCGTCGCCGGCGGGAACCTTCAGGTGATGGTTTCGGAGGTGGACTACCCGAACCCACACATCCGGCCCTGGCCGTCGCGCCGCACGGCTGAGTCCCAGATCGCATCGCTAGAGGACCTCTCTACTGCCGAGTACGGGCTATGCCTCTATCCGACCCCGCTGGCACTCAAAGGCGTGCGTGTCCCAGCGCGGCTCAAGGGGCAGCCTTTTGCAGCCGCCCTGGCGAAGGGACGCGGCACCCTCGAGCTCGCGTACTTCTGCGCCGATGTCCTGGAGCCTTATCGAAACGACCCGCGATACCACTTTCGATACTGGGACTTCGGTGTTGAGATGGGCATCGGCGACGAGGCCTATCTCGACGAGAGCGAGCTCGAGCGCGACAAGGTGTCTCTTAGCCACCTCGGCTTTGCGTACGACCTGTCGGGCTATGAACGCAAGGACGTCAACACACCGATCGTGCGCCGTGTGGCGGCCTTCTACGGCGATCTCGCCAAATTGACTCCCGAGCATCAACAGCGCTGGCTGTCCTATCAGGTCACTGAAGACGGACTCAACCCTCACCCCGCTTGGTGGATGACTCAGATGGGCGAATGGGCCGACGGTATCGGGCCGTTCGACCATCTCTTTCTCGAGATCGAGAATTTGAACGCGCTGTGGCAGGGCGCATTCGGCCAGCCACTCTTCACACACCTGGAACGACCGCAGGACTTCGGTTGGATACTTCGGCCTTCGCAACGCGAATGGGACGAGTTCATCGTGCAACTCGACAAAGTCCTCTCGGAAAACATCCGCCACGACGCGCTGGACGCTGCCGGCACACCGCGCAAGGACTCGCATGACCAAGCGATGGGGACGCTCACCCGCCTAGCCAACTTCATCGAGGGAAAAGGCATCGACAAAGCCGTCGTCACCGACCTCATGCGACCGCTGCGCGAGATTCGTCGCGCGCGTCAGAAGCCCGCCCACGCGCTGCGGACGAACATCACGGACAAGACTTTTGTCCACCGTCAGGTCGCGCTTCTCGAAGATCTCAACTCAGCGCTTACGGAACTCGGGCGTTGGCTATCCACCCACCCGAAGAATCGCGGCTGGAAATCGAGCTTCGAGCCTGATGAGTACTACCGGATGTAGTTGGTCCATCCACTGAACGTCACCGTCGTGACGAAGCCGCCGCTCCCACATGATTGTTAAACCTTCAGGTGGCCGCAGCGGCCTACTGATCATCAGCTGCTACCTGGCGTGAGGGTGCCATCCGGCATGCATACTCATAGAATGAGCGATTCTTGTGTACGTGGAAAGGCGAACCCCAGTCAGGCGACGCGGTTCCGGCTCTGGGCAGACTCAGCGGGATACTGTCAGAGTCCCACTTGCCAGAAGGCGCTGTTCGTCGATTTACAGAGCGGCAGTTCAGCCCACTTCGGCGAAATTGCCCACGTAATTGCCGCAAGCGGTGACGGCCCACGCGGCGATGCGAGTGTGGACGAACCAGATCTAGGCGCGTGGGATAACCTGATTCTTCTTTGCGCCAACTGCCACACGATCGCAGACAAGGCGCCCATTGATCATCCAGTTGAGATGCTTCTTGCGTGGAAAGAAGGGCGGCTGGCAGTAATAGAGGCTGCCTTGGGGATCGCATCCTTCGCATCGAGAGCGGAAGCGCGCACAGCTATCGAGCCATACGCGACCCAGAACCGTTATCTTCATCGCACCATCGGACCTGACAACGAGTATCGCTTCAATCCCGAGGCGGAGGAAGCCGCCATGTGGCAGCACGATATGGTCGAGACCGTTATCCCTAATCACCGACGGATCCTCCGGATCATCGACGCGAATACTCAGTTGCTTACTCCGGCGGAGAAGGAGGTCGTCGCTGAGTACCGCAGCCACGTGGACGGCCTCACTTATCGTCACCAAGGTGAAGGCGGTCTGAAGACGGTACTATTCCCCAAAGCGATGGAGGGCATCTTTGGGGACAGTTGACGACTTCGTCCTGAACAAGTACAAGTCCCTTTACGACGGCGTCGTGGTGGACGCAGAAGCTGACGGTGACTACGTCAGCATCACGCGCCGCGAACAACGCCCCATCCGATTCGCGGTGATCAAGAAACAGAACGTGATCGCGGACGACATCGCGCATCTGCTCGGTGGTGACGTCGACTTCATCGTGAATATCCCAAGGACCGGCATTTTCCAAGCCGACGCGATTAATCTCTGCTTGGAGAAGGAGGTCGCGTGGGGAGGATTGGCGGATAGTATGCGAGCCGTCAGGCTCGATGACCCACAGACCTATGTTCCGGAGAACCTCGCGTTCGTCATGCGAGGCCTACTCCGCCACTCGCATGTGGAATCCGTCTCTCACCTAGACAGCCGCAGACTCCGCATCACCCGCACAGATGGCCTCCCGGAGCTAGTGCTCTACATCGAAGACTCCTACCAGGCTGAGGTCACCACAGTCCATTTCGCGATTGATCGATGCTCCCCGTTTGACATCTTCGTCGCCACGAACCCCAACGCTGGGCCAACGAAGAATGCGATGGCCGCAGCCCAGGATGCAGGGGTGGAGATCCTACGCTGGGCGGACACCCTGCGGCGCCTTCGGCAATGATCGTCGATGAGTTAGCGGGGCTCAGGGAGGTGGCTCGGCGGCATCCCCGCCTCGCACTCTATGTTTTTGGGTCGACGGTGCACGGGCCAGAAGCGCCGATCGACCTTGACGTCCTCGCTGTGTACGAAACGTTCGAGGACTATAAGGCGTTCCGCCTCGACCTTGATGGGTTGGCGTTTGCGCCTGTCGTGGACCTGGTCTCCATGACGCCTGCAGAAATCCACAGCTCGGGGTTCCTGCACAGATCACGAGCAGTCGCTCTGGCCGAAGCCGAACTCTTCCGTAGCGAAACCGTCTCCCAAAGCTCTCCCCATGGCATAGCTGAGCCGGACTACGCAGTGCCAGCGTTGTCCTCTTCAGAAGGGTACGAAGGCGTGCACCCCACTTTTGACGTCGCAAGCCTGGGGCGCTGGGACTCGGACGAGGGGGTTTTCGTGATCGACACGATCGAACTCGGTCTTCCTCAGGCTTCGCAGGGTGACGATACGCAGGCAACGGCACTGATCGGCGAGTGGAGGCGCGGGCTTCTGACCTTGGGCCCACCAGAAGACGTGCCGCTTAGCGTCATAGATGCAAGCATCCAGGGAGTCTTGCGCAGTGAGCCGCTAGAGCACTACCTCTCCGACCGCGGGGGCACGTTCGCAAAAGAGCCTTCGTCCTGGGGTGCTGAGGGCCCGCTGGCTGTTGAACTGGTTGACGGCCGCACAGTTCTCGTGGACGGGAACCACCGCTGGGCCGCCGCGAAAATCCGCGACGATGCAACATTTCGCGCACAGATTCTCCGGCCGGGAACATCCTTCTCCGCTGACACCGACTGGGGTGCGATGCAGTTGTCCCAGCTCGTCGAAAGGCACCGTCGGCGCGCTGTGAGCTGAGCGCGGTGAGAACGGATGGCACCGTCATATCTGGTGATAGCGGGTCGGCAGCGGTCGCAGGTCCCACTGGACATCGAGGTCGTGGGCGACTTGTCACCGTCACATTGCCTCCGATTTTCGCCGGACAACACGAATGACCGAGACTGTGCGGTTACAGTGTGATCGCAGCAACCCGTCTGTCAGCAGCCACAAATGACTCAGAACGGCGTGTCGTCTCCATGCTGGCCGAATCGCTGCCACGGGTCCTGCTCTGGGAACGGCACTGCCGCTGTCTGCGCCGCGCGTTCGAGGCGCTCGCGATCTTCGCGTGCAGCCGCCGTGTCGGCCTCGCGCCTTTCGCGCGCGGCCACGATGTCGCGTGGCTCCCGGTTCGATAGCCGCACCATGAGCGCGCCGACGACGTGCATCATGAGCCAGGCGTCCGCCTTCGTCACATCGCCCTCGCGATGACGGTGGGCGTTTCCACGGTCGGACCGGTCTGCGTTTACCCAACCAATTAGGGGCTTCATGAGAGAGCGATCGGCGGGACTGATGACATTTTGGCGTTGTGCGTTGTCGAGCTGGTCGGAAACCGAGTTCCCTTCGACGCCGAGTGCCCGGAAGAACTCCTGAAGCGAGGTGGCAGCCTGCGTCAGCGCGACATCCGTCTCGCCCTTCGAGAGTCGCGTAAGCGCACTCTGGTAGGCGTTGGACGCTGTGTTGAACACGGGGTCGTCGCCGAGGAGGATGGTCGCGGGCCGCAGGACCTCGGAGTGCATTACGTAGTTTCCGCGCTCCTGGAATCGCCCGTCTTCGAAAAGCCAGTCGGCGCGGGCGTGCAGCAACCTGTCGTTGACAACCTCGATGAAAGCGTCGACGTTGTACTCCGGCTCCACATCGGGGCGGTTGCCGTACCCCGAGTCTTCCCACTCCTCGTCGTGGTCGGAGAGCCAGAGGAACGCGTTCACAACCGCGGCCAGAGCATCGAGTCGTTCGTGGTCGTCACCTTCGCCACGCAGGCGGTTCGCGCTCACCCACACATTCGAGTTGAGTTCACCTAGGCGCTTGTCGGCCATGTCGAGCACCCGTCTCGGCATGTTCGTGAAGGTCTCCAGTGCTGCCATAACCTCGGTACCCACCGGGGTCGGACATCCGTCTAGCCAGCTGATGCCAGTCTCCAGTTCCGCGACAGCTTGCTCACGGCGGCGGCGAAGCTCGGACGGCAGCGGGTCAAGGCGGGTATCTCGCACGCAGTCAGTGTATCGAGCCGCGTACGTCAGCAGGGCGGGTCAGTGAACGGGGCGATACGCTGCAACCAGCGAGCGTGCCGATGCAAAACGACCGGGTGCACGAAAGCTGTCCAGGTCTGCTGAGCATTGTCGGATTAGGCCTGGGAACCCTGCCATGCTGACCTACATGGTAGACACCAAAATGAGCAAGTCGGCCGGCGAGCATTGGACCTGCGCTGCGCTCTCCCTCCTTGGCTGGGGCGTCGCGCTCACGCGCGATGGCCTCGAGCGGACGGACATACTCGCCGTGCAGACGACAGGCGATCGGCGGATGATCGAGGTTCAGGTGAAGGCCGCGCGTGGTGTCGGAGACAAGGTCAGCTGGCCTTTGGGTCCCAACGCTCAGCTGCCCTCGATTTCCGACCGGGAATGGTTCGTACTCGTGATGCTTCCCGACAATCTGGTGACGTCACCGCGCGCGTTCGTGGTGCCGCGCGACCATGTCGCAGCCGCTGCGTGGATCTCGCATATGAACTGGCTCACCGACCCGTCCGCGGAGCCGGGGAAACGCAATGCGCCAGTGGAGAGAGCACGGGTGTTGGCCCCGGTTTGGAGCCGCTACGAGAATCGGTGGGATCTTCTCAACGCCAGCGCACGTGATGCGCCGGTGCTTCTCCCACCGGAGTACCGGGATTTAGCACAAGAACCGCATGTAGGCCTCCCGCCTCAGCACCCGTGGCACTCCGGCGTGCCGGAATGGCAGTAGACCTGAGAGCGCAGAACCGCCGGAGCGAATGCACAGCGTTCGAAGCGCGCCGCGCACACTGTCCCGGCTGATGTCTGCCCCCCCTCTGATTGAATGAGTTCAACCAGAAGACGGGGACGATCCGAATGGCGGCGCGAGGTCAAGATCGGCTAACGTCTGGACCGACAACTGCAGCAGATTCTGCAGGTGCTGCTCGGCACCTCTATGAATGCCTGCCTGAATAGATGACTCTGTCCGCGGTCGATGACACGCTTGGCATCCGTGAACCGAATCACCAGGGTGCTACCCCTGATGCAGCCGAGGCTCAGTCACATTAGTGCCCCACATTTTCGCCGAGTCTCCTACTCTGGGAGCGAAGCCACGAACAACGACGG
The DNA here is from genome assembly GCF_004402235.1 of Cryobacterium glucosi. Taxonomy (GTDB): domain Bacteria; phylum Actinomycetota; class Actinomycetes; order Actinomycetales; family Microbacteriaceae; genus Cryobacterium; species Cryobacterium glucosi. The sequence goes on from NZ_SOFS01000046.1 coordinate 51,180, forward strand.
GTCGGGTGTACATGGACATCGGTGACGAACAGATCTACCGCTTGCGTGACTACGCTCCGTCAGAACGGGTGAAGATAACCGCCATCGACACGGGCAAGAAGAATCACCCTCGTTATGACATCGAACACCTTGACGGTGATCAAGCCGGAATGGTGGAGAACATCCCGGGCGGCCGTCTTCGGGGACCCTGGTCGGGGGTCCGTGAATACGACGCGCTCTGGGCGAACTGGCAGCGGATCAACGATTTCGATCTGACCGAGACGGAGCAAGATGCCACCGAAAGGGTGTTCTCTCTGCTGATCCCCATTGAGGTCGCGCAAAGGGAGTGGACTCCGGTCCGATATGCGACCGCCGTTCACGAACCTGCCCAGTTGGCGAAGCTGATCGGGCTTCCTATGGCTGACCTGCTTGCTCAGATCGATTCGTTCACAGTCGGTGGGGTGACAATGCTCTCGCTTGAGGGGACGCTCTTGATCTCTGAGTATGCGTGCCGGATCCGTCCAGTGCCTGTGCTCGACTGGGTGATATCTGACGAAAGTGAGTACCGCGAGAAGACCAAACATGGCCGCAATTTCGTCTCCTCTGGTAATCGAGCGGCTTCGTCATCTCCCGAGTGGGAGTACCAGTGGTACCTCGAAAGCGTTCGCCCGGTTCATGAGCTACTACGCGCTTGGTGCGGACATCGCGCAGCGACCATGCACGAGCGCTTGGCCGCCGCGGAAGCTGAGGTGCACCGCCTCGACTCCCTCATCGTTCGCCTCATTGACGAGCTCAAAGCCAACGACCACTCGACGGTTGCTGAGATTATCGAGCGGACTCATGAGGAAGAACGGATCACGCCCGTGAGTGTTCGTCCGATCGTTGACCGGCCGTTGAAGCCCTCGGAGATCCCTGTCCGTTACGAACGGGCGCCGCGACGCTGGGGCCACTGACGCTCAGGGGCGAAACAGCCCACGGGAACCCATGTACGGTTTCAGGTCTGTGTGCGACGGTTCAGGAATCAAAGGCGGTGGCGCGGCAGATTTGTGGAGCGGATCCATTGCATCGGCCTGATTCTCGATCTGTCCAGCCCAGGCGAGCGCCCTAGTTCGTCGTTCCTGGTCAAGAGGGGAAGCCCAACTTCGGATTGCTTCTGCGTATCGGCGTAGCTCCGATATCTGGTTCCACTGTCTAGCCTGGGCGAGCATCTCGTCGATCACGCGCTGCTCCTTGAACCTGATGATGGCTCGGTCTCGTGCAATATCCCACTCGCGTTGAGCTTCTTCACGCCGTCGTTGGTTCGCTTCACTCCTGCGCAACTCGGCGTCGCGAGATACGACCTGTGCTCCGTGGCGAAAACGGATCTCTTCAAGGACTTGCCCGAGGTCTTCCTCGAGCCGATGCGCGTCGGACTCGCTCCACTCTTTGCCCCAAAAAACGCCAGGGCCATCGAGCGCGATACCGAGAAATTTGTCACGGACGTCGTCATGATCAGGGAACAGGTAGCCCTGCCGTGCCCTGTTGAGCTCCCGTTCGGTCGGCTCGTGAGGGATGCGCAACAGCGCTTGAGTCATCCACAATCGCACTTCGCCAGCCTCGCCCGCGAACACGAGCTCGTCGCGAAGCGGACTCGAGGCTGTGCTCGTGCCGCGGACCACCCGTGCTGTTGCAGCGGTGACCGTCATTCCATCCTCGCGAGCCCCGGTCACGAGTGCTTCAAGTAGCCGAAGCGCACGATCGCGAGGTTCTCCCGTCACTTGAAACGTCGAGCTCTCTGACAAGGCCCGAACTACATCACTCTGTTCTGGTGCGAGGCTATGCCCGCGAACCGGTTTGGATACCTCCACCTGCCACGCCGGCAGCTTGCCCAACGTCGTCCACAGCTCATCCTTGTCACCGGCTCTCCTGCGGCGAAACGTAATCTGCATATCTTCGGGAACGAGACCCTCCCGTCGTGCTTTTAACGCGCGCTGTCGGTGCAATCGTTCGTCCGCCTGCGGCACATGAATACCCAGCCTGCCAGCGTCGGAAAGCGCGCTCACATACAACTCAATCTGTCCCGGCTTCTTCAGCTGTCGGCGGCCATGACAAGCTGCCCATAGGCGGCCATGGAACTGCCCGCTGACGGCCAGTAGAACTGCCCGCTGGTGGCCATGAGATCTGCCCACTTCCTGATCTGAAC